>NZ_CP137557.1:1955000-3155000 GCF_019249655.2 Segatella copri
CATGCCTATGGCGATTATGATGAGGCATCGATGTTCTCTTATGCTGCAGCATTGGTTGTGGAAAGTTTCTACAAGCATGTAGTGGGCAAGGGTAAGAAGGTTATCTATCATGGCAATGAATGGATGACCGGTCTTGGCGTTCTTTATGTAAACAAGCATCTCCCGGAGGTGGCAACTGTGTTTACTACTCATGCTACTAGCATCGGTCGTAGTATCGCAGGTAACAACAAACCTCTTTACGACTATCTCTTTGCCTATAATGGCGACCAGATGGCGCAGGAACTTAACATGGAAAGCAAGCATTCTATCGAAAAGCAAACGGCTAAGTATGTGGATTGTTTCACTACTGTGAGCGATATTACTGCCAATGAGTGCAAGGAATTGCTCGACAAGCCTGTTGACTTCGTATTACCTAACGGATTTGATAATAGTTTCGTACCTAAAGCTGCAACATTCTCCAAGAAACGCAAGGAAGCGAGAAAGCGTCTGCTCGATGTGGCTAATGCTTTGATGGGTACTGATCTGGACGATGAAACTCTCATTGTTTCTACTAGTGGCCGTTACGAGTTCCGCAATAAGGGTATCGATGTCTATATCGAGGCAATGAATCGTTTGCTTCGTGACAGCAATCTGAAGAAGAATGTTCTGGCATTCATCGATGTACCGGGTTGGGTAGGTGATCCACGTCAGGATCTTCTGGATCGTTTGAATAGTGGCAAGAAGTTTGATACTCCTCTGGAGGTCCCTGAGATTACCCACTGGTTGCACAACATGAGCCATGATAATGTGCTGGGTATGTTGAAGTACTTCAATATGCATAATAATAAGGAAGACAAGGTGAAGCTGATTTTCTTGCCTTGCTATCTGACTGGCGATGATGGTATCATCAACAAGAGTTACTATGATGTAGTATTGGGTAATGACCTCTGCATCTATCCTTCTTATTATGAGCCATGGGGCTACACCCCATTGGAGGCAGTGGCGTTCAAGGTTCCTTGTATCACAACCGATTTGGCTGGCTTCGGTCTTTGGGCAAACTCAGAGAAGGGAAGCTACAGCGAGATTGAGGATGGTGTGAAGGTTATCAAGCGCACAGACTACAACTATTCAGAGGTGGCTGATGCCATCAAGGATACAGTGGCTAAGTACTCAGGCTTCACCAAGACTCAGGTGAACAAGTGCCGCAAGAATGCCGAGAAGCTTTCGGAGAAGGCTTTGTGGAAGCACTTCATTGAGTACTATTATGATGCCTACGATTTCGCTTTGCGCAAGGCAGAGGCACGTATGAAGAAATAAGAAATATCTCTCTTTATTGTGAGAAATCACGATATAACAATTAGAGAAAATTAATACTTTATAAATCGAAACACAATGAAAATTAAAGCAGACTATGCTAATGCTCCTCAATGGAAGGAGACAACCATTAAGTCAAGCCTTCCTAAAGAGTTGAAGTGCTTGGATGAGATTGCTCACAACATGTGGTGGGCATGGAACTATGAGGGTCGTGACCTGTTCAAGAGTCTTGATCCTGACTTGTACGAGAAGTGCAATGCTAACCCAGTATTGCTCTTGGAGCGTTTGAGCTACGATCGCAAGGAGGCTATTGTTAAGGATAAGGAGACAATGGCTAAGGTAAAGAACGTCTATAAGATGTTCCGTGAGTATATGGATGTGAAGCCAAACTCAAAGCGCCCATCTGTAGCTTACTTCTGCATGGAGTATGGTATCAACCAGGTGGTTAAAATCTACTCTGGTGGTCTCGGTATGCTTGCTGGTGACTATATGAAGGAGGCTTCTGATAGCAACGTAGATATGTGTGGCGTTGGTTTCCTCTACAGATATGGTTATTTCAAGCAGTCTTTGAGCATGGATGGTCAGCAGATTGCCAATTATGATGCTCAGAACTTCAATTCTCTCCCTTTGGAGCGTGTTCTGGATGAGAATGGCAACCCTGTTGTCATCGATGTACCTTATATGAACTATCAGGTTCACGCTTATGTATGGCAGATGAACGTAGGTCGTATCAAGTTGTATCTCCTGGATACAGATAATGATATGAACTCAGAGTTCGACCGTCCTATCACTCACTCTCTCTATGGTGGTGACTGGGAGAATCGCCTGAAGCAGGAAATCTTGTTGGGTATCGGCGGTATCCTGACATTGAAGAAACTTGGTATCAAGAAAGATATTTATCACTGCAACGAGGGACATGCTGCTCTCTGCAACCTGCAGCGTCTCTGCGATTACATTGAGGAGGATGGCTTGAACTTCAACCAGGCTCTCGAGTTGGTTCGCGCTTCTTCTCTCTATACTGTTCACACTCCAGTGCCAGCTGGTCACGACTACTTCGACGAGGCTCTCTTCGGTAAGTACATGGGTGGCTATCCACAGCGCCTCGGCATCTCTTGGGATGAGTTCATCGGTATGGGTCGTGAGAATGCAGACGATCACAACGAGCGTTTCTGTCTCTCTACATTTGCTTGCAATACTTGTCAGGAGGTTAATGGTGTAAGTAAGCTCCATGGTTGGGTAAGCCAGCAGATGTTCTCTAACATCTGGAAGGGTTACTTCCCAGAGGAGAACCACGTAGGTTATGTAACTAATGGTGTTCACTTCCCAACCTGGACAGCAACAGAGTGGCGTAAGCTCTATGATACATATTTCGACAAGAACTTCATGAACGACCAGAGCAACGAGGAAATCTGGCATGCCATCTACAATGTTTCAGATGCAGAAATCTGGAATACCCGTATGACATTGAAG
The DNA here is from genome assembly GCF_019249655.2 of Segatella copri. Lineage (NCBI taxonomy): Bacteria > Pseudomonadati > Bacteroidota > Bacteroidia > Bacteroidales > Prevotellaceae > Segatella > Segatella copri. The sequence continues at coordinate 1,957,764 of NZ_CP137557.1, forward strand.
AAGAAACTCGTAGCTTACATCCGTGAGAAGTTTACACAGACATGGTTGAAGAACCAAGGTGATCCTGCTCGTGTCGTATCTTTGCTCGAGCGCATCAACCCTAACGCTTTGATGATTGGTTTCTGCCGTCGTTTCGCTACTTACAAGCGTGCTCACTTGCTCTTCACCGACTTGGATCGCTTGGCTAAGATCGTTAACGACCCAGAGCACCCAGTATTGTTCTTCTTCTCTGGTAAGGCTCACCCAGCTGATGGTGCTGGTCAGGGCTTGATTAAGAGAATCTTCGAAATCAGCCAGCGTCCTGAGTTCCTTGGCAAGATTATCTTCCTTGAGGACTACGATATGACTTTGGCTCGTCGCCTGGTTTCAGGTGTTGATATCTGGATGAATACTCCTACACGTCCATTGGAGGCTTCTGGTACATCTGGCGAGAAGGCTGAGATGAACGGTGTTGTCAACCTCTCTGTACTTGATGGTTGGTGGGTAGAAGGTTACCGCGAGGGTGCTGGTTGGGCTCTTCCTGAGAAGCGTACATACCAGAACCAGGGTTACCAGGATCAGCTCGATGCTGCTACTATCTACAACCTCTTGGAGAACGACATCATCCCAATGTACTACAACAAGAACAAGGAAGGCTTCAGCAAGGAGTGGATTCAGGTAGTAAAGAACTCTATCGCTACTATCGCTCCTCACTATACAATGAAGCGTCAGTTGGATGACTACTATGATAAGTTCTACAACAAGGAGGCAGCCCGCTTCAAGAAGTTGAGCGCTAACGACAATGCTTTGGCTAAGGAGATTGCACTTTGGAAGGAAAGCGTTGCTGAGCGTTGGGATGGTATCCACGTTGTATCTAAGGATGATAGCAAGTTGATGGCTGCTGAAACTGGTCAGAAGATCAAGGTTCAGTATGTTATTGACGAGCAGGGCTTGAACGATGCAGTAGGTTTGGAACTTGTTGTATTGAAGGAACAGCCAGAGGATGGCAAGCAGATTTATGCTGTTTATCCATTCAAAATGGTTGGTCACGAGGGCAACAACTTCACATTCGAGGCTGAGATTGAGCCAATCAATGCTGGTTCATTCAAGACAGGCGTTCGTATGTATCCTAAGAACGACAAATTGCCACATCGTCAGGACTTCTGCTACGTTAAGTGGTTGAACTAATTATAGGATGGCGAATATCTCTATTCGCATCACATTATAAAATGAATCCTGCATCTTGCATAGAGATGCAGGATTTTTTTTTGTAAGGGGGAATCTAAATTCTATCTATTAAAAATAGAAAAAGGAGCCTTCCCGCTCTCTGGAAGAGTAGGGAAGACTCCTTTTTTTGCTATATATAATAATGTGGGAATTATTATACCAAATACTGAGAAGAGATACTCTCGTTATCCTCTACGCGGCGGATGGTCTCGGCAAACATATCAGCGATAGTGAGCTGCTTAACCTTGTCGCAACGCTTGGTGTAAGGGATTGAATCTGTGAAAACAATCTCCTCGAGAGCGGAATTCTGTACGCGTTCTGAGGCAGGACCACTCATCACGCAGTGAGAAGCACAGGCGCGAACGGTCTTGGCACCAGCCTGCTTCATGATATCAGCAGCCTTGGTGATAGTACCTGCTGTATCAACCATGTCGTCGATGATGACAACGTTCTTGTCCTTGACATCGCCAATAATCTGCATGCTGGCAACCACATTGGCACGGGCACGAGTCTTGTTGCAAAGTACGAGAGGGCAACCGAAGTACTTAGCATAAGTATTGGCACGCTTAGAACCACCTACGTCTGGAGAAGCAATTACCATATCCTTGAGACGCAAGCTCTGCAAGTAAGGCAGGATGACACCAGATGCATAGAGGTGATCTACTGGAACATCGAAGAAGCCCTGAATCTGATCGGCATGGAGGTCCATGGTGATGAGGCGGTCGATACCTGCTACGCTGAGCAAGTCGGCAACCAATTTTGCACCGATGCTGACACGTGGTTTGTCCTTACGGTCCTGGCGAGCCCAACCGAAGTAAGGCACAACAGCGATAATGTTACGGGCAGATGCACGCTTGGCAGCATCAATCATCAGGAGCAGCTCCATCAAGTTGTCTGAATTAGGGAAGGTGCTCTGTACGAGGAATACGTCGCGGCCGCGGATAGATTCCTCGAAAGAAACTCCAAACTCACCATCAGAGAACTTGGTTACTACCAAATTACCCAGTGGGCAACCTAAACTAGCGCAGATTTTCTCTGCAAGGTATCTCGAGTTAGTACCTGAGAATACCAAATAAGAGTTCTTGTCACTCATTTTTCCTTTAGTGTTTACGTGTATTAATAGTTATGATATATTTCTTTCTTCTTATCTTATTTTAACTGATTGCTTTTCTCAATCTTTCGAAGTGCTGGATGAGCTCCTTGAAGTCGGTCTCGTTGTGGATGTCGAATCGGTTCCAGATGTCGCCACAGATTACGACTCCACCGAATCCTAAATCCTTTGCCGCTTTGAGATTTTCCAGACTCATGCCTCCCAGGGCATACACCTTCTTGTCGATGAGTCCAGCTTTGGCTGCCATCTCCAGCTGTTGCAGGGAGAAGGAAGATTTCTCGTCCTTGAACTCAATGCAGTCGAAGATGTTCTTCAAGAAAACATAGTTCGACTTCTTCTTCATCTCCTTCAGCATGGAAAGATCGGTACAGGTACGACTGTACTTGCCCTTATAGCCATCTGGAACAGGAGCAAGCGGATCATCGATGTGTATTCCCGCCAAGTCATATTCTTGCTTGAGGTAATAATGGTCGTGAACCGTCACCTTGCGCCGGTAGTCTTCTGGCAATAAAGTGAGCAAGCGCTCAGAGTACATGGGCGAAGAACCTGGCTTGAAAAGATGCAGGTTGTCCATGCCCTCGTCGAACAACGAGGTTAGTATTTTGTCTTCCTCCACAAAGAATGTGGACTTGGTCATTATTGCTAATTTCATCGTCAAAATGCATTTTATACTGCAAAAGTATTAAAAATTTCGCAAACCTGCAATTATATCGGGATAAAAAGCTATCTTTGCACCATAAAATTAATATTTATCAAGAAATGAGAGTGAATTTATCAACTTTTAGCGGGTTAAACACCCCAATTTACGTTTTGGAGGAGGAACGCCTGAGAAGCAACCTGAGCCTCATCAAAAGTGTGGCCGATCGTGCCGATGTGGAGATTATTCTTGCCTTCAAGGCATACGCTTTGTGGAAGACTTTTCCTATCTTCAGAGAGTACATTCAGTCTACCACGGCGAGTTCATTGAGCGAGGCAAAGCTGGCTTTCGAGAAGTTCGGAAGTCCGGCGCATACATTCTCGCCAGCTTATACCGATTACGAGATTGATGAGATAGCCCGATGCTCAAGCCATCTTTCGTTCAATTCGCTTTCGCAGTATGAGCGATATCATGAGCGTGCCCGACTGGCGAATCCTGCCATCAAGTATGGATTGAGAGTGAACCCGGAATATTCCGAGGTGGAGACCTTATTATATAATCCATGCGCTCCGGGAACCCGATTCGGCGTGTCGGCAGATAAACTGCCCGAAACCTTACCTTCGGATATCGAGGGCTTCCACTGCCATTGTCATTGCGAGAGTGGGGCAGATGTCTTTGAGCGTACCTTGGCGCACATCGAAGAAAAGTTTGCCAAATGGTTCCCGCAGCTCAAATGGATCAACTTTGGAGGTGGCCATCTGATGACCCGAAAGGATTACGACGTTTTACACCTTATTAATATATTAAAGGGATTTCATGCCCGTTATCCTCATCTCAAGGTCATCATGGAACCGGGTAGTGCTTTCGGATGGCAAACCGGTCCGCTGGTTACCCAGGTAGTAGATGTGGTAGAGGATAAGGGTATCAGAACAGCAATTATCAATGCAAGTTTCACCTGTCACATGCCGGATTGCCTCGAAATGCCATACATGCCAGCCGTGAGAAATGCCGAAACGCTGGAAGTAGACGACCCGATGAAGGCTCCAGAGGGGGACCATATATATAGAATAGGAGGCAATAGTTGTCTCAGTGGTGACTTCATGGGCTTCTGGAAATTTGATCATGAACTGGAAATTGGTGAAAATATCATCTTCGAAGACATGCTTCACTACACCACCGTGAAGACAAATACCTTCAATGGCATCACTCATCCGGTCATCGGAATCGTTCATTTGGATGGAAATTTAGAAATTTTGCGCCAATTTGGCTATGAAGACTATCGCGACAGGATGGATTAAGGAAAGACGTTTTTAGTAAGTAAACTGCAAAATCGCCCCCGAAAAGGGGCGATTTTTGCCTAAAAATGCCTGTTTTTACCCCAAAATGAAGAAAAAAGTGCTTTTTTTGAAAAAAAATCGCTGAAAAATTTGGTGGGTTCGGAAAAATGTAGTACTTTTGCAACCGCATTCAGAGGAACGCTCCTATGAAAGTTAGGAAATAAGCGGAAATAGCTCAGTTGGTAGAGCACAACCTTGCCAAGGTTGGGGTCGCGGGTCCGAGTCCCGTTTTCCGCTCGACATTTTGAAACAATAGAAATTCTGTTTTGAATACGGAGTTTTTGAGAACGGAGAGGTGGCGGAATTGGTAGACGCGCTACTTTGAGGGGGTAGTGACAATTGTGTCGTGGGAGTTCGAGTCTCCTCCTCTTCACTTCTCGAAAATGAACAAGCGGAAATAGCTCAGTTGGTAGAGCACAACCTTGCCAAGGTTGGGGTCGCGGGTCCGAGTCCCGTTTTCCGCTCGAATAAAAAGTATTCAGCTTCAGTGTTTCTGAATTTAAGCCCAAGTGGCGGAATTGGTAGACGCGCACGTTTCAGGTGCGTGTGTTTTTCAACGTGCAGGTTCGAGTCCTGTCTTGGGCACAAATATTCAAAATGGTATTTAAATGTTGGAGAGGTGGCGGAATTGGTAGACGCGCTACTTTGAGGGGGTAGTGACAATTGTGTCGTGGGAGTTCGAGTCTCCTCCTCTTCACACATTTTTATTATTATTCTTAAGCGGAAATAGCTCAGTTGGTAGAGCACAACCTTGCCAAGGTTGGGGTCGCGGGTCCGAGTCCCGTTTTCCGCTCTATTTTATATTGAAAATAGAGAAACATACCTATTATGAATTTATATTTAAGATATTTTGATCAGGAAACATTGGTTAACAATGTTGATGAAGCAATAGATTTTTTGAAAGGTATTCCGGAGATTGGAATGGATGCTGAACTAGAGGCTGATATTAGAGATTATGCCGCTAGCGATGTTTGCTATCCAAAACGCTATAAAGTTCGCCCACGTATTTATTTCATTGTTATCAAGACTCTTGCTGCTACTATGCAGGATTTCAAGGACAAGAAGGCTTTGCGTAATACAGCGTCTGCTGAACGCCAGGAGAATCCAGTCATGTTGCAACTTGCTGAGGAGCAGCCGGGTTGGTACGAGGGTTCTATCGACTTTAAGCGTGTAGTGCTGGTACCAGCTACAGGTAAGTTTGAATACCGTGATACTCATTTCGTGGCTAACGTGAAGGCTATGTCTGGCTTAGACTGCTACACCCGTATCGTGGAATACTTGAAGGATCATGTAGATTCACGCAGTCAGTTCCCTTCTGCAAAGGGTAAGAATTTCCATTTCCGTTATCTCGGAATGTGGAAGTAACTAATTTATAAAAGGAGAAACGATGAATAAGGTAATGTTGATTGGTAATGTGGGAAAGGAGCCGGATGTGCATTATTACGATGCGGATCAGGCGGTGGCTCAAGTGTCTTTCGCTACTACGGAGAAAGGATACACCTTGGCCAATGGTATGAAAGTGCCCGACCATACCGATTGGCATAACCTTGTGTTTTTCCGTGGTCTGGCTAAGGTCGTGGAGAAGTATGTGCACAAGGGAGACCGTCTCTATGTAGAAGGACGAATTCGTTACCGATTGTATGATGACAAGCAGGGAAAGCGACATAATATCACAGAGATTTACGTGGATAATATGGAGATGCTCACTTCGCGTTCTGCATCATCTTCTGCATCATCGGCTCAGCCTGTTCAGCCTGTGCCTGCTCAGCCTGCTGCAAGTCAGCAGGCTTCTTCGACAACGGATTCATCCACTGCCGGGGCTACAGATCAGAATGATTTACCATTTTAAAATTTTCAGCTCAGAAATTGGATATATCTACCATAACAGATGCTTTTGGAGATGTGGTGCTCTTGTATCCATCTACCGGAGTTCTGGTAGCCGCAGGTTTAGCGGCTATCTTACTAGGTGCGTCAGCTTTTGCCAGCGGTTCCGAAATCGCCTTTTTTAGTTTATCACCTGCAGATGTTGCGGAACTGGAGAATGAAAAGACTGATGCCGACAGAAAAATCATGATGTTGCGTGAGGATTCCGAACGTACATTGGCTACCATATTGATAACCAATAACTTCGTGAATGTAACCATTATCATGCTTCTTAACTATGTTTTTGCGGGTATCGTGGAGTTTGGACCGAAGGCTTATTGGCTTCAGTTCCTCATCATCACCGTAGTCTTAACTTTCTTGCTCTTGCTCTTTGGTGAAATCATGCCAAAGGTATATGCCCGTCAGGATTCCCTTAAGTTCTGCCGCCGTTGCGTGAGTGGCATCATGTTGTCACGTAAACTGTTCTGGCCCTTGGAGAATGTTTTGCTCAAGAGTGGAATCGTGGCGGAAAAAATCATACAGAAAGAAAATCATGTCTTGAGTGTCGATGATTTGGAGCAGGCTTTGGAATTGACTGATAAAAATGATATCAAGGATGAACAGAGCATGCTGAAGGGTATCATCCGTTTTGGTGATGAAACTGCCAAGGAGGTGATGACCAGTCGACAGAATATCATAGACCTGGATATCCGCAGCACTTATCCTGAAGTATTGAAATGCATTGAGGAAAACAACTACAGCCGTATTCCCGTTTATCAGGATAATACGGATAATATCCGTGGCGTGTTGTATATCAAGGACTTATTGCCTCATCTCACGAAGGCTTCCAACTTCCGTTGGCAGAGCTTGATTCGTCCTCCTTACTTTGTTCCTGAAACCAAGAAGATAGATGATCTGCTTCGCGAGTTTCAGGACAACAAGGTTCATATCGCCATTGTAGTAGATGAGTTCGGCGGTACTTCCGGTATCGTAACTCTTGAGGATATCCTTGAGGAAATCGTAGGAGAAATCAACGATGAATATGATGAGGAGGAGAAGTTCTACTCGAAATTAAATTACAACACCTTCATCTTTGAAGGAAAGACCTTACTTTCTGATTTCTGCAAGATTCTGAATGTAGATGACGAAGAGTTCGAGGAGGTTGAGGGCGATGCTGATTCTCTGGCTGGTCTGCTCTTGGAAATTAAGGGCGATTTCCCAAGCATGCACGAGAAGATAGATTATAAGAACTATACTTTTGAGGTGATGAACATCGAGGAGCGCCGTATTAGTAAGATCAAGGTGACGGTGCATCCCGTGAAAGAAAACGTGGAGGATTCTTCTAAGTAATCATCTGGGTTTCATTTTAAAACAGATTATAATAGAAAATATGGCAGTAGTCAATATACGAGAAGTTTATCCAGGTGTGAGTCTGGGCTTGTGGCAGATGGATGAGACTGTAGAACAGTTGTTTGAAGCATATCCTCTTCTGCAGGCTTACCGCTCCCAGGTGGAAGAGAAATATAAGAACGATGGCAGGAAACTGGAGTTTCTTGCCATTCGTGCATTAATGTATGAGATGCTCAAGACGAACGGAGCTTCCAAGGGCTTGCTTTCTCATGCGGGTGACATTACCCACAACGAGGCTGGAAAGCCATTGTTCCGTGGTTATCATATCAGCGTTTCGCATACCAAGGGTTATGCTGCGCTTATCCTTTCCAAGAATAAGGAAGTGGCGGTAGATATCGAATACTTCAGCGATAGGGTAGAGCGCATCGCTTCCAAATTCCTGCGAAAGGATGAGAAGGCGGAAGATCTGGATGCCAAGCTGGTGCATTGGTGTGCCAAGGAAACGGTCTTCAAGTTATTCTCAGAGGAAAAACTGATGTTTGAGGATATGCGGGTAAAGCCATTTGATACGATGGCAGACTGGTCGTGTGATGTGGAGAATCTCAAGAGCAGGAAGACGGCTCATGTGGATTTCGAATTAACCATGGAGTTTGTTCTTACCTATGCTGCGCTGTAATATCCTGACCATCTTCCTGGCATTCAGCCTGTTGGCTGGAGCACAGGATTGGAAAGTAGTGAGAGAGAATCCTCAGAAGGCTTTTCCGAAAACCGTGGCTGCGGGCAACTACAGTGGCATTGCTCATCTGCATGATGATATCTATGCGGTGGTAAGCGACAAGTCGGATAGTGCCCTGTATTTCAACTTCCGAATTCAGGTGAATCCCAAGACTGGCGAACCGGAACAGGTAGAGAACCTGGGTTTTACCGAGAGAACAGATGGAACGCTGAACGACGGCAAGCCTTGGCAGGGGCTGGAGAAGGGATTTGACCATGAAGCCATCGTGAAGGTTTCTGATTCTACCTTGGTGATAGCAAGCGAAGGATATTGCCGTTTAAAGGAGTTTCCTATTCTGCCTACTTCGGCAGATGCTGCCAAGGTTGGCTATCAGCAGAACCTTTGGGAAAGCAGATGGCCTTCTACTGATTTTTATCCTAATTATAATTTTGAGTCTCTGGCTTTTGATTCCGTCCGGCAGTATCTTTGGACGATACCTGAGAGCACGCTTCGCAAGGACGGACAGCCTGCTACTCCTCAAAACGGATTGGCCAACCAGCTTCGTTTGATGAGGTTTGATTGGGGAAAGATGAAGGAAAATCGTAACAAGGAAGATAATGGCAAGGAAGACAGTAGCGAGCAAGTGAGCAGCAAGAAAGACTCTCGTTATATGATGACCTATGCCTATCAGATGGATCAACCTTCTACCCATAAGAAAGCAGATATCTATGTGATGGGGGTAAGTGAGCTTTGTGCCTTGCCCGATGGTCAGCTTCTGGTTCTGGAGCGTGAGGCTTTTATTCCGAAAATCAAAATCGGTGCTTTCTGCAAGTGCAAGCTCTATCTAATCAATCCTTTGAATTCAGGAGAGTTTTCTACGGATGAGAAGTCTTCTATGAAAGAGAAGTTTTCATCAGATACTCCTTTCTTAAAGAAGAGATTACTCACGGAATGGAAAACTGGTTTATCGCTTTCCAAGCGTTCTTTTGCCAATTACGAAGGCATGTGTCTGGGCCCCAAGCTGGAAGATGGTTCCCAGGTTGTCATCCTGCTGTCTGATTCGCAGGATCAATACGCTGGAGTATTGAAAGACTGGTTCAAGACGATAGTCATCAGAAAGGAATAAAGTTGTTATGTTGTAATCCTCAATCTCGTCCATAACCATCTAGGAATGAGTCGCCAGAAAAAGACGAGGATATCGTATCTCCAGTCTATCACCTTTACTTCCTTTCCGCTTTCGATGGCATTCACGATATGTTTCGCCACATCTTCCGGTTTAAGCTGCAGCGGATAGCTGCTGCCTGCGATAAGGTCGGTCTTTACGAAACCTGGTCGGATATCTGTAATGGCGATGGGAAGATGGCGCATCCGTGCCTGCTGCGACAGGCATTCCAGATAATGGTTCTGGAATCGCTTGGTGGCAGAGTAGGCAGGAGCTGCACCGAGACCTTTGGTTCCGGCGATGGAAGTGATGCTGGCAATGCGGAAATTCTGACAGGTATGGTTTGCCTTCTTCTTACTTTCAGAAACAGAAAGTTCACTCTTATTGGTTGGAGTAGAAGACTGGGCGGCAAACCAGTTGAATGCCGTATCCACCATTCTCGTGAATCCTAAGCCGTTGGTTTCTAGGGTCTTCATTTCCTTTTCTATATCCAGCGAGTTGTTCTGCCAGCCAATGCCGGAACTATGGAAGTAGAGGTCCATGCCTCCCAATTTATCGATGAGTTCGAGAAGTTGGGCAGGAGCATCGGGAGAAGTCACGTCTATTTGCTGGTAGCAGGTAATTCCGCCCTGCGAAATCAGCGCCTGCAATCTTTCGATTCTTCTTCCGGCGATTCCTACCTGCCATCCTTTTGCAGCAAGCAGTTTCGCCACTTCCATTCCGATGCCCGATGTGGCACCCATTACAATTGCTTTCTTTGCCATATAGTCCTATTATTATATAAGGTGAAGTCTTGATATTCCTATTTTATAAAGGTGAAGTCTTGATAGTTCTTATTTTTATATAAGGTGAAGTTTTGTCTAACTCTATCTAAACATCTAAATCGCTTTTACTCTTCAGCAGAGCTTCCGCCTTCTTCACGCTTCCTGCTTTCAGTATCAGTTGCTTCACTTCCTCGTAATTCGTGTATTCCGGATTGCGTTCCATGAAGATACGGCAGGCGCGGTCAATGAGTTTATGGTTGATAAGCTTGGCGTTCACCATCTTGTTGCCTTCCACTCGTCCTTGGCGTATCTGGAGAGAAGTACTGATCATATCCAGAATCATCTTCTGCGATGAACCGGCTTTCATGCGGGTACTTCCCGTTACGAACTCCGGTCCCGTGATGACCTCTACAGGATAATCGGCAGCCTGGGCGATGGGAGCGTGGGGATTGTTGACGATGCAACCCGTAGGAATGCCTGCCTCCTTGCAATGTTTCAGGATGGCGAGCACGAAGGGAGTAGTGCCGCTTGCCGAGAAGCCCAGCACGAAATCATGCTTTGAGATATGCTTGTCGCAGAGCTGGTGCCAGCCATTCTCCAGGTCGTCTTCTCTTGATTCCCTGGTTTGTGTAAGGCAGCCGATGCCTCCAGGGAAGATGGCCTGTATCTGTGAACCGTCGATACCATAGGTGTTCTGCACTTCGATAGTATCGAGTGTAGCCAGTCTTCCGCCCGTTCCGCAACCGGCATAGAAGAGCCTTCCGCCCTTCTTCAGCTGCCCTTCGATGGCGGAAATCTGTTGGTTGATAGCGGGTAATGCTTGTTCTATCGCCAGCGCCACCTTCTTGTTTTCTGCATTGATATGAGCGGTGAGTTCTTCCACGCTCATCTTCTCCAGATGTTCGTAGAGCGAGCTCTGTTCTGTTATTCTTTTATCTACTTTGTTTGACATATTACCAAAATCTTTAGATTGTAGAATGTCTTGGAGTATCCTATGTATTATATGTATATTGCTGATAATCCTGATGCAGGTATCTATTTTTCTGCCAGAAAATAAACCGGAGCATTTCTGGAACCTTCTTTTATCAGGAAGCCGGATTCTTCCAGTTTCTTCAACCAGTTGAGTGCAGTCTGTTTGCGGATATGAAATTCCATTTCCAGAGTTCTGCGGTTGATGGAGCGATGGTTTTTCATATACTCTCTTATTTTCTCCTTCAAAGCATCTTCAGAGAAGGGGTAGGAGCGGGAAGTATATTGCGATTTCTCGAAATGAGTATGATACTTTACCTGTTTCAGCAGGTCTTCATTGGGGCGGAACTTGATGCCCCTTACGCTAACGTAGTCGGCTCTCACCTTGCTGTCTGGCTTCAGTTCATCCATATCCAGATTTACCGAGAGTGAGAGGTATCCGATTTCCGGGATGTTGATACGCTTTCCATTCTGAAGGTCTTCTTCGATAATGTCACGCAGTTGCATGAAGACTGTAGCCACTTCTCCCTTTCCCAAACAGCTATGTTGTGCTATACGTTCAATCATCTGTTTGTCTGTCATAGCTGGTTGCTCAAAGATATGGGCGAATCGACGAGTTTCTTCATTTCCTCCCGCATTGGGAAGATAATGGATCTCATATTTTATAGCCATTGTTTTCTTCTTTCTGTTTAGCGATACAAAGGTAATCTTTTATTCTTAAACTACCAAATAAAAATGGCACTAATATGGACGAGCGGTGTCATTGATATATGTGAGCAGTGTTATTGATATATGTGAGTGGTGTAAATGATGTATGTAAGTTGTGTCATTGATATATGTAAGGACTGCTTATTATGTATGAACAAGCATCGAAAGAAGCTTTGAAAGTTGTCGGAATATACTATAGAAGTTGTCGGAATCATTAATGTCTGTCGTCGGGATTATAGCATTCGCCAGTCGCACAACAGCTGTTGTGCGCTTGCATATCAGCTGTTATGCGCTTGCACAACACGTGTTGTGCGCTTGTAATCCAGCTGTTGTGCAGTAAACTTTGTAACTCCCATCCTTCACCATAAGTCTTTGATATTTAGTAGAATCAAAGAAATGGTGAGGGATGTTTGTATTTGTTATATCATTTTATCCATCAATCCAAATGCTTAAAGCTTTTGATAGCTTGAACTCTGGCAGTTGTGCTATGATGCAACGACGCAAGAATTTGAATACTCCGTTATAACATTCCATTATTATCTTGCCATCCAAACTCAAAATGGCATAAGTATTATAGATTGGTACTTCGTGGTTCCAACTACCATTTACCCGATGGTAGTCATTATCGCTTCCTATTTGATAAGTTTGGAAGCTTTTCTTGCTTAGTAAAGCTAAGCGAGATGAAGTGTCAGGAATACTATTAAGTTCTTCCAATACATCAGGAACATCATAGTTGTTGCCATCTTGGTAACGCAATTGATAGAACTTCTCCAAGAAAGGGATGAACTCTTTGTCTAACAACTTTTCGTCAAGTGTGTAAACATAATAATCCTCTGTTTCTTGGCGAACGTAAATGTCTTCAAGGTGATACTCTTTTTCTATCTCCTTGAAAATGTCTTCGAGTGGCATCTCGTCAAGATGCTTCGATATTTCTTTCTTTCCAATGGCTGTTTTTATCTTCAGCCCGATTGCTAAATAACATCCCATGATTTTGTATTTTTAAGTTGTGTTAATGAGGTAAAGTAGTCACCTTGTTATATGGCAATTCCTTTCCTTGTTACATTATGATTAAACCATATCTATCCATATTAATATATGTGTTGCAAAAATACGAGTTTTCTTTCTAATCACCAAATTTTTATAATAAAAGAATGCCTAAAAAGGCAAAAAATAGTGAAATAGAGCATTTGTTCCTCCGTAGTCGGACAATAAAGATGGAAAGAACATATAAAAAAGCATAAAAAGTTTCTGATTTTTCTCACAAACAAATTAGATTTCATATCTTTGCGCAAAATTAGAAACAATGACAGAACTATTGAGTATATTATATAAGCTGCGGATATTCACTTTGGATGAACTTTCTGAGGCTCTGAAAGGCAAGGTGAAATCGGTGGAAGCGTTGCTTGCTCGGTACAAGCAACAAGGGTGGATTGTGGCTATACGGCGCAATACCTATTGCATGAAGGATATTGCGTCGGGTTTACCTGTTTGCGACAAGTATGAGATAGGAAGCCACTTGTCACCTACAGCTTGCATCAGTTATCACACAGCATTGGAATTTCATGGATTGGCTCATCAACCCTTCAATGAGGTTTTTGTGAAAAGCATGACTCGCTTCAATTCCTTTTCTTTCGACGATGTGGATTATACCTATTGCCGACAAACAAAGGAAATCGTTGGTATGATGACACCCAAGGGAAACCCTTATGTGCGAGTAACGGATGTGGAGAGTACGTTGTTGGATTGCTTTGACCGCATCGACCGAGCTGGTGGTATTGAGGAATTGCTGCATTGCATGGAGGGTATCGTCTTGCTCAATGAGGAAAGGCTCATCGATTATCTCGCAAGGTACGACAAGGCATTCCTGTACCAGAAGACAGGCTATCTGTTGGAGCGAATCAAGGAACAAGCCAACATCTCAGAATCCCTCTTGGAGCTGTGCCGAGCCAAGGGAACCAAAAGCGTCAAGTGGTTGACTAACAACGAAGAGTCGGATACATTTGTAAATAAATGGCGCATGTATGTGCCGCAAGAACTAACATCAAAGGAAGAATATGAACTCATATAACAAACAAGCTCTTGACATCATCGCCAAGGAGCAAGGCTTTATTCGCGACAACCTCGAAAAGGTGATGCGACTGGTGGAGATACTCAACTATTTCCATGACAGTCCTTTGCTGTCTAAATCTGCTGTTCGAGGATAAAGAGATGGTCAATAGAATCAAATTTCATCCTATGGCTTTGTGGAAGACAAGGAGTCGTTGAATGTTTTTTCTGTAAATTTTGAAAAAAGTTGTTGTTTTGCTTAGTTTTTTGATTCCCTCAACTGTATATACAGTATATGGACTATAAAACAGAGAATAGGCTATGAGTAAATATCTGATAAGTTTGATTTTGCTTTCGGTGATAAGTATGGGCGTTTCTGCCCAACGCATTACCCGACAATATAATAATGTGTCATTCTCTGCGGCATTGAAGGATTTGAATGCTCGACAGGATAAGTATGTCATCAACTTTGTGTATGACGAGTTGGAGGATTTCAAGGTGACGAAGAGCATCAAAAATGAAAGTGTTCCAGATGCCATCATGAACTTGATAGGTTTTTACCCTATCAAGATGAAACAAGTGGATAATATTATCATTGTAGAATGTATTCAAAAGACTTCTAACAGAATGATGGGACGCATTGTAGACACTCACCATCAACCAGTCGATTTCGCCAATGTCGCTTTACTCAATGTTAGTGATTCCAGTTTAATCACGGGTGGTGTAACAAATGAGAATGGTCAGTTCGTAATTCCTTGCGAGGTGAAAAAGGCGATTGTGAAAGTAAGTTGTGTGGGCTACAAAACTTATTGTAATGCATATCGTACCGGTGAGGTTGGTGCCATAACCTTGGAGGATGCAACACTTAATCTGCAAAAAGTTGTGATTAAAGGGCATCGCAAATACATATCAAGAGAAAACGGTAAACTTACGCTTGACGTTCAAAATTCCAATTTGAAAAATATTGGCAAGGCAACAGATGTTATCAAATATATTCCTGGGATGCTCTATACAAATGGAAAGTATGAGGTGTTTGGTAAGGGTGAGCCTGTCATCTATATAGATGGAAGAAAGCAGACTAATACTTCAGGGTTGTCACTCCTTTCTTCTACCAACGTGAAGTCTGTACAGCTCATAACAAACCCTGGGGCAGAATACGATGCAGAAACAAGGAGTGTCATAAACATCACTACCGTACACCATTCCTTGGATGGACTTTCTGGTATTGTGGGTGCGGAAATCTCCAAACATAAGAATTTGTCTAACAACGAGGAGGTCAACCTCAACATCCACAAGGGAGCTTTGGATGTATTCCTCGCATATCAATATGACAATACGAGAAGTGACATCAGATATGATGTTAACCAGTTCAATTACGAGCAAGATACATTTCATGAGATTTCTGCTTCTGAATATTCCGACCGCTCTCGCTCTCATGATTATAATGTTGGTATGAATTATGCCATAAACAAGAATCACACTATCGGCGGAAGATATTTGGGAAGCATCTCCAACTACAAGATGCTCGACTCTCCTTTCGACTATATGCAGACGTACAAGAATGATGAACTGCTGACATCTACAGACAACAAGACTGAAGAATCTGAAAAGGAAAGGTTTCACAATGTCAATCTGTATTATATCGGCAAACTAACAGACAACCTACAGCTCAATTTGGATGCCGACTATGTTTATGCTCAACTGAAACATAAGCAACAAGTGAGCGAGACAAGTAGAATAGATGCTGTCTCAAAAATCACGCATATGCAAAACGACCAGCGAAATCGTGCGACTGCACTCAAAGGGGTGTTTGCTTGGAACATGAATAAGAATAATAGGCTTGATTTCGGAACGGATTTCAGTAAAATCAGTTCATGGGGTATGTCTGTAAACGAAGAAGGGAAGATAACCGATGACCAATTCAAGAATAAGGAAACCAAGTATGCAGGATTTGCCACTTTTCGTTTGTCTGCCTCCAAATGGAAAGGAAGCATCGGGCTTCGCTATGAGTACATTCATGCCATCAACACAGACCAAGGAGAAGTAAAGAACAAGACCAATTATTCGGACTTACTTCCATCCCTTTCTCTTTCCACTATGTTTGGGAGAGTGGGGATGAATCTTGATTTCAGTAGCAGGGTCAGCCGTCCTTCGTTTCGTCAGTTGAACAACAGTGTGAGCTACAACAATCAATACCATTATGAGCAAGG
The DNA here is from genome assembly GCF_019249655.2 of Segatella copri. Classification (NCBI taxonomy): domain Bacteria; kingdom Pseudomonadati; phylum Bacteroidota; class Bacteroidia; order Bacteroidales; family Prevotellaceae; genus Segatella; species Segatella copri. The sequence continues at coordinate 1,973,842 of NZ_CP137557.1, forward strand.
CAACATTTATCTGAAACCGCAATACGTGTATGATACAGAACTTAGTGTGAATTATAGCATATTCGACTTCAAGTTGGATTATCAGTATATCAAGGATTACATCCATCCGACTGTCGTTGCTGTATCCGGCAAACCTGGAACGGTAACTTGGATGTCAACCAACGCCAAGGATTTCCAGCAACTAGGAGCGCAATGTGTTGTTTCACCTGTTTTGGGTTGTTGGCGACCTACTTTGACGGTGGGTGTTTATAAACCTTATTTCACGCTATCATATAATGGAGAGCAATTAGACTACAATCGTCCATACGGTCTCTTCGCTTTCCAAAATGTAGTGGCACTAAGGAACGATTGGCTTTTTCGATGTGATTTCTTTTGGAACATTAAGGGACATCATGGCATCTACGAGCAAAACGGTTATTCGTCATTCAATATGATGGTGCAGAAACAGTTAGTTAAAAAGAAATTGACGATAACATTGAAAGCAGAGGACTTGTTTGATAGCTCGAAGTTGAACGATGTAAAGAGGGTTAATTTTGTGGTGCAGAACAGAAAGGTGAATAACTTCAATCGCTGCATCATAGCTTCCATTAGTTACAACTTCAATAGTTTCAAAGATAAATACAACGGAAGCGGTTCTGCTGAGGATGAGATTAATCGTTTTTAGAAAAGTATTGGTTTTCAAATCAACCTCTAAAATGCAATACCCAAATTCTGTGTGATGAATATCTCAGGATTTGAAAAGAGTTGTTTGATAAGCAAACATATGCACATTGCAGAAATTAGAACCGTTGCTAAATTATTACCTCTATTGATGTAAAACACTCATAAATCGCTCATTTTAAGATGTTCTGAATATCTTAAAATAAGTGTTTGGTGAGTTTTTTATATCTGTGGTGTCTGTGGCTTTATCTGCTTTCATGGTTAATTATCTGTAATTAAACAATACGATAGAGTTGAAATCAAATAAAAATATCACTACTGTCCAATAAAAAAGGGCAATTCGATCTTTGAAACAGTTGAATTATAGTCTTTTATGCAGTATTTTGCAATGAAACGGACTTGATTTTGTAACTTTGCAGCCAAAAAGAATTGGCTACTATGTTTCAAGACAAATATGTTTTCGCTCAACTTACTGCATTTCTGAATAGAACTCAGTTCAACAACTACGTACGCAAGTATGATGGCAACCGATACGTGAAACACTTCACTTGCTGGAACCAGCTTCTTGCAATGATGTTTGGGCAACTGAGCAATCGTGAGAGTTTACGTGACTTGATAGTTGCGTTGGAAGCTCATCGAGCTAAGCAATATCATCTGGGGCTTGGACGTAATACTATCGTAAAAGCAACTCTTGCTTATGCCAATCAGACTCGTGATTACAGGATTTTCGAAGACTTTGCATTCTATATGATGAAGGAAGCTTGCAAAAAGCGAGAAACCAACATTTTGAATATACCAGGAAAGAAGTATGCTTTTGATTCGACAACTATTCCGTTGTGTCTTGCAACTTTTCCATGGGCAAAGTTCAGAAGTAAGAAAGGAGGAGTCAAAGCACATGTCTTATATGACGTAGAAGCACAAGTTCCAGCTTTCTATACTGTGACCACAGCATCAAAGCATGATTCTACAGCAATGTCTTCAATTACGTATGAACCAAATAGTTACTACATTTTCGATAGGGCTTATGATACTTTCAAGGAACTTTATAAGATTCATCTTACAGGTTCCTACTATGTAGTCAGAGCCAAAACGAACTTGAAGTACAAAATGGTAAAATGGAAGCGAAGAATGCCAAAGAATGTACTAACTGATGCAGAAGTAAAACTAACAGGATATCTTTCCGAAAAGAAGTATCCTGAATCATTCAGATTCATTCGATACTACGATGAAGAAGATGATCGTGAGTTTACTTTTCTGACGAATGCAAAGCATCTTTCTGCGTTGGATGTCGCGAATCTATATAAAAAAAGATGGTTGGTTGAACTATTTTTCAAATGGCTAAAGCAGCATCTTAAGATAAAGAGATTCTGGGGCACAACGAAGAATGCTGTACGCATACAGATTAGTGTTGCCATTATCACTTATTGTCTCGTGGCTATTGTGCACCATGATATGCAATTGAAACGCTCGACATATGAAGTTTTGCAGATTCTAAGCATTTCATTGACGGACAAAACCCGTCTAAGAGATCTATTTGATAAGACTATTTTCAACGATGTCAAAGAACTCGATTATCCCCTTTTTAAGGGACTATTTGATTAATTAATTAACGTGTCCAATTTTTATTGGACACTAATGTAAAAATATGTATTTTTGTAGCCGAATAGCGTATTTAAAAAGAGATCCGATGGCTTGCTGAATCGGAGAACAGATAGAAAGAGTAATATTCAGAATAGCTTATGAATAAAGAAAAAGACGATTTCTTCCTCCATTCCAACGAGGTGAATCATATCAACAGAGAAGATTACGAGAAGATTGAATTATTGGTGAATGCGGCAAAAGCCTTTGCCCGCAGCACCTACCAGTGCGTCTATATCATCGACTATTTTCATCAGGACTTCATCTATGCATCAGATAACCTCGCTTATCTCTGCGGATTGGAACCTGAGCAGTTGATGGACGCAGGCTATCAGATGTATATCGATCATGTTCCGGATGCCGACCTGCAGATGCTGCTCGAAGTGAACAAGAAAGGTTTTGATCTTTTCAATGAATTGCCTGTGGGCGACCGTCTGGACTATACCATCTCGTACGACTTTCATCTTACCAATGGCAGGCATAGCCGATTGATTCATCATCACCTCACTCCGATACTTCTTTCTGATGATGGAAGAATCTGGCTTGCCCTCTGCACCGTATCATTGGCTGCAACCGATGAACCGGGACATATCATCATGCAGAAAAATGGTGAGCGTAGCTATTTTGAATATTCCACATTGCTCCACAATTGGGAAAAGAAAGAAGGCATAACCTTGAGCGAGACAGAGAGAGATGTTTTGAGATTGTCTGCCCAAGGTTACACGATGAATGATATTGCCGACCGACTATGCAAATCGGTTGACACTATAAAGGCTTGCAAGCGCAACCTTTTCGCCAAGATAGGCGTGAAGAACATTGCCGAGGCACTGTTTCATGCCACGAATTATCAGATGATATAATCAGAATCATATCTCTTCCAACAATGGCGAGAGATAGAACTTGGGGAAGTATTTCACCTCCTTGCCTTCCGCAAGGTTTGCGAGAATGTTGGCACAATAGCCGGCGGTAATATATGCCCCGATGCCCCGTTGCGGGAAAGACTCATTGGAATAATGCCTGATGGCTTCATCTATCCAAGGCACAGGCATCTGCCAGAACATACCGTACTGCGAGATATACTTGCCCAGTGAGCAACGGAAATCATCCGTTCCTTTTTTCACTACTTCGCTGAATGGATAGCCTTTCGGTTTCTCTACAGCGAGAAAGGCAGCCTTGCCAAGATTGACGGCATGGATAACGGTGATGCCCTGCTCCTTACATTTCTCATCGAAAGCGAAGGAGGCTTCGTTGTCACGCAAGGTTGCATTCACCGCATACCGGATGCCCGACAAGTCGCATGCATCCACATCTTCCATCGTCAGCGTATCCTTTTCTATGCGATAGATATGAAATCTATCTTCCTGCCGAGGGCTTTTATGGAAGTCATGGCGCAAGGCACAGGAAGCTATCAAGCCTCCCAAGTCTGCGCCACTAATCAACAATTTTATTGGGTTGTTCATTTATAGAGAGATTTATTGTCATTACACCATTGCTGGATTCAGCAGATAGACAGATTACATTCTGTTCTTCTGGCTTTCTCCAGCACCCGTACCCTTATACTTGCTTCTTGTAGTGTTGAACTTATACCGTACAGTAAGCGACACTCTGCTTGTTGACAGTCCATCATACACCATTTCCTTTATTTTGCCAAAATGAGCAATCATATGGCTATCGTTTGTCCCGAACAAATCATAGATGAAGAGCTGAAACGACAAACGATCCTTCAAGAAAGCCTTATATGCGGAAACATTCGTGCAAAACATTGGCTTGTACAGATACTGGTTCTTCTCATGGCCTTTCGTGATATACGACATCATCCACGTAAACATTCCTAATTTGGTGTTGAGGGTGTTGTCAAAACGGAATGAAGCCATTGGCTTATTGAGCGATTTCCCATCGTGCGTCTCCATATCAAACCATTGCTTGTCAACGGATGCGGTAAACGAAGGATACCAAATGCCAAACGAAGGGCGCAAGTTGATGGATGCCTCTACGTCATTATACGAATTCCCATTCACAGGCTTCATCAAGCCTATTGCTGGATTATCCTTATAAGTCTCCACTGTTGACATAATTGGATGTGAAGTATGACTGTAGGTCATGTCGAAAGTCAACCACTTGTAAGCCAATTCGTAGTTGAGATTTTTGCTTATCTCAGACACTAAGAATGGATTTCCCGTTTCATACGTGTAGCGGTTGTCATACTGTATGCCGCTGCGTAAATTTTGATAGGAAGGGCGATTGATGTCGGCTGCATAGCTCAGCTGCATCTGTACATTGCCCACAGGCAGCGACACGCTGAGCGATGGGAACCAATTGCCGTACGACTTGCTTTGCTCTGGCACATACTTGCCATACTCATAGTAATTGAAGTCGATGTACTCGTATCTCAATCCTGCCTCCATGCTCACGTTTCCGAAATCTCTTGAATAGGTCAAGAATGAAGAAGTCATGCTTTCTGTAATACGGCTGTCATCATCCGACACAAAGTTGGTTGGCACAACCTGATACTTTGAGGTACGATGGGTGTTAGAATATTCGCCACCCAAAGACAATTCACCACCTAATAATGGATAAGAAAGAACCAGCTTGGAAGCGAGCAAATGATAGTTCTTGTTAGTCAAGCTATGAACCGTCTGGCTTTGTGCATTCATCCCCACTTCCTGGTATTGCTCTTTGGTAACATCGTTCTGGTATTCCTTCGACCATAGCCAGTCGGTATTGAAGTCGATGCCGAGTTTGCCAATCTTTCCCACATAGTAAATGTTGCTTGAAAGATTATTCTTCTGCCAAAAGAAATCAGCATGACTATCAGAACTTTCAGACAATTCTTCGTCTTGCAATATAGAAGAACTCATATCGCCGTTCCATGTTTGTTTTGGATTTCTTAGAAAACCAAAGTTGGCACCTATAGAGTTATTGGCATCCAACTGGTAGCTGGCATCCAATCGAAAGTTCATGGCTTCGATAATACCTACTTGTCTTATCTCACTTTTCTGGTTCCACGTCTTGTCAAGATAAGTCTTCTGCTGTAAGTCTTTGTTATCGGGTTGGTATTGCTTTGCTCCAAAGGCGTATGCGCCCAGCTCTAATCCATTTTTGCGATAGTTCATATTCAGCCTGCCATATCCTCCAATGTTCTTTTTCTCGTCGTACGATCCTTCTGTTGTAGCGTCAAATCCGAAGCCCTCGCCTTGTATCTTCTTCGTTGTGATACGGATGACCGCCTTGGTGCTGGCTGCGTAACGAGCACCAGGGTTAGTGATGACTTCCACCGACTTGATGTTATCGGAATGCAAACGGTCCAGCTCGCTCTTGTCTCTCATCTGTCGTCCATTGATATAGATAACAGGCTCACCACGTCCGAATACCTTGATGCTGCCATTTTGGGCAGAAACGTTAGGGATGCGGTCGAGCAGGTGTTCCATGGTTCCTGCCTTCTCAAGTACGGATCCGACAACGGTTGTCGTCATTCCGCCATTCTTCAGAATAGTCTTAGGCAGTGATGACTTCACGACTACTTCGCCGAGCATCTTGCTGTCTTCTTCCATCTTGATGATGCCCACATTCTCACCAGTGCAATCCTTGCAGATTGTCTTATAGCCTACGGATGTCACCTTGATGATTCCGCCGTTGCAGGAAGAGTCGATGACAAAGCTGCCATCCGCTCCACTCACTGCGCCCTTGACGAAAGCCGAGTCTGTTCTATTCAATAATACTACATTGGCAAACGCCAAAGGTTCTCCCTTGGTATTCATCACCTTGCCGGTGATATTCTGCGCCATCATCGGAGTCATAGCCGAGAGGTACAACACTGTGGTAAAAATTACTTTTTCCTTCATATTGCTACAGTTTTGCTTGATTCATTTATTTTTCTGCTGCAAAAGTATAGCTTTATAGGAAAAAGCCTTTGACACAAAAGTGTATTTCTCAAGAGTGCGGCTTAAGAATTACACTTTTGTGTATAAAAAGAAAGGATAAATAGCGTTTGGTGATAGATTTTTGATGAATTTACCTTATTTTTTCATCACCAAATCAGCGAGCACGATGGCGGATTCCTTCTCATCCCTCGGTGCATCCTTTGACTTCCATGCCACGATGAAGCGGATTCGGGCAGCGGTTACCTTGTAACCTTTCAACTCCCATTTGCCTAGTTTCTCTTTCATCTTGATGGAGAGCTGGGCTATGTCTCTGCCTGTTGATGGGAGACAGAGGCAATGGTCGTGATAGGTTAGCGGCATACCGCTTCTCAGGCAAAGGATAGCATCCTTGTGAGGCTTGGAGAAGCCCAGGTTTACATCCTTGTGTGAGAGCTGAAGTACTATTTCTTTGGGCTCATCGTAGGCTTGGGCATCATAGAGATGCTGGGCACTTTTCAGACTGTCGAAGAGATTGCCGTTGGTGTGGATGGCAAGCGTACGCTTGGCACGGGTCATGCCCACATAGTATCGGCGCAGTATGTCATCTGTAGGATGCTCGGGATGGGTAATGAGCATCAGTACATGGTCGAACTCATGGCCTTTTGCCTTGTGGATGGTGCTGACCACGATGTCTGATTTCGAGATGTCACAGAAGTCTTCTACTGATGATTCGAACACGAACTCCCTCAGGTCGCTGTAGTACTTGGCACGATTGGTCTGCTCAAATATCTGTAGGCTGCGGCGCAGGTATGGCAATGCCTGGCTGGTGGCATACTTTTGGAATGTCTGCTGCTTAGCTGCTTCCCAAATATCATCAGGGATGATAGGGGATTTCGTCTCCTTGATGCCTTGGTCTATCTTCTTCAAGAAATATCTTACCTCTGCCAGATTCCAGAAGCGCAAGCCGTCCATTGATTGCACCAGCTTGGCCTTGATGCCATGACTGTGAAGAAGAGCCAGCATGATGACAGCCTCCTCATTGGTCTGCGTGAGGATACTGATAGTTTCGTTCTTCTTGCGGGAAGAAGCATCGGCTTTTTTTGAAGCGTTACTTCTTAGTAATCGCGTAACATCTTCAAGAATAGGCTGATACATATAAACCTTTTTCTTCTGAATCTCGTATGGATGCTTCACGATTCTTACCTCTCCATCTTCTTGACTCATGGAGATGATAGGGGTAGATTTGATTCGTTGGCGGATGTTACGGGCGAAGTCGTTGGCAGCATCCACAATATGGCGAAGGCTGCGGTAATTCTCGGTCATCTCAATGAAACGGCTGTGCTCTGTCTGGGTCAGTTCATAGAGATACTGTGAGTTGGAACCCCTAAACTCATAGATGTTCTGGTCATCATCGCCTACGGCTATCACCCTCATCTCTTCGTTGGCTTTCATCAGAGCAGAGACAAGGGCATAGTCATCCTTGCTCATGTCTTGCGCTTCGTCGATAACGAGTACGGTCTTGCTGATGCGATTGGGCTCCACTTCTCCATTGTTGATCATTTCGGCGGCTTGCTTAACTACATCTCCAGCCTCATCCAGATTGCCAACTCTGCCCAGCAGGTCGAAGCAGTAAGAATGGAAGGTCTTGATTTCTACGAAATGGGCGGCATTGCCGATGAGTTGCATCAGTCGCTGCTTGAACTCGGTAGCGGCTGCACGAGAGAAAGTGAGCATCAGGAGTTGTTCGTGCTTTACATCTTCCAACAGCAGGAGAGAGGCAAGCTTATGTACGAGCACACGTGTCTTGCCGCTGCCAGGACCGGCAGCGACTACGATGCAGCGGGACTCGTGGTCGTCGATGATTTCCTTCTGTCTTTTGGAGAGCATTCCGAAGAGTTGCTTATACTTCGAAGGTGTTACGTTGCGCTCTATCTCAGTCTCCCGGTTGCCCTTGAAGTACTTTGAGATGAAGCGATGATAGTCCATCTGGAAGTAATCCTGCACATATTGCAGGGCGGCGTCATAATCCCTTACCATCAGGTTGGCATATTCGCCCACGATGTGAATCTGCTGAATCTTCTGCTTGTAGAATTCATTGAGCATGCGATAATCCTCCTGCTTATAGCGGAGTCGAAGTTCCTTGGTGCGTTTAATTGCCATCGCATTGTAGAGTACCAGGAATCCTCCTTCCAGCTTCATGGCTCCTATCTTGGAGAGATAGAGCAAGGCTTCCTCCACGTCTTCCAACTGCAGGGAAGAGAAGTCGGAAAAGAGTGACTGGTTGCTGGATTTCAGATCGTTCAGAAGTTCGACTACCGAGAATTGGAGAGGCTTCTCTTTTGAATTATCTGTTGAGACTGAGGCTTTTCCTAAACCTTTTTCTTCAGAAGGATTCTTTTCTTCAGAAGAGCTATTGTTGCTCTCTTCTGTTACAGTTTTACTTATTTCCTCAGCCAGGCTGTATAGTCTTTCGATGATGAATCGGCAAACCTCAATTCGTCTTTCGAATCGTTTGATGATGGTCTCTATGTCCTTGTCTCTTGTTACGATGAGATTGCGAACACCATCTTCCTTCTTGTGCGTATATCCCTTCACTGCCAGGAAGTATAGCAGTGTGCGGATTTTCTTTTCTGTTGAAGTAGCGATACCGTCATGTACGGCATTGTCATTAAGTTGTTTGTATGTGATATGCAGCGATTCATCCGGGATATGTTCCAGAATGTATCTTTCCAGCTTGGCGAAGTTTTCCAGCATCTGCTGAGGCTTGCGTTGCTTGTCGCTGATGTCTTGCAGATAGGCAGAGATGTCACGGGTATCGGCAAGGATGCCTTCCTGTCGCATTCGATCAACGGAGGAGATGACGTCTCGCTTGCTGAGTCCTAGGATGTCGGCGAGGTAATCGATGCGAGATTCTGCCTCGCTATCCTGTGCCTTGGCTATATGCTTCTGGGTGATGAGCGACTTGATGATGCGGATGGCATTCTGCATCTCATCTTCCGAGAACAGGGGTGATTCGGTGAGGCGCAGTCTTGCCTCGTCCATGTTCTTGACGGTGATACCTGTGGCATAGACGTGCGGAATGTTGTTGCCACGCTCTATGTATCCGCTCTGTTCTAGAGCGGATAGGGCGGTGCGGACACGGGTTTCTATGTCGGATACCGAGTCATCCCAACCGGCTTGGCGGGCTATCTCCAGTGCCGAACAACTTACGTGTGGACGCTGCTTGGTAAAATCCTTAATGGCTTTCCATACCTGTTGTATCTCGCTGATGCTCAGTTTGGTTTGGTTGAGCAGGATGAAGTGCTTGTCTAAGTCCTCGTCACTATAGAGTACATAGCATTTGGCATTGAGGTGTGGATCTCTTCCTGCACGTCCTGCCTCCTGTACATAGTTCTCCAGAGAGTCGGAGATGTCGTAGTGGATAACCAGCCCCACATCGCTCTTATCTACTCCCATGCCGAAGGCGGAGGTGGCAACGATGATTCTAACCTTATCGCTCATGAAGGCATCCTGATTGTGTATCTTCTCATCGGCATCCATCTTGCCATTATAGGGCAGGGCGGATATGCCGTCACGTGTCAGTTTTTGGGCGAGTTCCCGGGTTCGCTTGGTGCGGGATACGTAGATGATGGTAGGGCAATCAGCCTGCTCTACCAGCGAGCGCAGGAGATTGTATTTGTTGCCGTCACTATCTACGTGGATAACGGAATAGTGCAGGTTGGTACGTGAGGCTGATGAGGCGAAGAGCAGGAGGTCGGTGCCCAGCCAATGCTTGAAATAGTCGCAGATGTCCTGCACCACCTTCTGTTTTGCAGTGGCGGTGAAGCAAGATACGGGTATCAGGGTTTGACCATGGTTGCGGGCCATTGCATCCTTGCCAAACTTGCGTTCCTGATATTCCTTGATAAATTTGCCGATGTATAGGTAATCCACACGGAAGTCTTGTCCCCATGCAGAGAAGCAGTGGGCTTCGTCAATGACGAATCTCACCACATGCCGTGCCATCAGGATGCGCTCGATGGTTTTGGAGCGCAACATCTCTGGTGCTATATATAATAAGGTGGCATCTCCGCTCTGTACTCGTTCGATGGCTAGGGAGCGGGAGATAGGGTCGAGGAGACCATTGATGGTTACGGCATCGGTGAAGCCGCGGTCAGCGAGGTTATCTACCTGGTCTTTCATCAATGATTGCAAAGGCGAGATAACCACGGTGAGTCCATGTATGGTTCTGCCATCCATCAGGGCTGGCAACTGGAAGGTGAGTGACTTGCCGCCACCCGTAGGAAATATCGCCAATAATGACTTACCATCCACTGCTGCCTGCGATGCCTGTTCCTGCAGCGGTTCGCCGTCATAGGTACGGAAGGCATCATAGCCAAAGAGCTGTTTCAGGTTGTGATGAATGTCGAGCATGCGGTTGCAATACTCGCAGCCATCGGTGCATTGAGTATGGCAGAGCATATAGATGATATGTTCTACTTCGGGATAATGGCAGAGTACCCAACCTGGGGTTACAGATTGGTAATCGTCTGTGCCTATGAGAGCCAAGGCGTATGCCAAGCCGCAAGGCGACTGGGCTGCAAGAGCCGGAATGTCGGCATGGGCGCAAATATGATTCTTGTATTCAGAAAGAATGTATTCTGAAACTTCTATGATTGCATGATCCGATATGGTATCAGCTGATATGGTATCGGTTGATATAGTATCTTCCGTGTCGATGGCTCCCACATACATCAAGAATCCTCTGAATTCCTCTTCATGCTGGAGCAGCAAGGTGAAGATTTTCCTCTTCCTTTCTGATAATTGATTCCATGCAGCGATTTCATCCATCAACAGCTCCTTGGCTTTCTCGCAGTCATTTACAGGATTGTTCATCTGCTCGCTCATCAGTTTGTCGTCCTTTACAAGATGATGGTATGGGCGCTTGGGGAAGAGGAGTGGGGAGAGATAGAGGGTATCTATCAGTATGCCGTTGAGTTGGAGATAGCGGGCATCGTGATGAATGAGGTTATGGCCGCAGATATAGTCAACCTTTCTTTCCTGCAGGAACTTGTTCAGTGCCGTCTGTGATGCTTGGTGAAAGGTAGCTCCATCATAACTTAATGCCCCGATATCATGTATTTTATGGTCTTTCAGTCCCACTTCGGTATCTACGAAGGCAATATTTCTGCTTCTGGCATCTTTCTTCTTGATGTCAGAGCTTACGCTAAGATTGTTCTTCCTTCCAAAGAGGCGACTGAATATTGACATAATCTTTGATGTTTATATTTCCACCGCAAATTTACAATTAATATTTGATATATGCAAATAATCAAGTGCTTTTATGTTCTTTGAAAGCTGTTTTTATACAATCCCAAGAGGCTTACGAGGATATCTTCAAGGCAGATTAATATGCTCCTAAAACCCTCCAGTCGTCTATGAGTTTGAACAGGCGGGGCATGGCTGGCTTGTAACTGTCGGGATAGGTGAGGGAATAGACGAAGAGTATTCTGCCACTCTTGATGAATTTATCGTAATGACTGTAGCCATCTACTCTTACTCCGTTTTCATAGACAGGACCGGAGAGGATGAATGCTTTATTCGATGCCTGCATCGTCCGCTCCGAATGAAGCTTCTGGGCTAGAGAATCGGCACAAGCCTGGAGGGTGTTGCTATAGTTGGGGGTAACGTAACTCTCCAGGATGATATTGGCATGATTGGTGAATGAGAAGCGGGCATAGCCCTGGTATCCCGATACCGAAGTATCCTCCTGCTGGAAGAAGCAAGGATACTTGACAACGTAGCCGAAGTCCGGATCATTGTATTCCTTCATAGGCGCCATCTCTACCTTGGTCTTGAAATCCGCCATCGGTGTATGCTGCTCTTTCGTAACCTCATGATGATAGTTGATGATGAAGTTTACCATCATCAGCAAGACAACTGCTATCAAAAAAATCTTCTTCATATCTTTGCTCTTTTGCTCCTTTTGTATTTTTGCTGCAAAGGTATGAAGAAGATGGGAAACTGCCAAATAATAAGTATGACATTTGACTGACATTTCTGAACTTATCTGATTATCAGTCGGTAAGACTTGCCTCTTTCCGATTCAATCATGAGGTTGCTATTCTGCTCAATCACCGGTTTGATACGGCGAATCAAGGTATAGAGCGTTTCGCTGGCATCCGGTTTCTTGGGCCAAAGAGCATCACAAATCTCCTGTTTGGAGAGTTGATGATGCATATTGTTGAAGAAGAGTTGCATCAGCTGGTGCTGCATCGGAGTAAACTTGATGGCTTGTCCGCTTTCCTGATTGTAGAAGGAATCCTCGTCTTGAGAATAGCACATGGTGCCGAACATATCAGCCTCATGATTCCAGGGTTGTTTTCTGCGATGATAGTATAGCGATGCAATAGCCCAAATCATAGCCATGAGAGTAAGCGTCAAAGATGTCCGCTGGTTGCTCATACTCAAAACATCTGCCATCGAACAGTTAGCATAACTTTGGATAGAATGCTCGTTGAGAAGCATCTCTTTGCTGCTGAGCAGGTTGGTGCTATTTACCAACTGGGAATTGTTCTTCCCTCTTCTTCTGTCTTCCATCACATAGCAGAGATTACTGGTCGACTTCAGCAGGTCGATGCTGAGATGTGAGCGGTAGCTCTGGATGGTATCAGGCGTAATCCATTGATATTTATTTTCCTGAAGAGTCAGAGCCAAAGCTTTGTTCATATCTTGTACAATGGCATACTGTGCCTTGCGGTAGTTGCTCACGCTGGAGAATGCCGCAGACATCACAAGGATGGCGAAGATGAGGATGGAATGATATGCTTTCAGTTTCATATTATCTATTCTGTTTAAATGATATACTGTTTAAAGATTCAAATGCAAAAGTACAGAAATTCTATGAAAGATGGTATAAAACTAGATATAATATTCGTTAATTGATAAATGTCAGACTCATGTCAGCCATATTTTTCGCTTCGGTCTTCTCTTTTTGATACCTTTGCAGCAGAAAACAAGTTTTAGAAAAGTATATGATGACAATGAAGAAAAGTAAATTGTTAACAGCTATGGTGATGCTGTGGGCATTGATCTCTTGTGTAGAAATACGTGCCCAGGAGATCCAGAAGGTATCGAATGATTCTATAGCCTTGCAAGAGGTTGTTGTGAAGGCGGCACGAGTAGTCAACAAGGAAGATGGCAAGTTGATATTCCCAAGCGATATTCAGAAGCAGCGTTCTTTTTCTGGCTTTTCGCTTTTGGGAAAGTTAGCTTTGCCTCATATCAGGGTTGATGAGGCTGGCCGTTCCATTTCTGCTACCGATCATAAGGGAGAAGTGCAGATTCGTATCAATGGCATTCTCGCCAATATGCATGACGTGCAGATGCTGGATGTAGCTTCTATTATGAGTGTAGATTATATCGATAGCCCTGGCGTAAGATATGGTAAGAATATTGCATACGTGATAGATATTCATACCCGCAGGGCTTCATCGGGTGGCAGTTTGGGCTTCAACCTGACTAATGCGCTAACTACCAAGCTCGGTTCGAACGATGTCTATGCATCTGTCAATAGGGGCAAGAGCCAATTGAATATTTTATATGAGCAGACTTATGTGGATAATAAGGCATCCGAATATAATGAGGATGCTCAATATCTTCTACATGATGGTTCTGAGTATCAGATATCTCGAAAAATCATGAATGGGGCAACTCAAAATTATGATAATACATTGCAGTTGAAGTATAATCTGGCTGATTCTGCCTTATATGTATTCCAGACAACGCTTACCACGGATTTCAGCAATCAGCCTTATACATCGAATGAGATGTGGTTTTCTGAATCTGGAAAGCCTGCGTATCCTGTTTACAGAACCAGCAAGGGTAGGGATTTTACTCCTGCTCTCGATTTGTATTTCTATCATCAGTTGGGCAAGCATCAGTCTTTGTCGGCAGATGTTTTGGGTACTTATATCCACACCAAAGGAGCCTATTATGAAGGTGAGGGCGAACCCTATCAATATCAGGTAGATGGAAAGACCTATTCGCTCATAGCCGAGGCTATCTATGAAAACCGGTTGAAACCCTTTACTTTTTCTGCAGGAACCAACTTGAACTGGAAATATATGGATAATCAGTATTTGGGTGATGTGGTTAGCGAGAATGGTATCCGTTCATTGGGTATTTATGGTTTTGCACAAATCAAGGGAAGTTTGGGGCAATTCAAGGAAGGAACATCCCGTTTAACTTATGTAGCTGGCTTCGGGTTGAGTAATCAGACTTATCGACAGGGAGATGAGGAATTTAGTTTTTGGCTTTGTCGTCCGAAACTCACATTGGCTTATTGCTTGACATCTTCGTTTCAGATTCGCTTGGGAAGTGAATTATCACAGCATATTTCGCAGATAGCTATGATTTCGGATACCCGTATTCGAAAGAACAGTATGGAATGGACTGTGGGTAATCCTTCGCTTAAGCCTAACAGTAGATATGAGAACTGGGTTGCGTTCTCTTTCAGTAAACCAAGGATAAATACTGATTTTACCTTGAATTATCGCATCAATCGTCATTGTGATTTGGCGAAATACACCCGCACGGAAAATGATCAGTTTCTTTATTCCCAGACGAATCAGCCCCATTGTAATATGTTGTATCTTACGAATGATACCCGGTTTGACATTATTCCCGATCACCTTATATTATCTGTGAATGCAGGTATTTACCGTTTTTTCAATAAGGGCGATGAGTACAGTCATTGTTATACCGCTTATAATTATGGTGGAACATTACAGGGATATTGGGGAAAATGGACTGTGATACTGTATGCTGATAACGGTTGGAACTTTATGGAGGGAGAGCACATCGGGCATAATCCTCCTTCATTGGCTGCCTCAGCCAGTTATCATATAGGTGATTTCGATTTTACGCTCTATATGCATAATCCGTTTATGGCTCATCCGAAATCCTATTCAGCAGAAATCGTCAACGCATTACTCCGTAAGCAGGTTTGTGGTTATGACAATTCGGAAGGTAATTTGTTCCGTATCGGTGTTGCCTGGAATATCAATCGGGGAAAGGAATATCGTAAGATACAGCGGAATATCGAGAATAAGGAGCGCGAAACGGGTATCTTAAAATAGGTGGCTTTGCTTTCTATATGGGTTGCATGGGCAACAGCCGGAATTTATTTCTTCCCTTTATTGATGATATAAATTCCGGCAGTAGCCAATGCGCCTGCTATCAGATACTTCCAGTAGAAGGTTTCGCCAAGACAGAGGCAGGAGGTGATGGCTCCTACTACGGGGATGAGCGAATTGTATATCGCTACCTTTCCTACGGGATTGCAGCTCAATAATTTGTTGTAGAGCGCGAAACTGATGGTTGAGATGGCAATGAGCAGCAGCAGAATCGTGATGCCCCAGAGGCTGATGACTGGCAGATAACCACCCATTAACAATGCAGGAATCAACAGCAAGGCTCCACCGATGCTCAGCGAATAACCGGTTCCTACGAAAACATCCACCCTCTTGCTCAATCCTCGGGTCAGCAGGGAAGCACTGGCTCCACACAGGGCATTGAGGATAATCATACCATCGCCCAGGAATGTGAAACTTCCGCTTTCCTTTCCGCCAAGGTTCAGGGCAAGGATGCCCAGGAATCCGATGATGCAGCCCAATGCCTTTCGCCACGTCATCCTGTCGCTCTTGAAGAAGATGCAGGCAAGGATAACCACCGTGAAGACGCTCATCGAATTGAGTATCGCCGAACGTGCTCCAGCATTATGCGAGAGTCCGAAATAGAAAAAGGCATAATGAAGGGTGGTGTTGAGGAGTGAATAGAGGAGAAGGAACCAGACATTCTCTTGAACAGCTTTCTTCTTGAATCCGAATTCACGGTGTGAACTTCTGGCGATGGCAAGGATGATGATGCCGGAGATGAAGAAGCGGATGCCAGCAAAAAGCATCTTGCTTCCGGTCATGTCTGCCGTAATCTGATATTCTTCCATTCCCATTTTGATCAATGGGTAAGCCCATCCCCACGAGATAGCAGCCGTAAGGGCGAACAGGCTTACCCATACCGGGTGCTGAAATATACTCAGTGTATTTGTTTCTTTCTTTTCCATTATAACTTAATTGATATTCCCTTGCTTCTGAGTTTGCTAAATGGCAATCTACAAGTCTCCCAGATGCCTTTCTATCGGAATTCCGCGGTTCTTGTCCTTGTCATCCTTGTTGATGTCTATCCAGTTGCGCAGGGTATCCATGGCGATGCGGGTGGCATGGCGGAGATGATCGCCATCCTTCAGTCTGCCCACGATGATGCTGGAGAAGATGTCGCCGGTGCCTGGGAACTGAACGGGGATTTCTTCGTAGGGCAGGAGAAAATACTCTTCTGTAAGATGATTGAAACCTATCACGGCATGCTGACCCTCTACGATGCACGAGGTGATGAGCACGGAGTGGGAACCGATGGCTCTCAGTTTATCTATCAGTTCATAGGCTTCCTTCTCCGAGATTCCCTCTTCCTTGTATTCCGAATCCGTCAGCAGGCAAGCCTCGGTATAGTTGGGAAAACAGAGATGCGATACGCTCAGCATCTCCTTCATGCATCTCACGGTACTCTCACTGGCTCCACCATAGAGCTTGCCGTAATCGCCCATCACGGGATCCACATAGATGTCGGTGCCCAGTGCAGCCTGTTCCCTGCAATAGCGTGCCACCAGCTTAGCCTGACGCTCCGAAGCCATGAAACCCGTGGTGATGGCATCGAAGTGAATGCCCAGTTCGTTCCACTTCTGCAAGGCTTCCTCGATATACGAAGTGCATTCCAGAATGGCGTACTTGCCGTATGGGAAGGTGTTGCTGATGAGCATGGTGGGTAGATTGAACACGTCGAGTCCCATATAAGAGAGGATAGGCATCTGAACTGCGGCAGATACCTTTCCGTAGCCACACATGTCGCTGATAATAAGGATATTACTTTTCGCTTTCATTCTTTCTTTTTTCTACTTGCTTTTCTTTCTTATCCTGATTATCTCTTAATAGCTGGCTGTACACTTGATGCCCAGTGCCTCTACACGGTCCTTGATGGCATCGAGAACTTCCTTTGGCGCCTTTTCCAGCAACTTGTCTGGTGTTTCGCGGGCGATGGTATAAACCATTACCTGCTGAGGCTGGATGTCTTTCACTGCCTCCAGCCAAGGAGCTACGAAATGCTCGCTGGTATTGTCCAAACCGTCACCTCTCAGGAACATGGTCTGGATGATGACGTGCCCCTTGAACATCTTCAGATATTTGATCACATCCTTCACGTCGTAGTTAGGCTGCTGAGGGCGGTCCAGCTTCTTGATGTAATCCATATCCACGGTATCCAGTTTCAGGATGTTGTTATCCACGAGCATCAGCGCCTCTCTCACTTCCTCCTTATATATATAGGTAGCGTTGCTGAGTACGGATACTTGTGCTTCAGGGAAATATTTCTTGCAGAGTTCCATCGTATCTTCCACGATTCCCTTAAAGTCTGGGTGTCCCGTAGGTTCACCATTTCCTGCGAAGGTAATGTCATCCAGAGGCTGGTTGTTATCGTGGCGCTCTTTCAGAACCTTCTCCAATCCTTCTCTTACCTCCTCGCGGGTAGGGCGCTTCTTCTTAGGACGGAAGTCGGCGTTGAATCCGCATTCGCAATAAACGCAGTCGAATGAACAGACCTTGCCATCAGATGGCATGAGGTTGATGCCCAGTGAAACTCCCAGACGGCGGGAGTTTACCGGACCGAATATCGGTGATGGATAAATAATCGTTGACATAATCTTATTCTCCTTTATCTAATCTATTCTTTATTTTATCTTGGTAATACCTATTTTATACCAATCTTATTTACTTGTTCGTAATTTGGTGGGCAAAAGTACTAAAAAATGTTGGAATGAACAAATAAATCAACAGAAAATCGATTTATCCTTACCATTTGTCTTCTATCTCCGATAGATTGTGTACTTTTGCATTCAAATCCGGGGAGATTCTTGGTGATTTCGATTCGGATTTAAAGGAAAAAACAAAAAAGTTGATGTTTTGCTTAGTTTTTCGCTTGGCTCAACTGTATAGATAGTATATGAACAGAAAAAAGGACATAGAACAGTTATTCCGTCAGCATTACGCGAAGATGTACAATCTGGCCAGATGCATTCTTTCGGATGATGACGAGAGCAAGGATGTGGTGAGCGAAGTATTCGCCCAGATTCTTGCCGATGATGTGGTTCTGGTGCCTGGGGGTGAGGAAGGTTATCTGATGCGGAGCGTCCGCAACCGCTGTCTCAACCTGATAGCTCATAAGAGCGTGAAGGAAAGGGTGGCGAAGCTGCTGCTGGATGATGCCGACGTGATTCTCTCAGAAGAGACCGATGAACGGCTCGACCGGCTGATGCTTCTCATCGAAGACCTGGAACCGCCTATCCGGCAACTCATTTTCCGCCTGCGCTATCTTCAAGAGAAATCTTATCAGGAGGTGGCTGATGAAGTGGGAGTGAGCAAGGTGACGGTATTCAACCATCTCTCGAAGGCGATGGACTGGATTAAGGAACAATTTAAATGAGCAAGACAATGACAAACATGAGTAAAGACGAAAAGCGGATGATGCTCTTTGACATGCAGGAGCATCCCGAGAAATATACCGACGAGCAGGTGGAACGCCTGCTTGCCGATGAGGAAGTGAAGGAGTTTTTCCATGAACTGGCGATGGCGAGAATGGCTGGCAAGAAAGCCAATCCGAAGGAGGTGGATGTGGATGGGGCTTGGAAGGAATTTGTTCAGGCACATCACGAGGATAAGTTGGCGATGGATGCCGGCAAATCTAAGGGCGCTTATCGCAACCGGATGAAGATTGCCGCATCCATCGTCGGCATCATCTTCCTTTCGGGGGTAGCCTTGGCTGCGATTCACAATGGCTGGTTGTGGTTCCCGGCTTCTGGTCAGACAGCGGATAACAAGGCTGCGACAGAACAGAAGGCAACACCCCAGGCGTTGCCGAATGACAGTCTTCGTGCTGCAACAGCAGAGAAGAAGGATTCGCTTGATATGAAACCCGTGGTGTTTGATGATGCCGAATTGGGAACCATTCTGGCTCAGTTATCCGGTTTCTATCATGTCAAGGTGGAGTATGTGGATGCCGGTGCCCAGCACATCCGTCTCTTCTTCAACTGGAACAAGACGAAGACTTTGGAGCAGAACCTGGAGATTTTGAATGCTTTCGACCGCATACAGATAGAGTATATTGACGGTACATTGTTGGTGAAATAAGATAGAAGGAAATGTTTATGAGAGATTTTTGGAAACCAATGCCCGTTAGCGGCAAGCTTATCAGAGAGCTTCTTCTTCTCTTCCTGTTGCTTTTGGTTCAGCAGTCTTATGCCCAGCGCATCACCCGACAATATAATAATGTGTCGTTCTCTGCGGCGTTGAAGGATTTGAACGCCCGCCAGCATAAGTACACCATCAACTTTGTGTATGATGAGCTGGAGGATTTCAGGGTGACCAAGAGCATCAGAAACCAGAGTGTTCCCGATGCCATCATGCAGCTGATAGGATTCTATCCCATCAGGATGACGCAGGTGGAGGATAATATCATGGTGGAGTGTACGCAGAAGACTCCCACCAAGATGATAGGCCGTATCATCGACAATAAGAATCGCCCTATAGATTTCGCCAATGTAGCCCTGCTGAATGTTCGTGATTCTTCATTGATAAATGGTGGCGTGACAAATGAGAACGGCCAGTTCGTGATTCCCTGCGAAGCCACAAAGGCGATAGTAAGAGTAAGTTGCGTGGGCTATATTACGACAAGCAATACATATAATATAGGTAAGATAGGGACAATAACTCTGAAAGAGGCAACAATGAACCTGCAGAAAATTGTAGTGAAAGGACATCGACAGCCTTTCAGAATGACTTCTGAAGGATTGGTGGCTCAGGTAGAAGGAACCTCCTTGGAGAAAATGGGCTCGGCAGAAGATGTTTTGAAACATCTTCCGAGAGTGATGCAGAAGAACGGTGATATAGAAGTCTTGGGAAAAGGTAAACCTTTGATTTATATCGATAACAAGAAAATCAAGGGAACCGTTGATCTCGACAGATTGAGTTCTTCTGACATCAAACATGTAGAGGTGATAACCGAGCCGGGTGCAGAATACGATGCAACCTATCAGTCTGTCATCAGAATCAAGACGACAAGAAAAAAGGGAGAAGGTTTGGGATTGACTTATCGGCAGGTCTATCAGCGCAATCATCAGGACAATCATCGTGAAGTCCTAGATTTGAATTATCGCTATCGGGGATTGGATATCTTCTCCAATTTGTATGGCGGTTTGTCTCAGGGCTATCAGAATCAGTATAATGATAACAGACTCTACGGCAAGACGCTCATGAATATCAACGAAGACTTGATAATCAAAAACAAGAGTTACTATACCAGTGGAAGTCTTGGCTTTAATTATGTTTTCAATGATAGGCATTCCGTGGGTGCTACTTACGAGGTGAACATCAATCCTTATAGTCAGGGTGGATGGAATTCGCTGATGGATGTCTGGAAGAATGGTTCCAAGACAGAAAGCTATACAAATGATATGTATTGCCGTTTCAAAAGCCGACCTACGCAAGATATTACGGCTTATTATGCCGGACAGATAGGAAAGGTGAGCATAGAATGGAATGGGGAAATATATCTTCGTAAAACAGGACAGACTCAATATTCTGAAGAAACAGGAATTGAGGGCGGAGATTCTCGTACGATAAAATCTGATTTCACGGCTGATAGTTGGATGTATGCATCTAAGCTGGTACTGAGCTTTCCGGTATGGAAAGGTACCCTGAAGATTGGTAATGAGTTTACCGAAAGTTGCCGTGCCAATCTTTATACTATAGATGAACAGGGAACTGACTTGCCAGGCAAGACGGATGACCAGGTGAAGGAAAGTAATCTTGCAGCCTTTGTTTCTTATGGATTGAGACTAAACAAGGTAGAACTGAATGCTGGCCTCAGATACGAACATGTTTCTTCCAATTACTATAATACAGGTGGTGATTATTGGAGCGAGGAGAATAAGGATTATTTCGTACCCGACCAGAGTCGTAAGTACGACCATTTCTTTCCGAATGTGTCCTTGACCTTTCCTATCGGGAATGTGAAAATGAATATGGTTTATAAGGTGACGGTGAGTCGTCCTTCCTATAGTCAGTTAAGTAGTAACGTGCAATATAATAGTCGCTATTATTATCAGGGTGGAAATCCATTGCTCAAGTCAACCTTCGAACATGGCATAGGGATTAATCTGGGATATAAATGGTTCCAGTTTTTTGCCAACTGGCGTTATCTTGTAGATCCTTGCTATCAGGTGATAGAACCGTATCATGACAAAGAGTTAATCAGTATGTACACCTTTCGTAATTTGAATCATACTCAGGTTTGTTACGTGGGACTGACGGCATCGCCGACGATAGGATGGTGGCATCCTACGTTGGACGCTGGTATTAGAAAGCAGTTCCTGACGATTGGTGGTAAGGCGTACAGCAAACCGATATTCATCGGCTCTTTCAATAATGCGTTTTCGCTACCATGCGGTTGGACGCTTAATCTTGATATGAGTTGGAACACGCAGGGCCATTCTGCACTTCCGCTTTATATGGCACAAGGAGGAGTGGACGTCTCTTTGCGTAGAAGTTTTCTTCACGACCGCCTGAATGTCATTTTGTCGGGCAATGACCTCTTTGCGACGATGCGCAATTCCACAAGATTGGTATATGGTACCAGCGATATCTATACCAGAAAATATACCGATACCCGAATGATTATGTGTTCATTCAGCTATAAGTTTAATGTTAGTAGAAGCAAGTATAAGGGTACGGGTGCCGGTAATGCAGAAAAGAACAGATTATAAAATAAAAAAACAGAAAGTATATGAAGCGTTGTTTATGGATGATATTCATGGTGGTTGGCATCTGGATGCTGACTGGCTGTAGTAGTGATGATGATAAGTTGGACAGCCTTCCTTGGAATGACAAGGAACTGTTCAACCAGTCATTTGTTTTAAATCAGGACGGGTATTGCATCTTAGATGGAAAGGCTCCTGTCTGTGATATAGATAGGAATGTTCTGAATTCTTGGCTTGTAAGTTATGGCTGGCAACCTGTCGGCATCTATCAGGTGAAGGAAAACGGTAAACTTGCGAAAACTGATTATCGTGAAGGCATCAAGGATTATAGTCCGAAGGTCTATGAATTCTTATCAGAGAATCAGTTGATGACTTATTATCGTGATGAAGATACACGTACATTCTGTTTCAAGAAGCAGGATTGGTCGTATGATGATGCGACGGGCATTGTCATCAAAACGAATAAGGCAGGTAAGGTGGATGATTATATGCAAATCCTGGATGTGAAGTTTCATGAAGATGAAGCTTACCTGTATGTGATGGAGAAGATTGGTTCGGTGACAGTAGCTGACAATCAGGAAAAAGCTGTTTATGGCTTGGTGGTATATCAGCGTTTATCTTTATTAGAACTGATTAATGTGCAGAATACTTATACTATTGATAAGAGTGATGAAGAAGACAAGCCAAATGAAACTGAAAAAGTACCGGATGATTGCCGTTATTATATTCGGTGTGTATATGCCAATTCTAAGGATGCCCATGGAATGGGTGATGGACATAGTAAATTTCAGTCATTCAGACTATTGAGTTTTGATTTGACAGATTATCTGAACAATAACTCATCAGCTAACCCTTATTATCATTATTATGATTCCATTGTATGGTCATGTAAGGGAATGCCAGATAGGGTAGTGAGTCTCAGAAATGAGAATAATTGGTATGCTGTGTCAATCAACCTTAGCACTTATCTTTTTCAGATCAGCCGTAATACTTCTATGATGGAGGAAGATAGAACATTGATTGTTGCTGATGGCTATAAGGGTGGACGTGTGGTTTATTCTTCCGGCATCTATCTCAATATCTATAATACTGGTTTCATGGGTTACGATTTCGGCTCTTCTGATTTGCTGAATCCATCTAATGAAGACTATGATTTGTATTGCATCTTCGACCGGAGCAAGCGGTTCCGGATAGTCTCTCCTCGTTATTCTCCTGATTTTCCAGAAAAGCCATATTCTGAATTGGAATACATTGTATCAGGGGTGCTGTTGGATTCTGAGGATCCGGAAAGCATGAAGAAGCATGAGGCTGTACTGTCTGAGCAAAAGAGGATGCTGGTTGATCTGATGGATATGTATTATGGTCAGTATGGCAAGGGTGTTGTGGTAGATGATTCGAACAGAGAGAAGTACCGCAATCGTTTCAAGGCTTTGCCTTCCGATGCAGACCTTGTAATGTATTGGAAGGGCTATACGCCTGTGCAATGGAACTCTGATTATGAGGGATGTTTAGTTGCTTTAATCTTGAAAAAGAATAAGGAAAATCCCTTGAAGAGTTACTATTGTATCCATGCAGAGCCGATTAAATAGATTTCCCTCTCAATACAACAATGAATATATGACAATCGGTCATGCGAAGGCAAAACCATATTGGTTTGCTCTTTGCTTGACCGATGTTTTTTATAATTCTTCTATCTTTTTCATTTCCACACAAACATCAACTTCGCTGTCTTCGGTCTGTTCGTTTCTAGCTACAGATCCAAAGATTCCAATCTTTGTAATACCATAAGCACCAGCTTTGGTGCTCAGGTATTTGCGAAGTATGGTAATGTTTGCGCCCACAAATGTTAAATCTCAGTTAACGTAACAAAATAGTTACCGAAATGTTTGGTGGTAAATAACTTTATTGTTACCTTTGCATCGTCCAATGAGGACAAAGTGTTCTTTAAACGTACTAAGATTATGAAATACAGCGAGCTGTATCGGAAGTTAAAGAAAGCGGGATGCTTTCTACTTCATCATGGAGGCCGACACGACATCTGGTTCAACCCTGCCACTGGGAAGAGCGCAGTCGTTCCTCGGCATGGAACTGGAGAGGTGCCGCAAGGCACTCTCAAATCTATCTATCAAGAACTTGGGCTTTAGCCCAGGTTCTTCTTCCATGAGAATCTTAGTATGCGAGAAGAACACTTTTGATTATGAACTTATAACAATATAGAAGATATGGCAAGGAAAGTTACCGTTGTTGTGGAGTCTGGCAAGGATTTATATTCTTGCTTTATGACTGGGACCGATGACTTGACGTTTGGTCTCATTGGTGATGGCAAGACCGCAAAGGCTGCCATGGAGGATTTTCTTATAGCAGATAAGGAGATGAGGGCGTTCTACGAGAAGGAGGGCAAGGAATATCCAGACTTGGAGTTTCACTTCGTCTTCGATGTAGGGGCATTCTTCAACTACTATCCGCTCAGCATCTCGGCGTTTGCCAAATATATCGGCATGAACGCTTCCCTTTTGCGACAGTATGCGGCTGGCATCAAGTCGCCGCAAGGCAAGAGTCTGGAGAAAATTCGCCAAGGCATTGCAAAGATCAAGGAAGATATAGACACTGGACTCTTGATAGATAAGCCAGTTCTACAGTACGTTTAAAGAGCAGTCTCTTTCTAGCAAAGATGATTGTTTCATTTTTATTGTAAAAAGAGCTCGAAGCCCTGGTGCGTGACGCATCGGGGCTTTTTCGTAGCCTTTTTATTACCTTTGCATAGGTTTTTCGAAAATAATCTATGTTTTGCTTAGTTTTTTGCTTGGCTCAACTGTATAGATAATAAGTAACAAAAAAAAGAAAGACTGATGTATATGAAAAAATGGATTATGATTTGTGCTTGTGTGGCTGTTTTTCAAACCATATTAGCCCAGCGCATCACCCGACAATATAATAATGTGTCGTTCTCTGCGGCGTTGAAGGATTTGAACGCCCGCCAGCATAAGTACACCATCAACTTCGTGTATGATGAACTGGAGGATTTCAGGGTAACCAAGAGCATCCGCAACCAGAGTGTTCCCGATGCCATCATGCAGCTGATAGGATTTTATCCCATCAGGATGACGCAGGTGGAGGATAATATCATGGTGGAGTGTACGCAGAAGACTCCCACCAAGATGATAGGCCGTATCATCGACAATAAGAATCGCCCCATAGATTTCGCCAATGTAGCCCTGCTGAATGTTCGTGATTCTTCATTGATTAATGGTGGTGTGACGAATGAGAACGGCCAGTTCGAGATTCCCTGCGAGGCGAGAAAGGCGGTTCGCCCTCGTACCAAGTTGACCCATGGTGGATTCCAGACCCAGGTTCAGGGTACATTGTTGAGCGATGTAGGTATGGTTTCCGACTTATTGAAACAGATGAAGTACATTCACCGTTCCGGCTTTTCAGATTCACTTCTTTTTCTTCGTACAGTGTTCTTTCTCGAACTGGCGTAGCGTGGTGACGCTGAACCGTTCTTTAATAAACTCCCGGACATCGGAAGCCTTGTAATACACTTTTCCGCTGATAGTGAAGTAAGGCAGCGCACCGATAGCCCGGTAGCGTTGCAGAGTTTTGCTGTGCTTTCACTAACGAGTGCGGTTATAACTGAATCAATATAGCAGAAATACGGTCTATTCTATTCATTTTGCATCTTTAATTTGAATATTTGAATCTTCAATAATAATAGCTTGTTTATTACTTATAGGAATAAGCTGCAACTTCTCATTATATAGTTGAACTATCTTTTCACCTTTTTTCTTGAATGGAAAATTTCCATAATGGGGAATCGTATAAAAATCGACCAAATCTAAAGAAGTACAGTCTTTCAATTCAGGAGCCTTTTCTATTGGATCAAAATTCACACTTCTCATATATTCTGCATCGGGAGAGGCTATTATTGCTCCGGCAGATTCCCCAATATACAGTTTACCCAATTTCACTTGTTTAGATATAATTTTATCAACACCTTTTCTTTTTAACTCTTGCAAAAGGAAAAATGTATTTCCACCTGTTATGTAGATATAATCGCATTTATGTAATATAGAAGATATTTCCTCTTTGGACAGTTGGGTAATCTCGACTTCTTCAACAATCATTCCTGCTTCTTCTAAAGCCTTTTTCCCCTTTTTTACATAGAATCGTATTGGTTCTGTAAGGCTTGCAGTTGGTATAAAAGCTATAATTTTCCCTTGCAAATCTTCTTTGGCACAATCGACAAATAGATTAGCAACATCAGCAAATGATGAGCATAAAAATAATCTTTTCATATTTTATAATATTAAGTTGAATACTTTTTGATACAAAAATAGCGTCTTCTATGACAGCTCTATGTCAGTAAGTCTAAATATTGAAGAGTTTTTTCTTCGAAAGTACTTATTTTTTATAAGTAATCTTTCGGTTGCAAAGATACGATATTTAATCGGGGATAAAGAATGTTTTAAGATTTTTTTAAGTATTTGCGCCTTTTCGATGAGCCAAGGACAGCTCATGTTTCTTTCGATGGCAACGACAATGCATCTTATAACTGCAACATCATAAGCCATAATGCCAAACTCATACATAGGGAAGATGGCAACTATTGAGCAGAAGTCCGCTCGTTTCCATATTGTTACCTGTATAATATAGGCAAACGCCCAACTTCTTGATTTTCAATCAAAGTCCAATTTAGAGCGAGTTAGTTTTGTTAACACTATTTTTAGCAATTCGCTCTATGCTTCAATTTAATAGATTTTTTTCCTCCGTTTCTTTGCCATTTCCATCTTTTTCCTTAATTTTGCAGCAGAAACTCTATAATAGATATTTTTAATAGCAAAAAGAATGAAGATGAAACAGAAAAAGATAAGAAAGATAGGCATCGCTTCGGCTCTGGGCTTGGTGGTGCTCGTGGTGCTGGGACTGTATGGCGCCAGCAACTATATGCTCAATTATTCGCTCAATTATCCGAAGGAGGAGAGAATGACGGCTGAGCATTGGAAGAACAGAATGAAGAACGAGTGCCCCTGGATGATTGGCTGGATGGACTCAGTGTATCAGCACCATTGCGTGATGGATACCTTTGTCGTGATGCCGTCGGGCTACAAGGCCCATGCCATCTATCTCTATGCACCGAATACTACGGAAAAGACTGCCGTGGTGGTGCATGGCTATCAGGTGCGCTCCGAGGGTATGCTGCACATCGCCTATCTCTATAATCACGATATGGGGTATAATGTGCTCCTGCCAGATCTGTATGGACACGGAGAGAGCGAGGGAGACCATATCCAGATGGGATGGAAGGATAGATGGGATGTCATCAGATGGTCGGAAATCGCCAATGAGATTTTTAAAGTGAAGAGTGAAGAACAAAAAGTGAAGAATACCCGTCAGGTGATTCATGGTATTTCGATGGGTGCGGCAACCACGATGGCGGTATCGGGAGAGAAGACTCCCGATTACGTGAAGTGCTTTGTGGAGGACTGCGGCTATACCAGCGTATGGGATGAGTTTTCCGCTCAGCTCAAAGACCAGTTTGGCTTGCCTGCCTTCCCGCTGATGAATACCACTTCTGCTCTTTGCCAGTATCGCTACGGCTGGTCGTTTGCCGAGGCGCAGCAGATAGAGCAGGTTCGCAAGAGCACCAAACCGATGCTCTTTATCCATGGCGATAAGGATGCCTTCGTGCCTTACGCCATGCTTCATCCGCTTTACGAGGCAAAGACGAAGGGCAGAAAAGCCATCTTCATCGCCAAAGGCTCCGTTCATGCCATGGCATATCGCGACCATCACGAGGTATACACCCGCATCGTAAGAGACTTTGTTTCGAAGGAAGAATAGTATGAATATAATTACCCTTAAGGCTAAAAATATTTAGCCTTAAGGGAAAATATTTTTTGCCTTAACTCTAAATATTCTATGACTTCCTGATGGAGACTCATATCAGGGAGCCAAACTTTGCTTTTTTTGACGGATGTTTGCCTTTTTCTGCTTTTGCCTTAAAATAAAGCAGAAAAGTATTGGCTAGTATCTTATTTTTTCTTATTTTTGCAGTCGAAAAATTAGTCAATGACAGAAACTAATAACATAATTCAACTATGATGAAATTAAAATCACTAGCGTTTTTGCTCATCTCCGTCGCCATGCCTGCGATGGCCGAGCAAGTATCAGTTAACAGTAAGGGCATCTCACTTATTCTCGATGTGGAGAACGGCAAGCCTGCTCAGTATCTCTACTTCGGTACCAAGTTGAATGCTGCCGATCTGCAGAACCTCAAGGTGGCTACCAACGGAAGAATGGATGCCTATCCTGCCTATGGCTTGAACACTCCTACAGAGGCTGCACTCGCCATGCGCCATAGCGACGGTAACCTCTCTACGGCTCTTGTGGCTACGGGCAGCAACGTGAAGCAGGAGGCAAATGCCACCGTTACTACCATCCATCTCAAGGATCCTGTATATAATATAAAGGTGGACTTGAAGTATCGTGCCTACAAGGATGTGGATATGATTGAGGCGTGGACCGAAATCCGCAACGGCGAAAAGGGCATCGTTACCCTGACCTCCTTCGCTTCTGCCATGCTTCCTATCCGCCGTGGCGATGTATGGATGAGCCACCTCTCGGGTACATGGGCTGCCGAGGCGCAGTTGAGCCACGAGAAGCTGCAGCCAGGCGAGTTCGTTATCCGCAACAATGATGGCGTGCGCAATTCGCATACCGACCATGCCGAGGTGATGTTCTCGCTCAACGGTAAGGGACAGGAGAATGCGGGTGCCGTAATCGGTGCGGCACTGGAATACAGCGGCAACTATAAGCTCAAGACCGTGACCGACGATACGGAGTATCACTACTTCTTTGCCGGCATCAACGAGCAGAACTCTGAATATCACCTGAAGAAGGGCGAAACCTTCAAGACTCCGGCACTCGCCTTCACCTATTCCAATGAGGGATTGAGCGGTGCCAGCCGCAACTTTCACAAGTGGGGACGCAAGTATGTGCTTGCCCATGGCGACCAGGAGCGTGACATCCTGCTCAACTCCTGGGAGGGTGTTTATTTCGACATCAACCAGAAGGGGATGGACCAGATGATGGCCGACATCCACAGCATGGGTGGCGAACTCTTCGTGATGGACGACGGATGGTTCGGAAAGAAATATCCTAGAAAGAAAGACGACACTGCCCTGGGCGACTGGGTGGTGGATACCGAAAAGTTGCCTGATGGCATCGAGGGTCTGCTCCGTGATGTCAAGAAGAACGGCGTGAAGTTTGGTATCTGGATTGAGCCAGAAATGACCAACACCAAGAGTGAACTCTACGAGAAGCATCCTGACTGGATAGTCAAGGCGCCTAAGCGTGATGCAGTGGTAGGCCGTGGCGGCACACAGCTGGTGCTCGACCTGGGTAATCCTAAGGTACAGGATTTCGTATTTGGCGTGGTAGATAATCTGCTTACCAAGTATCCTGAGATTGCCTACATCAAGTGGGATGCCAACATGTCTATCATGAACCATGGCAGCCAGTATCTTTCTGCTGCCGACCAGAGTCATCTCTACATCGCTTACCATCAGGGATTTGCCAATGTCATCGACCGCATCCGTGCCAAGTATAAGGATGTGGTAATCCAGTGCTGTGCCAGCGGTGGTGCCCGTGCCAACTGGGGCAGCCTGCGTGGCTTCGACGAGTTCTGGGTGAGTGACAATACCGATGCCCTGCAGCGCATCTATATGCAGTATGGCACCAGTTACTTCTTCCCGGCTATCGCCATGGCGAGCCATATCTCTGCCGTGCCTAACCACACCGTGTTCCGTACCACATCATTGAAGTATCGCATCGATGTGGCTATGAGCGGTCGTCTGGGTATGGAAATACAGCCTAAGCACATGAAGGAGGAGGAAAAGGCACTCTGCCGCAAGGCCATCAGCGAGTATAAGGAGATTCGTCCTGTGGTACAGTTTGGCGACCTCTATCGTCTGGTTTCTCCATACGATAACCAGGGCTTGTCGTCTATCATGTATGTAAGCGAGGCGAAGGATAAGGCTGTGTTCTACTGGTGGAAGATAGCCAACTTCTATAATGTTCATCTGCCAAGAGTAAAGATGGCGGGTCTGGATGCCAACAAGATGTATAAGGTGCGTGAGTTGAATGTCATCGACAATACTCCGCTCGATTGCGAGGGCAAGTCATACTCTGGCAAGTATCTGATGGAGCATGGTTTGGAGATGCCATTGGAGAACAATGTAGATTGGGGTAAGAAGACCGACTGGTCTTCCCGCGTGCTTTATCTCGTAGCACAGTAAACCTGAAGTATCGAAATATCTTAATATCGTAATATAGAAAAAAGCAGAATATCAATTGGTATTCTGCTTTTTTGGTATTTTTCAAAAACTTTTATTCTCCGATAATCTTTTATTCTTTAAGATTCTTTTATTCTCCGATATGTTGTCCCACCACATATCCCGTGGTCCAGGCTGCCTGCAGATTGAAGCCGCCGGTGATGGCATCGATGTCGAGCACTTCGCCGGCAAAGAAGAGGTGAGGGCACACCTTGCTCTCCAGGGTATGCAGGTCGATGTTGCTGAGGCTGATGCCGCCGCAGGTAACAAACTCCTCCTTGAAGGCTCCCTTGCCGTTTACCTGATAGAGGTCGTTGGTGAGGGTTTCTATCAGCAGGTTGCAGCCCTTCTTTCCCATTTCGCTCCATTTCTTCTCGGGCGCATACCCCATCTTCTGAATCAGGAAGAGCCAGAGGCGGGATGGCAGATTGTAGGGGCGGATGCTTGCCAGCTGCTTCTGCGGGTTGGCGATGATGATGCCCTGGATGTTCTCTTCCACCAGCGAGCGGTTGCTCTCGTGTACCCAGTTTACGGAAATCTTAATCTGATAATTGTTCTCGTGCAGATAGCGGGCTGCATGGGATGAGAGCTTCAGCACGGCAGGACCGCTCATGCCCCAATGGGTGATGAGGAGCGGACCCTCTGCCTTCAGCTTGGTGCCCGGAATGCTGGTATATACCGGCTCTACCACCGTGCCCATCAGATTCTTGAAAGCCTTGTCGGCGATGTTGAAGGTGAAGAGCGATGGGATAGGCAGCTCTATCGCATGTCCCAGGTCTGAGAGATGCTTGAAGCTCTCCATCTTCGGATGACCGCCCGTGGTGATGGCTACCCGGTGGAAGGCAATCTGCTTGATTTCGGAAACGGGATGAGAGGCAGAAGATGCACCCGATAGATTTCCCTTTTCTTTTGAAATCTTGAAATCCAGGAGCAGGCGCTCATCCTCCAGTTCGGTGATGGCGGTGAGCTGGTGGTTGCATTGAATCTTCACGCCCAGTCGCTTGGCGGTATTCACCAGACAGTCGATGATGCTGTGCGAATCCTGCGATTGCGGAAACACGCATTGGTCTTCCTGCGTAACCAGTGGCACGCCGTTCTCCTCAAACCAGTCGAAGGCATGCTGGTAGTCGAATCTCTTGAAGAGTCGCTTCATCAGTTTATGTCCGCGAGGGTACGCCTGTTTCAGGTCGGAAATCTCGTCAAAGGAATTGGTAAGATTACATCTTCCTCCTCCCGTGATTTCCACCTTGGCGAGAACCTTAGAATTCTTTTCGAAAATCGTGATGTCGGCGTGAGGGAAGTTGCGCTTGGCCTCTATCGCCGCAAAGAATCCTGCGGCACCCCCACCAATAATTGCAATATGTAGTGTCTGTGGCATATCGTATTTTTTGATGATTAGGGTGCAAAGGTACTGCTTTTCTTTGATAAAAGAAGAAAAGTTCTCCTTTTTCTTTTGCAGATACGATAGATTTTTGTAACTTTGCGCAAAAATATCAGCACATGGAAGCAAAGAGAATACCATACGGCGTATCTGACTTCGTTGACGTGATGGAACGGAATCAGTATTATGTAGATAAGACTATGTATATTCCACAGTTGGAAGAAGAAGCGGATAATTTATTCTTTATCCGCCCTCGCCGCTTTGGAAAGAGCATATTCTTAAGTATGTTGCATGCCTATTACGATTGTCATACCAAGGATAAGTTCCAGCAATGGTTTGGCAATCTCTGGATAGGCAAGCATCCCACACCTTTGCAGGGCAAGTTTCTCGTCTTGCATCTAGACTTTTCGCAGGTGGGAGGAACAATAGAGAAGTTGGAGGATAACTTCAACAGTTATTGTCGTATCAAGCTCGACAGCTTTGTTGATGTTTATCGCGACTTCTATTCAGAGACTTTTGTCGAAAAGGTGCTGGCTTCTACTGAAGCAACAGAGAAACTCAATATGATAAACGATGAGAACAGAAAGCTAGGACTGGATGTTTATCTCATCATAGACGAATACGATAATTTCACCAACACCGTACTCAATGAGCAGGGTGAGGACATGTATTGGGCGATAACTCATGCAGAAGGTTTTTATCGCGACATCTTCAAGAAGTTCAAGGGCACTTGCCGTCGTATCTTCATCTCGGGTGTAAGTCCTGTTACGCTCGATGATGTTACCAGTGGGTTCAACATAGGATGGCATATTTCTACCAAACTGAAGTTTAATCAGATGCTCGGCTTCTCCGAGGAGGATGTGATGGAACTGTTTGGATATTACAAAACGGCAGGAAAACTGCCTGCTGACTGCGATATTCAGAAAGTGGTAGCGGAAATGAAACCATGGTATGATAACTATTGCTTTTCAAAGATGGCGTTGAATAAGCAGAGCAAGGTATTCAATTGCGATATGGTGCTTTATTATCTTCGCACGTATGTAAGCACGGGGGCTGCCCCAGAGCAGATGATTGACCCGAATACCAAGACCGACTATAATAAGATGAAGCGCCTTTTGCAGTTGGATAAGTTGGATGGAGACCGCAAGGGAGTGATTCGCACCATTGCTGAGACGGGGCAGATTATCACGAATCTTCGTGAAACTTTTCCAGCCCGTTCCATTACCGACCCCGGCGTGTTCCCAAGTCTGCTTTTCTATTATGGAATGTTGACCATCAAGGATACTTTTGGCGACCAGGTGATACTGGGTATTCCCAACAACAATGTTCGCAAGCAATATTATGAGTATTTGCTGGAAGAATATCAGGATGTAAAGCATGTAAATATTGATGAGCTCAAGACGATGTTCACTTACATGGCATTCCAGGGGAAATGGTGTGAGGCTTTGGGGCATATGGCAAAAGCATACGCCGAAGTCTCTTCGGTGCGTGATACCATCGGAGGCGAGCGAAATCTGCAAGGTTTCTTTATGGCCTACCTTAGTTTGAACAACTATTATTATACTGCCCCCGAATTGGAACTGAATCATGGCTATTGCGATTTCTTCCTCTTGCCAAACTTGTCTCGTTATCCTACCAAGCACAGTTATATCATAGAATTGAAACTTGTGCCAAAGAAAGAAAAGGGAATTTCGAAAGAAACATTCGAGAAGATGATAGGGGAGCAGTGGGATGCTGCTGAAGAGCAAATCTGCCGTTATGCCGTGGCTCCAAGGGTTGAGGCCTTGCGACAGGGAACCCAACTGCATAAGATTATCATGCAGTTTGATGGCTGGAATCTGATCCGTATGGAAGAGGTGTGAAAAGGTGTGAAAGTGGGTAATAAGATACCCTATAGAATATTTTTTGATTTAGGATATAAATAAAGATTTATGGCAAAAAGAGAATATGTTGAGGCCAACAAGCGTTGGCTGGAGGAAAAGGCAAAGGAGGAGGGCGTTATGGCGCTGCCTCGTGGTATATATTATAAGGTGTTGAAGCAGGGCGACCCGAAGGGAGCACAGCCTAGCCGACGCAGCATCGTGACGGCCCATTACACCGGTTGGACCATCAACGGCAAGAAGTTTGATTCCAGCCGTGGCGGTACGCCGTTCGCCATGCGATTGAGCGACCTGATAGATGGCTGGATTGTTGCCATGCAGCAGATGCACGTGGGCGACCAGTGGGAACTTTACATCCCTGCCGAGATGGGCTACGGCAAGTTCTCGCAGCCGGGCATCCCAGGCGGTTCTACCCTGATATTCGAAGTAGAACTGTTGGGAGTGGGATAACCCGGATACTTGAAATTATAAAGATCATTAAGATAAGAGAGTCTTGTCCGGCTATAGTCGGTTCAATTCATCTTCCGCACTGTTCATGCCGTTGTATCTTCCCTTGCGCTTGTTGAATTTCCAGGTTACGGTCAACTTGTAGCTCCATAGCTTGTAATCCTCAGTCTGGGAGAAGTCAACGGCATGCTCGTGGGTTCGCTCCTTGAAGAGCTGCTGATGGAAGAGGTCGTTGGCACTGAAGGCAACCTGTAATCTGCCGTCCATCCACGATTTGTTGGCACCAAGACTCCAGTTCTGAGTGGGGCTGAACTTCGTTTTGCCCACTTGTCCTCCGTTGTCAAAACTGTAGGAGAGCGACAGCTGATAGTCGTTTTGTAGCGTGAAGTAATTGTCAAACGATGCATTCCAAGTTGCTCCGTTATAGCTGATTAGCTCTCCATGATCATTTACGGAGAAGCGCTGGTAAGTGATGCTTGCATTGACATTCGGACGCCAGCAGCCGAAGACGTGACCCCAGTTGAGATAGGCCATGTATTTCTGCATCTTGTTGAAGTTCATGAATGTACTCACGTATCTTACGGGCTTGTCCTCCGGCACTTCATGAATGTACATGATGGAGTGGTCGATACGGGTATATCTCAGCATTCCCATGAAGTCTTTCCACTGTACCGAGTAGGTCAGACGATAGGTGTTGACAGGCTGCAGCTTCGGATTGCTGATCTGATACTGAAAGCGCGAGGTATAGTAGATGTTCCCGCTTAGCTGACTGAAAGAAGGTCGGGCGGTGGTAGTTCGGAAGCTGAGCGAGTGATGCCACGACGGTTCTTTGAGAGTGATACCGAACGATGGAAACCATTGGTCGTAATGACGCTCCATATTATCGGGAGATTCCTCCGACAGATTGGTGTATCGGGATGTGAGATGCTCGTATCGGATGCCTGCCCACCAGCTCCATCTGCCAGCTTCACCCTGATATTGCAGGTAAGCAGCCGTCTTGGTATCGTGGTTTTTGTATTCCGTAGTTCCAAGCATATCGGCAGAACTTTCGGTTTTTCCCTTGCCTTCCATCAGGCTCCATTCGCCACCATAGTTGATGGAATGTTTATCAGAGATGAGTTGCTTGACTTCGATTCTTCCACTATAGATATCGTAGTTGGAATTAGAGCGGTTGAGGGTTTCCTGCATCTCGCTACCTTCTTTCTCCGTGATAGGCTGGCTGTCAGAATTCTTGTTCCTTGCATAGTCCAGATAAATCTGTGATGAGAAATGCTTCGACCATTTAGCCAGATGGAAGAGGTTGAAGTGGTGACTGCGCTGGTGTCCCCATTGCTGGCTCTCCGCATCAAAATACTTCATCTCGCCATCCGCATCAGAAAGCTTCATCTCGCTATTTGTATCTTCTCCTGCTGGGTTAGGATAGCGATAGTACTGCTGCTGTTTCTCGCTTCTGCCGCCATTCAGCCAAAGCCCTTCCCATTGTATTCCCACTTCGTGTTGCTTGCTGAGCAACCAGTCGAAGTTGAGTTCTGTAGCGTTATAATTTGCCTTGTTCTTGCCATGGCGGTCGGTTCCGAAGAGATATTCGCCATCATTGGCTCTTACGAGCGCTTCCTGTGGCTGATGCACATTGTATCGGTTGTCTGTGTAGCCGTAAAATCCTGTGAGCGAAATCTTCTTCGTTACCCAACCCAGGGTCAATTCCTCGTGGTTGGTGTTCACCTCGCTCAATTTATCATACACCTGCATCTTGCCGAATATACCCTCGTCTGTTCTTCTCGTCAGGATTCTCAGTACGGCTCCCGTCGTTGCATCATATTTTGCACCAGGAGTGGTAATGAGTTCTATTTCATCTATCTGCTTCACATCGAGATGAGAGAGTTCGGCAGAAGTCGCCTTCTTGTCGTTGAGATAGATGGTGGGTGCTCCCAGTCCGTTTACCTCCAGGCTTCCGTCGGCGGTTTGTTTCATACCGGGTATGTGCTTCAATACATCATCCAGCGTTGGCTCCTTTGCCAAAGGAGTATTACGGACACGGGTAACCAAGGCATCGTTTCTCATCTTGTACATCGGGCGATGACCTGTTACGGTTACGGCTTGAATCTCGGCCTCCTTATCAGCTTTTGTCTCAGCCTCCTTATCAGCTTTGATCGAATCTTTTTCCGTCTGTATTGAGTCTGCGCAAACTCCGGATGTCGGGAGTTTCCCATTTTGTGCAGTTGCACAGGTGGCGGTGGCTAGCATCGCGCATAAAACTGTTTCTTTCTTCATATTCTTCCTTGTTTTTTGTTTTCGTTTGCAAAGGAATAGCTTTTCGGGCTCAAAATCGCAAATAATCATTACTGAAACATTACGCTGGCAAAATAATCTTGCTTCACCTTATTATATATAATGAAATCTTCGTACCTTTGCACAGAAAAAAGAAAAAATGATATGAATAGAAGAATCAAACAAGTCTGGCTGCTCGCCATCCTTTCCTCTTTCCTGCTGATAGGCTTGCAGACCTATTGGCTCTACAATAGTGTAACCTATTCGATGGGAGAGATGGGGAAGAAAAATGCCGAAAAGGCGGAACAGGCAATAGTCACTTATCAGACAAATATCGGAGCAGCGGTAAAAGAAAAATCACATATCGGTTATGTCGTTACGGCATCTTTTTCTGACTTCAAGCGTCCCTGTACTACGATTTGCTCTCCGCTGGATACGGATACAATCATTGGTGGAGTGGTGTATAGCAAGCCGGGATTCGGCAACGTGATGGAGAAGAGAGATACTTTCGATTTGCGTGAGACGGATTCCAACAATTCTTTTGATTGTCTGAATACTTACATCACTTACCAGCTTACCCGCTTTGACAAGGCGCATTTTGACCGTTTCATCAGTAGGAAACTGGGCAATGATTTCATCGGGGCAGAGATGAATACGGGCAAGCATCGTCTATGGCAGACAAGAATCGTAGAGCCTCCTACCTTGTTTCATCACGAAATGTTGGTGGAAGTGCCTTTCAATCCTATCCAGTATCAGTCGATGCAGATGAGGATGCAGGTGCCGATGCTGCCCATTCTGAAGGGAATGATGTGGCAGATGATAGGAAGTCTCCTGGTTACCATCATGCTTCTCCTGAGCATAGCTTATCTCATCAAGGTGCTGCTCCTGCAGAAGAAGGTGGATAAGATGCGAAGCGACTTCGTGCATACGATGATTCACGAGTTGAAGCGCCCCGTGCAGACGCTGAAGATGTGTGTATCCGTATTCTCTGCTCAAAAGACTGATGAGAAGGATGAGAATGCCCTTATCATGGAGACCGTAAGAGAGGAGAGCGATAACCTGACTGCCTATCTCGCCAAACTTCGTGAAGTAATCAGGGCAGAGGAACATATCCCGCTCCAGATAACTTCTTTCGATATCCATGCCGCCTTGCAGAATCTGGTGGCTGTGTATCGAAAGAATAAGCAGAAGGAGGTGAATGTTTCGCTCGATTACCAGCGCACTTCCGATAGGATGATGGGAGATAGAGACCAGCTTCTGAATGTGGTCAGCAATCTGATGGAGAACTCGGTGAAGTATTCCGGCGATATTGTCAATATTCATGTTGCCTGCCGAGATACCGAGAAGGAGGAAGTCATGATTTCTGTATCAGATAATGGAATCGGAATTTCGCCCGACGAGCAGCAGAGAGTCTGGACGAAGTTCTATCGCAGCAATGCTTACCCGGATATGATGCAGCCGGGCATCGGCTTGGGTTTGAGTTTTGTGGATATGATTGTGAAGGCCCATGGGGGCAGAAAAATGATGCAGAGCGAAGTGGGCAAGGGAACCAGGATTTCGATCATCAT
Organism: Segatella copri; assembly: GCF_019249655.2. Classification (NCBI taxonomy): domain Bacteria; kingdom Pseudomonadati; phylum Bacteroidota; class Bacteroidia; order Bacteroidales; family Prevotellaceae; genus Segatella; species Segatella copri. Next base: position 2,011,775 of record NZ_CP137557.1, read on the forward strand.
CCCGCAGCACTCCTGATGCATCCGGTTTAACGCTATAAACAACAGAAAAAATGATCAAGATATTATTTGCAGACGATGACTTGAAGTATTCTATGTTGCTGAAGAGTTTCCTGCAGCAGCATGGCTACGATGTGACTTATGCCGGAAATGGCAAGAAGGCATGGGAGCAGTTCCCGGAAGTGAAGCCCGACCTGGTATTGCTCGACATCAATATGCCGGAGATGGATGGCTATGAGGTGGCTGAGCGCATCAGAGCTATCGACCCGAAGGTACTTATCTTCTTCCTCACCGACCGTACGGAGAAGAACGATCGACTGAAAGGTTTCTCCCTGAAGGCAAACGATTATCTTGCCAAACCCTTCTATCCGGAAGAGTTGCTGGCAAGAATAGAGGAGCGGTTCTCCATGAATGAGAGTGAGACGATAGAAGAGGAGGTGTATCATTTCGGAGAAACCACCTTCTGCTATAACAACAATGAGCTTCGCACCCGTTCCTCTCGTGTGCTCATCACCAGCCGACAAGCCGACATCCTCCGTCTGCTGGCGAAGAATATCGGCAATGTAGTAAGCAAGGAGATGATACAGGAGGCGGTGTGGGGTACCGTGAGCTATGCCAACTCCCTGGCTGTGAATGTGCAGATGACGTATCTCCGCCATGCTCTTCAGCATGATGCGACCGTTAAGATTGAGTCGCTGAAGAAAAAGGGATATGTCTTATCTGTTATTTCTCCAGAGTAACGATGATGTAGCTTCTGCCATCCTCTTTCAGACCTCTTTCCTGAATGGCTTTGGTGCCCTCTTTTAAGACATCGATGGCTCTGATCTTGCTGGGAGAAATCTTGTTGAAATCTTCTTCAGTCAGTTCCTGCTCTCTGCCCTTGATCAGATAGTGAGGGGCTGTCTTGGCGACAGGAGGTGTGGTAGTAGTGATGATATGAATCTCTATCACATCTCTTTTGGGTGCCGGCAAGACGTTGGTGTTTACCTGGTAATTCTTGATGGTTTTACCGATGAGTTCCTTGCCGGTGAAGTTCGGAATGCGTTCGCCGTCGATGGTGTAGATACGCAGGGTATCTGCCTTCGATGCCATACTGCTGGTTATGCCCAGCAGGGCAAATGCAATGGTGAAAATATACTTTTTCATAAGCGTGAAATGTTTATAATTAAGCGTGAAATGTTTTATCATTCGTTTAACTGTGCCAAAGGAAGTAGCTGATAGCTACCATCTTGTGTTTCCTTGATATTGATGGTGTAATGCTGCATGTTGCCGTCGTTGTCCAGGGTTGAGATAACGATGTTATCGCCTTGGCGGTTGATGGTCAGCTGCTCGGCAGAAGGCAGGGCGGCAGAGGCTACTTCATAAATCTGAGTGAAATCTTCATGAATGCTTCTTTCTGCTTCAGATGAGGTCTTTTCGGCATTGCCGGAAGTCTTCTCTTTGTTTTCTGAAGTCTTCTCCGTATTACCTAAAGAGGTCTCTGCTGTCTTCCCAGCATCTTTCTCGCTTCTTTCTGCGAAATTCTTTCTTTTGGCAAGGGCCATCTTTCTTGACTTCATCTCCTGTGGAGTCACGATATCCTTTGTGGCAGCCAGGAAGAGGGAGTCGGCACGTTCCATCTTTTCGTACGCATTCAGATTCCCGTTTCCATCTTCTGAAGATGGCTGCGAGCGAACCACCTGCTCTGTAGAAACCAGGTTGGTGAAACCAGGTTGTTGTTCGGAAGAGGATGAGAAATAATCCTTGATAGGGAAGAGCAGGAAGATGAGGCCTGCCAGCATCGCCGTAGCGAGAAGAATGGCAGAGAGGCGTACCCATCTTGTTTCGTGCTTCTTTGAAGCTGCAAGGGACATCTCTTTCATTTGCGGCTGTCCATCAGCTTCTTCTTTTCTGTCCAGTTCTTTCATCTCTTCTTTTCCGTCCAATTCTTCCATCATTTCCATTTCTGTTTGATGGAAATTCGGAGTATAGTTCTCCATTCCCAGCATCAGGTTTCTGATGTCGAGATCCTCATCCGTTAAATCCTTATTCTCGCAATGGCGATAGAAATCAGCCAATGCCTGTTCTTCCTCCACGCTGGTATCAGCATCGAGGTAGCGCTCTATCAGCTCATGGCGATAGGTTATATCTTCTAATTTCTTCATTTCTTTCATTTTTAGAGTTTATGACTTCATCATTTTCAGCAATGATCTTCTTGCTGCTGAAATCATCGTCTTGGTGCTCGTCTTGTTGGCTCCGCAGATTTCGGCAATCTCATCGAGGCTCTTTCCCTCGCTTCTCAATAGCAGCATTCTTCTCTGCGTATCCGGAAGCCTGTCCATCGCCCTGTTGAGTCGCCTTTGCGTATCTTCGCCGATGATGGCCTGGTCGGTACGCTCGGTTGCCGTACAGATTCCTGCAGGATGCTTCATCTGTTCCAGCGATGCCGTCTGGGCTTTGTTGCGTCTCAGATGGTCGATGCAGAGATTCTTGGCTATCGTCATACCTAAGGCCTCGATGCTCTGGTATTCAGAGAGCCTTTCGTGCATCTTCCAGAGCTTCACCAGGGTTTCCTGTACGATGTCGTCGGCTTCTTCGGCAAGGGTTCCTGCCGAGAGATAACGTTGACAATGTGCCGTCAACCTGGGGCGCATTTCCTGGGCGATATGTTCAAATTCTGTTTCTTCCATTTGTTCCTTTTTATGTGTATGACGCAAGAAGAGGCGAAAGGTAAACAAAAAAAATGCTACCTTCGCACATTTCTGTGCAAAGATAGCATAAAAATTTGAGATATTGACATATCTTTTATTTTATTTGTGGATGAAGTGGTTTATTCCTCTGTTTTTGCCATCATTACAATGATATTACAGGTGCAGAAAATCAGTGATGTAACAGCTTTGTAATATTTATGTTTTACGGTAGAAATATCTTCTCCTTACCTTTGCAGTCGAAATGAAGAAGATGTCTTTCCTATGTCAATGAGGAGGGTTTCATTCGGAATAAACAAAATCAGATTTACGTGTACCTCAAATCCGCAACCTATAGGGTTTAGTGGGATTTTGCTTGCAAAGCGACAAAATTCATTTTATTGTACATATTTCTTGCACAACAGAAATGTCGCAGACACAAAATCCCCTTACCCCATAAAGCGACTTGAGGTAATACGCTGGTTTAACCAGAAAAGCATGGTCTTTAACCAAAGTCTGTCTTGAACAGGTTGGCATAAGCATTGTTGTCTGAGTAAATATTCAATACATGCCTACGTGATGTCTTAATCCATTTCGCAGGAACAGAGATGAACTTGAAAACAAAGGTCTTGATTCTGCTGGTGGCACGCAATCCAAATTCATGGGTTTTCAATCTCTGCATAATAGCTTTGTAGAAGTTTCTGATGAGAGCTGTCATAAGCAGGAATACAGTATTCTGTGCCATGAACGATTTTGGCAATCGATTCCAGCCAAAGCCATTGTTCATGTCATCGAAGATGCGTTCCTTGCCACCACGAAGATTGTAGAATTCCACGATGTCTCTTGCACTCGACTTGTAATCGTTAGTCAGTATACATCTGTAGGTATATTCGCCTTCCCAAATGTCAAGGTCTCCATCTATTCGCCTTTGTCTCTGTATGACAAGACGATACGGTTTTCCTTTCCATTTCTCAACAAGGATGGAATTCAGCTCAAATTCAATACCGTTGATTTCAACAGTTTTCCATCCAGTCAAGGCAAACATGGAATCGTAGAAGGAAGAGCATCTGTTGGCACGAATATAAAAATGCCTGCAATGAGCCTCTACCATATCTACGATTTCCTCCGAGCATGAGCCGCAATCCATGCGGGCACGGGATATATATACTTCTGATGCCTCCAGTCGCTTGAAGATTCTTTCCAAAGTCTCTCTTTGGTTGAAGCGCACGTTTGTGTTGCCGTCTCTATTTTCAATACCGACAATCATGTCGTTAATGACTGCCACACCTGGACTATAGCCCAGGAACTTCTTGTAGGTTGGTTTTGCATCATGCTTCTCTGTTTCAATGAACTGATGGTCAAAGTCAAAATCATACTCTTGACCGGATTTCAATTGACCAGTAGCAAGCAGGGCTTTGATCAATAAGCAGTTCATCTTGTCTGCAGTATTGAAATCATAGGAGTTGCCAGAAGCAGATTTATAGGTGATGTTCTTACAAGTCAGTTCTTCGATAGCACGCAATATGGTGTCTGCGCTGCAAGTGCGAAGAGTTGGATGAAGAGACAAATGTTTCATCAAGTGAGTTGTAACATCCTCAATACATGAGCCGCCACAAAGATATACGCACATCAGAGAGCGTAGAATTTCGCTATATTGATAACCAAACATAGTGCATCTCAATCCCAAGGTGGAATCTATGGTTTGAGCTAAAAGAGCATCAAATTGCTCCATAATAGAAAAAATTCCTCCAAAAGGAGTGAGTTTCTCAGATTTTATTTGTATCTTTGCCATGTCATATTAGAGTTTTGCTTGTCTTCTTTTCGCAACACTAAGGTAAGTGAAAATTCTGACATGGCAAAATCCTGGGCAACTTTTTGTTGCTCAGGCACTTATAAATAATGTTAAACTATAGTGTTGCGGAATTAAGGGTGTATATATATATAATAAGGTAAGAAATGAAGAAGAAAACGTATTTGTTGATGGCACTCACGATGGTGTCGATGGGAATGAATGCCCAGAATTCAGGAAACAGTTCTTTGGAGAAGGGCATCGGGGAATTCACCAAGACGATGACCATTGGTGGAACCATCCGCTCCAAGTATGAGTACCAGACCGAAGAGGGGGAGGGACGATTCGAGGTGCGTACAGCCCGCATCAACGTGACTGGCAATGTAACACCTCAGGTAAGCTATAAGGCGGAAATCGACCTCTGCGACGAGGGTAAGATCAAGATGCTCGATGCCTATACACGCATCAAGCCTTGGAAGACCCTGCAGTTCACCATCGGTCAGGAGCGTGTGCCATTCACCATCGATGCTCACCGTTCTCCTCATCAGCAGTACTTCGCCAACCGTTCGTTCATCGCCAAGCAGGTGGGTAACGTGCGCGACGTGGGTGCTGAAATCGGATACACCTGGAATGTTGGCTTCCCTATCGTGGTGAATGCCGGTATCTTCAACGGTTCGGGCTTGACCAATCAGAAGGATTACTGGACCAAGGGCGTTAACTATTCAGCTAAGGCTCAGTTCCTCTTTCCGAATGTGAACCTGGTGTTGAGTACCCAGAAGATCAAGCCATCTGATATTACGGTAACGATGTATGATGGCGGTATCACCTTCCACAAGGGTGGTTTCATTGCTGAGGCTGAGTATCTTTACAAGCATTACAGCAAGGATGCCTTCCACGATGTGCATGCGTTCGATGGATTCGTATGCTATGATATTCCGGTGGCTAATCCCAAGAGCATCATCCGGAAGGTTTCGCCATTGGCACGATATGATTTCATGAGCGACCACAGCGATGGTACCCGATATGGCGGTTCTGATACAGAGCCTGGTGCCTTGAAGATCAACGATTACAAGCGCCATCGTGTTACGGGCGGTGTAACCCTGAGCCTTGCCAAGCCATTCATCTCGGATATCCGTATCAACTACGAGAAGTATTTCTATCGCAAAGGGGGTATAGCTAAAGTTTCAGAAAAAGATAAGATTGTTGTGGAGTTCATGACAAAGTTCTAATAATAGTTTACAGTTAAGAGTTTATAGTTTATAGCAACAGTCATCTATAAACTATAAACTCTTAACTATAAACTCTTAACTATAAACTCCTTACAGCATTCCCTTAGAGCTAGGAAGCTCGAAGTGATAGATGTCTCTCTTCACCGCCATTTTCAGCGAACGGGCAAGCGCCTTGAAAATGCCTTCTATCTTGTGATGCTCATTTTCGCCCTCAGCCTTGATGTTGAGGTTCATCTTTGCCGCATCACTCAGACTCTTGAAGAAATGCTTGAACATCTCGGTTGGCATTTCGCCCACCTTCTCTCTGTGGAACTCGGCATCCCAAATCAACCATGGGCGGCCACCGAAATCCAATGCCACCTGACAGAGACAATCATCCATCGGCAGACTGTAGCCGTATCTTTCGATGCCACGCTTGTCGCCCAGCGCCTGCAGCAGGCATTCGCCCAGGGCAATACCCGTATCCTCTATGGTGTGATGTTCATCCACATAGAGGTCGCCCTTGGTGTGGATGGTGAGGTCCATCATGCCGTGCTTGCCTATCTGCTCCAGCATGTGGTCGAAGAAACCAAGACCGGTAGAAATGTCGCATTTGCCGCTGCCATCGAGATTTACCTTGATGTAGATATCCGTCTCCTTGGTGGTGCGCTTCACCTCAGCGATGCGGTCGCCGGCAAAGAGAATCTCGGCTATCTTGTCCCAGTCCATGCCGTCCTTTCCGAGAATCAGACTCTTGCAACCCAGGTTCTCGGCAAACTGGGCATCCGTCTCACGGTCGCCGATTACATAACTGTTTGCCAGGTCGTATGCTGGGTTGCCGATGTATTCGGTCAGCATGCCCGTGCCCGGCTTTCTCATTGGCGAATTATCCTCCGGGAAGTGGCGGTCGATATGCTGCTTGCTGAAGTGGATGCCCTCGCTCTCCAGGGTTTGGATGATGAAGTTGTGTACAGGCCAGAAGGTGTCTTCCGGGAAGGAATCGGTGCCCAAACCGTCCTGGTTGCTCACCATCACCAACTCGTAGTCGGTGTGCTGGGCAATGAAGGCGAGGTTGCGGAATACGCCCTTGGTAAATACCAGCTTCTCGAAGCTGTCAATCTGCTCATCCTCTGGTTCCTGAATCAGAGTTCCATCGCGGTCGATGAAGAGTAATCTAGTCTGTTTCATGTCTCTTTTTAAAATAAATATGTTAATATGATTAATATTTTTCTATTTCTGCGGTTGCCATCTGCTGCAATCCCATCTTTTCGCTTTCCTTCTGCTTCTTTCTCTCTGCATCAATCACCTGGTACGAACCGTATTGGTAAGCCAGCGAGATGCCGAGCCAGCTCAGGGCATAGAGTATGAGCAGGAAGGTGATGATGAAGACCACGAAGAGGAGTGGGGTGAAATAGCCCGGCACACCGAGTGGATCGCCTTCCAGTGCTCCCAGCTGCGAGTAGAGCTGGGCGATGATGAGGATGATGGATGGCAGGGCTGCGATGAAGGTAGCGATGCACACAATCATGATGCCCAGGAAACAGGTCATGAGGAAACCTCCCAGATGGCGAAGGATGCGGAGAATCCACTGCCCCTTCTTTCGCTTCTCGCCTTTGTTGGCAGAGAGTTGCTTGCGTGGCAGCAGATGCCAGAACGATACCACTGCCATTATCAGGGTGGCTGCGTAAATGATGGTTTGCAGGGTGAACGAAGCCATCGGATTCATTTCTCCCCAGTCGTGAAGCGACTTGTTGGGGAGGAGAAAGTAGAGCACGATAGCCAGCAATATGGCGAAGGGCACTTGAGTAATCCATGTTTGCTTGACGAACGATTTCGGGTCGGCCGTCATGGCGTAGTAGGATGCTCGCATACAAGCAGTTATGCTGCGCTGCTTAAATAATTCATTTACTTTCATAGCTATAATGATTTTATACTACTTACTATTTCTTGTTATTTCTTGCTATTTAAAAGTTTCTTCTGAATTCAGAGCAGGTGATGGCGGTGGCGATGGCCACGTTCAGACTGTCGGCAGTGGCTCTTCCTTCCGGGAAGTTAGGGATGAGCAGTCTGCGGTTCACCTTCTTGGCAAGGGCTGGCGAGATGCCTTTTCCCTCGTTTCCCATCACGATGAGTCCCCGGTTTTCCAGCTGCTGCTGATAGATGTTGTCGCCATCGAGCAGGGTTCCGTATACGGGTACATCTGCTGGCAAAGACTCCACCAGTCCCAGCAGGTTGCCGTATTCCACCTTCACTCTGGCTATGCTGCCCATGGTGGCCTGCACCACCTTGGGGTTATAAACGTCGGCTGTGTCCTGACTGCAATAGATGTGGGTGATGCCAAACCAGTCGGCTATGCGGATGATGGTGCCCAGGTTTCCCGGGTCCTGCACGCCATCCAGGGCGAGGCTCAGTTCCTGGGTGTTGATGGAGAAATCACCATCTTGCGCCTGCTTGAACACAGCCAGCACCTGCTGCGGATGCTGCAGGAAGCTCACCTTCTTCAGTTCCTCTTCGGTTACTTCAATCACCTCTGTCTGGGCTGCCAGATGCTTTCCCTTCAGCCATTCGCTGGTGGCCACAATGAGGTCGGCAGGTTGCAGGGCGAGCAGGTCATCCACCACCTTGAACCCTTCAGCCACGAACTTTCCCTCCTTGTTTCTATTCTTCTTCAGTTCGAGCGAACGAATGTACTTGATCTTATTCTTGCTAATCATTTATTGTCGTTTATTGTCATTAATGGATGCAAAGATAACATAAAAAGCAGACAATACAAAATATTTTTCTTAAAACCTTTGGTAGTTTAATAAAAAAAGCATACTTTTGCATTTGATAAGGTGATATTCTGACTTGATATGTTTGAATATTCAAATAAATAACAAATAAAGTATGGAGGAAAGATTATGGCACGACCAATTAGAGAAACCCCAATTCTTTACGGGGATGACGCCAAGAGATTCTTGGCAAATATAGAAAACGTGAAGCCAGCTTCAAAAGAAGAGAAAGAAAGAATTCGTGCTTCTTATGAAGAAATTAAACAGATGGCAGATTTTGTGATGTAAGGAAATTTCGACATGAATACAATTGCTTTAGATAATAAAACATATTATGAGGGCAAGTTTTATATATCCCCTGAGGTGAAGGCCTTGGAGGTAGGTTTTCAATGCCCAAATGATTTGTCTGATGATTATAAGAAACTCAAGTTTCGCAAGTAGCATCCTGCCGTCCCCGAAGGGGGCGAATGTGAATAACCGCGGGTGGAATGACCGAAGGTCATGGAACCTGCGGATAGCTGACACTCTCTCTAATCGTCCCCGAAGGGGGCGAACAGGAGCAAAACTGGATGTGGTTCGCCCCCTTTGGGGACGATTTCTACCTCCTGATGCTTGTCCGCAGGTTTCATGACCTTCGGTCATTCCACCAGCGGTTATTGAAAGTTGGCCCCCTTCGGGGACCGGAGGTTACTTGCGAAACTTCAATACGAAAGTAAAGAATAGATAAAAATTTTGAAAGTACAGAAGATTTCAATACTCGCCCTGCCAGTGATGCTTGCAGGCTGCTCGGCCAGCAAATACGTGCAGGAAGGGGAGTATATATTAAATAAGGTGGAAGTGAAGAGCGACTCTGCAGCGTATGATGCAGGGGCGCTCAAACAGTATGTGCGCCAGAAAGAGAAGCCTAAACTCTTCTCGCTATTCCATAACCCGTTCAGCAAGAAGCCTGTGGTGTATGATACCCTGCAGGCACAGCTCTCCTGCCGCGACCTGCTCACTGCCATGCAGAACCAGGGATTCCTGCATGCAGGAGTAACGCTGCAGACTACTATCCACGGACAGGAAAAGACGGATAGCATCGCCGAAAATGGTTCGGAAAATGAAACGGGTACGAATGGTAAGGAGAACCAGCCTGCGAACAAGAGCCGGAAAAAGGCACCAAAGGTAGATGTAACCTATATGTTGCATCCCGGAGAGCCATTCCATATCGGCAAGGTGGAGTATGACATAGAGGATAAGAACATCGAGCAGATTCTGAAGCTCGATAATCCTGAAAACCAGAAAATCAAGCCGGGCATGAGATTTACCGTGGATGCCCTGGATGCCGAGCGCAAACGCATCGCCAACCGACTGCTCGACGATGGATACTTCCGTTTCAATAAAGACTTCATACAGTTTTCTGCCGACACCATCGCCGGACAGAAAGACATTGCCGTGACCCTGAACCTGCTGAAGTATAAGGCAAACAGCAATGCACCCGAAACCGATCATCCCCGTTACGAGATTCGCAACATCAGCTATCAGAGCAACGATAGCGACCGCATCCATCTGCGCCATCGTGTGCTGCTCAATGCCACTGCCCTGGAGGAGGGAATGCCCTACAGCACCTCTGCCCTGCAGCGAACTTACAATAACTTCGCCCGATTGCAGGCAGTGAAGTATACCAATATCAGATTCAGTGAAGTGGCTGGTAATGAAATTGATAGCGCATCGGTTAGTACATCGGAGATTCCATCGGACAGTACGATGAACCGGCTTCTCGACTGCCATATCCAAATCAGCACCAACAAGCCATCTACCATCTCCTTCCAGCCGGAAGGAACCAATACGGCAGGCGACTTGGGTGCGGCGGCTTCGCTCACCTATACCAACAGAAACCTCTTCAGGGGTAGCGAGCAGTTGAGCATCCAGTTGCGTGGAGCCTACGAGGCTATCACCGGACTGGAGGGCTATCAGGACCAGAACTATCAGGAGTATTCCGTAGAAGGAAAGGTGGTGTTCCCGAGATTCATGGCACCGTTCCTTTCGAGCAGTTTCAGAAAGAGGCAGACAGCCAACAGCGAGCTCTCCGTGAGCTGGGACCTTCAGAACCGTCCGGAATTCCATCGCCGCGTGTTCTCCACGGCATGGCGCTACCGCTGGACAGAACCCCGTCATCATCTTGCCTGGCGATTCGACCTGCTCGACCTTAACTATGTGTATATGCCTTGGATATCAGAGACTTTCAAGCGCGATTATCTGGATGATGTGGACAATAGAAACGCCATTCTGCGATATAACTACGAAGACCTTTTCATCATGAAGATGGGATTCGGACTGACGTATAGCGATGGGGTGGATGCCATCCGACTCAATGTGGAATCTGCCGGAAATCTGCTCAGCGGATTCTCCAAGACACTGGGATTCAAGATTAATGCGCAGGGGCAGCGCACCTTTCTCAACATCGCCTATGCACAGTATGCCAAGTTTGATTTCGACTATACCCGCCTCATCCGTTTCGACGACCGCAATGCCCTGGCACTGCATGCCGACCTGGGAGTGGCTTATCCTTACGGCAACAGCACCGTGCTGCCTTTCGAGAAGCGATATTTCTCGGGCGGAGCCAACTCGGTGAGAGGTTGGGGAGTAAGAGAACTGGGACCTGGCGGATACAAGGGCAATGACGGGCGCATCGACTTCATCAACCAGACGGGTGACCTGAAGTTCGACCTGAATGCCGAGTATCGAACCTCGCTTTTCTGGAAGTTCGAGGGTGCCCTGTTTGTGGATGCGGGTAACATCTGGACGCTTCGCAACTATGCCGACCAGCCGAACGGTCAGTTTAAGATAGACAAATTCTATAAGCAGATAGCTGCGGCGTATGGTATGGGTATCCGATTGAATTTCGATTACTTCATCCTGCGTTTCGACATGGGTATGAAGGCAATCAATCCTGCCTACGAGAGTGGGGATGAGCATTGGGCGATCATTCATCCAAAGCTCAGTCGCGACTTCGCTTTCCACTTCGCGGTAGGTTTACCATTCTAGGGTATAGTTAACTTACGGCAATTTCTCCAGTTTGATTTTCCAAGCATTATTCTCCATACTCATCGGCAACTGGAACTCCGCCTCATCCACGAGGTGGGCTTCCTGCCCGATGCTATCCATCTGAAGGAAGTTGCGCACGGTGATGCTGGCAGTGGCAGTCACCCCGTCATCGCCGAAAGTGATGTCGTTGATCTCCACCGTGGCATCCTCCTCCTTCGCCCTCAGCCTTTCCACATCCGCCTTGTGTACGTTGCTGGCAGCATAGCGCAGCCAGGGTTCCGAACTGCGGGTGCAATACTTCAGGGTTTTCGGGAAATGCCAGTTGAAGTAGTAGGTGGCAAACGAGTCAACATCTGCCTCCAACTGATTATCGTCGCCTTCGTGACTTTGGCAGCCCGTAAGCCCGTAAAGACTTGTTGCTAGGGCTGCTACGGCGATTCCCATGCCTAATATCGATTTCTTCATCATGTTTTCTATTTCTTAAAATATCTATTTATTTGCTTATTTTGCGCACAAAGATAATAAAAAACTTTGTAATAAGAATCTTTTTTGTTAACTTTGCACTACAAATTACGAATAAAATGCTTAGATTTATATCCTTTGGCAGTGGAAGTAGCGGCAACAGTTACTATCTTTACACTGAGACGGATTCGATACTGATAGATGTTGGAGTGGGTATCAGAACGCTGAAAAAGCATTTCCATAACTATGGATTGCGATTTGAGGATGTGCACCACATCTTCGTCACGCACGACCATGCCGACCATGTGAAGTCGGTGGGAAGCCTCAGCTCCGACTATCATCTGCCAGTATATACAACCCGTAAAGTTCATGTAGGTATCGAGCGCAACTACTGCGTCCGAAAGAAAATTGCGCCCAATCTTGTGCACATCATCGAGAAGAGTGTGCCGCTGAATGTGGGCGAGTTCAAGATTACTCCGTTCGGGGTTCCCCACGACAGCACCGACAACGTGGGCTATTTCGTGGAGTGCGAGGGGGTGGCGTTCTGCCTCATCACCGATGTGGGCCACATCACCGAGGAGATGCATGATTTCATCGGTCGCTCCAACTATCTGGTGATAGAGGCGAACCACAGTGAGGAGATGCTCCTGAAGGGACCGTATCCGCAGTATCTCAAGGAACGCATCCTGGGTCCCAACGGCCACTTGAGCAATGTGGCGTGCGGACAGGCGCTTGCCGATTATGCTTCTCCGGGTCTCCGCCATGTATGGCTCTGCCATCTCAGCGAGGAAAACAATCATCCCGAGTTGGCAAGAAAAACCGTGGAGCAGATTCTCAGAAGCAAGGGCATCGTAGCCGGCAAGGACTTCGAGCTGGAAGTGCTGAGACGGAAGACGCCTAGCGAGATTTATAAATTGGTGTAAATCATAATAGGGAGTTAAAGGAGTTAAGGAGTTAAAGGAGTTAAGACAATAGTCTTTTTGGCGTAGTTTTTAAACTAACAAGGCATACGTCTTAACTCCTTTAACTCCTTTAACTCCTTTAACTCCTTCTTTTTATATTTTATCCAACGCCTGCTTGATATCATCCAGGATATCCTCTACATCCTCGATACCCACTGACAGGCGAATCAAGTCTGGTGCAATGCCTGCTTCCTTCAACTGCTCGTCAGAAAGCTGGCGATGGGTGTGGCTCGCTGGGTGGAGCACGCAGGTGCGGGCATCAGCCACATGAGTCACGATGTTGATCATATCCAGTGAATCCATAAACTTGATGGCAGTCTCGCGGTCGCCCTTCAATCCGAAGGCGATGACGCCGCAGGTGCCATGAGGCATATACTTCTGGGCTAGGTCATAATATTCATCTCCCTTCAGTCCGCTATAGTGAACCCAAGCCACGCGCTCGTCGTTCTGCAGAAACTCAGCCACCTTCTGCGCATTCTCACAGTGCTGGCGCATGCGCAAGTGCAGACTCTGAAGACCCAGGTTGAGGATAAACGAGTTCATTGGCGCTGGGATGGAACCCAGGTCGCGCATCAGCTGAGCCACGAGCTTGGTGGTGTAACCCATCTTGCCGAAGGCCTTCACGTAAGTCAATCCGTGGTAACTCTCGTCCGGAGTGCAGAGGCCAGGGAATTTCTCGGCATTCGCCATCCAGTCGAAATTACCGCTATCCACAACTACGCCGCCTACCTGCGATGCGGTGCCATCCATATACTTGGTGGTAGAGTGGGTCACGATGTCGGCTCCCCATTCAAAAGGACGGCAGTTGATAGGGGTGGCAAAGGTATTGTCCACGATGAGAGGCACCCCGTTCTTATGGGCGATGCGGGCAAACTTCTCGATGTCGAGCACGGCACAGCCCGGGTTGCTGATGGTTTCACCAAACACCACCTTGGTGTTAGGGCGGAAAGCCTTCTGAATCTCCTCCTCGCTGGCATTAGGGTTTACGAAGGTGCACTCGATGCCCAGCTTCTTCAGGGTAACGCCGAAGAGGTTGAAGGTGCCACCGTAAATCTCGTTAGAGGTAACTATGTGGTCGCCAGCCTCGCAGATGTTGAACACGGCGTAGAAGTTGGCAGCCTGTCCGCTAGAAGTCAAAACGGCACCCACGCCACCTTCGAGCTGAGCTATTTTCTTAGCCACGGCATCGTTGGTAGGGTTCTGGAGTCGGGTATAGAAATATCCCTCCTTCTTCAGGTCGAAGAGCATCGCCATCTCCTCAGAGTTGTCATATTTGAATGTAGTACTCTGAATGATAGGCACTTCTATCGGCTCTCCATTCTTTGGTTCATAGCCTCCCTGCACGCAGAGGGAAGCGACACGTAATTTCTTTTCCATTGTCGGTTATTCTTTTATGTTGTTATAATTGTTCTTTTTTCTTTCTTTGTTGTTAACGCCCTGAAAGGGCAGAAGCTCCTAGCCCAGGGCATCGCCCTGGGTATTCATGACGCAAGCCAGTCGCCCTGTAAGGGCAAAAGCTTTATTATTTCATGAATACGAAATACACGGCAGCGATGAGGCAGAGGAATGCCGCAGCATGGTTCCAATGCAAGCCCTGTCCCTGGAAGAGGAGGTTGGCGATGACGGCGAAGACGATGAGCGACACGCACTCTTGAATCACCTTGAGCTGAACCAGGTTGAAGGGACCGCCATTATCGATGAATCCGATGCGGTTGGCGGGTACCTGACAGCAGTATTCGAAGAAGGCGATGGCCCAGCTGAATGCGATGACTCCGATGAGGGGCCAGTGGCTGCTTACGCCCGTCTGCTGCAGTTTCAGATGTCCGTACCATGCCAGCGTCATGAAGATGTTGCTCAGCACGAGGAGCAGGATTGTATATATTCCGTTCATATTATTAATAATGTATAAGTGGGTGCAAAGGTACGTTTTTTCTCTTAAAAATGTATGAAAAAGAAGAAAAATGATAGAAAATAAAAAAAAATGGCTGAAAAATTTGGTGGTTTCAGAAAAAAGCAGTACCTTTGCAACCGCTTTTGAGAAATACCTCAACTGCTTCACAGATGCACCCTTAGCTCAGTTGGTAGAGCAACTGACTCTTAATCAGTGGGTCTAGGGTTCGAATCCCTAAGGGTGTACAAAATGAAAAGCTCCGAAGAAACCAAGTTTCTTCGGAGCTTTTTCTTGTTGTAATAAGCATTGCTTTCAGCGATGCTTCTTCCTACACTCAGGACATTCCCCCTTGATGACGAACGAGATGGAGTGGGGATAGAATCCCTCAGGCAGCTCGAAACTCGGGATATGAATATCCTCCATGCAAAACGAACGATGGCACGATTCGCAATAAAAATGAATATGACCATCATGATGATCACACGCACCATCCTTCTCGCACAACTCATAGTTCAAAACCCCTCTGCCATCCTCGAACGCATGAACCGCATCATGCTCCAGAAATAATGTGAGGGTTCGGAAGATGCTCGACTTATCCATCGATACCATCTTCAGCTCCAGGTCCTTCAGACTCTGCGGATTCTCTCCGCTCGCCAAGGCCTTCATCACCAAAATCCGGTTGGAGGTGGGCTTGATGCCCTTCGCCTCCAACTTGCTGATAATCTCCTCTGTTTCCATATCTTTTTCCTTCTCTTTTTTCTTCATTAATAAGATGTTATTACCTTTTCTTATGTGGCGGGAATAGAATATCCCCCTCTCTAGAGAATCTGAAGCTTTGCTCCAAGCGACAGCCCGAACACATCCCAGAAGTTGGCGTTGCCGTTACGATAGAATCTCATGAAATAGATATCATTCGTGCTCAACTCATAGAACATCGTGATGCTCTTCACACGCTTGCGCCTGCTGTTGGGGATATGATAGGTGAAGCGCTCGCCAAATCCAACGTTCGGGCGCACTCTCGTTGAAAACGGATAGTAGCCGCTCTCGTATTTCGTAGGCTGCTTCGTCCAGAAATCATGCCCCAGCACCGTGTTCAGATACAGTGTGCACTCCAGTGGCTCAAACTCCCATCCCTTGCCCCAATCCTTGCGCCAGGGAATGAAGTTCTCCTTCAGCGTAATCGTACACTTCACGGCATCCGAGTCGTATTTCGGGATGATGCCGAAGAGCAGATGCGTTTCCCACTGACGTCTCTTTCCGTAATCCCAGCCGATACCCACCGAGATGATACCCATGTTGCCGCAGGTTTGAATCACCGACTGCGTAGGCATCAGCACATCCCAATGCCTGCGATAGCGGAGGATTCGCCTGTCGTAGCGAGTCAGGGAATCCGTATCTTCCGAATCAGCCAACATCTCCTCCGATATTCTGTCTTCCGCCTTCGCCTCCATCATCCCGCTTGCCGTCAGCAGGCAGGATAACAATCCTATTTTCAGTATCTTATCTCTCATAGCCTTAAAATTTAACAACCTCATACTTGTAACCTTTAGGAGTGATGGTAAACAGATAATACTCATGGAAATGGCAGCTGCTAGCCATGTAGAACAGGGTGCCGTCGCCATACAAATCCTCCGTCTGCGTGTGATGACCATGACCATCCAGGCAGAACTGCAGCTGAGGGAACTGGTGGATGTAATAGTTGAACACCTTAGCCACGTTGTTGTTAAACTGCTCTGAATAGGGAGCCGCATGCATGCACACCACGGTGCGGTTGAAACTCAGCGAATCGCGAGAACGCTCTGCCTCCATAAAGTCGAAGTTAGGCACCGGACGGGAGTAGTCGTATTCGATGGCATTGGTGTTGAGGCACACGAACTTCACTCCTCCGGCGATGAAACTGAAGTCGGGGTCGCCGAAGATAGTCTCGTACGACTGGTTGCCCGTGCCCAGACAGTCGTGGTTGCCCAGCAGCACCACCGATGGCATCTTGAGTTTCTTCATCTTGTCACGAGTCCAGATCATCTCCTTGGTAGCACCGAAGTCTGAAATGTCGCCGCAATGAATCACGAAGTCGATGCTGTCTTTTCTCCGGTTGATGTCGTTCACCGCCGATTGCAGGTCGTCGAGCCATTGATGGCTGTCGCTGATTACGGCAAACCGGATGGTATCCTTGCTCTTCACGGTCTCTTCAATCTTCCTTATATTCTTGGCATTCAAGTCCGTATCTCCCTTCACCCTCACGTCGTAGGGGTGCACGTCGAATATGGTGTCGCAAGCTCCCAGCATCATCATGCATGCGATGCTGCAGAAGCCTGTGCCCAGGGCGATTTTCTTCTTGTGTATAAAATTCCTCATATTGTATTTCTTTTATTCATGCAGGGAGCCTCTGCAGGACTTATCCCTCTTTTACTGAAGTTTCGCAAGTAGCATTCTACCGTCCCCGAAGGGGGCGAATGTGAATAACCGCGGGTGGAATGACCGAAGGGAATGGAACCTGCGGATAGTGACAGATACTCTCTTATCGTCCCCGAAGGGGGCGAACAGGAGCAAGACTGGATGAGGTTCGCCCCCTTTGGGGACGCTTTCTCCCTACTATTGGTTGTCCGCAGGTTCCATGACCTTCGGTCATTCCACCAGCGGTTATTGAAAGTTGGCCCCCTTCGGGGACCGGAGGTTACTTGCGAAACTTGAATCTTTTATAATTCAAGTTAATTCAGGTGCAAAGGTAAGAAAAAAAACTGAATTAAACCAAAGGTTTTTCTGATAATGACTACTTTTAAGGAGAAATTGATAAGAATATACCTATAAAAGGGGATGGGGAACACGAAAGTCTTCTTCTACGTTTTTCAAATCTTCTACGTATTTTTTGAAGGATGCCATCAATTTTCTGAAGAATAATTTGGCAGTTATCAAAAAAAAGATTATTTTTGCAGCGTCATTATGAGGGGAGTGAAGTCCGCTGGAGGATGGATGAACTCAGAGGGCAGAATGCCCCATAGGACTTAATGACCTCATGTGACTGCTGCATCGGCAAAAGCGCCGCCCGGCATGATCGGATAATAAACCGGATAATAAATCGGATAGATCATCTGATAATTATCTGATAATCATCTGATGAAAAGCAGCTGGGCGAAAGATGCCTGCGCTTGGCTTCTGCAGCAAACTGGAAACAATGAACAATCAATTTTAATCTAAGTTTGCTGGACATCCAGACTTGTAACTATTTAAGAATTATGAAGAGAACATTACTTGCTTCAGCTTTAGCAGTCATGGCTTTGGCTGCCAGTGCACAGGTTTCAGAAGTAACCAAGGTGAAGGGCGATGGCTTTTTTTTCATCCCAAAGAGCCACACTACCACTGGCGTCATCACCCCTTATTCAACCATCGGAGTTGAATATCATAGCAATGACAACCAGACTGCAGAGTTCACGGTTTATGATGCTTCCTTTAATGTAGCGAAAACTTTCAGCTACGAGCCTAAGGTGTTCAAGGTTAAACGTGTGCCAATGAAGGCATTGGCCGATTTCAAGACCAAGGAGGTTCTTGATAAAGGTTCTGAGAAAGAATCTTTTAGACCTGTTTTTGGAGTCTACGATTATGAAAAAGGTTTTCTGGTTCCTGTTACGACGATGGATGAATTCAAGGCTGCTATTGCCAAGATGCTGAGTGGAGAAACTGTGGATTTCTTTACTGATGACAGTGGCAATTTCGCCTTCCGTTTGTTAAGTGATAAGTTGTACATTGACGGATGGGGAGATGATGGTGTCAGAGTTAGAGAGAGTTTCTATTATTATAATTCTTCAGACAATAGACTTTATAGGGTAGAGAATCTCCTGAAGCTAGTAGAGGTTGATACTTCTAATTTGGCTTGGAAGGAGGATGATAGCCGTCAAAGTGATGGGATTACGCTGACAGAGAGTATCTATCCGACAGAGGTGTATGATTATGATGTAAACTGCAATGAGAGTTCAGATGTATATCTTTCTCAGAATGTGTTTAACAATGACGATAAGTATGAGTATGTGGTGGAAAGCTATAGAGAGGTATCTACGCCAACAGATCCAACGGGTTCATACCAGCCTGGCTCAATAAGTATAAATGGTATTGAGAATGGAAAGGCCGTTCTTACCACTGAAGTACAGGATAAGTACTATGAGTCTTATCTTGTAGTAAAGGATGAGGACGGAAAGGATCTGTTCACCGTGCCAACTAGTGGTTACAAGAATGATTTTACCATCTATCGTGCCAACGGCAAGACTTTTATCAGTAATTATGAAAGCCAGGGCAATGGTTTAGGACAGTATGTTATCTATCTGCTCGACAAGACTGATACCGGCATCACAGAGCTTGCCCGCACCCAGGCGGTGAAGTCTGCCAAGACCTTCAATATGGCTGGCATGCTGGTAGGTAAGAATGCCAAGGGCTTGGTTATCCAGCAGGGTGGCAAGAAATACTTTAACAAGTAGCTCTTGGACTTTTGACACACCCTCATCTTTCATGGCAAACTCAGGTCGGGCTTGATGCCCGATCTGAGTTTTCACAGTTTAAATGGTAACGTCTGTAGAGTCGCTTCCCTCAGAACCCGTACCCTGCGAACCGCTGCCGCCAGCGTTTTCACCGCCCTGGCTGGTATTGCCGCTGTCACTACCGCCACCGCTGTTACCACCGCCACCAGTGTTACCACCATTGCCGTCATCGGTGTCGTTCTTGTCAGAAGAAGTCACCTGCTTCACCACCTTACCGTTTCGGTCGTAGCAAGTGATGTTGACGCTAGTCTTGGCGAGCTCCTCCTTGATTTCGGAGTTTGGCACGAAGATGATGTAGCGGCGGTTGATGAGCGAAGAGCTCACCTTGTTCACATCCTCCACGGCGGTAGAGTTCAGACCGAATCGGAGTGAACCGAGACCCGGCACTGCCACAGAGTGACCCTCGGTGGCCCATGCGGTGATTACCGCTCCGATGGCGCCCCAGGCAGCGTTGATCACCTGCTTGGCGAGTCCGCTGCGCACGGCAGCCTCCTCGATAACCTTACTCTGGGTAAGCTGACCGTAGAGGTCTGCCTGCATAACGTATGCCCACTTCTGCTTACCCTTCTCAAAAGCGACGTTGCGCTCGATAGCTTTTACTTTGATACCCATAATTCAAATAGTTTTTTTAGTGAATAATTTAGTTTCCCTGTTTCTACATGTACTGCATGCAACTCGTAACTCCGAGTGAAGTACAGAGTGCAGTGAGCACCGTGACGATGACTTGCAGAATCGTCTTCCAAGTTTCCTTTTTCATTTCTTTTTTCCTTTCCTTTTTTAGTGAATAATTTAGTTTCTGTATCGGGGCAGCCTTCCTTGGGCAGGGGTATGATACACCTGTTCGTCAGCGAGCCCCATCAATGATTTTCATTGACGATGCAAAGATACAACATTTTTGGCCGAAATGCAATAGTTGTCCCGGCAGTTGAATCGGCTTGTCCCGGCAGTTGTGATGTGAGGCATGAAATCTCCTTCGATAGAGCTGCCGTTTCCTGCGTCGCGACGCAGGAAATATTACGTGGCGATGCAGGAATTGCTACGTGGCGACGCAGGAAAAGGGGCGAGGAGGGGAGAGGGATCAAAGGAAAAGGTGAAAAAGTGAAAGTGAAAAGGTGAAATTCACAGAGGTATCAAGGAACAGATGAGAAAAATGCCAGTTTCTGAGATTCCGTGTACGATGTAAAAGAGAAAAGAAATACGATATATTAATGTACACGTATATAATAATGTACGCGCGTAAGTACTACTCCTTTTTTCTTCACTATATTTCTTCTTTTATCCCTTAATAATACATAACCCTTTAAAGGTGTGTTTTTTGTTCTCATTGAAAATTCACTTTTTCACTTTCACTTTTTCACTTTTTTTCAAATATATTTTGTCGTTTGTGATTTTTTGTGTACCTTTGTAGGGTGAAAGAGCACAAAGCTGTTTCATATAAACAATCAAAAGCAATTAACAATGAATGAACCGAAATTTACTAT
The DNA here is from genome assembly GCF_019249655.2 of Segatella copri. NCBI lineage: Bacteria > Pseudomonadati > Bacteroidota > Bacteroidia > Bacteroidales > Prevotellaceae > Segatella > Segatella copri. Next base: position 2,032,555 of record NZ_CP137557.1, read on the forward strand.
TTATAGATTGAGAATAGAATCGTTCATGGCAGGGGTTCCTGCTTCTGAATCAGATTCTAAGATGATTGCAGGGTTTATCCTGAAACATCTGATGGATATTACTTTTTTGGATGGTAATGGAGAAAAAACAACTACTTATGGAGCAGCTGTTCTTGATGACTTCGCTTATGTAACCATTGAAAAAAAGAAAAACATGACAAGAGACAAGAAGGATTGCAGAGACAAAGAAATAGTCCCAACCTATCCTGACTTTTCACTCGTTTTAGATGCAAGAGACCCTCAAAAAGAGGGTATTCTTATAGGTATCCAGCACCAAAGAAAGTGTTTTGCCAATTTAGAGACTGTAAGAAAAGGACTCGAAAACTATTGGGATGAGCTAGTTGGGAAAAATGGTGGTTACAGAGTTGACTTGCGACAGATTACGTCTTCCAACAAGTTTTGGCACACTTTAGAGAAAAAAATCAAGCAAGGCAGTAAGCTGACAGGACTTCATCTTGATTTGGATAAAGTGTTGGCGGATACTGGTATTGATGAGCAAACTAGAGAGAAAGCCGTCTTGTTCACTTCGTTCCTGAAAATGTTGAATGACATTGGTGCAGGTAATGGTGGCTTCTTCTTTAATGCACTTCCTGGAACTGGTCTTAATTTAGAGCGGGCTGAATACAATCTTGGTATGGTGGTAGCTTTAGCTTGTCAGCGTGGGTTTGTTGTCAAGGCCCAGGTGGATAATAATCCTGATTGGATTACCTCAGAGGCATCTGCTCCTTTTACCATGCGCTTGTCCAGCAGTGCATTTATCAAGCCTGAAGGTACTGTTGAGCAAGTTAGAGATGAAAATAAGAGGCAGTTACATGCCTTGAAGATGTGGTTTGACAATATAATCACTGAACTTAATCAAATCAATAATGATAAGCAGAATGAACAGACTAGACATACAGTCAAGAGATAAAGTCAGAAAGCGCTATGCTGCCAATCCCTTGTATCTGATGATACAAAGCATTGGCGGAAAGTATATTCGGTCTGATTATAGATTGAAGTTGCGCCCAGAGGAAATTTTTCAAATTCTGATGGGATGGATAGACGGCATCAAGTGCGAATCTGATAATGAGGCGGTATGCAGAAAGATGAAAGAAGCTTGGGATAGGCAGTGGGAAGCCTTTTGCGATATGGCAGAATTGGCTAACTGCGAGTGTCCTGATAGTGAAGTGGAAGAGTATGTATGTCTTATTCTGGGATTGTTGCATAATTGTCTGGGCAAGCTGAGTGATGAAGCTTGTCCAGGGAATCTCCACTATCTGCGTTTTGGAAATCATCTGTTTGCTTCTGCCTGTGAGCAGTCCAAGATGATGATGTTGTTTGTGAAGGAATTCTATCAAAATGAATCTTATAGGCAGTATAGTCTGAAAGTGAAAGAATGGCTTCTTGATTATATGAATAATGATGACTCCTTGCTTACTGATTCTGAAGGATGTCTTGTCTTGCAAGACAATGAAATCGTAATTGCGCCTCCTCTTACGGAGCATGATGATAAATTATATACAGAACAAGCTCAAGTCATTTGGAAAAAACTCATTGAAAAAGGATGGTGTGAGAAGGATGGTTCGATGCTCGTTTGGAAAAAATCTAAACGGTCACTAGGCTATATGGTAAAACTGGTGGCACATGAGTTGAAGGTTTTAGATCCTTCTACCAAAAATATTGTATGGGATTCGTTTAAGCATTTATTTAAGGATTTAAATAATTCCTCTGTTCTTAGTCAGGCTAAGAGTGGGGCTGGAAAATTTAAGTTAGAAAGCCGTCCTACTTCGTGGCCTGGTGAAGCTGATGAACTGCGCATTTTGCTAAGATCTCTATAACTAAACTTCTATTGGTGTGTTGTGTTGTTGTTGTGCCAATAGTTTTGTTTCTTTTCTTTTTAAGCCATTTAAAAGGTTGTATAGCAGTTGGTTACTTGTGAAATTTGAGGTGTTGCGTCGTGTTGCGTAACACCTCGCTTATGCCCTTTTTTACTAATTTTGCAGCATCAAAATCAAATTGTTGATGATGATGCAAGATTCAAATAACACCTTGCAGCAGAACAAGTCGGAGACTTGCCCTGCTCACCAGCCAAACGATTCGACCCAGGCTGGAAACCAATCAGTGGTCGAGTGTAATAAAGAGGATATTGCTAAGTCTCATTCTGACTCCATAGAACTTCAACCTCTCATTCCTGACAAGGATTATCCTGCTGGAGTAAAAGAGTGGATGATGACGGCACCCAGTGAGCTCAAGTTTTCCACCTTGGCGGTGGCGAGTTCTATGCTTGCCGTATATGCCACTCGTATCCGCCTCAATTATGTTTACGATAATTCGCTTTCTGCTATTCTTCTTCATGTGCTGGTATGTGGTGATCAGAGCTCAGGAAAATCGTTTGCCCGTTATCTGATGCGTTATCTGATGGATCCATTCATCAAGCGTGATGCCGAGCAAAGGGCAGAGGAACAGAAGTATGCCGAATTGAAGCGACGCCAAGGTAAAAAAGATGGCAAATTGCCTCCGGAGCCTAAGACAGACATCACCTTGCTCCACGAGAATCTTTCGCTCTCTATGCTCATCAAGAGAGCCGATGCTCCAATGAAGCTGTTTGGTACGCCGAAAACGCTTTTCCAGTTTGCCGATGAAATCGGTGCTATCGTGCAGGCCAGCAAGCGACAGTTTTCTGATATCAAACAAATCAACAAGACCGGATATGATCTGGGTTCAGAATTCGGTCAGGATTATTTGAGTGAAGCCAGCTATTCGGCTGTGGTAGATTTGATGTTGTGTTATGTCTATACAGGCACACCTGCAGCCGTAAACCGATATATGGATAAAGCAGCCATAGAAGGTGGTAGCGTTACCCGTACTATTCTTTGCAACGTGAATTCTCAGCTGGGAGAAAATCCATTGATATTCAAGCCTTTGACAGAGGAACAGAAGCAAAGTATAGATACTACTTTGCAAAAACTCATGTCGCTCTGTTATAGCGAAGACGGAAAATCTTTGCGTAAGGAAAGCTTGCTTGATACCAGCTGGTTGGATCCTACGGTGAAGAAATGGTGTGAAGCTCGCAGAAGTGACGTAATGAAGTCGATGTCAAAAGCTCTTGATGTTTTTTATAAACGCAGCAGTGTAAGTGCCTTTCGCATAGCTTCGCTTATGCAATACCTTTATCAGGTAGAGGGTGTAAAGACACAGAAGGAAATCCGCCGCCTGGTGAAGCAGATATATTTGGCTTGTGCCGATCGTATCTTGCACAATATGTTAGGTAAATGGGGAGCCATCTATGATGAGATTAATGCAGATTTTGAATCTCACCCCTATAAGACCTGTAATTACTTTGACGAGTTGCCGCAAGAGTTTTCCCGTAAATTCCTGGAAGAATTTTTAACTCGTAAAGGAGTGCGCACACCATTGAAGAATGTAATTTGCAATTGGAAGCGTAAAGGATGGATTGAGAAACTTGCTACCGGTAACTTGCGCAAGAAAGCTTCACGCGCCATCAGTAGTTCTAAGAAAAAAAAGTAATATTAGTTAGTTTAAGATATGATTAATAAGTTTGACATTCAGAAACTTCGCGAGCTCGACATCTTGCAGGTGGCTGATCTTCTGGGCATGGGGCTCCGCAACAAGCGAGCCCTCTGCATCCACCACGATGATCATCATCCGAGTCTCGCCTTCAATGTAAAGAAGAACACCTGCCACTGCTATAGCTGCGGATTCTCTGCCGATACCATCGCACTGGTGAGAGAGCGGCTGAACCTGGGCTTCAGCGAGGCATGCCGCTGGCTGGCAGATCATTTTGATGTGTATATCGCCGATGAGCACAGAGATACTCATCGCAAAGATGTGAAAAAGGCGGTTACGGCATCAGAGAGAAGAATGGCTTCCCTGAGAGCGCATTTTGCGGAAACCCATGTCTCACATGGACATCTGGCAGAATCTTTCAGTAGTGGAGAAAAGAATGGCAGATGCCAATCTTCGGTTTATGTTGCCAAGGCATCCGTAGATGTGGAGTTTTACCAGCAGATGTTCCGGCAGATGCATCTTTCGGAATCGGGACGGAGGTTCCTCTTCGAGGAGCGGTTGCTCAGCCCGGAGGCATTGAAGGTCTGCCAGATAGTGAGCACGGAGCAAAGCGTATGCATGGCGAGAGTGGGGTGCGGAGTGTTTGATGGACCATCGCTCATCTTTCCCTATTTCGACCAGGAGGGAAGACTGGTTTCCGTGCAGAGCCGCTATCTGGGAAAGAAGAGCCCAGAATCATCATTCGATATGAATAAGGTATCTCTTGATGAAGCAAAGCCGAAGGAGATTCCCCGATTCAAGTTTGCACCAGGCAGTCATCGCATGATATATGGGCTCGACCGGTTGAAGGATTATCCTCCTGGTGAACCGCTGCTCATCACCGAGGGTCCCTCTGATTGCTGGACAGCATTGACCCTGGGCATTCATGCCATAGCCATCCCCAGTGCCACGCTTTTCGACCGCCGCTTTCAAGGGCTTCTTGCCGGAAGAAATCTTCACATTTTCCCTGATCAGGACGAAGCTGGATTGAGTCTTTACTTTGAGCTGAAGAAAGCATTGCCCAGTTTGGTTTACCATCAGTTGCCCGAAGGTTGCAAGGATTTGAGTGAGTATTATCTCAAGCTCCGTCGTAGTGAAGGGATGACGCTAGAGGAGGCGAAAGCCAAGGTGCAGGGCAGCGTAAGTGTCTGATAATTATGCTTTTTGTTATTATGTTTATTATGTTTTTTAATTTGCTTTTTAATTTAATTTAGGTAGATATGGAAATTTATGTTTATCGTTTATTGCGTGAGCGTGGCACCATCATGGGCACACTCAAAGTTGTGAAAGAGGTTGCTGGCGAAGAGAATGAACTGGTGAAGGTATGCGGCACCGTGGAGCGTGAGGCTGATTGTCTTCCGGCAGGTAAGTATCGTGTGCGCATTGGCAAGTGCATCTATCACCGTCGCAAGATGCCGTTCCTGGTTCCGATGGATTCATCCCAGTGTGAGCTTTGCTGCAAGGCTCGTCATTCTCATGAGTTTGGCGATATTTCAGCCTTCGCCTCCCTGCCATGTGCGATGATTCAGCCGGGCAACGGTCCGTTTACGATGGGCAGGGGCAGCATCCTGGTGGGCGAGGTTCATGCCCCCGGCTATGTATTGAAGAGCCAGCCGCTTTTCACCACCCTCTACGAGCGCATCAAGAAGGCGGTGTGGCGAGGAAACGAAGTGACGCTGGAGATTAAGGAGATGTAGAAAGAAGGAGAAGTTTTTTTCAGCCAGGCGGCGATACTTTATCGAACCGCCTGGCAGTATAAGTTTGTAAAAGAAAAAGCAGTTGTTGCGAAAAGAAGGCAACAACTGCTTTTTTTAGGATAAGATATTATCATTTTTCTGAAGAATAATTTGGCTATTATCAAAAAAAAGTATATTTTTGCAGCGTCATTATGAGGGGAGTGAAGCCTGCTGGAGGATGAATGAACTCAGAGGGCAGAATGAACTCATGTGACTGCTGCATCGGTAAAAGTGCCGCCCGGCATTATCGGATAATATATCGGATAGATCATCTGATAATCATCTGATGAAAAGCAGCAGGGCGAAAGATGCCTGCGCTTGGCTTCTGCAGCAAACTGGAAACAATGAACAATCAGTTTTAATCTAAGTTTGCCGGACATCCAGACTTGTAACTATTTAAGAATTATGAAGAGAACATTACTTGCTTCAGCTTTAGCAGTCATGGCTTTGGCTGCCAGTGCACAGGTTTCAGAAGTAACCAAGATGAAGGGCGATGGTTTTGGTTTTATCCCAAAGAGCCTCACTACCACTGGCGTCATCACTCCTTATTCAACCATCGGAGTTGAACGCAATGAAAACCAGCCGGTAGAGTTCACGGTTTATGATGCTTCCTTTAATGTAGCGAAAACTTTCAGCTACGAGCCTAAGGTGTTCAAGAATAAAGTAGTACGAATGAAAGCTTTGGCCGACTTTAAGACCAAGGAGGTTCTTGATAAAGGTTATGAGGAAAGATATTGGAAATTTGTTGATGGAGTCTACGATTATGAAAAAGGTTTTCTGATTCCTGTTACGACGATGGATGAATTCAAGGCCGCTGTTGCTAAGATGATGGATAAATATACAGTGGATTTCTTTACTGATGATAGTGGTAATTTCGCCTTCCATCTTGATGATGATTGGCTACGTATCGTTTCTAGTTTCGATCCTATAACAGTTAGTGAAAGTTACTTTTATTATAATTCTTCCGACAACAAATTGTATAGTGTTAAAAATCTTACAAAAATAGTAGAGGTTGATACTTCTAGTTTAGATTGGAAGGTGGATGAAACCCAGGAGAGCCATGAGTATAAGTGGGCAGAAAGTGTCCATGCGATAGAGGTGCATGATTATGATGCAAACTGCAATGAGGGTTCTCATGAATACCTTTCTCAGAATGTGTTTAATAATGATGATAAGTATGAGTATTTGGTGAAAACCTATAAAGAGGTGTCTGCCACAACAAATTCTACGAGATCTATAAGTGCATGTCCTATTGCAGGTATTGAGGATGGAAAAATCGTTTTTGTCAAAGATGTAGAGGATAAGTACTATGAGCCTTGTCTTGTAATAAAGGATGAGGACGGAAAGGAATTGTTCTCTGTGTCAACTGTTGATTACATCGGGGATACATTTACCATCTATCGTGCTAATGGCAAGACTTATTTTGGTACTGAGGAATACCTGGGTAATAGTCTATATCAGTATGTCATCTACTTGATTGACAAGACCGATACAAGTATCACAGAGCTTGCCCGCACGCAGGCGGTGAAGTCTGCCAAGACCTTCAATATGGCTGGCATGCTGGTAGGCAAGAATGCCAAGGGCTTGGTTATCCAGCAGGGTGGCAAGAAATACTTTAACAAGTAGCAATAGAAATTACTGTAATAATCACTACTGTCCAATAAAAAAGGGCAATTCGATCTTTGAAACAGTTGAATTATAGTCTTTTATGCAGTATTTTGCAATGAAACGGACTTGATTTTGTAACTTTGCAGCCAAAAAGAATTGGCTACTATGTTTCAAGACAAATATGTTTTCGCTCAACTTACTGCATTTCTGAATAGAACTCAGTTCAACAACTACGTACGCAAGTATGATGGCAACCGATACGTGAAACACTTCACTTGCTGGAACCAGCTTCTTGCAATGATGTTTGGGCAACTGAGCAATCGTGAGAGTTTACGTGACTTGATAGTTGCGTTGGAAGCTCATCGAGCTAAGCAATATCATCTGGGGCTTGGACGTAATACTATCGTAAAAGCAACTCTTGCTTATGCCAATCAGACTCGTGATTACAGGATTTTCGAAGACTTTGCATTCTATATGATGAAGGAAGCTTGCAAAAAGCGAGAAACCAACATTTTGAATATACCAGGAAAGAAGTATGCTTTTGATTCGACAACTATTCCGTTGTGTCTTGCAACTTTTCCATGGGCAAAGTTCAGAAGTAAGAAAGGAGGAGTCAAAGCACATGTCTTATATGACGTAGAAGCACAAGTTCCAGCTTTCTATACTGTGACCACAGCATCAAAGCATGATTCTACAGCAATGTCTTCAATTACGTATGAACCAAATAGTTACTACATTTTCGATAGGGCTTATGATACTTTCAAGGAACTTTATAAGATTCATCTTACAGGTTCCTACTATGTAGTCAGAGCCAAAACGAACTTGAAGTACAAAATGGTAAAATGGAAGCGAAGAATGCCAAAGAATGTACTAACTGATGCAGAAGTAAAACTAACAGGATATCTTTCCGAAAAGAAGTATCCTGAATCATTCAGATTCATTCGATACTACGATGAAGAAGATGATCGTGAGTTTACTTTTCTGACGAATGCAAAGCATCTTTCTGCGTTGGATGTCGCGAATCTATATAAAAAAAGATGGTTGGTTGAACTATTTTTCAAATGGCTAAAGCAGCATCTTAAGATAAAGAGATTCTGGGGCACAACGAAGAATGCTGTACGCATACAGATTAGTGTTGCCATTATCACTTATTGTCTCGTGGCTATTGTGCACCATGATATGCAATTGAAACGCTCGACATATGAAGTTTTGCAGATTCTAAGCATTTCATTGACGGACAAAACCCGTCTAAGAGATCTATTTGATAAGACTATTTTCAACGATGTCAAAGAACTCGATTATCCCCTTTTTAAGGGACTATTTGATTAATTAATTAACGTGTCCAATTTTTATTGGACACTAATGTGTAATAATGATAAAGAAAGCCAGCCTTTTCGCAGGAGAAGGCTGGCTTTCTTGTTCTTTTTGCGTGAGGAAATTATCCTTATAATCCATTAAACTTCGGTATTCTCTGCCATTTTCTTGCAGATTTCCTTGCGAGTTTCAATCTTTCTTCGTAACTTTGCATCATCTTTACATAAGTAACGTGGAACTTTAAAAGCGAAAGAAAATATGGAGGAAAAGAAATATCATATCGAGGAATCGAAGATAGCAGGGGATAAGGTCTGCGAGCCATCGCCAGCTTATGCATCTGTTGCATCAGAGTCTGTATCTCATCACGTGATTGATTCTGGGATAGAGCAGGAAGATGAAATTCCTGTTCTTAAAAATCATTTTAGCTATGAGGGTCTTTTGGATAGTATCGATTATTGTGAGACCATTAAGGATGATCCTTCTAAATGGGAGACTGTTGATGCCTTTAACGAACGTTTATATGAGGAATTCCCATGGCTGAGATAGTTGTTCACAAACTGTATGAAGAAAAGGAACGCCAGTATATTATCGATGCTTATGAGAATTTTGGTAAGAAAACTGCTCGAAAGTGGAAAGAAGAACTGAAGAAAATTCAGAACTTCCTGAAAAAATATCCTGAGGCAAAGCCTCCTTTTCTTGTTGCACCGAAGTTTAGCTATTTGCTTCGGGGGGCTAATTTTATGCGTAATTTCAAGTTGGTTTATTATTATGATGAATCCTTGGATGTGGTACATATTGTTGATATTTGGGATATGAGACAGAATCCAAAAAGGCTCTCAGTCTCAAAATATAAATGATTATGTGGAACTTTAATAGCAAAAGAAATATGGAGGAAAAGAAATATCATATCGAGGAATCGAAGATAGCAGGAGATAAGGTCTGTGAGCCATCGCCAGCCTATCGTTCTATGGCATCATCAACATCATCAGTATCATTCGTATCATGGGATGAGACTTACGATACCGATTCCTATCCGATGGGGCGTTCGCTGGAGCAGGTGATGGAGCATTGCGCAGAAATAGACAAGCACTTGGATGACCCGAACTATGGTCATCCAGTAGATGATTTGATTGCAAGATTAGAACAGAAGATTGCGCAATGGAGATAAAGGCAGATGATTTGTTTGATAGCGAATTTGACAAATGTGTAGATTACGCTTTGTTGGAATTCGGTAGAAAAACAGCCAAAAAGTGGATTGATAGTTTGATTGGTATGAAACATCAGTTGAGGTTGATGCCTGAGAGTTATCCGTTTGTACCTGAACTGCAGAAATGGAGAAAGTATCGTGGTGCCATCATCATGAAGAACTTCAAGATTATCTATTTCTACAATGAAGAGAAAGATATCCTCTGGCTGGTGGATCTCTGGGATTTACGCCAAGACCCTCATAAGCTGAACCTGCGAGCCAGAAGAATAGAAAGAAAGGAGTATCATTAGTCTTTATGATAAACAAAAGAACCCGCCAGGTGTCCCAACGGATTTTGAATCCGGTAGGACATCTGGCGGGATGTTTGTTTGGAGTTGTATTTTACAAAGACTCATCCACTTCTTTCCAATCTATCAATCCCTTGCCTGTTTCATCGAGTTCCACTGCCAGGGCGATGATCTTGCGCTTGTCGGCCTTGAAGGGCTCGATGTAGCTCTTTTCCTTTATCTGGCTCTCGGCAGCAGAAATGCCGCCATTGTTCGATAGCTTCAGCTCCAGGACGTAGATGAAGGTTGGAACCTCCACAATCATATCAATCCTGCCAGTGGCCAGCATCCTTTCTACTTCCACCCTAAAGCCCAAGGCTCTGAATATCGTGCTCATTATCAGCCGGTAACGCTCCTCCATATCCATGCTAGCCATTTTCTTGTTGCTGTATGGAACATCGGCGATTAGAGCCTTCAATGCCTTCTTGGCTTCAGCGGTGTTGCCGTCCTGCATCATTTTTCTGAGGAAGCTCTGCGCAGAAACCACTTCCGAATTCGACTTCATGGTCAAGGCAGGAACCACTACGCGGTATAATGCCTTGCGAACTTCAAAGTTAGGGAAGCCCAGGATGTAAACGCCATCGTCGTAACCCTTGATGGTGAGATAACCCGACTGGTAGAGGAAGAGCTCGGCTCCGCCATTCACCACGTCCGATGTCTCCAGGGTATCGCCCTCGATGAAGCAGTGGTCAAAATATTCCATCTTCATTTCCATGTCATCCACGAACTTTGGCAATAGGGAAGTGGCTCCAGATGAAGCCCAGTAATTTCTCAATTTCCTATCCTCCAGGGCATTGATGAGGCTGAACGGATTGAATATATCTACCATGTTATCGCTGCAGAAATGATATCCGTCGTAATAGGCCGTGAGCTGCTTCAGGGTCTCCTCCGGAGTCCATCCGTTTTCTTCTCCCATCGCCTCAATCTCAGGCATGAAGTTGTCGGCAGCTTCCTGCTTCGAAATGCCGCAGATGGTGGCGTAAGGTGCATCAAAACTGATGTTGCTCAGATTGTTGAGCACGGAGAAGAGGGAGATTTGTGTGAACTTGGTGATGCCCGTGATGAAGACGAAACGTTCGTGCTCGTCCTCTTTTTTCAAGATGGCAAATACGGATTTGTAGATGGCTGTGCAGGCTTCATGCTGAGGAGTCTTCCAGGAATGCTGCAATGGAGAATCATACTCATCGATGAGGATAACCGCCTGTTTTCCTGTCTTCTGAAACATCGTTTCGATGATGTTCTGGAAGCGGACGGCAAGGGATGCCTCCGGGCGGACCGCTACTTCATACTTCTGTTCGTATTTATAGAAAGCATCATCGAGATAGGAGTTGAGTTCTTCGGGTGTAGCTCCTCCGCAACTCATGTCGAGTCGAATGACGGGATAGCAGGTCCAGTCTTTCTCCAGCTCCATCACCTTCAATCCTTCGAAGAGTTCCTTTTTCCCCTCGAAGTAAGCCTGGAGTGTATTCACGAGAATCGACTTACCGAAGCGGCGTGGGCGAATAAGGAGATTGTGCTTTTTCCCTTTGTTGGCAAGTCTCCATATCATATCTGTCTTGTCAACATAAAGATATCCACCCTTTCTGATTTTTTCAAAAGACTGGATGCCTACCGGCAATCTTCTATTGTTCATTTCTGTATCTGTCATAATCTGATCTCCTATGTTTTCAGGATAGCTTTTTGCGAGCCATCCACCTTTCTACAAATTCTTTCTGCAAAGATACGACGAATATTTTGATTTCGCAAGAAAAAATGGGGATAATATAAAAAAGGTGGCGAATCTTTTTGCCGGACAAGAATATTTCCTTACCTTTGCATAGCATTTTATGCATGTGGAGATTACCGACGAAAGTTTAAAAAGAGAAAATATAAAAGAGAGACGAAAATGAAATTGAAATTCTTGAAATTGAGATCCTTGAAATTGATGCTGCTGCTCTTCATCCTGCCTTTGCAGATGCTGGCGGCAGAACTGGGAGAGGCGGGCAAGCTGTTGGCGGCGCTGCCAGGAGTGAGTGATGTGGAAACGCTGAAAAGTACGCATTTCCCTGAAAAATATGTGTTCTTCATCAAGCAGCAACTGGATGCCAAGGATGCTTCCAAGGGCAGCTTTGAGCAGCGAGTGATACTCTGCCACAGAGGATTCGACCGTCCTACCGTGCTCGTAACAGAAGGCTATAACGCTAAGTATGCGCTGCGTGAGAATTACATCGAGGAACTTTCTAAGCTTTTCGATACCAACATCATCACCGTGGAGTACCGCTATTTCGACAAGTCGATGCCTAGTCCTTGCAACTGGGATTACCTCACCGTGGAGAACTCGCTCTACGATCTGCACCACGTAAACCAGACTCTGCATGCGATGTATAAGGGCAAGTGGATTGCCACGGGCATCAGTAAGGGCGGACAGACTACGATGTTTTACCGCGCCTACTTCCCAAATGATGTGGACATCTCCGTGCCATACGTGGCGCCGCTGAACAAGGGCGTGGAGGATGGCAGACACGAGAAGTTCCTGCAGCATGAGGTTTCTACCAAGGAGAACCGACAGAAGGTGCTCAACTTCCAGCTGCTGCTCTTCAAGCGCAAGGCTGCGCTGCTGCCGATGTTCGAGAAGTACTGCAGCGAGAAGCAGTATCGCTTCAATGCTCCTATCGCCGAGATTTTCGATTACTCGGTGTTTGAATATGCCTTCGCCTTCTGGCAGTGGGGTGAGGATATCAAGAAGATTCCTACGAATGATTCCACCGACGACCAGGTATTCAAATACTGGATCAACATGTGTGAGCCGGAGTATTTCACCAACTACAATGCCACCTCTCCGTTTGATGTGCAGGCTGCCAGGGAGTTGGGATATTACGGCTATTACACCAAGCCATTCAAGAGATACCTGAGCATCAAGTCGCCAAAGGGTTATCTGAAGAAGCTGATGGTGCCGAAGGGTGCCGAGAACGTGGAGTTCTCGCCAAAGCTCTACAATTATACCGTGGATTTCCTGACCAAGAACGATCCGAAGATGGTGTATATTTATGGTGACATTGACCCATGGGGTGCATCGGGCATCTATGGTTTGCCTTTCACCAAGAACAAGAAGAACCTGCATGTCTATATGTGTCATGGCGGTTCACATCTTACCCGCATCCTGTCGTTCCCTGAGCCAACCAGACAGGAAATCATCGACCTGATTGGTGGATGGCTGAAGGAATAAGTCTTTTAAAAACAGATATAAAAAAGCGTCTTGAAATCACTCAAGGCGCTTTTTTTTATATCTATAATGTTTATTTTATCTATATGTTTATCTTATCCGTTTGCGATTACTGCTTCTGTGATAACATCCGGCACATATCCACTCGTTACCTCAATTTAACAGGTATTTAACTAAAAATACGTTTATTTATATTAAAATATAGTTAAACGGGGGGGGTAATTTACAGAATCTAGATGAATATTATATACTTTTGCAACCAGAAATCAGTCTCCAAGTAATATACAAGGGGATTGGTTGAAATATGTTGAGGACCATTTGATAAGTCATAATAGGTTTATATTGGTTTACAACAATGTTTATATTGCTTAATAACAATGTTTTATATTGCTTAAAAACGATGTTTTATATTGCTAAACAACAATACAACAGTAAGATTCCGGGTAACCGGATAAATAGTTAATATAGTAAGTGATAAATGAAAAGGAAAGCAGTTTTGCTGTTTTTTATTTTGGGAATTAAAACAGTAGGTTACTCACAAGATTTCGCCCTGAAGACGAACGGACTCTACTGGGCGACAACCACACTCAATATGGGCGTGGAGAAGGCAATCAGCAACCAGATAACCCTGGAAGCAGATGTAGCATACAACCCCTGGACATTCAGGGAAGACAAGAAGATGCACCTTCTCTTGGTGCAGCCAGAAATGAAATACTGGCTGTGCGAAAAGTACGAAGGACATTTCGTAGGTATCCACCTGCATGGTGCTCAATTCTTCGGAGGTTTTGGCAGCAAGCTCTACGATGGCTACTTGGCTGGCGGAGGCGTAACATACGGTTACGACTGGATTCTATCCCCTCACTGGAACCTGGAGGCAGCCATCGGTGTGGGATACGCCCACCTCTGGTACAAGCAAAGCCCTAACTTGCCCTGCATCAAGTGCCAGGAAAAGAAGAACGAGAACTATATCGGTCCTACCAAGGCTGCACTATCATTAATCTATATCTTTTAAAATAAGTGCATCATTTAATCACAAAGATCATTATGGATGATAGAATGAAACTCAAAATAGTATATCTGGCTATTGTTGGCGCAGGATTAGCCCTGATAGTGGCTATGTCTTCATGCAGCAACCAGAGCATGGCAAGCGACAAAAAGATTACATGTACTCCCGATTCCTTTATGCTCATGCCAGATAGCAGCAATCAGGCTGCACTCAACCTTCAGGTTCATATCCCGAAGCATTATTTCTCGAAGAGAAGCCGTCTCTTCGTAATACCTGTATTGACAGACAGCGACAGCATAGTGGCTAAATACAAGCCTATAGTGCTGGATGCGCCTATCTACAGAAGGAAGATGGAACGTAAATGGGTACTCGACAGCATTGCTGACCCATACGATTCTATTGCACAGAGAGTTACGAATACCAAAGTAGATTTGTCCGTGTTATATAACGACACCATCACCCTGCCTGCAAACTTCCATAAGGGAAGCCTCGTGGCAGTGGCTTCTGCCGACGGATGCGGCGAATGCCGTGCCATCAGCCATACCAAGATAGCCGATGTGTTCCGTCCGGAAATCAAGAAGCAACTGCACCTCAACTGGATGATGCATACCTTCGAGATCAAGCCGAAGATAAGAGAAGGGAAGGGCGTGGCACGACTTGAGTTTGTTATCAATAAATATGATATCAATCTCAAGATGAGCAACAACCAGGCTGAGCTCGACCACATGTTGAGCGATATAGCTCCAGTGCTCAGCGACAGCCTCGCTACCCTCACTTCTTTGGGCATCTATGGTCTGGCGTCAGCCGACGGCCCGCTGAAGTTTAACACCCCACTTTCCCGCAACCGTGCCAACTCAGCCCTGAAGTGGCTGCTTGCGCACATAGAGAATGGCGACAAGGTGAAGAAGATAGCCCGTATCGGTTCACGCCCTGAAGGATGGCAGCCAGTATTGGATGCGATGGTGGCCGCCGGCGATGCCGACAGCACGATGGTGAAGAACATCCTGACCCGATATGCCAACTTCAACGATGATGTGCAGGAGCGCTATATCCGCCGCCTGCCTATCTGGAACAGCATCAAGAAGAAGTATCTGCAGAAGAGCCGTAGCGTGGAATACACCTACACATACATCATCAAGAACTTCACCACCGATGAAGAAATGCTGCAGATGTACGAGCTCCGCCCAGATGCCTTCAGCGAAGATGAGTTCCTGCATGTGGCACAGATTGCAGAGAGCGCAGAAAAGCAGAAGCAGGTATATGAGACGACTTTGAAATATTACCCTATGTCGAAGATTGCAGCCAACAATCTTGCCATCCTACTCGAGAACGAAGGCAAGGTGGATGAGGCTGAAGAGATATTGAACCGCCAGAAGGCAGAAGAGACTAAGAATAGCCCAAAGGCACTATCAGAATAAAGCACAGCGTATGACAAGATTAAAAGTTATCATATATGGCATGGCACTGGCTATATCATTTACCTCGTGCGTCCGTGAAGATTTGGACCAATGTCCTCCTCTGCGTATCAACATCGAGGTGAAAGACAAGAATTATTTCAACGTCGACCAGACTGCACCCGAAGAGAAACGAGATGAGAATCAGCCATTTAGGTCATTCGTTCCGTCTCTTTCCTATCGTCTGAGCCGACTCAACGACGACGGCACACAGCAGGTTATCGTAGAAGAAAAAAGTTTCGGAGTAGAGGGTGATGGATTAACTTATCCTGTAAGCTTCGACCCCGACATGCCTTTCGGAAAATACGTCTTTACGGTATGGGGAGGTATGAAGAAGCGAGGCGAACTCAATCTGGATAAAAACGAGCTGTTGCTGCATCCGGAGCACAGTCAGGGCGATGATGTTTATCAGGTTTGCGATACCCTCGTCTATGATGAAAACCATTATTGCTATACCAGCGAGATGGAGCGCACCAAGGGCAAACTGGTTATATGGACAGAGAATCTTCCTGCCGGGTATCACCTGATGGATGCTGAAGTAAGCCAGCTCTATGGAATCGTAAATCCAAGTTTCCTATATTCTGAAGAGACCAGCGTCTTTCATGAATCGGAAATTGAAGCTGGCGCCAAGACCAAGACCTCTATTTTCCTGGCTCCTTCTTTCCAGAAGGAAGAGTCAGTGGTGGATGTCAATTTCTATAAGAATAGTGGCGAAGGCGGCAATTCATCTGTGTTGTCACCTGATGACGTGAAGGTAAGCATGGAGCGCAACAAGATTACGGTGCTGAGGTATGTGTACGATTCCGACCGCAATCGCTTCACCATCTATATGAAGGTGAACGACAACTGGGAGGAAATTCACGGTATGATATTGGATTGATAATTAATTTATACTCAATTTTTAAATTTATAATTTATGAAAAAAGGTATGTTTTTTGCGCTTGCAGCAAGCAGCTTGCTGTTCAGCGCATGTAGCAGTGACGACGCTGTGGTTAGCACAGAGGGTCAGAACGAGGCAGTACAGCAGATTGTATTGCAGGTAGCAAGTAGCGGTGATGGCTTGACAACACGTGCAGGCCGCCCATTGTATTCTTCACAGGCTTTGCAGACTATCCAGAATGTTCGCGTGTTGATTTACAACGCTGATACGAAGGCTATTGTCAAAGACGAGAAGAAGGATTGGAAAACAAGTACAACGTATACCAATCATGGCCGCCAGCTTACTCTTACTTACAAGGGTGATGATAGACTGCCCGCAGGTAGCTACAAGGTTATGGCTGTAGGTTACAGCGATAACAGTGACTACACCTATTCTTTGGATGTAACAGGTGCAGCAGCACTTACCGGTAATTACAGTGACATCACTGCAACCTTGAAGGCAGGCAAAGTAGCAGAGGAGGTATTCGCAGGTGATGCAGCGCTTACAATCAACGCTGACAAGAAAATCACCAACCTTACTTCTGGTGAAGAGGACGGATTGGATGTAACCTTGCATCGTCAGGTAGCTGGTAGCTTCGGTTATTTCTGTAACATCCCAGCAAGTGTGAATAGTAAAGCAGCCGCAACCCTTCGTCTCGTAGTAAGAGATAAGAATGATATGTTGACTTTCAAAGACTTCAACAGCTCATTCACAACAACTGGCAGCACTATCATGTATTGTGTTAATGGTACTACATCAACAGGTAAAGCACTTGCTTCAGATGCACAGTTCAAAGATGGCAGCAATGGTTATGTGCTCTATTCTATCGATTTGGATACATGGTTCCCTGGTGGTGATCATAACAATGACGGTGTGCTGAATGCTGAAGATACCAACTGGACACACTCTACTACTTATGTAAATACTCAGGTTGTGAAGGGTTCTGTATTCGGAAGCAACTTCGTCATTCCATTTAATTACGCAGAGGGTAAGAACACCATGGAGCTTCAGCTCTTGGATGCTGCTGGTGATATCATCAAGACTTGGACCGTTTCTATCCCAACATCAGATTTAAATTCGAATAAAGCAAATGGAGCTATAGACGCAAGTCCTTCTATCTTCAACGTGGTTCGTAACCACATGTACAACTTGGGTGTGAAGACTTCAAATGGTACAACAACACCTCCAGATCCAAGTAATCCAGATCCAAAACCAGATCCAGATCCAGATAAACCAAAACCAGGTACTGACCAGCCAGAAGACTTGACCAAATCTCAGAACCTCATCTTGAAGGTGAACGACAACTGGGAGGCTATCCACAAGTTGGTGCTGGGTGATTAATCTTACTACGTGCTCATAATATAGGCAGTATTAAGAAAAATATATCCAAGGGATGCACAGTGCCCGCTATAGGCACTCGCATCCCTTACTATCCCAACATCACAATATTTTATTTATCATTCATTTTATACGTAATTCCCATTCAAATCGAATAGGCGAACATTGAAATCGAATAGACGAATATTGAAATCGAATAGGCGAATATGATGAGAAAATCTATAAAAAACAGTTTAAATATAATCCTCGCAGCCAGTCTCCTAATGAGCTGCAGCGCAAGCAATGATGCGCCTGATACCCTCGCCGACGGCTCGCATGCCGTGAAGTTGAACATGAGAGTGGGTGTAAGCGCAGGCGTTGTTACCGACTCACGGGAACTTGATACATGGGATGGAGCACAGCAAGTGAATGATATGAGAATCTACGTCTTCAGGTGCCCCGTTGACAAGAAGGGTACCCCCGAAGAAGCATATACCTATTGCATCCCTATTGAAACGGAAGCAGCCAAGAAAGGTTACTATTCCGTTGACGCATTCAACAATACAACACCCTACTATTCTGCCGAGCACCAGAACATGCCCGAGCAGCATTCATACACCTTCGAACCCTATCTGCAGAACGACTACTACTACCAGTTTCTAGCCATAGGCAGAGATGACAAATACGCAACGAACAAAGTACTTACCGAACCCAAATTCACTAAAAACGTAACGAAACTGGAGGACGCAAGAATCGCCCTCACCGAGCAGGCAAAAAACAGCGCCAAACTCGGTATCCTCAATACCACAGAGCTGTTTAGCGGCATTCTGCAAGACGAGAATACCCCCGAAGAAGCCCCCGTACTCGTAACGGAAGAGACGAAATACTTCCACCGCACGCTGACCGCCAGCCGTAACGTGGCAGGCCTGATGATTTACGTAGAAAACATCCCGGCACAGGTGGAGTCGAATGCAGCAGGAGACGTGAGCACCGTTACCTTCACGCCCACCTCTCTATCCGTTGTAACCACCGGCATCACCACCGAAACGCTGATAAGGCAGAAGCAGGCACCAGCAGATGCTGAACCGTTGACTTATCAGACGTTGGGCACCATCGACCTCACCCCCTCAAACGGATGGACCGTAGATGCTACAGAGAACATATTCAAGCGAGCTGAAGACTCCCAGAAAGGATGGAAGGCAAACAGCTACATGATAAGCAACTTCATGATGCCTACACCAGAGGAAAAAATGCAGAAAAGCAAGAACTCGGCAGAGAACGAGACCACCTTCTATCTGCATTACACGGATGGCACGCACCACAGGTACGACAACATCAGGAAATCTACAACCACTGGCGACAAGTTCAAGTTCCCTATCAAGGCAAACCACCTGTATTGCCTGGGAGCCAAGAGCAAGACCGTGAACCAGCCATACGACCTGAAGGAGTATTACGAGCCGGTGATGACCGAAGTGAACATTGAGATAGAACCAGCCTTCGAAAAAAGGCATGAATTTGAAACAGAATAAACGTTACAAAACAGCATAAAAACGGAAATAGAATATGCAGAAATCAAGATTTAGCATCTGTAAGATAAGCTCCATCAGGATGAACACCATCAGGATGAACACCATCAGGATAGGCATGGCGGTAGGGGTTTGCTTCCTCCTCGCACTAGCCGCAGGATGCAGTAGCGATGCCGATCTGCCACCCTATCCAGATGGCAGCAATGGAGATGCAGGCATGAATCAGCCTTCGGAAAACGAAGATGAGATTACGACTGTTCCCATCACCATCACTCTGGGCGGATTAAGCGGCAGCGATGGCAATGCCAAGCAAGATGGCAGAAACACCCGTGTAGCCCCTCCTGGTGCAGGATCCTCTTCCTCGTCGGGCACAATAGGTGAGGACTACGGATATGCCGAGACCGACAACGTCAATGCCGTAAGGCTGATAGCTTTTCGCCGAAGAGTTCAGAACAATGGAGAAAATACTGCAACCTATAATGCCGCAGTCAACGATATTCAGGGCTTCGAGTACGACCCTACCAACGACAAAGTGATTACTGGGAAACCCACGGTAGAAGACGTCAATGAAGACGATTATCTTTCGGGAAAGCCCCACAAACACTATGTGGTAAAGGGCACCTTCGGCATCAGCAGGGGCTACGAATATCGCATCATTGCCCTCGCTTACAATAGCCAGGAGAAATCGCCCTATCCGCAGTATGAGGAAAACAATGTGGTTACCACGGAAATGCTCAATTTAAAAAAAGGTACTACATTTCAGGAGTTCAAGGCCACGTTTGCGAGTTACCTGGTCAATGATGACAAAACCGACACCCCCAACAACTGGCTTGACTATCTAAAAAAAATAGGTCTCTTACTGTATCATGTAGATTGCTTGAGCCGCCAGCTCATCACGGTGCCGCAGCTCTTCTATGGCACCTTCTACCAGAAGGGAGATGTCACCCAAAATCCAATCATCTCTTCGGCTGATTACCAGAAGGAAAATCTGGGGAACAACACCCCTACGCCGCTTGTAGGAACACTCTATAGAGGCATGGCAGAAGTGGAGGTTCATATCACTCATGCCGCCCATTACAGCAGTATATCGCAGACGCAATGGTATTGCCTACTTGCCGACAACGTGCTTACCCAGATGCCTCTTACCAGCTACGACGGTTTTAAGCAGGGTAGGGAACCTATCGAAAAATATCCCAAAAAGGGAGGTTCCTATACAGCCATCGCCTATGCCCCCTTCCCAGGTAAAGGCAAGGAAGTGGTGCTCAAGGCATTTGTGCTGCCAGGCAAGACCCATCTTGCCGTGAGAATAGGCTTCGATGCCTATCCTCACGCCCACAACTATCAGATAAAGGCAAAGGATATGATGTCTTCTGAAGCAGCTACGGGCGTTATCGTGGTAGATGGAGTAAGCAACCTCTTCTATCTGAGACGAAACCATAAATATGTCTTCACATACGCTGATCAAAGCAAACTTACAGACTCCAGACATTTGCTCGAATAAGATCAAGAGAATTATCAAGACGTTATGCTATGTTTTAAAATCAAACAGACAATGAAACTGCATTTTATATATAAAACTTTCATATCATTTTTGTTGGCATTCCTGATGGTTGTGCCCGCCTCTATCCAGGCGGCACAACCCAAGGATGACAACACCAGTCCCTATTTCGAGAGTGCTGCCGTTAGAGACTCGTTCAAGAACTGCAAGAAACCCATCTGGACCAACAACTGGGATGATCTGCCAGCCGACACGCTGCAGAAACATTTTGTGGAGTTCAACAATGACCCCAAATATGGCAACATGACATTCCGTGAACTGCGCAACCGCCGTGCCCTTACGGGCGAATCGTGCACCATTAACAAATTGATTGGTGTGGTAGGCGTAGGCAGCTGGGCAAAGGATATGGGCGCCCTTACCGACGATTCACTCGACAACTATGCACAGGTGAACTCCGTGGTACGAGCAGGGGTAACCGTAGACCCGATAGTAAGTGTAAAAGATATGGATAATTACTATTCCAAGGGAACGGTGGCAGGCTTTACCATCGTGGCTGGTTCGGGTAGCAGCGTGCTGAGCCTCGATGTAATCAAGGCATTCTCCATCGGATTCTATCGCGACGGCAAACTGAAGGGTGTGAAGGCGGTAAGGGAAGGACAGAATGGTTCGGGAGTAACGCTGAAGCTGCTCCAGATACCGGGTTCCGACAACATCTGCGCCATGCTGACTGCAGAAAGCGACTGGCTCTTCGATGAAATCACTCTCGACTGCTCGGGCGGCATTCAGGCAGAAGTGGCGAATATTCTGAAAATCAAATATGCCTTCGTGGGCGAATCTACGGAGTTTACCGTCACCGATGGAGGCATCAAAAAATACAACGAATATTTCAAAGACGACAAGCAGGTAGCGCTCAAAGAGATGAAAGGCTGGCGCCCTATTATCCTCGGCATCCCCCTGCCTTTCCTGGACAAAGATATAAAGAAGATGACAGATGATGATCTGGACAATTTCGCCACCATCGTCCCTCTTCTTGACATAGGTTACCAGGGCGGAGCCAAGTTTATGATGCAGAACGACAAGAACCCGCAAGGCGAAGCATTCGAGGCTGGCATGGAGGCTGGCTTCAAATACAAGATGGATGCCCTGCTGAGCCTCAATGCAGGAACATGGGTCAACGTGCTGCTCTTCGACCACAAGGGAAACAAGGTGCAGGAAGAAACGATTTCTGCCCAGGTGCTCCACCTCTCGTTGGTGCAGATTGGCGACGGAACGGTGAGCATCAAGGCAAAGGTGCCGTTTTCAGGATGCGAAATCAGATTCCTTACGGTTCTCGGAGTTGACGCAGGCGCCATCGGCATCCACTATGGATTCGTAAGAATGGCTCCAGATGTATCCCACCGGTGCCCCATCAATCCTACCATCAGCAGCAATGTCTGCCAATCGCAGACTTCGTTTACTCTCCGTTCTAATCCGAAAGTAAGCGTAACATGGAGTCTGGTGAATGCCTGGGATTCGAAAAATAACGATATTCTTGCCACCACACCTGTAAAGGTTACCTCTGCTGGTCAAGTTACCAATCTGGAACCTGGTAAATATACCTTCAGGGCCACGGCTCAGGACGGATGTTATGATGAAACCACCATTACTGTAGGTGGTTTTAATGATGGAAATACAACTTGCGGCAAACCACTTGTCAACAAACTGGGTGAAGATTTCTACGAGGTATCGCCTAAGATTCACGAAACATCCGGCTCGTTGCTTTCTATCTCTGAACTCAAGGATAGAGACAATATTATCAAGGGTGATTATGATCAATATGCCGAATATATAGGTGGCTTGAGTCTTGCCGATAACCTCTGCATCATCGGAATTCACCGTAAGGATGGTCAACTGATATACGATGCTACCGACCGGCACGAAGGTGAATCAGAGCCGGATGCCGTCAAGAGAGCTCAACCTAAGCGCATTGGTTTTGTGGTAGAGGCTGATGCTACAGTAATCAATTTGCATGCCCTGCAATTCCTGCAGATACGCTGCTATAACCAAGGCAAGGAAGTATATCGCCATCTGATAGATGAGAACAATGCGATTGGTGCAGATATCGCAGGTTCAGGCAAGCTGCAAAAGATAAGATATTCTATCGAAGTTCCAGCCTACGACAGCAAAGGCAAACAGATTCAGATGGATGAGTTCCAACTCTGGAATTCGGGTGTACTCAATCTGGGCGGTTCTAAACTCCGTATTTACTATGCTTTCATCGAGGAGGCTGCCGATGACTGTTCTTCGCCACTTGCATGTAGCAGTCTGGTGATGTCGCATAATCATTCACATACTACCATCAATGCTAATGAAACCAAATTTGGCGGAGCGGTGAGTGTGGCTACTGTAGATGATAACTTAGGTTATCTGGTGGATGATGACTTGAATACCTATATGGCGGTTGCCAATACGGTAAGTCTGGGAGTTGGTCAAACATTCGCCGTAAAGATGGGTAGAACACTCGACTATCATCATCAGTTGGGAATTGTCATTGACAACAAGACTTTCCTGGCAGCCGTAAATGTAGGAGACTGGCTAACGGTAGAAACCTTCAAGGATGGTAATTCTACGGGAGATAAATTTACCGACTGGAAGGTGATTTCCGCTGATGTAGCGGGTTATGGCGATAAGAATATCCTCTTCTTTCAGCCAAAGAAAGCGTATGACGAGGTGCGATTAACTTTAGGCAAAATTGTAGGCGCATTGGATGTGCAGAAATTCTACGGACTCGTGACACGTGGTGATATTGATAATGATGGTATTCCTGACTGTAAGGACGACCAGTCGTGCGTAATTGGTGTAAAAGATATCGTTGTCAACAATGTATGCGTTGGAGATACGATTGTCGTAACTGCTACCGGATTGACCGGAGTAGATTATCATCTTTACTTCGGTGATAAGAATGCGGGAGATAATGGCATCGTGTCTCTGCATTCTACAGCAGACACCAAGAACAATATCCAATATACCTATACCACCAAGGAGCCGGGCGAATATCAGCTCACCTTCTTCGACGGCAGCTGGACGCCACTCTCTTCTGTAGTATATCAGGTTCATCCATTACAGACCCGATGGCTTCCGAGTGCATCTACCAATGAATGGAACAAATGGGACAACTGGAGCGACGGTTCGCCTTACTGCTGCACCAACGCCATCATCTCGTCGGATGCCGATAACTTCCCAATGCTGGGAACGCCAGTGAAGCCAGCCGACTACTGCTGCAAGGACATCTTCTTCGAACCCCGTTCGGCGGTGGATAACGTGCCATCGCTCAACTATCGCAAGGCATGGGTAGAACTGGAGCAGAAGCCGAACCATTACTATCTGCTGAGTGCACCGCTCAAGCAGATGTACACGGGCGATATGTTCATGCCTGCCGACACTACGAAGGCGAAATACTTCGAGGAGCTGAACGAAGAAAACTGGAAGGAACAGCGCTTCAACCCGAGCATCTACCAGCGCCTCTGGGCGGCTGCGCATCCGGGTAAGATTTATTCGCTAGACAGCAAGGGAAATCCGGTTTTGACGGATGAAAAGCTTGCCGTGAACAAGGCCACCTGGTCGCACAACTTCAATGCCGTGGCTAAGCCTTACGGCATGGGTGAAGGCTTCTCTATGTGGATAGATAACGGCAATCTGCCGGCTACCAATAAGTTCAGTATCCGCCTGCCTAAGGCGCATAAAGAATATAGTTACTTCGTGGATTACGATCAGGAGAAAGTGGCTAGTGAAACAGTGACGAAAGATGCAAATAAGATAAACCGCTTCATCTACGAACCGGATTCTCCGCATGAGGGCGACTTGACGATGGAATATAAGTATCTGTCGGAAGGCAAGGAAGTGACGGAGAACCGCACGGTGTTCGTGGGGCAGAGCGAGTATCAGATTACGCTGAAATCGGATATTCCTACGCAGACCTTCTTGCTGGGCAACCCATTCATGAGCCGCCTGAATATCAAGAAGTTCCTGGAGGCGAATGGGAACGTGAGCAGCGTGAAGGTGGAAGTAGAGAATGAATCGGGAGGCATGGAAGAGCAAACTGTAAGCAAGGTCGCTTCTACGGGCAACGCCACCACCATCGCCCCAATGCAGGCATTCTATGTTACCACAAATGATAAGGCGAGTACGCAAATCACCCTGCTGCTCACCCCAGAAATGATTGGTGGAAGCAAGAAGGCTACTGAGGAAAGTAAACCTGCTGAAGCCAAGGGACTGAAAGTGTGTGTGGAAAGCCTGAAGACGCGAAGCAAATCAGCAGCTATGCTGGTGATGGAGAATTCTGAAACTGCTTATGATGCTTCTGCCGGTTCTTCTTTCAAGAGCTCTTTATTGGTTCCAACTCTTCTGGATAGTGAAGTGAAGTCACCTTTGAAGGTATTTGGTATTCAGCAGAGTCAGGCTTACGATATCCTTCCGATGACTGGCGCTACATCTTTAGGAATCTATCTGTTGCAAAAGGATAGCATCCGTATCGAGGTAAAACCTATTCAGGGTGTTGATATAAGCGGATATGTTCTCCATGATATGCTTTCGGGTGCCGATTATTCACTCGATTCTCCTATCATTATTGCGGATGCCGAGACCTCGTTAGGCAGATTTGTTATCAGAAGCCGTTATGGAAGTACAGATGTGACATCTGTCGATACTGATCAGCGCATCAGTATTGTTCAGGAAGGTTCTTCTGTCCTCGTGCAATCTGCCAGCGGTCTGCTCAAGAGTGTTAAGGTCATAGACCTGAATGGCAGTATCATCAGCAGGGTACAGGGAAATGGTTCAAGGTGTTTAAAGGCGAGCATAGCCACAGGCATTCAAATCATACACATAGAATTGACAGATGGTAGAAGTAAGGACTATAAGATGATTTTCTAAGTGAAATCAGAATAGCGAATTACATCTTTTACTTATAATTATCCCTGCCAGCTTGTGAAAGCTGGCAGGGATTTTTATTTGAAAATCAAAAGATTCAAAGATATTATATGTTAAATCTTCTTTATCCGTTTGCGATATTTCCAAACAAATCGAATGAGGCATCCCAATCTTTCCAGACTGGCTCTCTGCCCAATTCCTTCAATCTCGCATTGATTACCTTGGCGGTACGCTCATCGCTCACGGTGAACTGCTCCAATGCCTGAGGATAAGTATGGTAACCACCAGGATTTACCTTTGATTCTGCCGACATGGTGGTGACACCCAGTGTTGCCATGTTGTCACGGATGTAGGCAGGCTCACGAGTAGAGTAGGAGATATCTACATCGTGGTCGAAGATACGCATGGCGAAAGTAGCCTGTGCCAACTGCTTGTCTGTCATGAAGCAGTTTGGCTGGAAACCTTCGTTCTGTGCAGGGCGCATACGAGGGAAGTTCACGCTGTACTTGGTCTTCCAGTAGTGCTTCTGAAGGTAGCGCAGATGATGAGCCATCATCACTACATCCGTGCGCCACTCCTTCTCCAGACCGATGAGCACACCCATACCGATGCTGTGAACTCCTGCCATACCCATGCGGTCGAAACCATCGCAACGCCACTCAAACTTGCTCTTCATGCCACGTGGGTGGTAGAGCTTGTAGTGCTCGTGGTTGTAGGTCTCCTGGAAACAGATGACACCGTTCATACCATGGTCGGCGAGGGTCTTGTAATCCTCAGTAGAGAGCGGCATCACCTCAATCTTCACGTTAGAGAAATACTTCTTGGCGATGTCGATGGCCTTGGCAAGATAAGGGGTGCCAGCCTTTGCCGGGTTCTCGCCCGTAACGAGAAGGATGTTCTCGAATGGAGCCAACTGCTTGATTGCCTTGTACTCGTTCTCAATCTGCTCTGGGGTGAGGATGGTGCGGGCCATCGGATTCTCACGATGGAAACCGCAATACACGCAGGAGTTTGAGCATGAATTGGTGATGTAGAGAGGAATGAACATCGACATGGTCTTGCCGAAGCGCTCCTCGGTATATTTGCGGGAAAGACGCGCCATTACCTCCAGGTATGGTTCGGCTGCCGGTGAAATCAGCGCCATGAAGTCGTTCACATCGCAATGGTCCTTGGCAAGGGCACGACGCACATCGTTATCGGTCATTCGAGCAATGCGCTCCGTGGTCTCCTCCCAACTGATATTCTTTAATTCGTCTGAAAACATTTTCTTACTTTTTAAACTTTCTCAAATCGTGTGTCAACTTGGCTGCGCAGAAGTTTGGACCACACATGGTGCAGTACTCACCGTCTGTATGACCTGCCTCCTCGAAATACTTCAAGGCGAGCTCTGGGTCGAGTGAGAGGTGGAACTGGTCTCTCCAGCGGAACTCGAAGCGGGCCTTGGAGAGGGCGTTGTCGCGGATGGTTGCACCTGGATGACCCTTTGCCAAATCGGCTGCATGAGCGGCAATCTTATAGGTTACCACACCTGTGCGCACATCTTCCTTGTTAGGCAAGGCGAGGTGCTCCTTTGGTGTTACATAGCAGAGCATGGCAGTGCCGAGCCATGCTATCTGGGCGCCACCGATGGCTGAAGTGATGTGGTCGTAACCTGGAGCGATATCGGTAACCAATGGGCCGAGGGTGTAGAATGGTGCCTCGTGACAGTGGTCGAGCTGACGCTCCATGTTCTCCTTGATCTTCTGCAATGGCACGTGACCTGGACCCTCGATGAATGCCTGTACGTTCTTGTACCAGGCACGGGTAACAAGCTCGCCCATGGTATCCAGCTCGGCAAACTGGGCTGCATCATTGGCATCGGCGATACAGCCAGGGCGCAGACCATCGCCCAAAGAAAGGGCTACGTCGTACTGTGCCACGATGTCGCAGATGTCGTCGAAGTGCTCATAGAGGAAGCTCTCCTGGTCGTGGTAGAGACACCACTTGCTCATGATGCTACCGCCACGGCTCACGATACCGCAGAGACGGCTATCGGCGAGATGCACGTTGTGGCGACGGATGCCGGCATGGATGGTGAAGTAGTCAACACCCTGCTCGCACTGCTCGATGAGGGTATCACGGAATACCTCCCAGTTCAGATCCTCTACCTTGCCGTTCACCTTCTCCAAAGCCTGGTAGATAGGCACGGTTCCTACTGGTACAGGGCAGTTGCGCACAATCCATTCACGGGTTTCGTGGATATTGTCGCCGGTAGAGAGGTCCATCAAAGTATCGCCTCCCCACTTGCAAGACCATACAGCCTTATCCACCTCTTCCTCGATGCTGGAAGTAGTGGCAGAGTTACCGATGTTGGTATTGATCTTCACGAGGAAGTTGCGGCCGATAATCATCGGTTCGCTCTCCGGGTGATTGATGTTGGCAGGAAGAACGGCACGTCCGCGTGCAATCTCATCACGCACATACTCAGGAGTGATATGGGTATCGATGCCCAACTCCTGGCAGTTCATGTTCTCGCGGATAGCCACGTACTCCATCTCTGGAGTCACGATGCCAGCCTTGGCATAAGCCATCTGGGTGATGTGCTTGCCAGCCTGAGCACGGCGAGGCAACTGGATGTGCTCGAAACGGAGATGGTCGAGGCTATGGTCAGCAAGACGCTGCTTGCCATACTCGCTGGTAACCTCCTTGAGCTGTTCGGTATCGTTGCGGTCGATAATCCACTGCTCGCGCATTCTTGGCAAGCCCTTCTTCAAATCTACCTGATAGTTAGGGTCGCTGTAAGGACCGCTGGTATCGTAGATGTAAACCGGAGCGTTTGGCTCTGTATGTGGAATGCCGCGCTCATCCTTCACAACAGTAGGAGTGAGGTTAACCTTGGTCATTCCAACCTTGATCTGTGGGAAAAGTTTTCCCTGCATATACGCCTTTTCTCTCTGGGCGTAAGCTTTCTTATCGTTTGGCATTTTAATGTCGTTGTTAAATTTAATGTTGTTATACTAGACTATGTATTATATATATAATAATGTATATAATATAATAATGTGTAATTAGTCGTTGAGGAATGCGGTGAGTGGAGAACTTGCCTCGGCACAATCGCTGATGGCTCCGAGACCTGCCTCGTAAGCACGGCGACCGCATACCACTGCCTCCTTGAATGCCTTAGCCATTTCTACTGGGTCTCCGGCTACGGCGATGGCTGTGTTGACCAAGCAAGCGCTGGCACCCATCTCCATGGCCTCGGCTGCGTGGCTAGGCGCACCGATACCTGCATCTACTACCACAGGAACTGTAGCCTGCTCGATGATGATCTGCAGGAAGTCCTTCATTCTCAAACCCTTGTTGGTACCGATAGGTGCAGCGAGTGGCATCACGGTAGCGGCACCAGCCTCTTCGAGGTGCTTGCAGAGGGTAGGGTCTGCCTGGCAATATGGCAATACCACGAAACCGAGCTTTACCAGTTTCTCGGTAGCCTTCAGAGTCTCGATAGAGTCTGGAAGAAGATAGCGAGGATCTGGGTGGATTTCGAGCTTGAGCCAGTTGGTTCCGAAAGCCTCGCGAGCCATCTGTGCTGCGAATACAGCCTCCTCGGCGTTGCGCACGCCACTGGTGTTAGGAAGAAGCTGGATATTTGGGTTCTGCACGATATGAGAGAGCAGGTCGTCCTGCTTGTCTTCGAGTTCGATACGCTTCATGGCAACGGTTACCATTTCTGTTTCAGAAGCCTTGATGGCTTCTGCCATGAGCTGGTTGTTGTTGAACTTTCCTGTTCCGAGGAAGAGGCGGGAGTTGAACTCTCGTCCTGCAATTACTAATTTTTCCATTTTTTTGTATTGTTATTTTTAAATGTTTTCTATTTGAATCCCTTCATCCGCCAGGCGTTCCGACGGATTTGCAATCCGTCGTTAAAAAATGTTCGACCACTTAAACCTGGGGATTTGTAATCCCCTTATCAACCTAGTTTGCTGCGGATTTCAAATCCGCAGATCTTAAATAGGTTGGGACCTTTTTTTTACGCCGGATTTCAAATCCGGCGGGACGCCTAGCGGGCTTTGTCTTTTCTGGACGCCTAGCGTTGCTTATCTGAATTCCCTCATCATTTCCATGATGTCATGGGTTTCTGATGCCGGATCCTTGGCGTTGAGGATGCAGCCGCTGAGGGCGATGCCGTTAACTCCCGTCTTCATGATTTCGGGGATATCCTCCTTGGTGATGCCACCGATGGCAACGATTGGGATATCGATATTTTCTGCCTTCATCTTCTGGATGATTTCTCGGTATCCTTCAAGACCGAGGATAGGAGAGAGCTTCTCCTTGGTGGTGGTGAAGCGGAACGGACCGCAACCGATGTAATCGGCACCAGCCTCATAGTGAGCCTTTATATCCTCGAAGGTATTTGCCGTACCACCGATGATGAAGTCGTCGCCCAGAATCTTGCGGGCTTCGGCAATCGGCATATCGTTCTTGCCCAGATGCACGCCGTCGGCACCCACCTCTTTCACCAGTTCCACACGGTCGTCGATGATGAAGGTAACATTCATGATCTTGCACCATTCCTTGACCTTGTAGGCGATGGGGCGCACTTCATTATCAGAGGCATCCTTCATGCGGAGCTGGACCCATCTGCAGAGTCCCGTTATCGCCTCGTGGATGCCATCCAGGTAAGTCATCTTCTCATTCTGGTGAGAGATGAACTGCAGTTGAAAACTGTCTAAAGGTATTTTTGCCATAGCCCTATAAACTATAAACTAAAAACTATAAACTAAAAACTATACCTTATCCTCCGCAGAATGCCTTGACGATCACGATGTCGGCACCCTCCTGGATAAGACGGTTTTCCCATTCATCACGTGGCACCATCTCGTTGCTGATGGCTACAGCGCAGCCTGTGGCTGGAAGGTCGAGCTCCTGTGCAAGTTCCTTTACGGTCTTTGCCTGAGTCTCTGTCTCTTTGTTGTTGATCATTACTTTCATAATTTTCCTATATTTACATTTATATACTTCAACTTTGTAAACACGGGTACATTTCTGAAAGATTCTTCGCTTCTTGCCAGAAAGAAGCAGATGGGATTGTACTTAAAATCAGTTTCCTGCGTCAGCATTACCTGCATCAGGTTCAATGGGTATAATCTCAGCCGAATCTATCAGCACCCCGTGATAACTGAATGCAAAAGTAAAGAGAAAATCTGAGATAGACGATAAATTGACAGAAATTTAATCTATATTAACTGAAAGTGATGAGTTTTTGAAGACGTTATGGCAGATGAAGGCATGAGGTTTGGAAAAGACACAAAAAAAGCGTGCAAGAAACTGATTCCTGCACGCTTCCGGTATATCGTAACGTAATTACATTCATTTAAGAAGATGCTTTAACTTGGTGCATCTTAACCACTTTTCTAACTCTCTTCGAGGAGGGGGTTATGCGCAAGCGCAACCACGACCTCTACTGATAGCCTCGCCATATATTGTCATGGCGTTCATGTAGTTATCAATGAAAGCCTTCAAAGCCTTCTTGATAGTGTTCATCAAATTTTTCATAACTGTTATCCTTTCTCTTTAATCATGTTAATACTTGGGCTTCTGTTAGCCCTTTTTCATTTTTCAACAACTTCAACAAGGTGATGGAGTAATTACTTACCCATCTCGATGTGGTTGTTTACATTGATTGCCTTTGCAATCATCACTGCTACTACTGCAAGTGCCATTACTGTTGTCATCATAATTTTTTCCTTTCTCTGTTTTTTGGTGGAGCCGTCGTGTTTCGGACTCCTGTTTCACATATTATCCTGTAACAATCTCTCTTACCTGAAACCTTCCGTCCTGATTGCTCAGAACTTGTTGTTTCTTCTTTTCGAGTGCAAAGGTAATGCCTTTTTTTTGAATATCAGCAACAATGGCATGACAAAATGATGAAAAACGACCTTTTTTTGACTCACGTCAAGAAGTGGCAGTCGGGGGCTTGATGCAGGTCAACTACTGTCACCCCATCAGCTCATTTTGTCGTTGTTTTCTCTGTTTTTCTAGTTTTTCTGCCTCTTTTCCTACTTTACGTACTTCAGAATCTCCTTGCTCTTCCTGCTTTTCCTGGCAGGCAGCGGCATGAATCCCTCGGTAAGTCCCGTCTTGTCGGTCATTGCCTGGAACACGGCGGCGGCATAATCTGCCAGTTTCAGTTTCCTGAGTTCCTCGTTGATGGCATCCTCATCATAATTGTCTGCATATAATAAGGTATGCAGGTCGTCGAGATAGCTTTGCGGAATGTTCTGATGCGGCATGCGGCTCTGTATTTGCATAATTTGGGCAATGATGGGCTGCTCCGTCTGCTTGGCGATGGCTTCTGCCTTGCGCTGCTCGTAGTCGGAGAGGGTAGTGAGGCTGGTGTCGTTCCAGTCGTGCATCATGCCGTCGAGGGTGGTGAGATGACTGTAGCCGAAGTATCGGGTCAGGATGACGCGGTTGTTCCAGCCCAGTTTCATCAGATAGTTTCTCTCCATCGGCGTGCTCGCCACCAGCAGGTTGGCATGCTTGTACATGCTCTTCTGGTACATCAGGGTCTGCATCAGGCGCTTCAGATGCGGATTCTGGCGATTGCGCTCGGAGATGTCGCCCAGTGGGCAAACGATGTATGGGATACCCATCTTGCGCGATTTGCTGGCAAGTTGGGCACCCTTTCTTGTCCATGCTCCGAATATCAACACTATGTCGGCATCTGCCAGGTTCTGGCAGATGTCAAACTTCTGGTTCAATGCTTCGATGTAAGGTAGATACATCTGAAGCATTTTCTTCTCCTTGGAAATGAACAAATAGATTCTCATCGTTTTTTTCTCTTTAATAATGTTTTATAACTTATGACTTGTAAAGTCATTCTTGTCTGCTCGCCAGTATCTCATCTTGTTGGCGAGATTGCGCCAGATGATGCCATACTCCAGGAATGGCAACTTGAAGATGGCAATGTCGTCGTCAAAGTGCTTGATGGCCTTGTTGGCGATGATCATGCGGAGGATGAAGAGCAGCAGCAGGGCGAAACCTGCGATGCCAGTCAGAATCCAATTCTGCATGAAGATGGCGTATGCCAATACGGCAATCGATGCCAGCAGACTGAGATGAGGCATCAGATGGTCGAAGAACATCAGGGTGCGCATGCTGGCAGCACGCTCCAGACTCTTCAGGGATGCCTGGTGATAGAGGTGGGCATTGTGCCAAGCCTTGTTGGTTGGCTCATCACGGGTGAGCCAGGCATCGCAATCCAATTCTACGGCTGTATCGCCGAATGCGGCATACTTGTTTACCAGGAAGTCGTATTCGCCACGCACATACTCCAGGTTGCCCTGGTAGCCCTGTTCGCGCATGAAGTCGCTCTTGCGGAACGCCACGTTGGGCATGTGACTGCGATAGCCATAACTGTGCTGGGCACGGCGAAGCAGATAGAATGCCTTGCGGATGCTGTCGAAGCGGCGAACGCTCTTGGTCTCGTTGTCCAGACTTACGTATCCCAGAACCAGATGGTTAGGGTCCTGGCAGTTGCGTGCCATGGTGGTCAGCCACTTGTCGTTCTCCGGCTTGCAGGTAGGCTCGGTGAGGATAATCCACTCATACTTAGCCGCCTTTACGCCCAGCGTAATCTGCAGCTTCTTGCGGCTCATGTAGCGGGAACTCTCAGGGATATACGTATAGTATAGGTGAGGGTTCTCGGCAGCCATGCGCTTCAGATAGTCCTGCGTCTCGCCATCCGTGCTCTGGCAAACCACGATTACCTGGTAATCGGCGGCATGCTTCTGGTTCAGGAACATCGGAAGGTTACGCTCCAGTTCCGGAAGGTTGTCGTGGGCAGTAATCAATACGGAAACGGGAACATTCGCACCGCTTTCTACTTCGGATGATTTTGATTCATTGCTTGAACCATCTTCTGTAACTCCCTTAGAATCAACATCTGCTTCCTCTATCTCCGGAAAGCGCAACGAGCGCAGAAATGGATTTATCAGCGATCCGAGGATTGCCAATAAAACCACCACTGCGCCTGCTATGATAGTAGTTAAACTAATTGTCATCATTTCTTTTTTTCTCGTAATCAAGAAATATCTTTTAACTGTAAACTCTTAACTCTTAGCTGAATTAAAAGTCTTCTGTGATATAGCCCTTTGGCAACTGGCGGCAGTTGTACTGGCTCGCCATGATTTCACCATACGCTCCGGCTGAACGGAGGGCGATGAGGTCGCCACGATGGGTCTTGTTCAAATCAATCGCCTTGGCGAATACATCGCTCGACTCGCAGATAGGACCTACCACATCGTATGTCTCAACAGGTTCGTCGCTAGAGATGTTCTCTATCTTATGATATGCCTGATAGAGGGCAGGGCGAATCAGATCGGTCATACCCGCATCAACGATGGCAAACTGCTTGGCTGTGCCCTGCTTGATATAGAGGGTCTTGGTGATGAGCGAACCCATCTGACCTACCACGGCACGACCCAGCTCGAAGTGGAGCTTCTGGCCATCGCGCAGCTTCAGTTTCTTGGCGTATGTATCGAAGTAATCCTTGAAGTCTGGGATAGGCACACGGTTTGGATGGTTGTAATCGATACCCAATCCACCGCCTACATTAATGTTCTTTACTACGATGTGATGAGCCTCCAGCTGGTTCTGCAGCTCGTTGATGCGGTTGCAGAGAGCCTCGAAGTCACCCATGTCAAGTATCTGACTGCCAATGTGGAAATGGAGACCCAGGAACTTGATGTTCTTCATTTTTGCAGCCTCCTCGATGACGCTCTCCATGTCGCGCATGGCGATACCAAACTTGTTTTCTGCCAAGCCCGTAGTGATGTTGGCATGTGTATGCGCACCTACATCCGGGTTGATGCGGAAGCACACCTGGGCTATCTTGTTCTTCTTCTCGGCAAGTTCGTTGATGATTTCCAGCTCAGGGATGCTTTCTACGTTGAAGCAGAAAATATCCTTGTCCAATCCAAGATTGATTTCCCAATCACTCTTGCCTACGCCTGCATATACAATCTTGTTGGCAGGGAAACCTGCGTTGATGGCTGCCTGAATCTCTCCTCCGCTCACACAGTCGGCACCCAGACCAGCCTGGCAGATGATGTTGAGCACCTTAGGGTTGGCGTTTGCCTTCACGGCATAGTGAACCTCAAAGCCCTCGTGCTTGTCTGCCTCCTGGTTGATGGCCTTCAAGGTCTGGCGCAACACGTTGGTGTCGTAGTAGTAGAACGGAGTCTGTATCTCCTGAAACTTATCTATCGGAAATGTTCCTTTCATTTCGCTTATTCTTAAATTAATATCTTATTATAGTTAAATCAGAAAATCCAACTTATGGTTAAGTCAGAAAATCCAACGAAGAGTGGACAGGAAGCATTACATTAGAATTCTTCACTCTTCACTCTTCGTTCTTCACTTACATTACTTCTCGAACAATACGTTGCTCAAGTTCTGCAATGCCTGCTTCTTATCCTTCTCCTTGATGAGGAATGAGATGTTGTAGTTGGAACCACCGTAAGAAATCATGCGCACTGGGATGTTCTTCATAGCATCGGTAGCGATAGTCTCGAAGCCTACGTTGCTCCAATCCAGGTCACCTACCACGCAGATGATACACATGTCTGAATCTACGGTCACTGTACCATACTTCTTCAGCTCGTTCACGATGTCGTTGAGGTGAGCGTCGTTATCGATACTCATGCTCACACCTACCTCAGATGTTGCAATCATGTCGATTGGAGTCTGGTAGCTCTCGAAAATCTCGAATACCTTGCGCAGGAAACCTGTGGCGAGCAACATGCGGCTACTCTTGATCTTGATGGCTGTGATGTTGTCCTTGGCAGCCACTGCCTTGATCTTGCCACGTACGATAACATTGTCGATGATGGTACCGTCTGCCTTAGGATCCATGGTGTTCTTCAGGCGAACTGGGATGCCGGCATACTTGGCTGGCTGAACACAGGTAGGGTGGAGAATCTTGGCACCGAAGTAAGCCAACTCGGCAGCCTCCTCGAAGTTCAGTTGGCGAACTGCCTCAGTGTGCTCTACGACACGAGGGTCGTTGTTGTGCATACCGTCGATGTCGGTCCAGATCTGAATCTCGTCAGCTGGCAGGGCTGCACCGATAAGAGATGCGGTGTAGTCGCTACCACCACGCTGCAGGTTGTCGATCTCGCCGTAAGCGTTGCGGCAGATGAAGCCCTGGGTGATATAAATCTGGTAGCCCTCGTTCTGCTCCATGATGGCAGCCAACTTCTCCTTGATATACTGTGGGTCTGGCTCTGCGTTCTTATCTGTGCGCATGAAGTCTAAAGCGTTGAGCAATACAGCCTTTACGCCCTGTTCCTTCAAGTAGTTTACAACCATGTTGGTGCTCATCATCTCGCCCTGAGCCACGATGCTCTTCTCCTCGAAAGAAGTGAAGAGGTCTTTGGTGAAAGAGCGGAGATAGTTGAACTCGCCCTGCAAGAACTCGCGTGTGGTCTGCTTCATCTCCTCGGTAGAGTAGAGCTCTTCCACGTGCTGCATGTATTTCTTCTCCAAGTTGTTGATTACCTCGTTGGCGCCCTCTGGGTTCTTCTTGTAAAGATAGTCAGAGATTTCAACGAGAGAGTTTGTTGTACCGCTCATCGCAGACAATACGATGAAAGTTGGTTCACCTGATTCTGTAACCAAAGAGGCTACTCCCTTCATGCGCTCTGGTGAGCCTACAGAAGTACCTCCGAATTTCATTACCTTCATAGTCGTAATATTATTTAAATGTTTGATTTTTATTGTTCTTTAATTAATTCTCCTCGCCATCTTCCGTAAGGTCGATGCGGTTGTACTCGTTGGTCACGTCGTGGAGCACGCCGTCCTTGCAGCGATATACGATGCCCGGGAACTTGTCGAGCATTGGGATGTTATGGGTTGTCATCACAACAGCTGTGCCTTGCTTGGTGATATCCTTCAGGAGGCTCACGATATTGCTGGCAGTTTCGGGGTCGAGATTTCCCGTTGGCTCATCGGCGATGATGATTTTCGGGTTGTTGAGCAGGGCACGGGCGATGGCCACACGCTGCTGTTCTCCGCCGGAGAGCTCGTGAGGCATCTTGTCGATTTTCTCAATCATGCCCACCTCGTTGAGCACCTCTTCGATGCGTTTGTCTCTATCCTTCTTGTTTTTCCATCCGGTGGCCTTGAGCACGAACTCGAAGTTCTTGCGCACGGTGCGGTCGTGGAGCAACTGGAAGTCCTGGAAGATGATGCCCATTTCCTTTCGCAGGGCTGGAATGTCCTTGCGGCGGATGGTCTTCAGGTCTCTGCCCAGGATTTCTGCCTTGTCGGTCTCGCCCTCCACGAGGTCGAGCTCGCAGTAGAGGGTTTTCAGGAGTGAGCT
Source organism: Segatella copri (assembly GCF_019249655.2). Classification (NCBI taxonomy): domain Bacteria; kingdom Pseudomonadati; phylum Bacteroidota; class Bacteroidia; order Bacteroidales; family Prevotellaceae; genus Segatella; species Segatella copri. The sequence goes on from NZ_CP137557.1 coordinate 2,069,523, forward strand.
CTTTCCTGAGCCCACCTTACCGATGAGATAGGCGAACTCGCCTTCGTCTACATGGAAGTTGACGCTCTTGAGTACGCATTTCTCAGCCTGGTATATGCTGACGTTTTGATAATCTATTAACATCCTAATTTTTTCTCCTTTATTTAATGTACTTAAAAGCTTTTGCCCTTTCAGGGCGTATTGCCAATATCTTTATTATACCCAGGGCGTTGCCCTGGGCTAGGGGCTTCTGCCCTTTCAGGGCGTGCAGCTGCAAGATAGCCTTGAGCTAGGTATATTATTTCATTTCACCCTTGCTCTTTGCTACGCGGCGCTTCTTATCCCATTCCGGGTCGTGTCGCATTTGCAGCTCCTTTACTACATCCTCGATTCGCAGACCCTTGCTGGTGAGCAGCACGATGAGGTGGTAGAGCAGGTCGGAACTCTCGTAGATGAGTTTGTCGTCGGTGCCGTTGGTGGCTTCAATGACGGTCTCAATGGCTTCTTCTCCAACCTTTTGCGCCATTTTGTTCACGCCTTTCTTAAACAGGCTGGTGGTGTAGCTGCCCTCAGGCATCTCCTCGTGGCGCTTGTTGATGAAGTCCTGCAGTTCCGAGAGGAAGAGGATTGGGTTCAGGGTGTTCTCCTCTGCCCAGCAGGTGTCGGTGCCCTTGTGGCAGGTAGGACCGTCTGGATGAACCTTTACCAGGAAGGTGTCGTTGTCGCAGTCAATCTGGATGCTGACTAGGTTGAGGAAGTTGCCCGATGTCTCGCCCTTGGTCCAAAGACAGTTGCGGGAACGGCTCCAGAAGGTAACCTTCTTGGTTTCGATGGTCTTATCGTATGCTTCCCTGTTCATGAAGCCCAGCATCAGGACGTTCTTGGTTACGGCATCCTGGATGATGGCTGGAACAAGTCCGCCCATTTTTTCAAAATCTATTTCCATTTTATCTTTACAATTTTATCTGTTTGTCCTTTGTTTTGTCCTTATCCCCATATTCTTGGGGAAAACGTCTCGCTAAGGCTAGAAATATTTTCCCTTAAGGCTAAATAAATTTATCCTTAAGACTAAATATATTTATCCTTAAGGCAAATATAATCAGGGTATCCTGCCTTGATTTCCCTGCCTTTACAGTCTGACGTTGATACCTTCGCTGCGGAGGTATTTTTTCAGGTCAGGTATGGCGATTTCTCCGAAGTGGAAGACGCTGGCAGCAAGGGCTGCATCTGCCTTTCCCAGGGTGAAGGCATCACGGAAATGCTCCATCTTGCCGGCACCACCCGAAGCGATGATCGGAATACTTACTTCTTCGGCAAGACGGGCGAGGGCTTCGTTGGCGAATCCCTGTTTTACACCGTCGTGATCCATACTGGTGAAGAGAATCTCACCCGCACCGCGGTCGGCCACTTCCTTAGCCCAGTCGAACAAGCCCAGTTCTACTCTCTCTCTTCCGCCTTTTACGTAGCAATGCCAGCCGTCTGGGTCGAGGCGGGCATCAATGGCGCATACACAGACCTGCGAACCGTAATGGTTGGCAATCTCGTTGATGAGTTCGGGATGTCGGATGGCAGCACTGTTGATGCTTACCTTGTCGGCTCCTGCATTGAGGAGTCGTTCCACGTCCTTCAGCTCGTTGATGCCGCCGCCCACGGTGAATGGGATATTGATTTCGGCAGCCACGCGAGTTACCATGTCTGTAAAGGTCTTGCGCTCTTCGAAGCTGGCGGTGATGTCGAGGAACACGAGTTCGTCGGCACCTGCATCGCTATAGGCCTTTCCCAGTTCCACCGGGTCGCCTGCACTTCTCAGGTTCACGAAGTTCGTTCCCTTCACGGTTTCTCCGTTCTTCACGTCGAGACAAGGAACGATTCGCTTTGCCAAGCCTTTGCTTTTACTTTGAACTTTGACCATTGTATTTAAATTCTTATCGATTGAAGCTTTTGCCCTTACAGGGCGATTGCCTATATCTTTGTTATACCCAGGGTGCTGCCCTGGGCTAGGAGCTTCTGCCCTTTCAGGGCGTGTCGAGAATAGCTCCGAGCTATTGACTGTTAACTTTTAACTAGCTTGTCAGCGTCGATTTTCCCCTCGTAGAATGCCTTGCCGAAGACTACGGCTGGGATGCCGGCGGCTTGCAGGGCCTCGATGTCCTCGTTGCAGCTTACGCCGCCCGAGGCGATGAGGTGGAGCTGAGGATAGGCTGCCATTACCTCTTTATACAGGTCGATGGCAGGACCTTGCAGGGTGCCGTCTTTGCTGATTTCCGTGCAGAGCACGTAGCGCACACCCTTGTCGATGTATTTCTTGAGGAACGGAAGGAGGTCTTCTGATGAATCCTCTTTCCAGCCGTTGATAGAAATCTTGCCGTTTCTTACGTCGGCTCCCAGAATGAGCTTGTCGGCACCATACTTATCCATCCACTCCATGAAGAGGTCGGGATTGGTGACGGCGATGCTGCCCACGGTTACCATACTGGCACCAGCGGCGAAAGCCTTCTCTATGTCTTCCTCGGTCTTGATGCCGCCTCCGAAATCTACCACGAGATTCGTCTCCGTGGTGATGGATTTCAACACCGCATCGTTTACGATATGCTTCGACTTGGCTCCATCCAGATCCACTACGTGGAGTCGCTTAAATCCCAGCTGCTCAAAGTGTTTTGCCACTTCTGCCGGGTTGTCGTTATAGACCTTCTTCTGGTCGTAATCGCCTTTGGTCAGGCGCACGCACTGACCGTTAATCAAGTCGATGGCAGGAATTAATTCTATCATATTTCTTTTATTGCGTTTAATCCTATTCTATATCATCGGGAAATCTGCCTGGCTTTGCAGAATGTCTCTACTATATTTCAAGGAAGTTCTTTAAAATCTGTTCTCCCACCTTGCCACTCTTTTCCGGGTGGAACTGGCAGGTATAGAAGTTGTCCTTGTGGAGCGATGCGCTGTAGGGGAGGATATAATCAGCCTTGGCGATGGTCTCCTCGCAGAGCGGCACGTAGTAGCTATGGACGAAATAGGAGTAGGGATGTTGCAGGGCTTCTGCCATGTTTGCATCTTCTGCATCGATTCTGTTCCCGAATCCTCTGTAAAGCTCCGTCTTCAAATCATAGATTTCGTTCCATCCCATTGCCGGCACTTTGTCTTCGTGCTTCTGTGGCTGGAATCGCTTGACATCCACATCGAAGATGCCGATGCAGTCTACATCTCCCTCTTCCGAATGTCGGCACAGGAGTTGCTGTCCCACGCAGATGCCCAGGACGGGCTGCTTGAGATTCTTGATTACCTGGTCCAACTGGTGATCCTTGAGGTACTCCATGGCTTCCCTTGCCTGACCTTGTCCTGGAAACAGCACACGGTCTGCCTTCTGGAGCATTTCGGCATCATCGGTGAGCACAGGCTCGATGCCCAGACGCTTCATGGCGTTGACCACGGAATAGATATTCCCGGCATTGTATTTTACGATTGCTACATCCATAACCTAACGTATTTCTTCTGTTTTTTTTGTACGTTTTGGGAGTTGCCTCCCACGTCATTCTTATTTTCCGTTGCAAAGGTACACATTTTCTTTCAATTTAAAGAAAATATTATCAAAAAGATTACGATATTAGTGGAATTTCTTGCAGAAAGTAAGAGAAAACGGTATAATTATACGTGTTTATCAGCAAAAAAGGGTTAGAGTAAGATTTTTCCTACTCTAACCCTTCGATTTATTTCAATCTTTGAAATGTCTTGCAAGATGGCTTGAATGCCCTCCGGAAGCCCCCGAAACGGTTGCTTATTCCTCCTCGCTGTCGGCGGTGCGGAGGATGATGCTGGTAGCTCCGATGGTGAAGAGTGTGCCGTCTTCGATGACGCGGCGCTCTCGGTCGCCCAGAATTTCGTTATCCACGAAGGTTCCGGTGTAGCTTGGTCCGTCGCGGAGCACATACTTCAGTCGGCCTTTCTTGTCACGGCTCACGTTGATGACGCAGTGGTTCATGTCCACGCTTGGGTCAACGGTCTCGATAGGGCAGTTGATGCCGCTGTTCTTCATGTATCTGCCAATCACGTTGTCGCCCATCTGCAAAGGAATCACCTGCTTGTAGGCAAACACGTTCTCGATAACCACGATGGAACCCACGCCATGCTCATTGGCCTGTTCGTCGATTTTTTCCTCCTTACGGGTTTCGCGAAGCTTGGAAACACCCATTCGGATGCCAAATTGCTTGTTGCAGTTAGGACAAACGAAGACGAGGCTCTGTCCTGCCTCATACTTGGTCTCGTCGAACGTGATGAAATTATCGCATTTCGGGCAACGTACTCTTTTCATATCTTATTCTTGTTTCTTTTCTTTAACTTCTTTATTCTATATATAATAATGTATTCAACTTTTGCAAGTACCCTCCGGTCCCCGAAGGGGGCCAACTTTCAATAACCGCTGGTGGAATGACCGAAGGTCATGGAACATGCGGACAACCAACGGGAGGGAAAAAGCGTCCCCAAAGGGGGCGAACCACATCCGGTTTTGCTCCTGTTCGCCCCCTTCGGGGACGATAAAAGTGTATATCGACTTATCCGCAGGTTCCATTCCCTTCGGTCATTCCACCCGCGGTTATTCACATTCGCCCCCTTCGGGGACGGCTGGATGTCACTTGTGAAATTTCTTTTAACTCTAAAAACTATTCCTTAACCTTTGTAATCCAACCATCAGCGAAAGCCTCGTTGTCTCTCAGGTTCTTCAGGGCAGCGTGAGCCTCGCTTTCAGAGTTGTATGTGCCGTAAATCACCTTGACGTTGTTTTCGGTGATGAGCACACGGGCTTGCTTGAATCCCTTGCCTTGCAGGCGCTCGGCATAGTTGGCTGCGTTGTGCTTGGTGACACGGCTAGCCAGAACAATGCTGTAGTAAGTGGAAGGGAGGGATAGCTCGGCGTCCTGGTTGGCATTTTGCGCTGTATTTCCCGCATTCTGCGCAGCATTTCCTGCTATCTGTGAAGAGCTTCCTGCAGATTGCGCAGCGTTTTCTGTATTCTGCGCAGCATTCTCAGATGTCTCCATCAGTTTGGTTCCATCTCCATTGATTACCAGTTCCTTGGCTTTCTTCATCTGGTCGATTTCCTTCGGCATGATGCGGTTCAGCATGCCAGTGTCAATCTGGCTCTTCTGCATGGTAGGAGCACCCAATGGGGTAGAGATGGTGAAGAAGGCGATGATGGCGATGCAGGCAGCTGCCAGATTTCTGAGCCAGCTTTTTCTGATGCTGATGAATTCTGCGCTGGTCTCCTCTTCCTCATCGTCGTTGATGAACACGGAGTTGTTGACTGCTGCCTCTTTCTCTTTCTGCATTGGCTTGACAGGCATCTCTACAAGGTTTGCATTTGGTTTGCTTTCTGTTGTAGGAGCTGCCGTCTTGCTTGTTGCAGCCTTGTTGGCATTCGCCTCTTCGCCAGCAGTGAGCTGCGCCACAGGCATCATGTCAAATCCGCCCAATCCATAGAAATCAGGGGTGAGGATTCCTGCCTCGTGTGGCTCAAACTCGATGTTTCCATCCTCATTGAGCGAAAGGATTCCCACGTTGTCCACCTCATACTTTCCCTCGTTTTCAAGGGTCTGGCGAATCTCAGCCACCTCATCTTCAATGCGTCGCAAAGCTTCTGGGTAGCTCATGTCGTAGGTCTCCACATACGAAAGTACAAGCAACGAGTCGTTCATTGTGAGCTGCGGATTGAAGCCCACGGTGCGAAGCGGTGGCAGGAACATGTTGTCGGTGCCATCGTATCTTGCATCTACATGATGAGCCATGAAGCCGCCGAAGCCTGGCACAATCACGCAGTCGTTGCTCAAGAGCAGAATCTCAATATGTCTGTTTATTTCTATCACTTCTTACCTTTCGTTTTATCTGTTATTCTTGTTCGTGAAACCTGAATTCTACATTTCAGGTACATTTCACCTTGCAAAGGTACGGCTTTTTTAGGAAATAGACAACTATTTTTTGTGAAATTTTCAGCTGAAATGATAAAAAGTTTAATTTATTTTGCTATTCCACTAAAAAGTAGTACCTTTGCGACTAAATTTAGGTATATGAAACAATCGAACAACATATTGTTAGGTGCTTGCCTCATGGCGGCTATGGTGGGTTGCGGACAGAAGCAGTCTGCCCAGAAAGCCGACCAGCAGGAGGACGTCGCTGCCAAGAAGATGCTTCAGGGTGTCTGGATTGACAGCGACGACGAGGATGATGTTGCCTTTCGCGTGAAGGGCGATACCATCTATTATCCCGATTCTACCAGCCGCCCGGTTTATTTCTGCATCATTGGCGATACGCTGGTGATGAAGGGTGCGAATACTGCGAAATATCCGATTGTGAAGCAGGCGGCACACATCTTTCAGTTCAAGGTAGCCAATGGGGATGTGGTGAAGCTCGTCAAGACTTCCGACCCGATGTATCTGGAGCAATTCCAGCATGCACAGCCTGTGACGCTGAATCAGAATAAGCTGGTGAAGCGTGATACGGTGGTGAATGCGGGCGAGGAGAAGCTGCACCTCTATGTGCAGGTGAATCCTACCACATACAAGGTGTTTAAGAGCAGTTACAACGACGATGGCGTAGAGGTGGACAATGTTTACCACGACAATATCGTGAACGTGAACATCTATCATGGTTCGCGCAAGATTTTCGGCCGCGATTTCCGCAAGGAAGATTTCAAGGAGCAGGTGCCTCATGAGTTCTTGAAGCAGTCGATATTGAGCGATATCGTGTTCAAGAAGGTGGATGCTGATGGTGTTCATTTCAAAGTGGTGCTGGCGATGCCTGATAGCAGCATGAGCTATCAGGTGGAGGTTATCATCTCGCTTGAGGGTAAAATGACGATTAAGAGGGGCTAGCTTTTGTTTTTAAAACCTAGTTCTTCTAGAAAAAAGAAGATATGAAAAAAGGGAACTTGCTCAAATGCAAGTTCCCTTTTTTCATGTTGTTTATTGAAGAATTCTAATTGATTAATTGAAGAATCCCAGCAGGGCACCTGCTGCTACGGCGGAACCGATGACGCCTGCTACATTCGGACCCATGGCATGCATGAGAAGGAAATTGTGGCGGTCGTACTCCAAACCCAGGTTGTTGCTGATGCGGGCACTCATTGGCACGGCACTCACGCCGGCGTTTCCGATGAGTGGGTTCAGCTTCTTGCCTTTTGGCAGGAAGAGGTTCATCAGTTTCACGAAGAGGATACCGCTGGCTGAAGCGATGATGAATGCCAGAGCACCGAGGGCGAAGATCTTGATGGTGTTCAGGGTGAGGAACTCCGATGCCTGGGTAGAGCAGCCCACGGTGAGTCCGAGCAGCATCACCACGATATCATTCAGGCTGCTGCCTGCCGTCTTGGCAAGTCGGGTAGTCTTTCCGCTTTCCTTCAGAAGATTTCCGAAGAAGAGCATGCCGAGCAATGGCAGACCGGATGGCACGATGAAGGTGGTGAGCAGCAGACCGATGATAGGGAAGAGAATCTTCTCGGTCTGAGATACCTGGCGGGCTGGCTTCATCTTGATGACGCGCTCTTTCTTGGTAGTGAGCAGGCGCATCAATGGTGGCTGGATCACTGGTACCAATGCCATGTAGGAGTAGGCGCAAACGGCGATGGCACCCATCAGGTTAGGACTCAGCTTGCTGCTCAGGAAGATGGCGGTAGGTCCGTCGGCACCACCGATGATGGCGATACCAGCAGCCTGGTTCGGTTCGAAGCCCAGCGCCAGGGCTATCATGTAGGCACCGAAGATGCCAAACTGGGCGGCGGCTCCAATCAGAATCAGTTTTGGGTTGGAAATCAATGCCGAGAAATCGGTCATCGCTCCGATGCCCAGGAATACGAGTGGGGGATACCAGCCCTGTTTTACGCCCTGATAGAAGATGTTCAACACCGAGTTATCTTCGTACAGGCCGATTTCGAGTCCGGCATCGGCACGGAAGGGGATGTTGCCCAGGATGATGCCCAATCCGATGGGCACCAGGAGGAGCGGTTCGAAATCCTTCTTGATGGCAAGCCAGATGCAGACGACTCCTATTACTATCATGGCGAGGTTTCCTGCCGTGGCATTTGCAAAGCCCGTATAGGTCAGGAACTCATTGAAGTTTTGTATGATGAAATCCATAAGCTATCTATTTAATGGTTACTAACGTATCTCCTTCCATCACGGCATCGCCTTTATTCACGTTGATGCTGGTGATGGTTCCGGAAGTCTCAGCCTCGATGTTGTTCTGCATCTTCATGGCTTCGAGGATGACGACGGTATCGCCTGCGTTCACCTTGTCGCCCACCTTTACCTTGATTTCGTTGATGGTACCAGGCAGAGGGGCTACCACTGGCTTGCCTGAGGCTGTCTTTCCTGCGTCTCCTGCATTTATTGTTTGCCCGCTGCTTGCTGCGGATTGCAAATCCGCAGATGCCTTCGCGCTCTGAGAGGCTGAAGAACTGTTGAATTCTTCACTCTTCACTCTTCGTTCTTCACTTAATTTCACTTTCTGCTTGCCAGCCTTCACTGGCTGCTTCATCTCTACTTCGAATGGGATGCCATTCACGGTTACGTTGGCGATGTTGCCTTCTATATCCTGGATTTCGACTTCATAATCGACTCCTTTCACTGTATATTGATACTTAGCCATAGTTTCTGTTATTTAGAGTTGTTGGTATTATTGAATTTTGGGGCATTCCATCTGGTCTGTTTAGGCTTGATGGTGATGATGCCGGATTCCACATCATGCACATCCTCCAGGTATTCCTTGAGGGCGAGTGAAATCACAGCCATGTAAATCTCCTTGTCAATACCCTTGGTTTTCAGACCATCTTTCAGAATCACGTTGGTCTTATGACTCAGGTCTTGCGTTACCTCGATGGTCTTCTTACCCGTCTTATATAATAAGGAGGCGTGCTTCTCGGTGGCACGGGCGATGCGCTGCTTGTGCTTCATGTAGGCTCCGAATGCCCAGAATACCAAGAAAAGGAGGGTGAGACACGAGAACACGATGCCCATCGAAAGCACGGAGATTCCGATGCCGTAGGGATCCTGTTTCTTCAGAAGCTGTGCCTTGCTCAAGCCCACATTCTGTGGCAGATAGCCCGGGGTGATGAATCCGGCAATGGCTTTATCCCATGTCTTGAAATCACTGCTCAGTGCATAGCTTTCGTCGGGTTCCAATACAGGCACACTCACGGAGTCTATCAGGTCTACGGCGTTTCCATCATAAAGTGCTATCCAATTGGGCTTCTTTTCCTGCAGAATAAGATTGAGATGAAAAGGTCCGGTGTTGGAAGAATCCTTTGCCTTCCAATCCTGCCCGTTCCAACCGTCCTTGTACCAGCTACTGCTGTCGAAGATTACGATGCTCTTCTTGCCGCCCAGCATGGTTCGGGGTTCATTGTTCGGCAACGGATACATCATTTGCCGACGTACTTCGGGCGACAGGTTCTTGTTGAGAACTCGTCTGTCGGTGGTTAGGAACATACCACGCACGTTGTACGTGGTAAAGGAGGAATTGCTCAATTCCACCCATGGCTTGTGCTGACCGTACTCGTCAATGAGACTCGTGCGGTTGTCGGTCATCACTTCCGTGATACGGATGCTCCTGGCACCTTGTCCCCAAGTGGGCAAGGATGCGATGACCAGCATGGTTATCAGAAATCCTAATTTATTCATACGCATCTAACGTTTTTAGGGTTGTTTGTTTATTGTGCTCAAAGGTACGAATAAATTCTGAAAAGAAAACAAAAAAGGTGCACAAATTTTTATCTTTGTGCACCTCTTTTATAATTTATAACTATTTCCAGTTGTCTTGTTAACATTTATAAGCGTTTATGCTCCGCAGAAGAACAGCACCACAATCTGGGCTGTAAAGATACGGAGGAACATACTCAATGGATATACAGTAGAGTAACCTACGGCTGGAGCCTCCTTAGAGCATGATGCGTTGGCATAAGCCAGGGCAGGAGGGTCGGTATAAGTACCGGCAAGCATACCCATGATGGTGAAGTAGTTGAACTTGAACTTCAGTCGTGCGATGGTACCCACGATGAGGATAGGAATGATGGTGATGAGGAAACCGCATCCCACATATTTCAATCCGTCGCCCTGAACCACTGTGTCCCAGAATCCGGCACCCGCCTTGATTCCCACACTCGCCAGGAAGAGTACCAGTCCTATCTCTCGCAGCATCATATTGGCGGAGGTAGTGGTGTAGGTAACCAGCTTCATGCGATAACCGAAACGGCCGATGAGGATGGCGATGATGAGCGGACCACCGGCGATACCCAGTTTCAGAGGCACTGGCATGCCTGGGATAGCGAATGGGAGGGAACCGAAGATGATACCCACCATGATACCGATGAAGATGGTAGCAATGTTAGGCGCATCGAGGCGCTTCACAGAGTTACCCATAATCTCAGCTACACGGTTTACGTTCTCCTCAGGACCTACTACCATCACGCGGTCGCCCACGTGGAAGTGGTGGTTACGGCTTGCGAAGAGATCCATGCCCTGACGGGAAATGCGGGTTACGTTCACGCCATACACACTGGAGAAGTGCATCTTACCCAAAGTCTTACCGTTCATCTCTGGACGGGTAACGATGATTCGTCTTGATACGAAGTGCTGTACCTCATCCTTCTCGCGGTCCCACTCTGCCTCGATTTCCGGACCGATGAAAGCCTTGATGGCCTCGGCATCAGCCTCTGCGCAAACCACGAGCAGCTCGTCGCCTACCTCGAAGGTGGTCTTGCTGTTAGGAATGCTCACCTCTCCGTCGTGGAGCAGTCTTGAGCAGACGATGTCGCGGTTCAGAAACTCAGAAACCTCTCTCAAGGTTCTGCCTGCAATGTAGGCATTCTCCACACGCAAGTGCATGTTGTGAGGTTTGGCATGAGGGTTGGCAGCTTCCTCCTCGTTGAGCTGGGCTTCTTCCTCTGTCAAGTCAACACGGGTGATGTACTTGATGAGGATGGTAGCACCGATGATACCAACCACACCCAGAGGATAAGCACAGGCGTAACCGTTGGCGATGCTAGGAGCACCGTTAGGGAAGACGCTGAGCAACGCCTCGTTGGCAGCACCAAGACCCGGGGTGTTGGTAACCGCACCATACAGTGTACCCACCATCATAGGCAGGTTATGTGGGTTGCTGGTGTCGAAGAAGAGATAATAGCATCCGAACATCACGAGGATGTTGAGCAGGATGGCTGTGGCAGAAAGCATGTTCAATGTCACGCCACCTTTCTTGAAACTCTCGAAGAAGCCAGGACCCACCTGCATACCAATCATGAAGACAAAGAGGATCAATCCGAAGTCTTGCACGAAGGTGAGGATTTCCTTAGGACCTGTAAAGCCCACGTGTCCGGCTAAGATACCTGCGAAGAGCACGAAGGTAACACCCAGCGAGATGCCACCAATCTTGATTTTTCCCAGGTAAACACCAATCGCAATGACTATTGCGTAGAGCAGGGCGATGTGCGCCACCGACTCTGTGTTGGTGAAAAGATTAATAATCCAATCCATTAAATTGCGTTAAATGGTTTTTAATATGAATAATTTTGAATAAAGGGAGTATCGTTAGATTGTTAGGGGTGGGGTATCTTATATACTGAAAAATTCGAGGACATCCACTATGGGATGCCCCCGAACCGCTTTATATAGATTACCTATTGATTACTTCTCAATAGCTGCTACGCCTGGCAATACCTTGCCCTCGATAGCCTCGAGGAGAGCACCACCACCTGTAGAGATATAAGATACCTGGTCTGCCAAGCCGAACTTGTTGATGCAAGCTACAGAGTCACCACCACCGATGAGTGAGAATGCACCCTCCTTAGTTGCCTCAGCGATTGCGTCAGCGATAGCCTTAGAACCACCGGCGAAGTTGTCAAACTCGAATACACCTGCAGGACCGTTCCAGAGGATAGTCTTAGCGCCCTTGATAGCTGCAGCGAATGCCTTGCGAGTCTCAGGACCTGCGTCCATACCCTCCCAACCCTCAGGGATGTCGTTAGATGGGCAAACCTGGGTGTTGCAGTCGTTCTTGAAGTCGTCACCGCAGATAGAGTCTGTGCCGAGTACGAGGTTTACACCGTTCTCCTTAGCCTTCTTGATTACGTCAAGAGCTACGTCGAGCTTGTCATCCTCGCAGATAGACATACCGATCTTGCCACCGAGAGCCTTAGAGAATGTATAAGTCATACCACCGCAGAGAATCAGGTTGTCAACCTTAGTCAACAGGTTCTCGATGATACCGATCTTGGTAGAAACCTTAGAACCACCCATGATAGCTGTGAATGGGCGCTTGATGTTGCCGAGAACTGCGTCAACAGCCTTCACCTCTTTCTCCATCAGGAAGCCGAGCATCTTGTGATCCTTGTCGAATGAATCTGCGATAACAGCTGTAGAAGCGTGCTTGCGGTGAGCTGTACCGAATGCGTCCATTACATATACATCAGCATAAGAAGCCAACTTAGCAGCGAACTTCTTCTGGCGCTCCTTCATCTCAGCCTTAGCAGCGTCGAACTCAGGTGTACCCTTCTCTACGCCAACTGGCTTGCCTTCCTCTTCTGGATAGAAACGAAGGTTCTCGAGCAGGAGAGCCTCACCTGGCTTCAAGGCAGCAGCCTCAGCATCAGCGTTACCGCAATCCTTGGCAAACTTAACCTCTACACCGAGAGCGTCAGAAACGTTCTTTACAATCTGAGAGAGAGAAAGCTCTGGCTTAACCTTGCCCTTTGGCTTACCCATGTGGCTCATCATGATGAGCGCACCGCCGTCAGCGAGTACCTTCTTCAAAGTAGGGAGGGCACCACGGATACGAGTGTCGTCTGTTACATTACCATTTTCATCCAATGGCACGTTGAAATCAACGCGTACGATTGCCTTGTGACCGGCAAAGTTAAAATTTTCAATCTTCATTTTTCCTAAATTTTATATTAGTTATTATTATTGATTTAATTAACGATTGAAACTGAACTCAGTTGATGGGGCTTTCCATTCCGCCGTCTGTGGAGCTAATCGGGCTCGGCAGGCTGAAGCGAATCTGGTAGCAGGGCATCCTTCGTTCAATCCGACGCAAAAGTAACAAAAATAATTGGTATCACCAAATCTTTGCATCATGTTTTAATGATTTTTTGTCATAGTACACATCTTTTGTAACGTGTAGATAGCAAAATACCGCCTATTTCACGACTTCTTTCCTGTTTTTGAAACAAAGTTTTTGTGTTTAGAGGGAAAAGTTTTTGTGATTAGAGAAAAAAGCTGTACCTTTGCCGAAAATTTGCGAAAGATGGCTAAAGATAAAATTGCATACGTTTGCAGCAACTGCGGGCAGGAGAGTGCCAAATGGATTGGCAAATGCCCTAGCTGCGGACAATGGAATACGTTCAAGGAGATTAGAATAGCAGCCGATTCGGGGTCGCAGGCGGCTAAGAATGCCGGCATGACCATGAGGCATGGAGGTGCTGCCACCATGTTTGGAGGACAGCATTCGGATAGCGATGCCAAGCCGATGAAGTTGCGAGACATCTCCTCGATTGATGAACCTCGCATCGATATGATGGACGAGGAACTGAATCGTGTGCTGGGTGGCGGAATGGTACCCGGCAGCATCACCCTGCTGGGTGGAGAGCCGGGCATCGGAAAGAGTACGCTCACCCTGCAAACCATTCTGAACATGAGGAACAGAAGGGTGCTTTATGTAAGCGGTGAGGAGAGTGCCCATCAGATTAAGCTCCGTGCCGACAGATTGGCAAAGGGACAGGCGCTGATGAGGGCTTCGGTTGCTGCTTCGGCTGCTGGAGGTGCTTCGGCTGCTGGTGATGATTCTCCTGAAGCGGCTTTCGACCATATTACGATTCTCTGCGAAACGCAGTTGGAGAAAATATTCACTCATATTCAGCAAGTGGCTCCAGAACTGATAGTTATCGACTCTATCCAAACCATTGCTACAGAGGAAGTGGACAGCTCTCCAGGCTCTATATCGCAGGTGAGGGAATGTGCGGCGTCGCTCTTGCGGTTTGCCAAGACCAGTGGCATCCCTGTTATCCTGATAGGACATATTAATAAGGAGGGAACCCTGGCTGGACCGAAGATTCTGGAACATATCGTGGATACCGTCATCCAGTTTGAGGGCGACCAGCACTATATGTACCGCATCCTGCGAAGCATCAAAAACCGATTTGGAAGTACTTCGGAACTGGGTATCTACGAGATGCAGCAGGGAGGACTCCGACAGGTGAGCAACCCGTCGGAACTGCTCCTTACGGAAGATCACGACGGACTCTCGGGTGTTGCCATCAGTGCTGCCATCGAAGGCGTCCGCCCGTTCCTGGTAGAGACGCAGGCACTGGTGAGCACGGCGGCATACGGAACCCCGCAGCGTTCGGCAACGGGTTTCGACCAGCGCAGACTGAACATGCTCCTGGCCGTGATGGAGAAGCGAGTGGGCTTCAAACTGATGGCGAAGGACGTGTTCCTGAACATCGCGGGCGGACTGCGAGTAACCGACCCGGCGATGGACCTGAGTGTGCTGGCAGCCGTATTGAGCAGCAATGTGGATACTCCGATAGAACAGGGGTGGTGCATGTGTGGCGAGGTGGGACTGAGCGGCGAGGTTCGTCCGGTGAGCCGCATCGAGCAGCGCATCGCTGAGGCCGAGAAGCTGGGATTCCAGCACATCATCATTCCGAAATATAACAATCATGGTTTCGACCATAAGAAGTATCAGATAGAGATTCATCCCGTAAGGAAGGTGGAGGAGGCATTCCGCTGCCTGTTCGGGTAAGGAACTCACGCAGATTTCGCGGATTCCGCAGATTTTTGTGTATAGTCTGAATTTATAAATATAATCTGATTTTATAAATATTAAGTTCAAAGTAAATGAAGGATTCAGTAATTATTGTGAGCGGCGGTATGGATAGCATCACGCTGCTTTATGACAAGAAGGACGAGATAGCCCTGGGTATCAGTTTCAATTATGGCAGTAACCACAACGAGCGAGAGATTCCTTTCGCCAAGATGCATTGTGAGCGACTGGGCATCAAGCATATCACCATCGACCTGGGATTCATGCATCAGTATTTCAAGAGTTCTCTCCTGGAGGGTGCCGATGCCATCCCAGAGGGTCACTATGCCGACGACAATATGAAATCTACCGTGGTTCCTTTCCGTAACGGCATCATGCTCAGCATCGCCATCGGCATTGCCGAGAGCAACAACCTGAAGAAGGTGCTCATCGCCAACCATGGCGGCGACCACACCATCTATCCGGACTGTCGCCCTGAATTTATCAAGGCAATCGATGAGGCTGCCGAGGCTGGCACCTTCGTGGATGTTCGCGTGGTGGCTCCGTACACCAACATCACCAAGGGCGAGATTGCGGCGATAGGCAAGAAGCTCGGCATTGATTATGCCGAGACCTGGAGCTGCTACAAGGGTGGCGAGAAGCACTGCGGAAAGTGCGGCACCTGCGTGGAGCGCAAGGAAGCACTGGCTGCGGCGGGCATCGAGGATACCACGGAGTATGAAGAATAAAGAATGCCTTATATAATAAGGTATAGATAAAAGTAAATGTGGAAATATAAAAGATAAAACATAATTCAAAATGAAGAAAATGATTTTTACAGCTGCTATGATGCTGGCATCTGCAGCAGCGATGGCTCAGAGCGGAACCTTTCAGATCAAGGGTAACGTAGAGGGGTTGCCTGATTCTCTGGTAGCTATGATTGGAAGAAAGACGGAAAACATCGAGGTTAAGAAAAAGAAGTTTGTGTACTCCAAGAACTTTGATAAGCCTCAATGGGTTTATCTCTGTGACCAGAAGCTCATCAAGAGTGGAGTATTTAAAGCCTATCCAGTCTTTGCCATTCCGAGTGAGACTATTGAGATGAAGGGTAACTTCACTGGGGGTGTCGATATCAAGGGAGGTAAATTCTATCAGGAGCAGGATTTGATGAATGAGTATAGGGATCAGGCTTACAAGGATATCCAAGCGCTCTGGAAATGGTATTCTGGTAATGTGAATGATAGCAACCGCGATTCTATCAAAAAAGTTGTAGATGAGCGTATGGAACCTTTGCAGAAAAAGTATGCTGCCGACCTTCTTGCTTATGCCAAGCAGCATTCCGATCAGGAGTGTATCGCTCTTCTCATCGACGAGCTGGACGATGTCAAAGATAAGGAGACTTTGATCAGTCTGATGGCAGATAACGTCAAGAACGGTAGAATGAAGGCATACTATGAGCCAATTATTGAACGTGCCAAGAAGCAGGCTGAGATGGAGGAGAAGGCTAAGGTGGTTCAGGCTTCCGGTGTAGAGGCTCCTGACTTCACTCTGAATGACATCAATGGCAAGCCATTCAGCCTTTCAAGTTTGCGTGGCAAATATGTTGTCATCGACTTCTGGGGTTCCTGGTGTATCTGGTGTATCAAGGGTATGCCTAAGATGAAGGAGTACTACGAGAAGTATAAGGGCAAGTTCGAGATCCTGGGTGTTGACTGCAACGATACCGAGGCTAAGTGGAAGGCTGCCGTTGAGAAGCATCAGTTGCCATGGATTCACGTATATAATCCAAAGGGCAGCGATGTGCTCAGCAAGTATGCTATCCAGGGTTTCCCAACCAAGATTGTTGTGGGTCCTGACGGCAAGATTGTGAAGACTATCGTGGGTGAGGATCCTGCATTCTATACCTTGCTCGATGAAGTGTTGAAATAAATGTTTGGCAAATATTGCCCACCATATATAATAATAAAGGCTTCTGCGGATTCGCAGAAGCCTTTATTATTATATATGGTATTTCTTCTGATAATTTCTCTTTGATTTCACCGGTGCCCCATGAAAGGAGTCGGTTCCTCTTCCGATGTGCGGGCCACGGCTGCCGCCACGATAGCTCTCGTGGAAGCTGGCTCCACCGCAGTACTCGCTCCAGCGGGCACGGATTCTATCCACATAATCAGCCGTCTCGGTGCCTCGCATGTAACCGTATTTCACTGCCGGGTCACAATAATAGGCTGGTTGCGACAGTCGGAGCACATATTCCCTTACATCACCCCAATTGTGCGAGTTGCCACCGTGCTTCCGGGTCAGCGCCATCGCATCGCGGATATGATGGAAGCCGCCGTTGTAGGCAGCAAGGGCGAAGAGTACGCGCTGCCCTGGGTCGCCCACATCGCTGAAGTGGCCCTGCAGTTCTGCCATGTATCTCGCAGCCGCAGCCACATTAGCCTCGGCATCGTGGATGGCACTCATCGGCAAGCCCAGGTGCGAGGCGGTGGATGGCATAATCTGCATCAGTCCGCAGGCACCCGCCCACGATTTGGCATTCGCATCGAAGCAACTCTCCTGGTAACACTGAGCCGCCATCAGTCGCCAGTCCATGCGAGCCGTTCCGCTGTATCTCATGAAGAGATGGTCGTAGCGTGAGATGACACCCTTCGAACGGTTCAGGAACGGAGAATACACGTGGCGGCGGATGCTGGCTGTAGATAGCAGGAAGGATTCCTCCTTCTTCACCTCGGCTATCATCTTCGGCTTGAACCATCCGTTCAGGGTATCGGCAAGACTCTTGTTGCCGCCAATCACTGCCCACTGCGTCTTTCCGCTGTCGGGAGTAACGCCGCAGAATTGCAGGTCTGCTGCATGATTCCCATCAGGAAGAGTCTTTCCACCTTTTGATATATGGCGGGGCAGTGGCACGGCGATGATGTCGCCTTCTCCCTTCTGCAGTCTCTGAATCATCTCGGTGGTATCCTTGCATTCCTCCACCCTCAGCGATACGCCAATCTGCTGGGCAAACTTCTCGCAGAGCAGATACTGCAGACCCATGCCGTGGTTGTGATAATCATAATAGGTGGTAGGACCGTTCACGGTGAGCATGATGAGCTCGCCGTTCTCCTGGATATCTTCCAGCGAGAAACCCCGCTGCCGGTTTGCCTTTCCGTTGGCATCATCCAACCCATCTCCATCGGCGTTTCCATCTTCTTCAGAACCGTCGATGCCATCCACTTCGCCCACGGGAGTACCCCAGGGCGTGAGCTCTTGCTGCGGTTTCTTGTCAGCGCAACTTGAGAGCAAAAACAGTGAATATAATGCGTATAAATATAACTTTTTCCTCATTGCGACTGCAAAAGTACTAAAAAATTGAATATAAGTACGAAATTATTTGCATATTCTAACAATTTTATGTACTTTTGCAATGTTTTTCAAACAAAATACAGAAATATGTTACGAATAGCAGTACAAAGTAAGGGTCGTTTGTTCGACGACACAATGAATCTTTTAGCAGAGGCCGACATCAAGGTCAGCGCCTCAAAGCGCACCCTCTTGGTGCAGGCAAGTAATTTTCCTCTCGAAGTGCTTTACCTTCGCGATGACGATATCCCTCAGAGCGTTGCCTCTGGAGTAGCCGACATCGGTGTCGTAGGTGAGAACGAGTTCGTGGAGCGTGGCGAGAATGCCCAGATCATCGACCGGTTGGGCTTCAGCAAATGCCGCCTGAGCCTTGCCATCCCTAAGAAGATTGATTATCCGGGATTGCAGTGGTTTAATGGCAGGAAGATTGCCACTTCTTACCCTAACATCCTGCGCAATTTCATGAAGAAGAACAATATCAATGCCGATATCCACGTCATTACAGGTTCTGTGGAAATTAGTCCGGGCATCGGTCTGGCAGATGGTATCTTCGATATCGTCAGCTCTGGTTCTACATTGGTAAGCAACAATCTTGCCGAAGTGGAGGTTGTGATGAAGAGCGAGGCTTTGCTCATCGGCAACTGGAAGATGGATGAGGAGAAGCATCAGATTTTGAACGAGATGCTGTTCCGCTTCGAGGCAGTACGTTCTGCTCAGGACAAGAAGTACGTGATGATGAACGCCCCTAAGGCGAAGGTAGAGGAGATTACCCAGGTATTGCCAGGTATCAAGAGTCCTACCGTCATCCCATTGGCCGACGAGGAGTGGTGCTCTATACACACCGTTCTCGACGAGAAGCGTTTTTGGGAAATCATCGGTAAACTGAAGGAACTCGGTGCACAGGGCATCCTTGTAACACCAATCGAGAAGATGATATTGTAAGAAAGTTAGATATTAGGAGTAGCGACCAGCTTATGCGCAGGTCTAGTTCTTAATTATCCATTATAAATTATTAATTAAATTTGGAATGAAGGTAATAAAGTATCCTGCAAAGGAGGAATGGAGCGAGATAGTAAAACGCCCACACCTTGACGTGTCGCAGCTCAATGCTACCGTTCAGGGTGTACTCGACGATGTGAAGAACCATGGCGATGATGCCGTGAAGCGTTACGAGGAGAAGTTTGACCATGCCCATCTCGATTCTTTGGCTGTGACTGAGGCTGAAATCGATGAGGCTGAGCAACTGGTTTCTCAAGATCTGAAAGACGCTTTGCACCTCGCCCATCATAACATTGCCGCATTCCATCAGAGCCAGAAGTTTGAGGGCAGCAAGGTGGAGACCTGCGCTGGCGTAACCTGTTGGCAGAAGAGCGTGGCGATAGAGAAGGTGGGATTGTATATCCCGGGCGGAACGGCGCCTCTCTTCAGCACCGTATTGATGCTCGCTACCCCAGCCAAGATTGCAGGCTGCAGGGAAATCGTGCTCTGTACTCCTCCTAACAAGGAGGGAAAGGTGAATCCGGCTATCCTCATGGCGGCTAAGATTGCAGGCGTGAGCAAGATCTTCAAGGCGGGCGGCGTGCAGGCCATCGGTGCGATGGCTTACGGAACGGAGAGCGTGCCTAAGGTATATAAGATATTCGGACCGGGCAACCAGTTTGTCATGGCGGCAAAACAGCAGGTTTCCCTGCACGATGTGGCTATCGATATGCCGGCTGGACCATCAGAGGTTTGTCTTATTGCAGATGAAACTGCCAACCCTGTGTTTGCTGCTGCCGACTTGCTGTCGCAGGCTGAGCACGGCTTCGACTCGCAGGTGTTCTTCATCACTACCTCCGAAAAGGTTTTGGAAGCAGTGAAGAAGGAAGTGGAAGTGCAGTTGGAGCGATTGCCACGCAAGGAGATGGCGCAGACTTCGCTGGACAACTCCAAGTTCATCCTCGTTGAGAACGAAGAGGAGGCCATCGACCTTTGCAACACCTACGCCCCAGAGCATCTCATCATCGCAACTGCCGATTACGGGCAGCTTGCCGAGAAGGTGGTGAATGCGGGCAGCGTGTTCCTGGGCAACTATGCGTGCGAGAGTGCCGGCGACTATGCCAGCGGTACCAACCACACCCTTCCGACCCATGGCTATGCCTTGGCATATAATGGCGTGAACCTCGACAGTTATAATCGTAAGATCACCTTCCAGCATCTCACGGAAGAAGGTATTCGTAACATAGGCGATGCTGTGGTGACGATGGCGGAGAATGAACAGTTGGAGGCGCATGCAAATGCCATGAGATTGAGAGTTAATAGCCTAAAATAATTTAAAAGAATGAAAGATTTAAAAGACTTGTGCCGAGAAAACATCTGGAACTTGGCACCATACAGTTGCGCTCGCACGGAATTCGCTGGCAGAAATGCCCGTGTCTTCCTCGATGCCAACGAGAATCCATATAATGACCCGTACAACCGATACCCTGATCCGCTTCAGCTGGAACTGAAGAAGCAGGTGAGCAAGATCAAGGGGGTTCCGGAAGACCAGATTTTCCTGGGCAACGGTTCGGATGAGGCCATCGACCTGGTTTATCGTGTGTTCTGCCGTCCGGGCAAGGACAATGTGGTAGCGATTGCGCCTACATACGGAATGTATGAGGTGTGTGCCGATGTGAACGACGTGGAGTATCGCTCCGTGTTGCTCGACGAGAACTATCAGATTTCTGCCGAGAAAATCATCGATGCCTGCGACGAGAATACCAAGGTGGTTTGGTTCTGCAGTCCTAACAACCCTACGGGCAACCATATCAATCGCGAGGCGATAGTAGAGGTGCTCCGTCTGTTTGATGGCATCGTGGTGGTAGATGAGGCTTACAGCGATTTCTCTACCGAGCGAACTTTCCGTGGCGTGCTGAAGCATTTCCCTAACATGATTGTGCTCAATACGATGAGCAAGGCATGGGGTTGTGCGGCATTGCGTCTGGGTATGGCGTATGCGAGCAAGGAGATTATTGATATCTTCAATAAGGTGAAGTATCCTTATAATGTGAATCTGCTTACCCAGCAGCAGGCGCTTGAGGTTTTGAAGGCACCGCTGAAGAAGGATGAGTGGGTGAAGAACATCCTGCAGGAGCGTTCTAAGGTGATGACAGCCTTCTTGGATTTGCCTATCACCGTGAAGATTCATCCTACGGATGCCAACTTCTTCCTGGTTCAGGTGACGGATGCGCAGGCCATCTACGATTATCTGGTGGCTCAGGGCATCATCGTAAGAAACCGCAACAAGGTTCAACTTTGCGGCAACTGTCTGAGAATCACCATTGGTAACAAGACGGAGAACGCCGAGTTGCTTGGGGCGTTGAGACAATATTAATAAAAAATCGCCGTTTATCTCATGTTTGGGATAAACGGCGATTTTTTCATTTATTTCATCTTATCTTCTCCTGCCTCTTCCTTCATTTCTTCCCTGGTTACCACGACCACTGCCACGCTCGTTCCTGTCGCCGCTGTTGTAGCGGTTCTTGCGGTTGTGGTTGTTGTCATCGAAATTAGGGTTGAAACTCTTTTTCTTCTTGTCCTTGAAGAAGCCGGCACCCTGTTCTTTCTGATTTCTCAGTTCGGCTCTGGCTGCTGCCACGGCATCACGGATGTTGGCATTCGAAGGCTTACATGATTTTAGAGATTTTCCATTGTTCAGGTATTTCTCCTCATCATAGCAACCCACGTTGCCATATCCCTTTGGCGCAAAGCGGTCTTGTGCATTTCTGCCACGGCCTTTTTCGGCTTTTGGCTCTGCTGCATTTCTGCCAGCACCACGCTTGCCCTTGGCTCCTCTGCCCACGCCCGGATTATCGTAGGTAGAACCGATAGCCTTGTCGTCGTAATGGGTATTCTTACCCTTAAAGCCTCCGCCAAAGCTCTTCTTGTCGTATAGCTTATCTATCAAATCCGCTCTGCCTATGTGGCGAAGCTCGCTCTCTATGGCACGGCGCTCCTCTGGCTTGTACCAGAAGAAGAACATGCGCTGGGCCAGCTTCTCCTTCTGCGTCTTGGCACTGAACACAGGCTCCAGGGTGTATGGGTCGTATCCCGTGTACCAAGTCTCGGTGGAAATCGTCATTGGGGTAGGAGTGAAGTCCTGCACCTGCTCTAGATGGAAGTCCAAGCCCTTGGTAATTACCGCCAGCTCCGCCATATCCTCTTCATGACAGCCCGGATGCGAACTGATGAAGTATGGAATGATCTGCTGGTTGAGACCCTCTTCCTTGTTGATCTTGTCAAAGATGCGCTTGAACTCGTAGAACAGATCGAACGATGGCTTGCGCATGAACTTCAAGACCTCAGGACTGGTATGTTCCGGCGCCACCTTCAGTCTGCCGCTCACGTGCTTGGTAATCAGCTCGCGGGTGTATTCCCTTGCCGCCTGGTTCACCTTCTCGTCCTTGCTCTTGTGCAGCAGCAGGTCGTAGCGAACACCACTGCCTATGAAGCTCTTCTTGATTCCCGGCAGGGCATCCACGGCATGGTAAATCTCCAGCAGCTTGCTGTGGTCGGTATTGAGGTTCGGACAAATCTGCGGGTTCACGCACGATGGGCGCTTGCACACCTCGCACGCCTTCTGGTTCTTGCCATGCATGCCATACATGTTTGCCGAAGGACCGCCCAGATCGCTCAGATATCCCTTGAAATCAGGCATTTCTATGATTTTCTTCACCTCTTTCAAGATGCTCTCCTTGCTTCGGCAAACCACGAACTTGCCCTGGTGTGCCGAAATGGTACAGAATGAGCAGCCGCCAAAGCAGCCGCGATGCAGGTTCACGGAGAACTTGATCATCTCGTAAGCCGGAATAGTCTTGCCCTTGTACTTAGGATGAGGCAGACGGGTATAAGGCAGGTCGAAGGCAGCATCCAGTTCCTCGGTTGTCATCAGCGGGAATGGTGGATTCACCACCACATACTTGCCGTCGGTCTCCTGTATCATGCGCTGGGCATGCATCTTGTTGGCTTCCTCCTCCAGATGGCGCACGTTCTCAGCCTGTCCCTTCTTGTTGTGAAGGCACTCCTCATGACTGTGCAGGATGATGTCATCGTCCTTGAATCCGCCCGGAATGTCCTTCTCCTTGCAGTAGAAAGCCACCTGCGGCATCTCGTGAATCTGGTCCATGGTCTTGCCTTCGGCGAAGGCGTTGGCAAGTTCCACGATAGAGCGTTCGCCCATGCCGTAGAGGATGAGGTCGGCACCCGAATCGCAGAGGATGCACTTGCGCAGTTCATCCTTCCAGTAGTCGTAGTGGCTGATGCGGCGCAACGACGCCTCGATACCGCCCAGTGCCACAGGTACGTCGGGATAGAGTTTCTTCAGTATCTGGGTATAGACGATAGACGGATAGTCGGGGCGCATGTCGTGGCGGGAGTCGGGACTGAAGGCGTCCTCGCTGCGCATACGGCGGTTTGCCGTGTAGCGGTTTACCATCGAGTCCATGGCTCCCGGCGATACGCCGAAGAAGAGGCGAGGGCGACCCAGCTTCTTGAAGTCACGGAAGTCGCCATGCCAGTCGGGCTGGGGAACGATGGCCACGCGGTAGCCGTTCGCCTCCAGGATTCGTCCCAGGATGGCAGGTCCGAAGGATGGGTGGTCTACGTAGGCGTCGCCCGAGAAGAGGATGACATCCAGTTCGTCCCATCCCCTGAGTTCGCACTCCTTCTTGGTTGTTGGCAGGAAATCTGTTAACTTATATTCCATTCAAAATGCTTTAATCATTTACTGCATCTGGCTCTGCATCAGCAGATTCCTGTGCATCCTTCTTCTCCTTCCAATCCACGTAGAGCAATACGAGGTTGTGGAGTCCCAAAGCCTTCATGTTCTGGTTGTAGATCACGTCGAGGCAGAGGTCGAGCAATTCCTTGTCCTTGATGTCGCTGCTCTCCAGGAGGGCGCGTACATTGAACTTCAACTTGTCGAGCACTTCCTCGTCGATGATGCCGTTGCTATCTACGAGGTTGCGGAGCAACTGATACTTGTCAATAGTCTCTAAATGCTGGTCGCTCACTTCGATAGAGCGTGTGCCAGACTGGTTTGCTTGAATCTTATACATATAATTATTAATTTTAAATTATTCCGTCAGGAAATTGAGGATACCCAGCATGATGCTGTGGCGGGTCTTCTCATCGCTGATGCACTCCAGCGGGATGCCCATGGTGAAGGTGCGGTAGCTGCTACTCTTGTAGGCCACAGCCGCACTGGTGCCCGATAGGTATCGCATGGCGCAGAAGGCGGTGCTGCCCACCGGCTTGAGAATCTCGGGATGAGTGGCGGCATAGTGGCGGGCGTTCAGCTGATTGTAATAGCTGAATTCCTTGCCCAGTCCCTCAATGATAGGGTCGGTGCCTACGATGCTGTCTCGCTCGGTGATGGTGGAATCCTCGGGGTTGATGTCCTGAACGATGAATTTCGTGCCCGTTGGCTCGTAATGCACCTTCAGGATGTCGCTCATGAAATTCTGTTCCTCTTCCGTCTGCATGTCGCTGCCGTTGTAGGAACCGCTTACCAGCAGTCTGCCGCCGTTCAGCGCGTAATATCTGATGCGCTTCTGCAGGGTTGGGGTGAAGGTCTTGAAGTACTGATGGGTGTAGCCATCGTTGCGCTCCAGTCCGTTGATGAGGTCTACCACTTGATAGTCGGTCATCTTCACCTTGCCCGATGCGATGGCTTCGCTCGAACAGCTGGCGATGCTATATTTGTTGCTCGATGCGATGGCACGGGCATGTTCCTCGGTGTAGTTGAAGTCGTTGCCTGCCACAAACTGACCTGCCATCTCGTTGCCGCAATAGCCCAGTCCGCTGGTGGTTTCCAGCCCCATCTTGTTGATGTCGAACATCAGCTGCTTGCCGCTCCAGCCTGCCGTGAGCCCGTAGCTTACGCCCGGATCCTTGTCGAAGTCGAAGCCCTGGAAGGTGTCGTTATCCACCACCTGTGGCGAAGCCAGACGATGGAAATTGTTGACCACCAATACCTTTTGCGAGGCTGATGGATTGTAGAGGGCCGAGAGGGTTTCTGATGGGAAACTCTCGCCACCCTGGTTTACGGCTGCCACGCGGAAGTTGTAGAGCTTTCCCGGCTCCAGCTTCACGAAGTGCTGTGGCGAACGCACCAGGGTTCCGTTGTCGAATCCGCCGTTGCCCTCTGCCTTGTAAACGATGTAGCGGGTAGGCTTGGCGCTAGGCTCCAGCTTGTCCAGTTGCGGACTCCAGGTGAGTTTGGCGTATCCGAACTCATCTATCTCCACGCTGAAGTGGTTGGGCGCCAGTGGCTGCACCACATAATCCTCGCCGTGGTTGCTGTTCACGAATCTCAGGATGGTCTTGTAGATGGAGCGGGCGATGGTAAACTTGCCCATCGGATCCTGGGCGATGAGCATATCCGGGAAGCTCTGGTGAGAGAGCATTTCGAGGATAGCCGATGGCACTTCGGGCAGTCGAGTTTCCGAATAGTTGCGGTCCCAGAGGTATCGCTTGTTGAATGCACCAAAGGTTTGCGACATGTCTTCTACCAGGTTGTCACGCAATGCTTTAGCGAAATCCTTTGAAGTGAATCTCGAAACTCCGCTATTGAGCATCCCGTCGTTGAAATCGGTGGTGCAGATGGCGAGTGCGCCCCAGGTAGATTTGCCGTCGGGGTTGAAGCCTGCGTCGCTGTGCAGGGCGAGCGAGAGTTCTATCGGCACCTTCTTTCCGCTGAGGGCAGGCATGTATACGCTGCCTCCGCCCAGCCAGTTGGTCATCAGTGAACGGGTGTTGATGTCGTCAGCATAGTCGTTCTTGCCTTGTCTGCCGCCATAGACCTTGTAGGGAGCACCTGCCCACTGGGCGTAGTATCTGGCTCCCTCCAGGCATCGTGGCAGTCCGCTCACGTCGCCGCCGCGCTCTATGTTGCCCATGCCTCCGCCGAATCGTACGGCATCGGTGGTGACAACGCCTCTTTTGGAAGCCTGGTTGGTGCACACCACCCGGTTGAACTCGTTGCATCCCTTGTCGAAGTCGAAGGTTCCTAGATACACCCAGGTTCCGCCACCCATTCGCTGGTTCACGGTAAACTCGGTGGCCTGTCCCTTGTGGTACACGATGTATTTGGCATCGGGCACGCTCTTCGGCAGGGTCTGATAGCTTACGTATACGGCATATTTACCAGCCTCCTTGAATTTAGGCTGATAGCTGACGAGGCTATATTTCTTCTTTTTCTTAGTGGCTTTGGCTTGTCTTACTGTACCCATGGTGAATGGGTTTTCTCCATCGCTATACAGGGTTTTGGCATTGGCGAATCCCAGGGAGTCGCAATCCTTCCATTTCTTGGAGTTATCCACTTCGATGTAAGAGATGGATCTTCTGTCGTTGTTGTCGACGATGATTTCCTGTTGCTGCCAGTCGCGTTCACGAGGTGTGAAGACGATGGCTCCTGCATTCTGGAGCATGGGGATGAGATAGGGCACCACGATGGTCTGCGTAAAGAGGTCTTCGTTAGTGCAGAACAGGTTGGGGCGCTGCCATTTCCATCCGCGCTCCGCATCCCAATATCGTCCGTGAGAAGCCCACAATGAGAGGTGTCGGTTCTGCAAGCCGGCAGTCACGAAGTAGGGGCGGGAGCTGTTGAACACCCATGGGTCGTCATCGTATTCGATGTCTTCCCAGGCGTTGCTGTTGCCCTCGTCATATCGGTTTGCATTTTTGGCGGCAGCCTTTGCAGCGGCAGTTTTCGCCTTTTTGGGCGAGACTTTTGCAGCGGCATCAGCTTGGATTCCTGCTCCAGCCGGAATAAGCAAACTGCTTATCAGACAATATTTTATAATTCTGTTTTGTTTCACTTTCTTAAATCATATTTTAAAGCTTTTGCCCTTACAGGGCGCATTGCTAATCGCCGATTAAACCCAGGGCGCTGCCCTGGGCTAGGAGCTTCTGCCCTTTCAGGGCGTATTGCTAATCGCCAGCTGGATCCAGAGCTTTTGCCCTTTCAGGGCGATTCCATCAGTCGATATTTCCAATTGTGAACTTCTCGGGTTTCTTTCCTTTGAAATCCTTGAAGTAGAGCTTGATTTCCTTCATGTCCTTCTCCACATCTCCCGAAGGGATGATGACCTTGGTACACTGGATGAGCTTCTTCTCGTAATCCACACCGTAGAGGAGGATAGGGATGCCAGCCTTCAGGGCAATGAAGTAGAAACCCTTCTTCCATTCCGGATTGAGCGAACGGGTGCCCTCTGGCGTGATGCAGAGGCCGAAGGTATCTCGCTTGCGGGCAGTCTCGGCAAGATTGTCGGTCATGCTCGTATGCTTGCTTCTCCATACCGGCACACCGCCCAGCTTCCTGAAGATGGGACCCAGCGGCCAGAAGAACCACTCCTTCTTCATCAGGAAGTTGCTCTTGATGCCCTCAGCTCTGGAGAAGAGCAGGCCTATGATGAAATCCCAGTTGCTGGTGTGGGGAGCCAGGCAAATAATAAACTTCTTGGGATGGCCTACGGTTATATCCTTCTTCCATCCCAAGTGTTTGTATAATACCCACTGACAAATGTCTTTTATCATTCCTTATCGTTTGTTCTATATATATAAAATAGGTGTATCTGCTAAAATCCTGTTATCCCAGGCTCAGCAATCCTCTTTATCCCAAGGTAGCAATCTGGTCGATAATCTCGCTCACCTGCTTGTTGAAGTCCTTGGTCAGGTTCTTGTAGTAATCACCCGCCTTGATGCCCGGCTCAGGATGAGACACTCTCTTGATGAAATCATCGTTCACCATGACGATGGAAGAAAGGATTCCATCAACGTCGGCCTGCTGTGTGCCGTTGTACAAAGACGCTGCTACAGTCTCAGCGAAAAGCTCGCTGGTGATGTAGTTGATTGTTCGTTTTAAATCTCTTTTGTTAGCCATAATTCTTTTCTCTAAATTAATAATTGGTTGAAAACAATGCTCAAAGATAATAAAAATCTCTGGAAAAGCAATAGAAAATCAAAAAAAATATCTTAATTAACGCATTTTTAGCATTTTTCTTTCCGTATCTCGTAGAAAAACCTTAAATTTGCAGTGTTTTTGAAGTTTCAACTAATTAAAATATAAAAAGGAATTATGGAAAAAAGTGCATTGCAGATTGCAAGAGCGGCTTATCAGCCAAAGTTGCCAAAGGCTCTTCAGGGTCCAGTAAAGGCTGTTGAAGGTGAGGCAACACAGTCAGTAGGTAACCAGGATGAAATCAAGGCGTTGTTCCCTAACACTTACGGAATGCCTGTCATTACTTTCGAGGCTGGCGAGGCTAAGGAACTCCCTGCTTTCAACGTAGGTGTTATCCTCTCTGGCGGTCAGGCTCCTGGCGGTCACAACGTTATCTCTGGTCTCTTCGACGGCGTGAAGTCTCTCAACCCAGCTAACAAGCTCTATGGCTTCATCCTCGGTCCTGGTGGTCTCGTAGATCACAAGTATATGGAGATTACTTCTGAGATCATGGACGAGTACCGCAACACTGGTGGTTTCGATATCATCGGTTCTGGCCGTACCAAGCTGGAGAAGGAAGACCAGTTTGAGAAGGGTATCGAGATTCTCCGTGAACTCGGCATCAAGGCGCTCGTTATCATCGGTGGTGACGACTCTAACACCAACGCTTGCGTTCTCGCTGAGTACTATGCTGCCAAGAAGTATGGCGTTCAGGTAATCGGTTGCCCTAAGACTATCGACGGTGACTTGAAGAACGAGCAGATTGAGACATCTTTCGGTTTCGATACAGCCTGCAAGACTTACTCTGAGCTCATCGGTAACATCGAGCGCGACTGTAACTCTGCACGCAAGTACTGGCACTTCATCAAGTTGATGGGTCGTTCAGCTTCTCACATCGCTCTTGAGTGCGCTCTCCAGACCCAGCCAAACATCTGCTTGATTTCTGAGGAGGTAGAGGCTAAGGAGATGTCTTTGGATGACGTTGTAACATACATCGCTACAGCCGTAGCTAACCGTGCTGCTGAGGGCAACAACTTCGGTACTGTTCTCATCCCAGAGGGCTTGATCGAGTTCATCCCAGCTATCAAGAAGCTCATCGCAGAGTTGAACGAGGTTCTTACAGACCCTGCAACAGGCGAGAGCCGTGAGTTTGCCAGCGCTGAGGAGCAGATTGCTTTCGTTAAGGGCGCCATCGCTAAGGACAACCTCGCTGTATTGGAGTCATTGCCAGCAGACGTAGCTCGCCAGCTTTGCCTCGACCGTGACCCTCACGGAAACGTACAGGTATCTCTCATCGAGACAGAGAAGTTGCTCTCTCGCATGGTAGCTGAGAAGTTGGCTGCTTGGAAGAAGGAAGGCAAGTACGTAGGTAAGTTCTCTGCTCAGCACCACTTCTTCGGTTACGAGGGACGTTGCGCAGCTCCTTCTAACTACGATGCTGACTACTGCTACTCACTCGGTTTCAACGCTTCTCGCCTCATCGCTAACGGCAAGACCGGTTACATGTCAATCATCAAGAACACAACAGCTCCTGCTGCTGAGTGGATTGCCGGTGGTGTGCCTATCACTATGATGATGAACATCGAGCGTCGTAACGGTGCTAACAAGCCAGTTATCCGCAAGGCTCTCGTAGAGCTCGACGGTGCTCCATTCAAGTTCTTCGCTTCTAAGCGTGAGCAGTGGGCTAAGGAGACAGCTTATGTATATCCAGGTCCTATCCAGTACTGGGGTCCATCTGAGGTTTGCGATCAGACCACAAAGACTCTCCAGTTGGAGCAGGCCAAGTAATATACGATATATAAGTATATTATATAAGTAATATAAAAATACTCATATATTTTATATGTCAACAAGACGAACGGCTTCTACACAGAAAAAGGGGACTATGGCGAGGAAGAGTACATCTGCTCGGCGTGGTGGCTCTCGTGGCAGAAGGCGTTCGTCTTCTGTTTTCAGACGCTATCCCCGCTGGGCTTGGTGGATAGGCGGAACGGCAGTAGTCGTTCTCTACGTCTTCCTGTTTTATCATTTCTTCGTCAGTCCTACGGGATTCCGCTGGCGTGCGCTCTATGGCGACGAGGTTTATCCCGAGGGTTATGAGATTCATGGCATCGACATCTCCCATTATCAGGGTGAGATTGATTGGGAGCGCTTGAAGGGTGCGATGATCAAGGGATGCCCTGTGCGCTTTGTCATCATCAAGAGCACCGAGGGTTCCAGCCGACTGGACGAGAATTTCCGGTCTAATTTCAACCAGGCGCGTGATTTCGGATTCATCCGTGGCGTATATCATTTCTGGAGCAACAAATCTTCTGCCCGCGACCAGGCGTATTATTTCCTGGATCAGGTGCATCTTACGGATGGCGACCTGCCTCCGGTGCTCGACATCGAGCATAAGCCTGATGACAAGAGTGTGGAAGATTTCCAGCGTGATGTGCTTACGTGGCTGCATATCGTGGAGGATAGGTATCATGTGAAACCTATCATCTACACCTATTATAAGTTTAAGGAGCAATACCTGAGTGCGCCTGTTTTCGATGACTATCCTTACTGGATAGCCCACTATTACGTGGATAAGGTGCAATACAAGGGCAAGTGGAAGTTCTGGCAGCATACCGATGCCGGAAAGCTGCCTGGCATCAAGGGCTACGTGGATTTCGACATCTACAACGGCAGCTATTACGACCTGAAACAGCTCTGCATCGGAAGCAACAAGAGCGAAAAGGTATTTGATGAGAACGAATAAAGGCTGATTTCCCGTAAATCCGGAAAATCAGCCTTTATTCGTTTTTTTATCCCAGCACCAGGCAGGTCCAGTTGTTATCCACCTGTCTCGTTACTTCGTGCAGTCCCAGTTCTGCCGCCTTTTCCAGCAGCACCGGCACATCTTCCTCGTAGAAACCGCTCAGGATCAGGGTTCCGCCGATGTTCATCACGCTGCGGAAGAGGCGCATGTCGCTGAGCAGGATGTTGCGGTTGATGTTCGCCATCACCACATCGAAAACGCCGCTCACGTGGTTCAGCACATTGCAGTTGCCGAAGAGCACCTCCATGTTGTCTACGCCGTTCAGCACGGCATTGTGCTTGGCGTTCTCCACGCTCCATTCGTCGATGTCGTAGCCCACCACTTCCTTGGCACCCAGTTTGGAGGCGGTGAGTCCCAGAATGCCCGTTCCCGTGCCGCAATCCAGCACTCGCTTGGTCTTCACCGGCATCTGCAGCAGTTGCGAGATGATCATGCGGGTGGTTTCGTGGTTGCCGGTTCCGAAGGCAAGTTTCGCTTCGATGCCTATCTCGATGATGTCGGGGCGGTTGCTGGTGTCGGGGTAGAGCTCAGGATGCTTGGCGTCGTAGATGACCACCTGGTCGGCTACGAAGATAGGGGCGAAGCCCTGCTCCTCCCATTCCTGGTTCCAGTCCTTGTCCTCGGCATCCTTGATGTCGTAGGTGATGCGGGTATCCATGATAGGGAAGTCGGCGATGTATTCGTCCAGTGCCTCCTTGTCAAAGAGGTCCTTCTGCACGTAAGCCTCCATGCCCGTTTCCGTTTCCTCGAAAGATTCGAATCCTGCCTCGGCAGCTCCGTCGGCAAGCAGGTCCTGGCAGGCTTGCATCAAGTCGGCAGTGGTCTCGATGTTGAATGTCGCTACTAAATATTTCATGTTTAATATGTATTAATTTCTTGTCATAAAACGCCTTTGAATGTTCAAAAAAGCTAGAATTATTTTAAATCTTCTGCAAAATTATAAAAAAATAGGGGAAAACCTACATTATTTTAGGGAAATTCTGTATTTTTGCATAAAGATAAGCAATATTTTTGCACTAGAATTATTATATAGATAGAAAAAGGCTGTTTTTCAGCCCTCACTTGCATATATAATTCAGCAGATGATTCACGGATATGCAGGCCGTGATGATTCGGGAAACGAAACTAAAGAATAGGAGAAATATACGATGAAGAAAATGTATCTTCTGGCAGTCCTGATGGCAGCAGCCATGCCATTGACTTCGATGGCGCAGGACGACGACCTCTACTTCAACCCGAAGAAAGAGGCGAAGGAAAAAGCTGAGAAGCGAGCACGCCTCCAGCAGCAGTATGCTGCGCAGCGTGCATTTAGAGATAGCATCTACTCACTCTATTGGAGTGGGAGCGGGCGTGATGTGGATGAGTATAACCGTGGCGGACGCATCTTCAGTCATTTTGAGCATGTGGGCACCGATTCGCTGGGCAACGACATCATCCAGTTTCATGTGGGCAAGGGGGTAAGACCCGACAGCATCTATGATGATGCGTATTTTGCCCAGAAATACATCAACCAGGATGAGGATTTCGACTACACCCGCCGCATGAGCCGCTGGGATGGCTATTATGATCCGTGGTTCTACGGCTACTATGGCTATGGTCCGTACTACTGGCGTTCGCGCATGTGGGGATGGCACAATCCTTGGCGCTACGGCTACTATGCGGGCTGGTATGACCCATGGTTCGACCCATGGTATGATCCTTGGTATTATGGCTATGCCGGATGGTATGGTGGCTGGTATGACCCATGGTATTACGGCTGGGGCGGCTGGTATGGTCCTTGGTACTGGGGTGGTCCGATGATAGGGCATGTAAGCTATGGCGGTTTTGCCGGCGGCAAGAGATATAACAATCCGGGTCGCATTGATGCTTCTCATGGATATGTTTATGGCGGATCCCAGGGCAACAGGAATACCTATACCCGCAGAAGCGGTTCCAACCGCAGTTTCGGTCAGCGCCGTGACAACAATGGCTTCAACAATAATTCCAATTTCGGAACGCGCAGTAATTCCGGCTTCGGCAACAGCGGCAGCTTTGGTAATGGCGGCAGCTTCAGTGGCGGCAGCGTAGGCGGAGGTGGCAGCTTCGGTGGTGGCCATTCCGGTGGTGGCAGCTTTGGAGGCGGCGGTCGCTCTGGTGGCGGCAGCTTCGGAGGTCGCCGATAAATACGCCCTGAAAGGATTTGCCATTTGCCAGCACGCCCTGAAAGGGCAGAAGCTCCTAGCCCAGGGCATCGCCCTGGGTTATAGTGGTTTTTATGAATACGCCCTGAAAGGGCAAAAGCTTTATAAACAATTAAAATTAGAAATAATATGAATCATTTGAAACATATACTTTTTGCCAGTGCGCTCGTGGCTTCCATGAGTGCCGCTGCGCAGGAAACCTATCAGGATACCAAGTTGGCTGCCAGCCAACTCACGGGTACCGCCCGCTATGTAGGTATGGGTGGAGCGATGGAGGCCTTGGGTGCCGACATCTCCACCATCAGCACCAACCCAGCCGGTGTGGGTCTTTTCCGCAAGAATCAGATTTCCCTCTCTGCTGGCGTCATCGCCCAGAGCGGTGCAGACAACAGTGTTTCCCTTGGCTATTCTACCATAGATATCAAGGGCAAGAAGAGTCATCCAACCTTCGACCAGGTAGGCATCGTCTGGTCTACGAAGATGAGAAACTCCAGTGCGCTCAATCTCGCATTCAATTATCATAAGAGTACCGACTTCGGACAGCTCCTCAACGCAGCCAATACGCTCACGAAGGCTTCGCAGAACAAGTTGACTGCAGCCAAGCATGCCGAGGGTGTTGATGGATGGAGTGCCGTAGATGCAAACTTTGGCGGTTACAAGGATAATGCAGGCAATTATCAGAATGGTCTGCTCAATGTCACTTCCGATGGTGCCCTGGCTTTCGCCGACGCCCAGTCTTATCTCTTCGGACAGTATCAGCATGGCTACATCGGCAGCTACGATTTCAATATCAGCGGTTCTATCGGCAATAGAGTATGGCTCGGTCTTACCATCGGTTTGCATGATGTTCATTACAACAGTAATTCCCTCTATGCAGAGAATCTGGTGGATGGCAACTATAGCGATTCCTACGAGGAGATCAAGATTACGGGTACGGGTTATGACGTGAAGGCAGGAGTCATCTTCCGTCCGGTAGAGGAGTCTCCTTTCCGCATCGGTGCCTACGTCAATTCTCCTGTGTTCTACGATCTCTCGCTCAGCGCAGCCCACGATCTGAGTATGTATGGCGGTGAAGCACCAGCTACTTTCCAGGATAAGGATGCAGCCGGCAATATCGTCAATGTGCCTTGCTACACAAAGGGTGATAAGGGACAGACTGTGGATTACGACTTCCGCTTGAACACTCCTTGGAAGGTGGGTGTCAGCATGGGTCATACCGTGGGCAACTATCTTGCCCTGGGTGCTACCTACGAGTATGCCTGGTACGACCACATGGACAACCGCGTGAAGGATGGCGGCTACTACGATTACTACTGGGGCGATTATTACGAGACCAGCAGCAGCGATGATGTGATGAATGCTGATACCCGTGCCAACCTGAAGGGCGTAAGCACCTTGAAGGTGGGAGCGGAATTCAAGCCAACCTCCATGCTTTCTCTGCGCCTGGGTTACAACTATGTATCGCCGATGTTCAGAGAGAATGCCTATCGTGATCAGTCGATTGGCAGCAATGGAGTAGATATCGCTACTTCTACAGATTATACCAACTGGAAGGCGATGAATCGCATTACCTGCGGTGTGGGTTTCAACTACGAGAATCTGAATATTGATGTAGCTTATCAGTATACTACCCAGAAGGGCGATTTCTATCCGTTTATGAGCTATGTGAATAAGAATGAAGCGTTGAGCAATATCCCAACTTCGTGCAAAGTGGATAACAATCGCCATCAATTGCTGATGACTGTGGGGTATAAGTTTTAAAATGTATTAATATACGCCACTTTCTTTTAAAAAAGTTTAGAGAATTTGGTGGATTCAAATAAATTGAATAACTTTGCAAGTGGATTTCAGTCTATGATGGATCATAGGCATCGTTAAGCGTTAAAGAGGTGGCGTCCTCTTTGTTGTTTTGTAAGTCTAGGAGATTTTCCCTCTAGGGAAAAAAAGATATTAGTTTTTTTAGTGGTTAATTTAGTTTTAGTAAGTATGTGATAGGATCTGTTGTGAAACAGGTCCTATTTTTTGTATGTCCAGACGTAAGCAATATGATGTGAAAAGACATCTGTTCTTGATGTGAAAAGATATCAGTTCTAGACTCAAAAAATATCTAGCCTTAAGGGAAAAAATATCTAGCCTTAAGGCAAAATATATTTTCCCTTAAGGGTAAATATTCCTAGCCTTAAGGCTAAATAAAATAAGCCTTCAGGAGATGCCGCTTTCTTACGGCTCCTGAAGGCTTCTGATTCCTATTTCTTTACCAAATTCTGAAGTTCTCTGATTCCTATTTCTTCTCCAATTCCTGAAGGCTTTCCATCTTCTTCGACTCCAGGAACTCGTAGATGCCGCACAGATGTTCACGAACCCTGCCATGACCGAATTCATATACCTTGCTCACCAATCCATCCAGGAAATCACGGTCGTGACTCACCACGATGAGCGTGCCGTCGAAATCAAGAAGCGCCTGCTTCAGCACATCCTTCGTCTTCAAGTCCAGATGATTAGTCGGCTCATCGAGAATCAGCAGATTCACAGGCTCCAGCAGCAGCTTCAGAATGGCAAGACGGGTTCTTTCGCCACCCGACAATACCTTTACCTTCTTGGTAGAATCCTCGCCACCAAACATGAAGGCACCCAGCAAATCGCGAATCTTGTTTCTTATCTCGCCCTTTGCCACATCATCTATGGTCTGGAACACCGTGAGCTCGCCATCCAGCAAAGAAGCCTGGTTCTGAGCAAAATAGCCTATCTGCACGTTATGCCCCAGCTCCAGCTTGCCCTCGTTCTGCAGCTGACCCATGATGCATTTCACCAGCGTAGACTTACCCTCGCCGTTTCTTCCCACGAAGGCAATCTTGTCGCCACGTTCCACGGTGAGGTTCACGCCGCTGAATATCTGCTTGTCATCAAACGACATCGCCACGTCGCTCATCTGCACCGGATAGGCACCGCTTCTCGGACTCGGCGGGAACTTCAGTCGC
This sequence comes from Segatella copri, assembly GCF_019249655.2. Classification (NCBI taxonomy): domain Bacteria; kingdom Pseudomonadati; phylum Bacteroidota; class Bacteroidia; order Bacteroidales; family Prevotellaceae; genus Segatella; species Segatella copri. The sequence goes on from NZ_CP137557.1 coordinate 2,105,550, forward strand.
AGTCGGCTGGTATCCTCTTCATCCACCTCGATGAGTTCCAGCTTTTCGAGCATCTTCACGCGGCTCTGCACCTGGAAGGTCTTGGAGTAGGTGCCCTTGAACCGCTCGATGAAGTCCTTGGTTTCGGCTATCATCTTCTGCTGCTCCTCATATTTCTTCATCTGCTGCTCGCGGCGCTCCTTGCGCAGTTCCAGATACTGGCTGTAGGTGGCCTTGTAGTCGTAGATTCTGCCCATGGTCACCTCGATGGTGCGGGTGGTGATGTCGTCAACGAATTTGCGGTCGTGACTGATCACTACCACTGCCTTGGAACTGTTGATGATGAATTCTTCGAGCCATCCGATGGATTCGATGTCGAGGTGGTTGGTAGGCTCATCGAGGAGCAATACATCAGGCGATTTCAGCAGCAGCTTTGCCAGCTCGATGCGCATGCGCCATCCTCCCGAGAACTCGCTGGTAGGGCGGTTGAAATCGGAACGCTCGAAGCCCAGTCCGAGCAGCGTCTTCTCTACATCCTCCTCGAAATGGGTCATGTCGATGGCGTAGAACTTTTCTGAAAGGGAAGAAACCTTCTCGATGAGCTGCATGTAGTCGTCGCTATCGTAGTCGGTGCGGGTGGTAAGCTCGTTGTTGATGCGGTCTATCTCCGCCTGCATCTCGTGCAGATGGGCGAAGGCCTGGCAGGTTTCCTCGAACACGGTTCTGCCGTCTTCGGTCATCAGGTGCTGAGGCAGATAGGCGATGACGCAGTCTTTCGGGGCGGATACGGTGCCACGGGTGGCATTTCTCACGCCTGCGATGATTTTGAGCAGGGTACTCTTTCCTGCGCCATTCTTGCCCATCAGGGCGATACGGTCCTTCTCGTTGATTTGGAAGGAAATGTCTTTGAATAGGGTGGTGCCGCCGAACTCGACGGTCAATCCATCAACTGTAATCATATTTCTTTCTTAAATCTTTATTTTATTATATTTTATTACTTAATTCAAGTTTCGCAAGTAGCATCTACCGTCCCCGAAGGGGGCGAATGTGAATAACCGCGGGTGGAATGACCGAAGGGAATGTAACCTGCGGATAGTGACAGATACTCTCTTATCGTCCCCGAAGGGGGCGAACAGGAGCAAGACTGGATGTGGTTCGCCCCCTTTGGGGACGCTTTCTCCCTACTATTGGTTGTCCGCAGGTTTCATGACCTTCGGTCATTCCACCAGCGGTTATTGAAAGTTGGCCCCCTTCGGGGACCGGAGGTCATTCCACCAGCGATTATTGAAAGTTGGCCCCCTTCGGGGACCGGAGGTTACTTGCGAAACTTGAATTACTAAATTCAAAATTATTCTAGAATGAGGTATAGCATAAGTCCATCACTCTGATTATCATTTTGCAAAGATACGAAAAATTATCGGATAGGAATCAAAAAAAGGAGGAAAACTTGCGCTTTCCTCCTTTTATCTGATGTTTTTGTTCTTTTCAGAGCTTCTTGAATCCCTTTTGAAAGATTTTCTTTCAGGGCTTCTTGAATCCCCTTTTGAAAGATTTTCTTTCAGGGCTTCTTGAATCCCCTTTGAAAGATTTTCTTTCAGGGCTTCTTGAATCCCCCCTTGAAAGATTTCTTCTTTACTTCATTGGCTCTTTCTCAGGATCGTAGATAGAACGGGTCATTTCCTTGATGCTCAGCTCGGCCATAGCAATCCACTGGCTGCCGGAATAAGCTTCGTCAATCTGCAGCCAGAGATACTTGAACTCATCTTTTTCACTGAACAGACCAGGAGATGTATACTCAGGAGCCGTGCCTTTCGGCAGAACATCGCTACCCAATTCACCAATCTTCCATGCTTCGGCATCAGTAGGGTTGTCGGCCGCCTTGTTGCTTGCCCAGATGGTGATGTGCTTAGGGTTGTCGTTGTTGTTGTTGTTACGGCCCTTATACCAGAACGATACGCCCTTCACCTTCTTGCCCAGGTCTACACGAATGTAGTGAGGCCATGGAGTTGGAGCACTCCAGCTCATGTGGAAGTAGGTGCCGTTGTTGCCGTCGATGAGGGCTGCGATAGGACCCTCGGATGATTCCTGGTTGTCGGTCCAGAGCTGTGCTGCGGTCAGGCTGATAGGTCCCACCTCGTAGTCCTTGATGTCGGCAGGCACGTAGCCCGCCTTGGCATTCTTGGTGAAGAGCACCTTCTCGCCGCCGTCTCTGCTCACTGCCGTGAATGTGTAGGCGAGTTCGCCATACTTGGCAAAGAGTCCGTCGATCATGAGGGAATCGGCATAGGCGCTGGCGTTGAGCACGCGGTGGCCCTTAACGGGGTCGTCGTAAGCCACCTTGATATAATAGTAGTCTGGGTGCTCTGGAGTAGTCCAGTGGAACACCACCTTGCCTGGCTGGAGGCTGTCGATGGTGACGGTCTGCTCTTTGATGTTCACTGCCGGTGCAGTCTTGTCATCATCAGAGCATGCTGCCATTGTGCCGACAAGGGCCACAGCCGCAAGCATTTTTATGATATTCTTTTTCATCATTGTGTCTTTTTATTTGTTACAATGCTTAAAATTAATAACCCGGAGTCTGTACCACGTGGTCGTTTCGGTTGATGTCGGCTGATGGGATAGGCATCAGATAGTTCATCGGCGACTGGAACTTACGCTCGAATACTACTTCTTGTACCTCGCTGAAGTCGTTGATGTTCTCGGCATCAATGTTCAGACCCTTCGCCTTCACGTTGAAGTACTTCTCGGCAAGCAGCCAGCGGCGCATATCCCAGAAGTTCTGATTCTCGAGATAGAACTCGTTCATGCGCTCGTTGCGGATGATGTCGCGCAAGCCTTCCTTGGTGGTAGCCTTGGATGGGTCCTTGCCAAACTGCTCGTAAGCTTCCTTCACTCCTGGCAATCCGGCACGGGTGCGCACCTTGTCAAGGTAGAGGCGGGCATTGGTCAGGTCGCCAGTCTCGGCAAGACACTCGGCGTAGCTCAGGTAAAGCTCTGCCAGTCGGATGAGCGGCCAAGGGGTATTGGTGTAGTCGGCACCTGTCTTCGACTTCACCAGGTCTGGATTGATGAACTTCTTGTTCAGGAAGCCTGTTGGTGAATAGTTGCTGGTACGCTTAGAGTTAGCGTCTACACCACGGCTACAGTTGCCACCGAGCACGAAGTCGCAGATAAGTCGACCGTGAGTGTTGTCTGAAGTGAGTGTGTAGTTGGCATCTTCACTATATGCACCGTTGTTGGAAGCACTCAGAATCTCGTAGTAGCCATCCTGGAAGGCAACCCAAGCATAGTAGCGTGGCTCGCGGTCGAGGTTGAACTTCTGAGTCTTGCGGCCTGGATATGCCTCGTCCTTGTGAGCCTCATCCACTTCTACCGGATCCCAGCGGTTGGCATAGTCGAATGTCTTGTCCTGGTCGATAGGCAGACCGTTCTTGGTGTAGAAGCGGCTAAGCATGGCAATAGTAGGAGCCACACCATTCCAACCCCATCCACCATTGATGTACGGTATACTCTTGTTCTGCAATCCATAGTAGCCCTCACCACGTGAGTCAGCCCAGATAACCTCAGAGTTGGCACCTGCCTTCTCGTCCTCAGCCGAGTAGTCGGTGATGGTGTAGCGCAGAGCACGCACTTTTGGGTCGGCAGGATAGCCGTTCTTGTTGAGCTTGCAGTCGCTACGGTCGTAGAGGTGGTAGCCTGCAGATTCGGCAGCGGTGATGGCATCCTTGAAGGCTGCGGCAGCCTTGCTCCACTTGCTCTCATCGGGGGTAAGCGGCATGAGAGTTTTTCCCTCCTTGTCCTTGAAGTCGGAATAGAACTTGCTGTTGCCGTTGAACAGTGGGGATGCGGCATAGAGCAGCATCTTTGCCTTCATCGCCTTGGCTGCTACGCTGGTGGCAAGACCGAACTCGCCTGCCTGTGCACCGGTGCGGGTAGCAGGCAGACCCTTGGCTGCCTCGTCAAACTTCTCGCAGATGAAGTTCACGCAGTCGTCGTAAGGCTCCTGGCCCTGATAGTCGGATGGCAGAAGCATCGGGTCTGGAGTCTGGTGAACGATGATGATAGGGCCATAGCAGCGTGAAAGCAGGAAGTGGTAGTATCCGATGAGGAAGGTAACCTGTGCCTTGTAGTCCTCGCGGTCCTTATCAGCAAGTCCGTTGAAGTTGCCGGTCTTGTTCAGCTCGTCCTGGAACATGTAGCACTGGCGGATTCCCTGATACAGGGTGTTCCAGTAGCTGATCACTGGGTTGGAGGCTGAATAGTTGCCCTTAGGGAATGCGGCGAATGTCTCATGCTCGAAGGCTGTAACCACCTCGTCTCCGGTAAGGAAGTCGAGCGATGTCGGTCCGGCGTTAGGGGTAGGCAAATATCCGTAGCAGGAGTACAGATAGTTGAGGGCTGCCTGGCGGTCCTTGGTCATGTCGGTGCCAGTGGTTGTCTCGGCAGGAATCACATCAAGATAGTCGCACGATGTCATCGTGAAACCCGCAGCGAGCAAGCAGCCTATGAATGCTTTATTGAGTATTTTCATATCTTCTTTAATTTAATGTGAGTTGGAAACCTACGTTGATTGTCATCTGTGTCGGATACTTGGTGGTGTAGTTACCACCGCCCATCTCAGGATCCCACTCCTTGAAAGGTGAGATGGTGAGCAGGTTGGTTCCGTTGACATAGAATCGCATGTTCTTGAGCGTGTAACCGATTTCTGCGTTCTTCAGCTTCAGGAATCTACCGTTGCGCAACCAGTAGCTTGATGATACTGTGTTGTGGTTGTTGTAGTTGTCCGTGAGGCGTGGATACTTCGCATTCGGATCCTGGTTGTCCGGGCTCCAGTGGTCTTCGTCGATGAACTTCAGTACGCCACGGCGATAGGATGAACCGAATGGCTGGATATCGCTGAGCATCAGTGCTACGTTGCCGCGGCCCTGGAAGAATACGGAGAAGTCCCAGTTCTTGTAACCTACTGATGGTCCGAAACCGTAGATAATCTTCGGAACGCTTACGCCCAATGGCACCTGGTCGTCGGCTGTGATGCGGCCATCGTACTTGCCATCGCGGTCTGGCTGGTCTACATACTTGATGTCACCAGGAGCAATGGCGATATTACCGAGCGTAGAGGTTGGATTGTTGGCGATATCTGCCTTGTCGATGTAGAGTCCGTTGGCTACGTAACCCCATACGGTTTTCACGTTCTTGCCCTGGCTCTTCATGGCATCGCGCTTGCCCGGAGCCTCATCGTATACGGAAATCTCGTTGTTGTTGTAGGTGAATGTGCCCTGGAACTGTACGGAGAGATCCTTGTTGATGCGCTTGCTGTAGTTCACTGCCAGATCCACACCCTTGTTGATTACCTCGGCAAGGTTACCATAGATCTTGGTATTGGCTGTACCCAGATAGTTTGGTATGGAGAGCTTCTGCTGGAAGATGTTGCTGCGGCGCTCGCGGAACCAGTCGACGGTGATGTCGAGGGCATTGAAGAGCTGCAGGTCGAAACCGATGTCGAGCTTATGGCCCACCTCCCATGATACGTTCTCGTTGCGCAGACGGTTCCATCCCGGACCGGAATAGGTTACAAAGTTGCCTGGCAAACCGGTGGTGAACGAACCGTTGCCGGTGAGCGATACGTCCTCACGATAGATGAAGCGCTCGTAACCATACTGGTCGTTACCTACGAGTCCGTAAGTACCACGAATCTTGAAGTTGGAAACGGTTTGCTTGATAGGCTCCCAGAACTTCTCCTCGCTGAGGTTGTAACCCAGACCCACAGATGGGAAGAAGCCCCACTGGTGACCCTTGGCAAACTGCTCGGAACCGTTGTAACCTGCGTTGAACTCAATCAGGTAGCGGTGCTTGTAGTCGTATGTGGCACGTGCTGCGAAACCAATCTTGCGCTGTGGCAGAGACGAGAGCACATTATCTACAAAGATATTGGAGTTATACTGGTTGATGTTCCAGAGGAGCATACCCGTAACGGTGTGGTCGCCGAAGCTTCGGTTGTAGTCGAAGTATGCCTGAGCATAGTAGCGGCGGTCGCCGGCATTCTGACCCGAGTTGCTGAGCACAGGCTTCGAAGGGTCGCCCTTAGGAGTCTGCACGTAGGTATAGGTGCCGTCTTCGTTCTGGGTATAGTTCTTCAGCTCGTAATGGTTGTAGTTGAGCGAGCGGAAGGTGGTACTCTTAGACCAGTTCTTGAACGAGAACATCAGGTGGAAGCCCAGACCCTTGGTAATGAAGTCGAGCTTCTGGTCGAAGTTCAGGTTGGCATTGATGGTACTTGCGAATGAATCCTGATATCCGCTCACGAGTCGTGCCATCGGGTTGGAGTTACCTCCGTTGGCAAGCTGGCGGTATCCCCAGTGAACCCACTCGTCGCCCTCATTGTTATATGAGATAGGGAAGAGCACTGGGTTGGCATTCATCATCTGCGAATAGAGGTCGTTCAGAGAACGAGAGATGTCGTTGCTGCCTGCCAGCGGACCGTGCATGTTGTCAAGTCCGGCATAGAGGTGGAGCGAAATCTTCGACGACTTCGACATGTTGAAGTCGATGTTGTTCTGGAACGCATATCGCATGTAGTCGATATTATTGTTGTAAGAATAGTACTCCTTACTGCGGTTGCGCAGCATACCGGTTTCATGGCTCACGTTGAGGTTCATGAAGTACACGATCTTGCTGGTACCACCACGCACGTTCATGTTCGCCTTCTGGTTGTATGAAGCCGACTTGAACATCTCCTTATACCAGTTGACATCTGGGAATATCTCGCCGTTCACGTGATTGCGTGTGTTGGCAATCTGCTCTGCCGTGTAGAGGGTGTTACCCGTACCTTCGTTGGTAACAGCCTCGTTGAAGAGCTCCATGAATCGGGCACCGTCAACAAATTTAGGTTTGGATGTAGGCATGGTTACGTTGGCCTCAACGCGGAATGAAATCTTCGGCTTGTCGAGGTCCTGACCACTCTTGGTAGTAATGATGAGCACACCATTGGCACCGCGCGAACCATACATGGCGGTGGCTGAAGCGTCTTTCAGGATAGAGAAACTCTCGATAACGTCTGGGTCGAGGTGGTTGAGGTCGTCCTGCGAAATCTCCATACCATCCATGACGATGAGTGGCGACTTGGCACCACTGATGGTGGCGATACCACGGATGTAGAAGTCAGATCCGTTGGCACCTGGCTGACCGCTGCTCTGGGTAGCGATGACACCCGAGAGACGTCCTGCGAAAGATGATGAAATACTAGCCGATGGCACACGCAGCGACTCTGGTCTTACCTGCTGCACGGAACCCACCACGGTTTCCTTCTTCTGGGTGGCACCGAAGGCAGTGACTACCACGTCGCCAAGGGTCTGTGAGTCTTCCTTGAGGTGAATGCTCAGCGGCTTGTTGCCGTTGAATCTCACTTCCTGGGTCTGGCAACCGATGTAAGAAACGACGATAACTCCACTTGTGGAATTCACGTCGAGTTTGAAGTTACCATCCACATCGGTTACAGTACTTTGCTTCGAGTTGTTCTTCAGAACAACCGTAGCACCAATAACAGGTTCACCTGCTTCGTCAAACACGGTACCAGTGATACGCTGGTGCTTTGCCTGCTGCGTAGCGTTGAAAACGCTTTCAGTCTTGGGTTTCAGGGAACCAGCAATGCCTGTACTTCCAACAAAGTTGTTGTCTGCTGCCAATGCTGACATTGGCAAAAGCATTGCTGCTCCAATCACACCCAGCTGCTTTCTTGCTTCTTTTTGCATAAGCTGATGTTAGATTAGAATGAATACTATTTAGATATAAATCTCTTTTTGAGTGCAAATGTAGCAAAAAAATAAGTAAAAATGTAAAACCTTTAGCTTTTTTAACTAGAAATGTTTGAATATTATAGTTATAGTCTACAAAATTCTCTTTTAAGGGTACATGTTCTGCTTCAGAATAACAGAAACCCCAGTCTGCTTGAAGCTGGCAGGCTGGGGGGATATCTTTAGATTTTTTCTTGTCTTGATGCATGTTTATGCATATTTTATGGTAATGCATCTCTCATGTTTATGCATGTCTCGTCAGGAAGATGCTGTGGTCGATGCATGCAGGTAGTTCTTCTTTGTAGTGTGTCACCATGATCATCGTCTTGTTGTTGCGCTTGCAGAACGCCTCGATGATGTCCTTCACCAGACGGCGGTTGTGATTGTCGAGACCATGCAATGGCTCATCCAGGATGAGCAATTCCGGGTCCTTTACAAAGGCACGGGCAAGGAGAACCAGGCGCTGCTCGCCGCTTGAGAGCTTCAGGAAGCCTCTATCTTCCAATCCTTCCAGTCCGAATACCTTCATCCAGAAACGGCACTTGCCCATATCTTCCTCCTTAGGCTTTACGTAGAGACCTACGGAATCCATCAGTCCGCTGGCTACGATGCGGATGGCTGGAAGGTCGCGCTGGTAGGAACGGTGAAGCTCTGGCGATACATAGCCGATGTGCTTCTTGATGTCCCAGATGCTCTCGCCGCTGCCACGAGGATTGCCGAAGAGGGCGATGTCGCAGGCATAGCTCTGGGGATTGTCGGCACAGACCAGGCTCAAGAGGGTACTCTTGCCGGCTCCGTTCTGTCCGCTCAGTGCCCATCGCTCGCCGTTGTTCACGGTCCAGTCGAGGTCTTTCAGGATGATGCGCTTGCCATACTGTATGCGAACCTTGTTCATCTTCACCACTTCCTGGCTCTTGTACTCGCGGTCGCTGTAAGGCAGGTTGATGATCTGCTGCTCCAGTTCCTGGCTCAGCATTCTGCTTGGGATAGGGGTGCGCTGGGCAAGATATTCCTCCTTGGTCAGCTTCGGCATCACCTTCATATCCTTCACTTCCACTACGTGGGTGATGAAATCAGGAATGTCGTCGCTCTTGCTCAATACGAGGATAATCTGCAGGGCATGCTCCTGGGCAAGCGTCTTGAGGAGTTCCTTCAGCTGGTCGCGGGTGTCGGCATCGAGTCCGATAAACGGATTGTCCATGATGAGGACACGTGGTTCAGAGAAGAGGGTAGATGCCAGCTTGAACTTGCGCAGCTCGCCGCTGCTCAGCAGGATGGTGTATTTATCGAGCAGATGCTCCATGTGGAAGAGCTCGTAGATGTGCTTCTGCAATGCGCGGCGCTCGGGAGTTTCCTCGCCCGCCATGCCGTAAGCCTCTTCCAGCTTATCCTTCACAATCGGCGTATTCTCGTCTATTTCCAGCTGGTTCCATCGCTGCTGCAGGAAATAGGTGCGGTCGTTATCGCCTCCGTAGGTGTCACGGAAGGTGATATACTTGATGTTGTCGCTCACCAGCGTCTTGGTGCTGGGCGAGAAATCATAATCCGGGTCGTGCATTAACAGAGGGTGTCTGCCGACAATGATGTCAACAAACATCGACTTTCCACCACCGTTTGGTCCTACGATGGCGATGTGCTCGCCTTCGCAAGATTCAAAGTTCACTGGCTCGGCCATACGCCATTCCGGCATACGAGTCACGCCATCCTTAATGCTAATAATCTTTTGCATCTCTCTTAAAATTGTGATTTATGTGTTGTGCAATACACATATTATATATGTTATATATGTGTTCGCAATGAATGCTACTTGTGTGCTTGAAGCGTTTTGCAACGAATGCTACTTGTGCGTAGTGCGGTTGATGGCAGCCAGGAGTTTGGCTTGCGGTCCGGTCATGCCGTTGCCTCCGCCTATGCGTCCCTGGTTTTTCTGGGCGAAATCCTTCCAGCTGCTGTAGTGCTTGGCACCGGTTTCGGGTCTTCCCATCTGCAGGAAGTGGCAGTAGGCGGCACCCAGGGCATCGGTGGCATCCATGAACTTCGGCATTTCGTCTTCCTTGATGTTGAGCATGCGCTGCAGCATTGCTGCCACCTGCTCCTTGGAAGCCTGTCCCTGTCCGGTGATAGCCATCTTGATTTTCAGCGGAGCATATTCGTGGATGGGCACGTCGTGGTGGATGGCGGCAGCGATGGCAACGCCCTGGGCTCTTCCCAGCTTGAGCATCGACTGCACGTTCTTTCCGAAGAAAGGTGCCTCAATCGCCATCTCGTCGGGCAGGTAGGAGTCGATGATGCCCGTCACCCGCTCGAAGATCTTGCCCAGTCTCAGATAGGGGTCCTTCTCCTTGCGCATGTCGATGATGCCCATCACCACCAGCTCTGCCTTGTTGCCCATCACGCGAATCACGCCGTAGCCCATCACGTTGGTACCCGGGTCAATGCCCAGGATTATCTTCTCCGTATTTGTTTTCTTTTGAATCATCTTGATGGCTTATCGGTCCATGTATGGGTTGTGTGCCAACTCCTCGCCGATGCTGGTTGCCTCGCCGTGACCCGGAAGCACCTGGGTCTCGTCTGGGAGCAAGCCCAGATGGCGCAGGCTGTTGATGATGCGGAACATGCTGCCGCCAGGGAAGTCGGTTCTGCCGATAGAGCTCTTGAAGAGAGTGTCGCCCGTGAAGGCTACGTGCTCTGCCTCGCAATAGAAGGTGACGGATCCGTTGCTGTGGCCTGGGGTCTCGATGATTTTGAATTCGTGATTGCCGAATTTGATGACTTCATCTTCCTCGAAGAAATGACCGATAGGAGGGAAGTCGGTGTCCAGCTGCATCTGGTAGAAGGTTTCTGCCTGGTGCTTGAGTCCCTTCATCAGTTTCTCGTCGCCCTGTGAAACTTCCGGCTTCAGTCCGAACTCCTTGTAGATGGTGTCGTTGCCGAAGTTATGGTCCAGATGGCCATGGGTAACGAGCAGATGTACTGGCTTCAGTTCGTTCTTCTGGATATAGTGAGTGATGGCGTTGCGCTCTTCTGGATAGAACGCACCGCAGTCGATGATGACGCATTCCTTGGTCTCATCGCTTACAACATAGCAGTTTTCCTGCAACATGTTGACTTGGAATCTTTCGATATGTAACATTTTTACTTTGTATTTATGCTGGAACATAGATGAGTTGCTTGTCTTGCTTGAACCATTCTTCCTCGAAGAAGGTGCTGAGAGGGGTGATTTCCGCCACGTTGCGATAATCCTTGAGCTCTTCCTGCAGGTTGCCGCCTTTCAGGCAGATCAGACCGTTCGGCAGGGCGTTCTGCCCCTTCTTCTTGAAATTCTTCTTGATAATCTTCATCAGGTCGGGCAGCTGCATCACGGCACGGCTCACCACGAAGTCGTACTTTCCCTTCTCGTCCTCGCCACGCAGGTGTTCTGCCACGAGATTCTTCAGTCCGATGGCTGAGGCTACCTCGTTGCATACACGGATCTTCTTGCCGGTTCCGTCGATGAGCTTGAACTTGCACTCAGGGAAGAGGATGGCGAGCGGGATGCCAGGGAAGCCGCCACCGCAACCGAAGTCGAGAATCTCGGTGCCCGGACGGAAGTTGATGGCCTTGGCGATGGCCATGGAGTGAAGCACGTGGTGCTCGTAGAGGTTGTCGATGTCCTTGCGGCTGATGACATTGATCTTGTTGTTCCAGTCGCGGTACAGCTCGTCGAGTGCAGCGATTTGCTTCTTCTGCTCATCCGTGAGATGAGTGAAATATTTCTCTATGATGTTCATTCCTGTTTAATGCTTTATATTTTATATAATAAGGTGCAAAGTTAACTCAAATTGGTGACAATTCAAAATAATATAGCTTTTTTTATATATTTATTATGATTTTGGGCTCGACTTATTAAAAAAATGTGTACCTTTGCACCCGAAAAAGATGTTGTAGAGCAGAAAAAGGCTCGAAAACGTGAACATAGATAATAATAAATATAAATAAAAAGATAAGAAATACTATAATGATAAAGGCAGCTTTATTCGATCTGGATGGCGTGGTCTTCGAGACGGAATCACAGTATTCCATCTTTTGGGGAATGATAGGAAGAGAGTATCATCCGGAAATTCCTGACTTCGAGTATAGAATCAAGGGGCAAACTCTGGTGCAAATCTACGATAAGTACTTCTCTGATGACTCAGTCTTCGCTCATATCGAAGGCTATACCGACCCGAAATCAGAACAGAACAAGATTACGGCTCGACTCAATGAGTTTGAGCAGAATATGAAGTATCCGTATATTCCGGGCGTAGAGAACTTCATCCAAGAGTTGAAGCAGAATGGCGTAAAGTGCGCTGTAGTAACGAGTAGCAATATTCAGAAGATGCTCAATGTGTATAAGCAGCACCCTGAGTTCAAGGGCTACTTCGACCGTGTGCTGACCAGCGAGGACTTCGCCAAGAGCAAGCCGGATCCAGACTGCTATCTCAAGGGTGCCGCCTGCTTCGGCGCGCAGCCATCGGAGTGCGTGGGCCTGGAAGACAGCTTCAATGGCTTGAAGGCGGTGCGTGCATCGGGAGCTTTCACCCTCGGTCTCTCTACCACCAATTCTGCGGAATCCATCGCCCCTTACAGCGACTACGTGATTCCGGACTACGAAGGCTTCACCTTTGCCGACTTAGTGAAAATCGTTGATAATTACAAAAAATAAATAATCATGGGATATTTATCTACAGATAAGAAGAAGATTACAACCAAGACGTTTGCCGAGATGAAGGCGGCAGGCGAGAAGGTGACGATGCTTACAGCTTATGACTTTACTACTGCAGGCATTCTGGATGCAGCAGGCATCGATAGTATCTTGATTGGCGATTCAGCCAGCAACGTGATGGCAGGTAATGCTGATACCTTGCCTATCACCGTAGACCAGATGATTTACCATGCCCGCAGCGTGGCACGTGCCTGCAAGCATGCCTTTGTGGTATGCGATATGCCGTTTGGCAGTTATCAGATCAGCAAGGAGGAAGCATTGCGCAACGCTTGCCGCATGATGAAGGAGACGGGCGTGGATGCCCTGAAGCTCGAAGGTGGAGTGGAGATTGCTGATACCGTCAAGGCGATGGTAGATGCCGGTATTCCGGTGCATGGTCATCTGGGGTTGACCCCACAGAGCGTCAACAAGTTTGGCGGCTACGGCATCCGTGCCAAGGAAGAGGCTGAGGCCCAGAAGCTCATCAGCGATGCCATCGCCCTGGATAAGGCAGGTGTTTTTGCCATCGTTTTGGAAAAGGTTCCTGCTAAATTAGCGGCTGAAGTAACACGTCAGGTAAAAGCCGTAACTATCGGTATTGGAGCGGGTAACGGCTGTGATGGTCAAGTGCTGGTTTATGCTGATGCGCTGGGAATGACCCAGGGCTTCAAGCCTAAGTTCCTGCGCCACTTCGCCCAGGTAGGCGAGGAGATGCAGAAAGGCGTGAAGGCTTACATCGATGCTGTTAAGAGCACAGAATATCCAAGTGTAGAGGAGAGTTATTAGTTTTAAATTGGTTATGGATACACAAAATACACCCATACACGTGAATTTGTGGCATCGTGACTTCTGGCGACTCTGCTTTGCCAACCTGCTGCTGATGACGAGTGTCTATATGCTCATCCTTGGCATACCTTATTTTATGACGAAGGAAGGCTATCGCCCTTGGCAGGTTGGTGTTGTGGTGGGAGCCTACGGCTTGGGCATCTTCCTGCTCGGCGGTTTCTGTTCCTATCTGGTGCAGCGCTACCGCCGCAACAGGGTATGCCAGTTTTCCATCTGCTGCGTAGCCGTCTGCCACGTTGTCCTCTACTATCTGGATACCTTCTGGAACATCAAGTTCGGGTTCGAGGTGCTAGTGGCGATGCGGGTGGTGCTGGGTGCCTTCCTGGGCTTGGCTCAGATGACGCTTGCCAGTACGCTGGTGATAGATACCTGCGAATCGTTTCAGCGCACGGAGGCGAACTACATCACCTCCTGGTTTGCCCGTTTCTCCATTGCTACGGGTCCCGTGCTGGAGTGGCTCATTTGCACTTTTTTTAATATGCGCCTCACCTTCCCGGTGGCTTTTCTGTTGGCGCTGGGTGCTCTGGTGCTGGTGTCCCGGGTAAAGTTTCCTTTCAAGGCTCCTGCTGATCACATGCCGCTTTTCAGTTCCGACCGCTTCTTCCTGCCTCAGGGAATCCCGCTGTTTGTCAACATCGTACTGATTATGGCAAGTGCAGGAATGTATTTCGCCATTCCGCATAATCTGACGGTTTATCTGATGTTGCTGGCAGGCTTGGTGGTGGCTGTGATTGCAGAGAAATACGTCTTTGCCGATGCCGACCTGAAGAGCCAGGTTGTCGTGGGACTGATATTGATAGGTGCGGCAGAGTTCGTGTCGCTGAACGACCAAGACTTTGCTGTAGAAGTACTTGTGCCCGTGTTGCTGGGCTTGGGAATGGGTGTCATCGGCAGCCGTTTCCTGCTTTTCTACATCAAGCTGGCCAAGCATTGCCAGCGCGGAACGAGCACCAGTTCCTTCTTTCTGGCATGGGAGTTGGGTATAACTCTGGGCATAGCCCTGGGCTTTGTGCTTCAGGATAGTGCTTGTCAGCATCTTCCCGGCGAGCATAGCGTCATCTTCAATTCCACCATCCACGAACTGCTTTATCCAGGCATGATACTCACAGGATTGTCGCTAATCTTGTATAATTTCTTAGTACATCCCTGGTATATGAAACATCGCAACCGCTAGTATTTGATTTATCTTCAACCATTCCCATATATGATATTTTGTTTAAGATTCATTTCATATATGGGAATGTTTTCGACCTGTACGGTTGAAATTACCCAATACGCCCTGAAAGGGCAGAAGCCCCTAGCCCAGGGCATCGCCCTGGGTAATTACGGACACAAACTTGTCGCCCTGTAAGGGCAAAAGCTTTAAAATACTGGGCTATATACAAAGCTTTTGCCCTTACAGGGCGTCTTACAGATTGCTATTATACCCAGGGCGATGCCCTGGGCTAGGAGCTTTTGGGCTTTCAGCCCGTTTTAACCGTACAGTTAGAATGGTTTGTTTAAAATACGGAAAGGTTTCTTTAAAAAATGAGAGTGGTTTCATTAAAAGTTTCTAAAAATAGCTTTTGTGAAACATTTTTAATATTATTTAGTTTGCTTTTTTCGCTTTTGTGCTCATAATTCAGTACTTTTGCGTTTGATTTAAGGTTGAGGGTGTAAAAAGACACCCTAATTTCCTGCAAAAGTTGAATTAAACGTAAAATAATATTATAAGAATTATGGCAGAAGCTATTGATATCCGTGAATTGAATATCCGGATTGAACAACAGAGTCAGTTCGTTACCAACCTGGTAATGGGCATGAACAAGGTCATCGTAGGTCAGAAGCACCTCGTTGACTGTCTCCTCATCGGTCTTCTCTCTGATGGTCACATCTTGCTCGAAGGTGTGCCGGGCTTGGCGAAGACACTCGCAATCAAGACATTGTCACAGCTGGTCAGTGCAGACTATAGCCGCATACAGTTTACACCCGATTTGTTGCCTGCCGACGTGGTGGGAACGCAGATCTATTCGCAGAAAGACGAAGCCTTCCATGTAAAGCGTGGTCCGGTGTTCGCCAATTTCGTTTTGGCAGATGAAATCAACCGTGCGCCTGCCAAGGTGCAGAGTGCCTTGCTCGAGGCGATGCAGGAACATCAGGTTACCATCGGCGAGCAGACATTCAAATTGCCTAATCCATTCCTGGTGATGGCTACCCAGAACCCGGTGGAGCAGGAGGGAACCTATCAGTTGCCAGAGGCGCAGGTAGACCGTTTCCTTCTCAAGGTCATCATCGACTATCCTACCATCGAGGAAGAGAAGCTCATCATCCGTGAGAATATCCAGGGCGGTCTGCCAACCGTTACTCCTGTAACCACAGCAGAGGAAATCCTGAAGGCACGCAGCATCGTGAACGAGGTTTATATCGACGAGAAGATAGAGCAGTATATTGCCGACATCGTCTTCGCCACCCGTTATCCTGAGCGTTACGGCTTGGGCGACTTGAAGGATATGATTACCTTCGGCGGCAGTCCTCGTGCCAGCATCTCGCTTGCCAAGGCAGCCCGTGCCTACGCCTTCATCAAGCATCGCGGTTATGTGATTCCAGAAGATGTGCGTGCCGTGGCTCACGATGTGCTCCGCCACCGCATCGGTCTCTCTTACGAGGCAGAGGCGAGCGAAATCACCAGCGAGGAAATCGTTAGCCGCATCATCAACAAGGTGGAAGTGCCTTGATTGGGTAATAATTTATAGTTAATAGTTAATAGATTAGGATTTTGGATACACAAGATATCTTAAAGAAGGTTCGGAAGATTGAGATCAAGACTCGCGGATTGAGCCAGAATATCTTCGCAGGCCAGTATCACTCAGCCTTCAAGGGCAGGGGAATGGCCTTTGCCGAGGTGCGCGAATACCAGTATGGCGACGACGTGAGAGACATCGACTGGAACGTGACAGCCCGTTTCCATCGCCCTTTCGTCAAGGTGTTCGAAGAGGAACGAGAGCTCACCGTCATGTTGCTCGTGGATGTGAGTGGCTCGCTCGACTTCGGTACGATGCGCCAGATGAAGCGCGACTTGGCAACCGAGATAGCTGCCACCTTGGCCTTCAGTGCCATTCAGAACAACGACAAGATAGGTGTCATCTTCTTTTCCGACAGAATTGAGAAGTATATCCCGCCCAAGAAGGGAAGAAAGCATATCCTCTATATCATCCGGGAGATGCTCGACTTCCATCCTCAGAGCCAGCGCACCGACATAGGCTGCGCCTTGGAATACTTCACCCGCGTGATGAAGCGCCACTGCACCGCCTTCCTCATCAGCGACTTCTACGACCAGAAGGATTACCAGCATGCCCTGCAGATTGCCAACCAGAAGCATGATGTGGTGGGCATCCAGGTATACGACCCTCGTGGAAAGCAGTTGCCCGATGTGGGATTGATCAAGGTGATGGATGCTGAGACGGGACACGAGATGTATATCGATACCAGTTCGAAGAAGCTGAGAATAGCGCATGCCCAGAACTGGCTGCGACGCCAGGACCAGCTGCGCCAGCTCTTTGCCAAGAGTAAGGTAGACTGGACTTCGATAGCGACCAACGAGGATTTCTCCAAGTCGCTCCTGACACTGTTCAAACAAAGAGGATAAATTGAGTGAAGAGTGAAGAATGAAGAATTCTACGGCTTTACTAATCATAAAGCTCAAAGTTCAAAGTAAAGCAACAATGTTGAAAATAAGAAATATTATATTGACGATGGTGCTGATGGGCTGCTCGGGACTGGCTTTCGGTCAGACCGTGGAGCAGCGCATCGACTCCTTGCAGATGCTCATCGGACAGCAGACCATCCTGCACCTCAAGGCTACTGCCCGAAAAGGTGCCAAGGTGGTGATGCCATCCTTCAAGCCGCAAGACCAGATTATTCCTGGCATCGAGGTGGTGGAGCAGAAGGGGGATACATCGCAGGTGGGCGACGACCAGATGGTGGTGAGCCGCGACTATACCATCACCTCCTTTGATGAGAAGGTGTATGCCATCCCGGCACTCAATGTGAAGATAGACGGCAAAAGCTTCCACGGCAATCCCCTGGCGCTGAAGGTGCTCACGGTGCCCGTGGATACGGTGCATCCCAACCAGTTCTATCCTCCCAAGACGGTGCAGGATAACCCATTCCTTTGGAGTGAGTGGAGCTTCGCCTTCTGGTTGAGTCTTCTGATGATAATCATCTGTGGCGCAATGCTCTATCTGCGCAACCGACTGAAGAAGAACAAGCCTATCATCACCCGCATCCGCATCATCAAGCGGGTTCCTGCCCACGAGAAGGCACTGAAGGAAATCAACGACATCAAGCAGCATCACACCACATCCAACCAGGAAACCCAGAAGGAGTACTACACCCATCTTACCAATACGCTGCGCGCATATATCGTGAGCCGATTCGGATTCAATGCGATGGAGATGACCAGTTCTGAGATTATCGACAACCTGCGTGCTTCGGGCGACCAGAAGATGATAGACGAGTTGAGAATGCTCTTCTCCACCGCCGACCTCGTGAAGTTTGCCAAGTATGAGATTCCGATGAACGAGAACGATGCCAACCTGGTGAACGCCATCAACTTCATCGACCAGACGAAGACCGATGAGCAGCCTAAGGAAGAGAAGATAGTTCCTACGCTCAGCAGCGAAGACCAGAAGAGTCAGCAGCAGCGTCGCCTCATCAAGACCCTGCTCTGGGTGGGAGGCTTCAGCGTAGTCGGCATCCTGGGCTATATCATCTACCAGGTAGTCATGCTCGTGATGTAATTTTGTTCAAGTTTCGTAAGTATGCTCCACACGCCCTGAAAGGGCAGAAGCTCCTAGCCCAGGGCAAGCGCCCTGGGTATACAAGCAATCAGCAAGGCGCCCTGTAAGGGCAAAAGCTTTGTATATTGCCTGGTACTTGAAGGCTTTTGCCCTTACAGGGCGACAGGCTTGCATCCATCATTACCCAGGGCGTTGCCTTGGGCTAGGGGCTTCTGCCCTTTCAGGGCGTGTTGGTGAGATACTTGCGAAAGTTCAGTAACTTTATTAAATAAAAAGAAAAATGGAATTTGCAAGTAAAGCATATTTTCTGCTGCTCCTGCTGCTGATACCTTATATATTATGGTATTTCCTGAGCAGGAAGAAGAGCGAGCCAACGATGCGCATGAGCGATACAAGAATGTATCAGTTTGCGCCCAAGAGCCTGCGCGTGCGACTCATCCATCTGCCGATGGTGCTGAGATGCATCGCCTTCGTGCTCATCGTTTGCGCCATGGCCCGTCCGCAGACGCATTATTCTTGGGACAACAAGACGGTGGAGGGCATCGATATCATGCTTGCCATGGACGTTTCTACCTCCATGCTTGCCGAGGATCTGAAGCCTAACCGCATGGAGGCGGCGAAGGATGTGGCCAACGAGTTTATCTCGGGCCGTCCTACCGACAACATCGGATTGACCATCTTTGCGGGCGAGGCGTTCACCCAGTGCCCGATGACCACCGACCACGCCAGTCTCCTGCGCCTGTTGCAGGATACAAGAACCGATATTGCCGCCCGCGGACTCATCGACGACGGTACCGCAGTGGGCATGGGTCTGGCGAATGCCGTGAGCCGACTGAAGGACTCCAAGTCGAAGAGCAAGGTGGTAATCCTGCTCACGGATGGAAGTAACAACATGGGCGACATTTCGCCGATGACTGCAGCCGAAATAGCCAAGAGCTATGGCATCCGAGTCTACACCATCGGCGTGGGCACCAACAAGGTGGCACCTTATCCGATGCCGGTGGCAGGAGGCGTGCAGTATGTCAACATCCCTGTGGAGATTGATACGCAGACGCTTAGCGACATAGCGCAGACCACCGACGGAAACTTCTACCGTGCTACCAACAATGCCGAACTGAAGAAGATTTATCGGGATATTGATAAACTGGAGAAATCGAAGTTCAATGTGAAGCATTTCGCCAAGCGCTATGAGGCGTATCAGCCTTTCGCCCTTGCCGCTCTGCTGATATTGCTGGTAGAGATTCTGCTCCGCATCACCTGGCTCCGCCGCATCCCTTAAAAGGAGAAGATTTCTCAACGAAGAGAAAGACTTCCTGGTATCGATAAGATTTACAGGGTGTTGACTTGATGGAATTAAAGAAATAATATAAATATAACCATGTTAAGATTTGAAGATCCCGCATTTCTCTGGCTGTTGTGGGTGATACCGGCACTGGTGCTGGTTCGCCTGATAGGTTGGAGAAGGAGAAGGGCAAAGCTCAGAAAGTTGGGTGACCCCGAGTTGCTCAAGCAGCTGATGCCCCACATATCTAAATACCGCCCCACGGTGAAGTTCGTGCTGATGCTCGCAGCCTTGGCATTGCTCATCGTGATGGTGGCACGCCCGCAGATGGGCAGCAAGATTTCTAACGAGAAGCGAAATGGCATCGAAACCATGATCTGTCTCGATATCTCCAATTCCATGCTTGCCGAAGATGTGGCTCCGTCACGTCTCGACAAGAGCAAGATGCTGATAGAGAATCTGGTTGATAACTTCACCAACGACAAGATTGGTCTCATCGTCTTCGCAGGCGATGCCTTCGTGCAGTTGCCTATCACCAGCGACTACGTTTCTGCCAAGATGTTCCTGCAGAACATTTCCCCTGGTCTCATCCAGACTCAGGGCACCAACATCGGACAGGCCATAAGCCTCGCCACCAAGAGCTTCACCCAGCAAGACAACGTGGGCAGGGCCATCATCGTGATTACCGATGGCGAAAACCACGAAGAGGGTGCACAGGAGGCTGCGCAGATGGCCAACAAGAAGGGCATCAACGTGTTTATCCTGGGTATAGGTAATGCCAAGGGAGCACCCATCCCGATGGGCGACGGCTCTTATCTGAAAGATAACGCCGGCAACACGGTGATGACTGCCCTGAACGAGCAGATGTGCCGCCAGCTGGCACAGGCTGGCAAGGGTCAGTATATCCACGTGGATAATACCAGCGATGCAGAGAAGGCGCTGAACAACGAGCTCACCAAGTTGCAGAAGGGCGAAATGACCAGTGTAATCTACAGCGCCTACGATGAGCAGTTCCAGGCTGTAGGCATCCTGGTTATCCTCCTCCTCATCATCGAGGTATGCATGATGGAAGTAAGGAATCCGTTGCTCAGGAACGTTAAGTTCTTCAAGAAAACGCCATTCAAGAAAATGCCCTGAAAGGGCAAAAGCATAAAATGTTTTAAAATGAACACGATACATTATATCATAGTAACTGTGGCTTTCCTGTTGGCCGGTGCGACAAATGCTGCCGCACAGACCGACCGCAACTTGATTCGTCAGGGAAACAGGGCGTTCAAGACCCAGAAATGGGCAGCTGCCGAGACCCAATATCGCAAGGCTATCTCCAAGAACCAGAAGAATCCGCAGGCGATATACAACCTGGGGTGTGCCTTGCTGATGCAGCAGAAAGACTCGCTGGCGATGGTGCAGTTTGGCAATGCCGCGCAGCTGGAGAACAACCTCTTCCGCCGCTCCAAGAGCTATCACAACATGGGAGTGGTGATGCAGAACCACCGCGAGTACGCACAGGCCATCGAATACTACAAGATGGCGCTGAGATGCAATCCGCAGGACAATGAAACCCGTTATAATCTTGCCCTCTGCAAGAAACTGCTCAAGAACAACCCGCAGAATCAGAACAACAAGGACAAGAAGAACAAGGACAAGAACAATAAAGACAAGAACAAGAACGATAAGAACAAGGATAAAGACAAGAACAAGGATAAGAACAAAGACGATCAGAACAAGAACGATCAGAACAAGAATAATAAGGATAAGAATAAAGACAAGAATAAAAACAAGAATTCGAATCCGAACCAGCAGAATCAGGACAAGATGAGCCGCGACAACGCCGAACAGCTCCTCAATGCCGCGATTCAGCAGGAACAGGCCACCAAGCGAAAGCTCCAGAAGGCGATG
The DNA here is from genome assembly GCF_019249655.2 of Segatella copri. Taxonomy (NCBI): domain Bacteria; kingdom Pseudomonadati; phylum Bacteroidota; class Bacteroidia; order Bacteroidales; family Prevotellaceae; genus Segatella; species Segatella copri. Next base: position 2,126,847 of record NZ_CP137557.1, read on the forward strand.
AGCCAGCCTCGCAGAAAGGCCTACGACAAGAATTGGTAAAAAGCGTAACCGCTTCCCTTCACAAAACAGGGATTCTTGCCTATATATATAATAAGGTGTACTTACGTTTTAAAAATTGGAACAAATATAAGATAAAAGAAAGTTGATATGAAAAAAATAGGTTGGTATATCATATTGCTCCTGATGATGTTGGGCTACCATGTGCATGTAGATGCCCAGCATATCTCAGTGTCGGCTCCGTCGCACGTCGCGGCTGGAGAGAACTTCCGTGTTGCCTATACCATCAACACCAGTGATGTGGAGGAATTCCGAATGGGTGGGGTGCAGGATGGACTGGAAGTGATTGCAGGACCGTATACTTCCTCGCAGTCCAGTTACCAGATGATCAACGGGCATACCTCGTCCTCATCATCCGTAACCATCACTTACACCCTCTATGCCGCCAAGAACGGCAGCTTCACCATCGGGGCTTCGCACGCCCTGGTGGGAGGAAAACGACTGTCTTCACGCCCCGTGAAGATTCAGGTGTCGGGACATGCACAGCGCACCAACGGCGCTCCCAACATGCACGGACAGGACAGCTACGACCAACCTCGTATGCGCTCTGCCGGATCTGCCATCTCGGGCAGCGACCTCTTCATCAAGGTCTCTGCCAGCAAGAAGAGAGTTCACGAGCAGGAACCTATCCTCCTTACCTATAAGGTATATACACAGGTGGACCTCACGCAGCTGGAAGGCAAGATGCCAGACCTGAAGGGATTCCACACCCAGGAAGTGCCGCTGCCACAGCAGAAAACCTTCCACACGGAAACCGTGAATGGCCGACCATACAAGTGCGTCACCTGGAGCCAGTACGTGATGTACCCTCAGATGACGGGTAGGCTGGAGATTCCATCCATCACCTTCAAGGGCATCGTGGTTCAGCAGAACCGCAACGTAGACCCGATGGAGGCGTTCTTCAACGGCGGTTCTGGCTACGTAGAAGTAAAGAAGGATATCAAGGCACCGGGCATCACCCTGCAGGTGGATCCGCTGCCACAGCGCCCAGCCAACTTCTCTGGCGGCGTGGGCAAGTTCAATATCTCTGCTTCGCTCGATAAAAAGGAAGTGAAGGCAGGCGAACCTATCACCCTGAGAGTAGTGGTGGGCGGCATCGGCAACCTGAAACTGCTGAAGCAGCCGGTGGTCAACTTCCCTAAGGATTTCGACAAGTATGATGCCAAGGTAACCGACAAGACCCGCCTCACCGCCAACGGCGTAGAGGGCAACATGGTCTACGATTTCCTTGCCGTGCCTCGCAACCAGGGCAGCTATACCATCCCATCGGTGGAGCTCACTTATTATGATACGAGCAAGAATGCCTACAAGACTATCAAGACCCAGCCGTTCAAGGTAGAGGTGGAGAAGGGCGATGGCACATCGGCAGAGTCTGAGGATTTCGCCAGCCAGGATAAGGATATCCACACCATCAAGTTGGGCAAGGTGGTGCAGCACAAGGCCGACGAGATGTTCTTCGGCAGCTTCGGCTACTGGATCAGTCTCCTCATGCCGCTCATCGCCTTCGTGGTATTGCTCATCGTGTTCCGCCGCCGTGCCATCGAGAATGCCGACATCGTGAAGAAGCGTTCCAACAGGGCGGGCAAGATAGCCACCAAGCGTCTGCGCCTTGCCAACAAGCTGATGCTCCAGGGTAAGCAGGGCGAGTTCTACGATGAGGTGATGCGAGCACTCTGGGGCTACATGAGCTACAAGCTCAATATGCCAGCCGAGAAGCTCAACCGCGACAACATCCGTGAAACCCTGGGTCGCCACTTCGTGGATGATGCAACAATAGAGAAGTTTACCACGGCTCTGGATGAGTGCGAGTTCGAGCGTTATGCGCCAGGCGATGCCGCCGGCAACATGAACCGCACATTCGAGTCGGCTATGACAGCGATTATGGATATAGAAAATGCAATCAATGAGGCTCGCAAGAACCAGAAGAAGCATCCGGCAGGCTACTCCTTCGTATGGCTGCTTCTGGTAATGATCTGCTTCGGCGGCACCTCTGCCAAGGCGGTGACCAAGAACAATGCCGATACGGAGTACCAGAAGGGCAACTATCAGCAGGCCATCCGCGACTACGAGGAGATTCTGAAGAATGGCGAATCTGCCGAGATTTATTTCAATCTCGGCAACGCCTACTATCGCACGGACAATATCACCAAGGCGGTGCTCAACTACGAGCGTGCCCACCTCCTTTCGCCGGGCGATGACGATATCAACTTCAACCTGCAGTTTGCCCGCAGCAAGACCATCGACAAGATTACCCCGCAGAGCGAGATGTTTTTCATCACCTGGTATAAGTCGCTGGTGAATTTCACGAGCGTTGACAACTGGGCGAAGACCGGCATCCTCTGCATTGTGATGGCGCTGCTGCTGGTATTGCTCTATCTCTTCGGTCCGCAGCTCATGCTCCGCAAGATAGGTTTCTTCGGCGGACTTGCCTTCTTCGTGATATTCCTGTTGAGCAATCTCTTCGCCTTCCAGCAGAAGCAGGCGCTCGACAACAGAACCGGTGCCATCATCATTTCTCCATCGGTGAACATCAAGAAGACGCCTGCCAAGAACAGCACCGACCAGTTTGTGCTCCACGAGGGAACCCGTGTTGATATCATTGACAAGGGCATGACCGACTGGCGCTGCATCCGCGTAGGAGATGGCCGCGAAGGCTGGATAGAGACCAAGGCAATAGAGGAGATTTAATGAAGTTCAAAGTAGATAGTAATGGATTTTAGTACGATACAAAACATAGATTTTCAGGTGCTGCAGTGGTTCAACGGCAGCAACAATGTGATTCTCGACCAGTTGGCGGTGGTGCTGACATCGGGCGTTACATGGATACCACTCTATGTGGTATTGTTTATCGTCGTGATGCGCAACAACGAAACCATGTCGCAGATAGCACTCGTGGTGGGATCCGCCTTCCTCTGCATCCTCTTTGCTGACGGATTCGCCGACGGCATCATCAAGCCACTGGCTGAAAGATGGCGACCATCCAACGACCCGCTGGTGAAATACTCCGTGCAGGTGGTAGACAACCTGCGCATGAAGGACTACAGTTTCTGTTCAGCCCATGCCGCCAACACCATGTCGTTAGCCGTGTTCTTTTCGCTCCTCATCAGGAGCAGGATGATAACCATCACCATGGTCATCTGGTCACTGGTCAACTGCTGGACGCGCCTCTATCTGGGCGTCCACTATCCGCTCGATGTGCTGACGGGCATTCTCCTCGGCTGCGTGGTAGGTTTTCTGGTCTATCTCTTCTACCATCGCATGTATCGCCGCATCTCTCCGGAAATCAAGTATATCTCCAACCAGTATACCAGCACGGGCTACGACCACGACGACATCGACATGATCATGACCGTAGTGATGGTGGTATTGGTCTATGTAGTCATCCGTGCCCTCTGCATGATGACGGCAGTTTAATAAAATTTATAAAGTAGAATAATGGAAACAAAACATATTAAGATTAGCGATTATAATTACGAGTTACCCGATGAACGCATTGCCAAATTCCCTATCGCCCAGCGCGACCACAGCAAACTGCTGGTCTACAAGCACGGCGAGGTGAGCGACGATGTGTTCTATCATCTTCCTGAATATCTGCCTAAGGGCGCCATGATGGTGTTCAACAACACCAAGGTAATCCAGGCACGCATGCACTTCCGCAAGGAGACGGGCGCACTCATCGAGGTGTTCCTCATGGAGCCTGCCGCACCAACCGACTATGAGTTGATGTTCCAGACTTCGGGTCACTGCTCTTGGCTCTGCATGATTGGAAACCTGAAGAAGTGGAAGGAGGGCAGCCTGAAGCGTGACTTCGAAATCAAGGGTCATCAGCTTACCCTTTCTGCCACCATGCGCCGTGGCGATGCCCTCAGCGCAGAAGCATCAGAAATGGTAGCCAAGGGCGGCGGCACCAACTATTGGGTGGATTTCGACTGGGACAACGAGCACGTTTCCTTTGCCGAAATCCTCGAGGCAGTGGGCGAGTTGCCTATCCCTCCATATCTGAACCGCAAGACCGAGGAGAGCGACAAGACTACCTATCAGACTGTTTATTCAAAGATAAAGGGTAGTGTGGCAGCCCCAACAGCCGGTCTGCATTTCACCGATGCCGTGCTCAAGGATCTGGATGCCCATGGCATCGACCGTGAGGAAGTAACCCTGCACGTGGGTGCCGGCACCTTCAAGCCTGTGAAGAGTCTAGAGATTGAGGGCCATCAGATGCACACCGAGTATATCGTGGTTCACCGCCGCAGCTTGGAAAAGCTGATCAAGCACGATTGCCAGGTCATCGCCGTGGGTACCACCAGCGTGCGCACCATCGAGAGCCTTTACTACATGGGCGTGCATCTTATCAGGCACCCTGAGGCAAGCGAGGAAGATTTGCATGTTAAGCAGTGGGACCCATACGAGCAGTCGGCAGATGGCAACCTGGTGGATGGCATCACCCCGATGCAGGCCATCCAGGCGATTATCGATTACCTCGACCGCAACGGATTGGAAGCCCTTCACTCCAGCACGCAGATCATCATTGCTCCGGGCTACACCTATAAGATAGTGAAGATGCTGGTAACCAATTTCCATCAGCCACAGAGCACCCTGCTGCTTCTGGTGAGTGCCTTCCTGCATGGCGACTGGAAGAAGGTATATGATTACGCCCTCTCTCACGATTTCCGCTTCCTGAGCTACGGCGATTCATCCCTGCTCATTCCGTAAGGAGATACTCTTTCATAGGAAGAAACTCTTTCATAGGAAGAAACTCTTTCGTAGGAAGAAACTCTTTCGTAGGAAGAAAGAAATAAGTAGTTAGGCAAACTATAAACTACTGAAGTTTCGCAAGTAGCATTCTACCGTCCCCGAAGGGGGCGAATGTGAATAACCGCGGGTGGAATGACCGAAGGGAATGGAACCTGCGGATAGTGACAGATACTCTCTTACCGTCCCCGAAGGGGGCGAACAGGAGCAAGACTGGATGAGGTTCGCCCCCTTTGGGGACGCTTTCTCCCTACTATTAGTTTGTCCGCAGGTTCCATGACCTTCGGTCATTCCACCAGCGGTTATTGAAAGTTGGCCCCCTTCGGGGACCGGAGGTTACTTGTGAAACTTCAATAAACTATAAATTGTAAACTATAAATTGTAAACTATAAACTATATAAAATAGTATGATTTCAGTAGAAGGACTGAAAGTAGAGTTTGGCGTAAAGCCACTCTTCCATGATGTAAGCTTCGTCATTAACGACCGCGACCGCATTGCCCTGGTGGGTAAGAACGGCGCCGGCAAATCTACGATGCTCAAGATACTCTGCGGATTGCAGAAACCTACGGATGGCGTGGTGGCTATCCCTAACGAAACCACCATCGGCTACCTGCCACAGGTGATGAAACTGCAGGATGATACCACCGTGAAGGAGGAAACCCGAAAGGCTTTCGCCCACAATACCGAGATGAAGGCCCGACTCGACAAGATGCAGCAGGAGATGGCCGACCGCACTGATTACGAGAGCGAAAGCTATGCCCAGCTGGTGGAGAAGTTCACTCAGGAGCACGAGCGCTACATGATGATGGGCGGCGAAAACTACGAGGCTGAGATAGAGCGAACCCTGAGCGGACTCGGTTTCACCCGCGAGGATTTCGAGCGACCTACACGTGAGTTCTCCGGAGGATGGCGCATGCGTATCGAGCTGGCGAAAATCCTGCTTCAGAAGCCGGATGTGCTCTTGCTCGATGAGCCTACCAACCACCTCGACATCGAGAGTATCCAGTGGCTGGAGCAATTTCTGGCGCAGAGTGCCAAGGCTGTGGTGCTGGTGAGTCACGACCGTGCCTTTATTAATAATGTAACCAACCGCACGCTGGAGATTACCTGCGGCAGGGTAGAGGATTACAGGGTGAAATATGATGAGTACATTGTGCTCCGTGCCGAGCGCCGTGAGCAGCAGTTGCGTGCCTACGAGAACCAGCAGAAGGAAATAGCTGATATCAAGGACTTTATAGAGCGATTCCGCTATAAGCCAACCAAGGCTGTGCAGGTGCAGAGCCGCATCAAGCAGTTGGAGAAAATCGTTCCTATCGAGGTGGATGAGGTGGATAACAAGCAGATGCATCTCAAGTTCCCTCCTTGCCTCAGAAGCGGCGACTATCCGGTTATCTGCGATGAGGTGCGGAAGGATTACGGCTCGCATACCGTGTTCGACCACGTGAACCTTACCATCAAGCGTGGCGAGAAGGTGGCGTTCGTGGGCAAGAACGGCGAGGGTAAATCTACCCTGGTGAAATGTATCATGGGCGAGATTCCGTTTACGGGCAATCTGAAGATAGGACATAATGTTCAGATAGGCTACTTTGCACAGAACCAGGCACAGCTGCTGGATGAGAACCTTACCATCTTCCAGACCATCGACAATGTGGCTACGGGCGAGATGCGTCTCAAGGTAAACGACCTGCTGGGTGCCTTCATGTTTGGCGGCGAGACATCAGAAAAGTATGTCAAGGTGCTGAGCGGTGGTGAGCGCAGCCGATTGGCGATGATCAAGCTGCTGCTTGAGCCGGTGAATCTGCTCATTCTCGATGAGCCTACCAACCACCTGGATATGCAGTCGAAGGATGTGCTGAAGGAAGCTATCAAGGCATTCGACGGCACCGCCATCATCGTGAGCCACGACCGTGAGTTCCTCGATGGCTTGGTAGATAAGGTATATGAGTTTGGTGGCGGCAAGGTTCGTGAGCACCTGGGCGGCATCTATGATTACCTGCGTGCCCACAATGCCGAGAGCATCAACCAGGCACTCGCCAATCAGGGTGGCAAGGGCATGGCATCAGCCGGATCTCCATCGGGTTCATCCGCTTCGGCAGGTTCATCAGGTTCATCCTCATCGGGTTCATCCTCTTCATCCGCCTCATCATCCTCTTCCTCTTCCGAGTCATCTTCCGGCAAAATCAGTTATGCCGAGCACAAGGAGCAGCAGAAGAAGATTCGCAAGGCAGAAAAAGCAGTGAAGGAATGCGAGGCGAAGATTGAGAAGCTGGAAGCCCGAAAAGCCGAAATCGATGCCCTGCTGATGAAGCCGGAGAACGCCACCAACATGGAGCTGGTTACGGAATACACCAATCTGATGAAGACCCTCGATGAGGAAAACGACCGCTGGATGATTCTCTCAGAAGAACTGGAGGAAGTGAAGAATTCATAAATTTCCAGGAGTCAGAAGAATCAACCAGAGGGGAATCCATGGTGTTGAATTATAATTTACTGAAGTTTCGCAAGTAGCATTCTACCGTCCCCGAAGGGGGCGAATGTGAATAACCGCGGGTGGAATGACCGAAGGGAATGGAACCTGCGGATATTGACAGATACTCTCTTGTCGTCCCCGAAGGGGGCGAACAGGAGCAAGACTGGATGCGGTTCGCCCCCTTTGGGGACGCTTTCTCCCTACTATTGGTTGTCCGCAGGTTCCATGACCTTCGGTCATTCCACCAGCGGTTATTGAAAGTTGGCCCCCTTCGGGGACCGGAGGTTACTTGCGAAACTTGAATTCATAATTAAATCAATAAAATAACGAGAAAATGAAAATGAAGTACATTCTTCCGATGATGATGCTCGCTGCCATGCCTTTGGCTGCTGACGCTCAGAACAAATCGGGACTTGTCATGAGCAATCTTGACAAGACAGCCAAGCCGGCTGATGATTTCTACCAGTTTGCCACAGGCGGATGGCAGAAGAGCCACCCACTGCCTGCTGCCTACAGCCGATATGGCAGTTTCGACAAGCTCACAGAAGACAACAACAAACGTATCAACTCAATCCTTGCAGAACTCGAGAAGAAGACCTACAAGGAAGGAACCATCGAGAGAAAACTCTCTGATTTCTACAAGATGGCCCTCGATGCCGACCGCCGCAACAAGGAAGGCATCGCCCCAGTGAAGCCTCTGCTCGCAGAACTCGCTGCAGCACAGACTAAGGCTGATTTGCAGAAACTGCAAATCAAGTATGCTGCCCTGGGTCTCGGCGTGGATTACGGTTCTTACTTCGCAGCCGACGAGAAGAACGTAACCATGAACATCTTCAATGTGCTCCAGGGCGGCTTGACCCTCGGTGCCAAGGATTATTATCTCAACAACGATGCTGCCACAGTAGCTATCCGTGAGGCATACAAGAAGTACATCGCCCAGATGTTCCAGCTCTACGGATTCTCTGCTGCCGATGCTCAGAAGAAGGCTGAGAAGGTATTCCTCCACGAAACCAATCTCGCCCTCATCTCAAAGAGCCGCACCGAACTGCGCGACCCTCAGGCAAACTATAACAAGATGACCCTGAAGGAGTTCAAGGAGAACTATCCTAACATTCCGCTGGAGGCACTTGCCAACGCTGAGGGCATCAAGAGCGAGTATATCCAGCAGATGGTGGTAGGTCAGCCTGCTTTCCTCGCCGGATACGATAAGATTTCTGCTGCCGAAAACGCCGAGACCTTGAAGGCGTTGATGGAGTGGGGCGTTATCTGCAATTCATGCTCATACCTGAGCGACGATATCCGCATGGCAAACTTCGATTTCTTCGGCAAGACCATGAGCGGCCGTCAGGAGGATCACCCATTGTGGAAGCGTGCCACAGCGCAGGTAGAGGCTCAGATGGGCGAGGCACTCGGAAGAATCTACTGCAAGAAATTCTTCCCTGAGAGTTCTAAGAAGATGATGGAGACGCTGGTGAAGAACCTGCAGATTAGTCTCGGTCAGCGCATCGACGCTCAGAAATGGATGAGCGCTGAAACCAAGGCTGCAGCCCACGACAAGCTCAGCAAGTTCTACGTGAAGATTGGTTATCCAAAGCAGTGGACCGACTACAGCAAGCTGACCATCGACCCATCCAAGAGTTTCTACGAGAACGTATTGGTGTGCCGTAAGTTCCGTGCCGACAAGATGATAGCCGAGAAGGCAGGTAAGCCAGTGGATAAGGAAGAGTGGTTCATGACTCCTCAGACCGTGAACGCATATTACAACCCAACCACCAACGAAATCTGCTTCCCAGCCGGTATTCTTCAGTATCCATTCTTTGATGCCAAGGCCGACGAGGCATTCAACTATGGTGCCATCGGTGTGGTAATCGGTCATGAGATGACCCACGGCTTCGACGATCAGGGTCGCCAGTATGATGCCAGCGGTAACCTGAAGGATTGGTGGACGCCAGCTGATGCCGAGGGTTTCAACAAGCGTGCGGATATGTATGCTGATTTCTTCAGCAACATCAAGGTATTGCCTGATTTGAATGCCAACGGGCGTTTCACTCTGGGTGAGAACCTTGCCGACCACGGCGGTTTGATGGTATCCTTCAATGCCTTCAAGAATGCGACAGCCAAGAAGCCATTGAAGAACAAGGACGGTTTCACAGCCGACCAGCGTTTCTTCCTCGCCTATGCCGGTGTTTGGGGTCAGAACATCACCGAAAAGGAGATTCGCAACCGTGTGAAGAACGATCCTCATGCCCTTGGTAAGTGGCGTGTTAACGGAGCTCTCCCTCACATCGATGCCTGGTATGAGGCATTCGGCGTAAAGCAGGGCGACAAGATGTTCATTCCAAAGAACAATCGTTTGGAGCTTTGGTAATTCCGTCCCCGAAGGGGGCGAACTTCCAATAACCGCTGGTGGAATGACCGAAGGGAATGAAACCTGCGGATAGCAAACTCATCCACTCAATCGTCCCCGAAGGGGGCGAACAGGAGTAAGATAGGTATTGTTCGCCCCCCCAGCCCGTCCGAGAACGGCCGTTTTGGGGTGTATCATAGAGGGCAGAACCGCTATCACGACTCCACCTAAGTCCCTCTAAGGGCATATCTTTTTTCATCTTAAAATTTTAGTTTATGTTAAACAATTCGTCATAAGGGCTTAAAATGGCCGATATGAACACTAATAGAGCGTGTTTTTCGATGGTATTGATCCCTACAGGTCATTATCCAAGAGAAGCAATCAAAGCAGGTACACCTTTGAGAGATATGGCACGACGAAGGTTATAAGATAGGCAAAAGAGACCCATCTCAGCAGTTACTTTCAGTTTGCCTTTCAGTAAAAAGTAGTATTGCCCAAGTGCTCGCTTCATGGTTCCAAAAGGATGCTCGGAGAGGCATTTGCGATTGTCCATCTTGTTCTGATCTAGATGTAAAACGTAACGGACAACCTTCTTCACGATCTTCATTCTTGGAGGTTTTGGCTTGTCCTTATTCTCTTCTTTGAGTTGCTTGCGTTTTGCTTCGGTTGCCTTTATCAAGGTGTCTTTGTTGAAGTCTGCCTCCTTGAACTTCTGGATGGTACACTTGCACTTGCATTTTTTACATGCAAGCTTGTTGCAATAGCGGATCATACCGTTTCTTTTGATAGACTTTTGCCTCAGGATTTCTCCTTGCGGACAATAGACAAGATTGCGTTCGGCATCCCTCACGAAGTATCCTTCAAGAGCCTTGGCACGCATCTGCCCGGGAGTCATCTTCAGTACAGCAGACTCTGCTACATCAGAAGTGTACTCCTTGACCTCTACAATCTGTGCATCGGTTAAAAAATCCTTGTAGGCTTCCGGTATGACTGCAGCTTCAAGACATGCCTTCAAATCTTCTGGATTAGTACTTGACTTTTGTTCGTCAGTTATGGTAGCTTCGTTATAGTCAAACTGAACCTGCTCCGTGCAGCTGCCATCACGTTGGATGACATTTGGTACGATACCATTAGCCAATGCATCTGCATGATCCTCGGGACACTCGTACCCCTTGTCTGCAGTTGATTCAAGAACGTCAACACCATAATCGGCTTTCACCTCAGATGCTACGCTTGTAAGCTGACCATGGTCTGTTGGACTGTTGGTTACCAGGAAGCCTGCTATCATATGGCTCTCCGCATCAACTGCAGTTTGCACATTATAACCGACACAAAAGCCTTCGTTGGCTTTCATTAGTCGGGAATCAGGATCGGTTAAGGAAATCTGGCTTTCACCACTTTTCTCAAGTGTATCACGGTATCCCTCATAGCGTTCCTTGCGCTCCTTGCAAACATCAAGCTTACGTTGCAACTCATCTTTAGAGAGCCTGCGTCCTTCCTCATGATCGTATGCTTCAAGTTCTTCCATATAGATTGAAATATGTTCATCAAGACGCTTGATTCGGTCATCGAGTTTGCTTAGAGTAAGGTTGTTGTCTTTAGCATTTACAGCCTTAAACTTGCTTCCATCAATAGAGATGTACGACTTGGAAAAGAGCTTCAGTCCCATACAAAACTTGTTGAACTCTTTAAAAACTTTAGTAATAGCCTTCTTGTTGTCCTTGCGGAAATCGGAGATTGTACGAAAGTCAGGAGTCAGCTTGTTGAGCAGCCACATTACCTCTACGTTACACTTGCACTCACGAGCAAGTTTGCGAGAGGAACGTACCTGATAGAAGTAACCATAAATATAGAGTTTGAGGAGATCGCGAGGATCATATCCAGGAGTACCTGTCTCTGCAGGAGTACTGCGGACGAATCCCAGTTCATCCATTTTGAGATTATCGACAAAAGCATCAAACAAGCGAACAGGGGCGTCAGCCTCTACATACTCGTCAATGCAATCAGGGAAAAGAACCCTCTGTCGTCTATCTTGTCCTTTTTTATATGCCATATCTTTCTTGTTTTTTACTACAAAGATACATAAAATAATTGAGAATCAAGAAGATACGAAGTTAATTAACTATAAAGAGCAAAAGAAAAATGCCCAATTCAGTTGTTTGCTTCCCTAATTAAGTTTTCGGACGGCCTCCCCCTTGGGGACGCATTCTCTCTCGATACTTGTCCGCAGGTTTCATTCCCTTCGGTCATTCCACCTGCGGTTATTGAGAGTTGGCCCCCTTCGGGGACCGTAAGTAACAAGTAAAACTAGATTCAGATATTTTTCTAGAAAAAAGTTTCCGAAAAATTTGGTAGTTTCAAAAAAAAGCAGTACCTTTGCACTCGCTTAACAAAATTAGCAAGGATGGTTCCGTAGCTCAGTTGGATTAGAGCAACAGCCTTCTAAGCTGTGGGTCTTGGGTTCGAACCCCAACGGAATCACGAAAAAAGGTGGACTAGTCATAACGACCAGTCCACCTTTTTTTTCTACATATCCATCTATCCGTTTCACATGCAGCTCGTTACGCCCAGCGTGGCGCCGATGGCTGTGAGAAGCGAAATCAAAACCTTAAGTACAAGTTTCCAGTTTTCTTTCGACATAGGCTTTTCCGTTTAGTGATTGATAATTACGTGAATAGAACAGGAGAGAGGAGCCCCCGCTCTGGGGGGCTGTCTTCTAGATGGTTACATCCGCAGAGTCGCCATTACCCTCGTCCTTGCCGGTCTGCGAACCGCCGCCAGTGGTATCCCCGGTAGTGCCGCCAGTAGTGCCGCCAGTGGTGCCGCCTGCTGTGTCACCAGTAGTGCCGCCGTTCTCCTTACCGTCGCCCTCAGTATCCTCCACATCATTCGAATCCTTGGAAGATACGTTCTTCACAATCTTGCCGTTGCGGTCGTAGCAGGTGATGCTGATGCTCGTGTTGGCAAGCTCCTGCTTAATCTCCACACTCGGGGTGAAAATCACGCGGCGCAGGGTGATGAGCTTGCTGCTCACCTCATCCACCGACTTCACCGCGTCGGCACGCAGACCGAAACGCATGGTGCCCAACCCCGGGATAGCCACCGAGTGACCCTCTGTGGCCCATGCCTTCAGCACCTCGCTCAAGGCTGAGTAGGCCACCTTCATCACGGCGGTGGTCAGTCCGCCACGGATGGCAGCCTCCTGAATCACCTTCTCCGGGGTGAGCTTGTTGTAGAACATAGGCTGCATCACGTACATGTACACATCCTTCTCCTTACTCAAATAAGCGATCTTGCGCTCCACTGCTTTTACATTAATTCCCATAACATTTTAAGTTTTTAGTTCAATAAAATTGCAGATTCCTTTGTATCTCTGCAAGCCGTTGTGTTTCAACGACAATGCAAAGATACAAAATTTGGAGCCCAAAAACAAGGAATGTTCGCCAGTTCATCAGAAAAACATGAATATCAAGCGTAGATTATTTCTTCTTCAGTAGATTATCCAGACATTTCACGATATAGGCCGGAGGCGTATCCACCTGATGCTTCGCCATCGCCCTATAGGCTGCTTTGAAACACTGATTCACGGGGTCCCTGTCTTCCAGAGTGAGGCGTTCGCTCAAGTCATACGCCACTTTGGAGTTTACATTCCAGGGAGCTTCGGTAAGTACTTTTCTGAGCTTAAATTTCATGAATACCAACTCCTGCCTATCTGCAGGCTTCAGCGCATTCTCATCCTCGTTGCGAAACTTGATTTCAAATATCACAAGACTCCCATAAGTTCCAACCACCTGGTTGCGGCAGGTGGCTATCGTATGAATGACAATGTAATCAAGAAGATTATAATTGTAAGCATTCTTGATTTCCTCCTCAGCCACGGACAACTGGAAATACTCCAGATTCCCCGTGCCTCGATACACCGTTTTGCTGGTGAGCAGAGACAGAATCTCGGCAGGACGAAACTTCACGTAACCCTGCTTCAGGCGACTCTCGCTCAGAAGATAAAGACAGCGGGCCGACTGGTGGCGGAACGACTCATAAACCTGAGGCAACACCTTGAAATAACCCAAATCCAAGGCGAAATAATACTTCGCCACCTCTATCGGCATCTCCAGAATAACTCTCTTCTCCTGACCCACCTTGTGATCCCTCACGTAGCGCAGAAGATAGGCAAACTCCCTGTAACACAGGGTAGGAGAGGAACCCGAAGAGTCGGTATAAGGGATGCTCACCGGCTTCTTGCCGATGTCCTTCAACGCCTTCTCCAGGTTGCGGTAATGCGACTTGCAAGGCTCCAATGCCTTGTAAGGAACTTCCAGGCGCAGCATGTTGTCAATGCGCTCAAAAGCGCTGAAATCCATTTCGCCATGGTGAGCCTTCTGGCTGATAGCCAGCCTGATCTCCTTCTGGTCAAACACATCAAGTCTGAACAGATACTTCTGTTCTTGCGGGCTGTAGCTGTGGTGCAGGGCGCAATGAGTACCAAGCTCTGTGGCTTCGGTAATAGTAAAATAGTTGTCTATTCTTTTCATTGTCCTCATAATTAGGATAGTTTATATAAAGTGGGGGTGGCAATGAAAAAAATCATGGGGATACGACGAGCGAAAGTATGCACCAGTGTTATTCGGCATTTTTTTTCTGGTACTTATCCAAAAATCGTCGAATCAGACCAGAAATCTTCGCTTGTCGCACCCCCATGTCATATCATGAGTTTGCGCACGAATGCTCTAGTCTGAATTTGATTTTTGGATACCCTAGGATAAGGAATTATTGCCGAACCTTTTCCTAGAGGCTTTTGCTTCAAATTCAGAGATAAACTCTGCAACGTTGGCAGCCTATTGATAGCCTGCCCTATGTCTGCCAATGGTCTTTTACAACCAAAGTGCGCTGCAAAGATAAATATTTATTTTGAAACAAACAAGTTTTTACCAGTTTTTTTTCATTTTTACCGAAAAAAACTTCGAAACCGTCATGACCATCTTTCTCTCTTTTTTCTCTATATATCATATAATCATAATTCTAGAAGCGCAATTTTCGCTGATAACCGTCTGATTGATAGGTAGATATATTTTTCTCCTCATATCAGATGTAACAGTCCCTCCCGGGAATCTGATCAAAGGTAAGGGTTTCCACTGTCGGCAGGTAATACTTTTTCCGCTTTTCTTATCCGGGGTAACTATCCATAAATTTCTCTTATCAGATGTAACCAGCTTAGGAAAATCTTCAACTCTCTTATCAAAAGCAACCAGTTAAGGAAACGTAAAAAACAAGCCCCGCTTGCGGAAATCGTCGGGAACCGCCGCATAGCGTCAGTTCTTCAAAAACGGATTTTGTAACTTTGCAGTGTTCAAACCAATGGACATCGTAGATTATTAACTTTAAAATGCAAGATTATGGCTAGATTGATTACAATGATTGTGGTTCACTGCAGCGCTACCCGCTGCAACCAACCTTACCCAGTGCAGCAACTCTTTCACGACCATGTGGAGGTGAACCACTGGCGCTACATCGGCTACCACTTCTACATCACCAGAAGTGGCAGAGTGGAGACCACCCGACCTCTGGAGAGAACGGGCGCACATGCCAAGGGGCACAATGCCCACAGCATCGGCATCTGCTACGAGGGAGGACTCGACGAGCAGGGACAGATAGCCGACACCCGCACCGAGGAGCAGAAGAAGGCGATGGCGAAACTCATCGTGCAACTGAAGCAGCAGTTTCCTACCATCCACAAGGTGCTGGGCCATCGCGACCTGCCAGGTGTGCAGAAAGCATGCCCATGCTTCGATGCCACCACGCTTCAGCCACTGTTACATCTGAAATGTAAATCTTAAAGAATGTATCTTTTTGATACAAGTAACGGAATTTTTATGTAACTTTGCCATCAGAACAGAATCAATAACTAAAAACTTAAACTAGATGAGTGTTACAAAACAACATTTCGTAGAACGTAGAATGATGGGCAAGCAGGAGCTTGCTCATCTCTACTTCCCCCACAGCAAGCAGAATGGGCATGCGGCAAGGGATAAGTTCATGGATTGGGTAAAGGGATGTCATCCGCTTTATGCCAAACTGCTGGAACTGGGCTACACGCCATCGGTTCATGATTTCTCGCCCAAGATGGTGGATTACATCTTCTACTATCTGGGGGAGCCCGACGGGGTATGATTCCCCCTTTCTTGAAGGCTAAGAATATTTATCCTTAAGGCAAAAAATATTTTCCCTTAAGGCTAAATATTTCATTCGTACTGAAAACAATTAAAAGAGTAAGATCATGGAGATTAAAATCATTCGTTTTGGTAGATATCATCATGCCGTAAGTGGCAGGTTGCTGATAGATGGTCAGCACGTTTGCGATACCTTGGAGCAGGATACCGGCAGTCTGCCCGAGGGGGAGTATGTCATGTGCCGCAACAAGGCATCGGCATTACCTTATTATATATATAGTGGAAAGGAGGATATAGGCAGCGGTTTGGAGCAGAAAGCAGATTGTGCTAAGGAGCAGAAATCAGATTGTGTTCCGGAGGAGAAAAACAGGAAGGTTTTTCTGTCGATGGGGAATGGCATTCATGGCTGGCGCCGCCGTTGCATCATCGTGGGCGAGTGCCTTCATCTGGGCTTCCTCATCCGCAGTCAGGAGCATTACGATCAGCTTCTGCCCCGTCTCCGCATGCAGCTGGTCCGCCATCGCCCCATCGTGGTGAAGATTTCCCGTTCCCCCGATTTCGTGGATGCGGCGTAAACGGCAGCCGCCTGAATGTTTTTTACCTTCGTATAAAAGTATAAGCCCCCAGCCCGCTTGAGAAAGTAGGCTGGGGGCTTCTTGTTAATGTTAAAATCACGAAAAGTCTTGGTAGTTTAATATTTTCGTCGTATATTTGCAGAAAAATATATAAACAATGAAAATTGAATATGACGATGAAAACTTCGAGGAATTAAGTTATTAAAATTAGACGATTCTCATTATGGAAATAAAAAATAATATCAATTCTCGTCCATTTACACCTGTTAGTCCAGGTAGTATATTAAAGGATGAACTGGAGGCTCGCAGTCTTCCAGTAGAAGTTTTTGCAGAAAAAATAGGTCTTGATAAATTGACATTGGAAGAGCTGTTGAATGGAAAACTTATTTTAAGTTCTGAGATTGCAAACTCTTTAGATAAAGCTTTAGGCATTCCTGCTTCTTTCTGGCTTTCCTTGCAGTCTGCCTACGAAGAGGATTTGAATCAAAGTCAGAATAAAGGTAGTTTTCGATCGTTCTTTGATAAGTTTTCAAGAAATCGTGTAGCTCTTTAATTCCGGTAATTTTTCAATAAAGTCCCCTTGAAAGGGAAAAACATAGTATTAAATGTTATTCCCTCTCAAGGGGACTTTATGCATTATAAATACTTTCCCGAAATCTGCCGCAAGGCAAATGCCCAGGAAAGTATAAGCCCCCAGCCCGCTTGAGAAAGTAGGCTGGGGGCTGTTGTTTTATTTATACAGCTATTCCATTACGCATTATATCATCATATAAGGGTGATGAAAAGATTTTTCTAGATGCAAATATCGTATAAAAAATCAAGTTTCGCAAGTAACCTCCGGTCCCCGAAGGGGGCCAACTTTCAATAACCGCTGGTGGAATGACCGAAGGTCATGGAACCTGCGGACAACCAATAGTAGGGAGAAAGCGTCCCCAAAGGGGGCGAACCGCATCCAGTCTTGCTCCTGTTCGCCCCCTTCGGGGACGATAAGAGAGTATCTGTCACTATCCGCAGGTTCCATTCCCTTCGGTCATTCCACCTGCGGTTATTGGGAGTTCGCCCCCTTCGGGGACGGAAGGATGCTACTTGCGAAACTTCAGTAGAATTATAAATACTTTCCCGGAATCTGCCGCAAGGCAAAATCCCAGGAAAGTATAAGCCCCCACGCTTGAAAAATTAGGCTGGGGGCTGTTGTTTTATTTATACAGCTATTCCATTACGCATTATATCATCATATAAGGGTGATGAAAAGATTTTTCTAGATGCAAATATCGTATAAAAAAATCAAGTTTCGCAAGTAACCTCCGGTCCCCGAAGGGGGCCAACTTTCAATAACCGCTGGTGGAATGACCGAAGGTCATGGAACCTGCGGACAACCAATAGTAGGGAGAAAGCGTCCCCAAAGGGGGCGAACCGCATCCAGTCTTGCTCCTGTTCGCCCCCTTCGGGGACGATAAGAGAGTATCTGTCACTATCCGCAGGTTCCATTCCCTTCGGTCATTCCACCAGCGGTTATTCACATTCGCCCCCCTCGGGGACGGAGGAAACTGATGTGATGAATCAGTCTTTCAGAAAGTAGTTGAAATCTATTGTTATGCCATTGGCTTGGAGCAAGGCAAGATATTCATCTCGAAATGATACCTTCTTATGATGTTCTTTTTGAGATTTGATGTAATTCACGATTTTGTCTTTTTCGTTGATAGAATAGGTTAGGGCGCAATAAGATTTTGCCCAGCCCTTGAAATGAGGAAACTTTTCCTTTTCTTCTTGCAGAAATTTGTTGGAAGCAGTTTTGAGGTCTCTCATAAAGTCGGCAACAGACAGTGTTGCTGGCAATGAAACAAACATGTGGATATGATCGGGCATACCCCCAATTCGATAAAGTACTGCGCCCTTATCTTTGATGAATCCCCAGATGTAGCGATATAATGCTTCCTCGTAATCTTGTACTATTACGGGTTCGCTGTTTTTGGGTCTTATCACGATGTGATAGAATAATTGTCTGTAGCTCATAAGCTTTCTTGTTTAGTTCACGCAAAGATATATATATTATATGATACCAGCAAAGATTTCTTTTAGTTTTAATATTTTTTGGATATAGGAGCTTGATTTTCTATTGTTCGCCCCCTTCGGGGACGGTAAGAGAGTATCTGTCACTATCCGCAGGTTCCATTCCCTTCGGTCATTCCACCTGCGGTTATTGGGAGTTCGCCCCCTTCGGGGACGGAAGGATGCTACTTGCGAAACTTCAGTAGAATTACAAATATTTTCCCGGAATCTGCTGCAAGGCAAAATTCCTGGAAAGTATAAGCCCCCAGCCCGCTTGAGAAAGTAGGTTGGGGGCTTTTTCACAGGATAATATAAGCAACGTCTGCTGTGGCCAGACCGCAAATGTTTTGTACTTTTCACAAAAAGTGTTTCCGTAATTAATACACTGTGGAAAAATTACAGAGAAAATAGTTAAAACTCTATAAAATAAGCATTTAAGTTTTGTGGTTTAAAAATATTGTAGTATATTTGTAGCAAGTAAAACAACCTCGTATATGTCAATATATGGGTAATACAATAGTGTATAATAATAAGTGATAAATAATTATAGTAGTAACTCTGAAATTTAAATTGAAACGACATGAAGAGAACTTTTTTAGCGACAGTTTTGTCGATTGTTTTTGCGATGGTAGCTATAGCTTGCCACAGCAGCGATGAGAAAGAGATAGGTTATGCTGAGTTGCCAGTACAGGCACAGCAGTTTGTAAAGCAGTATTTCCCTTCTGCAACCTATTCCCATGTAGAGAAGGAGAAGGATCACGGAAAGTGGGAATATGAAGTGTTGCTGAGCGACGGAACCAAAATTGATTTCAACAATAAGGGAGAATGGAAAAGCGTGGACTGCAAATACTCCATATTGCCTGCCGGCATCATCCCGGATGCTATCGTTGCCGATATTGCACAGCGCTATCCTTCGCAGCAACCATATAAGATAGAGAAAGAAACGGGAGGATACGAAATCGATATCCCTGGCTTTGACCTGTATTACAGCAGTAACGGAAAATTCATCCGTGCTGAAATTGACAGATAAAGAATGTGAACCAATAAGAAAGGCCCCCAGCCCACTTAGGAAAGTAGGCTGGGGGCGTGTATTTTGCAAATCCTTTATACATGCTATCACTCAATGATGTGATTAATCACGATTCCCGCTATTGCCATGCCGAAAGAGGCGGTGATGTGGCAGAGAGAACCATTGATCTGCGCCTTCGTTGAGTTCCAATCGTGCTCCACAAGTCGCTGGTCGCCAGGAGCATCATATATGGCACTATCCGTGCCTCGCTCGCCGCTCAGCAGCTTGGCTTTTGAGCAGATGCAATCGTCCGTGCCGCAGGCCTTGTTCACACCCAGGTTCTGCATCGGCTTTTCCTCACTGTATACGCACAGGAATTTGCGGCGAGGAAACGTCTTGTTCTTCTTGAATTTCTTGCGCAGGGCTCTTGCCAGCGGGTCGCCGTCTACTTTCCAGAATTCTGCCTTCCTGATCATGAAGGGGTCGCGGCGCAGGGCGGCACCCATGGATGATACGAAGGTGATATGCTTGGGCAGGGCGGTGGCACGCAGGATGAGATCCGCCTTATCCTTCAGCGAGTCGATGGCATCGATGATGAAGTCGTATTCCTCCATGTGGAACTCGTCGGCTGTTTCTGCCTGATAGATTTTCTGATAGGCGGTGATGTTGGCATCCGGGTTGATTTCCAGCAGTCGGTTGCGCAGCGCATCTACCTTCACCTCGCCGATGGTTCGGCTTGTGGCCATCAGCTGGCGGTTGCAGTTGGTAACGCACACTCGGTCGCTGTCCACGATGGTGATGTTGCGCACGCCGCTTCTTACCAGTCCCTCGGCACACCATGATCCCACACCTCCGATGCCGAAGATGAGCACGCGTGCCGATTGTATCTTTTCCAGATTATCCTTACCCAGGAGCAGCTCTGTGCGTCGCAGCATTCCCCGTTCCATTGTTGTAATTTTATTTTCCATTATTTGTTTGTCGTTTTATTCTTGTCTTTTAATTTCCGGTTCTGCTGCCATCATTGGCTGATTCTCAGGCACAACATACGGCTGGCTTCCTGGCAGAACATGCGGCTTTGCCTCTATCTCCCCACGCAATCTTTCTTTCAGCTTTGTGTTCCTGTTGCTCACCGTCAGATTTCTTATCGAATAGGCGAGGGCTTTGGGCTGACCTATCAGCACGCAGATTTTCTTGGCTCTCGTAATGCCCGTATAGATAAGGTTGCGCTGGAGCATCACGAAATGGGTCATCAGTACGGGGATGACCACGACGGGGTATTCCGAACCCTGACTCTTGTGGATGGTGGTGGCATAGGCCAAGGTCAGCTCATCCAGCTCCGTGCTCTCGTATTCTACCAGATGGTCTTCGAAGACAACGGAGATGGTGCGGTCTTCCATATTTACCTTCTCCACGGTTCCGATGTCGCCGTTGAATACGTTCTTGTCGTAATTATTCCTTATCTGCATTACCCGGTCGCCCTGCTTGTAGGTGGTTCCGCCACGGCTGATACCGAGGGTAGATGGGTTGAGCGCCTGCTGCAGCATCATGTTCAGATGGGCTGCACCCACCACGCTGCGCTGCATCGGCGTGAGCACCTGGATATTGCTCAGGGGCTGATTGTAGGCCTTGGGCAGACGGTATTTTACGAGATTCACGATTTCCGCAGCCACCTGCTCCGGGTCTTCGTTCTTGATAAAGAAAAAGTCGGTCTGCTTGCCATTGCTCGTGTCAGGATAATATCCCTGGTTGATGGCATGGGCACTCATCACGATTCGGCTCGACTGCGCCTGCCGGAAGATGCGGGTGAGGCGGACTACCGGAATTTTCCCGGAGTCGATGATGTCGCGCAAAACGTTTCCGGCTCCCACACTCGGCAGCTGGTCTATGTCGCCCACCAGCACCAGGCGCATGTGCTCCGGAATTGCCTTCATCAGATTATACATCAGGATGATGTCTATCATCGAGCACTCATCTACTATCAGTGCATCGCCCTCCAGCGGGTTCTCCTCGTTGCGCTTGTATCCGTCCTGCGGATTGAACTCCAGCAGGCGGTGGATGGTCTTGGCTTCCATGCCCGTGGCCTCGCTCATTCGCTTGGAAGCTCTGCCCGTAGGAGCCGCCAGCAGAATCCTCATTCCTGCCGTCTTGTAGGCGGTGATGATTCCTTGCGTTGTCGTGGTTTTTCCTGTTCCTGGACCACCCGTAAGCACCATCACCTTAGAGCGTACAGCCTGCTCTATGGCGGCTATCTGCACCTCATCGTATTTGATGCCCGAAGCCTTTTCCATCGCCTTGATGTCGGCCTGCATATTGAAGAGGGTAGGGCTCTGGCCCTGCATCAGGGCGAGCATTTTCTTCGCCGTTCCCCGTTCTGAATAATAGAAGGGTGGCAGATAGATGGCTTCGTTCTCACGGATGAGATTTTCGGAGGCTATCATCTCTGTGATGGCTTGCGTAATCGGCTCTTCGTCTGCTTCGAGCAGTTTCTTGGCGGCTTCTATAAGCTGCTCTTCTACAGCATATACATGGCCTTCGTTTGACAGTTCGTTCAAAGTGTAGTTAATGCCGCTCTTGCAGCGTCTCAGGTCGTTTTTTTCGTAACCCATCTTGCTGGCGATGCTGTCGGCAGTTTTGAATCCGATGCCCCAGATGTCGTCGGCAAGGCGGTAGGGATTTTCCTTCACGTTGTCGATGCTATCCTTGCCATACTGCCGGTAGATTTTGGCGGCATAGGCTGTGCTTACTCCATACTGCTGCAGGAAGATCATCACGTTCTTGATGTCTTTCTGCTTCTCCCAACTGTCGCGTATTTTCTCTACACGTTTCTTGCCGATTCCCGGCACTTCGTAGAGTCGTTCTATGTCGTCTTCAATCACCTCGATGGTTTCCGTTCCGAACCTCTCCACTATCAGGTGGGCGTACTTCGGACCGATGCCTTTTACCAGTCCGCTGCCCAGATATTTTTCTATTCCATACGCTGTGGCGGGCATTACCTCTTCCCAGGTTTCGCAGGCAAACTGCTGCCCGTATCGCTTGTCCATCTTCCATTCGCCATTGCACAGCAATACCGCCCCCACTGGAACATCCAGCAGGTTTCCCACCAGGGTAACCAGGTCGGAATATCCTTTCACCTTGACTTTCATCACGGAATATCCGTTTTCCTGGTTCTGGTAGGTAATCCTTTCTACCACGCAGCGTATCTTGATCATTTCTGAATATATTTATTGTATATAATATATATTTATTATATATATTTATTGTCTATATTTTTGCATCTTCACATGCTGTTCAAGCAGGGCGATGTTGCTGCAAAGTTAGAAAAAAAAACTGAATTATACAAAACTTTCCCCCTTTTTTTATAAAATGAAAATCTTCCTTTTATAAAATGAAAATCCCCACCAACCATCCGCATCCTTATCGGAATGGGAAAGTTGGTGGGGTTCATCAGATGAAGGTCACCACATTTTTTCGGGTGAACCTTTTGAAAACAATCCGTCAATATCTGGTTGTCTTATCAGTCGATGTCGATTACCTGGAAATGCTTGTTGAAGGTTAAATCCAACCCATTTACCAATTCCACTTCGTATTCATTCTTGTTCATTTCAATCTTCTTTACCGCTTGAGCTGGATAATTCTCCTTCAGGTAGTTTCTGATGGCCTGCGGAATCAGCTTGGCTGGCACTTTTCCCTGCTTGCAGTCAATCTCGGTGAGATTTCCCTTTTTGTCAAATTCCAGCTTGGTTCCGTTCTGCAGAACCACATCATAGCTCTTGTTGATAACCCCCGTCTCAATGGTAGCAAGCATCACCTTCTGATTGTTGAAATGGTTGCTGAGTAAGGTTTGAGCCTTTACTGGGAGTGCATTAACGGCGATAGGCTTGTCATTGCCTGCATTTGCAGCCATATTGCATGATAGCATGCAGCAAATGGCAATCATCAAAATTCTCATCATTCTTTTCATAAGCTACAAATTAAAATTTTATAATACTTAAGTTGTGATGGATGTTTAAACATCATCTTATAATTAGACGCAACTCGTGCCTGAAAGTTTAACTCGTGCCTGAAAGTTTAAAGAGAATGTGTAAATGCGTCATCAGCACAGGCTGCTCACGGTGGATGATGATTCGGATTACGGCTGTGTGATTTTTGCCCTAATCCTGCTCAGGCTTGCCTGCGTTACACCTAAATAGGTGGCGATGCTTCCCAATGGCAACCTTTGTAATAAGTCTGGTTCTTTCTCTAGCAGCTCCTTGTACCTTTCCGAAGCGATGGCGGATAGCATGGAAATCAGTCGTTCCTCGGTGGCAAGCAGCTCCATCTCTGCATAACGCCGCCCCCAATTGGCGATGTGTAAATCATCCAAGAACAACTCTTTCAGCTGTTTTCTTTCCAATTTATATAAGACCGAATCTTCCATCAACTCCATCGTCTCATATCCTGGCTCGTCGTTCACATAGCCTTTCAAGGAAACAATAGTCGCTCCCTCTTTGCCAAACCAAAAGGTAATTTGCTTTCCGTCCACCGGAGTATATGCGCGGACAATGCCTTTCTTGATGAAAAAGATGTTCTTCTCCACCTTACCTCTTTTCAACACCTGGAATCCTTTGGGATATGAAACTTCCGTTAAGCATTGCTGCAATTTCTGCAAAGACGCATCCGGCATGGCGTATCTTTTATTAATGATTTCTTTTATCAATACTGCGTTAAATTAATATTTAATCGTCTGTAAATCAATAACTTATATTAAGAAATGCTTATGAAAACTTAACTATAGAAAGTTGGTCAAGTCGCTGATTTTCAGTAACTTTGCAAATCACGACAAACGCAAAATTATATGAATACAGGACTTGACCAATATATGGATATCTTTAAAGATGCAGTTGAAGATTCGGCTGCAAAGTTAACAAAAAGTTTCGAGAAAATACTCATCGAGGTGATAATTTTGTTCATGGTAATACCAAGAAAGATAAATTTCACCCAAATGGGGAGGTATGGCTCGCATGTTGAGCAAACCTATCGCAACGCATTCGGCTTAAAAAAGTCGAAAAGCATTGACTGGCTCAAACTTAATGTCTCACTTGCCAAGCGCTTCTTTGGTAAACAGGGAAGATGGGCTATTGCCATTGATCCCAGCTACATCAGCAAAGCTGGCAAGAAGACTCCACATATCGGTCGTTTTTGGTCGGGATGTGCACAGTCTGTTAAACATGGTCTCGAAATCATGGGTATTGGCCTCATTGATATTGATGCCAAAGACTGCATGATGTTAAAAGCACACCAGTCGCTAAGTAATAAAGAACTGAGTCTTAGAAACAAGACTATGGTAGATTTCTATATCAGCGTCATTAAGCGTTACCGCAAGGAACTTCTTAAACTCTCAACCCTCATAGTTGCAGATGCTTACTTCTCTACAAGTACATTTGTTAATGGGATAAAGAAAGAAGGGTTCTCTTTGATAAGCCGCTTTCGTGACAATGCTTGTCTCTTTTATGTCTATGCTGGTCCACGTACTGGAAAACGTGGTCGCCCCAAGACCAAGGATGGCAAGATTGATATGAAGAATCTTGACCTCACTCGAATGGAGAAGATGGAGATGAAAGATATAGAAGGAACAGCTTATACTTTGATAGCCTATTCCAAGGCACTCAGGTGTAAAGTTAGACTTGTCATCTGGCAGATGCCGAATGGCAAGAAGAAACTATTCTTCTCTACAGACACCTCACTTTCGGGTGAAGAAGTACTTCTTTATTATAGAACCAGGTTCCAGATCGAATTTTGCTTTCGTGACGCCAAAGGCTATACTGGTCTTATGGACTGCCAGGCTCGCGATAAGTGGAAACTCGATTTTGCTTTCAATGCTTCGTTCACATCACTAAATGTTGCCAAGGTAACTATGAAGGAGATGGGAATGGAATATTCTATGTCTTCATTCAAGTCACTGATGACCAATATTTATCTGGTGAAACGAATTTTTAAAGCAAGCGGGTACACCCCGAACCGAACTTTAATTAGCAAGATTTTCAAAGATCTCTCGTGCTTACAGCGTATAGCTGCTTAGCACATTATTGAATTATTAACGAACTATTGTTTTATATCCATATTCTTTTTTGCTGTATTTGGTGTGCAAAATTATAAAATTTCACACGAAAACGAAAGTAAATGGTTATTTTTTTGCAAATGCAAAATCCGTTTTTGTCAAATGCAAAAAGCTTTTAGTTTTTTTTTGCTTACTTTTGCACCCGAAGTTAAAAATATAAAATGAATTAATAAATGAAATAAGCAAATTAATTAGTAAATATAACAAACAAATAAATTAGTAAGTATGAATTGGATAATTTTATTGTTCGCAGGATTATTTGAGGTGAGCCTCACGTTCTGCTTGGGAAAAGCGAGAGCAGCATCAGGAATTTGGTTTTATCTGTGGGGGAGCGGTTTCCTTGCTTCCACCATTCTGAGCATGACTTTGCTCGCCAAGGCGGTGCAGACTTTGCCTTTGGGCACGGCCTACGCCATCTGGACAGGCATCGGGGCAGTGGGTACGGTTTTGATAGGAATATTCGTTTTCAAGGAACCAGCCACTCCCATCAGGCTTTTCTTCCTCTTCACACTCATTGCTTCCTTGATTGGATTGAAGATTGTGTCATATTAAAAAAAAGAGAGGCGAAAAATGAAGTATGAATTGAGAGAGAACCAAGGTATTCCGGCACCCCTGCTGGCTCTAATGGCAGTAGCTACCGGACTTTCCGTTGCCAACTGCTATTACAACCAGCCCTTGCTGGGCAGTATGGCAAAAGAGTTAGCGGTATCAGACTTTTCTGCCAGCATGGTAGCTACCTTGACCCAGATAGGCTATGTGGTAGGACTTGTATTTGTCATTCCGCTTGGTGATCTGGATTCACGAAAGAAACTGATACAGACCAATTACATCATTTCTTTGTGCGCCTTGCTTGCCATAGCCCTTGCTCCGAACATCTATTGGGTGTGGGGCGCATCCCTGGTTGCTGGCGCATCTTCGGTAATGCCGCAGTTCTTCATCCCGCTGGTGTCTTACCATTCCACGCCTTCACGCAAGGTGCGCAATGTGGGAATCATACAATCCTGCCTGCTCATAGGCATTCTAGGTTCACGTGTCTTCAGCGGCCTGCTGGCCGATGAATGGGGATGGCGTTCTGTTTATCTTGTGGCTAGTGTGTTTATGCTCGGATGTTTTCTGCTCATTCACAGGATGCTGCCAGAGTTGTCTGCCCGTTCGCGGGAAAACTATGCAGGGTTGATGAAATCATTGTTGCGCCTGCTCCTCAAATACCCATACTTGCAAATCGCGTCGCTAAGGGCGGCATTGGCGTATGGTTCTTTCTTCGCCTTATGGAGTTGCCTGGCCTTCCGGATGAAGCAGGCGCCTTTCTTTGCTGGCGACGACATGATTGGAGCTCTCGGTTTGTGCGGACTGGCAGGTGCATCTACGGTGGTCTTCATCAGCGGCTACGTCCAAAAGTATGGTGCAAGGTTCTTCTCTGTTGCCGGAGGATGTGTCTTGTTGGCTGCCTGGCTGCTGGCATTTTGGGGGAATGACAGCTACTTGTGGATAATAATAGCCATCTTGCTGATTGATGCCGGTATGCAATGCATCCATTTGTCGAATCAGACCAGCGTAGTAGCCCTTGACGCATCTGCCATCAACCGTATCAATACCGTTTATATGACCATTTATTTCCTGGGTGGTTCTGCCGGAACTTTCGTTTCTGGCCTGTCCTGGCAGCATTATGGATGGACAGGCGTGGTGGGGGTAGGGGTTGCCTTTACCGTGGCTTCCTTGCTCGTAAACTGCATCAAGCCTAGTGGCAAGCCCCAACCCCACCACCACAAATGGTAGGAAATTAATACATAAGACCGCTAAGATATCTGCGCAATGCGCCTGATGCTTCTGTTGCGATGGTTGATGATGAGCGGAACACGTTCTACCACCACCATGGATGTGTCGAGGCCCAAAGCCTTAGGCTCGTCAATGCCTATCTTGCCGATAAGGGCGTAGATGGTCATCAGCAGGTTCTGTTGGCGGTTGTCGGAACTCTCCGGGTAATACACGCGGTGGATAATGATGAAGCGGAAATCGCCAGGAATTCCGTTTTTACGGAGCGAAGGATAGGTGCTTCTCAAATCCACCTTCCTGCTTGCCACCAGGTCTTCTACCACTTGTCGCAGATAGAGGCTCACCCTAGGCTCAATGCGGAAACCTATGCGCATGGTTACACTGTAGAGGGTGTCGGGAACCAGGGTCTCGCAACTGTACTCCAGTGTGTCAGGAGTATCAGCAAATTCCAGATTGATAAGCCAGTAATGGTCAGCACGCTTGGGCTGCTTGTTGATGATGGAATAGAGCAGCTTGTCATCCACCGCACCTTCCTTGTCTGCATGGTTCACATAAACCAGATTGGAAGCGTACTTGGGGATGCTCTCGTCGGCCTTGATATCGGAGATAATCTGATAATACTCATCCAGCGGTTTGGTGCTGATGTAATCCTGACGGATCTTGATGGCGCGGACCCATACATACATCATCAGGAACAGGATTCCGCCAATAAGCATCGTACACCATCCTCCTGCGAGGAATTTTGACAGGTTGGCGGCAAGGAAAATGCCCTCGATAACGCAATATGCGCCCATAAAGAGCAGGATGAAGATGCGCGCCACACCCTTGGTGCGCAGGTAGAAACCGAGCAGCAGGGTGGTCATCAGCATGGTGATGGTGATGGCGAGACCGTAGGCTGCCTCCATGTGCGAGGAGTCGCGGAAGAGCAGGATGATGAGAACCACACCGATGTACATGGCGAGGTTGATTACCGGGATATAGAGCTGACCCTTAACATGGGTAGGATGCTTGATTCGCATGCGTGGCCAGAAGTGCAGGTTCATGGCTTCGCTCAATATGGAGAAGGTGCCGCTGATAAGTGCCTGACTGGCAACGATTGCCGCACCTGTGGCCATGATGATGGCAAAAATCAGCATGCTCTGTGGCATGATGGAAAAGAACGGATTCACGGAGGAGGCAGTATGAATATGGTTCAGCACCCATGCTCCCTGCCCCAGATAGTTGAGGATGAGCATGGCCTTTACGAAAAGCCAGCTGATGGTGATGTTCTTTCTGCCACAGTGACCCAGGTCGGAGTAAAGAGCCTCAGCACCGGTGGTACAGAGGAACACGGCGCCCAGAATCAGGAACCACTCTGGCGATTTTGCCAGCAGCATGGCAGCATAGTAGGGGTTGAAGGCCTTCAGAATCAATGGGTAAGAGGTGATGCTGAAAGCTCCCGTTACGCCCAGCAGCAGGAACCATATCAGCATGAATACTCCGAACGACTTGCCAATACTCTCTGTGCCAAAGCGTTGCACGAAGAAGATGATGGTGATGATGCCCAGTGTGATGGGGATGACTGGCAGGTGGGGACTAATGCTTTCGAGTCCTTCGATGGCTGTGGTAACCGTGATGGCAGGGGTGATGATTCCATCTGCCAGCAGGGTGCTGGCACCGATGATGGCCAACAGGTAAATCCACTTTCTCTTCATCTTGCGCAACAGGGCGTAGAGGGCGAGAATGCCTCCTTCGCCATTGTTGTCGGCGCGCAGAGCCACACATACATATTTGATGGTGGTCTGCAGGGTGAGTGTCCAGATGATGCACGACAATGCGCCCAGGATGGTGCTCTCGTTGATGGCTTCACCCGTGTGCAGGATGGCCTTCATCACGTAGAGTGGGGATGTACCTATATCTCCAAACACGATGCCCAGAGTGATGAGCAATCCCAGGAAGCCTACTCGATGATGGCAGGCTACTGAACTTTCCGAATTTTCTCTCATATAACTTCTCTTATTTAATTAAAATATTATCCTTCTTTACATTAAGGAATTATCCTTTGTATTATCCTTTTTACATTAAGGAATTATCCTTATGTGAACATAAAATATCCCTTTTTTGATTATAAATTTGGGTGCAAAGGTATGAACATAAGTGGTAAAAGATGATTTGTTTAACAAGATTTATCCGTTTTAACTTTCGTTTTAATCGACTGTAAATGACTGTTTGGAAGATGTAAAAAAAGAAAGTTGGTGGGGTTCATCTGATGAAGGTCACCAACTTTGATGCATCATTATATCTACATATCTACATATTTACATGTCTACATATTTACGCAGTTTTGCGATATTCGCTTGGTGTCTTGCCCGTCTGCACCTTGAAAAAGCGGACGAAGTGCTGAGGATACTCAAAACCGAGATGCTGACTGACTTGCGTGATGGTTAAGGTTTCATCCACAAGCAGTTGGCGGGCAGCTGAAAGCAGCCGGTCGTTGATCAGACTCTTTGCAGTTCTGCCAGTCTCAGTCTTGACTAATTCACCGAAATATTTAGTTGAATAGCAGCATTTGTCGGCAAAGTAGGCTACGGTAGGCAATCCTTCACGCATCGCTTTCCGGGCAATGTATTCATCGAGCAGAGAGATGAATTTCTTTACCACCGAGTGGTTGATCTCCTCGCGAGTGATAAACTGGCGGTCGTAGAAACGCAGACAATAGTTCAGCAGCAACTCGATGTTAGAAACGATGAGTTCACGCGAATGTTTATCTATAGGATGCTCGAGTTCCTGCCCAATCATTGAGAGCACGTCACGGAAGATATTTACCTCGGCAGCGGATAAATGTAGTGCTTCGTTGCTTGTATAGTCGAAGAACTCATAGCGGGAGATGTTCTTGCCAAGCTGGGTGCGGTTGAGCAGCTCGGGATGGAAAACCAATACCGTATATTTGGCAAGCGGAACTCCTGGAATGGGTTCTACTTTAATCGATTGTCCTGGAGCAAACGAGGTTACGGTCATCTCGTCAAAATCATATTCTGTTCTGCCGTATGACAATTTGCACCCCTTGTTTTCCTTCAGAAAGAGGGCATAAAGTCCGTAGTGATGCACAGCCTCCTGAATAGGAGAGGTGTTCTCTACACGCGCAATGCTTACCAGAGGATGAAGTGTTTTCACCCCTATGTAGTCATTGAACTCCTGTATGGTATTAAAGAAAAATTCCTTCATAATCCTATGCTTTAATTTTCTAAAACGTTCTAATTCATTTTTTACGGGTGCAAAGATACGCACATTATCTATATTTCTTTATACCTGAAATTCGGAAAGTATTACCAGTAATGTGGATAAGCGATGCTCACTCCCATGTTGGCGAAATATATCTGCAAAAAAACAAAAAATAATCAGAAAAGTGATTATGTGGATGGATTTTGTTTGCAGGGCTAACTTGATTTAACCTTATTTTATAAGATAGAGGGATGCTGAGGGATGTCTTGAGTGCCTGAGGATATTTTGAAAACAGAAATCCTTAATGACCTTAATGACCGTGACCTTAATGACCGGAAAACGCCCCCTAAACATTTATTTATTTTTCAGATGAAACTCCTTCCTTGTCTTAGCCATTGCTTCCGTAGCCCTATCGTGGGTTTCTATCAGCAATGAGCTTTTGTGGTATTGCACAATCTTGACCCCGACTGAGTTGTGCCTTTTCTTTTCCTCGATGCATTGAATGATCAAGTCTGGATTGGCTGATTTAGCCGTTGGAGTCTTGTCAAAGTTCTGAATATAGGCAGCGTTGGTCAGGAAGAGAATGTCGGAACCTTCCGGTATTTCCTGCATTACTTTCACCATGAGAGTTAGCATCATTCGGAACTCTGTGGTGTGTAGGTCGCTGATTACATCACGGCTGATGATGTTGCCGTTATGCTCAATTACTACGGCAGCACCACCAGCTCGCTCTTTATGGCCATAATCACATGAACCACCTATCCAAACGTAATATGTAGAAGTATCTTGTATCATAATTATTTTATCTTCAATGTCCGCAGATATTCCTTCTGCTCGGGCGTGATTCTGTAGCTCTCGATAGCCTTCTGGATGGTCTTGTTGTGCGTCCAGGGGGCAAGGCGGCTTTGCTCGATGTAGGGAATCGTTGCGTCCCATTGCTTGGCAAGGGCGGTGGCGAAGAACCAGGCTACCATCATCTTTACGTAATACTCTTCGCTCCTTACAGATGCAGGAATTTCAAGATATTCTGCCTTGAAGTCTTTATCCAGGTAATGAGACATAAGTGTCTCTATTCCAAATCGACAAGTATAAACGTGTGACGATTTACTCCAAGTCTTGATCTTCGCCAATAGCTCCTTCTTGTGTTTGGCAAACACCTTCGGAGACATAATGTCGCAAACAGCCCAGTTGTCCACGAAAGGCAGGAATCTGTCTGTAAGACGAATGCATTCCTCGTAGTCCTTTACCTCAGAAATGAGGAGACCGTGAAGCATGTTCTCATCGTAGTATTCGTGAGGAAGCTGATGAAGGAAATCTTTGCATTCTGCCTCCTTTGTAAATTCTTTTGCGAACTTTCGGAGCACAGGCACACGAATGCCTATGAAACTCTCCATAGGCACTCCCGGTGTCAGTTTTGCCTGGAAAGCAGCATACTGCTTATCCTGCATGGCGAACAGTCTTTCTTGAAGTGAAGTCATTTTTATCCAATTAATTTAATAATCTGTTTATCCGAAGCATCTGGCAGGATTTCTTTCAGATGTTCGAAAATACTCTGATAAGATTCCTGAGGAGTGCGGTTGCATTGGCAAGCCTCCCTGCCATAGAGATCTTCGGGAGTATTGAGCAGCGACCATCCCCAGCCATATTCATGATTGTGCTTGTCACGAGGGTAGACGAAATCCTCGGTCACGATGTAAGTCGCCATTTCCAGTCGGGTGAGATAACCATCAAACTTGCTTCTCATTCCCTTGCCCGTGAAACCGCAGGCAGCTCGAAGTTCCCTTGTGATGAGACTACCCGATGATTGAAGTGTACTGAGAACGGCTCCTTCTATTGAGTCATCATCTGGGCGAGGGTATTTGTTTCTTCTGTAGTTGCAGAAGTCCGGCCACCATTCCTGACTGATGAATCCTGCTTTCTTGTTGAAGAACTTTCCGTACATACACGGCATTTCCTGCACAATCTCGCCCTTCCATTTCCATAGCGGCCAGTCCCAACCGCCTTCAGGAAATGTTACATATCGGCAATCTTCCGCCACGATGTCTTCGGCAGAGAATCCTTCAATGCCACTATCAAGGAGAGGGAGGAACCCGATCTGCTGAATCAGCTCCATCATGCCTGTTGCTGAGTATATTTCTGGAAAATTCATGTTCATCTATTTTTATCCTTTGTACTAGCTATATTAAGCTACGAATAACCTTGCATGGTACACCTCCAACTAGAGTATTTGCATCAACATTTTGGGTTACTACGGCTCCTGCGGCTACAACAGCTCCATCACCAATCGTTACACCTCCAAGAATAGTTGCATTAGCACCAATCCAACAACCATTTCCTATGGTAATTGGCAAGGCATATGTGCGCCAACGGTATTCTCCCGAATCAGGATTCCAATCCTTGGTGAGACGCTCATTCAGGTCAACTGGATGAGAAGCAGTATTTATCTGTACTCCTGGAGCTATAAGCACGTTATCGCCTATGGTTATCTTATTGCAGTCTATCAGCATACAACGATAATTGATGCTTACATTGTTGCCAATAAATATATTGTCACCAAATCCAATAATAATACCATCCCCTACGCTTACATTATTTCCAATACTACCAAACAACTCTTTTAGCATTTCATATCGCTTGCT
The DNA here is from genome assembly GCF_019249655.2 of Segatella copri. NCBI lineage: Bacteria > Pseudomonadati > Bacteroidota > Bacteroidia > Bacteroidales > Prevotellaceae > Segatella > Segatella copri. The sequence continues at coordinate 2,159,981 of NZ_CP137557.1, forward strand.
TCGGTCAGTGTATGGCAGAGAGTTGTAACGCTGCATCCATTCTGTAGCCAAGGATTTACGTTCTATAAATTCGGGCGAATGGCAGTTATAAAGCATACCTGCCAAACACTTCTCTGATTCTGTTTTCATAATCATCGCCTTTTTTATGTTATTATCAATTCGTTCAGTTTATCCTCTCTGATAATCTTAGGCTGAGCCTTGCCAGCGAGAATGAGAATCTTTTTACCATTACGATAAATATGAAGCTGTCGTGAGCGAACCACGGCTGTCAGCTCCTCATCATTCTGCATGGCTTGCCAGATAGGATAATATACTCCCTCAGGTTCAAACAACTTCTTCTGAAGATGTGAACAGAGATTTGTTGTATCAATAGTCATAAGCTATTCTATGTTCTTGTTAATTTCTTGCCATTCCTGATGCTCTTCCAGATGATTGGTCTTTACCAGTACACTCTGGAAACCAAAACGCTTGCCTGCTTCGGCATTCTCGGCACGGTCATCGAAATAGAGGGTGGTGGCAGGATTCAATCCTGTCTGCTGCGTCATCTCTTCATAGATTTCGATAGATGGCTTCTCTTTCCGCATGGCGTATGAGAGGAAAACTTCATCAAACAGCTCGTCCGTGGAATATCCCAACTGCTTCATCAGACTGACCGATTTCTGCCAAAGCGTGTCATTGATGTTGCTGAGCAGATAGACCTTGTATCGCTTCCGAAGCTTGACCAATGCCTCCAGTCTTTCCACAGGCAGATTGCCACACAACTCTTCCAGGACTTTCTCAATATCCTCAGTTGAGGCTCCTTTGCGGCAAAGGCTCAGCATCTCTTTCAATGTTTCTGCTTCTGCCACCAGACCATTGATATATTGGTGCATCAGTCTCTTGATTTTGCGGACATGGATTAGTCGCTTGAACGCCGTAACGCCCAGGCTCTCCATGGCTTTTACAACAGAGGCATCATCAATGTTCACGATGACACCTCCATAATCAAAGACGAGTGTTTCTATCTGTTTCATGCTCTAATCATTTGATAATGATGCGCCTATAATCTGGGAGGATAAGCCATGCTCAACTCCCATATTAGCGCAATATATCTGCAAAAATACAAAAAATATTCAGAAATGTGATTTTATGAATGAATTTTGTTTGCAGAGCTAACATGATTTAACCTTATTCTTAATCTAGAGGTTGCTTCCGTAGCCCTATCGTGGGTTTCTATCAGCAGTGGGCTTTTGTGATATTGCACAATCTTGACCCCGACAGAGTTGTGCCTTTTCTTTTCCTCGATGCATTGAATGATCAAGTCTGGATTGGCAGATTTAGCCGTTGGAGTCTTGTCAAAGTTCTGAATATAGGCAGCGTTGGTCAGGAAGAGAATGTCGGAACCTTCCGGTATTTCCTGCATTACCTTGATCATGAGGGTTAGCATCATGCGGAACTCTGTGGTGTGTAGATCGCTGATTACATCACGACTGATGATATTGCCGTTATGCTCGATCACAACGGCAGCACCACCAGCTCGCTCTTTATGGCCATAATCACATGAACCACCTATCCAAACGTAATATGTAGAAGTATCTTGTTTCATAATTATTCGCTTGATTTCCGTACAAAAGTACCACAAATATTGCTAAGTGTGGTAGTTATCCTGCATGGCGAACAGTCTTTCTTGAAGTGAAGTCATAAATTCTTTGTTTTATAATGCAACATCAAAGGAGCAATTGCCTTTTTATTCCATTCTTCCATATTTCATTTCCACACCTTCTTTATCATACTGCTTGCGCTTGCCGGTTGGTGGCTCAGTAAGTGTGATGCGAATTACAGCCGTGCGTGAAAGGGAACGGGCGATGCTCTCGTCGAAAGCATCCATGTGTTGAGGAAGGAAACATTTACTGATTAGTCGGAGACCATGAATCTTCTCTGCATCCTCGGTCACAATTTCTGCCTTGCCGAATGCAATGGCTGATTTGTATTGCAGGGTGAAACTGCCGTCCTTCGGACCAACCGTAGGCGCACAACGGGTTACGGCTGAAAGGCAAACCTCGGGATGAGTCTTGATCACCTCCAGTTTTTTGCCTTCCAAGGCACCATGAAAATACCAATTCACATCATCATCTGATGCGAGTGAAAGAGGTAAACCATAAGGCTTGCCGTCTTTGTCAATAAAACTGACAGTTATATACGGAGCCTTGTGCATTACTTCCAAAGCCCACTCACTATCCATTGCTCTTGATTTCTTTCTCATTTTTTAATCCTTTGTACTTAAATACTTTAACCATATCTTTGTCGCCACCTACGAGCTGGCTACATTTATTCAACATACCTGTATCGACGAAACCGCATTTCTCCATGACTCTTCCTGATGCAGGATTGCCTGTGAAATGGTCTGCCCAAATGTTTTCAAAATGCTTCTCGTTGATGCAGTAGTCAAGCATCAGCTTCAAGGCTTCGGTGCAGATTCCCTTGTTCCAATAAGGTTTTCCTACCCAGTAGCCCACCTCGCAGTCGTTTTCTCCGATAGGGATGTTGCTGGTTTCATGGGTGTAGTAGCCGATGCAGCCGATTGCCTCGCCAGTTTCTTTCAACACAATCGCCCATGTCGTGTCATTATGGAAGAATGTCTGGATTATCTTCCGACTTTCCTCAACAGACTTATGTGTCGGCCATCCAGCACGTGGTCCTACGTCAGGGTCGGAGGCGTACTTGAAGAGCGCCTCTGCATCTGATTCCTGCCAATATCGAAGTAAAATTCTTTCTGTTTTCATCAGATTATTTCAAGAAAGGATCAAGCGTAGCCAGCAGTTCGGCTTTATCTACCACACCGCTTGTGCGCCACAATACTTCTCCGTTGCGGAAAAGCATCAGCGTAGGCACGGATTGGATGCGGTATTGGCTTGCTGTTTCGCCGTACTTGTCCACATCCACCTTGATGATTCGGATGCGGTCGCCCAACACACTCTTCACCTGCTCCAGAATGGGGTGCATCGCCTTGCAAGGTTGGCACCAGGTGGCAAAGAAATCGACCAGAACAAGCTGGCCACTGTTTATTACGTTATTGAATGTCTCCATAATTATTTGTCTATTTTCGTGAAACGATTAAAAGTTCTGCCGTCGTAGCGAAGAATCCGTGTAGGAATAATATCTTCTTCATGCTCTAATCATTTGATAATGATGCGCCTATAATCTGGGAGGATAAGCCATGCTCAACTCCATATCAGCGCAATATATCTGCAAAAATACAAAAAATATTCAGAAATGTGATTATATGGATGAATTTTGTTTGCAGGGCGTACTTTATTTAACCTTATTTTATATGATAGAGGAGCATTGAGGGACAACTTGGGGGATATCTTGAATAACCGGAAATCCTTAATGACCTTAATGACTGGAAAACGGCCCTAAACATTTATTTATTTTTCTGGTGAAACTCCTTCCTTGTCTTAGCCATTGCTTCCGTAGCCCTATCGTGGGTTTCTATCAGCAATGGGCTTTTGTGGTATTGCACAATCTTGACCCCGACTGACTTGTGCCTTTTCTTTTCCTCGATGCATTGAATGATCAAGTCTGGATTGGCTGATTTAGCCGTTGGAGTCTTGTCAAAGTTCTGAATATAGGCAGCGTTGGTCAGGAAGAGAATGTCGGAACCTTCCGGTATTTCCTGCATTACCTTCACCATGAGGGTTAGCATCATTCGGAACTCCGTGGTGTGGAGATCGCTGATTACATCACGGCTGATGATGTTGCCGTTATGCTCAGTCACAACGGCAGCACCACCAGCTCGCTCTTTATGGCCATAATCACATGAGCCACCTATCCAAACGTAATAAGTAGAAGTATCTTGTGTCATAATTATTTTATCTTCAATGTCCGCAGATATTCCTTCTGCTCGGGCGTGATTCTGTAACTCTCGATGGCCTTCTGGATGGTCTTGTTGTGCGTCCAGGGAGCAAGGCGGTGTTGCTCGATGTAGGGAATCGCCTGGTCCCATTGCTTGGCAAGGGCGGTGGCGAAGAACCAGGCTGCCATCATTTTTACGTAATACTCTTCGCTCCTTATTGATGCTGGAATTTCAAGATGTTCAGCCTTGAAGTCTTTATCCAGGTAATGAGACATAAGTGTCTCTATTCCAAAGCGACAAGTATAAACGTGTGACGATTTACTCCAAGTTTTGATCTTCGCCAACAGCTCCTTTTTGTGTTTGGTAAACACCTTCGGAGACATGATGTCGCAAACTGCCCAGTTATCCACGAAAGGCAGGAATTTCTCAGTAAGACGAATGCATTCCTCGTAGTCCTTCACCTCGGAAATGAGGAGACCATGAAGCATATTCTCATCGTAGTATTTGTGAGGAAGCTGATGAAGGAAATCCTCACATTCTGCCTCCTTTGTAAACTCTTTTGCGAACTTGCGAAGCACAGGCACACGAATGCCTATGAAACTCTCCACAGGCACTCCCGGTGTCAGTTTAGCTTGGAAAGCAGCATACTGCTTATCCTGCATGGCGAACAGTCTTTCTTGAAGTGAAGTCATTTTTATCCTATTAATTTAATAATCTGTTTATCTGAAGCATCAGGCAGGATTTCTTTCAGATGCTCGAAAATTCTTTGATAAGATTCCTGGGGAGTACGGTTGCATTGGCAAGCCTCCCTGCCATAGAGATCTTCGGGAGTGTTGAGCAGCGACCAACCCCAGCCATATTCATGATTGTGCTTGTCACGAGGGTAGATGAAATCCTCGGTCACAATGTAAGTCGCCATTTCCAGTCGGGTGAGATAACCGTCAAACTTGCTTCTCATTCCCTTGCCGGTGAAACCGCATGCTGCCAGAAGTTCTCTTGTGATGAGACTACCGGTAGATTGAAGCGTGCTGAGAATGGCTCCTTCTATCGAATCTTCATCTGGGCGAGGGTACTTGCTTCTTCTGTAGTTGCAGAAGTCCGGCCACCATTCCTGGCTGATGAATCCTGCTTTCTTATTGAAGAACTTTCCGTACATACACGGCATTTCCTGCACAATCTCACCCTTCCATTTCCATAGCGGCCAGTCCCAACCGCCTTCAGGAAATGTTACATATCGGCAATCTTCCGCCACGATGTCTTCGGCAGAGAATCCTTCAATGCCGCTATCAAGAAGAGGGAGGAAGCCGATCTTCTGAATCAGCTCCATCATGCCTGTTGCTGAATATATTTCTGGAAAATTCATACGCTTCGTTCTTTATATTTTTATCAATTCATTCAGTTTATCCTCTCTGATAATCTTAGGCTGAGCCTTGCCAGCGAGAATGAGAATCTTTTTTCCATTACGATAAATATGAAGCTGTCGTGAGCGAACTACGGCTGTTAACTCCTCATCATTCTGCATGGCTTGCCAGATAGGATAATATACTCCCTCAGGTTCAAACAACTTCTTCTGAAGATGTGAACAGAGGTTTGTTGTATCAATAGTCATTTATTTTTTCTTTATCGTTTCATTAAATGTATTCCATTGCTTCTCAAATGACAAATCCTTTTCTATCGAATCAAAGTAACTGATGTTGAGATTTTTCTCCCAAGGATTCCAGTTGCCGCAAATTCTGCCATCATGGGCGATAACAGGAAAGAAAATGCCATTATTAGTGTATGCAGACGGCATTTGATGTGGATGGATTACTAATTCCCGGCTTTTATAACCAATCAGATATTCATCAAAGGGAGCAATGAGATGCGTCTTTCCACTTCTGAATCCACGTGTTCGACATGATTCATGTAGGTAGAACTGATAGTCTTTCCATTTTTCAATCCTCAGTTCTGAACCAAGCAACTCAATGCTTCGTTGGCAATCAGAAGTGCTCAGTCCTGACCACCAGACATAATCTTCGAATGTGGCTGGCGAATGGCTCTGAAAATATTTTTTTGCCAGAAGCATCAGCATTTCATCACGTTCCAGCCTGGCTGTTCTTGGAACCTTCTTTTCCGTGAGACTGTATGTCGCCTTTGTAGGAAGAAGATTGCCGCTGCAGAAAGTACCGTTCAATTCGTTAAAGCGAATGTGGTAGGATAGGCGATGTTTGTCCATGATGATGCCCTTTTCGAGCAAAGCCTCGTTCAGGTCTTTGCTTGTTACAGACTGCATCTCATCGGTTTTTTGAACAAATATCTCGTGAATCAGATTGAGCTCAGAATCATCAATGCTGATTTTATTACTCTTCATCCATCCTTTTACAACAGAAGTTGCCTTAGGTGAAATCAGGTCCAGCATCCACCAATAGTCTTCATTTGAAACCAGTTGCCAAGTGCCACGCAGCAGGTGAAGACGGATTATCTCACCCTCATCGTATGCATTCTTGAATGCGAAGGAAGAAGGTTTGCGAGTACGCATCATCACAGCCCATCTTACCATCCGGTAATCCTGGGCTTGCATGGCCCCAAAATGAGACACCACCTTTTGGGGAGTATCAAATTGAGGGCAGATGAGCTGCTGCGAAAGCAGGCGTATTGCTATTGGATTCATTGTTTCTGAGTCGTTAAAATTACGTTGATTATTTCAAAGCCTTGCCGTCGGAGAAAGCGTTTCCGACTTTCTCGCCCAGCTGGATATAGCCGTGATGAATAGGGTCGAAGACAATCAGTTCCATCTTCTCCATGTCTGGATTTCCGTCTTCTGCCAGATACTTTTCATCCACAAGAATATTGACGATTTCGGCAACGAGATAATAACCGGTTTCGCTTTCGTCGTACTTCTCCTTGATGCGGCACTCCAGGGTCATTGGGAAATCGGTGAACACAGGAGCGTTGACCATAGTCGCCTTCTCGATGTTCCATCCCGTCTTTTCCATCTTCTTCGGGTCGTTCTTGGCAGAAACAATGCCCACGAAATCGGAAGCCACCATGGTTTTCTTGGTAGCGAAGGCAACGGTAAACTCGCCACCAAGCTTCAGGTTGTCTGTGGTGACGTGATTTCCCATTGAGATCATAATCTCCTTCATGTCCCACTGTCCTGCCCAGGCAGCGTTCATTGCGTTGGCAACTCCATCCTTATTATATGTGCCGATAATCAGCACAGGCTGTGGTGCAAACCACGGCTTTGGTGCAAAACTTTTCATATACTTCGTTCTTTATATTGTTATCTATTCATGTGTAAATACGCCATCAGCGCAATCTGTATCAGCAGAATAGCAGGAATGGCGTATTTGAATTTCTTGTGCATCGTCTTATGGTGCCAGACTTTCATCCCCATCCATGCCCCGATGCTTCCTCCAAGTACAGCCAGTAACAAAAGCGTGGTTTCTGGAATGCGCCACTTGGCTTTCTTCGCCTTGTATTTGTCAATGCCATACATGATGAATGCAACAGCATTGATGGCAAGGAGATAGTAGGCGAGGCAACTCATTATTCAATATCCAAAGGTAATTGCGGATCTTCGCCGTCAAACTTGTCGAAATCAGAGCGAAACAGACGGTCCTGTATCACTCTATATTTCTCAAACTCGCTTTCGGCATATTCCTTTGCATACTCGGCAGTAATGTGTCCTGCGTCTTGCAGAATTTCTCTGTCGGTTGCATCGAGGAATTTGTCGATGCGTTTAGCCCAATCCTCCATAGTCATAGGAATATGGCGCTCTGCCATATCCTTTGCCATATCAAGATAGGCATTCACCAATCGTCCAAGGGCTTGCAACTCATTTTCCTTCAGATAGTTCTTGGCTATACTTACGTCGGACTTTATGATTTTCCCATTAGGAGCCTTGGCCCATGTAGTGAGCCCCATGTGCTCTTTTTCTGCATCAGCACGATCCACTATCAGTTCTGCGGCAGTATGTCCATGAACAGCATAATGCATTTTGTTCTGTACCTTCTTGAAGAACTCGCGTGTTGTTGGAGCATCACGGTTGTAGTCGATGGCTGTGGCGTAGATGTCGGTCAGTTTCTGATAGAAATTGCGTTCCGATAGACGAATCTCTCGAATCTCCTCCAAGAGTTGTTCGAAATAGTCCACGCCGATGAATGAGCCATTTTCCATACGCTTCTTGTCAATCACATAGCCACGGATAGCATACTGTCGGAGAACATAAGTGCACCATTGGCGGAACAGAGTGGCTCGGCGGGAGTTGACGCGATAGCCTACTGAAATGATAGCATCAAGATTGTAGAACAAAGTGTTGCGTCGTACCTCTCTCGTTCCTTCCTGTTGAACTACCGAGATTTTCTCGGTAGTTGCATTCTTGTCCAATTCCTTAGCATCGTATATGTTCTTCAGATGCAATCCTATGTTGTCAGCAGAGCAGTCAAAAAGCGTTGCCATTGCCTTCTGTGTTGCCCATATTGTTTCTTTCTTATATAGCACTTGAATGCCTTGCTCCTTACCCTCAGCCACGAAGATAAGAAATTCAGCGGTACTATTTCTTATTTCAAATTTCTTTGCCATTTTTCTGCGTATTTTCTCGTCGCTAATATTTTTGCAACACCTTATTATATAATTATCTGTCTATCTCTGTGAAACGATTAAAAGTTTGCAGAAAACTCCATCATCATGAAATACGGATTGCCGAGCAGGGCAGGAATGCCCACCACAGGAGCCAGCATCTGGGCGAGGAAAGAGCCGCAGCTGTTGCCCAGAAGCAAGTCGGGCTGCTCCCGGTCGATGATGGAGCGAATCTCCTTCAGTGCTTCCTTGGGGTGCAAAGGGAGGTCGGGAGTCAGCACCACCGCCGTCCCCTCAAACGCCTCTTTCAAGGCTCTCGCCATCGGACAGCTGCCCGTAGCGAAGAATCCGTGTAGGAATAATATCTTCTTCATGCTCAAATCATTTGATAATGATGCGCCTGTAATCTAGGAGGATAAGCCATGCTCAACTCCCATATTAGCGTAATATATCTGCAAAAATACAAAAAATATTCAGAAAAGTGATTATATGGATGGATTTTGTTTGCAGGGCGAACTTGATTTAACCTTATTTTATAAGATAGAGGGATGTTGAGGGATTTTTGAAAAACCGAAATCCTTAATGACCGTGACCTTAATGACCGGATTTAGGTATTGAAAAATGACCGATAATGAATTTGACACTTCATGACCTCTTAAAACAAAAAGGCGTAAGGTATGGTAGATATAATCTTAGTAAAATGCAGAGTAATTTGCATTTTTCTTCATAATCATTCGTGTTTCTAACATATTTTACCTATCTTTGTACCTTAAAAAATAGAAGTTGCAAAATGGATGCATATTTGTTGAGCTTCGATGTCTTTAAGCCAAGGGAATCTTGAAACGTGAAGGCGGTAGAAAAAGTGGTAAATGGATAGTTGTAAACATCTGAATAATCCTAAATCACTTTTATTGTATTGGAAATTAATATTAATTAAAATAGTAGCTTATGAGCAATGTATATTTTGAACCTTGAGTTGGCTGCCATTACTCCGAGGGCATAAATGGGAAACGTATAATGGTTTTAGGCCATGTTCACGTTTGTGATGGATGTGATAATTGTGGTGTTGAAAAGTGTGATGATTTTTCTACCCAGAAGGTGGTGGAAGATTATATTGTTTGGAGAAAAAACGGAACAATACCATCTCCAGGATATGAAAAATGGCTTCAGACTTACCTCAACTTTGTCAAAGCTTTCTTCGGATTTCAACCAGAACCTGAAGTTGAAGAAACAGACTTTTGGAACAATATCATGTTTTACAACTATCTTCAGTTGGCCGTTCCCACTCCAACTACCCAAGTTCCTCATGATGCTTATGTCCGAGCTCAAGAGCCTTTTATATCTGTTATAAATAGTTATGAGCCGGATGTTATTTTCGTATGGGGAAAGCCAACATACGATAATACCCCTGCGTATAAAGGTGTAGAACTAGAGCCATTGCAATTTAAAAATATAATTACTAGAAGATATGAGTACACTCTTGATTCTGGCAAGAAATGTGTAATGATAAATGTACATCACCCATCTTGTTATTTCTCTTATTCTCAGTGGCATGAAATAATTAAGCAAGCTTTGTGTTAGGCATTGAGGGACTTTCGAAATACCCCGAAATCCTTAATGACCTTGACCTTCATGACCGGAAACGACCGCTCACTCATGATTTCTGAGGTGAGCGGTCGCTTCTTTTCCGTTGCCAATTCCTGCCCTTACGCATAGTAAAGGGTAGCAAGTGACGTCCTGAGTTTATGCCCATGTACATGAGGATTTATGCCCGTGAACATGAGCACGGATACCTGAGAACATGAGCACTTTTAACCGATTACTTTGGGCACAAGTACCCAAAACCTTGGGCAAAGTTGGGCAAAGCTTCGGGTAAGTTTGCCTGATGGTTGGAATGACTTTTCCTGATGGTTGCAGGGATCAGAACGTCTGTTGCATGATGCAGGAAGCATCATGAACCTAGCTGGTGTGGTAATGGCGTGGTAATAGTGTGGTAATAAAAACCCGCTTATTACCACGCACATCTTCTTAATAATCAGATGATTAGAAGATGCGTGGTAATAGTGGTATTAAAAATGAAAAACTTTTCTGTTATTATATGTAGCAAATAGGTTATTTTCTCCGATGCAACATATAGATGTTGCTGATAGTATAGCTTTCTCTTGGATTTATGATGAAATGATATGCTAAATAATAAATTTCAGCATAGTAAGTCTGTTTCTCAAAATTTTCTATTACCTTTGCTAAACGCTATAAAATGGCGATAAAAGATATTAATCGAATACAAGTCATGATGGTTATCAATATGCAACCACTGATTTGGGTTATCTAAAAACTAAGGAATATGGCAAAGATAAAAGTTGAAAATACAGAAATATCTGTTGTTAATGTTCAAAATGAGGATTATATCTCTTTGACCGATATGGCACATAGCCAAATGCAAGAGCATATTATTTTCAGATGGATGAGCCTCAAAAGTACAATAGAATACCTCGGTGAATGGGAAAAGTTATATAATCCGTTTTTTAATTGTACCGAATTCGATACAATTAGAAATGCAGCAGGAAGCAACAACTTCGTGCTTTCTGTTAAGGCATGGATTCAAAACAGACGCAACACGTGATAAACAGATAGGGAACGCACTGCGTTCCCTATTACCATTTTCTGTTATTTTCCGATGCAACATGTGGATGTTGCTGATAGTTAAGCTTTTATCTTTTAAACGGTACAACTACCCTTTTTACAAGTGCAGAGAAAGTGGGCGACAAATGCAATGTGCTTATTCTCAGCCTGTTAGCGATGAAGTTGTACCGCTTCTTTTTAGCCTTTTTTGTAAGATTCTGGAAACAAATGCAATGCATTGTTTCTCAGCCTCTTCCGTTTCTTGTGTTACAGAACGCTTATCTGGTTGCAAAGATACAGATTTAATTTGGATTAGAGCAAACTATTATCTTAAAAAATATTATTCCACAGTTGCTTTTTTCGATAATTTTAATCGCACCACTTCATGTATCACAGTCAATGAGTTGCAGACAATGGGCAATGTGAACATGGTTTACATAATCTGAAAGCAGACAAGATACGCAAGCGCATATCGCATTACTTTGGCTTGCAACCAATTGTCTTAGAATCTTGGATAACGTCTTTGACACTGTTACGAAATGCCTACAGCCACCATTCAAGAGTGTAGAACAAAGTAAGCTTCGTCATGCCTGTCTCTCCAAGAAGAAAACCTTTGTAGAGCAAACCAATCACTCACCAAATAACTATGAGAAAGTGGCTTCTGACTCTATTGTTTAAGTACCATTGCAAACTGTACATGAACCAGAGGTTATTTGGAACGCCAATAGTGACAAACAAGATGAACGGCTACGATAATAAGCCTGTATTGATGAAATAACACAAGGAATAAAATAATCTTGAAATCTCATGCAAGTTTTTGATTTCTTTTGCGTTTATTGAATAGTTATAACCCTTTAATATCAAGAAGCGTATGAAAATTAGAATGATTCTTATGGCATTAGCAGCTTTGCTCTGTTTGGCAAGTTGTAGCGATGATGATTCTGGAATCCAACTCACTGAAGACGAAGTACTCGGTGATATAATTACTGGTAAGCAGATTGTTATTAACACTCTTACAAACCTATACCGATAGTGGCAGCAAGGTGAATGTTAATGGAGCTAAGGGTAAAGTATCAGCAACTTCTTCTGATGATAGTGTTGCCAAGGTTTCGTGTTCTTCAAATGAGTCAGAGAAGGAGATATACGTAAGTGGCGTTTCTGAGGGAAATGCTACTATAACCGTAACCGACTCAGACGGAAACTCTGCTATCTTAAAGGTAGAAGTAAAAAATTGGACTGCCTATTGGAGAAATTTAAAGACAGAAGTCTGGCTAAGTGGATGGATTCAGAAGACGTCTGTAAGGCTCTGAACCTTATCCTTCAACCTACAATCAAGACGTGACATAGTTGGATCACGTTTTCTTTAAATGTAATTCCCCATGAGCTGACAGGGTATGGGTGTCAGAGGAGCTTTTGGCTAAGATACAGAGTCCTCGGAATTAAAAATGTGTTTGCAATGCAATATTTTTGCATTTTCGGTGTTTATTATGTATGTAGAGAACAATTAAAATTAAAAAAAATGATGAATATAAATTTTTTCAGAATGCTGCTCATGACATTCCTCGCCGTGGCAGGACTGGCTGCTTGTAGCGATGATGATGAGCCTAAAGATTCAGTCAAAGAAATCAGGATGCTGGTGTCGGCAGAAACAGGCGTGACGTATGCGTGGGGCGATGATATGAAGAAAAACCCCATAGAGTGCTTGCTCGTCAAGACGGAAGGTGATTCCGAAGAATGGCAAGACCTTGGATTTAAACAGATAAAAGGCTTTACCTATGAACGCGGGCACGAATATTATCTCTCGGTAAAGCGCACAATCCTCGCCAATCCACCTGCGGATGCTTCCGACCGCAGATATGAACTTATCCGTGTTCTTCAAGACAGGCTTGTAGCTGGCCCTGAAATTCCGATTGACAAAGAGATAAAAACGGAAGCAGACATAGAATACTATGACTTGTGTCCTTTCGAAAAGTATGGCGTAGGTAGCGCTATTGTAGTTGATGATGAAGGTAAAATAGATAGTAAAGTTGAATATGACAATGTTTCGCCGCTACCATCTTACGATAAGGCGCGTATATGGCTGGTAAATATCCTTGATCATAAAGACCCGAACTGGGTGAAATTCCATAGTGTGCCTTATCAAGCAACTTACTCGTATGTCATTTCACCCTTTACCGACAAAATTCGTCTGGTGCGTAACGAGTCATCCGGCCCGATGTTCAAGAATGTTGTTCCTGAAGACGAGTTTACACGTATCCGCTCCATGAACTCCGGCGAGGAGGTCAGATATGCGCTTATTCTTGCCAACGTCCATAAAAAGGGGCTTCAAAAGGTGGAATTTATCATAATAAAGAAATAATCATTACAGACTGATTCCCCCTCGCCCCCTATCAATCTTCTAATCATACCGACTTTCTGTAACATCGCCAACCTCATTGAGTGTGTGGCGATGTTTTATTTCATCAAATTGTTGTTGGTGTTCCGCATAATCACAGAGCCATGCGCCGATCACTTTCTGCTGTTCGGCGGTTTCGCTAATTACCAGTAGTGTGTTCTACAATGGGCAAGTTTATGATGCCTATACTTTCGTGTCCGACTTGATTAAGAGTGCGAAGAAACGTAGTGTCCTTATCGACAACTATGTTGACGAGACTGTACAGACATTGCTCAATAAAAGAGATAATAACGTGTCTGCAATCATCTACACTCAGCAGATAAGCCGTCAGTTCCAACTCGACATAGACCGTCATAATGCTCAATATGCACCGATTGATGTTGAAACATTCCGTTTATCACATGACCGCTTCCTTTGTATAGACGATGATGTATATCACATAGGTGCATCCATAAAGGACTTGGGCAAAAAGTGGTTTGGTTTCTCTAAGATGGAGATACTTACACCAGACGAATTGCTGGAAAGGATCAATAGAGAGTAATCAATACGCAATATTTCAAGAATATAAATATTAAAAATTACGAATTATGAAAAAAATACCATCTATAATGATTGTAGTTTGGGGAATAGCGGTATTATGTACACTATTCTTGAGTTCATGCAAGCGACCAGAGGTCTTAGACAATAGTACTCTTGTAAATAGCGCAAGAAACGTGGCTTTGACCTTTGGTCCTGCGTATGTTCCATTTTTTAAAGAGGCTAACGTATCGGATGTTCAAGTTTTCCAAAAGGAGGATTATGGGGACAGCTTTCCTGAAATTAAAAAACTGATAGGAAGAAAGTACTATACTGTAACTTTTACATATGATAGTACTGCCGTTAAATTTGATTTTGGATTTGCAGCAAGAGTCAGAATATGGAAAGATACAGGGGAACCATTAGATGTTATATTTGGTAATGGTTGGGGAAGAAATTTTTTCTTTTTAAGTTTTAAGGAGCAAACAGATCATTCTGCAAATGACTATGAGAAAGTGGCTTCTGACTCTATTGTTAAAGTTCCATTGCAAACTGTACATGAACCAGAGAACATTTGGAATTCCAATGCTGACAACAAACAAGACAGCCTATCAACAAGGGATTTTCTAACAAATACAGAGAAAGAGAAAATAAAAGAATTGGCTTCACAAGTACCAGATAGCATAAGAAATCGTTTTGCAGTTTTAGTGGATAAATGGAATTTTGCAATAGACCATAATCCTAAGACACTATACAGTGCAAGCATACATTCATATGCAAAATTGCCTGAGTTCATTCCTCTCAAATCAATGGGAAAACAAATACTTCCATTAATTATGGAACGAATGATAAACCCTTCCGATTTTTATTTTCTTGTTCTTTATGAAGCTGTTCTGGAAGGAAATGAAACGAAAGACGATTCTAAGTTTAGCGAAAGCGAACAAATCAGAGCTATAAGGTGTGTTAAAAAATGGCTGGAAAAACAATAATGGGCAAGTTCTTCTATTATAATTGAATCTACATCATTTCTCCTATGCCGCAGAATATATAAGATGTAATAAATGCGATGACAAAATCTGCTATCAGTTGATTATCAATACTATACGTCCTAAACGGTAGAAAAGTGACTGTGTGGATTCTGTTTAGATACGAAAAGGTAATAATTTAACGTATTTAACTTTCGATTACACCGATATTACCCCAAAGTGTATGATGTTGGGCGATTAGTAGAATGAACAATTCTTCTTGGAGAGACAGGCATGACGGAGCTTACTTTGTTCTACACTTTTGAATGGTGGCAGTAGGCAAGGTAGGCTCTGTAAAAACGGCAGAACAGATGAAAGCCGAATATAGGGAAGTTATTAGTTTGCTCCGCAAGGGGTATTCCATTCGGGATGTGGCAAAAGTTAAGTGGAAGGGGCGTGAGTATGGTGCAACGAGTTAAGCGATTACTAAAAATGCAATCACCGCAATAATACTATTGATTTTACGTTCTTTTCAAAAAGGGGTTGTGCAATAGTGGCTTAAAGGCTAAAAGCACTACCTTTGAATGCTGTTAAATATGGTAATGTTCAAAGTTACAATTTGTGATTTTGGAAAAATGAATATAAATATGACAGATAAAATAGAAAAAAAGGAGAGCAGCGAACTGTGTATATCACATAGGTGCATCCATTAAGGACTTAGGCAAAAAGTGTTTTGGTTTCTCCAAGATGGCAACAAAATAGTTCAAAGAGCGAATCGCCCCACTTTGGGGCTATATTTGGGCTACAGGAGGCATTTTCACGTTGCATAAACAACTCGTTCGCCAACTGGTTGTCAGAGTTAGTTAACGCCGAGGATTGCATAAAGGCTTTCCAAGGCATATGTTTAATTCAAATTTAATCCACTTTTAAAGTGGAGTCATGGATAAAATCATATAGAATAAAGATGAAGGAATTAGTGGGTATTATATTATTGACAGTTTTGGTAGTATTTGGTTCATGCAACTCCAATACTAATGTGTCTCTTGTGGGAACATCTCCGCAACTATTTGGTGTACGCCAAGTAAGCTCAGGTAATCCTGGCTATAGAAATAGAGAGTTGTTCATAAACGAATTGGAAAAAAAGTGTAAATATCCTATTGAGTTTCAAAAAAATAATTTGGAAGCATACGTTGCTGTTGAATACACGACAGACCAACGAGGATATATTGTTAAAAAAAAAGTGGTTGCTTGCGACAATAAAAAATTCAAAAAGATAACATTGGATATATTCGACGAAGTTAAAACTCTTAAAATAGCCACAACAGAGAAAATAGATACAATCTACTTCCAATACAAGATACAAGGTTCACCAACTTTAATCCATTCAAAAGTAGATGTCAAGATTATCGGCTATGGCAGCAATAATAAATCAATTTTAATGAAGTAACTCGATTTATCATAATTCACTACTGTCCAATAAAAAAGGCAATTCAAATACACGTTCTTCTTCAAGTGGGAATGGTTTTGGTTCTTTTGGAAGTGGAAGCAATAGTAGTAGTCAGGATTTTAATAGATGATTGTTTATGAAGAAACTGTTAATAATAAAGCCAAAACAAAATAGGTTAGTGATAGTGACCTTTGTAATTTTCATTTTTGTCTAACATAAAAAATAATGAGTATGAAAATTAATTTTATTTTTTTGCTAGGATGCATGATTGCATGTTTATTGTTTCTTTCTTGCTCTGTTGGGGATAAAAGTAATAGTCAAGTAACGGAAGCAAGTGCTTTAACTAGTAATGTGCAAGAGAATAAATCCGAGCAAGAGACCAAAACAGCAAAAGAGGCCAACTCTGTACAAGGAAACCTTGGCTTGGAACTCTCGCAGACGCATTTTACGAATAAACCTCAAGTTGTTACGTTGACTATAACCAACAATTCACCATGGACTTGTATCGTTGGTTATGAGTACTTTATCGAGAAGGAAAATAAAGGTTGGGAAAAGATTCCATTGAAGAATGCTGCCTTTATAGAGATAGGTCTTGGCATCCGACCAAACACTGCCAGAAAATTTCAAATTGATCTGGGCAATGTACGTCAGAAATATACGAAAGGGACATATCGCATTGGGAAGAAAATGAGAATAGAGACAACAGAAGGCTACAGAGATACAACGGGTTACTGCTCGTTCAACGTCTTATAATTAATGCCACTTTGCGCACTAAAAGGTGTGTGAAGTGGCATTGTTGTTTATGAAACTATTGTAAAGAAAAATGCCTTTATCTTCATATAGTAGGTGTATGCCTTGGGAGTTGTCGCAAGAATAGGAATCATTAATCGATGACATATATAGTAGAAAGAAAAAATTGGCTTTTTCTACTCATTCCATGTAAAACGTTTTATCATATGATATGCATATATATACGACAGTAAATCAATGAATCTATACGACAGTAAGTCATCATATATGCAATTCTCTGCTTACCGATAGGTTGATTCAGATACTCGACTTTGGAGAGGTATCTACCGATAGGCAAGTGCTTTCGAGAGTAACTCGAAAGGTTTTGAGTAACTCAAAACATAACTTGCTATCGTCAGATACCTCGATTTTTCAAATCATCTCAGAGTCTGAAACCACGTTGCCTTTTAGGAGTGCGGAAACGTGGTTGAGGCTCGTCAACAATTTCGAGTTTGAAGACATCTATCAACTTCCGAATGGCAGGATTCTGTTTGATGAGGGCTTGAAGTCTTGCTTCTGCAGGCTTGATTTTGAGCAAATAATCAGCAATGTCCAAGCCTTTAGCTTTATCTTCTTCGCAGGCTTGATGCTCTAAAAAGTCGAAAAGCGTTGCACGGATGCCGAGAACTTGCATCATTGGCAGCTTGTCTTGCCAAACTGTTGTCGCTCCCAAATCAGGGAATAAGATCACATCTCTGTTTTTCAGAACAGATAACGACTTCGTGTTAAAGCAACCATTCTTACCACCACTTGCTATCCATAAGAATTGAGGAAGATAGTAGGAGGCTATCAAGGCTGTCTTCTCACTTTCAACCAATGCTATGGGCTTGGTCTTGGCTGCATTGATAAGATGCTCACCAAAGAAACATTGACAGAGATTGAAATCCTTGTGGGGGATAAGCGAGTGTACCCATGAAATATGGTTGTATGGTTCTTTTACTCGCTTACCTGTCTCGGGATAATAGAGCATTACCTTACCAGTTCTCACCTTACCTTGATTGTCAACTTGCCAAAATACCGTGGCACCAGTCCAGTGTTTGGAAGTTCCGACATGATATTTCTCCATCAAAGAAAGAGTAGCTGTTTCACCGAATTGAGAAGATAGAAACAAGAAAAGGTTGTTTGCCTCATAACATTTCAGAGAACTTCGAATGATGTTCTCGTCTATATAAGAAGTGGGTAATGGCTTCGGCATTTCTCTCTTCTTATATGAAATAGTCTCATCCTTTGTGAATGTCTCATTCTTCTCGGGATTCTTCTCAAAAAAATCCTTGGGAGTGAAGTGATAACCACAACTTTGCTCATGGTTGCAACGACCCACGTAAGGAGGAAACTCAATCTTCCCTTCTGTGTCAATATATCGGGCGAAGCTACGTTTCTTATGACATTCAGGACATGTATGTCGGGTAGCGATGCCTTTGTATGGCTCTAATATGAATCTATGTGTACTCATTTCATTTCTTTTTTTTATGTGGCGGTTCTGTCGGTTTTGTCGCTTTTGGTATTAAAACCGTCAAAAGCGACAAAACCGACAATACCGTCACGAGTTAATCTTTGAATATTCTCCATGCTTCTCTTTGCGAAATAGGACTCCGATGTTATCATTCAGAAATCTTTCCAATGTCCTTGACTTCATGTCGTTCTCTTTGGCGACATCATGAGCTTGGGCCGTGGTGAATGTTGCAGGAAGATGGTTGACGATTGCTTGTTGTTGAGTGGTGAGCATATTCTCGTTGAGGATATTTTGTACTGATATGGCAGAGTTCTTGAAATAATCTGTCAATCGGATGGCTCGCTCTACACTCAGCAGGTCGATGGCTTCCTTATCACATTCTCCACACGTCCATCGTGCCAATTGAATAATCAGACAGAAACGGATGATGTATATCTCCAACTTGCAATAGATGCTGACAATGGTATCATTTGTTTCATTGTCGCATTGCTCGGAGAAGTGATGCTGCCATTCATAGAGCCTTGCCTTAGCTTCTTCTGTGAATGATAAGACATGAGGCTCGATTTCCTGTTGCTCATTTATTGGACACTCCATATCAATAAGGTGTTGAATGATGGCTTGCCAATCTCGCTCTATATTCTCGGGCAACTCTCGGTCACTCCATCTCGCTTTCTGCTGAAGGTTAGGCATGACGAACAAAATGCGATCGATGAAGCCGTTGCTGGAGCGTTCGCCTTTCGCCAACTCACTAAGTATCTTCTTTTGGATGGTTCCGATTACGGAGATATAGGGGCGTTTAATGAAGATGGAACTCTTGGAACTTCTTCTGTTAGATATGGTTGTCTTGGCGCTAAAGACAGATAGCCAGAACTGTTCCTCTGAACCATTGTTATAGCGGTTGAAGTTCTTGAACCATGCAGACAACTCGTCTGTCCATAGGCATAAACCCCTCTTGTTCTGCGCATGAATATAGCTCAAGCCTTCTGGTGTGACATCAGAGACCAAGAAACGTTTGCGTACAGGTTCTTGCGGAAATCCATCCTCTCCATTTTCAATGCGTTCCTTGCGAGACATGCACATCTTTTCCTCAAACTTATAGTATTGCTCCTCGAACAACTTGTTTTGCTCATAGTCGTAATCGAGGAATGGCTTCATAGCGAAGCTAAGTGGGTGGCTCTTGTTGGCTCCTGGTCTTCCGATAAGAGCCATGTATAAGATAGGACTTTCAAGCCAACCTTGTTTCATCTGTGCCAAGTGCGTGTTGCCGATACCAACAGCCAATGCAGTGAGTATGGCTGCTGATATATAGTCGGTAGGAAAACTGTGGCATTCGTGTACCTCCTTGATGATTCTCTGAATCTAGGCAGGAAAGATGCTTACGGGAAACTGGCTACCTGATAGGCGAGTACTCATATCAATAGCCTTATCCATGATAATCATTGGATTGATGGAAGTTTCCTTATTGTTATTTAAAGCTGTCATTTGGCATAGAGTTAAAAATTATACATTGACTTGGGTTTGCGCTTCATTCCTCCTTGCATGGCTTTTAGCATTTCAGAATGGTTCTGCTCCTTGGTAGCTTTTCGACCATTCTCAATCCATGCAAGCAGCTCATCCTTATAGAAGTATAGCTTCTTACCTTTTTTATAGGATGGCAGAATGCCTTGGTTAACCAATCGATAAATGGTTGGCTTCGACTTCATTATAATAATAGCAGCCTCATCAATCTCAACCAATATATGGTTATTTGCTGATGATGTAGGTTGAAGTGCTGATACCATTTGCTTCAACTCGATAACTTGTTCTGTTAAATAAGAAACCGCTTGTGGTAACTTATCAAAGGTGATACTTTCATTTATCATATCTGTTCATTTTTTATTATTCGGGTACAAAGTAAATGAGTTATGTAATGGGGATAAATATCACTGAGATATAACCTCTGAATAACCGCTCAATGCTTATCAGCAACAATAATTAGTCTTGATTCCGCCTTGAACATCTAAGCTTGGTAGTAATTCAATGATGCAGGTACCTTCCATTCTTAACTTCCTTATAATAGTGGATATTTCCACATCAACCAGCGCATCAGCAAAAACTTGTTTTATAAAGGTTGCTGTATCAATGCCTTTCTTTTTGAAGAGATTTCCTATATTCCAAGCATAATGCATTAAGTCTATAGTACGAATAGCCTTATCAACAATGAATGATGTCTCATGTGTGTAGAGGCACAACACTGGAAAATAGCGATGTTGTCACAAAGTTGGTTCAAATGCTCCTCTTTCATGTAGGCAGCAAAAGTTCTTCTGGTATAATCGATAGCTGAGTTTAACAAGACCTTTTCCTTCTTGGCTTTGTCTTCCAATGCTTCCTGTCTCAACTGTTCATAGCTTGTAATACAAGAAGAGGCTTCATCTGCATAGACGAAAGTTACATCTTCCAGATTTAGCTCTTCTCCCTCGTCATATGTATTTGTTTCATTGATGACAATAGAAGACAGACGCTTTCTTTCTGTATTGTTTACTGTATTACAAAAGATATGCTTAAACCATGGGGCAAGCAATCGTACGATACTATCTAATGCATGGAGATAAACAACCATCAGTATGGTGGTTGAGATAACGAACGTCAAGTTGCAGCTAAAGGTGTCTACACCATATTGCATAGCTTCGTTGCGAACAAGTGCACCAATGATAGACATTGCACACAAAACCAATAAATGCTGTGTCAAAAATTCTTTTTTAAACTGTTTCATATTGCGTATTATTAATCATTTGTGGTGCAAAAATAGGAAAAACTGCAGAAACAGACACGTGAGTCACGCGTGACTCACGTAAAACTTTTAGGAGCCTTTAACTAAAAAGCCCGATATTGAACATTTTTTCAATATCGGGCACCATGAAATGAATGCAATGGATTTATTTAAGAGAAATCTTATTTGCTGTCTCTCTTTTCTTTGCGTTCACGAGGTCGGCATATATCTGTGTTGTGCTTACATTCTTATGGGTAAGCATCTTCGAAACCGTGTAAATGTCTGTGCCTAAGGCGATTTGGATTGTTGCATACGAGTGCCGGAAGCAATGCACAATTTAAGCAAAAGCAACGGAAAGTGAATATGAGAGGAATGAACTGCAAGTGGTTGAGAATGAGCAATATTTCATAATTCTGCCAATTGGCTGCAAAGCAAAGCCGAGCAGGATATTGAGTTATTTCAGTTACCAAACCGTTAGCGGTCAGTTACCGAAACCAACACTGCTAACGAGGTGAAAAACAAATAGTTTGTCACCAGTGTTTGTTGCACTGTTCTGCACAACTTTCAATGACGGAGAATGCTTACTGATTGATTATTTTTGCAAACTAAAAAAGTAAGCAGATGAAAGTTGAAAAATTCAAGGTGCTGCTCTACCTTAAAAAGAGCGGATTGGACAAGAACGGTAAGGCTCCCATCATGGGACGCATCACCCTTAACCGAACAATGGCGCAGTTCGGTTGCAAGTTGTCATGTACGCCAAAGTTATGGAATCCACGTGAGAGCAGACTTGACGGCAAGAGCAAGGAGGCTGTGGAAGTGAACGCCAAGATTGACAAGCTGTTGCTGGCAATAAACTCAGCCTACGAGTCACTTGTGGAGCGCAAGACGGATTTTGACGCAAAGGCGATAAAGGATCTGTTTCAATGCAGTGCAGACACTCAGATGACCTTGTTGAAGCAGCTTGACGCCATCATTGCGGACATTGAGTCAAGAATCGGCATCGACTACAAGAAAGGCACGCTGCCAAACTACCAGTACACTCGCCTGACATTGGGATTGTTCGTCAAGAAGCGTTATGGAACTGACGATGTGGCATTCGGTGAGCTTGACGAGCAGTTTATCCGTGAGTACATGGACTTTTGCTTGGACGAGAGAGGTCTTGCACTTGATACTGTCCGCCACTATCTCGCCATCTTGAAGAAGACCTGCCGAATAGCTTTCAAGGTAGGACACTCCGAGCGTTATCATTTCATGCACTTCAAGCTACCTCAAAAGAAAGAGAATCCACCAAAGGCATTGACACGTGAGGACTTCCTGAAAATTCGTGACCTCGAAATACCAGAGCGAAGAAAATCGTTGGCTTTGACCCGTGACCTTTTTCTTTTCGCTTGCTATACAGGCACGGCTTATGCCGATACTGTTTCTATCACGGAAGAAAACCTCTTTCGTGATGAGGAGGGTAGCCTTTGGCTGAAATACCACAGAAAGAAGAACAAGATGCTTGCACGTGTGAAGTTACTGCCAGAGGCGCTTGCCATGTTGGAGAAATACAAAGACCCGACAAGACCTACTCTTTTACCGCCACAGGAATTTCGAGTGCTGAGAGGTAACATGAAAAGTCTCCGAGTACTATCTGGCATAAGTATGGATTTGGTCTATCATGTTGGACGGCACAGTTTCGCATCGCTCGTTACGCTCGAAGAAGGTGTTCCGATAGAGACTATCAGCAGAATGCTTGGTCACAACAACATTCAGACCACGCAAATCTATGCACGTGTCACTCCGAAAAAGCTATTTGAGGATATGGACAAGTTCATCGAAGCCAACAGGGACTTCAAGTTTGTCCTGTAATATTATCACAAAATAAGAAAGGAACATAACAATGAGAAGTACATACAAGCAGTTTTATTATATCAACCGTGGCAGAGTAAAGGCAGACGGAACCACATCTATATTTTGCCGTATCACGATTGACGGCAAAGTGTCAGCCATAGCAACAGGTCTTTACTGTGCTCCCGAAGAATGGGACACGAAAAAAGGTGAAGCCAGGAATGCAAGAGTGAACGGACAACTGCAAGCGTTCAGACAAAGAATTGACGAAGCCTACGAGCAGGCAACAAAGGAAAAGGGCATCGTTACCGCCGAGATTCTGAAGAATGTTATTGTTGATGCAAATACTATCCCGATGACATTGCTTGCCACTGGCGAGGAGGAGCGTGAACGCCTTAGGCTGCGCTCCATCCGTATTAACTCAACATCTTCTTATCGCCAATCTAAGACATCGCAGCTCAACTTGCGAGAGTTCATCGGGTTACGAGGAATGAATGACATTGCATTTGAAGATTTGACTGAGGAATTTGGCAAATCTTATAAGTTGTTCTTGATTGGCAAAGGATATAGTGCATCCAATACGAACCATAATCTTTGTTGGCTGCAACGCTTGGTTTATATCGCTGTTGACAGAGGTCTGCTGAAATTCAATCCATTGGAAGATGTCGGATATGAAAAGAAAGGCTCACCAAAACGTAGACATATATCCAGAAATGACTTGCTGCTCATTATGGAGACTCCTATGGAGGATAAGGCTTTGGAGTTGGCACGCAGAATGTTTGTTTTCTCCAGCCTTACAGGTTTGGCTTATGTCGATTTACGTAACCTGTATCCACACCATATCGGGATGACGGCAGACGGTAGAAAATACATCCGTGAGAAAAGAGCAAAGACCAACAACGAAGCGTTCATTCCCTTGCATCCGATAGCTGAACAAATAATGTCGCTATACAATACAGCGGATGATAGCAAACCTGTTTTCCCTCTTTCTTCACGTGATTCCATGTGGTTTGAATTTCATTCACTCGGTGTGGCTTTGGGTATAAATGAGAACCTTACCGCACACGTTGCAAGACATACATTCGGAGTAAACATGGTTACTTCGGGCATATCAATGGAAAGCATCGCCAAGATGATGGGGCATTCCAACCTGCGAAGCACCCAGGTCTATGCCGTCATCACCGATGACAAGATATCCAAGGACATGGACAAGCTGATGCAGCGCAGAGAAACAAAAGAAACTGACCAGAATAAAAATAAGGAGGACGGGAAATGAACAGAGGAGTTATAACTATCAGCGAGAGCGGAACGGTATCCATGCCGACCGATACTGTATGGATGACCATGCAGGAGATTGCCGACATGTATAATGTATTCGGCTACTATGTGCGCAAGGCTGTCAAGGCTGTATTCAAGGACGGCATTCTGAAAGAGCAGGGTGTACGCCGTCATGTCAGGAAGAACGACCGCATCAGCTATGATGTGTATAGCCTTGAACTCGTCATTGCGGTAGCCTTCCGTATTGACAGCATTGAGAGCAGAGCCTTTCGGGAGTTCATCATGCAGTCCGTCATCGGCAAGCAGACAAGCCGCACTAAACTGGTCTGTATCTTTACAGAGAACGCAATGGCATAGAACAGCCATATAAAGCAACGTTCCTTGGAGGCTTTGCGCCTCCAGCCACTTGGGCGAACCACCGCAGTGTTTTAGCATGGTATTAGATTTTATACAGACCATACGGAGACCACTCGGCAAACACGACCAACTCGGTATAGCCAATAAAACGAGGCGACAACCTATAACAGCCACACTCGGTAAGTTATACGTTGTCGCCTTGTTCATTTCACACACTCATCAAGGAATTCTCCTACACACCTTTCATTCTGTACGCCTCACGATAGTTAGCCATCAGAATCTTCTGAATGTCAGACTCGCGGTAGAGTATCTTTCCGCCAAGCTGGATATACGGGATGACACCGTTGTTTCGGTAGTCCTGCAGGGTTCTTCGGCTCAGTTGCAGCCTGGCACAAAGCTCCTTGTCCGTCATGAACCGCTCACCGCCAAGCATGGGGCGGTAGTTCATCACGGCACGTTCAAAATTGTCAACCATTCGGTTGAGGTGGTTCACGATGTGGTTCATCCACTCGCTGTTTCTTGTCATTACTTCATTGCTCATAGTTGTCTCGTTTTATTGTTGATACTTACGTTACTCGGTTTACTTGCTGCTTTGGATTAAGTGGCTGTTGTATATTGACAGCCTAACCTGTGCGCTTGCGAAAGCGCATGTCCTTTTTCTTGTCCTCCACTACTGCTACGATAGCCATCACGTCCTCCGGCTTGTAGTAGGTCTTGTGGCTGATTTGCGTATAAGCCAAAGTTCCGTTGTCCCGAAGCGTCTGCACTGTCCGTGGGCAGATGTTGAGCGTCTGACACACGTCCTGCGTGTCGAGCCACTTGTTCATGGTCTTGTCCTCACTGCGCTCACGGATTCTGTCCATGCGCTTCACGAAGTTCTCCAACTGGGCATCAAGATAGTTGAATGCCTCTTCCTCGAATACGATGAATCCCATACTTTTCTTTTTTCTAAGTTAATACTATGTTATATGTCGCAAAGCTCCACGCATATGCTGTGCTCCACGTTTGTGAGTGCAAAGATAAGGCACGGCAATCTAAAAACAAGCGTTTCCAATTTCTGTGGCAGTATGTTGCCGGGGTTTGCCGACTTCAACGCCAAAAACAACAAGAAAAACTTGCACGACTGCAACGAATACATGAACAATGATGAGTTGAGAAATACGTTGAAGTTCTCACAACTATCTCGGTATGCAAATAAGCAAGCCACAACTAAATTGCCACGTTACACCCAATCAGTTGCATGGCTGCACTCAGTACACTTACTTTGCACCCGACAATCGGTCAATGGTGCAAACCGTGACCACTATACCAACAATTTAAACAATGTAAGTTATGGCAAAAACAAAAGATGCAGTCTTGACTCCTGGGCAAAAGGAGCTGATGGAAAAAGAGTATTTGGATTTTGTTAAACCATCTACGTATGGCAACAAAGCCAATCCAAGTAGTTGTAATTCTCTCTATGATGATGTAGAGAACCCAGAGTTGAGAGCAATTGTAGAGAAAGTTGCTGCAACAACTCCCTATAGTGAGGAAACATCAACGAACGAGGCTCAATCGCCACCGAATCCGCAGAAGCGCATCAGCGGCAAGCAGCGCAAGGCGACATTGGAGGAGTATCAGCAGACCTTCCTCCAAGTTCCAAGGATTGACGACCGCAAGCCAGTCTTCGTCAGTTCCGATGTACGAGACCGTCTTGACCGTGTCGTCCGCATCCTCGGAGGAAGGCGCATGAGCGTATCGGGCATCATCGAGAACATCGTGCGCCACCACCTAAGCCTTTATGAAGAGGACTTCGAGGCTTGGCGCAAATTGTGAGAATTAAGGTCTGCGACCTTGGACGTGGATAGCTGAAAGGCTGTAGTTCCAACTAACGTGTTCTGAGAGGGAGCGAGGTTATGTTTTGGGAACCCCAAAACGCCTCGCTCCACCATGAGGGCGGAGATTTTTTGCTCCCGACGGTCGCAGAAAGTGAGTGTACCAACTATAAACAGTGTATCGAATGACAAACGTACAGGAACAAGACAAGAGAAAGGGCGGAAGACCGCCCACAGGCAGGGTTCGCAAGCTGTCGAAGTCTGTCACGGTGAAGTTCTCGAAGCCAAGCTACGAGGCACTGAGGCTGAGGGCGAGAAAAGCCAACCGCAAGTTGGCGGAGTACATCCGTGAGTCCGCCTTGAACGGCGAGGTGGTCAGTGGACACAACACTGAGACGATAGCCATCGCCAAGAATCTCATTGGCATGGCGAACAATCTCAACCAACTTACCAAGCTGTCGCATCAGAGAGGTTTCCACGAAACCCATGTATATGTGGTGGACTTGTTGAGAAGATTGAAAGCAATCCTTGGCGAGTATCGCCAAGCAAGTTATAAACCGAAGCCAAGCAGTATGGGCAGAAAGGAGGATACACCATGATAGGCAAGCTAAAGAAAGGCAGCTCATTTGGTGGTTGCATCCGCTATGTTACAGGCAAGGACGAGGCGAAAATCATCGCCTCGGATGGTGTGTTACTCGGCACGAATGCCGAGATAACGCAAAGTTTCGAGCTACAAAGGCAACTAAATCCAATGATTAAGAAGCCTGTAGGGCACATAGCTTTGAGCTTCAAGCCCGGGGACAAGCCACGTTTGACGGATGAATTCATGGCTAAGATAGCCCTTGAATACATGCAGATGATGGGCATCACCGATACCCAATTCATCATCGTAAGGCATCACAACACAGACAATCCACATTGTCATATCGTGTATAACCGCATCAACAATGAGAGCAAACTCTTATCAGACAGGAATGATTACAGGTGTAATGAGCAAGTGACCAAGGCTCTTAAATCCAAGTATGGATTTACCTACGGAACGGACAAGAGCAATACTAATACTCGCAAGTTACGCAATGCTGAGCGTGCCAAATATGAGATTCACAATGCTGTTAAGGACGCATTGAAAATGGCAGATAGTTGGGAAAAGCTCAGAAGCGAACTTGCAAAACGAGGTGTTCGCTTGGAGCTTGTCTATAAGGACAAGGAGAGAACCAAGGTACAAGGCATCCGATTCTGCAAGGACGGATATAGTTTCAAGGGTACGCAGATTTGCAGAGAATGCAGCTTTGGCAAACTGAATGCGAGATTAGAGGGAACGGAGAACCTTTTATCAGCAAGAGCCAAATCTGCTCAGCAATACGAGCAAGGCAATAACAAGAACAACCAGGAGCCATCCATATCGGAGAGCAGTCAAGACCCTTGGGACGGTATTTCTTCCATAGGACTTTTTGCTCCTGCCAACGCTCAGACCTTTGAGTCTTTCCCAGAGGATGAATCAGTCAAGAAGAAAAAGAAGAAACGCAGAAGAGGCTTTAGCCTTTGATGCAAGTTACAAACCATTCAAACAACAAAAGAAATATGAAGGAAGAACTATTGGAAGCCATCTACGGCACAGTTGAGAGATTGGAGCAGAAAGTCGATGAACTTTCTGCCTCACCAAAGAATACAGAGGCGGAAAGCACTCCAGTCTCTGTAAGTGTTAATATAAGCAAGCTTGAAAAAGCAATCCTTGCTATGGCTGTAAAAGAAGGGGAGTCTATTGACAAATTGGCAAGATTAAGAGAGGCTATCTGCATCTTTACCGACCTTACCAAGAAAGAAGCAAGTAACGGAGAACAGCGAAGCAAACTCTTGTTTGATGCAATTAATCAGGTGAAACAAGAGCTGAATGCCACATCAAAAAATGTGCAGGACAAACTTCACGCAATGGGTAATACACCTCTGAAGAAAGTTGTGACTCATCGCTTCGAGCCAACTTCAAAGTATGTTCTTCTTTTCATTGGTGGCTTGGCTCTATCTCTTGTTCTCTCCATTTGGGGCAATCTCACCCAATGGCGAGAGCGCCAAGATTGGGAGGAGGCAGATTTGAAGTATCGGGCTTTGAAGATGGTGCTTCCATCCGACGACCCCAATGTTCGATACATCGAAAAGAATTTTTCTGTATGCCCAAATAAAGAAGTTATTGAGAAAGTGAGAACTCGTGTAAATATTTACGAGAACTCAATTCGCTACCATAACGAAATGATACAGATGGCAGCAATTAAAGATAGCATTGCTAATAGCCTATTTAAAGAGGCGAATGAAATTAAAAAGAAAATTAATCAGAAATAATAGACAACGACCATCTGGCACAAGCGCATTCTTCGCTTTGATAAAGTAAAGACGAACGGTCTCCGTATCGTGTTTGATAGTGCAAGAACTTGTCCATGCATCAGCAACATAGCAGAATACTGACTTTTCATTAACTCTCTCGTGTCCGTGATGCCACTTGCTTGACATTGCGGACTCTTTTTCTTTTATGGTAGCTATGAAGAGGAAATTGATAATTATAGCAGTTTTGGTTATCTCACTTGTTGCATCTTATATCTTATGTGAAACGAAACAAAATGATGCCGATATTGATCCTGTTAAAGTCGAAGAATATACGGCAGACTTAGAAAACAGTGTTGACTTGGATTCCATTGCAGGAACATATTGCGGTGTATTGCCTCCTAATGTTGAAACAATACTCACGTTAAATGCTGATGGCACCTATCGTTTGAAGCAGAAATCTGCAAACGATTCGGATAGCTGCGAAGTATTGAACGGAATCTTCAAAGTGCTTGACGGCAGTATTCTGATGCTTGAACATCCGTCAAGTGGTGACAATATATTTTATAAGGTGAAGAATGACAGCAGCATTATTCTGATAGACTCGTTTGGGAATGAACCAAGTGCGAAGAAAGCGAAATTGTATGTACTTAAGAGGATCTAAATATATATATAATAAAATCCGTGGATTTTATTTCCACGGATTTTATTGATTGTCGTAACTAATTAATACTTCACGTTATTTTCTGGATGGTCGGGATAGCTGATACCCGTCAGACGGTGGTAGTCGTAGGTATAGGCAATCATCTTGCCTTTCTCCGCCATGTTCGCCGTCTGCTTGGTGAGCACGCTGCCGAGCGGGTCATAGGTAAAAGGAGGCGTCACGTTGCCCTCGGTGTCCGTCACCCTCACGAGACGTTGGATACCGTCGTACTCGAATGTGGTGGTAATCTCACCATCCGGGGCCACTATGCTGGATGAACTTTGTGAATTACCTATGTCACAATATGACTTGGCAAGAAACAAGTCTTATTTGGTTTCATATATGAATTCTATTGTTTCATAGTGTTTCCTATATTCTTTTTTTAATTTTACGACCCTATTATTCTTATCATAAGTAAAGACACATGTATATGAAATAATGACGTCAGACATGTTTGGCTTATATGTATAACTATATTGAGTAATAAGACAATCCCTGACTATAATTTCAATACTTAACACATAGTCAACACTGGCATCAAGATATGTGTAATACTTATTGATATTTTGTATAGAAATCTTTTTTTGTTCCCCTATTGGCTTTGTAAATGACAAGATTTCGCTTGGGTCATAACTTGATAAAATATCAGCAATAACACATGCATCCTTATATATGACCTCGGGATATTTTAGCTTTATTCCATAATCTGTTAGGCTATTAGATTGATTTAAAAATATCTTTTGACGCGTTTTGTCATCTGTGGACAATTTAATCAATCTACCCTTTTTATTATATACCCCGATTTTTTTCCCGTGTAGAAATAAACTTCTCTCTAACTTATAACCATTACTTAAAATGTTTACAACAGTCTGTGATTTCAATTCCAAACTGTTTAGAATTGAAATCACAGAAAGTATTAATATCGCACAAAATCTCATTACTAATTTTTATTTAGTTCCTTTCCAAAAGATAGTTCTTCCGTATACTGCTGTTGATTGTAATCTTGTTTTTCCAGCATTCATATTACGTTTGCCGTCATTAAAATGCGTTGGAGCAATGCGAATTTGAGGTGCTTTAAACGATTTTCCAACATTTTTCTTCCATTTTGCATAATGCCCATCGGAGATTTTCCATCCCATAGTGTTCATATGAATTTCGAATCTACCTGTGCTTCTACGCATGTCATTTGAAGAAAATTGGGCTTGTTCTGCGCCATCCCACATTGTTGCCCCATAGCTGTAATCTGTGCCACCAAACAATGCATTAATTTCTGCCGCTATTGCTGTTCGCATGAGAGGTAATTCATTTCTTTGACTTTCACCTTTTTTACGAAAGTCTTTAGCTGGCTCAGAGTTTACACCATAAGCTTTGGAGTTTCTTTGATGTACACTTGCAATTGCATACATCTCTTTCATCATTTCATCACTTGGTTCGTCTTTTTTATTTCGAACGAGATATGCACTACTCTCCCCATAAACGGCAGATGCTTGTCGGACAAACTTATCGTAAGATATGTTTAACAATTTTGCATTTTTTGCATCATTAACTAACCCACTTTTGGACTTACTAACATTCTGAGCTGCAAAAACCTTATTATCGTTCTTTCCATCCGAACCTAACCAGATTCCCTTTTCATTAAAATAATCTCCCATCCCATCTGGATCGATTAAAATAAGGGGATTGTTATGACAAAATCCATATGTTGTAATGTTTGGATATTCTTCTTCCAAAGGATCCGTACTCATCCACATACTCAGCCTCGGTTCATAATATCTCGCACCATAATAGTACATACCTGTCTCTTCATCAAATTCTTTTGCATTGAAGAGATAAGGCGTGTTCCATACATTGTTGCGTTCCTCTATGAATACCTCGCCGAAAGGCACATACTCGATGTGCTGCACGACCTCGCCGTCAAGATTGGTGATGTAACTACTGCTACCCAAGTGGTCAGGATGGTAGTAGAACTGCATCTTCTCGTATGTATCGCCTTCTTGGAAGTTGTTCTTCGCTGCTCGTGCCATAGCACGTGCCTGCGCAGCCTCCAAGCTGCCGTCATTGCAACAGAAGCCCTTGCCATCGACATAGTCGTTGTTGTCCTCGCCATTGTACGGCACTGCAAAGGTTGCATAATTATCCTTGATAACCTGCAACTGCTGAGTATATTTTCCCTTATAATCAACAGACAAGCCGTCAGTTTCGCTACCTGCATACTGGATGCGGCGTGGGTCAGAACCGTAAGAGTCAAAATCACCAATCTTGGAAACGACACGCTGACTACCAATGTAGATATGCTTGGTGTAGCGTCCGCCTTGGTTGGCAACGAGGTAAGGAGATACATACAATGAGAACTTGGCGGTGTTCGTGCGACCTCCAGCAAACTCGGAGTTTACATACACCTGGTCACTTTCGCCAGAAGTCTTCACCGTGCGCTCACCATCAGCATCGTACCAATAATTGGTTACAAAGCCATTGTCATCAGAAGCAAGAAGACGATTCTCCTCGTCCCACTTGAGCTTACGCTCTGCGGCTTTCTCGTCAGCAATACCGTCCTTCTTTGTGCGGCTTGTATTGACATAGACAAGATTACCATTGGCATCATACTCATAGGCATGGCTGTTGTTCACATTCTCGCTCTCCGAAGGCGTCTCCTCTGTGCGGTAGTTCACATCCTTCACATTGGCGAGTTGGAACTTCTTTCCTGTATCAGTTCCATAGGTGTACGACAAATCATAGCCAGCATTCAATGTGCCGTTGAACTGCACATTGTTCTGCGTGAGAATCTGACGCTTCGATGTGATACGGTGCATATTGTCGTAACCCATCGCAAGAGTATAACTTGCGGTCTTGTTGTCCGCACCAGTATAAGTGCCAGTTGCACTGACAAGACGGTAAAGAGCATCGTATGTATAGGTATGCGCCATCTGTCCGCCAGCCTTACCACTCTGAGGCACTGACGCACCGTTTACTACGCTGAGCACATTGCTCACCGCATCATAAGTGTAAGCGTTATCCATAATGGTGTTGCCACCACTGTTTACCGTGAGGTTCTGCAATCTGCGACGCTGTGGGTCGTAGGTGTAGAAGGTCTCAGCACCGTTGCAATACTTCAAGTATGTGCGCTGCTCAAACTTGTCATAGCCTATCTTGCTCACATAGTCGTAGCCGTATGACTTGTAGCCATGAACCTTTTCAAGCTGACCACCGAGATTGTAAGAATAGGTTATTTTCTCCTCATCAGGATAAATCATCTCCAACAGACGGTTGTGGCTGTCGTAAGTCCATTGCGTCACGTAGGTTGCTATTGCCTGGTTTGGTACAATCATCGTGCGACGAGTCTTGGTGACTTCACCCATCTTGCCATAGAAGTATTCAATGGCACCTGTTCCGTCCTCACGGAGCATCAATCTACCGATACGGTTCTGAGAGGCGTTGCGACCACCATAGTAATACTTCACGTTGTTCTCCGGATGATCTGGATAGTTGATACCCGTCAGACGCTGATAGTCGTAATCGTAGGTGATGAACTTGCCTTCCTTCGCAAGGTTGGCAGTCTGCTTTGTAAGCACATTGCCGAGAGCATCATAAGTGAAACTTGTAATGCCGCTTGCAGGATGGTTCACCTCGGTACGGCGGTCACCCATGTCGTAAGTAGAGGTCGTTACATTGCCCTCCGTGTCGGTGACACGAACAAGGCGCTGTATGCCGTCATACTCAAACGAGGTGGTAATCTCGCCGTCAGGACCGCTCTTCTGGATGGTCTTCAAGGTCTTGCCACTGCCATTGGTATGGGTAGTCTGCACATTATGGAGTGCGTCTGTTACGGTTGTAACAAGTGCATGACTGCCGTTGTCAACAGTATATGCCGTAGTTGTCGTAGAGTTGTCCGGCAATGTCACTGAGGTAGCACGGTCGAGCACGTCATAAACAGTAACCGTTGGAGATACATTGTCAAATGACTTGCTGAACGTTGATTTCGATCCAGTTCCTTCCGTTGTAGGATAGAAAGACTTTGCCACACGTCCGAAAGCGTCATACACGTTTCTTCCGCTGACTATCATCACGTTCTCGTCCTTGGCAGAGTTTCCCTTGGATGCACTTGTCACAACACCGTCCTTCTTCACCTGCACGGCTCTTCCGAAACCGTCAACGAATGTAACGGTCTCCAAGTCATCGTTAGGGTGCTGGATGTCGTAGTGCTTGGTCACTGCGTAAGCAGGAGCGGTAATGCCACTCTCACCAAAGGTAGCCAAAGGCTGATATTCAAAGGCGATGGCATAAGGCACGCCCGTAGCCAACTCATTTGGACCACGCACGCCAGTGATGCGACCGAGGTCGTCAACATCAGTCTCATAGTAGAAGTTGTTGAGGTCACGATGCTCCTTGGCAATACCATAGCGATAGTCAAAATTGCCTTGCTCGCTGCGGTAGCCCCACGCATCGTCAATACGCTCCACATACATGTTCATTTCCGGCTCATAGCGGTACTTGTACCACATACGCTGTCCCTTGCCGTTGGCAGGGAGGGTCTTCTGGATGATGTTGCCGTAAGAGTCGTACTTGTAATCAGTAACTGCCGCACCGTCATTCAACTGCTGTGTAATCTGCGTGATGTGGTTGGCGTAGTTGGTATTATACTTCGCCGTCACATGGTGATAGAGTGAGCCGTCACCGCCAGTCACCGTAACATCTATTGGAAGTCCGAAGATGTGCTTGCTTGCATTGTCGGTATATTTGATAACGGTCGCATAATCGAACTTGCCGTTTCCGTCCTCGCCAAGACTACCCTTGTCGCTGTACTTGTAGGACTTCAACTCACCATGATAGCCATTGAGGTAGTACTCATTCCATGCCTCGGATGTAACCACACCGTTTGCCGCTCCCTCATACTGCAAGTTTGCCGTATAGCGGAGAGGTACGAATGCAGATGCACGGTCACTCCAAAGGTTCACGTCACGCTTTACGAACGTGTACTTGTCACCGTCAGCAGTCATATAATAACTGTCGTAACGGTTCTTTGTCTCCGTGTACTTGTTGCCGTTGGCATCCTCTACGGATGTGGCGGTAACATTGCCCTGCGTGTAGTAATTGGCTACATCGTAGTTCTCAACAGCCTGTCTGTAAACAGAATTGCCTTTCTCCGTGTCGAGGTTCTTGGTAATAACCTCACCGAAACCGAGGAACTCACGTTCATGGCGGTCACGTTTTCCGTCCTTGTACTCAAAGGCAGTTGTCATTACTGGACCATCGTCATGGATTCCGTCGTCAATCGTCAAGGCAGACATGACCCACTTGCCACCAGGAAGACTGTAGGTCGGAGTGGTGTGGGCATAGTCCAATGTGAAAGTTCCGCCCAAGGAATTGGTGACAGACTTCAACATGTTGGTTCTGCCAATGGCAGAGCGTGTAACCTTTAACTCGCTTTCCTTCTCAGATTCAACGATGTCAAGATAACCGTCACCATCAACATCCTGCAAAGAGTAGGTAGGACGATTGATACTGTGCGAGGTTGATGCACCAGGGTTGGTTGAAATCTTAACAACCAATAACGGAATTGTTACAGTGAAGGCTGCATTTGCAGATTCTGATGTGGACGCAGCCTCACTCAAAGCATTTACGCCTTTCCAACTGATAGGCTCATCAAAGCCGTTACCAGTGTTTAATGCAACAGTGATACCGTTATCGCTCTTCCACACCTTATCAGGAAGACCGTCAGAATTGATGTCGATAAGGTTGTATTCCTCTTCACTCTCAGATGTTACAATGTCTATACCTGCGGAGAAACTGCCAGAAGCTATATTTATGCAACCTCCAGCTCCAAAATTATAAGAAAGGCTCTTTCCTCCCTGAATACGGTCAAGCCCCCAATCAATAGGCTCTGTAAAGGCATAGCCAAGATTTAATCTGACCTTCTTGTCGGAAAGAATCTTGTCAGGAAGACCATCACCATTGATGTCTATGAAAGCCTCGACAGATTCATCTGTATTCTTTGGCACACTACCTGATATAGATAATTGTGCCAACCAAGAGTTTTTAAGATTTTTCAGAGAAGCCTTGCTACTTGGAATCAAATTGGCAATATCAGATACAGATGATATAGGATTACCGCCATATCCCCATGCTTGTGAAGCATTGTCTGAGTTGTTCGAGCCGATGCCCTTGTAGATTTCGCCACTCAGTCCACCCAAAGAATTGGTGTATTGGATAGTACCGCCAGCGATGATGTCAGGGAAGCCGTCACCATTCATGTCCATCATGGTGACCTCAGTCTTGGCGCTACCACTTGCATCGTTGTGAGTGATGCCAAGCGCACCGCCTTGCACTACAGTGCTCTTGCTTGAAACCACTTGAGTTACTGCCGCAGCACCAGTACCTTGCAAATGTTCTCCTGCAAGTCCTGCCACCTCGGTATTGTTCTCCAAAGGATTAGAGAGAAGAACATCCTGCTCGGTCAGTCGGGCTGTACTTGCCTCCGTTGCCGTGAGATAGATGTCCTGTCGCTGACCGACCCATTTGTCCATGGAAGTCTGGTCTGTACCCAATGGGGTGAATGCCATCGTGAGCGGATCAACCTTATCATCCTCGTTCTCCGGCAATTTCAGCAATGACTCGTCAATAGGCTTGGCATATCTGCCCTCTGCCGCATTATAGACAAAGCCACCCCAACCACGGTAGAGCATACCGAAGCCATTGTTATCGCTTTCTGCATAGAATCCAGCAGGAATATTTTCTGTTACAAGTCCCGCTGCATCTTTCAGAATGGAGACAGACGCAGAGGTCAAAGCTCCGTCAGAAATGGTTGAAGAATAGCTGTATTCAAACCAAATCTCCTTTCCGTCTAAGTTTGAAAGGCGTAAGGTATCGCTCTGCAAGATACCGTTCTGTATCT
Source organism: Segatella copri (assembly GCF_019249655.2). Classification (NCBI taxonomy): domain Bacteria; kingdom Pseudomonadati; phylum Bacteroidota; class Bacteroidia; order Bacteroidales; family Prevotellaceae; genus Segatella; species Segatella copri. Next base: position 2,196,496 of record NZ_CP137557.1, read on the forward strand.
TGAATGTCTTTTTGCCGACAAGAACATCAACAGTCTTTGCAGTCAATGTCACCTCACCATTGAGGGCATTGTCAGAAAGTGCGAGTACTGGAGATATAACCAAAGCTGTGTCTGAAGCAGTGGTTAGATACGGCTTGCCCTCCTTCAAGGCATTTGCGAATGTCTTGTAATGTGCAGGAACTGCCATGATCTGCTCAACATTGGCGGAATCCTTGTAAGTTACGGACGCTTGCCAACCTATATTCTTCCAATCAACATTTGAGGTTGATGAAATCTCAAAACTGAAATTGGTCAGCTTCTCGATATTATCCAAGCTGATGTTCAGAGAGTCGCCATCTGAAACCTCATTTGCTCTCAATGTACGTGCAAAGACGGTCTTCTCGATATAGTTTGGATTGTCATTGCCCTTACTGTCCTTCTTGTCGTTGCTTCCAATGATGCAAAGGACAACATCGTCGGTTGTTACAGGTTTATGGAATATGCTGTGGACTTCCACGCTTGCGCCATTCTCAACATTGGCAGAGGTGTTCACGTCATAAATGGCACCATCCTCTGGCTTGTACTCTGTTGAAGAAAGCCCGTTAGGCAAGATATTTGACTCGCCAGCGTATGTAATGGTAGGCGACCAGTTCACCTTATCAAATGAGCCGTTGCTTGTCTCCTCAGTGCCAGACTGCACACGGAAATAGATTCTGTCACCACGCTTGACGGCAACAGATGATACGGCTGCGCTGTATGGACTGTTGTCACCCTTGGCTATCGTCTTGTTCCAAAGTTCATTGCCTCCCTTTTGGATGGCAACCCTCACACCGTCCGCTTTTTGGTATTCGTCAGCGTCATAATCACCAGTCGGAGCGACAAGGCTCACTTGACCTGCCACGTTGACAGTTCCATCCTTTGGTGCTTGCCATACACGCACGATGTCCTCCATCGGTGAGTTCTTGATGGCTTCCGCCTGCTCATCCTTACTGATCTCCATGACAGAAGTGTCAACCTTGCCACCATAGATGATAGGGCTTGGGGTATCGGCACTGCTCAGAGTGAATGTAGGCACGGCATTGCCTGCCTGGTCAAACTCCAAGTGGTTGAAATATACCTTTCCGTTTGAAACGAGGTCAACAAGACCGTCACCGTTGATGTCGCTGAAATATTGTGTTGTCTTTGTTTTGGTCGTGGACTTATTCGTTCCAACAACAGCAGTTAAAGTATTCCAACCGACAACGGCATTCGCACCGAAAGAGTTTGTTGAACTTTTAGATGTCGAGAAACTGCTAATACCTTTTACTTTGATAGGTTCACTATATACAACCTCTCCGTTGTCTGTCTTAATCTGTGGTCGGTAATATACCGTACCGCCAGACTTATACACCTTGTCAGGAAGTCCGTCACCGTTCAAGTCAACGAGCGCTGAAAGTCCCTTGCTTGTATCGCTTGAATAACTATATGAACCACCTGCAGTATTGCTTTTCCAACCACTTTCATCATTTACACCCACACCTGCATAGAAAGAACCACTGACAGAGGAGCTTGTCGTGCCGCCGAGTGCCGTAGGCTTGTCGCTGAAACGCTTGCTGACAGTCTTCAATGGATTGACGAAACCTGCGTCAAGTCCGTCATCGTGCGTGTTCCATTTCTCGGAATCGTCCTTGAACGGAACATATCCCTTTTCAGCCTGCACATCATCATAATAGTCGAAGTTCTGGAAAGCCACTTCCTTTCCTGTGTTGTCGTACTGTCTGACACCTGTAAGCATTTCCTTGTGGAATGCACCTTCCTTGTAGTCAAAGGCATAGCTGCGCAATGTCTCGCCCTGGAAATTCACGGTCACTTTCTCCAACAGCTTGTTGGAGGAGGCGAGGAATCCATAGCGGGCATTGTTGGTCTTTACCTGCTTTACCTTGTTGCCATCAAAGAGTACAACGGTGTGCGGTTCCTGTCCTGCATTACCTGCGTGAACCTCCTTCAGATATGCAGCCTTGGCCTTCAAGCCGCCACGCACATCCTCATCCACGATGTCATATACATATTCTATATAGTCACCGTGGAGTTCCTCGACACGTTTCAGCTTCCATTCGGCAATCACCTCACGGGTATTGCCCGAAGCATCGGTGACATTGCCCTTTACAACAGCTCCGTCACCACCATAGATGTACTTGACACCCTGCTTGTCTGTAACCTCCCAATAATAGTTGGCAGGACTGTCACCCTTGCGGATGATACGGCTGAAATCACCGCCTTGGCGGGTGTAGAACTGGCGGTCAGCCTTTCTGTTCATCTTCTCGCCACGGTGTGCAACTCCCATCTGTCCGTTGTCATCCATAGTGGAGAGCATTGAACCGGACAAGAGATAAGTCTCCGTCTCTTTTGACTGGTCATAACGAGGCACGCCCCACCGGGTGTCAAGCGTAATGCTTGGCACGCTGACGTTCCAACCCTCGCCAAGCCAACCGCTACCGCCCTCGCTGCTGTACTGCAAGCCAAGGCTTGGCTGCATACCGTTTCGTGCTGGCGGCATCTCGAACGGATACTGCAAGTTGGCAGAGCCACGGTTGTTTGCGCTTGGAGGCGCAATGACATTGAGCTTCGCCGTCGGGTCAGCCGCCTTGATGTCGTTCATCATCGTCGGGGCAAAGCCTTCGGTCTGCGGTGACTCCGGGGCCTGTATCACACCGTTGATCATGTCGGTGAAGTGGGTCGTCTTTGAAACGACACACTCTTCCTTCTTGTCCACACGCACACGCTCCAACGCAACCCAATGCTTCTCGGCCGGGTCGTAGTAATAGGTACGGATGTCGTCCTCGGTATAGCCGCTTGGTATTCTCGTGCGGTCATACTTTATCTTGACAGTCGCGCCCTCGCCTGTGAAGTGTGTTCCGTGAGGGAGAAAACGGTAGCCATGTCCTCCTGCCGTGACATTGGTCATGGCGAAGTCAAGCTCGGGAACATTCTCCTCTCCGATAGAGTTCACGGAAAGGCTTCTGTTCCGAATGAGGTCTTTCTGAAGAACGACCAGTTTGCTACCTCCTACGGAGATACTGTCAGAGACACCCTTCTTGAAGAGTTTTCTCACGGCTGTCCCGTCCTTTGCCGAAAGGGACAGTGTGGCGGCAAGCAGTAAAACCAATGCCCACGCCACCTTCTGTATATAATTCTTCATGCGTATCTTCCTTTAAGTTACTTTACTGAGATTTTCCTTGTATGCTCCCCATTCTCGGAGATTGCCTTCACGACATACACACCCGATGCGGGAACCTTGAAGTCGGCTTGCTTGACGCTTTCGCCTGTCATTTGGCGTGACACTACCAGTTTGCCTGATACGTCAAACACCATCAATGTGGCTGCAGCAGGCTTGTCCTGTGTGAGTTTAGCCTCGTAGATGCCTGTAGTAGAACCGTTGCCATTGACAGTGAAATTCTCGTCTTCTCCAGAAATGAAGGAGTTGTCTGCCTGTCTGTCCGAGCTGCCCACATGGTTCTCCCTTGCCTGTGTTCCGTTAGGCATACTTGCATCACACTCGCTGCCGACATAGACGGTCATCGTTGTCGTACACTTCTTGGGTGTTTCTATCTGCACGTTGCCCCTTGTGGTGAATGAGGTTACAGGCGTACCGTTTACGGTAAGGTCTGTGATATGTGTCTCGCCCTTTCCGTACTTGATGCAGAACCGCCATGCACGAAGTGACCAGACATATTCATGATGCACGGTCTGTCCGTTCAACTTGTATGTGACCTGCATATTGCGGACTGTAACACTGAGCACATCGCCAGGCTTGATGGTGACATATTTGGTTAGGCTTGTATATCCACCGGTTATGATATGCGCCTTGTCGCCCCGCACGTCGAAGCCATATTGGGTGATCTCGTCCGTGAGGCTTGGCTCCAATCCCACACGGTAGTTTGATTTTGTATCGTTCACCGTCCATGAGATGTCGCCAGACAGATAGGTCCTGGTGTCATGCGAGTATGAGGTGTAGAGTGCGTTGCCAGTGGCATAAATCTCGTTGCCTCCACCTTGTGATACGGACAGCGCATAGGCGCCGGGGGCAAGATTCGTGATTCTATGCGTGTCACCGAAGAATGTTCCTCTGGCAATGGTTTCTCCTTTTACTTTTCCTGCAACGGTGTCAACGCTGAGCACATAGGAATAGACTGGTGTACCGATGTTGATGCCGATGTCGATATACCCGTCATTGCGTGGAACTCCATTCTCGCAACTTGACGGCGTAGGAGTGGCATCATAGGAAATGCCGTCATAATAGGCGAATGTGAACACATCGCTTCCGCTTCCGTCTGCATCCCATAGGATATTGCGGAATATGGTCTTGCCCCTCGTCATATCAGGCTTGGAGCATCTTATGTTGCTATTGCTGTTGATGTCGAAATCACCTTCACCGCTTGGGTCTATGAGCATGACGGTACGCTTGCGGCAATAGTCCGAGAACTCCCTGTCCGGCGTGAGGGCATAGCTCAACTCTGCCATATAACCGACATCATCTATTCCTCCTGTCCTCAAGCCTGCCATGTTCAAGGCGGACTCTGCTCCTTCCGTTCGGATAATGCCCACATTTGTGTCTGTGTCAGTTGCATCCGAAAGGGATATGGTTCTTGTCGCACTTCCTGTTCCGTCAACACGCAGATAGATGTTTTTGCCTTCCTTGCGGATAGAGATGTCCGTTCCGTCAACATCCGTGGCGATGTATGAATTTGAGACCGCTCCGTTGATGATCGGATAAACAACTCCAGCATTGGTGAACCGGAATCCATACTTGCATGTGCTGCCACCGATGCTTCCGAAGCCAACGTCAAAAGTCGGGTGACTTGTCGGACAGGTGAACTCAAAAGCACCGCCACCTCCAACAAGGGCTGGGGTCGTGGCATAAGCTCCGGAAGCGGCTTTCTCTTGGATGATATTGTCAGTAAAGCCATTCCTTGACACTTCAAGTCCTTGCGCAGTCCATCTTGCCACTGTACTGTCGGGCTTTGACGGCACGTTGGTCTTGACCATCCATGTACGTTTCATGACATGCCACAGGGAATCTGTAGGTGAGGTATATGTTGCAAGTGCCACATCATCGTCGCCCCAGAAAGTAAAGCCTCTGTCCGGCATCGGATTGCCGTTTTCACGTCCCATGACAAGCAGACGGGAAGCGGATGAAGGGTTGTATGGATTTGCGTCATGATAAGTTCCGTTCTCCTTCAAGGCCGCATACACCGGACTTTCCTCATATGATGTTGCGGAAAGCGGTTGGGAGAGACTTCCTGCCATGTCGGTTCCAACAGCTGTGACCCTATGGTGGTAGGCTTGGTTCTCCGCCATATCCCAAGTCAGGTTTCCGTCGCTGTCAAGATACGAGCCTTTGAGGGTGATGCCGTACTTTACCGCCAGATAGCTCTCCACTTTTCTGCGCTCATCGGGTGTAAGCATCCTGCTGAAAACAATAAGCTCAGGGACATATCCCCGGATGGAAGCATTACCGAAGAGCGAGGTCGGGAAATCCGTACCGAAACTGCCAGAGGTGGAAGGGGTTCCGATGAATAATGTGGTGTTGGAGTTGTCTCCCCACAATGTCGTTGAAGGATTGCTTACCTTGAAGTAGGACACAACTCGCAGAGCGCTTTCCTTAAAACCGTTCTCGGACAAAGAATCACTTGATTGATAAAGCAGGTCTTCACCCGATGCTGAACCATAGTCCAGTGGTTCAACACCTCTACCCCTTACGGCTTTGTCCTTGCTCAGAATGGCTCCGTCGCCCTTGCGGCCGTCAAGAGCATAGACAACCATATCCTTGCCGATGGTTGCCAGTTCCGGTGCAAAGACACCGATGACGGTAGCCTGTGAGAGGTTGCCGTGTTTGAGTTTGGCACTCAGACTACGAAATCCGTCTGCGAGCCAGAGACTCGGATTGAAGTTGAAGTAATGGACTGAACTGTTCGGAAGAGTAAGTTCAGACTTGACGCCACGGCTGTCCAATAGCATCAGCCGTATGGAATCCCCAGAGAAATCCTGCCAACGGTAATAACCTTGCAGGTCTGAGTTCAAAGGCGCAGTCTTGAACCACAGTTCGCTTCCGCTGACTCCTCCGGGCGTTTGTGCGAAACTGCCGAGAGCGAAGCCTAACAGTAACAAAGAAGTAAACTTTCTCATGCGCTGTCAATTTGGAGTGTTTGAAAAATATAAAAACGTATGCCTCTGCCGCGCAGGGAGAGACCAGTGAGAGAGAACGGACTGTTGCTACGGAGAAGAATTGTGATATAGGCTTGCTCCGTAAGGTCCTAATGTCACGTGGCAGGCCAATAGGCTTTACCACCAAAATAATGCTGCAAATATACAAAAATAATCTTAATAAACAGATATAATCTTTAAGAAATTTGCTGATTTGGTGTTTTTTTCTTATGATTTCGGTCGATTTTGCAGAAATCTTTTACATCTGTTGTATGTACTGGAGTTAGTTTGGCAAAAATACACAAATGGTCACGGCTTCACTTTCTTATATAAGAATGTGAATCATGGTTTGAAACTGTACACACTCGGGGTACAAATAAAAACACTATATGCTTGTGTCGGAAAAGTATATATGATCTGATGGTAGAGTCATCATCAACAACAATGGCTCTGATTTGATAAACTCAGCAGGAATACTTGCTATTCATTTTACGATGGGGTTATGTTCACAAATTTGAGATTTCATGTAAAAAAGTCCTAATTTCCATATTTCTCTTCTTGTAAATTATGGGATATTTAGAAAAATATCGTATCTTTGCCCCCGAATTGAGGCGTTCTTTGTATATTGCAAGGTTGTGAAAGAAAAAGAATATAGCTCGTTTCTAAATCGTTAGCAGTTACATTCTTTAAAGTACTTAACTCGTTGATATTCAATCAATAAAAAATTTTATTGTGACTCAAGCAATGGAATGACAATGGCTTGGTGATTCCTGCCTTCTTCAACCATGCTTTAAGGGGATGGTTAATCATGCTGCGCTTCAATCCCTTGAACACGATACCCGTGCTTGGTTCACCACATAGTTCGTATGCCTCGTTGCTGATAGGCAAGGTTGCCTCGGTCTGAGTTTTCTGGGTACGAATACGCAAGCAATAGCCTTGGTCGGGAGCTATCTCGAAGTCTTCCCAACGCAATTTTAAGATGTCGCTGATTCGCAATCCTGTGAGGCAAGCAAAGAGGGAGGCAGACTTCAGTACAGGTATATCGCAAGGAGTAGCTGCCAACTGCTTTACTTCATCGAGGGTAAGAAACTCCTTCTTTACATCTTGTGGCTCAATCTTGTCCAGATAGTCATTGATGTTCTCACGCAGCCACTTGTCACGATAGGCGATTTTTAAGAGACCACGGAAAGTAGAGTAGTAACCTGCTGCAGAGTTGAGAGATACCTTTTGTTTTGTTCGATTCAACTGATTTGCATTCAGAAGATACTCTCTGAACTTTTTGCAAAGTTCCACTGTCACATCCCCAAATGTACAATGACCTTGAACAAATTTGAAGAAATGCTTGTAGGCACATGTCCACTTGTCATCTTTCTTATGCGTCATCTTCTCAAAGTATGCCAAAAAATCAGCTTTCTGTCGTGTTTTGTCCAAAAAACCAAATTCTTCATTGATGAGTGATTGGGTTCTGATACAACGGATGGCCTCTGCTTTGTTGAGCATATCTGTATTAAACTCACGTTCCATCTCATTCTTTGGATGAGCATAGATATAGATACCTAAATATTCCCTGCGACTCATTTGCATAGTCTCAGGGTTGCGTACTGGTGGATAGAAATCCAAATAAAGAGAAATACGGTCGTTTTTAATCGCTCTTTGGCGAAGAGAAACTCTTGTACATGTATTTACCATGATGTTTACTTATTATAATGTGATACTTATGTTTCATATATGATCCCGTATTAAGAGATCTTTGAAATCGATTGCAAAATAATAGAGTTATGTAATGGGGTACAACTTAACCTTTTGAAAACCGCTAAATAACCTTAGGCTTGCCGATAGCTTTCTCTAAATCTCGCTTGGAAATCTTGATATACTTGCCAATCTTCACCTTTTCAATAGCGAATTTCTTGATACGCTTATAAATCTGGTCCTGACTTAAACCATACAACTTCATGGCCTCCGGTATTGTATAATAAAGTTGGTCTTCTACGGATTCACCTTTTGCCAATTGTACATGACGCTTGGAATACAGAACATTGTTACCTTCCATTTTTCTTGGAATAGCATTGTGACTAACGAAACTATATACGGCCGTTTTCGTCATACAATATTTCTGTTGAATGTCCATAACAGTCATCCATTCACTGATGGTTGGATCTGGAGACAGGTGTGCAAAATAATCATCCACCTCTTTCTTGTTCCAATATACTCTTCCTTGTATGGATATTCTTGAAATCTTGACTTTCTTGACTATCTCATAGATGGCGGTCTCGTAAGTGTTGTGGACTTCTGCAATTTCCTTGGCAGAGTAATATTCTGGAACTGGTAGCTCTCGGTTTGCATGAACTGCTTCTTTTGAAGCACTTTTATTTGTGGTGTATGGCAAACTATCAACAAGATAATCTATATCTCGCTTTCTGATTAAAGATAAACGAGAAGTAATCTTGGATGCTCGCAACTTACCACTATACACCATATTATATATGGTCTGTCTGCTTAGTCCCAAAAGTATAGCGACCTCTTGAATAGTGAGGTATTCTTTCACAAGGATTTCAGACATGGATTTCTCGGAAGCTTTTCGGTGGCTCATTGTCTCAGCCATCTTTACTTTCTCCTCACGTCTTGCTGCCTTATAGGCATAACTGTTGCATTGCTTGGAGCAATAACGAGTTGTGGATTTTAATGCATAAAAGCTCTTCCCACAATACTCGCAAATTTTTAGAATTCTTTCTTTGCTTGCTGTCATTTGTACGCTTTTTATACTTTTTTACTTAATATATTGTAGAAAAAGTCGTCTGTCATTACTCCGTTTATTTTCAATAGTCTTATATCATCGTCCATCATTGTCCAAAACTCTCGGCAATCTTGCACTCATTTGCCAAAAATGGAGTCTCAAATTATTACTTTTGAAAAGTGGAGGTACAAGAGCGGTACAAAAAGGTGCTAAAAAAGCCTTATCATTGATTATAACCAATAGTAAGGCTAAAAAGAAAGGTGCTCATTTTGAGCACCTTAACTATCATTCGTTGTCGATATTAATCGTTGTTTATCACGACTTATTTTCCGATGCAACATGTGGATGTTGCTGATAGTTAAGCTTTTATCTTTTAAACGGTACAACTACCCTTTTTACAAGTGCAGAGAAAATGAACAACAAATGTAATGTGCTTATTCTCAGTCTGTTAGCGATGAAGTTGTACCGTTCCTTTTAGCCTTTTTTGTAAGATTCTGGAAACAAATGCAATGCATTGTTTCTCAGCCTCTTCCGTTTCTTGTGTTACAGAACGCTTATCTGGTTGCAAAGATACGACTTTATGTTGGAATATAGATGGAAAGATATGCTAAATAATAATAAAATTGCGATGAAGATTGCCTATTATTAAATATTTATCATTATCTTTGCGCTGAACGCAATAAAAAAGATAAACGATGAAAGATATAAATCGAATAAAAGTCGTGTTGGTAGAGAAGAAACGAACCAGTAAATGGTTGTCGGAACAGTTGGGAAAAGATCCTGCAACTATATCCAAATGGTGTACTAATACCTCACAACCAGATTTAGTAACATTGACAAAGGTAGCAGCTCTACTGGATGTTGATGTTCGTCAGCTTATCAATAAAACAAAAGGTAATAACGCTGATGATTGAAAATCATTAGCATAAAATGACTAATAATGAATTCAAAAGCAAAACCATTCATCAAATGGGTTGGTGGTAAAGGACAACTCATTGAACAACTGGAGCAAAAGCTTCCGGCTGACTTTGATAATTGGGAAAATGCGACATACATAGAACCATTCGTTGGCGGTGGTGCTATGTTGTTTTACATGCTGCAACAGCATCCTAATATCAAACGTGCAGTAATCAACGACATCAATTCGGACTTGATTACTTGTTACCGAACTGTACGTGACAATGTAGAGCGACTGATTCTTTCGTTGCGTGACATACAAGCTGAATATTACGCTTTACCAGACATGGAAGCCAAACGTGAGATGTTTATGACTGTACGCCAACGTTACAATGAAAAGAATCTTGATCCGATAGAGAATACAACAAAATTCTTCTTTTTGAATCGTACTTGCTTCAATGGCTTGTATCGTGTAAACAAGAAAGGACTATTCAATGTGCCTTGTGGAAAGTATTTGCAGCCACAAATATGTGACGAAGATACGCTTAGAGTAGATAGCGAGTTGTTGAAACGTGTGGAAATATTGGAAGGAGATTTTGAGAAGACACTGCTTTATGCGCAAGATAATACATTGTTCTATTTCGACCCTCCATATCGTCCTCTGAGTGATACGTCAAGCTTTAACGACTATACGAAAGAAGCATTTAATGATGATTCCCAAGTCAGATTAAAGGAGTTTTGCGACCAAGTGGTTGCTGGGGGACATAGTTTTATGCTTAGTAATTCTGATTGCAAAGGAAAAAATGAAGCAGACAATTTTTTTGATGTTTTGTATGCAGACTACCATATAGACAGAGTTATGGCTTCTCGCAACGTAAATGCAAACGGAGCGAAAAGAGGAAAAATTTCTGAACTGTTGGTTCATAGTTATCGCAACACAAAGGACCATCAGCCAAACAAGATAAACGATTACAAACCACAGCATGTGGCTATAAAACAAAAAAATTATGCTTAAAGATTTTGATAAATTTATGTCTCAACTCAAAGAGACAAACCAAACATTGGACTTCTTCTGTGACTTTGATAAAATCTCAGAGAACGTTGAAGATATAAAGTTGAGCTTATGTATGCTCAATAGCCTCATTGGTGCATCTGATTTACGTAAAAGCGTAGAAACAATATGGAACAGAGATAAGAATGCCTTTTCTGTTATGGATATTCTTATTGCAGTTCGTACTCGTGATAAAAAGAAGATACTTGATTCAGTAGGTAACTGCGTTCCACTTGAAAGCATGTTCATTTCTGTTGACTCCGTTATGACTTTCCTAACAGATACAGGACTTGGTGCAGTTCTTCAAAATCAACAGGTAAAGAATCTTGTGGATTATGTATTTGGCATTGAAACAGGATTGGACACAAACGCAAGAAAGAACAGAAGCGGCCACGTTATGGAAAATACGGTTGCTAACATTTTTACCAACGCAGGCATACCATTCAGACAAGAAGTATATTCGAGAGAATGGCCTGCTATTACAGAAGTGTTGGGAGATGACGAAAAGCGTTTTGACTTCGTTGTAGAGACTCCATCAAAGGTCTATCTGATAGAAGTCAACTTCTATAGTGGCGGTGGCTCAAAACTTAATGAGGTGGCACGCTCTTATTCTGATATTGCACCGAAGGTTAACTCCGTGAAAGGTTTCGAGTTTGTTTGGATAACTGATGGTATCGGCTGGAAGTCTGCAAAGAACAAGTTGCAAGAGGCGTATGGAATTATACCAAGTGTATATAATCTCACTTCAATATATAACTTTATAAAATCAATATAAAATGGAACTATCCCCAAAAGATATTGCATGGAATAAAATCTTCGAGCAGTATGACATTCTAAGTCATGATTTCGAAGCAAGTCCTTTTATTCTGAGTTCAGAAGAAATAAAAAAGGCATGTAAAGAATTTGATACGACTTCACAAAAGGAACCTCGTATACTTTGCAAACAAGATACAAGGGAAGATAGACCTTACATTTTTGTAAAGAACGGTTTGTTTATCTTACCCCAAAAGAATAAGTTTTACTATATTTTAAAAGGTGATGGGTATGTAGACATTCCTGACATAACTTCCGATATTCAAAACTACGAAAGAAAGTTAGACTTTGACTTAGAAAGTTCACAAATTGGTGATTCTGAAATGCAATATTTGGATTTTGCTTATGCTAACTCACTGATTAGAACATTTATGAACGACCCTTCACTGGTTTTAACTATTCGCGGTAGAAAATATACTCCAAGTTTCAAGTTTAATGTGGGTAACTATTGTTTGGAAGTTGAAAGCGTACAAACAGAAGTTGATGCTGGATATGAAGGGAAAGCATCAATTGTTCTAATTGAAGCAAAAAACTATTCAGCATCTAATACGATAATTCGCCAACTGTATTATCCATATAGACAATGGAAGATAAATACTACAAAGGAAGTATTGCCTCTATTTTTTGAAAAAAGAGTTATTGATGGTGAAAACATATTTTATATATGGCAATATGCTTTTACTGATAGCAATAATTATAATAGTATCAAATTGGTGAAGTCTGGACGTTTTAGAATAATATAAGAATGTCATTAAAAGCGTATTATAAATCACAGAGAAATGATTTTCTCATAGCGCATGGAGATTGTTTCAAACTCCTTAAAGAATTTGAATTCAAGTTCGACATGATATTTGCCGACCCTCCCTATTTCCTCTCCAATGGTGGAATATCGTTGCAGAGTGGGAAAGTTGTGTGTGTAGATAAAGGCGAATGGGATAAAGGAAAGTCTCAAGAGGATATGATGGCATTTAATATGGAATGGCTACGTTTATGCCGTGACAAGTTGAAAGACAATGGTACAATTTGGATAAGCGGTACTTATCACAATATCTTTTCTGTGGCTAATTGTCTGACAGAACTTGGCTATAAGATCTTGAATGTAATCACATGGGAGAAGACAAACCCACCAGTCAATATCTCATGCCGATATTTCAAATACTCCACAGAGTTCGTTATTTGGGCGAGAAAGATGCAGAAAGTACCTCACAAATTCAACTACGATCTGATGAAAGAGTTGAATGGAGGTAAGCAAATGACGGATGTGTGGCGAATGCCAGCTATCGGTCGTTGGGAAAAGACCTGCGGTAAGCATCCTACACAAAAGCCCTTACGCCTTCTTGTTCGGATGATTCTTGCTTCAACCAATCAAGGAGATTGGATTCTTGACCCATTCAGTGGAAGTTCCACGACTGGTATTGCTGCCAATCTATGTGGACGTCGATTTGCTGGACTTGAACAAGAGGAAGAGTTCTGCAAATTGAGTAAGGCAAGGCGTGAAGAAATGGAGAATCTTGCAAGTTATGAAAACTTGATAAGTCATATTGAAGATTTATACAAATTACAAAACTATTCAATGGTAAATGAAGATATAAGTGGATATTCACAAGTTCCATTTTAACTTAAAATCGTATCGTGGTAGTTCTGACTTTAAATATAAAATAGAATGGGAAATATATTAAGCAAAGCGCCTTGTAATTCAGATTTATTTGAAGGACAGGCTCATATGAAATTAGCAGAAGTTATTGCTAATGAAATAGAAACAGACAAGAAGTGTACTATTCTTGGCATTGATGGTGGTTGGGGAGCCGGAAAGTCTAATTTGGTTGGTATGATAGAAAAGTATCTTACCAACGAGACTGAACATCCTGAACTTAAAGGTAAATATTATTTTTTTACTTATGATGCCTGGGGACATCAAAATGATCTTCCGAGGCGTTCTATTTTGGAAGATTTAACTTCTTTTTTGACTGTTGACAATGACGTGTTGAATGATAAAAAATGGAAAGAACGTTTGGACAATCTTTTGGCTAAGAAAAAAAGTACAAAGACAAAAATCGTTCCTAGTCTAAATTTTGCTATTATAACTATATCTTTAATGGTGGCACTTACACCTGTAATTAGTGCCATAGCAGACTCTATGCCATTAGTAGCTATGAGAATAGTGTTTACAAGTTTGGTATATGCAGGTCCTATTGCTTTTGTTATATGGAAGCAAATTGCCACAATGAAAAAACATGGTCAGAAAATTTCTTGTGAAACCTTTTTCTCAGAATTATTCCTTTTATACAAGGATAAGGTAAAAGAGGATGTAAAGTTTGAAACAATTTCTGAGAAAGAACCATCTACAAAGCAGTTTAAGGAATGGATGAATAATATTGATGATGATTTGTGCGAAAAGGATAAGCGATTGATAATTGTTATTGATAATATGGATCGCTTGCCGAAACTTAAAGTTCAAGAACTTTGGGCTGCAATACATTCTTTTTTTTCTGAAATACAATATGATAATATCAAAGTGATAGTTCCTTTTGATAGACTACATATCCGTAATGCATTTCAAACTGAGGATATAAAAGACACATCAAATGAAGATGCTAAATGCGCAACAATATATGGTGATGACTTCATCAATAAGACTTTTTATATAGTGTACCATGTTTCACCTCCGATTCTATCGGGATGGAAGCATTATTTTGTGCACCAATGGAAAGAAGCTTTTGGAAATGAGTATGTTTTGGATAATGCAATTCTTCAGGTTTATGATATGCTAACAGAAGAACATACTCCAAGGAAGATTGTTGCGTTTATTAACGAATTTGTTACAATGAAGAGAATTGCAGATGAAGCTATTCCAAATAAGTATATTGCATTATTCATTTTTGGTCGTTCAAAAATATCTCAACATCCAATGAAAGAAATTCTTTCTCCAAGCTACTTAGGATCTCTTGATTTCTTGTACAAAGATGACAGAGATATGCCAGGATTTATTTCTTCATTGTATTATCAGTTACCAGTTCACGAAGCTATGGATGTTGTGTATGCTCGTCAATTCACACGTGAATTGGATGAGAATGCTTTGAATAGTGTTGCAATAATGAAAAAATCAGGTGTTGATAAGTTTACGGCGATTCTAAATCATGCTATAGCGGAGGTTACAAATGTTGGCAATGCAGCAATGGCACTTCAGGTGCTATTCGGAGAAGAAACAAATTCAAATATAAAGAATTTCTGGGAATGCCTGTATCAGAAAGACAAGTCACAGCATAGAGAAATAAAGCAGTATACTCCATATCACAAAGTGTTGTTGGCTCATATAAGTGACAAATCTACTTACGCCAAGGATTTGATAGATGGATATCATAATGCTTTTAATAATGAGACCGATGTTAAAGCATATATTACAGGAATAGATGAGTTGGCAAAGGTGAAAGATTTTGATATTTATACTATTCTTGAAGAGATAGAAAAGGATATTTCTCCAAAGCAATTTATTGAACTTGTAGATGAAGAAAAATTTAACTATGACCAATATGGCTTAACTTGTGAGAACAAGACGCTTGACCATTATTTAAGCAATTTATCTCTTGATGAATGGAATAATTTGACAATTATCCCTTACCTTTATAGTAAGTGTTTGCCTTTATCTTCATTACAAATGAAGATAGAAGAGTCTCTGAAAAACAATAATTTAAATGCGAAGAATGCAGAAATTTTATTTTCACGACTTAAGGAACTTAGAAAAAATAATACGATAAATTATCGGGACTATTTTGATGATAGAAAATTGGAAAATCTTTTTAATGAAGCCAATGATGATTTTAAATATGATTTACTAGCAATGAGATTATCTCGCTTGAATGATTTTTCTAACAGTTATAACTATTTTCTATCATCATTAAGTAGTACTGACGAAAATACAATTAAAGGAGTTGTAAAAGTAAGTAACCATTATGTTTCTTATGGAGAAATGCTTCTTTCTCTTGATAGCTTCGATAATGAATTGGTACGTGGTGTTTGTAAGAAAATTACAACAAATAGTTTTGGAACGCAAACTATGTCAATCAAGAATGTTGCTTTTAAATTTGATAAAATTATTAATAATTCTGAAATTTCAAGTGAAGAGCTGCTTTCCAGAATGGACGATTGGAGTGAGTACAAAGAGAATATTCGTATCGATGATGTTCCTAATTTACCTATGGAGATATTTGAAACGGCAAAAAAAAGTGAATGTGTGTTAGCGGAGTATATTCTTGATATTGCGGTTAAGTATTTGCTATCAATTAATCAAGAAGATTGGAAGTCTAATTTAATTGGCTCTGATGATTTTGCTCTAAATTTATTAGAAATTTGCCATCCAGTCCAAATGCAACTGTTTTTTGATGCATTTAAGGCAATAATGAAGGATTATGCAATGGGGGCTTCAGAAACCAAACTGCCTAAATCGAAGGTAGAGAAAATACTCAGTATTTCTAATGATTTAAATCATGAAGTAGGAAGATTGTTTATAGATGTAAGAGATATATTCCTGAATTCATCAATATCAAAGGAAAAACTTTTGTATTTTGGCGAGTGGCTCTTTAAATATGGTAATTTGACAAAGAAAAAAGGTAGTCTTGAAAAGATTTTGCCAACAGAGATTCTTGATGATGAATTAGTTGTAGAACTTCTATGTCAGCAAGTTGAAGTTGTTAAGGGTATGGTTGCTCATTCTGAGGATCCTGCAGAATTCTTAGAAAAAATGAGATTAATGGCAGAAGGGAACTATACAAATGAAACTGCCTTCATAGATTTGTGTAAGAATCTTGGTATAAGTTTCACTGATGAAAAATAAGAAGTATGATTATGGAGTGAGTAGAATAGGATGAATATTCTCTATTTCTACTCATTTCATGTAAAACGTTTTATCATATGACATGCATATATATACGACAGTAAATCAATGAATCTATACGACAGTAAGTCATCATATATGCAATTCTCTGCTTACCGATAGGTTGATTCAGATACTCGACTTTGGAGAGGTATCTACCGATAGGCAAGTGCTTTCGAGAGTAACTCGAAAGGTTTTGAGTAACTCAAAACATAACTTGCTATCGTCAGATACCTCGATTTTTCAAATCATCTCAGAGTCTGAAACCACGTTGCCTTTTAGGAGAGCGGAAACGTGGCTGAGGCTCGTCAACAATTTCGAGTTTGAAGACATCTATCAACTTCCGAATGGCAGGATTCTGTTTGATGAGGGATTGAAGTTTTGCTTCTGCAGGCTTGATTTTGAGCAAATAATCAGCAATGTCCAAGCCTTTAGCTTTATCTTCTTCGCAGGCTTGATGCTCTAAAAAGTCGAAAAGCGTTGCACGGATGCCGAGAACTTGCATCATTGGCAGCTTGTCTTGCCAAACTGTTGTCGCTCCCAAATCAGGGAATAAGACCACATCTCTGTTTTTCAGAACAGATAACGACTTCGTGTTAAAGCAACCATTCTTACCACCACTTGCTATCCATAAGAATTGAGGAAGATAGTAGGAGGCTATCAAGGCTGTCTTCTCACTTTCAACCAATGCTATAGGCTTGGTCTTGGCTACATTGATAAGATGCTCACCAAAGAAGCATTGACAGAGATTGAAATCCTTGTGGGGGATAAGCGAGTGTACCCATGAAATATGGTTGTATGGTTCTTTTACTCGCTTACCTGTCTCGGGATAATAGAGCATTACCTTACCAGTTCTCACCTTGCCTTGATTGTCAACTTGCCAAAATACCGTGGCACCAGTCCAGTGTTTGGAAGTTCCGACATGATATTTCTCCATCAAAGAAAGAGTAGCTGTTTCACCGAATTGAGAAGATAGAAACAAGAAAAGGTTGTTCGCCTCATAACATTTCAGAGAACTTCGCATGATGTTCTCGTCTATATAAGAAGTGGGTAATGGCTTCGGCATTTCTCTCTTCTTATATGAAATAGTATCATCCTTTGTGAATGTCTCATTCTTCTCGGGATTCTTCACAAAAAAATCCTTGGGAGTGAAGTGATAACCACAACTTTGCTCATGGTTGCAGCGCCCCACGTAAGGAGGAAACTCAATCTTCCCTTCTGTGTCAATATATCGAGCGAAGCTACGTTTCTTATGGCATTCTGGACATGTATGTCGGGTAGCGATGCCTTTGTATGGCTCTAATATGAATCTATGTGTACTCATTTCATTTCTTTTTTATGTGGCGGTTCTGTCGGTTTTGTCGCTTTTGGTATTGAAACCGTCAAAAGCGACAATTCCGACAATACCGTCACGAGTTAATCTTTGAATATTCCCCATGCTTCTCTTTGCGAAATAGGACTCCGATGTTATCATTCAGAAATCTTTCCAATGTCCTTGACTTCATGTCGTTCTCTTTGGCGACATCATGAGCTTGGGCAGTAGTGAATGTTGCAGGAAGATGGTTGACGATTGCTTGTTGTTGAGCTGTAAGCATATTCTCGTTGAGGATATTTTGTACTGATATGGCAGAGTTCTTGAAATAATCTGTCAATCGGATGGCTCGCTCTACACTCAGCAGGTCGATGGCTTCCTTATCACATTCTCCACACGTCCATCGTGCCAATTGAATAATCAGACAGAAACGGATGATGTATATCTCCAACTTGCAATAGATGCTGACAATGGTATCATTTGTTTCATTGTCGCATTGCTCGGAGAAATGATGCTGCCATTCATAGAGCCTTGCCTTAGCTTCTTCAGTGAATGATAAGACATGAGGCTCGATTTCCTGTTGCTCATTTATTGGACACTCCATATCAATAAGGTGTTGAATGATGGCTTGCCAATCTCGCTCTATATTATCGGGCAACTCTCGGTCACTCCATCTCGCTTTCTGCTGAAGGTTAGGCATGACGAACAAAATGCGATCGATAAAGCCGTTGCTGGAGCGTTCGCCTTTCGCCAACTCACTAAGTATCTTCTTTTGGATGGTTCCGATTACTGAGATATAGGGGCGTTTAATGAAAATGGAACTCTTGGAACTTCTTCTGTCTGATATGGTTGTCTTGGCGCTAAAGACAGATAGCCAGAACTGTTCCTCTGAACCATTGTTATAGCGGTTGAAGTTCTTGAACCATGCAGATAGCTCGTCTGTCCATAGGCACAAACCCCTCTTGTTCTGCGCATGAATATAGCTCAAGCCTTCTGGTGTGACATCAGAGACCAAGAAACGTTTGCGTACAGGTTCTTGCGGGAATCCATCCTCTCCATTTTCAATGCGTTCCTTGCGAGACATGCACATCTTTTCCTCAAACTTACTGTATTGCTCCTCGAACAACTTGTTTTGCTCATAGTCGTAATCGAGGAATGGCTTCATAGCGAAGCTAAGTGGGTGGCTCTTGTTGGCTCCAGGTCTTCCGATAAGAGCCATGTATAAGATAGGACTTTCAAGCCAACCTTGTTTCATCTGTGCCAAGTGCGTGTTGCCGATACCAACAGCCAATGCAGTTAGTATGGCTGCTGATATATAGTCGGTAGGAAAACTGTGGCATTCGTGTACCTCCTTGATGATTCTCTGAATCTTGGCAGGAAAGATGCTTACGGGAAACTGGCTACCTGATAGGCGAGTACTCATATCAATAGCCTTATCCATGATAATCATTGAATTGATGGAAGTTTCCTTATTGTTATTTAAAGCTGTCATTTGGCATAGAGTTAAAAATTATACATTGACTTGGGTTTGCGCTTCATTCCTCCTTGCATGGCTTTTAGCATTTCAGAATGGTTCTGCTCCTTGGTAGCTTTTCGACCATTCTCAATCCATGCAAGCAGCTCATCCTTATAGAAGTATAGCTTCTTACCTTTTTTATAGGATGGCAGAATGCCATGGTTAACCAATCGATAAATGGTTGGCTTCGACTTCATTATAATAATAGCAGCCTCATCAATCTCAACCAATATATGGTTATTTGCTGATGATGTAGGTTGAAGTGCTGATACCATTTGCTTCAACTCGATAACTTGTTCTGTTAAATAAGATACCGCTTGTGGTAACTTATCAAAGGTGATACTTTCATTTATCATATCTGTTCATTTTTTATTATTCGGGTACAAAGTAAATGAGTTATGTGATGGAGATAAATATCACTGAGATATAACCTCTGAATAACTGCTCAATGCTTATCAGCAACAATAATGTGTCTTGATTCCGCCTTGAACATCTAAGCTTGGTAGTAATTCTATGATGCAGGTACCTTCCATTCTTAACTTCCTTATAATAGTGGATATTTCCACATCAACCAATGCATCTGCAAAAACTTGTTTTATAAAGGTTGCTGTATCAATGCCTTTCTTCTTGAAAAGGTTTCCTATATTCCAAGCATAATGCATTAAGTCAATAGTACGAATAGCCTTGTCAACAATCAATGAATGATGTCTCATGTGTGTAGAGGCACAACACTGGAAAATAGCGATGTTGTCACAAAGTTGGTTCAAATGCTCCTCTTTCATGTAGGCAGCAAAAGTTCTTCTGGTATAATCGATAGCTGAGTTTAACAAGACCTTTTCCTTTTTGGCTTTGTCTTCCAATGCTTCCTGTCTCAACTGTTCATAGCTTGTAATACAAGAAGAGGCTTCATCTGCATAGACGAAAGTTACATCTTCCAGGTTTAGCTCTTCCCCCTCGTCATATGTATTTGTTTCATTGATGGCAATAGAAGACAGACGCTTTCTTTCTGTATTGTTTACTGTATTACAAAAGATATGCTTAAACCATGGGGCAAGCAATCGTACGATACTATCTAATGCATGGAGATAAACAACCATCAGTATGGTGGTTGAGATAACGAACGTCAAGTTGCAGCTAAAGGTGTCTACACCATATTGCATAGCTTCGTTGCGAACAAGTGCACCAATGATAGACATTGCACACAAAACCAATAAATGCTGTGTCAAAAATTCTTTTTTAAACTGTTTCATATTGCGTATTATTAATCATTTGTGGTGCAAAAATAGGAAAAACTGCAGAAACAGACACGTGAGTCACGCGTGACTCACGTAAAACTTTTAGGAGCCTTTAACTAAAAAGCCCGATATTGAACATTTTTTCAATATCGGGCACCATGAAATGAATGCAATGGATTTATTTAAGAGAAATCTTATTTGCTGTCTCTCTTTTCTTTGCGTTCACGAGGTCGGCATATATCTGTGTTGTGCTTACATTCTTATGTGTAAGCATCTTCGAAACCGTGTAAATATCTGTGCCTAAGGCGATTTGGATTGTTGCATACGAGTGCCGGCTTATCATGCACAATTTAAGCAAAAGCAACGGAAAGTGAATATGAGAGGAATGAACTGCAAGTGGTTGAGAATGAGCAATATTTCATAATCCTGCCAATTGGCTGCAAAGCAAAGCCGAGCAGGATATTGAGTTATTTCAGTTACCAAACCGTTAGCGGTCAGTTACCGAAACCAACACTGCTAACGAGGTGAAAAACAAATAGTTTGTCACCAGTGTTTGTTGCACTGTTCTGCACAACTTTCAATAACGGAGAATGCTTACTGATTGATTATTTTTGCAAACTAAAAAAGTAAGCAGATGAAAGTTGAAAAATTCAAGGTGCTGCTCTACCTCAAAAAGAGCGGATTGGACAAGAACGGTAAGGCTCCCATCATGGGACGCATCACCCTCAACCGAACAATGGCGCAGTTCGGTTGCAAGTTGTCATGTACGCCAAAGTTATGGAATCCACGTGAGAGCAGACTTGACGGCAAGAGCAAGGAGGCTGTGGAAGTGAACGCCAAGATTGACAAGCTGTTGCTGGCAATAAACTCAGCCTACGAGTCACTTGTGGAGCGCAAGACGGATTTTGACGCAAAGGCGATAAAGGATCTGTTTCAATGCAGTGCAGACACTCAGATGACCTTGTTGAAGCAGCTTGACGCCATCATTGCGGACATTGAGTCAAGAATCGGCATCGACTACAAGAAAGGCACGCTGCCAAACTACCAGTACACTCGCCTGACATTGGTATTGTTCGTCAAGAAGCGTTATGGAACTGACGATGTGGCATTCGGTGAGCTTGACGAGCAGTTTATCCGTGAGTACATGGACTTTTGCTTGGACGAGAGAGGTCTTGCACTTGATACAGTCCGCCACTATCTCGCCATCTTGAAGAAGACCTGCCGAATAGCTTTCAAGGCAGGACACTCCGAGCGTTATCATTTCATGCACTTCAAGCTACCTCAAAAGAAAGAGAATCCACCAAAGGCATTGACACGTGAGGACTTCCTGAAAATTCGTGACCTCGAAATACCAGAGCGAAGAAAATCGTTGGCTTTGACCCGTGACCTTTTTCTTTTCGCTTGCTATACAGGCACGGCTTATGCCGATACTGTTTCTATCACGGAAGAAAACCTCTTTCGTGATGAGGAGGGCAGCCTTTGGCTGAAATACCACAGAAAGAAGAACAAGATGCTTGCACGTGTGAAGCTGCTGCCAGAGGCGCTTGCCATGTTGGAGAAATACAAAGACCCGACAAGACCTACTCTTTTACCGCCACAGGAATTTCGAGTGTTGAGAGGTAACATGAAAAGTCTCCGAGTACTATCTGGCATAAGTATGGATTTGGTCTATCATGTTGGACGGCACAGTTTCGCATCGCTCGTTACGCTCGAAGAAGGTGTTCCAATAGAGACTATCAGCAGAATGCTTGGTCACAACAACATTCAGACCACGCAAATCTATGCACGTGTCACCCCGAAAAAGCTATTTGAGGATATGGATAAGTTCATCGAAGCCAACAAGGACTTCAAGTTTGTCCTGTAATATTATCACAAAATAAGAAAGGAACATAAAAATGAGAAGTACATACAAGCAGTTTTATTATATCAACCGTGGCAGAGTAAAGGCAGACGGAACCACATCTATATTTTGCCGTATCACGATTGGCGGCAAAGTGTCAGCCATAGCAACAGGTCTTTACTGTGCTCCCGAAGAATGGGACACGAAAAAAGGTGAAGCCAAGAATGCAAGAGTGAACGGACAACTGCAAGCGTTCAGACTAAGAATTGACGAAGCCTACGAGCAGGCAACAAAGGAAAAGGGCATCGTTACCGCCGAGATTCTGAAGAATGTTATTGTTGATGCAAATACTATCCCGATGACATTGCTTGCCACTGGCGAGGAGGAGCGTGAACGCCTTAGGCTGCGCTCCATCCGTATTAACTCAACATCTTCTTATCGCCAATCTAAGACATCGCAGCTCAACTTGCGAGAGTTCATCGGGTTACGAGGAATGAATGACATTGCATTTGAAGATTTGACTGAGGAATTTGGCAAATCTTATAAGTTGTTCTTGATTGGCAAAGGGTATAGTGCATCCAATACGAACCATAATCTTTGTTGGTTGCAACGCTTGGTTTATATCGCTGTTGACAGAGGTCTGCTGAAATTCAATCCATTGGAAGATGTCGGATATGAAAAGAAAGGCTCACCAAAGCGTAGACATATATCCAGAAATGACTTGCTGCTCATTATGGAGACTCCTATGGAGGATAAGGCTTTGGAGTTGGCACGCAGAATGTTTGTTTTCTCCAGCCTTACAGGTTTGGCTTATGTCGATTTACGTAACCTGTATCCACACCATATCGGGATGACGGCAGACGGTAGAAAATACATCCGTGAGAAAAGAGCAAAGACCAACAACGAAGCGTTCATTCCCTTGCATCCGATAGCTGAACAAATAATGTCGCTATACAATACAGCGGATGATAGCAAACCTGTTTTCCCTCTTTCTTCACGTGATTCCATGTGGTTTGAATTTCATTCACTCGGTGTGGCTTTGGGTATCAATGAGAACCTTACCGCACACGTTGCAAGACATACATTCGGAGTAAACATGGTTACTTCGGGCATATCAATGGAAAGCATCGCCAAGATGATGGGGCATTCCAACCTGCGAAGCACCCAAATCTATGCCGTTATCACCGATAACAAGATTTCCATAGACATGGACAAACTGATGCAACGCAGAAAAACAAAAGAAACTGACCAAAAGAGAAATAAGGAGGACGAAAAATGAACAGAGGAGTTATAACTATCAGTGAGAGCGGAACGGTATCCATGCCGACCGATACGGTATGGATGACTATGCAGGAGATTGCCGACATGTATAATGTGTTCGGCTGCTATGTGCGCAAGGCTGTCAAGGCTGTATTCAAGGACGGCATTCTGAAAGAGCAGGGTGTGCGTCGTCATGTCAGAAAGAACGACCGCATCAGCTATGATGTATATAGCCTTGAACTCGTCATTGCGGTAGCCTTCCGTATTGACAGCATTGAGAGCAGAGCCTTTCGGGAGTTCATCATGCAGTCCGTCATCGGCAAGCAGACAAGCCGCACTAAACTGGTCTGTATCTTTACAGAGAACGCAATGGCATAGAACAGCCATATAAAGCAACGTTCCTTGGAGGCTTTGCGCCTCCAGCCACTTGGGCGAACCTCCGCAGTGTGTTTTAGCATGGTATTAGATTTATACAGGTAACACAAATGATACCCGGCAAACACGACCAACTCGGTATAGCCAATAAAACGAGGCGACAACCTATAACAGCCACGCTCGGTAAGTTATACGTTGTCGCCTTGTTCATTTCACCCCACTCATCAAGGACATGTATTTCTCCTACAAGCCCTTCATTCTGTACGCCTCACGATAGTTAGCCATCAGAATCTTCTGAATGTCGGACTCGCGGTAGAGTATCTTTCCGCCAAGCTGGATATACGGGATGACACCGTTGTTTCGGTAGTCCTGCAGGGTTCTTCGGCTCAGTTGCAGCCTGGCACAAAGCTCCTTGTCCGTCATGAAGCGCTCACCGCCAAGCATGGGGCGGTAGTTCATCACGGCACGTTCAAAATTGTCAACCATTCGGTTGAGGTGGTTCACGATGTGGTTCATCCACTCGCTGTTTCTTGTCATTACTTCATTGCTCATAGTTGTCTCGTTTTATTGTTGATACTTACGTTACTCGGTTTACTTGCTGCATTGGATAAAGTGGCTGTTGTATATTGACAGCCTAACCTGTGCGCTTGCGAAAACGCATGTCCTTTTTCTTGTCCTCCACTACTGCTACGATAGCCATCACGTCCTCCGGCTTGTAGTAGGTCTTGTGGCTGATTTGCGTATAAGCCAAAGTTCCGTTGTCCCGAAGCGTCTGCACTGTCCGTGGGCAGATGTTGAGCGTCTGACACACGTCCTGCGTGTCGAGCCACTTGTTCATGGTCTTGTCCTCACTGCGCTCACGGATTCTGTCCATGCGCTTCACGAAGTTCTCCAACTGGGCATCAAGATAGTTGAATGCCTCTTCCTCGAATACGATGAATCCCATACTTTTCTTTTTTCTAAGTTAATACTATGTTATATGTCGCAAAGCTCCACGCATATGCTGTGCTCCACGCTTGTGAGTGCAAAGATAAGGCACGGCAATCTAAAAACAAGCGTTTTCAATTTCTGTGGCAGTATGTTGCCGGGGTTTGCCGACATCAACGCCAAAAGCAACAAGAAAAACTTGCACGACTGCAACGGATACATGAACAATGATGAGTTGAGAAATACGTTGAAGTTCTCACAACTATCTCGGTATGCAAATAAGCAAGCCACAACTAAATTGCCACGTTATACCCAATCAGTTGCATGGCTGCACTCAGTACACTTACTTTGCTCCCGACAATCGGTCAATGGTGCATACCGTGACCACTATACTAACAAATAAAACAGCATAAGCTATGGCAAGAACAAAAGATGTAGTCTTGGCTCCTGGGCAAAAGGAGCTGATGGAAAAAGAGTATTTGGATTTTGTTAACCCATCTACGTATGGCAACAAAGCCAATCCAAGTAGTTGTAATTCTCTCTATGATGATGTAGAGAACCCAGAGTTGAGAGCAATTGTAGAGAAAGTTGCTGCAACAACTCCCTATAGAGAGGAAACATCAACGAACGAGGCTCAATCGCCACCGAATCCGCAGAAGCGCATCAGTGGCAAGCAGCGCAAGGCGACATTGGAGGAGTATCAGCAGACCTTCCTCCAGGTTCCAAGGATTGACGACCGCAAGCCAGTCTTCGTCAGTTCCGATGTACGAGACCGTCTTGATCGTGTCGTCCGCATCCTCGGAGGGAGACGCATGAGCGTATCGGGCATCATCGAGAACATCGTGCGCCACCACCTAAGCCTTTATGAAGAGGACTTCGAGGCTTGGCGCAAATTGTGAGAATTAAGGTCTGCGACCTTGGACGTGGATAGATGAAAGGCTGTAGTTCCAACTAACGTGTTCTGAGAGGGAGCGAGGTTATGTTTTGGGAACCCCAAAACGCCTCGCTCCACCATGAGGGCGGAGATTTTTTGCTCCCAACGGTCGCAGAAAATAAGTGTACCAACTGTTAACAGTGTATCGAATGACAAACGTACAGGAACAAGACAAGAGAAAGGGCGGAAGACCGCCCACAGGCAGGGTTCGCAAGCTGTCGAAGTCTGTCACGGTGAAGTTCTCGAAGCCAAGCTACGAGGCATTGAGACTGAGGGCGAGAAAAGCCAACCGCAAGTTGGCGGAGTACATCCGTGAGT
Source organism: Segatella copri (assembly GCF_019249655.2). NCBI lineage: Bacteria > Pseudomonadati > Bacteroidota > Bacteroidia > Bacteroidales > Prevotellaceae > Segatella > Segatella copri. The sequence goes on from NZ_CP137557.1 coordinate 2,222,740, forward strand.
CCGCCTTGAACGGCGTGGTGGTCAGCGGACACAACGCAGAGACGGTAGTCATCGCTAAGAGTCTCATAGGCATGGCGAACAACCTCAACCAACTTACCAAGCTGTCGCATCAGAGAGGCTTCCACGAAACCCATGTATTTGTGGTGGACTTGTTGAGAAGATTGAAAGCAATCCTTGGCGAGTATCGCCAAGCAAGTTATAAACCGAAGCCAAGCAGTATGGGCAGAAAGGAGGATACCACATGATAGGCAAGCTTAAGAAAGGCAGCTCATTTGGTGGTTGCATCCGCTATGTTACAGGCAAGGATGAGGCGAAAATCATCGCCTCGGATGGTGTGTTACTCGGCACGAATGCCGAGATAACGCAAAGTTTCGAGCTACAAAGGCAGCTAAACCCAAGGATTAAGAAGCCTGTGGGGCACATAGCTTTGAGCTTCAAGCCCGAGGATAAGCCACGTTTGACGGATGAGTTCATGGCTAAGATAGCCCTTGAATACATGCAGATGTTGGGCATCACCGATACCCAATTCATAATCGTGAGGCATCACAACACCGACAATCCACATTGTCATATCGTGTACAACCGCATCAATAACGATGGCAAGCTCATATCAGACAGGAATGATTACAGGCGTAATGAGCAAGTGACCAAGGCTCTTAAATCCAAGTATGGATTTACCTACGGAACGGACAAGAGCAATACTAATACTCGTAAGTTACGCAATGCTGAGCGAGCCAAATATGAGATTCACAATGCTGTAAAGAGCGCATTGAGAATGGCAGATAGTTGGGACGAGTTCAAAAGTGAACTTGCAAAGCGAGGTGTTCACTTAGAGTTTGTCTATAAGGATAAGGAGCGAACCAAGGTTCAAGGCATCCGTTTCTGCAAGGATGGATATAGCTTCAAGGGTACGCAGATTAGCCGAGACTATAGCTTTGGCAAACTGAATGCGAGATTAGAGGGAACGGAGAACCTTTTATCAGCAAGAGCCAAATCTGCTCAGCAATACGAGCAGGGCAATCACAAGAACAACCAGGAGCCATCTATATCGGAGAGCAGTCAAGACCCTTGGGACGGTATTTCTTCCATTGGACTTTTTGCTCCTGCCAACGCTCAGACCTTTGAGTCTTTCCCAGAGGATGAATCAGCCAAGAAGAAAAAGAAGAAACGCAGAAATGGCTTTAGCCTTTGATGCAAGTTACAAACCATTCAAACAACAAAAGAAATATGAAAGAAGAACTATTGGAAGCCATCTACGGCACAGTTGAGAGATTGGAGCAGAAAGTCGATGAACTTTCTGCTTCACCAAAGAATGCAGAGGCTGGAAGCATTCCTGTCCCTGTAAGTGTTGATACTAGCAAACTTGAAAAAGCTATCCTTGCTATGGCTGTAAAAGAAGGGGAGTCTATTGACAAATTGGCAAGATTAAGAGAAGCTATCTGCATCTTTACCGACCTTACCAAGAAAGAAGCAAGTAACGGAGAACAGCGAAGTAAACTCTTGTTTGATACTGTTAATCAGGTGAAACAAGAGCTGAATGCCACATCAAAAATTGTGCAGGACAAGCTTCACGCAATGGATAATATACCTCTGAAGAAAGTTGTGACTCATCGCTTCGAGCCAACTTCAAAGTATGTTCTTCTTTTCATTGGAGGCTTGGTTCTATCTCTTGTCATCTCTATTTGGGGCAACCTAACCCAATGGAGAGAGCATCAAGCTTGGGAGGTAGCAGACTTGAAATATCGGGCATTGAAGATGGTTCTTCCATCTGACGACCCCAATGTTCGATACATCGAAAAGAATTTTTCTGTATGCCCAAATAAAGAAGTTATTGAGAAAGTGAGAACTCGTGTAAATATTTACGAGGACTCAATTTGCTACCATAACGAAATGAGACAGATGGCAGCAATTAAAGATAGCATTGCTAATAGCCTATTTAAAGAGGCGAATGAAATTAAAAAGAAAATTAATCAGAAATAATAGACAACGACCATCTGGTACAAGCGCATTCTTCGCTTCGAATCGGGTAGGAGGTAAATGCTAATCATAAAAGGCAGTTGCTTCCTATTTTCACATTTACCGACCTCCCACACCAGGCTTATTAGGGACTTGCACCCATTAGAATAAGCTCATGCCGAGCGTACAATAAACTGTGTTAAACAATAATTATTATAGTTTAATACAGTTTGTTTTACACGCTTGCAATTGCTTTCTTTTACTGTTCGGCTACAAGCTATTAGTTACAGAGAAATGGAAAACAGATTACCATATTTAGAGTTATTTGATATTGTTTTAATATTATGGTACTCTATACTATGTTTGAGATGTAAATATGAATACGATAAATTAGAGCTATTATAAATTTCAATATCAAAATATTTATAATCAACGGTTCTAATGGTATTGCATTTTATCCTCTGTAACATATTTCGTATTGAATCAACTTTTGAATAGTTCCATCCTAAGTTTTTCAATAATAGATTAAAATTCTTGTTATCTAACCTTTGTGAGTTAGCTTTTTGAGTGACTCTTTCTCCATTAATTACTTTTTTGCTTATTATAATAATATCAACACTATTATTTTTATCATTAATATTAAAATTAACATAATTCTCTTTTTTTAAATTTATTGGAATAGAGTTATTAAATAAATTAGTAACATCATAAAAAAGCTCTGCATTATTTTCAAAATTTTTTTTCATCCACAACACATCGCGACTCTTACTGTAATCACATGATTGCAGCAGTTGTAAAAGTATTAAACCAAGTAATATTTGCATTAAATATTTCATACCTGTTATTTTAAATTATTTTACAAATCGTTTTGTATAGATTTTAAATACATGTACTCACATATATATACAAGCAATCCTAAGCCTATATATAAGAATCTCTCATAAGGCATAGATGAAACGCCCCACCAATTATATACAAAAAACAACAGAAATGCGATGCTTAATGTACCAAACAAGATTCTATTAAACTTATTACTACCATAGACCATAAATGTAAAGATATAACCTACAATATATAACATATCATTATAAATATACAATAAGCTTAGTGCTATATCAGTTTTACCTCTAAAAAGCACATGGAATATATGTGATATAATAATGTATGCAACCAATCCTATTATTATAGAATCCTCAAATCCGCAACCTATAGGGTTTAGTGGGATTTTGCTTGCAAAGCGACAAAATTCATTTTATTGTACATATTTCTTGCACAACAGAAATGTCGCAGACACAAAATCCCCTTACCCCATAAAGCGACTTGAGGTAATACGCTGGTTTAACCAGAAAAGCATGGTCTTTAACCAAAGTCTGTCTTGAACAGGTTGGCATAAGCATTGTTGTCTGAGTAAATATTCAATACATGCCTACGTGATGTCTTAATCCATTTCGCAGGAACAGAGATGAACTTGAAAACAAAGGTCTTGATTCTGCTGGTGGCACGCAATCCAAATTCATGGGTTTTCAATCTCTGCATAATAGCTTTGTAGAAGTTTCTGATGAGAGCTGTCATAAGCAGGAATACAGTATTCTGTGCCATGAACGATTTTGGCAATCGATTCCAGCCAAAGCCATTGTTCATGTCATCGAAGATGCGTTCCTTGCCACCACGAAGATTGTAGAATTCCACGATGTCTCTTGCACTCGACTTGTAATCGTTAGTCAGTATACATCTGTAGGTATATTCGCCTTCCCAAATGTCAAGGTCTCCATCTATTCGCCTTTGTCTCTGTATGACAAGACGATACGGTTTTCCTTTCCATTTCTCAACAAGGATGGAATTCAGCTCAAATTCAATACCGTTGATTTCAACAGTTTTCCATCCAGTCAAGGCAAACATGGAATCGTAGAAGGAAGAGCATCTGTTGGCACGAATATAAAAATGCCTGCAATGAGCCTCTACCATATCTACGATTTCCTCCGAGCATGAGCCGCAATCCATGCGGGCACGGGATATATATACTTCTGATGCCTCCAGTCGCTTGAAGATTCTTTCCAAAGTCTCTCTTTGGTTGAAGCGCACGTTTGTGTTGCCGTCTCTATTTTCAATACCGACAATCATGTCGTTAATGACTGCCACACCTGGACTATAGCCCAGGAACTTCTTGTAGGTTGGTTTTGCATCATGCTTCTCTGTTTCAATGAACTGATGGTCAAAGTCAAAATCATACTCTTGACCGGATTTCAATTGACCAGTAGCAAGCAGGGCTTTGATCAATAAGCAGTTCATCTTGTCTGCAGTATTGAAATCATAGGAGTTGCCAGAAGCAGATTTATAGGTGATGTTCTTACAAGTCAGTTCTTCGATAGCACGCAATATGGTGTCTGCGCTGCAAGTGCGAAGAGTTGGATGAAGAGACAAATGTTTCATCAAGTGAGTTGTAACATCCTCAATACATGAGCCGCCACAAAGATATACGCACATCAGAGAGCGTAGAATTTCGCTATATTGATAACCAAACATAGTGCATCTCAATCCCAAGGTGGAATCTATGGTTTGAGCTAAAAGAGCATCAAATTGCTCCATAATAGAAAAAATTCCTCCAAAAGGAGTGAGTTTCTCAGATTTTATTTGTATCTTTGCCATGTCATATTAGAGTTTTGCTTGTCTTCTTTTCGCAACACTAAGGTAAGTGAAAATTCTGACATGGCAAAATCCTGGGCAACTTTTTGTTGCTCAGGCACTTATAAATAATGTTAAACTATAGTGTTGCGGAATTAAGGAGAATATATTTTTTGTGGTTTCATATTATAACTTTTATAGCTTGACACAGTTTATTTGATACTATCTACTACACGTTGTTTCCCCGATGGTCGGGATTGCTGATACCCGTCAGCCGATGGTAGTTAATCATCTTGCCTCCATCCGCCATGTTCGTCTTCAGCTTGTTGAGCACGTTGTCGAGTGAGTTGTAGGTGAACGATGTCTTCCGTGCGGCGGTTGCCCATATAGTAAATTGATGGTGTCATGTTGCCCTTGACATTTTACATTGTGCGAATATCATTATTAAGTTCTTTTTTCCATATTAGTGTACCAATAATCGGAAAGACAAAAGTGAACAATAAAGCAGCTTTGGCATAACCTACAGGTAAGTAATCTCCTTCAAAAAAAAGATAATCAGTTTTTGAAGAATAGTATAATTTAGGAAAATCCCCAGACTTTATCTTGTCTAAGACTCGATCTCCCGTATGTAATACATATTGTTTTGATTTGTAGGTTATAAGAATTGTATTTGAACTCTTATAGTTACTTTTTTCCTCAAATCCATTATATGTATAACCAGTAATAGGCTCCTGTGTTTTTTCTATATAGTTGCCGTATAAATGGCATAGATACAAAACAAGAGTTAAAACTAATCCTGCGCAAAAAATTGTCTTAAATAATGTTTTAATCTTCATATTTATAAAATTATTAAAATCCTTAAAAATCTTTTCTCCATTGTCTGCTTCTTTTTCTCTCATTGTTTTATATTGCATTAATTATTTGTTTTTAGGAGATATATCCTTGATAATGTTTATACCATAAAGACCTTTAACAAAAGTGACACATACAGAATCACCTTGATTGATTTTTTTGAAAACTTTTGAATCATCCAGACGAAATGTTTCTTGGTTGTCTATAAATTTCAAGTTCACGTAGTATTTTGAAAGTCCCCAACTACGATAACCACCACGTCTTTGAATATATCTCTTACCAACAACGTATGCGTCAAGATGGTACGTATGGGAACTGGTGAACCAATAATTTGTTGTATAGAACAAGACACACAAAACACCAGTAACCACTATTCCAAAGCAACATCCCAATACAACTTGAAGAAATATAGATTTTTTCTTAATCCCAAATTTAGCAAAGAATATGAGGATTGTTACTACTGGAATAATACCCCATATCCACATTGGGATACAAATGATGGTATGTGTAATAATACTGTGAATATAATCATATAACGTGGAGAATGTAATTATACAAATGGCATATGACAACCATCTGTATGTTTTCTTCTTCCAAATGCGTTTTATAAGTTTACCTAATCCCACCAAAAACACCATACTGTCGATTTTTTTAGTTCAGCTGCAAGCGATGTAAGATTTTCTCCTTGGAAAATGGTATCGTCACAATACCCCATGTGCTCCTCTGCAAGAGGCATCGTGTCACCTGTCACAGGCTTTGGCAAATAATATTGTATCATATCATTTGAGATATGGGCTACTACCGCTCCATATTTCTCGTACCAGTATTTTGCTACAGCCATGTGCTCCTCTGCAGTAGGACACTCATTCCATTCACCCATTGGAATATAAGCGAAAACTTTCCAAGGTTCTTTTACGGGAACTTCCACAAGATAAACATGGCTTTCATCACTAATACCGAAATCATCTATAGGTGGGAGGTTTTCATCATTTCCGACTACTTTAACATTCCAATCTTCTTCATCATTCCAATCTTCTTTTACCGCTTCAAAGCGGTTGCAAAGGAATGTTTGGCCATCAACAGGATTAGAGCTTAATACGCTTGATTTCCATACACTAAACTTTGCCTTATCGAACCACTCAGACTTTTCGTCAAGACTGTCATAAAAGCAATCATCTATTTCCAATAATATAGGGCAAAAGCCATTCATCTTTCCCCGCTCGTAAGCATCCAACCACAACTGTTTTATCTTATCAAGTTTATTGTCTATTTGGGTAATTTTGCAACCATAAAGCAACTCTTCAATAGGCATTTGCTGTGGCTCTTGGTTTTCTTGTTCTATCGTTTTCATTTTTTGATATGAAATTCGATAGATATGAACCAACTTAAAGAATCTCCATGCCAAGAAAGCGCAAACAATTATGGGAGTGTAGAATTGGCTGCCGCTCATTATTCGAGCAATCAACAACGCTATACACAGCACAAGCAAGACTCCCCATATAATCAGTTGCTTGCTTAGAATACGGCACACACCACGCCAATCATCAGCATCTATGAGATCGTTCAAATCATTGCCCATTTTGTTCTCAGCCTTTTTCTTCCATCTGTACGCCAAAGCGAAAACAATAACAACGGCAAGTATTACGATAAATAATGTCTGTTGCATAATCATTTTTTTCTGTATGTTTATTATAAAAATCTGCGTAAAAATATAATTAAGAATATCACAAAAAGAATAAAGCCACATCCCCATGCCCGATTTGACATTTCATTTTCAAAATTAGATAATTCTGTTGTTTTTTTCGATTTACTACCTTCATAAAGGGTTCGGTAAGAAATCTTGCGATGCCTAACAAAGCGTAGCCATAGATAACGTAAGCCTGTACCGATACGAAGAATAATAATATTACTCAAATAATATCTGAAAAGTTCTTCCATATTCAATAGAAACTCTGATTTTTTCTTATCCCCTGTTGATTCTTTCCACCAATTCGTCTGGTGTAAGTATCTCCATTTTGGAGAAACCAAACCACTTTTTGCCTAAGTCCTTAATGGATGCACCTATGTGATATACATCATCGTCTATACAAAGGAAGCGATCTTCTATACGCTTGTCGGATTCTTGCAAGTGTTGCTGCATTTCCAATTGATGGTACTCCATTGTTGAAAGACGTTGGAAAGCTTCTGCATTTGTCACCATGAAACGTCTTATTGCAACAAATGCATCCATAATACGTATGCTTATACGAATAACCGTTTCACTTCTGAGAACAGTAGAGAGCATTGCTACTCCCTGTTCTGTAAAAGCATATGAGCGAACTGTTGAGTGCTTCAAACTATTGAACTGGTCACAATTTGCGACCAGTTCTCCTTTATCTTGATGTTCTATATTATCTGCCATATTTCTATCTTTATTTTTAAGATCACAAATTGTGACCTTAAACGTGTTGTTACCTATTATTATTTACAAAGGTAGTGCTTTTAGCCTTTAAGCCACTATTGCACAACCCTTTTTTTGAAAAGAACGTAAAATCAATAGTATTATTGCTGTGATTGTATTTACTTCAACTCAAAGGTTGCCATAAGCAGCACCTTATTGCCATCTATGTTATCTTCGTAGAAGAAGCGATAGACGCCTGGCTTGTTTGGCAGAATATCGGGAAAAAGATGGGCCGTGATGGTGCCGCTTTGACCATCGCTTAAAACATGACCGATGGCCGTGAACGAGCAATCGGTGGGCACAACAAACCAATTGCCATCCGCTCCTTGGGCTGTGATGCTATATGCTTCGCCATACACAAATTCCTCGCCACTATGGTTGGTAATCGTGAATCTGATTTCCGTGGTGCCCAATGGATAGGAAGGCTTCTCCGCCTTGAGGGAGATGCCTTGGTAGGTGCTCACGCCTTCCCTGTTGTCGATGATAGGGTCCAACTTGCCCTCAAACCTGATGGCGGGCGAGTTGTAAATCTGCCTACGAAACTCCAGCTGCTTCTCCTTCGTGTTCCAACGGAGCGCAACATCAATTGAGTTGGATCCCATTCCAAATCCAACAACATTTCGCAAGGCCGGGGTCTTGTCTTCCGACAGGAACTTCCGCTCAAGTATCCGCATAATGGAGTTCAGTTCCCTATGCGAATATTTACGCGCCGAAGCCTTGCGATAGGTTCTCTTCTTGCTCTTGACAACTCTCTTTTTGCTAATGGTCGCTACCTTCTTTTGTTGAGCGGCAAATGACTGTTTGCAAGCAGCAAAAGCTGTTTGCATTGAAAGGAACATTGTCAATCCTAATATTATTGCATTGAGGAGTTTTGGCTTCAGTCTCATAGTTATCAGCAATTAATAATTTAACATGTAGAGAGAAATGAACTCTTATAGTATATTTCTTTTCTTATGAGAAAAGTTCAATTTATTTTGCAAATATAATATTTTAGTTTATCCACAAAATGATGTTATGATATTATTTTGTCTCTCATAATCTCTTCAATCATTGCGTTCCTTTTTGTCCGTGATAAGTTCTTTCATATCTACAGACAAGAACTGTGCAATTTCAAGAAGTGTGGTAAGGTTGGGTTGAGAACGGTTGCATACGTAAGCATTGACCGTACTGAAACTCCTTCCTAACTTCTTTGCAAGCCATGTTTGGCTTATCCCTTTGTCCTCTAAGACTGCTCTTATGCGATTTAACTTCATGTTTTTATCGTTTTTACGCTACAAAAATAATATTTTATCGTGATAATCCATCCAAATCCCTTGAAAATCTGCTGTATTCCGTCGTAATTTAGACAAAATAGAAATATAATCTGCAAAAATGGAACTAAGCAATTGATTTCCCAATATGGCAAGATACATATATGCGTTTATGAATATGTTCTTTTTGCCATACTCTTAAAATGACGTTACATGAAAATTACTGTTGGTAACTACTCTTTTACCTTTGCAAAGACTAATCTTAATATTTTGTAAAATCACAGCATAAAATGTTGTTTTTCAGAAATTAGATTTAACTTTGCACTCGAAATCAAAGCGTTCTTTGTATATTGCAAAGTTGTGAAAGAAAAAGAATATAGCTCGTTTCTAAATCGTTAGCAGTTACATTCTTCAAAGCACTTAACTCGTTGATATTCAATTAATAAAAGATTTTGCTGTGACTCAAGCAATGGAATGAAAATGGCTTGGTGATTCCTGCCTTCTTCAACCATGCTTTAAGGGGATGGTTAATCATGCTGCGCTTCAATCCCTTGAACACGATACCCGTGCTTGGTTCACCACATAGTTCGTATGCCTCGTTGCTGATAGGCAAGGTTGCCTCGGTCTGAGTCTTCTGGGTACGAATACGCAAGCAATATCCTTGGTCGGGAGCTATCTCGAAGTCTTCCCAACGCAATTTTAAGATGTCGCTGATTCGCAATCCTGTGAGGCAAGCAAAGAGGGAGGCTGACTTCAGTACAGGTATATCGCAAGGAGTAGCTGCCAACTGCTTTACTTCATCGAGGGTAAGAAACTCCTTCTTTACATCTTGTGGCTCAATCTTGTCCAGATAGTCATTGATGTTCTCACGCAGCCACTTGTCACGATAGGCGATTTTTAAGAGACCACGGAAAGTAGAGTAGTAACCTGCTGCAGAGTTGAGAGATACCTTTTGTTTTGTTCGATTCAACTGATTTGCATTCAGAAGATACTCTCTGAACTTTTTGCAAAGTTCCACTGTCACATCCCCAAATGTACAATGACCTTGAACAAATTTGAAGAAATGCTTGTAGACACATGTCCACTTGTCATCTTTCTTATGTGTCATCTTCTCAAAGTATGCTAAAAAATCAGCTTTCTGTCGTGTTTTGTCCAAAAAACCAAATTCTTCATTGATGAGTGATTGGGTTCTGATACAACGGATGGCCTCTGCTTTGTTGAGCATATCTGTATTAAACTCACGTTCCATCTCATTCTTTGGATGAGCATAGATATAGATACCTAAATATTCCCTGCGACTCATTTGCATAGTCTCAGGGTTGCGTACTGGTGGATAGAAATCCAAATAAAGAGAAATACGGTCGTTTTTAATCGCTCTTTGGCGAAGAGAAACTCTTGTACATGTATTTACCATAATGTTTACTTTTTATAATGTGATACTTATGTTTCATATATGATCCCGTATTAAGAGATCTTTGAAATCGATTGCAAAATAATAGAGTTATGTAATGGGGTACAACTTAACCTTTTGATAACCGCTAAATAACCTTAGGCTTGCCGATAGCTTTCTCTAAATCTCGGTTGGAAATCTTGATATACTTGCCAATCTTCACCTTTTCAATAGCGTATTTCTTGATACGCTTATAAATCTGGTCCTGGCTTAAACCATACAACTTCATGGCCTCCGGTATTGTATAATAAAGTTGGTCTTCTACGGATTCACCTTTTGCCAATTGTACATGACGCTTGGAATACAGAACATTGTTACCTTCCATTTTTCTTGGAATAGCATTGTGACTAACGAAACTATATACGGCTGTTTTCGTCATACAATATTTCTGTTGAATGTCCATAACAGTCATCCATTCACTGATGGTTGGATCTGGAGACAGGTGTGCAAAATAATCATCCACCTCTTTCTTGTTCCAATATACTCTTCCTTGTATGGATATTCTTGAAATCTTGACTTTCTTGACTATCTCATAGATGGCGGTCTCATAAGTGTTGTGGACTTCTGCAATTTCCTTAGCAGAGTAATATTCTGGAACAGGTAGCTCTCGGTTTGCATGAACTGCTTCTTTTGAAGCACTTTTTCTTGTGGTGTATGGCAAACTATCAACAAGATAATCTATATCTCGCTTTCTGATTAAAGATAAACGAGAAGTAATCTTGGATGCTCGCAACTTACCACTATACACCATATTATATATGGTCTGTCTGCTTAGCCCCAAAAGTATAGCGACCTCTTGAATAGTGAGGTATTCTTTCACGAGGATTTCAGACATGGATTTCTCGGAAGCTTTTCGGTGGCTCATTGTCTCAGCCATCTTTACTTTCTCCTCACGTCTTGCTGCCTTATAGGCATAACTGTTGCATTGCTTGGAGCAATAACGAGTTGTGGATTTTGATGCATAGAAGCTCTTCCCACAATACTCGCAAATTTTTAGAATTCTTTCTTTGCTTGCTGTCATTTGTACGCTTTTTATACTTTTATACTTAATTTATTGTAGAAAAAGTCGTCTGTCATTACTCCGTTTATTTTCAATAGTCTTATATCATCGTCCATCATTGTCCAAAACTCTCGGCAATCTTGCACTCATTTGCCAAAAAAGGAGTCTCATATTATTACTTTTGAAAAGTGGAGGTACAAGAGCGGTACAAAAAGATGCTAAAAAAGCCTTACCATTGATTATAACCAATAGTAAGGCTAAAAAGAAAGGTGCTCATTTTGAGCACCTTAACTATCATTTGTTGTCGATATTAATCGTTGTTTATCACGACTTACTTTCCGATGCACCATACGTAACCAACTGAATGTCAGTTATTTAACATAGGTTTGAGCCATATGAAAGCCTGGCTAAAATGTAAGGATTTTTATCTCCTTAATTATCTGATATTCAGTGCTTTTTAGTCCTACTTTCCTACTTTTTTCAAGTATCTTTTTAAGCCCTTTTCTACGCCTTTCACTTTCCCACGCAAATAATGAATGTCATTGATTCTCAATCGGTTAAAAGTTAACGCGCTATTTGTGAGCCGCTTTCCTTCTAAATGAAAAGAATGTTGATTATCAGCTACTTACGATTTTCGTATTTTCACTTGGTTTCACTTGATTTCATTCATTTTGTATATCATATATCTTTACAAACACCCATTTTTAGGGGTTGAAGATTTAACATATTTAACCTTTGTAAACACTCAAAATCTGCATTTTCGTGCTAAAACGTGGTTTTTTATCATTTTTGAGAGGTCGGCTTTTATCTGAATAAATCTGCCATCGTCAGCTGGCATTGGATGTCATCAGAATAGCCGCCCGGCGCAAGTCCATAGGAGGTAATCATCGTGATGAGTACCGTTTTCTCGGTGCCTGTTTCCCTGATGAAGGTCTCCCTTCGGTTGCGGATGCGGTTGTCCTCTTCTTCTGTAATAACGTAAGGGGCGCTGGATTATTGCATCGTCTTGGAATGTATCTCACGACTTATCTGTACGGTCATTATCTGTCCATGATGCTTTTTGCGAGTAAATATACTCTGGTTCCAGTAGTCTGTGGCCATCTGTCTTTTGGGTTTATATCCAGCTTTTCTGCTCTACATATAGCCTCTTCGACATGTGGAAGTAAGATGGATGGATCATAGTCTGATTCCTGATAATGTCCCATCAGTTTTCGAAGATGATATTTCGTCCATGTACCATGAGTTGACAAGCGAGGATTTTCAAAGAGGTTTTTCTTGTCCTCTTCCGAATAATCTTCGATGTCTTCAATGTGCAATATCAACCAAAGTTCGAAACATGGATTGCTCATGCAAAATCTGAGATTGCTGTTTTGCTGACATAGCTGTGCAATGTCGGCAAGCATCTTTTCCTTCCAGTCGTCACGATCGATAACAATCCACAGTTGGTCATCGTCCAAAATGTTGTATTCATCCATGAAATCCTTAATCTGGCGATGGACATTGGCAGGATTAGAATTGTCATCTTCTCGGTTTAGAACAACCAGCTGTACATTAGTTGCACATAGTTCCTGGCGCATAGCCTCGAAGTAAATGTTTTCGGTTGCTCTTCCTTCGGCAGCTATGACGATGAGTCGAGAAGATTTAACTCCTTCTATTCGTTGAAAGTCTTTTCTTTGTCTCATAGCTGTTACCATTTTAATTGACTTATAGGCGCAAAGAACGGAATGGCTCCATAGCGTCCTAATAGATAACCCTTGCGAACATCTTCACGAGGTTTGAATTCAGCCAAGGATGTGAGATGAGACGCTCCGTCCTTTCCCTTCTCGACAAACCATACTTCGTCAGCTCTGATAAGGTCGAGGTTGAGCAGGTTGCATTCATGAGTGGAGAAGATGAGCTGAGTGTCTCTTCCAGACTCCAGTCCTGAAAAATAGCACTCTAAAATTTTCTGCGAGAGTATCGGGTGCATACTGCGGTCAATCTCGTCGATGAGATAATCAACTTCATTTTGCTTCAAATCGATGAGCATTGGGATGAAGTCAAGCAACCGGATGCTGCCATCAGATTCTTCGCTCAGATCAAATACAACCTCTGTGCCGGAAGTAAGATTCCGGTGGACAGCCTTCTGCTTGTAAATCTCATATCCTCCGTTGGTATTTACCTCGAATAGAAGCATTTCGCCTCCAACTGTGGCAGCCATGCTGTACGCCTTGCCGTTCTTGGCCTTACTGAGTATGTTGTCAAGCAAATCGGAAGACAAGTTCACATCTTCCTTCTTGATTTTATACAGGCGCACGTCTGAAATGCCCGTGTTGAAATAGGCAAGAAGTGAGCGTGTCGTTTCCTGCAGTTCTTCATTGTTTTCAGTAAGGAAAGAAATTCCCTGAAGTCGTGTGCTTGGGAAGATGATCTTCAAGCCGTCAGCAAACCAGTTCTTGGCCATGCGTATGGTTTCAAGTCCCTTGCCGTTTCTGCGCACATACTCTGACAGGAAGCTGGAATCAGAAGGAGTACTGTGGGCGATGAACTTCAGGAGCATGAATGTTTCTTCGTTTCCATCCACCTTGCCAAACGTGAACTCGTTGCTGGCAGCTGTAATCTTTCTGGTGAAAACTTCCTTGTCGGTACGGCTGTTGATTTCAAACAGCCATTCCTCCTTGATGCCTCCGATGGTGAACTCCATGCCATAGGCAAAGCACTTACCCTTGGTCTTGAACTCGATTTCTACCTTGGAGTTTTTCTCTTCGGTATCAGCAAGCTTGAAAGGTTCAACCTTGCTTTGCGGAAAGCTTCCATTGGCTATCTGCTGGAGCAGGGCAATGGCCTTGATGACGTTGCTTTTTCCTGAAGCATTAGCACCATACACGATACCAGCCTTCAGCACAGAAATATCATCACGCTTCTCTGCACGGGAAACATGAGACGGATGTGCGTTACTCTTACCTGCCACAAAGCTGATTTGAGTCTCATCCTTGATGGAATATATATTTTCAAATGTAGCTCTAAGTATCATAACAATGTCATTTTCTTATTAATACTGATGCAAAGATAAGCTTTTTCTTCGAAAAATGTATAGTTTAATGTCGAATACTTGCAAAAATACCGTATAATTAACACAAATTAGCTGATTTAAGACCTTTTGTTTGTCAAAAGCTGTCACTATTTATGGAAGTTACTGGTTGTATAAAAATACATTTATCCTGCAAAAACCTCCAAAATGTATCGATAAGACGTGGAAATCTATTGAAAAACGATAGATTTCCACGACTTATCGGCATGTTTTTGCGATTTTTATCCTAATATGGATGAGTTTTCCTCTCCATTTCGAATAACAATTCTTGCATTTCAGCAAGGAAAAATAGATTCTCCCAAAATCCTTGACTATATGTTATAAACAAGTTTATTTCGGCATATATACATCAATACTGCGTTAAATTAATATTTAATCGTCTGTAAATCAATAACTTATATTAAGAAATGCTTATGAAAACTTAACTATAGAAAGTTGGTCAAGTCGCTGATTTTCAGTAACTTTGCAAATCACGACAAACGCAAAATTATATGAATACAGGACTTGACCAATATATGGATATCTTTAAAGATGCAGTTGAAGATTCGGCTGCAAAGTTAACAAAAAGTTTCGAGAAAATACTCATCGAGGTGATAATTTTGTTCATGGTAATACCAAGAAAGATAAATTTCACCCAAATGGGGAGGTATGGCTCGCATGTTGAGCAAACCTATCGCAACGCATTCGGCTTAAAAAAGTCGAAAAGCATTGACTGGCTCAAACTTAATGTCTCACTTGCCAAGCGCTTCTTTGGTAAACAGGGAAGATGGGCTATTGCCATTGATCCCAGCTACATCAGCAAAGCTGGCAAGAAGACTCCACATATCGGTCGTTTTTGGTCGGGATGTGCACAGTCTGTTAAACATGGTCTCGAAATCATGGGTATTGGCCTCATTGATATTGATGCCAAAGACTGCATGATGTTAAAAGCACACCAGTCGCTAAGTAATAAAGAACTGAGTCTTAGAAACAAGACTATGGTAGATTTCTATATCAGCGTCATTAAGCGTTACCGCAAGGAACTTCTTAAACTCTCAACCCTCATAGTTGCAGATGCTTACTTCTCTACAAGTACATTTGTTAATGGGATAAAGAAAGAAGGGTTCTCTTTGATAAGCCGCTTTCGTGACAATGCTTGTCTCTTTTATGTCTATGCTGGTCCACGTACTGGAAAACGTGGTCGCCCCAAGACCAAGGATGGCAAGATTGATATGAAGAATCTTGACCTCACTCGAATGGAGAAGATGGAGATGAAAGATATAGAAGGAACAGCTTATACTTTGATAGCCTATTCCAAGGCACTCAGGTGTAAAGTTAGACTTGTCATCTGGCAGATGCCGAATGGCAAGAAGAAACTATTCTTCTCTACAGACACCTCACTTTCGGGTGAAGAAGTACTTCTTTATTATAGAACCAGGTTCCAGATCGAATTTTGCTTTCGTGACGCCAAAGGCTATACTGGTCTTATGGACTGCCAGGCTCGCGATAAGTGGAAACTCGATTTTGCTTTCAATGCTTCGTTCACATCACTAAATGTTGCCAAGGTAACTATGAAGGAGATGGGAATGGAATATTCTATGTCTTCATTCAAGTCACTGATGACCAATATTTATCTGGTGAAACGAATTTTTAAAGCAAGCGGGTACACCCCGAACCGAACTTTAATTAGCAAGATTTTCAAAGATCTCTCGTGCTTACAGCGTATAGCTGCTTAGCACATTATTGAATTATTAACGAACTATTGATACATATATGGTTTTCTTAAACTTGTAAACTTCCTGGTTTGAGTGGTTGTAAGAGGGTAGAGGTTTACTATTTGAGTTTGAAAGAACATGTATATATACATGGGTAAACTTAAACCTTAAACTTGTATGCTGTATGCGCCGTAAGCTTTGCCTTGGCAGCTGCTCTTTAGCTGGTTCAGGGCTTTGCCTTCTTCTCCTTACTGAAATTCCGTTTCCCTTTTAGTTTTACAATAGCTTCATGTCACAAAAGAATGGCGTTTTTGTGACAAAATCATTAGTTTGCCACTTGCCTCAGGCATCATGCTTCTCTGCTCAGCTTCCCTCTACATGCAGATGCTTACCCTTGGCAGTCAGAGGTCTGATCGTTCTTTTCTTTGCTTAGCCATATTCATGATGAAGTTTGAGTTTTCCTGCTAGTCTCTTGAAACTTATAAGCCGTATTGCGCAACCAGTTTGATTGAACAACATCGAGGAGGATGCAGCTTTCTTTTACCCAACCAACTGCAGATATTTTCTACTTATCCTTTTCATTCATATTTTTGGACGAAGCATCCACACTTACTTTTTCCGCTGCAAAGTTAGTGCAAGCCACATTTCTGCAAGTACCAGGTGCCTTATTCTCAGAATTTTTTCAAAAACTTTTCCGTCTGCTGCTCATCCAAAAAACTTTTCCTGCCCAAGGGTGAAATAATTCGATAATTCCTTGCTTCCTATGTTTTCCTTGCCAACTCTGATAGCATCGTAAAAAATAAATGTTTCACTTCTAAAAATATTGAATTATGAAAAAGATGGAAAATTCTTTCGCAGTAACTGGTTTCGTAGGTAAGGATGCAAGCATCCATCAGTTTACAACAGCAAGCGTAGCTCGCTTCTCACTGGCCATCAGCCGCAATGAGAAGAATGGCGATGAAAACTCTCGCACTTCTGCCTTCATGAATGTAGAGGCTTGGCGCAAGAACGAGAATACCTCTTCATTCGACCGCCTGGTCAAGGGAGCACTCCTCACTGTAGAGGGCTACTTCAAGCCTGAGGAATGGCAGGATGCCGAGGGAGTCAAGCACAACCGAGTGATTCTCGTAGCCACCAAGTTCTACGAAGCTGTTGAGAAGGAGAATGCTCCTGATTCTCAGCAGGGCAAGACCCAGAAGGATAAGTAAATCCTTCTCTCCAGATAAAAGAGCGGCCTTCGGGTCGCTTTTTTTGTGCTTATACTTCTTGTCATTTTAATCATTCTGCTTCATTTTAATACCCTATTAAAACGATGCAAAACCGTCAATAACCAATAGATATACAACAGGTTTTTCTATTTTATGCTTATACTTTTCCTTGCTGAAAGGATAGCCAGTTATAGGAGGATTTCATTCATCGACTTCTGGGAATAGGTAATAATTCTGTTGCGAAGGTAACGGTTCTGTCTTATCTTTACAAGGTCAGGGCGCTGCTTTGCTGAAAAATCTCCACACCATTCGGGTAGTATTTTGCAGACAAAACCTTGTATGGATAGCCATAACACCTTCTGGATGCAACATAATTTTTAACCATCCCCGAAGTAGTTGATCTACGAAAGGGAGATAAAATCAGATGGCATTATGACAACAATGAAATCAATTCTCAGCCGACTAACCCAGGCGGTGAACGGCACAGACAAGGAACTCTTCAGTGAGCAGGAGTTGAACCAGTTTGCTTCATTCTATCTTGACAAATGGGATGAGAACACAAGCGAGGACGTGGTGGCAGAGTCTTTCGTGGACTATTGGTGGAACACCGACAGGGCTTGCAGACGATGCTCTGAATGCGGCAAGCTGATGCGTGAGGGTTATTGTGCAGACATGGGAGTAGCCTACTATTGCAGCAAGGACTGTCTGCATAGCGACTTCACAGATGAGGAATGGGCAGAGGAATGTGAATCCAACGACCAGAGTTATTATACAGAATGGTAATCAAATAAATATACAAGACAATGGCTAATCAGGCAACAACAACCTATAAGGTTACAGGAACCCAAAAGGCAGTAAGCAACCTTTGGAACACCCTTCAGCGCATGGAGGTGAACAGCAGGAACATCTGGCTGGATGACCTTGCAAAGCACTATGGAATCGACTATCAGAAGAAGCACATCTGTGTGCGTGGTCACATCTACTGGGCAGAGTATGAGGAGGATGAAGACACCAGTCTGCTTTCCTTCGAGACCGAAACTGCCTGGGATGCTTGCAATGACCTCTTCTTTGAGATAAACCGACTCCTGGATGATGAACTGAGCATTTCCTACAGATGCTGCGAGTGTGGATGTGAGGTCTATTACACCCACGATGAAGGCGATTATTTTCCCGAAGAATGTTGTGTCAGCGCATCCGGCGAACCATTCGAGGATTGTTGTGATGATGTTTACGGCACTATCGGAGAAGCCATCAGGGAATGGACTTCCAAGACCGGCATTGAGCAGGGAGAGCGAACCGATGAGCAGATGATGGACTTCATCAATGAATATGAGTATGAGGACGATGACACCTATTTCTACATCCGCACCTTCACTTTTGAATAAATGATACCTCAAATCCTGACGTTTCCCCTGACACTTTGGGTTGTTAGGGGAAGCGTGAAGGAACTTTCGCCAGATACCCGTACCTTTGTACACGTTAATACATGTAGCCACGTACACGTGGAGCCATGTACACATGAATACGTTAATACATATATACAAAAGATTTTATATTATGTCATTGAAAATCATTACATTCGCCAATCATAAAGGTGGCGTTTCGAAGACCACCTCTACAGCCTCCATCGGGGCTTGTATGGCACGTATGGGCAAGAAAGTCCTGCTCATAGACCTTGACGGTCAGGCAAATCTTACCCTGTATTTCATCCCAAATGAAGATGAGGTGCAGGCAAGTATCTTTGACTCTCTGGTTGATGGCGCACCCCTGCCAGTGAAGCACGTCAGGGAGAACCTCGACCTCGTTCCTTCCTCCCTCGAAATGGCAAGCGCAGAGATTGCCTTGACCAATCTCCTGGCAAGAGAACAGCTGCTGAGCCGACTGCTCGAACCCGTGAAGCAGAACTATGACTACATTCTCATAGACTGTCCTCCATCTTTGGGAATTGTTACCACAAACGCTTTCCTTGCTGCAGATGAAATCATCGTTCCGATGACTCCAGAGCTTCTTCCTCTGAAAGGAATGCGAATGCTCGATTCCTTTGTCTCGACCTTGCAGCGAGTGAAGCCGAACCTCAGACTTGGAGGAGTCTTTATCGCCAGATTCAACCATCGCAAATTGAACAAGGTGGTTGAGCAAGCCGTGAAGTCCCGTTATGAGACTATCACCATGAAGACTCGCATCCGAGAAAACATCGCCCTGGCAGAATCGGCAGGCAGCGGTCAGAGCATCTTCGAGTACGACCCTCAGTCGAACGGAGCGAAGGACTATCAGGCATTGACAGAAGAAATTATTTCACGTAATCAGTAAAGACTATGGCAAAGAAGAATATGGACATCCTGCTTGGCAACATTCTCGGTAAGGCTGCCATTCATCCGCAGGACAGATTTGACAGGTCTCCTGGGAATCCTCAGGAGCAACAGATTTCTGCTCCCAACTCTCAGACAGAGAGCGATTCGCCCAATGATGAACCCTGGCGACATTTCTCCTTTATCTGCTCAAAGGAACTCGTTGACAAGGTTCAGACCATCGCCCGAAAGGAAGGTTTCACCATCCGCTCCTTTATGGAATACGTCATGAAACAAGGCGTTGAAGCGTATGAGTCGAAATATGGTAAGGTCAAGAAAATCAGGACTAAAACCATCCGAGAAGTTATGTAGAAAGTGTGGACGTGTAGCCATGTACACATGAATACATTGATACACGTGTACGTTGATACTTATATACATATAGACGTTAATACATGTCCACATGTGGATATGAATATAATGAAATTAAATAACATCAAAAACGAAAAGTCATGAAAATGAAAAAGTATCTTTCAATCGCCATCCTTCTGATGATGATGGCTTCACCAGTAGTATTCACCTCTTGCGGCAATGATGACCCGACGGAGGACATCGGAAATCCGGAAACAAAACTGGACGTTTGGACAGAGCCATTCCACATCATGGGTGCGAATGTGGATGAGGTCAAGAGCTATATGGCTCAATCCATGAAGTGTTACCGCCAGGTGGCTGAGACTTCCGGCGACAACATCCCGTTGACCTATATGACAGGGCAGGGTAGTGAAGGCGTTCTTTACAGCTTCTCCCGTCTTGACGGTTCGCTCTATTCTGTCATTGATACGGAGCAAAGTGTGAACCGTGGGCTTGTCATTGACTATCTGAAGAAGCACTACACGCTTGTTTCAGCCGATGAAGCCAGCCTGCAGTACTGCTTCACCAACCAGGAAAAATCCATGGTGATTACAACCATGAAGATTTCAGACTCCTATTTCAATGTGAACTATTCATTGGTTTATTGATAGTAAAAGCCTTAAACATATATAAAAACAGGATTTAACCCCGTAATCTGCAATAAAATTACAAATATCGGGGTTAAAACGGTTTTTATGGTGCGACAGAGGTAATTTAATCGTTGAAAATCCAGCAAAAGAAAGTTGCTGTTTTTGTACGCAGATATTCGTATATGAATACTTCGATGCAAAAATAGCAACTTTTTGGATTACGTCCGCACTGTGGACGCAATTAGGAAAATCTAACTTTCATTGTTGTTGGTCATGTGGACGTGAATACATGTATATATGTATAGGTGTGTACATGAATACACATTCAAAAACCGTAAAATGCCGAAAAAGAGACTCTTTAAAGCCTTTTTTCTGGAAAAATCGCTCAAAAAACAACTTTTTTGAAACTTTTTCCTTGCTACGAAAAAAGACTTCACTCTCCCTTTATACCTTTGCATCATCAAAACAAGGAAGTATGGGTGAGCGGCTTAAACCAGCACACTGCTAACGTGCCGGACCGAAAGGTTCCGAAGGTTCGAATCCTTCTGCTTCCGCACTTTGGCTCGTTAGCTCAGTTGGAGCAGAGCACGACGCTACGAACGTCGGTGTCGGGAGTTCGAGTCTCTCACGAGTCACAATATTGGAGGTTTGGCAGAGTTGGTCTATTGCACCGGTCTTGAAAACCGGCAGGCGGCAACGTCTCAAAGGTCCGAATCCTTTAGCCTCCGCAAACTTGCCCTATCGCATAACGGTAGTGCGGCAGATTCTGGATCTGCAAGTGGTGGTTCGATTCCATCTGGGGCAACATCAGTAAGGAGCTTTGGCAGACTTGGTGTATGCGCGGGACTGAAAATCCCGAGAACGTGGTTCGACTCCACGAGGCTCCACTTTAAAATTCGGGAGTGCTCCAGTGGCAACGAGGGCGGACTGTAAATCCGCTGTCTGATGACTTCGTAGGTTCGAGTCCTACCTCCCGAACTCAACTTGCCCTATGGTATAATGGTAGCACAACGGGTTTTGGTCCTGTTAGCGAAGGTTCGATTCCTTCTGGGGCGACAAGTTAAAAAACAATTCCATGGTGTAATTGGTAGCATACCAGATTTCAGATCTGGAGGTGGTGGTTCGAATCCATCTGGAGTTTATATGGAGTTTGTAGCTCAGTTGGTAGAGTGCCAGGTTGTGGCTCTGGTGGTCATGGGTTCGATCCCCATCAAACTCCCAAATGCTTCAATAGCACAGTGGTAGTGCAGCTCCCTTGTAATGAGCAGGTCGTAGGTCCGAATCCTACTTGAAGCTCTACATAAGAAAGGCTTCTCTTCAGGCAGTTTTGCTTGAAAAGAAGCCTTTCAGCTTTCTTGTAAGACGATGTCTTGCTGATGTTCGTTCATAATTTTCCTCCTTTATCCTTATACAAAGTTCAGAATAGATTTGAGTCTGTTCTGTACCTTGTTTAGCACCTGAATGGTGTCTTCGTTATTCTTATCCTTCTTGTTTTCAAGAAGAACGATAGCCTTCTTTATCAGCTTGCAGTCCTCTATGGATAAAGGCATTTCAGTGATAGAATAGTCAGGGTCAGCGTATCTGTAGTATATTCTATCATAAACCTCGATAGGAGCATTGTAGCCCAGTTTGTCAGATCTCATAATCTCTATATCCATCTGAACAGTTCTGGCGCATACTCCTTTGGTGATTCCCTCCATGTCGTAGAGAGCATCGCTACATGCCTCCACGAGATCATCGAGAGTCCATCTTCTGTATCTGTTTCTCAAACAGTTGTCTATAGTTTTGTACCTTATTAAGGCATTCTTATTTGCTGGCATAGTTCTTTCATTTTAAGCGTAAAAAAATGGTTGGATTTCATCCAGCTTTTTCTCTTTATGTCAGAGCAGATGCAAGCATTTGGCTAAAATGAAAAAGTTGGATTCTCCCGGCAAGGAAACTCCAACTCTTTCGTATTATCTTTGTTCTCTGTGGGGCACGCTGCTACGATGCCCGATAGAAATAACTATGCGAATAATGATGTGGGAATCCTATACCGGCTGTATCTGATGTACTTGATGTATGTACATAACTATTCCGCTCAAAGCGTCGATAGCTCTGAACGAATGATTGTGATGTTATGTGCATATTTAAATTCATTTCCGTATAGGATTTTTATATTTTTACTTTTTATTTGTCTAATTCGGGTGCAAAGATACAAAAATAGTGCGAAATCTTTTTGCGTAGCAGCAAAAAAAATGGTATAAACATTCGGATTTTAAGCAAAAAGAGCTGTTCCTATAGTGATAATCGGCTGATTTTCCCTGATAATGCTTCGCCCCACACCATGAAGGATGCTACTGGAGTTCCACCTGATAGACTTTGCAGTTATGTCAGCAGAGCATGACGTAATTGCAAAGCCCCTCAGTCGGAAGGTGCCCACGAAACGACATACGGTAGCTTACAAACTGAGTAGTTGGGACGCAAGCGATTCCCACTTAATCAGTTTGACACTACTGCATGTCCATTCGTCGAGAAGGGCACTGGCTCACAGCATCCTCCTTCATTTTCCCTCCCTTCCACCTTATTATAATATCCTGCATTTCGTTTTTATAGGCATTATAGTCTTCCTCTTTTAAAATGTATTCATGTGTACGTGAATACATATATACATGGATAGGTGTGTACGTGTACACATGAATACAGCTTGAAACCCTCATACCATGATGAGTAGCAGGCCTTTATAGATTTGCATTTTTATAAACAAGATGATAATGCTTCGCCCCACACCATGAAGGATGCTACTGGAGTTCCACCTGATAGACTTTGCATTTATGTCAGCAGAGCATGACGTAAGTGCAAAGTCCCTCAGTCGGAAGGTGCCCACGAAACGACATCCGGTAGCTTACAAACTGAGTAGGTGGGACGCATGCGATTCCCACTTAATCAGTTTGACACTACTGCATGTTCATTCGTCGAGAAGGGCACTGGCTCACAGCATCCTCCTTCATTTTCCCTCCCTTCCACCTTATTATAATATCCTGGTCTTCCTCTTTATAGGCATTCTGTCTTTCCTTTTATAAATCTGTCGGCTTTTCTTCTTTATAATCTTCGCCCACGCCATAGTCCAGTAAGCATGAACAGTTAGTCAGGGTGTTGTTCTTTCGCAGGCCGATTATATTGACTTACGAAGGAACAACACCCTGGCTTTTAAAACTGTTGATACTTGCTTGGACTATTCCCACCCGGCTTTTTTTATCCCTTCAGTCATTCCCTGTTATATTTTTTCTTCTTACTGAAACCAGAAGTCTATGATTCCGTATCGTCTTTGGGATTTCGGGATTCTTTTTCTGCAAAGTTATCGCGTATTTGGCAAATAGCAAGTCGTGATTCGGTAACAATCTTCCTTTTTCATGAAACATGCAAAAGAGTATTCTTCCCATCAGACTTGCCTTATTGCCTTGTACGCACTTTGAAAAGCAGAAAAAGCTTCCCGATCCCAAGTCCGAAAGGACTTAACGAAAGGGAGAAAAAATTTAGAGACTATGGCAAAAGATTTCAACAACCGCCTGATTACTCCAGAATTGGAGAAGGCAATGCAGGACTATCCGCTCTATTCCCAGGATAGCAAGAAGAAGGATGCAGTTTGCATCGCAGTGTTTTTCATCGGCAACGCTCGCTGGTACATTCTTGAAGGACAGCGAGAGAATGATGATTTTGTGCTCTTTGGCATCGTTGTAGGTCTGGCAGAGACTGAGTACAGCTACATTTCTGCCAATGAAATGGCAAGTGTAGAGCTGGACGCAACCAAGTTCGGACTCGGCAAGGTCAGAGTGGAGCAGAGAAAGCCATTCCAACCATGTCAGCTTTCTGAAATCATTGACAGAGAGTTGCAGTCTTTCCTCAGCAGACTTTACGATTGAAAACATTTTCTCGGTGGGTAGTGGCTGATGGCTGCTACCTGCCAAGTAACAACACTTAAAGCAATGAACATGGTACAGGTTTACATCAAGGGACAGGAGGATAAGGAGTTGAGCAGCTTTTTGCGCTATTATCCGGTACGTATCAAGAATATCGGTATGGATGCTTTCTTCGACCGCCAGGTTATCTATGATTTCAAGGATGGTCGAAATCATGCTGATGTGGCGAAATGCGTGGCAAAGATGCTTGTCAAGAAGTTTGGTCGTAAGGTTCGCAGCGTGGTCTTCTCTTGCGTTCCTGCAAGCAGTCAGGAGCGTAACGAGGCACGCAACAAGAACTTCTCTGAACTTGTCTGCAAGTTTTCCGGAGCAATCAACGGCTTTTCCCATGTCAAGGTTGTTGGCGAACGTACCGCTGTTCATGGCACAAAGGTCAAGAAGGATGAGCGAGAAAAGCGCTTGAAGGAAAAGAATAATATTGAGGTGGATGCTAACTTCTTCAAAAACAAGATAGTCTGCATTTGGGACGATGTGGTCACTACCGGCACTTCTTTCTGTGCCTACACCGCACAATTAGAACAAGTAGGGGCGCACGTAACAAACGGCATTTTCCTCGGCAAGACATCATATAAATATGTACAGCAATGAAAAGAAAGAATATGACAAAGTTTGACAAGGCTGTTTCGGCAGCCTTTACAGGCCATCGCTTTTACAACTTCTCTCAGCAGGAGGTCATAAGAGAGCGATTGACCAAAGCCATCCTCGAAGCTTACGAGCATGGCATCAGTAATTTTATTTCGGGATTCGCCATCGGTATTGACTTGATGGCAGCCCAGATAGTGCAGTCGCTGAAACCTTCCTGCCCAGGAATGACGCTTACCGCAGCCATTCCTTTCAGAGGTCAGGCAGACAGGTTCAAGCCCAGCGATAGGGTGGTTTATGATGGATTGATGGCTTCAGCAGATGAGGTGATCGTCCTTTCAGAATACTATTACACCCGATGTTTTCTTGATAGAGACGAGTTCATGGTTGAGAATGCGTCCCTTCTCATTGCCTTCTATGATGGGAGAGAGAAGGGTGGAACCTACTACACTTTCAAGAAAGCCAATAGTTTGGGCATTCCCGTGGTGAATATATATTGAATAACTCGTAAAATATCAAGCTTATGAATGAATTTGTTGACATCATCGTTATCTACATCGTTTTCCGTGCCATCCTCGCCTTCCTGGGCGCATGGTGGCATGGTGACGGACGCAACGATTTCAGACGAGACCGATAAAGGGATTGGTCTCGATAGTATTGCCAATCATCGTGGTGAAACCGCCTGGCAGACCGAAGAGTGTAGAATACCACCATTTATGCATCCATCTGTTTCCCTTATCTGCGATGCCTTGAAAGATTCATTTCTACGTTACATTGGCTTTTCTGAAAAATATTCTTAAATTTAATGCCGAAAAGCTGTATATTTCATCTTTTCTTTGTATTTTTGCAAAAGAATTACGAATTTAAGCACGAAAGATATGATATTACAATTTAAAGTAAAGAATTTCCTTTCTATAAGAGAAGAGCAGACGCTGGATTTTACGGCTTCTGCTGACAAAACGTATGAAGACTACGCTGTTGTTAAAATAAAAGGTGTTCGCATTTCCAAATTGGGCGTTGTTTACGGACCAAACGCATCTGGCAAGAGCAACATCCTCAAAGCTTTGGCTTGGTTCATTTTTTATTTGGTTGCAAGTCGTTCCAAGAAACCTGGTACAGGCACAGGACTGACACCATTCATGATGGATGAGGATAGCCGAAACCGAAACTCATCATTTGAATTGATTTTCTATATTGGTGATGTCAGATATGAATATTCCGTTGTCTTGAACAACCAAAAGATTTATAAGGAAGAACTGTACTTCTATCCCAATAACCGCCGTGCGCTCTTTTATGAGCGTACTTGGAATGAGGATAAGAGCAATTCTTCAATTTCTTTCGGACCATTGCTGAAGTTGTCTGCAACACAGAAACTGTTCATAGAGTCAAATTGCATTTCCAATGCTACGGTACTCACAACCTATAAGAATGCAAACGTTGAAAAGAATGTTGAACTTGACAAAGTCTTCAATTATTTTGAAAGCGAGTTCATGCCTTTGCTCAGCAAGAATGATAATCTTGGACAGTTAGCTAACGATGTGGTAAGATTGGATGCTGACAGCAAGAAGTTTATCTGCGAGATGCTTGAAAAGGCTGATTTCAACATTTCCGACATATACATCAAGGAAGAAAAAGGTGAGGTTTCTGAGGAAGCAATGGAGAAGTTCAGAAAGATAGCAAAAATCTTACATATCTCGGAACCTCAGGACAAGAGCATATCTACAGAAGAATTGTTCTTCACCCACAAGACTCCTTTCTATACGGGAAGTCTTTCTAACATGGTGGAATCGGAAGGTACCAACCGTATGTACGGTTTGTCGGCATTGTTATTTACACTTATCAAAAACAATCAGACATTGCTGTGTGATGAGTTGGAGAACTCGCTGCATTACGACCTGTTCACCCATATTATCAAGACATTCCTTGTAAATTCAGACCGGGCACAATTGATATTCTCTACTCATAGTCTTATGCTTCTTGACGAGGATTTTATCCGCAGGGATATGGTGTATTTTGCCAGCAAAAACGAATCGGGAGCGACAGAGATTTATCGTGCCAAAGATTTCGGTCTCCATAAGGAAGTGTCCATCCTCAATGCTTACAGAGCTGGTAAGTTGGGAGCAAAGCCTCAGTTGGGCAGTATATTTATTGACGAATAAGAAAGGAGGTTAACATGGAACAGAGACCGCTTGAATATACCGTCAAAATCTATTGTGAGGGTTTTACGGAATGGTACTACTTTGAATGGTTGCGCACCATCCATCTTACTCCTGCAGAATATCGCAGGGAAATTTACGGGACTGCTAAGTGATGGCTAAAATTGAAAAGATACTCTATGATAATGCAAATATACAGAACTCTGCTATGCGAAAAAAGCTGTAACTTTGCACCGTCAAAAGAATAGTTGAAATTTAAAAGATTAGTTTAATTATGGAAAAGGAAATATTATTGAATAATGGAGTGAAGATTCCTACACCGGGTTTCGGAACGTTTCTTACTCCTGATGGAGCAACCTGCGTTGAAGCTGTGAAAGCTGCCATCGCTGCAGGCTACACCCACATCGACACTGCTGCTATCTATAAAAATGAGAAGAGCGTGGGCGAGGGAATCAAGGAAAGTGGAATCAAGCGTGAGAATCTCTTTGTTACCAGCAAGGTTTGGAACACGGAGCGTGGTTACGACAAGACCTTGAAGGCGTTTGACAAGACTTTGAGCGATTTAGGTCTCGATTATCTCGACCTCTACCTCATCCATTGGCCAGCCAACGAGTTGCAGTTTGGCAAGGATGCAAATCAGCTGAATGTAGATACTTGGAAAGCGATGGAGCGTCTGCATGAAGAGGGCTTGATTCGCAGCATCGGTCTTTCCAACTTCATGCAGCATCATGCAGAGCCAGTAATGGCGAAGGCAAACATCTGTCCAATGGTTGACCAGATAGAGCATCATCCTGGATTCACCCAGAAGGAGTGTGTTGAGTTCTGCAAGAAGAACAATATTCTTGTGGAAGCATGGAGTCCATTGGGAAGAGGTAATGTTTTGGATAATCCTCTCTTGAAGTCAATTGCTGCCAGCCATGGCAAGAGCGTGGCTCAGGTAGTTATCCGTTGGGTGATGCAGACAGGCGTGCTGCCACTGGCAAAGTCGGTTACTCCAAGCCGAATCAAGGAAAATATCGATGTATTCGATTTTGAACTCTCTCAGCAGGAAATGTTTGAAATCGCATCGCTGAAGGCAGACAGAATAGGTTCAGACCCGGATACATGTGACTTCTAATACGGTATGGTTTGGAGTGAAATGCTCTCAAAACATATAAGATGAAAATGTAAAAAGTTACGGAGATAATTCATATTCTCCGTAACTTCTTACATTAAGCCTCCATTTTTGAAGTTATTGGGTTTCCCTCAGTTCTTCTATGAGGTTTTCAAGAATATAATCATCGCTCATAAGCTGTAAACCATATTTCGGGTCAGACAGTTGCTGGTACACCTTAGTAGTGTAAAACAAGTTGAGTGCCCTTTCTGCATCAATATGCAGAGTTTCTGCCAGCATCATTATTATTCGGCTTTGTTTGCGCCATAATACAGAATCCCTCATAGTCAATCCTCCTTTTCTATTTGTTCTGACGAAATAAACGACAGATAGTTGTCAACAATCTC
This sequence comes from Segatella copri, assembly GCF_019249655.2. Taxonomy (NCBI): domain Bacteria; kingdom Pseudomonadati; phylum Bacteroidota; class Bacteroidia; order Bacteroidales; family Prevotellaceae; genus Segatella; species Segatella copri. The sequence continues at coordinate 2,251,768 of NZ_CP137557.1, forward strand.
TTGGTTCAATATGCAGAGTTGATGATTTACAGCCTTGTATTTCAATTGTCCTAGGGCTTGCTCGGCTGTAATGACATTGTTCTCGTAGTCTTCTACTGTATCAATGACATTATCGTTGGCAACACCACCTTCCACGATGTCATACATGGTTTGCTTTGTACCTCCTTTGCGGCAATCTACAACATATTCCAGCCATTCAAGGTTGTAACTGTCGAAGATTTTAATGCGATAATCCTTATTCTTTACTGCGTCATAATCAAATGAATATATAGATAAAGTCGGTAGGGCGTTGCGTCCTTTTCTCTCTGCAATAGTTTTTGCCCATGAGGAAGCCTGTTGGCGCAATTTGGTAAGGTAGAAACCTTGCCCAAAGTCCACCTTCTTTCTTCCTAATTTTACAAGTGGTTTACCAACTTGTATATAAGAGCCATGATATAGTGTTATCATACTTCTTTCTCCCAGTTTAATAAAGTTTCACTAATGTCGTCTGCCACCCAGTCAAGGCTTTGTGTATGAAGGTCTTCATACCGTTTAATCAGCCTACGATGAATCAGTCCCTGCTTCAGCAGGCGGTCGTGCATCTCCTTTCCGGAAATGCCCAATTTACGTGCTCCACTCTCTATTGCCATAACGGCGAAGTGAATATGTCTATATGTATTATTGTCTGAATATGCCATATTCTGTATTCCGTTTATTTTGTATTCTTTATTGTTCCTTCATGCTCTAATCATTTGATAGATATGCGCCTGAATCTATGGGATAAGCCAAGTTCAACCCCATATTGGCACTATATATCTGCAAAAATACAAAAAATATTCAGAAAAGTGATTTAATGAATGAATTTTGTTTGCAGGACGAACTTGATTTAACCTTATTTATATGCTAGAGGGTTGTTGATGGCATCTTGAATAACCAGAAATCCTTAATGACCTTAATGACCTTGACCTTAATGACCGGAAACGCCCCTAAACATTCATTTATTTTTCTGATGAAACTCCTTCCTTGTCTTAGCCATTGCTTCTGTAGCCCTATCGTGGGTCTTTATCAGCAATGGACTCTTGTGATATTGCACAATCTTGACCCCAACTGAGTTGTGCCTTTTCTTTTCCTCGATGCATTGAACTATCAAGTCCGGATTTGCCGACTTTGATGTTGGAGCCTTGTCAAAGTTCTGAATATAGGCAGCGTTGGTCAAGAAGAGAATGTCGGAGCCTTCCGGGATTTCCTGCATTACCTTGATCATGAGGGTTAGCATCATTCGGAACTCCGTGGTGTGTAGGTCGCTGATTACATCACGGTTAATGATACAGCCGTTGTTCTCAATCACAACGGCAGCACCACCAGCTCGCTCTTTATGGCCATAATCACATGAGCCACCTATCCAAACGTAATATGTAGATGTGTCTTGTGTCATAATTATTCTTTACTTACAGTTTCATTTGTAGATAATTTCCCAGGATGTTGCCAACACGCAATTGTCGGGCATAATCCATTAGTTTACTGATATTTCTTCCTGGTCTGGAAAGATAGTTATCGATGATTTCAGAACAGACGTCAATGCCCACCTTATTGCGGAACTTTACTGCATCGCATACGCATCGTTCTACATCATATACCTTTACCTTAAATCCATCTATGACTTTCTCCATCACGCCGATTTCAAGAATGTTGGAAGTATAGTGATGGAGCTCTATCTTTGGGAATGAAGGAACTTTTACTTTTCTATCCCTTTTGATGGCGACATGATAAGCCTGAGGCATGGATGACGTAAGCTGATGGATATTCCAGGCAGACCAAAGGCAGAGAATGCCGTTTGGAACAATAGACTCTATATCAACCATACATGCTGACAATTGGTCTATGTTAGCATATACGCCACGGCAAACCTGAATCAGTTCACCTTGACGAACGGCTTCCAGCATCTTGTAGTAAGCTGTTCGTCCTTGTACTTTGACGCTTGCAGATGATATGAATGAATTCTTTGTTTCCATAATTGTTCTCCTAATTTTGGTACAAAAGTACCACAAATGTTGCTAAGTGTGGTAGCTTTGTACGGGATAATGGAAAGGCTCTTTCTCCAATGTATGGTTATTCGTTTTCTATATTCTTCCTTTTATTTTATCTTCAATGTCCGCAGATAATCCTTCTGCTCAGGCGAGATTCTGTAGCTCTCGATTGCTTTCTGGATGGTCTTGTTGTGCGTTCAGGGAGCAAGACGGTTTTGCTCGATGTAGGGAATCGTTGCGTCCCATTGCTTGGCAAGGGCGGTGGCAAAGAACCAGGCAACCATCATCTTTACGTAATACTCTTCGCTCCTTACTGATGCAGGAATTTCAAGATATTTTGCCTTGAAGTCTTTATCCAGGTAATGAGACATAAGCGCCTCTATTCCAAAGCGACAAGTATAGACATGTGATGATTTACTCCAAGCCTTGATTTTTGCCAATAGCTCCTTCTTGTGTTTGGCAAACACCTTCGGAGACATGATGTCGCAAACAGCCCAGTTGTCCACGAATGGCAGGAAACTGTCTGTTAGACGAATGCATTCCTCGTAGTCCTTTACCTCGGAAATGAGGAGTCCGTGAAGCATGTTCTCATCGTAGTATTCGTGAGGAAGCTGATGAAGGAATTCCTCGCATTCTTTCTCCTTTGTAAACTCTTTTGCGAACTTGCGGAGCACAGGAACACGAATGCCTATGAAACTCTCCACAGGCACTCCCGGTGTCAGTTTGGCTTGGAAAGCAGCATACTGCTTATCCTGCATGGCGAACAGTCTTTCTTGAAATGAAGTCATAAATTCTTTGTTTTATATTGAGCCTTAGTTAGAGTGATTGTCACATTATTCTGTAGGTTTCACCACAGCTCTCCACTCCATAAACTGCTTGGTTGTTTCTCCGCTATGATGGTCGAGGAAGAGACTATGGGCGGTGTCGAGCGCAGCAATCTTCTGCATGTCCTCAGCATCAAGTTCGAAGTCGAAGAGATTCTGATTCTCCTGCATTCGTTCCTTATGAACAGTCTTCGGGATGATGATTACATCGCTCTGCAACAGCCAGCGCAAGGCTACTTGTGCGGCAGTCTTGCCGTATTTCTCGCCAATCTGGGTGAGGGTAGGGTTGGTGAACAGTCCGTTCTGACCTTCTGCCAACGGAGCCCATGCCATGAGCTTGGTGCCAAACTCATTCATGAATTTTCGGGTCTCGTGCTGCTGGTTGAACACGTGCGTCTCCATCTGGTTCACCATCGGTGCAATCTCCATGTTGGAAGCCAGGTCTATAAGGTGATCAGGGAAGAAGTTGCTCACTCCGATGGCACGAATCTTTCCTGGCTTGTAAGCTTTTTCCAAGTCACGATAGGCACCGTAGCGGTCGCAGTAAGGCTGGTGGAGGAGCATCAGGTCGATGTAGTCGGTCTGCAGTTTGCGCAGACTCTCGTCGATGCTCTTCATGGTCTGTCCATCGCCATAGTTGGAAGGCCAGACCTTGGAAACGAGGAAAATCTCATCACGATTCACGCCGCTTTTCTTCCATGCGTTGCCCACGGCTTCCTCGTTGAGATAAGCCTGCGCAGTATCTATCATCCTATAGCCCACGCTGAGAGCATCCACCACACAACGCTCACACTCATCAGGTTCCACCTGATAAACACCATATCCCAGTTGTGGCATTTCCACGCCATTGCTTAACATTATCCTCAAATCCGCAACCGCCCTCATAAGATGACACAGAGGTCAAAAAGGTAGCGACACTGTGGCAAAAGAGGGTGCAACGCAGCAAAAATCGCCACAAAGACGCATTAAATCCCCTTACCCCACCATGCGACTTGAGGCAATACGCAAAATCACGACCATAAGTTGTCGGTGTCATCCAAAGTCATTCTGGAACACATCAGCATAAGCGTTGTTGCATGAATAGATATTCAGCACATACTGCCTTGATGTCCTGACCCATTTGGCTGGCACAGAGATGAACTTGAAGACAAACGCCTTGATGCGGCTTGTTGCTTTGAGTCCGAACCTCTTCACGTCAAGCCTCGCCATGATGAATTTATAGAAGTTGCGTATGAGTGCCGTAAGCAGAAGAAACACCGTGTTTTCTCCCATGAAGGATTTTGGAAGCCTGTTCCAGCCGAATCCGTTATTCATTTCATCGAAGATGCGTTCCTTCCCTCCACGGAGGTTATAGAATTTGACAATCTCTTTCTCGGAAGACTCGTAGTCATTTGTAAGGATGCAGCGGTAGGTGTATTCGCCTTCCCACAGGTCAATCTCACCGTCAATTCGCTTCTGCCTTTGGATTACAAGACGGTATGCCCTCCCTTTCCATTTCTCAACAAGAATGGAGTTCAGTTCAAACTCAATGCCGCCCAGTTCCTCTCTCTTCCACCCTCTGAGTGCAAAGATGTCATCGTAGAGCGAACCGCAGCGGTTGGCGCGGATATAGAAAGTCATGCAATGCTTTCCGACCTCTTCCACAATTTCCTCTGAGCAGGATCCGCAATCTGCCCTGAAACGATTGACTGTCAATCCTTTCTGTTCAATCCTCTCAAAGAATCTCCTCAACGTGTCCTTCTGGTGGAAACGAACGTTAGTGTTGCCGTCGCTGTTCTCTATGCCGACAATCATGTCGCCAATGACAGCCACACCTGGACGGTACCCGAGAAACTTCTTGTATGTGGGTTTCGCATCAAACTTCTCAGCCTCTATGAACTGGTGGTCGAAGTCAACGTCATACCCCTCGCCCTCTTTCAGCTGCCCTGTGGACAATAGGCAATTGAGGAGCAGTGTATTCAGCATGTCTGCCGTGTTGAAGTCGTAGGTCTTGCCAGTGTCGGATGTGTAGGAAATGTTATCCTGGGTCAGTTCCTTTATGGCTCTGAGAATCGTGTCGGCACTGCATGTGCGAAGTGTCGGATGAAGCGAGAGGTGATACATCAGATGAGTGGTGACATCCTCTATGCATGAGCCGCCACAGAAATAAACGCTCATAAGCGAACGGATGATTTCGCTGTATTGATAACCATACAGCCTACATCTCATACCGAGGGTTGAGTCGATTACAGATGAGAGATTGGAGTCAAATTGCTCCATTATTGAAAAAATTCCTCCAAAAGGAGAGAGTTTCTCAGATTTTATTGCTACCTTTGCCATGTCTGTCGGGTTTGATACATATTTTGATTTGCAACACTAAGATAGGTGAAAAATCTGACATGGCAAAATCCTGAGCAACTTTTTGTTGCTCAGGTACTTATAAAATAAGTTAAACTAAAATGCTGCGGAATTTAGGATTATCTTCTTCATAATCAATATGTTTTAAAGTTCGTTTATTCCATTCTTCCATATTTCATTTCCACGCCTTCCTTATCATACTGCTTGCGCTTGCCGGTTGGTGGCTCAGTAAGCGTGATGCGAACAACAGCCGTGCGTGATAGGGAACGGGCGATGCTCTGGTCGAAAGCATCCATGTGTTGAGGAAGGAAACGCTCACAGATTAGTCTAAGACCATGAATTTTCTCTGCATCCTCGGTCACGATTTCAGCCTTGCCGAATGCAATGGCTGATTTGAACTGCAGGGTGAAACTGCCGTCCTTCGGACCAACCGTAGGCGCACAACGGGTTACGGCTGAAAGGCAAACCTCAGGATGAGCCTTGATTGCCTCCAACTTCTTGCCTTCCAAGGCACCATGAAAATACCAGTTCATATCATCATCTGATGCGAGCGACAGCGGTAAACCATAAGGTTTGCCGTCTTCGTCAATAAAACTGACAGTTATATACGGAGCCTTGTGCATTACTTCCAATGCCCACTCACTATCCATTTCTCTTGATTTCTTTCTCATTTTTTAATCCTTTGTACTTAAATACTTTAACCATATCCTTGTCGCCACCTACGAGCTGGCTGCATCTGTTCAGCATTCCGGTGTCAGAGAAACCGCATTTGTTACCTATATGTTCTAAATCCATTATTATGGTGTAAAAATAGTAAAAACTGGAATAGAAAACGAACTTTTGTTTGCTTTCCTGTTCTGTTTTTGACTATTCTTTCAAAGCCTTGCCGTCGGAGAAAGCGTTTCCGACTTTCTCGCCCAGTTGGATATAGCCGTGATGAATAGGGGCGAAGACAATCAGTTCCATCTTCTCCATGTCTGGATTTCCGTCTTCTGCCAGATACTTTTCATCCACAAGAATATTGACGATTTCGGCAACGAGATAATAGCCGGTTTCGCTTTCGTCATACTTCTCCTTGATGCGGCACTCCAGGGTCATCGGGAAATCGGTGAACACAGGAGCGTTGACCATAGTCGCCTTCTCGATGCTCCATCCAGTCTTCTCCATCTTCTTCGGGTCGTTCTTGGCAGAAACAATGCCCACGAAATCAGAAGCCACCATGGTTTTCTTGGTAGCGAAGGCAACGGTAAACTCGCCGCCAAGCTTCAGGTTGTCTGTGGTGACGTGATTTCCCATCGAGATCATAATCTCCTTCATGTCCCACTGTCCTGCCCAGGCAGCGTTCATTGCGTTGGCAACTCCATCCTTATTATATGTGCCGATAATCAGCACAGGCTGTGGTGCAAACCACGGCTTTGGTGCAAAACTTTTCATATGCTTCATTCTTTTTTTTGTTATCTATTCATGTGTAAATACGTCATCAGCGCAATCTGTATCAGCAGAATAGCAGGAATGCCGTATTTGAAATTCTTGTGCATCGTCTTATGGTGCCAGACTTTCATTCCCATCCATGCCCCGATGCTTCCTCCAAGTACAGCCAGTAACAAAAGCGTGGCTTCGGAAATGCGCCACTTGGCTTTCTTCGCCTTGTATTTGTCAATGCCGTACACGATGAATGTAACTGCATTGATGCCCAGGAGATAGTAGGCGAGGTAACTATGTAATGTGTTAATACTCTTCAACTGCGTTTTCTTATCTCTTTAAAATCCCAACTCCACATCCTTTCGGAATGGTGCGAGCGAAAGCCCGGCCATCTTGAAATGCTGTTTTCCCCAAGGAATGCCGATGATCGTTATACATAAGAGAAAGCCGAAGAACAGATGCATGAGGCAAGCCCACAATCCTCCGAATATCAGCCAGAGTAAATTCAGCGGAATGCGAATGCAACCAGTTGGACTATTCGATTCTCTTACCGTAGAACCAAAAGGCCATAGGCAGAGCAAGCCAATCTTGAATGTCTGTATCGCAAAGGGAATGCCGATGACAGTACATGCAAGAGCCAGACTTCCGGTGAAATAACCGATGGCAGCTTCGAGACCTCCGAAGAGCCACCAAAGTAAGTTTCCTATTATGCGCATAAGATTATTCTTTTATATTCTTGTTAATTTCTTGCCATTCCTGATGTTCTTCCAGATGATTGGTCTTTACCAGTACGCTCTGAAAGCCAAAACGCTTACCTGCTTCGGCATTCTCAGCACGGTCATCGAAATAGAGAGTGGTGGCAGGATTCAATCCAGTCTGTTGCGTCATCTCTTCATAGATTTCGACGGATGGCTTTTCCTTTCGCATGGCGTATGAGAGGAACACTTCATCAAACAGCTCGTCTGTGGAATATCCCAGCTGATTCATCTGACTAACTGATTTCTGCCAAAGCGTATCGTTGATGTTGCTGAGCAGATAGACCTTGTATTGCTTCCGAAGCTTGACCAATGCCTCCAGTCTTTCCACGGGCAGATTGCCACACAGCTCTTCCAGGACTTTCTCAATATCCCCGGTTGTGGTTCCTTTACGGCAAAGGCTCAGCATCTCTTTCAAAGTCTCAGCTTCCGCCACCATACCATTGATATATTGGTGCATCAGTCTCTTGATCTTTCGGACATGGATAAGTCGCTTGAACGCCGTAACGCCCAGGCTCTCCATGGCTTTTACAACAGCCACATCATCGATGTTCACGATGACACCTCCGTAATCAAAGACGAGAGTTTCTATCTGTTTCATGCTCATTTTTCTATTGTTACAATTCTCTCATGACATGCTTGATGGCGGCAACCGGGTGATATAAAATCATTCTCGGCCCAGCCCAGCGCATCACTTTGCACATTCGTTCTTTCATCTGAGGGCGATAGCAGTGGATGGGACACTTCTTGCAAGTAGGCTTGTTTTCGCCAAACTTACAGCGTTCCAGTCTTGCAGTAGCGTACTGTAGCAACTCTTGGCACCCAGGACATAATTCCTTGTTGCCCTCCTTCTTTCTGCAGTACAAACGTATCATCTGCTCCACAACTCGCTGTTCTTCCTTTATTCTTTTCATCTTTTTATGTCAAGAATGGATCAAGCGTAGCCAGCAGTTCGGCTTTATCTACCACACCGCTTGTGCGCCACAATACTTCTCCGTTCCGGAAGAGCATGAGCGTAGGCACGGATTGGATGCGGTATTGGCTTGCTGTTACGCCGTACTTGTCCACATCCACCTTGATGATTCGGATGCGGTCGCCCAATACACTCTTTACCTGCTCCAGAATGGGATGCATCGCCTTGCAAGGTTGGCACCATGTAGCAAAGAAATCGACCAGAACAAGCTGGTCACTATTGATTACGTCATTGAATGTCTCCATAATTATCTTTCTATTTCCGTGAAACGATTAAAAGTTCTGCCGTCCCTCGTAACTTTCCCGAAGAACATATCTTCCGGTCTAACCCAATAGGCTTGGTCTCCATAGAGAGCCTGATAAACCACCATGCGCTCCTGAGTCTCGGAGTCGAAGGCAGAATGGATGAACTTGTATTTGCCGCCCTTGAAGTGCTGGAAATATCTTTCTTCCTTTGCTGAAAACTCCATCAGCATTTTCTGGGCAAGGGGAGCGTACCAGGTCTTCACCTCCTGCTCTGTAGGCGTATGACCGCCAGGGAAATGGAAGGCTTGGTTGTAATGGTGCAGGAAGAGAGGGGAGAAGTGAGCCAGGGTGTCCTGCTCACCAAAAAGTCCCCACACACGATTCTTATAATAGGGGTTGCAATGGTCGAACTGCACGGCTTCCAGTTCCGCAAACTCCTCAATCAGCGCCTCGTCAATCACCAGCCGCTGATTGCCGTCCCTTCTCGGTGCCTTGTATTCATGCTCGCCGATTCGCTCCTTCAGAAACTCCGTCATCATGAAATACGGATTGCCGAGCAGGGCAGGGATGCCCACCACCGGAGCCAGCATCTGGGCGAGGAAAGAGCCGCAGCTGTTGCCCAGAAGCAAGTCGGGCTGCTCCCGGTCGATGATGGAGCGAATCTCCTTCAGTGCCTCCTTGGAGTGCAAAGGGAGGTCGGGAGTCAGCACCACCGCCGTCCCCTCAAACGCCTCTTTCAAGGCTCTCGCCATCGGACAGCTGCCCGTAGCGAAGAATCCGTGTAGGAATAATATCTTCTTCATGCTCTAATCTTCAATGTCTTGTCTTGTTTACTTTGCGTCTCTTTTCTTGATAGGTCCGGAGTGATTGCCTTTATTCAGTTTGATTCCGTGCTTGTTGAGAATGCGGAATACGGAGCTTCTGCTTCTGAATCCGCTGGCTCTCCAGATTTCATCTATCGGATGTCCGGCAACATAGAGGTTCACTACAGTCTTCTCTCTGTCGAGCTTCTGCATCTTGCTGGCAGAAACAGGAGGCAGAGACACAATCATCTTTTCCTGCAGCTTGATTACATGCTCTGCAGATTTCCTGAGTGCAAGGACTTCGTCGGGCAGGGAACCCATCATTACCAATACGTCTGATGGCTTGGTTTCCGGAAACAGGATGTTGCTGGAGTCAATCCGGTCGTGGATGCTGATGATGCGAATGACCTTGACCCGGCAGAATTCCAGGAATATTGCCAGTTCACGACTGCCACGCAAGGCGTTGGAAAATTTCGGAATCACGAGTTCATCGCCTCTTTGCAATGCTGCCATCAGCTGTTTCCACAGCGGTCTGTGGCGTTCGTTATCATCACTTTCTTCGATGATTCTTACACAACCGAACTCGTTCATCCATTTGCGGTCTTCTTCCAGTTTGTCATACTGGGATGTAGCCATGATGTAGCCTACTTTTGCCATATCAAAATGTTTTATTGACTGATATCTTGATAGTTATGCGCCTTTTTACGGCAGGATAACACCTGCTCAGGCACGATTCTTCTGCAAAGATACAAATTATATTCAGAAATGGATTCATACTGCCTGGTTTTGTTGGTGCAGCAGACTTGATTTAACCTAATTTATAAATTAGGAGCACTCCTACAAGAATCATACTGCAAAGAGTATGAAACATAAAATAACATAAAGTCTGATTGTAGTGTCGTTAATGTGGAATTTTATCTGTATCTTTGCACGCAAAATTTTCAATTACATGCCAATGGATAATAGGAATACAGTACAGTTGAACAGTTTTGTCGGTTGCCTCGGTAACTCTTCAGCAACAGGTCTCAAAAACCAAATGAAAGAAAGTAAAGCAAGTGAAAGAAAAACAACTCAGCAGAGTTTATTCTTTCACTTGCTTTTTTTATGTGCCTTACTCATGATCACCTCATGCTGTGGAAGTCGTCAATATGATTTCAAGTCTTCTGAAGATGCGTTGAAACAATACCAGGCTTTCTTTCAAACTATGAAAGGGCATTCAGACTCTGATGCAGAGCATCTTGCAGACTTCATCAACCAGTGGCACGAGTATGGAGACACCGTCTTGAACTACATCAGGAAGGATCCTTCGTTCAATGCGCACAGTGGGCTTTCCATGAAGTATGATCTGATTTCAGACTCCATCCGCACAGAACTGCTGGGGATGACCGGCAACTGTACTTTGAGTGATGTGGCTTATGTGAAGCTCCACACCTCTTTATATAAGGATAACAAGGAACTCGGCTCTCTGAAGGAAAATGCCATCAAGTTCTTCGCCACCTTGGATCAATCGGCTGTCTATGACCTGGAAGTTCACAGAGCCTTGGCCAACTACTCCAAGTTCCTGCTGAGCACTAAGTCGCATGGCATCAAGTCAAGAAAGGAACTCGTGGCGTTCCTGCATGAGGAAGACTGCCATTTCCGCACGTTCCTCGCCCATATCGACGAATGCTCATCCATTGGAATGACGGAAATCACCAACCATACGGCAGACATCTCTTCTGCCATCTACAAATCCGCTTCCAGGAATAAGTTGCCAGCTTCTGAGACACTCGTCCTCATGTCGATGCGAACAGACCGCCGTCTGATTCTCAACGCCCAGGTTTGCCGTGACGCTTTGAAGCGAGGAAAAATCAGAGATGCCATTCAAGCCAATGCCTATCTCTGGATGATATTGCAGCCTTATCTCTCGATGGATGCGCTGGCCATTGCCATGCTCACCCCGGAGCAGGCTCAGCTGATGACGGACATCGCCAAGGATTATCCTGCCATCATCACGAGACTTGAAGGCAAGCACCTTGTCAACAAGGAAGTGTCCAACAAGATTCCAGCCCAGCTGATGCGTCTTTACATATCAACCCTCTAATCTTTCATTATCATGTTACAGGAAGCTATCTACAAATTCAAGGCATCCGGCCCCATGCTGTTGCCAGAGCTGATTGACAATTATTGGATTGGCGAGATAAAGGCATACGAAGATTATGCCATTCTTCCCTACGAAGTGCATATTCCACAACCTATAGATAAGGTGATTGATATGTTCGAAATGAATGCCGATCTTGCCATTCTCTACCATCTGGAGCCATCAGTCCATACGGTGTTCGGACATGAATGCTGCGCCTACTGCTATCCGGTCACCGAAAGGATGTTCAAGATCAACTGCAAGACTTCTGCCGATGGACTCATCCACGAGTTGAATGTGACGATTTATAATTCCATCGAACTCATGTCGGCAGATCTTTTTGAAGACCTCCGGCTGCACGAGCGTCGCGGCACGTTTCGGGCTAAGCGAGAACACGTACAGATCATGAATGATTTCAACTGCGGTCTCTAGATGAACAAACAGACGTATTACCTGATTGCAGACATCATACAAAGATACAGAACATGGATAATAGTTAAAGATACGGAACTGCTGGTAGAGATGAGAATCCTGCAGGATGGGGTGTTGAAGCCCTTGTTTTACAAGGGACTTTCGCTCCAGAGTTACAGAGATCATTACTCTTTCAGAAAAAAGCGAACCTGGAAAATCAATGAATACGACTTGAACCAGGGTCTGGCAGCTCTTTGTAGAAAAGATCCGAGCGCCAAGGGTAGAGTAGAGAAGGGCACTCTCACCCGGCGTGATGTCGAATACATTATAGAGAAAGCATCCTTCGGAATCATCAAACTTGAATTAAGCGATTATGAGTACTAAACGAAAAGTATATACATTCTATATAATAGCCATCCTGGTAATGGTGCTTGTTCTGATGCTCTTTGATTTAAACATCATGGCCAAGGCGATTGTCGGACTGATGATAGTCTTCTGCATCTTCGTGATGCGAAGCATACAGACGGCTTACCAACTGCCAGATGACATCGACCCTGATACGATGCTCCCGATAAAGCCTCATGGCAAATCGCCTGAAGCCATGCCTACAGAGAAGTCAGACCACAATTTCAATGTGGATCTCTATCTCCGTCTTCTCATCGAAGCTGATGAAGAACTGACGAAAGACCCTACCATAGACCAGATGTCGCCCAGTTACAACATCCAGTTAAACAACAGAATTGCCGAGCGACTCGAATCACTCGACAAAGGTAATAACAAGTAAAAAAAAAATTATGATACAGATATTAACCCTCATCCGGTTTGCCTTTCCGTTCCTCTTGCTGACAGCGTTTTTCTGTCTTTACAGGAAGGAATATGGATTCATGAAGCGGTTTATGTGGAAGATGGCCATGTTTCAGAGTGCAAGAAATCTCTATGCTTACCTGGTTGTGCTGATGCTTATCTTCGTCAACTGGTGTTGCCATGTCACGGCTCCCAATCTCTCTGTCGTAGAGTCAACACTCCTGACTCTGGTGCTTCTTAACAGGAAAATCGCAGAAAGCACGTTCCATTTATTGCATGAGAGGAAAAGACTGTGGTTCGCCACCTTGCTGCTCTCGATGGTTTGCTACGCCTTACCTTATATGAACAGCATGTTCCTGTTCCTCTTTACCGTCAGCGTGGCAGCAGTCTTCTATCCATCTGAAAGAGTTCTTCTGCTGAAGAGCCATCCTGAGGCCATCAACAACCCGAAGGATCTGCTCGCGCTGATTATCAGAAATTACTATTAGATGCCACCTGCAACTGGCACAGAATCATATCCACTTGCTCAACATTCCAAAATCAAAAATGACTCAAATGACTCATCATCCCAATCAACAGACACCCGAAGCAGACAGATGCCGAGGTGTTGACCGTTCGTTGCTGGAGTTTCTGAAGCCGAAAGCAGAGGAACGTTACAGCAAGCTGGAAGCCTACTGCGACCTGCTTTCGAAAGCATCCTCAGGAGCCTATCAGTCTCTGGGAACCGATGGAGCCCTCCAGCTGTTACCCGGTCAGTTTGTTGCCACCATTTCCGAACTTGCCCGTCAGTGGCAATGGCAGCGTGCCACGGTTCGCCAGTTTATCTCCGGACTCACCAAACTTGGTCAGCTTTCCGTAGAGCCATACTCCAAGAGCTTTATCTTCTCTGTCAACCTGGAGCAACGTCTGTCTCTTCTTATCGAGAGTCCGGACGACATCCTCGACTTCTGTGCCATGCAGTTCATCCGCTTCATCAAGGGCAGATCCACCGCCAAGGAAGTGGCCGATTCCTACAGCCGTTATTACGACTTGAAGATGAACATGGCCAAGCAGGAAGGATATGGCGGCATTCCTGCCAGACGTGTACTCAACCAGCAAGCCCAGGTGTTCGATTCACTGGCAGCTTCCATCCTTCGCTATCTCAATCAGGAGAAAGAATTGTCCGAGGAACTTTCCGATTCCGTGAGCCTGCTCTTCGGAAAAGACCATGTCTGGGACTGGCACAAAGTAATAGATTCTCTTGGCATTCTGGCTAAAGCCATCAGTGGCAACACCAAGCCGAGTTATATGGACGAAGTAGTCACCCGATATTCGAAAGCGGAGATAGTACTCCTGGATTGCATCTTCGAGCACTACATCTCCGGCTCCGCATCCCACTACTATGTGAATCCCCCTCGTCCTCTTATTGAGGCCAGGGAGCCATCCGGAAAGGTAGCACCTGCGGAGTCTTCCGACGATTAAAAACAATAGTCATATCCCCCTTATTCCATGCGAGGCACGCTGATGGCGATCAGGACGCCCGTTAGCACATCGCTGAATGATTTCAAGCAACGTGAGGCAGCGTGCTTGCACGTGCCACTTTTTTTCAGTCTTGGGAAGCCTAATACCCCGACCTACTGAAGTAGTCGGGAGGGCTGACCAGATAAACAGCAAGCTGGGTCAGATTTCCTGGTGTTGCCTAGACTGAAAAAGGCTCCTGGAGTAAGGGCATTAGCAAAGAAATACGATATGGGAACATCATCAAAACAGGTCATGGACATCAAGGTTACCAAAGGTCTCGCTTCGGTAGGCAACGAGGAGTTGAGAGACTGGACGGAGAAGGGATGGAACCAGGCCATGCGTGAAGGCAACTACGACCGTAGCCGTGAGCATCTCAACTTTGAGATCCGTCCAGGTGGCATTGTCGCCCCGATAGACAAGAGCCGTCCGCTTACCAGACGCATGGCAGAAAATCTCGCTTCACGTGGCATCAAAGACCCCAACGAAGGACTGGCAGAACCACGTTTCCGAACCGTGGTGAATTTCATCTTCGGCGGTTCAACGGAACGTATGCGAGAGCTTGCCTTTGGTAATCAAGAGGTAGATTTTGAAAGCAAGGGTGGCAACGAGCATATCCGGCGAATGCCAGAAATAGAAAATTGGGCACAGGATATCTACCGCTTTGTGGCAGATAAATATGGAGAGGAAAACATCGTCTCATTCATCGTCCACTGCGATGAAAAAAATCCGCACGTCCACTGTGCGCTTCTGCCGATAGACAAGGATAAGAAGTTCGCCTTCAAGAAAATCTTCCATGGTCAGAACCGCATAGATTACAAGAACTATCTTCTTGCCCTGCACGACGAACTGGCCAAGGTCAATGAGAAATGGGGACTCACGAGAGGGGTGTCGATAGCAGAGACTGGAGCACGTCACCGTTCAACGGAAGAGTATCGACGATGGCTTGCCAACGAGTGCGTGACGCTCGAAGCCCAGATGCTGAATACTCAGAAAGCCCTCGAAGATCTGAACGTGGAACTCTCCATTGCCCAGAAGAAGCAGAAATCATTCACCTCTATGATTGAGAATCTGAAGGCTGAAATCGATCGCCTCGAAGCAGAACTCAAACCGCTGAGAGCCTTGCAAGCCAACAGCGACAACATCAGTGCCGACATCGCCCGTAAGATCCAGAGCCTTGAACAGCAGAAGGCAATGGTGGAAGATAAACTGGCAGACAAGGAGAAGAAACTTTCAGAGACTAACCAGTTGCTTGACACCCTCCGCAAGGACAAGGAAGAGGTAGAGAAGCAGGCCGGTGAACTGGAAGACAAAGCCAACCAGTCTGAACTCTCCTGGGCGCACAACATGAGCTACCATCTCAACGGAGTGATGCTCGACACCATGGCACATGAGTTTGCCATTCGCTTCCCGAATCTACCTGACAGCGTGAAACTCGACTTCGACGGCACGCTTCTCTGTCAGTTGGCTGAAGACGGCAACCATGTTGTCAAGGTAGCCTTGAACCTCGTGTGCGGTTTCGTGGATGATGCCACGACCATCGCACAGACGCATGGAGGTGGAGGCGGCAGCCCAGACTCAGGATGGGGCAAGCGACCGGATGAAGACGATAGGGAGTGGGCAAGAAGATGCCTGGCAATGGCACGCAAGATGTGCACTCCGTCCGCCAGAAGAAGAAAGAAAATGTAACACCATGCTCATTTGTTTACGCAAGTAATCAATCATCAAAGACAACAACATGAGAAAGAAAATATTATCAATAACAATGATGTGTCTGGCTGCAATGACAGCTTCGGCACAAACTGCCAGACAGAGTTCTGACAGTCTTTATATCCAGAAATCGTACAGTCAGGAGCAGATGCTCATGCCTGTTAATCCTACATATCTCAAGAATGTAAGCGAAGCAGCCAACTGGGGTAGAAATTGGTTTATAGAAGCAAAGGGCGGGGCTTCAGCTTTTCTTGGGACGCCCATTGGTTGCGGTGACGTGTTCGACCGTGTCACTCCTCTCTTGCAGATAGGAGTCGGCAAATGGTTCACGCCCGCAATCGGTGGACGAATAGGATTTCAGGGACTCAGCTTCAAGAACGCAGAGTTCCATATGATGAAGTATCAGTTTGTCCATGCAGACTTTCTGTACAACATCACCTCTGGCATCCGTCAGAACGAAAGCGGAATCCCTCTTTGGGATGTGATTCCCTTCGTAGGTGTCGGCATGATTCATAATTCCGACTGGATCAATAACTGTATCTGCCAGGGCGGTTCGAGTGGCAGTCATCCGTTTGCTTTCACCTATGGCGTGGAAGCCCGTTACCGCATCAGCGACCGTGTTCATCTCGTAGGAGAGGTGAGTGGAATGCTGACCGCTAGGAACTTCGACGGCATCGGAACTTCAACCAAGTTTGGCGACAACATGATTTCCGTATCAGCCGGTCTGTCCTTCACGATAGGCAAGACGGGGTGGAAGCGAGTAGTGGATGCAACACCTTACATTGAGCAGAATCTCGCCCTCCAGGATTACATTGCCTACATGAGAGATCGGAATGCTCATCTGGAAAAGCGACTTGCAGGAAATGACGATAGCAAGACCGTCTATCCGAAAAACAGCTACAGTGGTCTCAACTCCCTCCGTGCCCGACTCTCGATGAATGGCAACAGCAAGCAGGGTGCAATGGGCAGCGGTGATGGCAACATGGCAGGTAATGCTGAGGGTTACCGCTCAGATTCCCTTTCCTCTTCTGACCACATGAAAGTAAGCATTGGTGTTCCGGTGTATTTCTTCTTCAAACTCAACACTGATAAATTGGTTGCCAAGTCTCAGCTCGTGAACCTCGAAGACATAGCGAAGATGGCCAAGCAGGAAAACTTGAAGATAAAAATATCCGGTGCAGCCGATAGTGCTACAGGTACTCAGTCCGGCAACCAGGATTTGGGTAAGCGACGTGCCAAGTTCATAGCCAAGGCACTCATCAAGCGAGGTGTAGATAAGAGCCAGATCAAAGCCTACAACTTAGGCGGAATCGACAAATATACGGCGAATGAGGCAAACCGCTTCACAACCGTTGTCTTGCTGAAATAGGCTGAAACGTGTGTTCATGAATACGTGAATACATGTACACATATATACATAATATATACTGAATGTAGCTTTTGAGTAAAAGCACTAAAATTCTTCTCTCATACACCATGGGGAGTTTGCTCGTGATGAGTAAACTCCCTAATTATCTTAAAAAATCTTATTTGTTCAATAGAAAGTTTTGATATTCAGAATATAATCATTACTTTTGCACGTAATATTAGTGGCGATATTATGTGCAATATTAAATATTATATAGATGAAACAGCTGCATATTTCGGCAATATGTTGGGCGAAAAGGTAGCTTTGGAACCAGCAGATAAAGATTTGTTGGAAGGAATCCCTATGAATGTTTCTTCCAGGTTCTCTTTTTATAAAGGATGTATTTTGGGGCAGCACATTTTGATGGCTTACCTAAAGGATGGTGACTCTGTGCCACCTGCCCAGTTGAAGAAACAATTGGATATTATACATCGACAGACACAGCTCTTCGTCGTATTAATCACTCCATGCATTTCATCTTATAATAAGGTAAGATTGGTGGCACAAAAAGTTAACTTTGTTATCCCCAATAGGCAAATGTTCCTGCCATCTCTTTTGCTTGACATCAAACCTGACAGAAAGGTTGGCTTGGATTTGAAAGAAACCATTCCTCCCTTTGCCCAATGTATGTTGCTTTATCATTTACAGATTGAATCCATTGTTGGGGCAACAGGTTATGGACTGAGCGATAAGTTTGGCGTTTCTTATGCGACCGCAAACAAATCATTGCGCTGGCTTGTCTCCAAAGATCTGATTAAGTTGGAAGGAGTAAAGACCAAGACGGTGCAAATTGATATAAGCAATAGGGAACTTTGGAATAAAGCATTGCCAATGTTGGTTTCTCCGATAGAGCAGCTTTACTATACGGATGCTATACTTGAAAGACAACAGATAAGTGGGGTGAATGCACTGGCTTCCTACACGATGCTTAATGAAGAATCAAGGCAGTGTTGGGCTGTTACAAAGAAAGAACTGAAAATTTTGGCCGTCGCAACCGACAAGCAGTTCGGAGAAAATGAAATCCAAGTTTGGAAGTATAACCCCAAAATGTTAAGTACAGAAGGAGTAGTTGATAAGCTCTCGCTTTATCTGTCATTGAAAGACAATGAAGATGAGCGAATACAAATAGAGTTGGAACGATTGATAAATGAAATGTCATGGTAAGAGGAATAGATACATTCAAGGAGCTCTTCAAAGGTTTTGAGGACAATTATGTTATAATAGGTGGTACGGCATGCGAAATTCATGAGGATTTGTATGCTCAGGTGCCTCGTGCTTTTGTGATGCTATCATGCAGGATTTGCCTAATGCCGATTTCATCAAGTCAGCAGGTCTTGGCAATGTGACAAGCCTGCAGATTATAGAACAACTTAAGAAATCAATGTTGTAGTCATGGTTAAGATACAATATGCTTCAGATTTACATTTGGAATTCATGGAGAATACCCTGTATTTGGAGACTCATCCTCTTCAGTCTGTTGCTGACATCCTGGTGTTGGCTGGGGATACTGGCTATTTAGGTGATGAAGGCTTTGTCAAACATCCATTCTGGGATTGGGCTTCAGAGAATTTCAAGCAAGTAATAGTAATACCAGGTAATCATGAGTTTTATTTGGGTTATGACTTGGGGCAACTCCATGATGGATGGTGCATGGAAATTCGGCACAATATCAAATGCTATTATAATGCAGTAATACATCTTTCGGATGATACAGACCTCATCGTTTCTACACTATGGGGATATATAGAGCCGCAGGATGCTTTTTCAACAGAGCGCAGAGTAAATGATTTCTACCGTATTAAGGATTGTGACGTTGTGATAAACAGTGAACGGTTTAATCAAGAGCATGCTAAGTGCCGCGCTTTCATCGAAAAGGCTGTTAGTGAGAGCCAGGCAAAGCATATTGTTGTGGCAACGCATCATGTTCCATCATTTCAACTGGTGTCTCCGGATTTTAAGGGAAGTCCGATAAACGGTGCTTTCACAGCAGAGCTGGGGAACTTCATTGCTTATAGCCGGATAGACTATTGGATTTATGGTCATTCTCATCGTAACATAGACAGGATAATAGAAAATACTCAATGTGTTTCGAATCAGCTTGGGTATGTGAGTCATGGAGAATCTGAGTCTTTTGATTCAAAGAAATGTATTGATCACTTAAATCGTCGGTCATGACCGACGATTTAATTTTCATTATGAAACTTTACGCTTGCACTCAAAATGACCATGAAAGTATTTATTGCATAAAAAAGACAGCCAATATAGTGACTGTCTTTAATTGAATCGGATGAATTATCGTCCTCGATGGTAATGTTGCTCTTCTTCCTGAGCAACAACCTCTTCTTTTTCCATTAGTTTGGCAACTTCCTTTACGTCGTCCGTTGCATCTTCTGGGAGACCATAGCGGATGATGTTATCCTTGATTTCCTCTGCGCTTACCTTGCGCATCACATCGTATGTGCCTCCAACAGTCGGATTATATACTACAGCATAATGCTCATCCTCAACAAGGAGATCATCGCCACGGTATTTAGTTGGTGAGAGATTGATTTTGGAGAGGTCAGGAGCATCACCTTGGTCGTATTCTTTAGCCTCAGTAAGGAGTGCATCGTAGTTGCCGTCATTTTTGAACTTGTCGAGACGGTCAGTAGCATCGGTAGTCTGGAGATACGCCACTGATGCGTAATACATCGTTGGAGCTTTCTCTTGCTTCTGCTCTGCCTCTTGACTTTGCTCCTGGTCTATTTTCAGCTGCATAGCATCAATATGCTGGTTGATCATGTGAGAAGCCTTCTTTACATCGGTAAGCGTAGTCTTGATAAACTCGGGCGATTCCTTCAAACTGTCCAACCAGTTTTTCAGATAACTGGCACTGTCTTCCTTCAAGTGCTTGGTCATACCGAAACGCTGTGCTACCAGAGCGGCACTTAGTTCGGCAACAAGTTCCTCACGGGCGTATTCTGCGCTTCCGAAAGATGCAGGCTTCAATCTGCCCAAATGGTTCTCTGAGCCCGTAGAATGAGCCATCTCATGCCCGAGATTGGTGTAGAAGGACTCTCCATCCTTGAACTGGCGTTTCTCTGGAATGACAATCTCATTCTTCGAAATGCTGTAGTAGGCATTGTCGCCATATACAGGCTTGATAGGACAGATCCATCCGTTTTCCTTGATCATCTTATCCATGGCAGGGAAGGAGAAGTCATCACCCTGATTCAAAGGTCTGTTCACTCCTGCAGCTGCCTCCAGCTTCTTGTAGAGTTCCGGACGAGCCTCCTGCAAGTTGGTCTGCGCCACATTAAACACATTGTAAACCTGCAGTTTAGGATATACGTTATACTCCTTGCGTTGCTCTTCGGACATCAGACGGTAGTCATCGTATTTGATCTTCTCCCTTGTCTCTTTGTTCACAACGGTGAAAGTCGTGATGAAAACTGGGAAACTCTTCTCGCCTTTGAGGATTGTCACCTGAGGCAAAGCTTCGCCGTTGTTGTCCTTAACCTGCTGTCTTCTTCCTTGCTTGTCCTTATTGAAGTTCAGACCGGCCACTCTGTCGAAGGTGCAGAACACAGGCAACTTATATCCCTGCTTCTCACAGTGCATGATGAGCATCAGGGCATTCATACCGTTATACTCACGCCCTGACAGGTTCTTCGGCCATGTCAGGGAACCTTCAGTGAACCAAGGCTTCTTCCAATCGTTCTGCAAGGTGTTGATCTTCTCAATCATCATCTCGGCAAACTTGTCCAAAGCCCGGTCTTCACTGCTACGGCCATCAGAATTATATTTCTTGTAATCAGCCATACTCATTCATTATTGGTTGGTGGATGCTGCTTTCTTCTCCCATGGAGTAAGCTCTGTGACACGGCAAGTGAGGTCGAGGCGGTCGTTGTAGGCTCCTACCTGCAAATCACCCTTGGCATTGATGCCGGCCTTAGCCTGTACCCAGTCTGCCTTTGTGGTGTCAAACTGCATGAAACGAATCCAGGTGTAGGCATAGTTGTCACCATCCTTCTCGCTGCTGTAGGCAGAGAATAGGGTATAAGGCTTGCCCTTCTTGTCGGTCTTCACCTCAACCTGCTTGCCGATGGTTCCTCTGAACTCGATGGTGCCGGTGATTGCGTCCTGGCTTCCTGCATTAAAGGTATTCACTCCCGAAGCCGAGAGATTGAGGTAAAGCGCATCGCCTTTCTTATGGAATTGGAGAACTCCTGCCACCTCGATACGGGAACCTACAGGATAGTTGACCAGTTCAGCCTGGTTGTCACCATCCTTGGCCACGCTGATTTCTACAGTCTTGTTGATACCGGTCTTGGCTTGAACCACAACGCTGATTCCGAAAGAAATAAACTGCTTACCTTCCTTGTTGGCACGCATCTGTGCCTGGCGACATACAGTGCCGCATACGGTTACATTACATTTAATCATAATAAACTTGGCTTATTGTTTTACTTCATTATTTGATTTGAACAGATTCCTGTTTGTCCTGCTGATTGTCAACGCCTTTCTGGTAGTTCTGTGACATCTGCTGAGATACGGTTGCAGCCTGTATGATAGAGGCAACACCTCTTCGCTTGTCTTCATCGCTCAGATTGGCATTGCCGAGCGTCTGCTGGAGCTTTGTCATTTCTGTCTGGGTCATTTCTCTTGTAAACTGGACGGTTCCGTTATTTACATGGAGATAAGGCTTGCCATCCTGAATGTTCACGGAGCAGGCTTTATAAGAGGGAAGGAGCGAGGAGAGGTCGATGCTCTTGCTGACAACCGAGTCGGTCACAGTCTGCATTTTCTCTTCTTCGCTCTTGTTGTCTATCTGCAGGGCAAGTGCCATGAGAGAGGTGAACATGGTCATAGCCATCTCAATGACAGGGTCTTCGCCTGGCATTTTTACTCCGCTGTCCTCAGATGACAGAAGCTTCCTCATCCAGGCTTCCGGACTTTGTGCCATATCTTGCACTTCGCCTTGCGAGGCAGGATTGCTAACCTTATACTGAGCGGTGATGTCCTTGCCGTTGTGGAGAGTCTGCAGCTGGATATTTCCCTTTTGAGAGATTTCAGCAAGATACGCAGCAGGGTCTATATCCCGTGCCTTGCCATCTGCAGAGATGCTTTTCACTCCAAAATGCAGATGCTCACCAGTGGTTCTGGTTCCCGTATTGCCAGTCACGCCCAATCGCTGACCGGCATTGACGTTATCTCCAGCCTTGACGGCAATGCTACTCAGGTGCATGTAGGTACATTGATACTTGCTGCCGTCATTTCTGTTGTATTCTACAGTTACAGACAGTCCACCTGCAGTATTCGGATTGTTGTTGACCCGAGTGACCTTACCCTTATCTTCCGTAGCCAGTACATTGTCATGCCTGGCTTGAATGTCGATGCCCTTGTGCATTTGCGTATTGGCCGGATTGAGCGGATCTTTCCTCATTCCGAAGGGTGATGTGACGAGTATAAACTCGTTTCTCTTCAAGGGATAGGAATACTTTTCGCTCTCCGCAGGCTTTGAAACACTCGTTTTCTGGCTGCTTTGTTCTCCTTGCTGACGAGGATTGGTTTCGGTACCGAATGATTTTCCTTGCGCTTTCATCTCCTTCATGACCATCTGGTCATACTTCTGCAGGTTGTTCTTCTCGATGATGCTCTGAAGACTTGAAGCGTACTTCTTGTTGGAGGCATAGCCGGAGTTCTGCAGTCCGTTTGTCCATCCCTTGTAGTCATCAGGGGATAGCTTGAAGAGCGAGCTGTATCTCTTGTTTCCTTTCAGAAACTGAGAATGATGTTCGTATGAGTCGCCAACAGAAGCATATTGACAGAACTTCTCGTTGGGACGGTCATCGGTATATACGAGGTACTTGCCACCGTTCTGAACCCAACCGGAAGTAGCCTTGATGCCGAAATGATTGTTTCCCTTTCGGGATAACTCGCTCTGTCCGCTTGCACTCTCGCAGATGCCTTGTGCAAGGGTGACAGAAGCAGGTATGCCATATCGTCGCATCTGCTCCATGGCATACTCTGCATATTGTTCTACATATTCTTGATTCCTTGACATGATGATTACATATTATCTGTGTATTCCTGAAGAATTGTTCTGTTCCTGCTGAGGACTCTCTACCTTGGAGGGAGAAATTTCCTCAGTGGCACGTTTGGGGGCTTCCAACTGGTCGCAGATGGCAACCCGTTCTCCTGCACGGATGAGTTTCGGCAGATAGGTGTCGAGAGCATGATATGGGAAACCAGCCATGGCCAGAGGCTTGCCGTCAGCATCCTTGGTATGGGAACTCTTGGTGAGTGTGATGCCCAGGATTTTTGAAGCTTTCTCTGCATCCTGGCTATAGGTCTCGTAGAAGTCACCACAACGGAAAAGTAACACAGCATCAGGATGTTTGCCTTTTAGCTCGTAGAATTGCTTTAACATCGGAGTCATTGCTACAACGGCAGCCTTTGTCTCAGCCTTTGTCTTCTCTTCCTTTGCCTTTTCTTCCTTCTGCTTCTGCTCTTTCTTTTCTGGAGTTTCCTCTTTCTGTTCCTCCGTAGCCTTGTCTTCCTCTTGCTGAGCGGTGTTCTGCTTTACCTCATTGCTCTGGGCTTCCTGCTCCGATTTTTCAGTGCCTACAGCTACCGCATCGGTCCGGTCTTTGCGCAATACATCGGCAAAAAGACTGGCAGCAAGGTGTTTTTTGTAATCCTGCATGTTCTCGGCGAGCCACATACGTTGCCACTGGGATGGTGAGATCTCACGAGGTTTGAGCTTTTCACCATTCACTGTAGGCATACAGAGGATGACACTCGGCTGATTGTCCGTCTCTTTGGTCTTGAAGATGTTGACACGTTGGATTTTGTCCACCTCTTCGGCAGGAACGTTGCTCTTGAAGAGGTCAACCTTCATTTCCGGCTTATTGGAAGCTTCCATGTAGTATTTCTGTGCCATGTCCTGACGCATAGTGTCTGAAAGCTCCTCGTCGCCTTGCTTTACTGTGGTGAAGAACAGGTTTACATCGGCCTTGTCTGGATATACGCTGAAAGCCTTTTCATTCTCAGGCTTCAGATAGAGAGCCCACTTGCCCTCATCGTCACGCAGCATCAGGATCTTGTCGAAGTCCACGGCTCCAGAGCGTTTCACAGCATCTGAAACATCGAGCAGGGTGATGGTCTCCAGACTCCAGTTGTTGAGTCTGGCTACAGAAACTGCCTTGCCGTCAAAGAAACTGTCGTCAGGACGGTAGCCCATGGAACCATCAACATTGTAGAAGGTGACAGTTTCATATCCTTCCTTCTGTAGGGCATGCTCGATACGTCCTTTCTTCATGCCAGGGATGTCGTTATCCATACCTAAGGATGCACCTTCCGGAAGGACTACGTCAGCCATCTTACCCTCTGCGTCCTTTACGAGGACAAACTCCTTGGTGGACTTGTTGGGAAGGGTCTTGATCTCGTCAGCCACATAGTAGTGCTTTGGAAGGATGCTCTTGATGGCATCTGCCTGGTTTCTGGCAGTCTTGCTGTTCAATTCAACCTTTTCGCCACGTTCTGCCTTGTGGAGCATATCCACGGCATTGTTGACATCCCTCTCCAGTATATCAATGAGACAAGGGTTCTCTTTCAGTTCTCTTGACCAATAATCGGTCATAGCCATGCTTTCCGGGGAGAGCTTGGCTGAGATCCCCAGTTCCTGGAGCTTTACGGCTGTGGCAACCTCTGTGACCAGATGCTCCTGCTTCATGGCATCCTCTGCAGAGACCTTTCCGTTCTTCGTTACCATACCTTCACGAGCCAGTCGCTGCCCATGCCCAGTGGCTGTAACAAGTAGCGATACTGCATCACGGGCATAATCCTCATAGTGTTCGTATGAAGATGCTTTGGGCAGGAAGACAATGTCTTTCTTGCTGTCGTAATGTGCCACACCTGTAGAGTCACCGCGGATTTCGACCATGTTCTCACGTACCTTCTCCAGAAGCTCTTCTACGCCTTTGCGAATGGCAGTGGAGGCAGACTCAATATCCTTTCGGTCGTTCAACCTGCCGTATTTCTGGACAGTAGCTTCAAAGGCGGTCTTGTCAACCATGGGTAGGGTAGTCTGCTCGATATTGAACAAGGCTCTTACTTCACGGCTTCTGATGCCTTTGTAGTCAGCTTGCTTGTCTGAAGGGAGAGCCTGGTAGTCTGCACGGCTGATTTTGTCTTCAGGGTTGTGCTTGTTGACATACTCGTTCCAGTTGTACCAGAGGAATGGTACTCCTTTCTCTTTTGATTGAACAGACTCGCCACGTTTCTTCGCTTCCGAAAAAAGCGTATATTGGTTGGTCTTGTAGCCGTTTTGAGCGGCGTGCATTCCTAAGATGATGGCATTGAAGGCTGATACCTGCAAATGCTTCTGATAGAGTCCAGGAGCCTTGCGGCCGTTGTTGTCCAGCCAAATGCCATTATCTTCCTTGGCTTTCCCGAACGCCTTGGTGAACAGTTCCACCTGACGTTCTGCAGCCATCTTTTCTTGCTGATTCTTTTCTGTCATGGATATGATGTTTTTGTGATCATTGCTTATAGCCAAGAACACCAAGAACCTTGGTCTCGGCTATGGATTTGATTTCCCACTCTGTCACACTGCTGCTCATGTGCTGACGTAGCATGTGGTCTGCTTCCTTTGTCGAAGGAGCATTGACGTAGATGGTCTGTGGTGAGAACTTCTTTACGCAAGTTTCTTCATCCTCAGTGACAAGGGAGACGACGGTCTTGTACCAGTGGTTGCCTTCTTTCTCATCTTCTTTCAGAATCTCCGTGATAGGTTCACGTGAGATGGTTGTGATGTCGAAGTCTCTGGTTCCGATAAGCTCAGTAGCAGCTTTGGTGGCACGTATCTCTGTCTCGGTGAAGCTTTCGGCATCTACCAGGTATTCTTCACTGACTTTTTTGTTCTTTCCGGTGTCAAGGGCTTTACCGTATTTGACACGGAATTTATACCAGTATCTTTTCATCTTTGTTCTATGTTATCTTTGAGCAAGTGGTCTCTCGATGACTGTCTGTCGTTCGCCAGCCTCGTATTTCTCGGATGCTATCTGTCGCATCTGGTCGTTCTTGGCCAATACCGCATTGGCAAGGGTGTTGAGAGGCAGCGCTCCTTGACGGTAGGCATCCACAACTTTTTCTGGAAGGGCTATGGTGCAGGGCACTCTGTCAATGGTTGCAATTAGGCAGTTGGCTCTTATCTCAGGATTCTGGATGCGTGCATTCAGAGGCTCTTCGGGATAGATACGATAGTTGACTCTGCCACCAGCTTGTTGCGGATGATCCTGTGCCTTGAAGTTGTCCAAGGCTTCATGTCCTGCCTTATTGAGAAGATTCATGCCTCCCATGCCAATGAGCACCATTTTGAGAATCAGGTTCTTGACAAACATACCTGCAACAATGCTTGCAATAGGCATCATGTTGTCCTTGATATTGATGGACTTGGTCTTACCGGTGAACATGCCGACGAGCATATCAGGAAGCATGCCCAATACATATCCAAGATTATGGCCTATGTCACTGATACCGTTGAGGCCGAATGATGTGAGAAGCCCTTGCCAACCGTTCATGTTAGTCTGTTCGGGCTGTGTGTTGTTGGCTTCACCTTCAGATTGGTTCCCTTCTTCTGATGGTTCAGTCTGTCGTGCTCCTTCCTCAGATTGTGGCTTGTTCTGCGGTTTTTGCTCCGCTTGTTTCTTCTTTTCCTGCTGCGTTCGTCTGTATTCATCCTCCTTTCCCGGTGCAATGATCATAGGAACATCGGAAGGGTCATTGAGTTTGTCACCAACATGAGTGACGAGCATGTCGCTTCCTATCCAGGTGGCGGCAGTCTTCAAACCACCTCCCAATCCTCCCATACAGGCAAGGTCGGTTACAGAGCCAAGGGCTATACCAGCATTCTTTTCCCAGAACGATGGCTTATACCGCTTCTCTACCTCCGAGTCTATCTTGTGCTCCAATGGCGATTTTGCGACTTCCTGCGGTAGGTAGAAGATGGTACTGGTGGCAGCCTTTCGCATGATGTAGTCGATGGATGATTTCGGTATTTTGTCCTTTATCATCTTGTCGATCATCTTCTGTTCCATGGAGGCATTGACCGTGATATGCTGTCGCTTCAACTCTTTCTTGACCATCGCAATATAGTCTTCCGTGGTCTTGGATGTCCATTTGCCTGTGTATTTGAGGGTGTCATTTTGCGCCTGCATGGATGCCATACCACCGTCAGGTCCAGCTGCAGCTGCCATCAGGCCTGCAAACGAATTGGAGTTTGACCGCAACTCGTCTGCAAGCTTGTTCTGTAGGTCATTCCGAACTTTATTCATAATCGGTATGACCTTAGTATTGAATATTTTATCCTGTTTTGACTCTACCATAGCTTTATGTTTACAAGTTTAATTGGTTGAGAATTTGCTCCCTGGTCTGTTCGATGGCGTTGTGATAGACTTCCATCTGTTTCGGGAAATATTCCTCCAGCCATTCGTCCTTCTCGATGTTGTCGTTGATGAACTTGATGGCCAGATTTCTTTCTATCTCAATGGCAGCTTCGCCTTTCTCGCTGTTGTTGAACCAAGCCTTAGTCCACCATCTGATTCCCGACTTGTCGGGATAGACGCTCACCAGGCGTGGAATGTCGAAGCTTTGAACATCTATGTCCAGTTCTGCCAGTGGGTCAACTATTCCGCTTGTCGCTATTGTCCGGTCTTGTGCTTTTTTTTTTCGATGGCGCTCATGCTTGACAGAAAGATCTGATGGCGCAAGGCGAGATAGTTGAGGAAATCTCCAATGAGGAGGTTCTGTACTCGCTCGGCTATTGGAATGCTTCTTGATCCCATTCCCAATGGATTCGCCATGGAAGGCAGGGTTTCATAGAAGTAATTCTTCATGGCCGACATGGTGAAGATGTTGCGAAGTGCAAGTTCTGTATGCTCTGGTAGGGCATAGATGCCTTGGGTCATGTCGCTCATGTAGTCGGGGAAGAAGCGCATCATGAGATCTTCAATCTCCTTCTGGTCTTTGTCATACATTGTATGAACATCCATGTCAAGGGTAACGAACTGAGGTGCAGCGCCTGGCTTGCCGTTCTGTTCCATCACTTTCAGATTGCTATAGATCATGGTGAGGAACTCCAGTGGATTGAGTTCTTCGCCCTTGTATTTGACTTCTACATGGAGGGAGTCGGCACTGACAGCGATGACTCGCCCTGCCTTTACCTCTTTGCCGTAGTTGGCAAACACGTTGCTCAGGTGGGCATAGGTCACTTCATAGTCACCATATCTGGTAATCTGGTAGATGCCGTGATTGGCATCGTTGCCCAGACCTGTCACCTTGCCGGTAGCTACAGCAGACAGCAGGTAGTTTCTGACCTTGAAGTCAACTCCATGATGGAAAAATGACTCTCCTGTGTGCGGATGCTTCTGTTTGCCGTAGCCCAGGGACATGGTCACTTCTCCGTTTCTTTCCTCGAATGGCATGCAATAGCCACTGTCGGAATGCAGTATCATTTCTTGTGTATAGTGCATTGTATAATACTTTGTTATAGTGTTTGTTATCTTCGTCTGCTTACAGTATTGGTTTGCTCTACTTCTTGTTGCTTTTCTTCTTCCTTGTGGTTGCTTGTCTTATGGTCACTGTTGCCACCAAGTAGGCTGCTTAGATTGGCATTGTTGCCTATCATCATCATTCCGAGAACGGCTCCAGCTATCTTACCTAACCATCCGAAGCGACCGAAGACGAGGAGGGCAGAGACTACAAGTCCTACGAGGCTGAGACCTGAAACGTTGCCTTTGCCTATGTTGCTGAAGAAGTTTCCGAACATGTCACCGCCATGACCAGAGAACATGGCTCTAAGGAAGCCTGACATACCGCTCCACTTGGAATCCACGCTGCTGATAGCCCCATTAACATTGTCAGAGAGTCCTGTAACAGAGTCTTTCAGGTCTTTTACGCCATCGCCAATCCCTGATACAGTGTCGCCAATCTTCTTGGTGGTGTCTTCTCCTATGACGGCATCGCTGACTATGCCAACAACGCTTTTGTCCGTGGTGAGTTTCTCCCAACCAATGTAACCAAGACTTCCTCCGACTACTGCGCTTTTAGTGGCAGAACTTACGCCTTTCAAGGTCTGCTGAGGATGAAGCACAGCACTGCCCACTGTGTGTGCAGTTGCACTGGTCATCCTTCCTCCCAATCGGAGAGTTGCTTTCAAAAATGAACCCCAACCCATAACGCTTTTTATTTTTAAATTATTGTACTATTATTTGTTATATGATTATATTGAACCTTTACTTCAAGGTCTTGCATTCCTTCGCCATCGTTCTTTACATCGCTGTACAATGGTAGGTTTGTCCACTTCACTCCTGGCTCCATAGTCTATCTCTGCCCAAACGTCTGACAGTCTGGTGTACTTTACTGCCCGTATCAACCGTTTGAGTTTCTGGTTCATCAGTTTGAGTTTCGGTCGTATGCCAAAGACTATTTCCAGTCGCTGCTTCTCTGTCATCTTGTTATTAGAGAGGCATACCTGCCTGACATCATTGACTATCTCGACACTGCTCATGACAAGTTCCCGATAGAGTTTGTTGCGATTGGAGGACAGAGCCACGGCAAGAGCATTGGTCGTCTGATGGCTGAGCTGGTGGCTGTAGGTTCCAAGTTGTGCCACGAGACGGTCTATCTCGTGATAGAAACCATAGATCTGAGCTGCATAGCTGATGATGCTGTTGAAACGGTCAAGATAGTTATTGAACTCCTTCTGTAGGTTGGTTGTACCTTCCACCTCTTCCTTGATCCATATATGACCTGTAGATACAAGTTGCATCATCTGTTCCTGCTGCTTCAACTCTTTCTTGGCCTTGTCGGTATATTGGAATATCATACCTGCCAGGACAGGGTCATTGCCCTGTGCACGGAGAAAACTCCCATCCTCCCCATCAAAGGGAAGGATGAGAGAAAAGAGAAGTAATATGAGAGCATAGAGACGTTTCATAAATGTTATCCTCAAATAATATTTCTTATGGTGTTACAACTCTGGCACATCTGCGCCATCTGCCAAGGGCTTGACTGGCTATTTCGGCATTGCTCCGGTCGAGCATTCCTGCCGTGACATTGTTCCAGACATCGGCCATGGTGTAGTATCTGATGCTGAGACATAGCCTTGACAGCTTCTTGTTGAACTGTGCCAGACGGTCGTTCAGTTCCCAGAGGGTTTTGCTTCGTTCTGCACCAGTGAGCATATTCTCATTGCCACCTTTGGCTATGGCATCCTTTAAAGTGGTATATACCGTGACGAGCTTTGTGGCCGTCTCGATATAGAGATTGTTCATGCTCGCTGTCGCCACAATGCCCTGTGGGTTGCTTGCTATGGCCTTCTTCAGATTGCACAAGTTGATGAAGATTCTCACACCGTCGTCATAGAGCGAGGTGCAGGCTTTCAACGTGGAAGCATAACCCGATGCCGTTTTCAGATAGCTGTTGTACTTCTTTTCCCATTTGTGAATCTGCGAGAACTCGGCTGCGATGGTGTTCTGCAGGAATGCTGTCTTCTGCTGGTCTTCTATCTGGCTTTTGATCTGACCGTTGATAAGCTCGTTTCCCTCAGCCAAGGCTACATACTCCAATGGATTGCTGGAGGCAACCTGAGCATAACCTATAGCTGGCAGTAGCATCAATGCCAAGGCAATGGCTGCAACAACCTTGCTTCTTCTTTTATCTGTTGGTAATTTCATATATGCCTTTTCTCTTTTTGTTGTATTCTACACGTTCACGAATGATTCTCACCACATCCAACCTTTCCTTCACACCGTAGATGTCGAGTTTGGGATTGGAGCGGTCGCCGCTGAATATCCATACTGTCTTCAATCCGAACAACTGTTCCAGAATGTCACGGTTCTCGCTGAAATCCACAACTCGGTACAGCTCGATGTAGTCACTGGTTCTGGTCAGAACTCCATGCTGGATGATGAGCTGTTCAGAGGTGATGATGTATCTGAGTTTGTAGAGATATAAGCATCTATAGAGCATGATGCAGGTCATCACACCTCCAAGTACCACGAAAGGCATCTTGTAGGTGATGATGTCGTGGCCAGCAACAAGGAACAGGGCACAGCTGATGATGAACGACATCCCTTGCGAGATGATATACTGCGCCCAGTGAGGGCGTAGGGTGATGATGTTGTATCGTCTGATTGGGTCTGCCATATTCATTATCGTTTAAATCCATGATGTTTGGTTTCCTCGTTCTCTTCTTGCCGTTCAAAGGTCAAGTCCACACTGTTCTCGTCAAATGCGGTCTCTACTACGTCGGTCATAGAGAACTGTTTCTTATCCAAAAGCTCGTCATTGAAGTCCTTGTAGCCTTCCGATGGCTCTTCCCGAATAATCTTCACGGGAGTGAGGTCTTGGTCTTCGTGCAGGTTGAGCTTCTGTAACAGTGCATCCTTAAAGTCCTTGAACGC
This sequence comes from Segatella copri, assembly GCF_019249655.2. Lineage (NCBI taxonomy): Bacteria > Pseudomonadati > Bacteroidota > Bacteroidia > Bacteroidales > Prevotellaceae > Segatella > Segatella copri. Next base: position 2,283,532 of record NZ_CP137557.1, read on the forward strand.
TTTGTTCATCTTGTCAGCGGCTTCCTGTTTGTCTTCTTTACACAAAAAGGGAGAGTAGTGATACTCCAATGCCTCTTCTTTTGCTGAATCGTAAACCAGGTATAGCTGTTTGAGTTCATGGGGAAGTAGGCTGTAGTTCTCATCGTTGAAACTTAACAGTTCCTTGATGGTCTTCGGCTGTTTGTCGAAGCTTTCCATGAACTCTCTCATGTCAGCAGGTACATTTCCCGGTGCAACCGGACTCTGTTTGCTTGCTATATCCTCGAAGTTTGCCACAAACTGCTTTCCTGCCACATCCTTGTCAAAGCCAAGGTGGAAGGTGGCTTGGGGTGCTGCTTTCAGCAATCCCTGTATCTGCCCATAGCTTGGGTTACCTCCAGTAGAGACATAGACTCCGGCTTTCAGATCCTGCCGTCCACGCTGGTCTAATCCTGATTCCTTGCGCATCTGCAGCTGGTAAAATGCCATGGCATCGTATGCGCTTTCAAAGACAAGCACAATACGGGCATCTTGGAGTGCCTTTTGCTTGGGACTTGCCATCCATAATCCTTCACTGGCGTTGGTACCAGTAGCCATACCTTTTCGGGCAGAACCATCCTTGCGAGGATAGCCTCTTTCCTCTAAGCCTACACATCTTTCTGGTTGCCCAGGGATGTGCATGGGGAAGGAGAGATTCTTATATGTGCTGCCATCCTTGGCGGCTTTCGATACGAGGAAGAAGCTGTGATGGAAGGCACAACGAGTGGCGAAATCAATTCCTCTTGACTTGAAGAAGGCGTAGAACGGCTTCTGTGACTCGAAGTCTTTAGGATTGAAACGGTCAATCTTGTAGTCATTGATGTCAAATGGCTTACTGTTGACTGTTGGATTATGTACTTCCTGACTCCGATGTTCTACCGGGATGTTTAGCAGGCGTTGGCAGACCTTATGGACAAGGGCTGATTCCTTCATGCCATTCTTGTACTCCTTGAAAAGGTCTGGATGCTCCCAGATGAAGGAGGTAACAGAGTAGAGCTTGATGGTTGGCGGTTGGAAACAGCAGTTCTTGTTGGGCATGACAATGTACTTGTCTCCACTGATTCTTTTTCCGTCGCTGCCCAGGCGTACATACGCAGGATAGCGCAAGCCATCACGCTTGTAAAACGTGTAGCCTGCGTCCTCCAATACGTCCTTGATGTTAAGACGGCTTCTGTAGTCTGCAAATGTCTGTTCGTCTGTCATCTCTTGAATGTGAATTGTTGTTTATCTGCCATGACCAAAGCCTACACCGTGTTCTCCTGCATTGAGTCCTGCATCGAAAGCTCGTGAAGCAAGGTCTTGCGGTGAATCCACGCTGCCTTTGAAATAGACATGTGGCCCATGGGCATGGTCATGATGGTGTTCTACGAATACTGCCGGTGCTGGACGGTCTCTGCCCAGTTCGCTCATCACGGCAAGTCCTGCAAGGAGAGCTCCTCCAATCTGAGCCCCGATGTTCTTGCCTTCTCCAGGGATGGTTTTCATATCCACCTCCTTAAAGATGTGGGAGAAGAGTTTCATGCGGTGGTAGTCATCTATAGCCATGAACTTGTCATACTGCTTTTGGGTAATCTCATGGCTGATGCTCTCTCCATTGATGACGGCGGTCATGCGAAACTTGGCATTGCCTTTCTCGTCTTTCTGGATTTCACCCTGCTCATTACGCACTGGCTCAACCTTGATGTCATCAACCTGAACCTCTCTGCCATGCTTGCCTTCACGGAACCATCCCTTGCTTTCGTTCTGCTCATACAGGCTGTTGCCATCTACATGAGCAACACTGCGGTCTTCTGGCTCGATAGTAATCTGGTCGCCATTAGCTGGGAGTGACTGGTCAATCACCATCTGCTGGCGGTTGTTGAGTTCTGCCTCTATCTCTGGTCTGAGCTTCAAGCTGATCTGCTCTTTGGAATTGAGCATATCCATCGTCAGTTTGTCCTGAAAATCGTTCCTGATGGCATTGTTGATGATGTCAATGCGGTTCTGGACAGGTACTTGCTTGATGGAGTTGTTGGTCAGTTTCTTCACTTCATCCTCAGTGAGGTCATAGACAAAGTCCTGCTTGGTGGCTGTGGACTGGATGGTGAGTGTTTTGTTGGCTGCATCTACGATGATGCCATGAGACGAAAGACACTCCTGCCATTTATCATTGCTGAAATAGACCTTGGAGGTGATGAGCTCGTTGTATGGCTTGGCTGGTTCCTTGGGACGTGGACGAACCACTACAGGGGTAATGACTGATTGCAGGTCTGCCAACACATCCTGCGAAGGTTGTTGTACCATGTTTTGCTGACCACCTTTATAATAGAAGCCATAGCCGCCATTCTGCAACTCGCCCGGCTTCATTCTGCCGTCAGGACGTTCTGGTACGATTGGAGCACCCTGCATGAACATGGCTCCTCCAACTCTGCGCATGTGAAATCCTTCCTGGCATCGTGGAGTCCAACCGAGGAATCTTCCGTGATATGGATCCATCATCATGTGGGCATAGCGTTTGTTCCAAGGAAGTCTGCCGTATTCGCCAACGCCTATGCGGTAGCCGTGAAGTCCCATGGCAACACGGCCATTGGCATTTCTGGCATGAACGAAGTCACGTGGCATGTAGAAATCGTTCTTCACGAGTTCTGCCACGGTATTGTAGGCTTGCTTGTTGGCTGAGTTCGCTCCCCAGTCAACCAAGGCTCTGTACTGTTGCGCTGTGATGGCGTAGGTCAGCAGAGGGGAATCGTGACCTTGAACGGCCAACTGATAACCTTCTCCTTGTCTGATGATATGTGCTTGCATACCATTCTTTCTGAGAATCTCCTGAAGCTCAGGAGCCAGGTCTCTGCCTACTGGTAATGCATTTGATCTGATTGACATATTCTAATGCTGTTTATTGATTCTGTACTGTGTGATTATTCGCCAGCTTCAATCTGCTCGCCCTTCCAATCGACAAATTCCTCTGCCGACTCCTCATTGACAATGAGATCCTTCTCTTTGCAGAAGGCTGTGTATTCCTCTTGCCATTCAGGTGAGTGGTGGTTGATGTAGTCAAGCCAGCCATATTCTCCGCTCTGGACTTTTTCCACGAGCACGTCTTCTGGATAGTACTTTACATTTGCCATGAAATCTTGTTTTATGGGTTAATACTTTGGGTTATCGCTGCATCATGCGCATTCCCAGTTTCTTCTGTTCATTCCACATCTCTTCGGTGTAGTTCTCTTCTGGGATGTAGTCGAGATTACCGTCTTCATCCATAGCCCAACAGCCGAAGATGCCGAAGTTGAACTTATCCCAGTCACGCTTGGCTTCTCGCTTCCAGACAAGTTCGTTGCCTGCTGCGAAACGGATGCCGGTGTTGGAGTTGAGGTCGATACCAATGGACTGTTCCTCGTCATCCTCTACGATGGTAAGGATGTCTCCATTCTGCAACTTCTGCATCTCTGCGCCAGTAAGGTGATAGCGGTCTGCTACATACTGGATGTTTCTGCCTATGACCGGGGTTGGAACACTGAGCACCTGCTTGCTTTCAGGATCAAGTTGGAAGAAACACTTACTGCCGAGTTCCTTACCAACCTCGTTGCTCTCCAAATGACCGATGATAGGCTTTCCTGCAACAAGGTTCTTCTCCTGCTGCTCGTTGAAGAGTTTCAAGTCTAACTCATCGAGCTGTGGGTAGAAAAGCACATCAACGCCACCTTCGGCTGTTCTTACCAGGCTGAACCTGGTTCGTGCTTTGACTTCCTCACCATCATCGGCTGTGATGTGAACTGGCAGGACTGGCGACTTGCGGCCATTGTAGATGTTCTGGAGGACATCGGTTGGCAAGTCGTCAATCATTGCCTGGGTGAGTCCGAAACGTTCAAGGATGCCATAAGGCATCTCGTTCTCATCGAAATTGTAATTCATTTGCTTCTGTTTTATTCGTTTTTTATTTGGTGGCTGACCTAATGACAGGTCTTATTCAGACTGCGCCTAAAGCCAAACCGACAACAAAGTTACATTGTAGATATAGAAGAAGCTAAACATGTACGTTAGTATAGTAAAAGTTTTATAGATAGTTATGAAAGTAGTATGATTATTCTTCAATTATCATACTATAAACATAAATAAAGTTAGATATAATAGGGAAGTGGTTGCATCTTTCGTGTTGTTATTCTGAGTCTGATTACCTTTGCAACATGAAAGCAATGAAAATACTGATGTTGATACTGACAATGATGTCCGCAAAGACTCCTTCACATGCCCAATTCAATACGATTGGGTATGTGAAGAAGCATAGTATATCTAAAAAGAAGAGTCCACAAGAAACAACTCATGTTGCTTCTGTGGACTCAGTGAGGAAGGCTGATTCTCTGCCTCCAGATTCTTCCCAAGATGTACTTCCTTATCTCAGGGCTTCGTTTCCGTTGAAAAGCATTCAGATCAATTCAAGATTTGGAATGCGTAATCACCCGGTGAAGCACAAGACTATCATGCACAACGGCGTGGATCTGGCAGCTCATTACGAGAAAGTGTTTTCCATGTTTCCTGGGGAAGTGACTGGTGTTGGCCACGACAATCGCTCAGGTAAGTATGTCACAGTCAAAACAGCTGGCTATACCATCAGCTATTGCCATCTTTCTGCTTTCTGGGTTTCAAAGGGGATGTTTGTCAATGCAGGAGAGGTGCTTGGGGTATCTGGAAGTTCCGGCATGTCAACTGGCCCTCATCTGCACCTGACAACAAAAAAGGATGGCAAGGTGTTTGACCCTGTCATCCTTCTGAAGTATGTTCGTGAAGTGCTCGAAAATGCCCTATAGTTTATTCAAACACAAGCAAATTGCCTGTTAATACTTTCTTTGTACCGTTCATATATGTCAGTATCACCTTGGTGATATTCATATTTGAAGCATCTCCAGACACATAATAATAGGATGTGTCCCATTCCCAACTTGCTGATTCAAACTCTCGAAGTGGTCCAGTGCCCTGAAAATGGCCGGTCTTCCTCAAATCGCCTACGTCGTTGGTTACCTTGAAATATACATCGATGTACTTGATCGTATTTCTGTTGGTATTCATGTAGTTGAAATGGAATGATATACATGAATATTCTGAATCCCATCCCCAATCAGTAAAGAAGCCGTAAGGTGCTCTCTTTTTGAGACGTTTGACATACTCGTCAAGGTAATGGTATGACAGCTCACTTGTAATCATGTCATAATCCTCTAACTCATCTGTAAGGCTATCTTTGAATATTTCATAGTGATACCTGAAAGGACTGTATTCTTTCAGACTTTGGCTTAGTTCACTTTTATGTCCTGTTATATATGTGTAGCCCAGTCTTCCATCAGTTCTTGTGAAGTAATAAATGGTATCATTCTTGATTCCAATAGTGAATAATGAATCTTCAGAAAATGATTTCTCGCATTCATCACAATACAGAGACTTATTTCCTGTCGGTACCATTCTCCAGTTGTGAGTTTCCATATAGTCAGAACGTTCTTTCTTCAGTTTGGCCAATCTTTCTTCTTTAAGCTTCACTATTTCTATAGAGTCTGCCTTTGCTTTAGCTATGGAGTCTTGAATATGCTTTGTTCGTGTCTCATTTAGTGCAGTATATTTATCATCCAGCTGTTTGCTATATTTCTGAACGAGTACATCAAGTTCTTCCTCTGCTACTTGGGGGATGGACTTGTTCTTCTTAATGATCTTGGCGTAGTCCTTGGTAAGGGTGATCACAATATTACTGCTTGGCGTTATGACATACAGATTTTGAGCTTTCTTGTCATAAGCATAGCTACCTACAATATTGTCAACACGCTCAACCGACTTCTTGGTTACTCTTTTGTAATAACCATCGCTTCCAAGTTCATAAGCGACAATTACTCTTCGCTGAGTAGAATTGCTTATAGAAAACTGGGCATGTACACCGATGGTTGCCATCCCCAGCATGAATAAAACGATTATCTTTTTCATTGTCTGTCTTTGATTAAACTTATTTCTTTTTGATAAACTCGGCAAATTCTTTTCCTGTATATGTTTTCTCTTTCATCAGTTCAAGAACTGTTTTGTCCGAGAAATCGAGCCTGAGATTGGCAGTCGTTTGGTATTTGGCATTCGAACTCCAGAATGTGAAGTTGTATTTCTCACTCGGATTCAGTGTTTTGCTGACTCTGCCATCATCCTCAGCCATAAAATTGCCACTCCTGTCATAATATGTTACAAGATACTTGATACCAGAGATAGAGTAGGGAAGTGTATTCACTATGCGAGCATCTCCATGAGCGGTTCCATCATAACTTGTTTCCCATGACCAGTTGACTATCTTGACTTTAGTTCTCAGTTCTGCCCACGTGTCCCAGTACTTTGTACTTATCAAATCACTTAGTTTGCTCAATCTTTGTGCCAATGCTACATCATTGAGTTGCTTCTTTCCAAGTGCTCCAGTCGCTCTGCCGAACCATTCCTGATCTTCATCCATTGTGATCAGCCCCTTTGAGTCATAGATATACCAGGAGGATTCTTTGTCTTTAGCGATAAACAAAGTTATACTGTCCTGCTTGAATGTGCCTGTTGCATCAGTATAATTGTTATAGCAGCGAACAGCTATTGTATCATTCTTCACAGTGATGTCAGACTCTTCTATGTCCACAGCATCTGATTTTGCCTCTATATGCAAGCTGTCATATAGTGGATAGAAATCATTTGGCTTTCCATAAGTGGTATCTGACAACGATGTGAAGAAATTACGAGAAAGTTCCATCGCCTCGTTCTTATGGGAACAAGACGACAGAACCAATGCTGTTAATATGAATACTACAGTGTATCTCATTTCTTCTTGTTATTTTTTCTTTGCTGGCTTTTTTACCTCTTCCTTGCCATCGCTGATTCTTTTGAAAACGAAGTTGACGACAGCAGTTCTTGTATTGTCTCTGATACCTGTGACGTATTCAGAGTTACCGAAGTTTGAAAAGGCCGTACCTGTTTCTGTGTAAGCACTGACCAGTTCCCAACCTTCCTTACCCATCTTGTTCAACATTGCAGTCTGATTTGCGAACACCAGGGTGCCGAAATCTGCAGCAATTTCTGCATCGTGTCCTGCAACCTTTACTACTTTGTATTCCCATTGCTCATTCTTGCTACCACAAGAAGCGAGCATTGCAATTAAGCAGAAACCTAAGATAAACTTCTTCATAATCTTTATACTTTGTTCTTCACTACTCTTCACTTTTATATACTGACAAGATTAAAGAATCCCTAAGGCAAAACTTTTTCTCCCTTCTCGTTAATATAGTAGAAACAATTGGACTCATTCAAATCAACTACATATTTAGGTGAATATGAATGGTCTTCTTCGGCCAAGTATAGATGGTTGTCAAAATAAACATAATGCATTAAAGTCTGTTTAGAACTATTTTTAGAAGGTTCCTTATAATAAACCTTTTCAAACACTTTATAGGCAGTATAGTCGTTTGTAAACTTTACATAATAATTCGCCTCACCTGATGTGTAGCCTATACCACCCATTGTATAGCCGCCATATTTTTGATTTCTACCATTTAGTTTGTTTTCTAATGCATTTTCTTCAATACCTACTTTTTTGAATACTATGCTTTCAAATCGAAGAGTTCCGTTTGTATCAATACTAAAAGTGTACTCCTTGGATGAACTTTCGACAAAGTTATCTTTGCAGGAAACTTTTCCTTCTTTGACTGAATATCTTCCTGTACTGAAGAAATAACTATAGGCAGATTTCTTTAGGATAATTTTATAAGTGCCATCCTTTGCAAAAGAAACAACGTTTTCAGGTTCTTTGTCTGAATCTTGCCATAATGCAACAATACTTTCTTTGTTAGTATTGCCGTTTTCACCCTGTTCCACATCATCATTGCTATTGCTGCAAGAGGCCAGCATCATAAACAATGTAATAATCAGTAAATATATTCTGTTCATAACTTATTTCCTTATAATAATATAAATAGTGTACAACCTACAGATGGTAAAGTAAGGATGCCAGGGTATTTCCCACGCACCCTTACAATAATTCACCTAAACGTATTTAGCAGTTTTATTGCTTTTTACATTTTACCCAAATGGATTCGTCACCTATGGACATCTTCATTTCTGAAACTGTAGAAGTCGCAGCAATGATGGTATAAGAAGCAAATAGTTCACCTTCTACATAAGTATTCAGTGTATTTCCTTTCAAAGACCATGTTCCTCGACCAGTTCCGAAATATCCTGAGCCGTAATATGAACCGTCTGCATTGAATGTGGCGTAAGTTTTTCTGAAAGGCCAGTCAACATACGTACCAGACTCCGATGTCTTTACTGCTGTCATCTCCCAGGTTCCCACAATCATAGACTTATCATAGTCTCCATTGTCAGAATCATCATCACTACTGCATGATATGAATGCAAAAGATGCTACCACAAGGGCAAGAAGGAAAAATAAATACTTTTTCATAATGTTACTTTTTAAATTAATAATACTTTTTCTATGTTTTGTTTTGATAATCCTGTTGATGAAGGTGACTACCAACCGCAATTATCGTCATAGCATTCATCATTCTCACAACCTTCAAACTCGTCACGATCGCAATAACCACTATCATGATAGTCATTGTAAGAACAATCATGGTCACTGCAACAGTCATCATAACCATCTTCATAGCCACGAGCATAATTTTCATGGTCTGAGGTATTATTACCAGCGTTGCGATGCGCTTTCTTTTGGCAGTTTGAAACGCCGCTTGAAAATAAAAAATCGAATAGTCCCATACCTTTTTTCAATTAATGTTTAACTTCTGATGCAAAGGTATTATTTAATTGTGCAGTCTATCTGCATCGTTGAAAAAGTTTTTGTATGGGCACAAAAAAAGCAGGAAGTTTTCCTCTTCCTGCTTGATTTTAAAGTTCTTAACTGGTATGATAAGGAAGTTTGTTAATCTTTTGTTTTCTAATTACTTATCTGTTAATTTGAATGTCTAATGCTTGGTCATCAACTCGAACCTCATATTTTGCTAACGGATCAGAATAAACATTTGTAGTCTGATGTGCCGTTACATATGTGTTATCTTCTATATAATGTATATTGCCAAAGATTATCTTTTCTATTTCGTCAGATGTGTAGAAATTATTGCATCTTGTAGAAACCATAATTTTCCCAAGCTTCTTCAATTCATGGAGCATAGGAAATAATTCGTATTCTTTTCCTGACATTAATATGAATAGATAATCCTTAGCTCGACTTACAGCCACATTTAAAATATTGGGCTTATTGATGAACGTAAGTTCTGCATTCCTTTTTAACCCAGAAGCAGGAGGGTTCATTACTGCAATTACTATATCACATTGGTCACCTTGAAATCCATGCGAAGTACCAAAATCAACTGTTATATTTGAATAAGGCAGACAAGTTTGGTTGTACAATTTTTCTATAGATTGTATCTCTACTCCGTATGGACTAAGGACTCCTATTCTTATAGGTTTATTTGAACAATCCTTGCTAAGCTGCCCTGTTATATATTTTAAAAATTCAACAGTAAATAGTACTGAATATATATGAATATTTGAACCCATGAGCCTTTTTGTTTCAAAGATTGAGTCTTTGTTTACCGGAAAGCTTATAATATTCAAAGGGCTTTCTTGAATACCCATATTTAGTACTCTATGTGAAGCTGCAGAACGATCATGACACAGTTTGCCTTGGTACATATATTGACTATAGAGTTCACCAATGACTGGTATAGAACGATACTGTGTCATCAGTAATTCTACGTCAAATTGAACGGGGCTTGTCTTCGGATTTGCAAAATTTCGAAGTTCTATCATCTTGTATATGTTCTCATCCTTCCAAAGATCAATATTTACGATTGGATCTATCTGAAAAGGGTCACCAGCAATCCAGATTTTGCCACTTTGTTCGTTGAAGAGAGGTGGAAGTATCTGGTAAAGTGGAATCATTGATGCTTCATCTATTATGACGTAGTCCCAATTTATAGAATTAAGCATTCCATCTTCAAAACCATCAAATGAATAACGCGCTATTGTAGATACTACACAAACTTGATCTTGGCGCATAATATCTGAATTTCGCTGATAGACAATTTCTTCATCTTCAAGCTCAGGATCCATTGTTGATACAAATCTCCAAAGCCAATAATCATTTTCTGGTTCAAGTTCAAGAACTTTCTTGGCTAAAACATCACATGCCTTATTAGTTGGAGCAAGTACTAATATACGGCATTGTTTAGTTTGATCCATCAACCCTATTATTCGTTTTGCCAATGTAGTAGTTTTACCAGTACCTGGAGGACCAAATATGAATTTAAGGTCAGAGCGCAGGTTGTCCTTGACAGATTCGTCATCCGATTTAAATGGCAGTTCTTCTATGAGACTTTTCCATCTCTTAATCAATTCAATTGGTTTCTCAATATCAATACTTGCACGATATATTATGGAAATATTGTTAATTATCGACTTAATTATTGGTTCCAAAGAACTATTACCACGAACGATTAAAGCATCTTCCTTAACACTAGCATTGTCAAATACCACAGTTTGCTTTTCGCCATTTCGGAAAAAGAAAGTGACAGGAATACCATCAATATCCTCTATCATATTTGGTATGTTTCGTGAGGCACTTGTTAGTATTATCCGATTAACATGTTCTGTATCAGACATAATACGATCAAAGAGAATGTTTATAGAACGTTTACCACTGGCAGATTCAATACCCGTAGATTGTACTTCTAATGTCATCAAAGCCTTAAGCCAGCCATATGAATATTTTTTAGAATTTTCTATCATCTCACGCAAGGTCATAACTTGCTCTATCTCTTCTCTTTGAAGATTAGCCTTTTCCTCAAAACCTGTTAATACATCCTCTAAACTGGCTGATTTTGGAACTGTTTGTTTATGCTTCTCTATTTTTGAGGACGTATTTTCTTCAGAGAAATCTTTATTGGAAAATTTCTCTGATTTCTCGCGTTTTGGCAAGTCTTTCTGTAAAGACGTTTTCTCATGTTTTTCTTCTTTGGCTTTTTGTTCCTCCTTTGCTTGGAGAGCAGAACGACCAGCTTGAATTATTTTTTCCAACTCCTCTGGTGAAGAAACACCATTATTCTTCGCAATTTCGCCATACAAAAATTTCTGTTGAGTTGTTTCTGACATTTGTTTAATGCTTTCCTCTTCTTCAATTATTGGCGAATTTCTAATCAAAAGAAGTGAATAAAGCCTTTCATTATAAGTGTACATCTCAGGTATGAGGTCATCAACATATACCCCATCCTCTATGGATTTCAGTTGTCCATCAATATATAGCCATTTATATTGTCTCAGCCATTCTCTAAGTGTACAACTTTGCCAAACCTGTGTGTGCCACTTATAATAGTGATAACTTCCACTATCATTTGAAAAAAGTTTCTTTCCTTCACTAGTAGAAAGATCTTTCTTTATTATTTTAATAAGAGACTCCCAAATATAATGGCTCAATTCTTTTGCTCTATTTGATTGTACAATATTCTTCAAAACATCGTTTAATCCCTCTAAAGTAACTACTTCCTTCATGTTGGAGTAGTATTTATCAGGACGTAAAGAAAGCTCTTCTTCTGTTAAATATGCATTTTCAGAGACTACCGGAGGCAAAGTGCAAAAGTTAAAGTCATTGAGAAAATTGTTGAATGTTCTTTCCCCAACGGCTTCAATTGTTTCACTATAGAATTCTCTGTCGATATAGTGCTTGTTTTTGATGCTTGTGCAAGAATAATATTCTATCAACATCGAAGAATCATCTATCATCTGATCTATATGGCATGGAATTGATTCTTCTGTAATATCATTTATTGTCTTGCAATAAAGTGATAGCTTATCTTTGAGTAACAAAAAGAGTGTGTGATGAGCTTTCTCATCACAATCATTATTATATTTAATTATTGTTTTAAGCAAATGATTTAGCTCTTCTTTGTTAAGATCTTTTGCTAATTGAATTCGAATTTGATCATAGATGCTAGGCTCTGTTACTCCTAATTGCTTAATTATCGAACGGAATTGCTCGTTTTTTTCATATAAATTGCTGTTTATGGTAAACTCTGGAGAAACAATGTTCTCAGATTTGAAAAATATGTATAACTTATCTCCTCTATATGGTGAAACAAATTCGTTACATTCATTTTTTATAATTGGAGCGTTAAGCATTGGAGCCTCACTTGTTAATCCAGCATTTTTCTGATATTTTTCAGTGAGTCGATTATCGAGTATGTATTTGTACAATTTTGTTAACCATTCCTCACTTTGCGCATTCATAAAATGTACATTCAAATATTCTGCAAACTTGGAATCAGACATTATATCTATACCATAGCGCTTCATGTCTTCTGCATTGCGAGTATTTAATGAACAGAGAATAAAGTCGTATTTAATCTCTTCATTGTCAATTTTAACATAATTGTCCTTTTTACTTTTTGTAAGATAGTCTAACTGTTCTGTAGAAAGGAGTTTTCTAATACCATCATCTCCCCACCAGCCATTAGACTTAGTTATATATTTTTTTTGTTTAGAAAAGAATATAGGTTCGTTGTCAACTATCTTCATGTAATAGTCGACAAAGCTCTTCTTTTCTGGCTGCTCCCAATAATAATAATTCTTCTTTTCTTCGAAAGACTCTAGATTATGGTGCATTAATGCAAAAATATTGTCATCAAGTAAGGGACGTTTATTCTTTATACTTATTTCTTTAAGAACGACAAGGCTGTCCGCAGCCAATTCTCCGATACTTTTAAACAGTGAGTCATTTACATTATTATTTCGCTTAATTTGCTGTCGGTTATCGACAAGTGCAAAAGGGGCATGAATAATGTAGCATGTATCAATGTTCTCATGTGTTGGAAAGAAGCAATTTATGTTTGGACGACATTCTGTATCAATGCGACCCTTTTCATTCAAAAAATAGCCAATTGAGATGATATGTTTATTATCAGTATCAGCAACTGTTACATTTCTTGACAACAGTAGTATTTTGTTTTGTGAACCTCTTGTGCTATTAAGCTCATAAAGAGCAGTCGTAATGTTGCGATAAGTATCATATTTTTCTAATAGCTGCTTTACAATTTTTCCTCGTTGTGTAGGCGTATTCCAACTAATAGTCTGCATATTGCGCAGGAAAAGTTGAGGATAGTCTAATGATGAGATTTTCTGTTCAATATCCTCATATGCTTGTTGTGCGTCAATATCCTTTCTGTCAAAAGGAATTACAAAGACGGTTTTACCTTCTCTTTGCAATGTAGTATCATTCAACTTTGTTGGAACAATATAATCTTCTATCTTAAAACAAAATGGCTTGTCATATATAGCAGGAGTAGTTGTGTATTGAAATACAGCCTTAAAGCCCACACCAAATTTTCCAATCTTTATGTCATCAATATCATTAGTTGGAACATTATTTTTTGAAGAAAAACCGATAGCAGTAATTGCATTGATGTGACCAAGCCTATTATTCATTCTATCTTCTTCAGCGTTTTCTGGATCAGATACGGTAAATCTTTCTTTACCGTTATGAGTAAAGATAAATTGATTCTTTGTAAGAACCATTTCTACTTCTGTTGCTTTTGCATCATCAGCATTTTGGAGAAGTTCATATATAAAATGTGCTGAATCACAATATTTGTCAATTACTCCATTGAAAACATTTATGTACTCTGGGTCTTTAAAAACTCCCAGAGCATTTTTACGTCTTTCATGAAGTGCATTGAACCAGCTATTTTGTAAATCTTCAGATGGTGTCATATATTTACTTAATCTTTAATGAAGAATTATATTGTACTACAAACTTTCGTAATACTTTCTAATTTTATTTGCCATTAATAAGCGGCGGACTTCCAAGAAATGGATATAATCGTTTTGATCCATCTTGAATACGTCAGAAGGTATGCAATTCATTGCAAGATTCTTCTGAAGTAAATCTTCATCTGTAATAGAACCACAAACAGCTACTTTTGTTTGGCATTGTTCTAATGCAAGACTAAAGTACTCCTTTGGAGACTTTTTGCCGATAGACTCATTGACAGGTCTATCAAGATAAGCATAGTTTGCATCTTGATTATACTGATTCTTTGCATAGTGATTGTTTATCAGGTATTGCTTTGGAAATACATGATGCACATCGCCGCCAAGACTGATAAGCTCTCTAACAGTTATATTTGTTGAAAGCAGAGATATGTCGTTAAAATAAACTTGTGAAGCCAAATATACTAGATATGTTGGATTATTTGTAGATGTCATTGTAAGATTCTGTGGAACAGCAACATTCCAGAAATTCTCAGACAATATGGCATCCTCCATTGCTTTCAACATAGCTGGCACACCTTGTTCAGTTATTTGACGAATATCACGTGCAAAAGCGGATTCTGGTGAACTACTGTATCTGCCTGTCAAAACAGACAAAACATACCATTTCTGTACAATTCTTTTTCGTTCTGCAACAGGTACGTCTGATTCTTGTAGCAACAAATGTATTGTATATGCAAAGTCCAGTGCCATATTTGAAGTAACCATTTTGTTGGATATGAATCCTGCAGACTTAATGGCAATCATAAATTGTGTAAAGTTGTGCTGACTGATGACATTCAAAACACCCTCATACATTTTATTGAAAGTATCTTCAATAATTTCTTCCTTAAATTCACGTGTCTCAAAATCACGACCGGTAAGAAGTTGAACCAAATTGGCAAGTTTGGCTCTTTTCAATTTGTGCATAAAAGCAACACGTATAACATCGTCACATCCTGGATCATATACCGTTTCCTTGTCGTCTGCAAGCCATGAAAGTTTTTGCAGATATGGGGTAGATGCGAAATCTTTATCGTTATTTTTGATGTACTCATAATATGTCGGAACAACAGCCAAATGGCTGAAATAGTCAACAATTTTACGGAGTGTATTTCCTCCATGTTGTTCATCTGCCGCCATTTTTGACATAACAAAATCTCCCTGGCTCAAAGGAGTTCCCTTTGAGTTAATGCGGATAAATATATCAGTAACTACATCTATATCAAGTTTTTCTGAAAGCTCGATAACGCCAATTTGAGTTGTTTCTACACTCTTTAGTTGATCCAAAACTTGCTGTAAGTCATTGCCAGACATTTCTGGATTTTCCTCTATGTACTTTGGAATGAATGTCCATGAAGAGAATTTTGTACTGAATATTTCTGATATATCAGGAATCCAATTCTTACTCTTGATATGAGCAGGTGTTTGAACAGCAAACATTTCTGCCTCACTGTCTCCATTGGCATACTCTAAAGCCGCAAAAGGATTAAACGCAATCTTAACACGGCTTTCTTTGAATTCGTTATTAAACACTTTTTGTGCAGCAATAGCTGTCATTAGTGCTGTTATACGTTGCTGGCCGTCTATGATCACTTTCTTACCAGAAGAAATAGTTCCGTCCTTTAATTTTACATTAGGATTCTTCCACAGGATTATATATCCAGTAGGATAGCCCTTATAGAGTGAATCTATAAGGTCCCTAACTTGGCTGTTTTTCCAGACAAACGGTCTTTGTATTTCTGGAATTGCTATATCTTTTGCTTCTATCAACCCCAACAAACCTTTGATGGTGATAGATGTGTTATGAAATTTCTCGCTGCTCATATCTTAACAGTTTTCTATTGCTATATCAAATTTAATATCCTTATTACGATAGAGATAAATCTTAGTATCGTAGGTTATTGTTTCTACTTCAAATCGTTCGCCATTTGGCTGACGGGCAATGTTCCACTCGTTAATGAAACCTCCATCTGGATAGATTGAGAGCTTCTTGTTACCACAAGTTATTGACAATACTCGCCAATGGGTGAGGGTACGCTTAGGAACGGAAACGACAGGGAGTAAATGACCTTCTATGTTCTGATCATATTTGAGGTCATCTATCCATGCATTTGTGAAGTTCGTCAACCATTTGTCACGCACTTCAGAAGATGGCATGTTGGTGCATATCTTGTTGGCATTACCCTTGTCGTCTCTGTAGACTTCAACCTTGAACTCGATGTCGAAGTTAGAACCAATCTGTTTCACTATATGCCAGATGGTCTGTATGGTAATCATCATACCCATGATACTCTTCAGATGTTCGTCCTGATAGCTAATCTTCAAATCGCCACCATTCTGCTTAGCATAGGAAATGAACTCATCAATGAGACCATTTGACTTCGTTTGGAGAATTTCACCTAACTGATATGTATGAATCTCCTTGAATTCATCACCTGCCAGTTTCAACAGCATGGCAGATGGTTTATAAGACAAGTCCATAGACTTCGCAGAAGCAATAGGATTATCCGTGCGAACAAAGAACATGGTGTCGTTGCCCCATTGAGCATTCAGTTGTGCATGTTCCTTGCTGCTCATGAAGTAAAGGCTGCCGTCAATGTAAGCAATAGGGTAGAGGCCTTTGCTTGCCCAAGGATTCTTCATCTTCTTGACATCGCTGCCTTTAGCCCATGCTTTTATCTCACGGCACATTGCCACAACAGGTTCCACTATTGCTGTCTGTTCCGATTCCATCAGGCAGAAAGTCGTAGTCTGGCTCTTTATCACAAAACGATTCATGAACTGAGGTTGCCATCCGTTTTCTCTATCCTCATAATCCCATTCGGCATATTCATTGTCGGCAAACAGAACCAGTTCTTGATGGGATGCAGCAAATGCCTTCTCCAAATCGTATAATGTGGTCTGTGATGGCGAAGCACCAGGGAATGCATCCTTGATGTTTTGAGGAACGGTATCACCCACTTCTTCCTCTTCTTCTATCCAAGCCAAAGCAGCATCTACATCTACGAACTTGGCATATCTGAGTGTAAACTTGTCGAGGAGCATATCCTTTGATTTCTTCTCACGAGCTTCCATCAGGAGTTTCTTCGTAGCCTTGATGACATCCTTCATTACCTGAATGTTAGCCATTTGGTTAGCATAGCCAGCTCCTCCTGGATTACAGTCGAAGATACAGAGATGACCATTTGGCATGATGGCGAAGTCAACGGCTCCACGTTCTTTGCCCAGAATGTCCACCAAGGTCTGAGTGAAGGCTATACCCAATGTAAAGAGCAGGTTCTCCTCCTCATCACGGTTAGACATCCATTTGTTCTTTCCCTTATGGCGAATACGAATCTCGCTATAGTCGGTCTGTATTGTGTCGCCAATAATCACATTGCGCTTCACCTTTGTTGTGTCATGTGAGCAACCACAAGCCTTGCGCATTTCCTTACCGGTGATGGCGAAATGGAATTTTGGCTTCTCTGGCTTTCCTTCCTTCTTTTCGGGCTTTATATTGTTAAACTCATAAGGGAACTTCAATGGCTCATCCTTGTCCGCAACATCTTCTTCCAATACGGTACGTCCACACTTAGGACAGAAGCAATATCCATATCCCTTTCCTTCATTGTAATAGAGTATCTTGGCATTGCCTGAATCACTATTAGGGCGAACAGAGAAAAGATGTGGTTCCGTCACATTGTTTGCCCAGTCGTCAGCATCAATCAGCTGAGCACTAACTCGTGTATAGACATTACTGTCCATGATTCGGGTCTTGTCCTCATTCATATCAGGCATGAAACCAACTGGCTGAATCAGTTCCAGCCCATAGTTATCATTCACAGTCCATTTAATCTGATTACTGAGCGTAGAATCATTGATTACCGTCTTGTCACTGTTTCGATAGATGGTCTTGTATGTTTTGTGGTTGTCATCATACATGTTGGTGATTTCTATACCACGAACGATATATACCACACCATCAACTGCCACGCTGTTGCCTGGCGCATACTGGGCGATGGCATCACGCAATGAGTAGGATGGATTGGATGATGTCATAGGAGTAAAGAAGTCTTTCTTGCCATTGCTGTTCAAATCGAGCGTGAGCACGTTGACCGGCATATTGGCATTCGGAGTGAAACGACTGGTTGCCCAGAAGTTCAACAATCGCTTATACAACACCTCTATATACTGCATTTTCAGCTTGATGCGGAATTTGTCCGTGATAGGACCACCTCCCGAAAATGCAGTCTTGTAGTCTATCAGTTTGTTGCGCAGTTCAGAATAGCAACGCTCGTTGATTTCCTGAGCATTCTTGACCACCTGATTGATTTGATCATCATAGACCGTACCACTCAAAAGTTTCATCAAGTCCTCACGTACCTCTGGTTCAAGTTGCTTGGAACATAGAATGTTGAATTTCTCATACATTGTTCCCTTTGGATCGCCAAGCAGGTCGTTAGGGTCGGCATTACTTGAATTATCCTTCACAAACTCAATCTTGCCGTTGATTACCTTGACTTCAAATGGGGTATAATAGTCTGCTACCTTTTGTGTCAGACGACCACCATTGGCACCTTCGGTAAACACGCCAAAGGCACGAACAAGGAATGAGTTAACATGACGCTGAATCACCTGAGGACTCTTCAAATCTACCGATGGCACTCTTACTGGTCGGCTGATAATCTTATCTATAGGATTACTCAATGTTCTAAGACCTATCACGTCTGAACCACAAAGGGTTATACAGGCACTACGAACCTTGTTGTTACGTCCGCTTCGACCAGCACGCTGCTTATAGTTCGCTGGCAGAGGAGGAACACTCGATAGCAATACTACCTCCAGGTTACCCAAGTCCACACCCATCTCCATAGTTGTAGAGCAGGCAAGGATATTGATGGTATGATCCTTGAACTTTGACTGCAATCCACGAGCCACACTTTTATCTACCTGAGCAGTATGCTCCTGCTGTACAAAGAGATTTGGGAATACATGAATATCCTCCAGACGGTCTGAGAATACACCATCTGTTCCCCAAATGTTATGGTTCCAAAGTAAGGCTCTATGCGTCTTAGCCCAGGATTCTATAGTCTTCTTGTCTCCTTCCTTTGCTGAACCCTTATAGTATGGGAATGCCTCCCAATGTTCATGCAAATCCTCACGTAATTCCACTGGAGTAGTACCCTCCAGATATGGAGAGAAACGCTTGAAATTGTTTCCGATAGGGCGCAGGCAGACCACATGACGATTACCGTCTGCTTTTGTATCGCAGAGATAAACGTCATCATAGAGCTTGAAGCACAGGTCATTGAGATTGAAACGAGGCGCATTGTCTTTTTCATTGACAAAGTGTCCCGACTCATCCAGACGCTGACCCACCTGCAATATCTTATATTCATCGCCAGTCAGAGTTTCCCAAAGAGAATCTATCACAGCAGAAATCTCATGGAAATACTGTCGCTGGGCATCATTCATGGTCAATGTGTTGTCATCACGGGCAATCAGCGCACAGAGATAACGCACAATACGGGCAGTTGATACCTTGCCTTCTTCCAGTTTAGGTTTGTTAAATGGACGACGGCGAGGCTTCTCTGTAGCAAAACGTACCGTTGAGAAGATGTCTATCTTGTCATTTCCTGGAATGCGAAGATAGAAAGACTGGTTGCTTCGTACCGTATAGTCGAGATAAACCTGCATCAGGTTTCTCCAGTCCTCTTCTGTAATCTGGTTAGCTGGGTTGTCCAGCAAATCATTGAAGTCTTCTACAGCCTTTGGCAACTTGATTTTATCCAGTTGAGGATAGCATGTTTCAAACAGACCCAATGTTTCCGGAGATGCTGCCGATGCAGGACGATGTGCCAAATACATCACCATGATACTCTGGATATACTTGTCAATGATTTCATCAGATGGAAGTCCGTCTTCCACCTCATCGCTATCACCCGAACGCTTCACGAATACGGATGCAAACACCGGACAGTATGGATCTTTTTTCAGAAGTTCTGCTATCTCTGACCAGGTCATATACTTGCACGACATCTCGTCCAGCTGCTTCTGAACCACCTTAGGGTCAGGCGACTGGAGATTAGCCATCATTGGTGTATATTTCATCATAGACATAGGATCTGCTTGAACAGCTGCTAAGATTTGTGCCATAGCAGCCTCCTTTGTCAGTCCATTTGCCTTCCTGCGACACAGTTCATGGTATATGGTACTGTTGAACCACATGCGTTCCTGTTCCAGATTCTGTTTCAAGGTTGCTTTTGCTGCAGCCTGACGGCTATCCACAAAACTGATATATTGCTGACCATCATGAAGCACGATGCCGCCTGTCTTTGAATCGCCTTTATCCAACTGGTCAAGGATGCTTGGAGCCATCATGCGTGAGATGAAGTCGGCAGAGAGACGGAACTTCTGCAGACGGTTGTCTTCCATATTGCCATTTGCATCACCTTCTACATCCTGGTCTGTATTGTGGTTCTTGGTCTGTTTGGCATTGCAGTATGGACAGCATCCCTGAATGTTTCCAACAACATGCCAACTTCCTGTTTCTTTTTCATCGGCAGGTGTTAATGGTTGAAGTTTGCCTCCAGGAACCAAACGGAATTTCACGTTGCCGTCTCCCTTCATGTTCTTTTCATTAGAGAGTCCGAAGATGGCATACTTCTTCGTTGAGTTGTCATTGCTTTCTGCCATATCGAGGTCGAACATATCACTATCATCAGTTGCGATTGTCTCGTAAGTCCAATCCTCGGTATTGACAGAAGCCAGTGCTACATACTCGCCGCAATGCTTGCATCGGCTGAGTTCCAGCAACGGAGCTTCCTCGATAGGAGTCAATGACAGAGAATCTTCACCAATCTTCTTTCCGATTGCGTTTTCTGTATATATCTTGAAAGACCCATCTGCAAACTCATTCAAGCGGACAAAGAGACCGTTGTTAGGGACACGATAGAAGTAGTGTACCTTCAATTTACATACAGGCATCTTCAGTCCTTCTTCCTTGCAGCGGTCTTCTTCACGCTGACACATCTCGTCGAGCCATTGCAGTTTCTGGCTGATAGATGCTTTCTCTGGATATAGTTCATCCAGAGAGATATAGTCAGCCTTGAATATCTTTCTCCAACGCTCTTCGTCTTCACCCTTTGGAATTTCAGTTTCTCCGATACGCTTACCTCCAATAGCTTCCACCTGGTCAGCTCTTACGCCAGTGATACCGGCAATAAACTCCTTCAGTTCTCTTTCATCCTTCTCTTTGTCCTCACCATTTCCGAAGGTAGCAGATGATGTTGCAAAACGCACATTCTTTGCATCCACCTTGAAGGCGAGAAGCACTCGGCGAAGAAGCATGGCAAGTTCTGCTGCGCCTGCTCCAGTATAAGAGTGAGTCTCGTCGATAGCAACCCAGCGAAGACTATGCTTTCCTGCAACAATCAACTTTGCATCGGCTCCTCTCAGCAAGATGTATTCCAGCATAGTAGGGTTGGTCAATACAATATGAGGAGGGTTGTTGCGAACATCCTTACGGGTATAGACCATGTGAGGATATTTCGAGTTCTTCAGCTCGTAATGTCCTTGCCCGTCAGGATCTTCCTTTACCCATTCATATTTGCCTCCAGTCACATGCTCTATGCGACGGCGCATTTTCTCTGCATCATCCGACTTGTCTGTATTCTTTGGTTCCATTTCTGGCAGATCACCATTATATACAGTGTAGGTCAGGCAAGTGCCGGTAGAAGATTCGGCAACCGTCAGAAGTTCTTCCAGACGTTCCTTCTGATCTTCCATCAAGGCGTTGAGAGGATAGAGAAAGAGAGCCTGTATCTCATTTGGCAGTGCGTTTTGTGAGAGGTCATGAATCAATGGCATCATAAAGCACTCCGTCTTACCAGATCCTGTACCCGTAGTCACGACAATCGATTTTGGCTTATCGTCTGCCGTTCTTTGTCTGAGCAATACATCCCAGCATTTATACTGGTGCTCGTATGGAGAATATTTAAAGTTCCACAGTTTACCCACCAAAGCCTTGGCTTCCTCAGTTTTCTCAGGGGCAACTGGGATATATGAGTTCATGCATTGAACTACAGGCACGGCATTTTCAGGCGCAAATAGATTGCCGATAAGAGTCTTCATCTGCTTGATGTATGAGCGCTGACTGTCGTTGTTCGACTCACCGCACCACATCGCAACGAGGGCTCTTTCCACCGCTGTTCTATTGTTGTTATATAGTTCAGAGAAGTTCATAATCTTATTATATTTCTTGTCTATATTTCGTTATCTATGTGTATATTAAACTCTTGCCAGTCAAATCCTGACTCTTCGGCAAAGCGGAGCAGTCCCTGTTTGTCTTCTGGCGTTAATGTGCCGTTTCTCTTTTCGAGTAAAGGCTCATATATTTCCGACACAATCTTGTCCTTGTCCATATCTCTCAATGTCTTCATCAGGAAGAAGTATGTTCCATAATGATTTGCCACTTCGAAACATTTCAGGAGGGATTCCGTAACTGATTCCTCGATGTCGTCCCATGCCCATGGATCATTGTCGATATCCATTCCCAGGTTACATTGCAGATTTTCTGTCTTGCTGATGTTTTGAAATATCACACCCATATTCTTTGAGTCTGCATCTTCATCCGGATTGATAGGCTCAGGTTCAGACTGCTCGTCATAATTCCAGTATAGAGCTTGTTCACCTTTCCATGAACTGTGCTCCTGATCATTGCCGAAACATACTACCAGACTTTCTGGAGCCATGACATCGAGTAGCTTTCCTACATAGTGATTGTCATTTCGCCAGGCATTCAATGCAGCTTCACCTACCGATGGATTACCAGAGATATTGATGAAGTCCTGCGAATAAATACTACGCAGATTCCTGCATTCGTATGCCTGAAAACCTTTCTCGCTGAAGTCATTCAGCTGAACCCTGTCTTTGAAGATGTATGGAAGATTGAGCGTTTCTTCATCATTCAGATACTCGATAATCTTGCCATCAAGCATGACCTCTTTCAATAGGGTTGGTCGATAGACATCTACTTCATAGTAGCTTTCATCTTCTCCGTACCTGACTGGTAGTGTAGGGGAGAGAGGATTTCCATCCTTCGGGATTTCATCTTGAAGTTCAGCCTCTGTTCCATCTACATTCTTGTATCTGATGAGCGTTGACTCGAAGTCTCGCTTGATAGGCGATGCTTTCTCTAATCTTGGCAGATAAACTACAGTAAACAATAAAGGCTTTCCTTTTACAGTTACCCTTAATGTCACCTCACCATACGGAGGTTCATTCAGCTTTGTCCATTCGGTATATCTGCCGTTTTCTTGTTTATATTCAATCATCTCAGCCTCGGTTTCCTCCTCTGGCTGAGCATGGAGAATATCGTCCTTGGTAGCAAAGTGACGAACTATCACATCTTCCCATCCAAATATCAGCGGCAGTTCATCTACCTCATATTCGTCGCTGATGTTTGGGTCGTTTATATAATAATGCTTCACCTTTCCGCCTCCTACATATCGGATGGCGTCGGTATAAAGCCTTGTAGTAACCTGGTCATAACCTATGCGGTTATATAGGTTGATCTCTTTTCCTTGTTCATCCAGGAAACTGACGCAATCATAGATGTAAATCCAATTCCATGTCTCGGTAGTACCAAACTTCTGATCACGGAATCGCTTGCGATACACATTTTCGGCAATGGTCTCATCCTTCAGCTTGCAGCGGTATGAAAACAGCAGAGCCGTTTCCTTCTGAGTGTTCTGGGTAGAAGTCCATGCCTCCCCATAGTCTCCCTGTCGCCAGAGTTGGATGTATTCTGTTGTATTCTGTGTTTGAGCCAGATATTCATTACCTTCATCATCCTTCACCACGATTTCTATCTTATCAAATCGTGATGTAGGGATGTTTTTGATCTGTACTCCTTTTTCTACGCCAAAGGCAACGAAGTCGTTCACGCTGTGGTTGAGATAGGTGATGATAGGATTATCCTTGGTCGATGGTTCTATCACCTCATCGCCTCTTTTGAACCTTATATATATAAATAGGTGTAATTGTTTCTCTGGGTTAGGCACGCCCCAGAGATGCACACGATCGTAACGCAGATACTGGTGCAGACCTCCACCTACTTCCTCTGGTTTCAGCCAAAGGTTGAGTCGGCGTGTCATATAAGTATAGTCTGGCGAGAATATTACTTGCCATTCGAAACGGAATTTTATCTTCAATATTTCATCGTTGGCAGCCTTGATGGTTGCCACGAATCGGTTCACGTCAGATGCTGCATCCTTCAGATCGTCTTCATGGAAGGGCATTTCTCCGTTCAGAATCTCCTTCATGTATTCATAAAGGGAATGCTGGCGCTTGATACTCTCTCTGAATGCTACAGCTCTTGATGCTTCATCCAGATTTTCTAATGTATAGTTCTCGCCATGATAGATACGGCAAAGTCCTTTCAGGAACTTCATCTTGTCATGACGGTTCAGCTCATGCTGTATGGCAAGACCACCAAGCACATAGATGGAGTAGAGCCATCGCTTCTGTCCGCTATCATCCTGATACAGATAACGTTTCTTGCTGATGCCTGAGTTGGACCAGAGTGTTTCTAAATCCAGATTCTCTATCAGTTGGTTCCTGTTGCCACTTTGGTATTTGCGCTTATACCATTCTGCCATATAGACAATGGTTGTCGTGGCATTTTCAGGCTTTGCCAATGCTGCTACTCCACAATCAGACACAATAGCGCTTAGGCAGACTTCAAGTTCATTGAAATCTGCCTCCGACAATCTCAGCTTCCATACGTATGGATGGCTGGTGTCTAACGATGCTATTTTGTCTGCAAGCTTCTTGCTTAGTCTTGTTTCCATATTTTAATTTCTTTCTTGATGCCTCGGTATGCTTCACGCAAATCCCTTAACGGTTGTTCCGAATCCTTGATATGATGAATCATACTGTGGCAGTTGCTGCATAGCGGTACCAGATTCTCCAGAAAGTCCTTGGGTACGCCATCGGTCTCGTATGTGGAAATCATCCTTAGATGATGCACTTCCATGAAGTTGGCACCCAGTTCTCTGCCGTATGTTTCCTCAAAATCCATTCCACAGCATTGGCATTGGTAGCCATACTTGTCAAGGCACATCTGGCGGAGCTGAGGATTGCGCCTTATCACATCCATCTCTTTCAGAATATGTTTCCGTTCGCCTTCGGTTTCTTCCCGGAATGATGGAGTAGAAGGTGCTGATGGTTCCGCATCAGATGACAAATTCTCTATGGCAATCTTTGTTTTGAATAGATTGCGGAATGCTTTTGATTCCAGAAACCCTGACCATGTTTTCAGATGTAAGGAATACCTGTTGTCAGCAGCATTGTCTTCTGTTCTCATCTGTCCGTCTATTGCCATGTCATGGCGTACTCGATCATAGTAGTTATGGTCGAGCTGTGTATAGATGCTTTCAAAGTTTGGTGACTCATGCTTTCGTATGAAGTCAGCCAGTTCCGATTCGGTGAATCGGGCGAACTCCTCTGCATCGGGCCTGCGTTTCAGATATTCTTCCACGTAAGCCTTGCGGATGGATGCTGGTGTAGGTATCACTTGTTTCATTGCCCTCATTCTATTTTTCGGAAATCTCACTATTATTTACTACCCAATAACCATGTGCGCTACTTCCTACACGATGGATTAGTTCCTTTTTCTTTAAACATTTTACTATTTTGTAGATAGTAGTTACACCTAATGATAAGCTTTTTCCAATTTGCTCATATGTAATTTGGGTGTTTTGTTTAATGAGGGATAATACTTCTTTTTCAGAATTTGTAAGAGTTTCAGTTTGATTCTTTACCTCACTCTTTACCTCACTCTTTACCTCACTCTTTACCTCACTCTTTACCTCACATCCGTTTTCAGGAGTGATTTCTTTGTTTATAGTATATGTGGTCCAGCGGTTTTTGCTTTCTTGGTTAAGCAGGTTTTTATCAACCATATTATGTAATAACTTGCCTATTTCCAGAGAGTTCATTCCAAGCATTTGCTGCAGCTCCATATTGCTTACACTATCACCATTCCAAACGTATGCCATTACTTGTTGCTCATTGGCAGTAAAGCTATTGTATGTTTCTTCGCCATAATAAGCTTTCATTTCTGCTAAAGTTGATGCAGGAAGAAGACTTACCATAGGCAATGTGAGATCTACCTGACGCAATTCTGTTCGATCTATCAAGATCGGTTTGCGCCAGTTTTGTTCCTTCCATGTCTTTAATATAGTTGGATAGCCACTACCGATGTTTTCGCCATAGCCAATCATACGTAGCATATTTTGTATTCGTGGATTTCTTGCTTTAGAATTACCACCATGCATGATGTCCTCCATTGGCAGTTTTAGCGAGCCTGGATTAGAGAAGAGAAATTCTTTCTCGTACTTCTCTATTTTCAGTACTCCAGTGATGAGTAGATCAGCGTGGATAATCATGTTGGTCAGAGCTTCACGTACAGCTTTATGTATAGGCGTGTCATCGATACGCTCCATACCTTCGAGTTTGAATGGACGTTTCAAATCTTGTGTGAGCTTGGCAATAACTCGCATAAAGAAGTTGAAAAGGTTGTTTTCCCATGTACCATCATATGTCAATCGGTCGCTCCAACGGCTATCTGTTTCTAAGTTGGTCTTGTCTATATAATCCATACGTATGTTGTCGAAGCGGTCACGCACAGGAAGTCCTTTGCCGAACATCATGAGTCCGGCAACGGTTAATCCCTCGCGATGCGTGTTTCTATCAAAAACATATCCTCCCATATTTCTCAGAAACTCTTTGTCGTCAAGTTGGTTGAAAGCATGATCCACATTTCTCACTTCAAAGCGGTTACGATAGGCATGTAGGGTAGGCATGTCTATGTCATTTAAGTCATAATTTTCTACCAATGTACCATCGTTGCCATTTTCATTGGCATCACGCAACATTGATTTAACTTCTTCATCTGTGCAATGATAGTCTCCTTCAAAGTTGCGCTTATACGAACCTCCTATCAGGTTCTTATTGATGTAGATAGGACGCATGGTATAGTTTGCCATTGGTACGTGTATGGCTATAATGTTTTTGCCATTATAGTCAATACATTCCACATTGTCCTCCATGAGGATATTACGACTTACCTTATCACTATCAATAGTTCGTTAATAATTCAATAATGTGCTAAGCAGCTATACGCTGTAAGCACGAGAGATCTTTGAAAATCTTGCTAATTAAAGTTCGGTTCGGGGTGTACCCGCTTGCTTTAAAAATTCGTTTCACCAGATAAATATTGGTCATCAGTGACTTGAATGAAGACATAGAATATTCCATTCCCATCTCCTTCATAGTTACCTTGGCAACATTTAGTGATGTGAACGAAGCATTGAAAGCAAAATCGAGTTTCCACTTATCGCGAGCCTGGCAGTCCATAAGACCAGTATAGCCTTTGGCGTCACGAAAGCAAAATTCGATCTGGAACCTGGTTCTATAATAAAGAAGTACTTCTTCACCCGAAAGTGAGGTGTCTGTAGAGAAGAATAGTTTCTTCTTGCCATTCGGCATCTGCCAGATGACAAGTCTAACTTTACACCTGAGTGCCTTGGAATAGGCTATCAAAGTATAAGCTGTTCCTTCTATATCTTTCATCTCCATCTTCTCCATTCGAGTGAGGTCAAGATTCTTCATATCAATCTTGCCATCCTTGGTCTTGGGGCGACCACGTTTTCCAGTACGTGGACCAGCATAGACATAAAAGAGACAAGCATTGTCACGAAAGCGGCTTATCAAAGAGAACCCTTCTTTCTTTATCCCATTAACAAATGTACTTGTAGAGAAGTAAGCATCTGCAACTATGAGGGTTGAGAGTTTAAGAAGTTCCTTGCGGTAACGCTTAATGACGCTGATATAGAAATCTACCATAGTCTTGTTTCTAAGACTCAGTTCTTTATTACTTAGCGACTGGTGTGCTTTTAACATCATGCAGTCTTTGGCATCAATATCAATGAGGCCAATACCCATGATTTCGAGACCATGTTTAACAGACTGTGCACATCCCGACCAAAAACGACCGATATGTGGAGTCTTCTTGCCAGCTTTGCTGATGTAGCTGGGATCAATGGCAATAGCCCATCTTCCCTGTTTACCAAAGAAGCGCTTGGCAAGTGAGACATTAAGTTTGAGCCAGTCAATGCTTTTCGACTTTTTTAAGCCGAATGCGTTGCGATAGGTTTGCTCAACATGCGAGCCATACCTCCCCATTTGGGTGAAATTTATCTTTCTTGGTATTACCATGAACAAAATTATCACCTCGATGAGTATTTTCTCGAAACTTTTTGTTAACTTTGCAGCCGAATCTTCAACTGCATCTTTAAAGATATCCATATATTGGTCAAGTCCTGTATTCATATAATTTTGCGTTTGTCGTGATTTGCAAAGTTACTGAAAATCAGCGACTTGACCAACTTTCTATAGTTAAGTTTTCATAAGCATTTCTTAATATAAGTTATTGATTTACAGACGATTAAATATTAATTTAACGCAGTATTGCACTATTAATAGTGTCCCAAAATGATTTTAGGATTTTGTCGGTATCGTTAACTCCTGTCACTTCAAAACGTCCTTGCTCAATTGTATGGTTTCGGCGTTCCTTGATACCAAGTATAATAGTTCCGCCAATAGTGTTGGCAAAGGAAGAATAGGTTTCCCATACCGACTTTGGAAGCTCGTTTGTAGCTTCCTTATATTCTATGTTTATGCGCTCACCATAGAGCATCATATCGTTTATATCGTTTGATGTCATATTGTCTTATTTATGTTATGGTTTAACTTTTTTCCTCTTTCAATTACGCTTAGTACCGTTTTTCGTACCGCTTAACTGGTACTGGAGTTTATCTTAGGTGGTACTGGAGTATCAAGTAACTGACACCGTAGTAACACTTATGTGGTACTGACCAGGTACTTTGAAGGCATGAATCAGGCACTCCAATTGATGTGCTCCTCGTATTTGTCGAAGTCCATTTTGGAGTCAGCTCCTACCTTTTCAAGCATCAGTTTTATCACTTCTTGCTCCTCTGGTGGAAGAAGAATGTCACCACGTCTGCGCTTGAAATATTGGTTGCGCCCGAAGTGGAGGATGAGGGTAGTCATGAACTGGTCATACTGCTGTGGGTACATCCGCTTTTGGAAGTTGGTGAATCCTTTGGCTAATATCACCGGCTTTTTATCTCGATAGTATGTACATGTCTCGTCCTTGCTGCATCTGGTGGGATTGATCAGACGCAGATACTCTTCATTCTGCTCCATCATCATGGAGTAGGCTACCTGATGTAAGCAGGTAGCTGCCATAGGGCAGCTACTATGCTCACATACAGGATAATTTATCGGTAAAGACGTATATTCTTTCTTTGGCATAATCTATTTTTTTTAATATCGTTGTTCTTGAAGAATCACTCGAGAGGGAATTAGTCCATCGGCTTAATCAACGACTCGATGTACTCTCGTTCAAAGAGGTCCAAGCCATATTTCTCGTATAAGTCCTCATCTGTCCAGATTTTGCTAAAATCTAATAAAGGTACAAATTGGTAAACTGCCGCAGTCGCATGATGTCCTGATTTTGATAGACTTATTAAAAATCTAACAAATTTTGTTTGTAGGTAGCCTATGAGATTTTGACATTCTGTTTTTGTCAAGTTTAAATCGGCTCCTATTACAAGATATGTCTCAGTACAAATACTATTAGGTTCAGAGATAAAAGCATTGAGATTATCATCATTTAACTCAGTTCCTATATTGTTGGCATATGGAGTAATGACCTTATATTTGTCTATCCATCCATTGTTCTTCTTTATTAGTTTTCTTTCAACATATCCTATACAATGTCCTTTTCCATAACACAAGAGAGGATTTGTAAGTTCATCAGGAGACTGTTTATATTGACTGTTTTTGATAAAATCTGTAGGTAAGTCGAATGGTTTACGAGCTGACACAATTGATTTTATACTTGAAAAGTCTTTATTCCTTATTTTTTCTATTATAGAAATAGCTTCATAACTACGAATAAATGTATCAATATTGTCTAATTTAAGAAAGCGCATTTTATCACAGATTACGCCATTATTTCCATGACTAATAACTCGAGTCTTTTTTTCTTGAGAATCATACATAATATCCCATAGAAAATAGCAAATACCTCCTCGTATATTAGTATGAGGAAAAACGTTTTCAGGATTTGTAAAATCATCAAGTCGCTTTATATGCTTATCTTCTAGCATACTTACTCTAAACTCATCTAAACCTTTTCCTCCGCTATACCAACGGGCTGGCATAATTATAGATATATAATTAGGAAGCATTTTTTTTGCTAAATTGACAAATAAATTATAAACAGGCGTTGCACTTGCTTGTGCGCCACCATCCATAATCTGATACGGTGGATTTCCCACCACAGCATTAAATTTCATTTCTTGCTTACTTGAATTGCCCTTCCAGAAACCAACAGACTTCAATTCTTTTACGAGTCCTTCCTGGTCCTTAGAAGCACGTTCGATTAATTGTACGTTTTTGATATTCGCTTTCTGGTCAACCTGACGGAAACCAAAGAGGGTGCGGCGAGTGATACCCACAGCCATAGGAGTATTGCAGATAACATACATGTTATCCTTTACAATATCATCCCATACCACTTGTTCTTCCTGCACGCTGACCGTCTCTTTGTCGATGCATTCCGCCTTGATGTATTCATCCAAGCGGCGACGGAAGAGAGAGTAGGTGACATAAAGAGGGTAGAGACCAGTCTTCGAATTGATCTCCAATATCTTTGTCTGAACCTCTCCTGTAAGGTCAACATTGTCAAAGATTTGACGGGTTACATCGCCCTGTTCAACATAACGAGGTGTGTCGAGTACTCCAGTCTTTTCATCAAAGGTTTCGTCGTACCAGCACCAACCACCAATCGTGTCACTCATGTGCATATTCACTACACGCCAAGGAGTGAGCACCGTCTCCTTGTCAGGATTGCGGAAATAAGAGAAAATCTCCGTAATCTGACGGATGCGTTCATCGATATGCATGAAGTCTGCCTCACGGGTAAGGGCACGATATTTCTTACCCGCTTCCTCAAAGCGGGTAGCATTGAAGCATTTACGAATTTTATTGAAATCTTCCTTCGAGATTCCCTTCGGCATGAACTCAGTCCACGACTCATCCTTAATCTTTCGGGTGAAGTTGTCAACAGTCAGTTCGTCCTTAGGGTCTCCTGCATCAGCACCGCCATACATCAGCAACGGAATACGGAGCGCAATACCACGGATATTAGTCATACGCTTTTTAAACTCCTCACGCTCTTCCTTTGCCTTTTCACGTCGGGCAATACGCTCAGCTTCTTCCTTCAGCCACTGCTCACGCTCTTCATCAGACATAGCTTCCCATTTTGCCTTGAACTCCTCGTCCTTCTTCAGCTTTTCTTCTGCTTTCTTCTTGGCTTCTGCTTTCTTCTGGCGAATCTTTTCCTCCCATTCGGCACGCTGTTCATCGGTCATGTGGCTCAGATCAACGGTATCTTTCGCATCCTTGCGCTTCTCGTCAGGAGCCTTGCCTCCATGCTCACCAATATGATTGATGATTTCCGGATTCACCTTGTTCAACTCATCCTGGTTATAGAGACATGGATCGTCAAAGCCCTTGCGTACCAGTCGGTCGATAAACACATTTTCCAACTGCTTGTAGATGTCGTTAACATCCATTGCGCTCATCTTGCCTCCATCCATTGAAAGAACAGGACAAAGCTCGATAAATTCACGAACAGTCTCCTTGTCACGCATTTCCTGCGTCTTTTCTTCATCGCCTTCCTGCTTCTTCTTCTCCTTAGCTGTAGCCATAGAAGAGAACTTGGCTGTTTCAGCCACAATCTTCAAGGTGCGGTCGGGCGCAAAGTCGAATACATAACATTCTTTCTTGATCTTACCTTCATGAGTCTTGTATGGAGACTGCACACGGAAGATGGTCTGCATGTAAGTGGCAGCACGGTCGCCACCTTTCAGATAGAACACGGCAGTCCAAGGCGCTACAGTAACGCCTGTAGTCAGACGGCCACAGGATATGGTAATGGTAGAAGTCTTCTCTGGATTGTCGCCAATCGCTTTAAGCACTTTGTCGAGCGCATTCTCATTCTGTTCGTCAGTATCGCTTCTACCTGCTACATTCACAACATCGAAGTGACGGAAAATCTTATGCTCTTTCAGAATTTGCTCCAAAGCTGCCGCTTCGTTGACATGAGATACTACCCAAAGTGTATGACGGAACATCTGGCGATATTCAGGTTTTGAGAACGGAAAATTATTCTCGTCATCCTTTATGCTGAGTAAATTCAAGAACTCAGATACTTCCGGCTCATGCACAAAACGGCCTTTAGCACCCTCTGGCATAGATGCTTTGTCGGCTTTAGGATTACCAGTCCATGTACGGAAGAATTCAGGGAACGAGAATACGCCAGTCTGGTCCAGGATATTATCGATATTCTTGGTAATGTCGTAGGTGAAGATATTCATCTTCGGCAGTTCAGCGTACGGATTCTTCTCGTTGGGATGTTCCAAACTCCAGTTATGCTTGGCAGTTTGCTCGGCAATATAGTCCCAGGTGTAGATTTCATCCCCATTGAAATCCTCATAGAGATTGAAAGGAGTTCCAGAGAGATAGAGCATCTTGGTTTTCTCTTTCTTCAGAAAGTCCTGGATGACACCTTTGCCCAATGAGGTAAGTGTTCCCTCGTGAGCCTCGTCTATAATAATTAAATCCCAGTCGGTTTTCAGAATATCAGCTTTCAGCATCTCGTTCTCCTTGGATGTAGAGTTTCCATTGCCCAGTTCCTTACCTGCATTTTTTGCCTGTGTCTTGCTGTTGACAAGTTCAGAGAGACGAATATATTGCATCGAAACAAAGAAGGCATAGTGATTGCCTGGAGTCTCGACAAAGCTTTGTAAATCATAGTAGTTACCTACAGTTTCATTCTCATCATCCGAACGCATACCGAAACCATAGGTTTTGTGGATGTCGCTGTTGCCTTTCACTTTAGGCTCAGAACTTTTGCTGCCCACAACCTGTTTGAAGGCTTTCAGCCAACTTTCTCCTACTACAGGTCGGTGGGTGATGATAAGGGTGCGCTTCACATCCAGTTCGCGCATAAGCTGCATGGCACAGATGGTCTTGCCGAAACGCATCTTGGCATTCCAGAGGAACTGGCGATATTCAGGAAGAACTTCATACTGGTATTCACCACGTCTTCCACTTCTTTTACAGAAACGCTCCTTCGCTTGGTCGATTGCGTCCCTTTGCTCAGAACGAAGAGTGATAAGGTCGTCGGCAAACAGGTCATCCTGCATGCCGGTCTTTATTTCTTCAAGGGTTGAGTACGTTGCCATAATTGATGTTATGTTATTTGTTATTATTCTTGTTTACTAACGACTCGAAGGTCTGTTTGATTGCCGACAGGTCGTGAAAGTCTGTATTTCTCAGCGTTGACTTCTGGAGGTTGACACCTTTAAGGAAGTCTTTGATAAGACAGAACCTCTCAAAGGGTGGATATTCTTTATGGATTAATCTATCTCTCTTAGCATCCAGTTTTTTCTCGGCTTCTGGAGTTCTGAAGATTCCCAAATCAGACTTTTTCTTTTCAAAGTCTTGAATGATCCGTTTTTTCTCTTCTGAAGACAACTCCTTAGGCGTATGCCCTGGAAGTCCGTATGTCAATCCATCCATCTGCCACACGTTCCAGGAGATGATGTAAGCAGCACCTGGCATCATGCGCATCTTGTTCTGGTTGAACTTCTTTTCACCAAACCGAGCGATATAATGTTCTTCAAATGTAAAGAAGAGAGCTTCCCTGGCAAGTAGAAGGTTATCGCCTTGCCATTCGAAACCGTATGTTGCACGGAGAGCAATCTTAGCCCAAAGAATCCAATCCTTGGAATCCTTCGTATTCTCAGAAACGATTCGGAGTTTACGGTCGAGCATTCCTATGCGATATTTCACATTTTCGTTATACTCACCGGTAACGGCATCATATCTATTACAGAGGTATGGAGCTTCGCCACAGGTTATTTCCAAACGGGTATCTGCCACGTAGTCTTTCCAGGTCTTACCTTCAGGAAACTCAATTTTCTCCTCATTGTTAATCCACTTCTGAGGGTTCTTAGGGTCGGGCGAATTGAAGAGTCCTTCTTTTCTGCCGAACCATTCTTCATCTATGAGATTGTTCTGTGCATTGCAAATCCATGCAGGAGTAAACACCTCTGCCTTATCCTTGGCACGTTGCGTCTGTTCTTCTTTCGACTTCACGGCACGTGGTCGGATAATCTCCTGGTAATTGTCTTTCTCTTCAGGATACTTTTTGACCAACACATTGTATTGCACCTTCGTAATCACCTTGCCTTCTTTTGAGGCATAGGATGTAATCTTGTCGAGCGTGATAGGTGCAAAGAAAGTAAAATCCTCTCCGTAGTCAGCATACGAATCCGTAGCCCAGTAGATATTCTGCTGGGTGGTATGATCTTTCAGAAGATTCATACAAACCTTCTCTCCGTAGCTGTGGAGGAGTTGGTTCTCACTTATGTCTGCGTCATTTATCATTGTTTATAATTTAATTGCAAAATTATCATTCTATGTTGCAGTCTTTCTGCACTGTTGAATATTTTTTCAATAAATTCTCAATTTTCTCAGCAATTTGCCGTCTCAACCACTCAGGTTTGAGTACTTCAACCTGATTTCCGTATGAAAAGATGCGTGCTTCAAGTTCCTTGTTGGGACGAACCGTGAGCTTGACAATGTGCTGTTCTTCGTCTTCAATCTCCTGTGAAGGATGGATTGGTTTATTCACCACGTAAGGGAAACGGGCTTCGTCAAACTTCAACAGTACTTCCTCTGCAACTGGATGGTCTTCGGGTAATGTCACTCCAACGATGTCCTTGAAATACTCATTGAAGTCTATATCCGTATTGGGAATAAACGGCACATTGGCACGTGAAAACTTCACGATACGGTCGAGCGCTTTGTTGGTGATGTAATTGCCATGACTACCTTCCTGCAATCCAATGAGGAACCAGCGGTTATTGAATTGCTTGATATGGTAAGGATGAAGGATGGCAGTTCTTTCATTGCCAGCGAAAGTGCGATAGAGCAAATTCAAAGGCTGATGATTCAAAGCGGATTCTATCAGTTCTCCCAAGAACTCTGTTCCCTTCAGCAGATCATTGTGGTCAAAAGATACGATATTCTCTGTATTGGGCTTGACACCAAAACGGAATTCGAGATTTGAGATAACATCTTCCAACCATGCGTTACTCGGCACACCACGAAAACGGCTTAGTATATCAATAGTGGAGCGAAGAGACTTTATTTCTTCGGCTGTCAACTCATTATTAAAGATGGAGAAGCTTGGGTCTGAATAACGGTAGTAACTTTTCCTTCCATCGAAAGGATATGTCTCGATAGGGGCATTGTAGGTGACTCTATCTCTCATGTATTTGATGTCTTCACGTATCTGTCGGATGCTGACCTGCGAGCCATAGAGATCCATGAGGGACTCATTGACCGTGTCAAGGAGGTCCTCAATACTATATGTTCTATGAAAGTCGCTAAAGCATCTGTCCAGTATCCGGTAGCGCAGTTGCGCATTCTTGTTTGTTGGCATAGAGTCTTTTCTTAATTAGCTTATTTATCTGTTTTTATAGTAACGACATCGTCCAGTCTGACAAGGTCGTTCATGTCGCATTTGAGACAGCGAGCTATCTCAATCAAATTCTCTAAAGTTGGTTGTGATGTATTGGTGACCCACTTTGATATTGTAGCAGGATCCTTTCCGAGCATCTCAGCCAGTTGCTTGTTGGTTAGCATGCGTTCTGCAAGCATCACCTTAATCCGATTTAGAGGTTGTTTCTCCATATTTCTTGTTTTTATATATTATCAATATGCAAAAATAAGGTTTTTTCTTCGAAAAACAGACATTTTTCATAAAAATAACACTCCTAAAGCAAATAAATTGATGTTTTCGTCATGTTATTCGAAAAAATATTGTATTTTTGCATTTGAAGTGCGTCTTTTTTCTGAGAGTGCAGATAGATTGCATAATGGCTTTCTACTTTTGCATCCAGATTGTAACAGTTAGACCTTTAGGTCGTGGTATAAACAAAATTATAAGAACGATGGAAAAGACGAACATCTACACAGATGAAGAGCGTTATTGGATGACAGGAGGCAGAACAGGAACATTGCCTACACGTATCATCCCATCTGTGATTTACAGCTTGGCACCGAACGAGATTTTTGTGTTTGGAAGCAATGCTCTGGGTATGCACCATGCTGGTGCTGCTCGTGTGGCCTACAATGAGTTTGGTGCAGAATGGGGGAATGGTGAAGGATTGCAAGGTCAGTCGTACTCGATTCCCACGATGGAGGGTGAGCATAATACAAAGCTTGCCATTATGAGATTTACGCAATATGCCAGGGAGCATCCTGAACTAAAGTTTCTGGTAACTCCAGTTGGCTGCGGTATCGCTGGATATACTCCTGAAGAGATTGCTCCTATGTTTAAGGATGCAGCTTATTTGGAGAATGTGTATTTACCCATCAGTTTCTGGAAGGTGCTGATGATTTAAACGAAAATTTGTACTGTAAAAAATATAATATGAATAAGATGAATTTGTCAGACAAAGTGTTTTACCTTAGGATGGAATCTAAGTCTGAGGATGATATTCGCAACTATATAAAAAAAACACTGGAAGACGGCAATTGTTCTCTTTCAGACATTAAGTTTGCATTAGAAAACTCTGATGTAAACAACTATATTACTTTGGATTTATTTTCCTATTGTATAGATAGAATTGTAGAAAGCAAGAGTGTTAAGGGTTGTTTGAAATGTATTGAAATTTTTGCTATAGAGTATTCTCGTCGCAATGACTGTACAAAACTTAATGAATGCGTCATTGAGTTAATTATCGATACAAATGGGTATAGACGTCTTATAGGAAGGCATTTATGGGATAGTTTAAATTTGAATGATTCTGATTTAGACCTTTTGACGAATAATGAAGAATTTCAAATG
Organism: Segatella copri; assembly: GCF_019249655.2. Lineage (NCBI taxonomy): Bacteria > Pseudomonadati > Bacteroidota > Bacteroidia > Bacteroidales > Prevotellaceae > Segatella > Segatella copri. The sequence goes on from NZ_CP137557.1 coordinate 2,320,403, forward strand.
CGTTTTGTATTGTCCATATTGTCAGATTTTGATAATCCTCAAAAACGATTGTCGAAAACTCTTCTCTTTTTTAATAGCGACTATTCTTCTGTACGTATGTGTCTTGTAAATGTATTGGCAAACTATGCGTACAATTATTATGGAACAGTAAAAAAATATATAGATAAAACTGAAATAAACGAGAGTGATGAATATAAGCAATTTTCTGCATTTTTTAGCGAATTAGATGCAAAATTTAAGTACATGGATAAGTGTAAGGAACTTTTGTCTGATTATTCAATGCCTACTATTCTTGAAAGTTGTAATCGTGCCACTCAAAATTTCATGAAAGAAACTATGAAAATGGCTGAAAGAAAAAGAGATTCCATTGTAGATAAATTTATGACTAAAATTGCTTTAGGGAAAGGTGGAGGATGGTTGGATGAGAATGGTAATGTTCAACAACTTGCACACATTAAATTCTCATGCGAGATGCCGATTATGTTAAATGCGTTAAGTCCCTTAGAGGAGCAAGAGTTTTTTAATAATATGTATTTAGACTGGTCAACAATAAGTAACAAAAATGAAAAATAGAATTTTACGAGAATATATAGAATCTTTAAAAGAAGATAACGAATTGGATTATATTTTCCCAATATTGTTGCAAGCTATGGGCTTTAGGATTGTTTCTACTCCAAGAAATTCTAAAGGACAGCCCCAGCATGGTAAGGATATCGTTGCTATTGGTTACGATACTAACAATATTATATATCGTTGGTATTTTGAGCTAAAAGGTAATGGAGCAAAGGATATAACTACAACAAATTTTTATGCAGAAGATGGAGTTAGAGATTCACTTTTAGAAGCTAAGGATGTTGCATACGACTGCCAATCAATCCCAAAGTTTGATGAGTTACCTGTAAAAATTGTGTTTGTACATAACGGTATCCTTCAGGCAAATGCAGAACCTGCTTTTAATGGATTTATTAAAAATAATTATAGTGATGTCAATTTTGAACGTTGGGATATTGAGCGTTTAACTCTTTTGTTTTCTGAGCATTTGTTTGAAGAATGTATTTTTGCAGATGACGTATGCTATACTTTGTTTAAAAAAGTTCTTGTTATGCTAGATGCACCAGGATGGAATACAAATGATATCGATCGAATAATTGATATTTTTTTGACTCGTTGCCCTATATCGAAGACTCCCAATAAGAGGATTGTCAATAAGACTTTTGCTGGTTTAAATCTTATCCTTGCAATAATTTTTAAAAATTGTGAGGAATGCGGCAACTTATTACCTGCTAAATGGAGTTCTGATAGAATAATATTAAAAACTTGGTCATGGATTCTTCAGAACAAAGTGGAGAATAGAAAAATATATTATAATAATTTTATGAAAATCTATGACCTTCATATTACAATTTATGATTCGTATATTCATAAGTTGTTACCTATGGCTCTATCATATAAAGGGCTGTATCAGCCTATGGGGACTTATTCTGAAAGAGTTTGCTATCCTTTAAGATGTTATGATTTCTTAAATGATTTGCTTTATTATTATCTTTCTACAGAATGGTTTGGGTATGAGGATATTCCAACTCGCAATGACCAGTTAAGAATAGTTACAAATATTATAAAACAGAATAGTGGCTTTGACGTTCCTTTGTTGGACAATCATTCAATTACGTTAGTCTTATTAACCAGATTTGTTTGGGCTTGTGGACAACCTGAAGATGAAAGTGTTATAAAAGATTATTTTGAATATATAGATCGTCTTTGTGCAAATGTTATTTTGCGTCATAAAAGACAGAATATTTTTCCGGAATTTTATAATAACATTAAAGAAGTTTGTGCAAGTATGTTCAAAAAGTCAGAAGATTATGTTGATAGTTCTTCAATGTATCTTTTAGTTCTTGTTGAGATTTTAGCATTTTTTCGTCAAAAAACGAATTATAAATATCTAAGAAAAGAGATAAACGCGTCTAAAGTAAATCTCCAGATACCACTTCCTATCTTTGATGAATATTTAGAAGTAAATCTATTTGATCATCATCTGCATAATGAAATGTGTGTTAAGTCAAGTATATGTTTACCAGATACATTAGAGGCATTTCTGAAAACTTTTAAGATAAAATATAAACCGATTTCTTTTCGTACAGAGAAAATCGGTTTAAGTCCTCTTCTGTTATTGGCTCATATACACTACAAGACAGAATTTTTCCCTAATTTTGTCGATTTTGGCTTTTTAGAGACATAAATTAGTTTTATGATGTACTGCAAAATGCTCACATTGTGGGTCATTAAGAAATATACAATAGCGGCCACCTTCCTGCTTGTGTGGACAACGACACAGGATAAGGTGCCCGTCTAAAGCTTTGCTATGCCAATCGTAACTTTTAGCACAATCCTTACAATGATAGATTGTTGCAGTTGCGATTGGCTTTATTTGTTTCTTTCTTGGTTTGGGCATAAATCAATCTTTATAATTGTGTTATCGACGAAGACTTCTGGTTTCTTCTCTTTGTAGAAGAGTATCGCTCATAGCAAATGATGCAACTGTTCCACAGCCAAGTGTTCTGATAGCTGCCTTAGCGGTATTGCCTGTATCTACAACATTGTCAATGAGATAAGGCGTACGATTCGAGGGTAAGTCTTTATGTCTGTAGAACCCCATATCTTCGGCTGAAAGCGTCTGGCCTCTTTTCTTGGCATCATATTGTGAGCCTCGCTCTATGCCACGGAGGGCTTCAACGATAGGGAGGTGAGTATATGACGAGATAGCTTTTGCCAACTGCATGGTCTGTTCGGCTTTGCCATGATGTCCTGGGATTGGAACGAGAACCGCATTTTGTGGTATCACCTTTGCTATCTGACGTGCAGCATAGTCTATTGCATCATTGTCTCCATCTTTCAGTTTATGAGCTACCCACCGGTTGATACCATCATAGTATCTACCAGTGGATAGGAATGTAATACCGTCTGAAACTGTTTTGATTGGTTCGTTCTCTGTCATGGAGTAAATAATAACATGAGTTCTGCATATCGTCTGCGCTCAATGGAAGGGATTCGTTTCCCTTGCCAATGGCAATGATTCACATAATCGTCTCTGATGTTCCGGTTGCCAACTTCGAGTTTCTTTATAACAGAACTTTTCGGGTATTTGCCCTTATATCCTGTCACCTTGTATGGTCCGATGTTATAGGCCAAAGTGGCAAGGAGTAGGGAGTCCTGACCATAGGAACGAAACATAGCACATAACTCTCTGAGGTCTTTACGAAGAAGTTGCTCTGCTTCATATGTTGACATATTAGCAGAGTAACGCTCTCCTGGTCTGAGCTTATGTCCATAACCTACATACGGATAGTCCTTAGCTCGGTGCATACCTTCATAGAACCTGATGCAGCATACCGCACGCTCGAAAGGTGGCAACTCGAATATGGAAGTCGGTGTTGATGCCAGTCGCTCTGTCGGCATTCGAGCCTGGACATTCGCAACCAGACACAATGATATAAGCAGGAATAATATTATCTTTCTGAAAGTCATTTTATCTTGAATTTGTTTATCTCGTCAATCATATTCTTGACATCGAGGTTTACACTCACGAAATTCTGATATAGGATTCGTTCCTTGGCATCCTTGGATGGAAAGGTGTAGAACTTCGGTATCTTATAGTTAGCATAGTCTGCTTCTTCCTCTGCAATCTTCTTCATATCGAAGTCCGTCTTGCAATAGAACTTAGAGGTCTGGAACTCTGCCGACTCCTGGATATTCATGCTGTCACCTCGTCCGGTCTTTGTCTTTATGAAGTCACGAGCAGACTGACCGCATATCCAACCAGTAGGCATGTCTGAGATTTTACTTGCAGGAACAAGGCTATCCATGTTCTCATTGAGATTGATGGAAGTCTTATCACGGTCAATAGTCACACCTTTCTTTAACTGAACTACCTTGCCGAATATGTCGTTGGAGAGCCATTCCAAAGTCTCTTTTGCTCTTGCTGAACCACTCACCACATTACCTACAGTTGTAATAACCTTCTGCATACCCACCTTTCCGTAGTCAGATTCAAGCTGTGGCAACTCCTGAAAACCCAGAGCCACGCTAACCTTGTTGCTTCGGGCTGTACCGATAAGTCGGTCAATCTTGTGGAAGTAGAGCGTAGGCAACTCGTCCACGATGATGCTGACAGGGATATTCTTGCCTTGGCCAGTATTGACACGGGTGACGAGACGGTTCAGAATCAAAGCATTCAACGCACCAATGATACTTTCCATCTCTGGGTCGTTGGCTATGAGCAGATATGACGGATTCTTAGGATCAGACACCTTCAGGTCAAAATCATCACCATCCTTATGGAATATCCAATATGACTCCTTGGTAGCCAATCGAGAGGTATAGACACGGAGCGTACCTATCATACCTTCCAACTGTTCCATAGCCTTATTCTTCATGGCAGTCTGGAAAGGACCGAGGAGAGGAGCAACCTCTGGATCTGTTTCCAAAACCTCAAAGATTGTCTGGTAATCGAGATTAAGGAAAGAAAGGATATGTGGCATGTCACTGTACTTGCCCAACCAATACTCTGGTTCCACCTCTCTGCCGGTATGGTTGAAGACTCTGCCTGTAGGTTTCGGACGATGAGTCTTTGGTTCTGTTGTCATCTCTGCAATAAGAGGATTGCCGTTCTTGTCGTATGGCACCTTCTTGTAGTTGACAAAGAAATAGATACAAGCTGCCAGGAAGTTGACCGCTGATGTCTGGAAAAACTGGTCGCTACCGCCACCACCTTCCTTCTTGCCTTTCTGCAGAGACTCCAACAGAGTTTCTGCCGTTTCACTAGCAGCAGCAAGGTTGCCGATGTATTTTTGCTGAATAGGATTCACACGTCTGGAGTATTCCACATCCACAAAGTTGATGATGTTGAACTTGCATCCATGTGGCACCTTCCCGGCCTTCTGGTTTATCTTATAGTGATAATACAGCTTCTGCGCAAGCGTCGGAAACTTATAATCATAGACAACCATAGCAAAACCCTTGGCACTATGCTGGCGGATGAACGGCTCGATGATGGAGAAAGTCTTACCGGAACCAGGAGTACCAACTACCCATGTTCCTCGGAAAGGATTCACGATATTCACCCAACCTTTGCGGAACTTGCCCTTGTAGTAATAGCGCATCGGGATGTTTACGCTATACTTGTTCTCCTGCAGTTCCTGGCATTGCTCAAAAGACTCGTTCTCGAAGTTGAAACGGTCTTTGAGCAATCCTTCCTTCAGGAACTTGGAGATATTGTCAAGGGCAACATGGATGCAGATGGTACCAAGAATAGAGGCAGCCATGTAGAGCCAGATGTTCAGACTGATGGTATAGAACCTCATATCCATACGATGACCGAAAAGCCATATAGACAGTATGGTAACGAACAGTCCACTCACCAACGGATAGAACACTTGACGACGAGCATCAAACTCCAAGTGTTTCTTGTTTCGGGTGAGGCCGTCCGAAAACTTAATTAGGGAAGCAAACAACTGAATTGGGCATTTTTCTTTTGCTCTTTATAGTTAATTAACCTCGTATCTTCTTGATTCTCAATTATTTTATGTATCTTTGTAGTAAAAAACAAGAAAGATATGGCATATAAAAAAGGACAAGATAGACGACAGAGGGTTCTTTTCCCTGATTGCATTGACGAGTATGTAGAGGCTGACGCCCCTGTTCGCTTGTTTGATGCTTTTGTCGATAATCTCAAAATGGATGAACTGGGATTCGTCCGCAGTACTCCTGCAGAGACAGGTACTCCTGGATATGATCCTCGCGATCTCCTCAAACTCTATATTTATGGTTACTTCTATCAGGTACGTTCCTCTCGCAAACTTGCTCGTGAGTGCAAGTGTAACGTAGAGGTAATGTGGCTGCTCAACAAGCTGACTCCTGACTTTCGTACAATCTCCGATTTCCGCAAGGACAACAAGAAGGCTATTACTAAAGTTTTTAAAGAGTTCAACAAGTTTTGTATGGGACTGAAGCTCTTTTCCAAGTCGTACATCTCTATTGATGGAAGCAAGTTTAAGGCTGTAAATGCTAAAGACAACAACCTTACTCTAAGCAAACTCGATGACCGAATCAAGCGTCTTGATGAACATATTTCAATCTATATGGAAGAACTTGAAGCATACGATCATGAGGAAGGACGCAGGCTCTCTAAAGATGAGTTGCAACGTAAGCTTGATGTTTGCAAGGAGCGCAAGGAACGCTATGAGGGATACCGTGATACACTTGAGAAAAGTGGTGAAAGCCAGATTTCCTTAACCGATCCTGATTCCCGACTAATGAAAGCCAACGAAGGCTTTTGTGTCGGTTATAATGTGCAAACTGCAGTTGATGCGGAGAGCCATATGATAGCAGGCTTCCTGGTAACCAACAGTCCAACAGACCATGGTCAGCTTACAAGCGTAGCATCTGAGGTGAAAGCCGATTATGGTGTTGACGTTCTTGAATCAACTGCAGACAAGGGGTACGAGTGTCCCGAGGATCATGCAGATGCATTGGCTAATGGTATCGTACCAAATGTCATCCAACGTGATGGCAGCTGCACGGAGCAGGTTCAGTTTGACTATAACGAAGCTACCATAACTGACGAACAAAAGTCAAGTACTAATCCAGAAGATTTGAAGGCATGTCTTGAAGCTGCAGTCATACCGGAAGCCTACAAGGATTTTTTAACCGATGCACAGATTGTAGAGGTCAAGGAGTACACTTCTGATGTAGCAGAGTCTGCTGTACTGAAGATGACTCCCGGGCAGATGCGTGCCAAGGCTCTTGAAGGATACTTCGTGAGGGATGCCGAACGCAATCTTGTCTATTGTCCGCAAGGAGAAATCCTGAGGCAAAAGTCTATCAAAAGAAACGGTATGATCCGCTACTGCAACAAGCTTGCATGTAAAAAATGCAAGTGCAAGTGTACCATCCAGAAGTTCAAGGAGGCAGACTTCAACAAAGACACCTTGATAAAGGCAACCGAAGCAAAACGCAAGCAACTCAAAGAAGAGAATAAGGACAAGCCAAAACCTCCAAGAATGAAGATCGTGAAGAAGGGTGTCCGTTACGTTTTACATCTAGATCAGAACAAGATGGACAATCGCAAATGCCTCTCCGAGCATCCTTTTGGAACCATGAAGCGAGCACTTGGGCAATACTACTTTTTACTGAAAGGCAAACTGAAAGTAACTGCTGAGATGGGTCTCTTTTGCCTATCTTATAACCTTCGTCGTGCCATATCTCTCAAAGGTGTACCTGCTTTGATTGCTTCTCTTGGATAATGACCTGTAGGGATCAATACCATCGAAAAACACGCTCTATTAGTGTTCATATCGGCCATTTTAAGCCCTTATGACGAATTGTTTAACATAAACTAAAATTTTAAGATGAAAAAAGATATGCCCTTAGAGGGGCTTAGGTGGAGTCGTGATAGCGGTTCTGCCCTCTATGATACACCCCAAAACGGCCGTTCTCGGACGGGCTGGGGTGCCAATGCAAGTGATACAGATAAGCACGATGGTAGCAATCTTGCTCCATACGAGGTTGCCATCCATATAGATAAACCACCTCTTTGCACGGCTATGAATGTCACAAACAATGCCACCCCAATAGTCTAGCAACGCAGGATCTATCGCATACTCAAAGAACTCCACTATCAATGATAAGTATATCAGACAGCGGAATATCTTATACATGGTCTGTAATTCTTTTGTTTCCTCCATGAAACCTTATTCTTGTATTATAGTGAATATTTAATGCTAATTATATAAAGTGATGATTGGACGGACTTTATGTTCTTGCGTCTTTGGTGTTTCTTGAAGTGCCCCTGAAGCTAAAGAGTATAGCCAGGCTTTGGCTGTTTCCTGGTCTTTAACCTCTGTCGAAGTCCAATACCAACACTCATCCGGATTGTCTGGAATCACATCGCCTCCGCACTTGCGAATATACGTATTTACCGCACTGCGTGCTTGATACAAGAGTTTTATCTGAGCAACGGAAGGGATGTAGGCACTCTGACCATATTGCCACATGTCAAAGACTGCTGAAGCTGTAGGCGAAGTGCCAGTGGAATACATAGCATGCGTATTTACATTACCATCAAATGCAGCAATGTCAGCTGATGTGTTATGCTTCATTCCGAGAGAGTCAGAATAGGCAAACGGCTCAATATCCTTTAGATAGACAGCATAGCCTGTTCCTTGTATGTCCTCGTTCTGATTCACATAGAACACCACAGCAATAGGAGTCTTGTTTTGGGACTTAACTTCCTCGAATCTTACGACTTTGCCATCTGTACAGAGGATGTCGCAGGTCTTCATTGCCGTATCAGGAAAGTCTCGATGCTCATCGCATGAGGCAAATGCTACTGCCATGAGAGTAGCACAAATGATATTTAGTATCTTCATTGTTGCTATTTCTTTAATGTGGGTATCTTGAATCCTATCACGATGCCAGTGCGAAACAAGTCTTCCCGTTTGGGAAGAGTGAGATCACATTTGGCTTGAACAAACAATCCCCACCCATGACGTAGGGCAAAATTATGCTCGTAACCTACATGCAAGCCACCGACAAACTTATCTGTGTCACTGCCAGCACTTGCGCCAATTCGGAGGTTTCCGTAGTTGTTCCTGCCTCTTGCCACACAGGGTTTGTAGGCAGCGCCTATTCCCCATGTACGGTAGTTATTCCAGAAAGACTCAGGACAGACGTGTCCACATGATGCGCATTCATCCCATTTGATGTAACCGTTGATGAAGTACTCCCAAGAGTTGTGGTAGCGTGTTTCATGTTCCCATGAGATTGTGGCATCCAAGCCTGTCTGATATAAGGCTCCTGCACCAACGGATATTCGGTCGCTATGGCTCTGGGCAAATGATGAGACTGAAACGCACAGTCCCATCATCAATGACAATATGTATTTCTTCATCGTCTTATTCCTCCATCATTAAGTATGAGTTGAATGAGTCGGCATACAGAACATCTTCGTAGTCTATATCCAGACTGATAGTTCTTCCGCTAATCTGCTTCTCTGAAATCTCAATAGTCAGCACCTTGTCGTTAGGGAATGTCATCTTTTTCAGGACGAGAACGTTTCTATAACCATATTTGAAGGTCTTGGACTGGTCAAGCACCATAGCTGGCGTAAGTTCAATCATCTGGGCATTAGTTGCCTTGGAAACCTTCTTGTCATTCAGCTTGATACGCATCTCGTCGATGTCAAAGCGGATATTGGTGCGGTTCTCGATGCTGAAATCAATGAAGAAGTATTCTCCAACAGAGTAGATGTTGTTCAACCTCATGGTCATTCTGTGCTGCTTGGTACTTACGTTGCGTATTCTTGCCGGTGAGTTCCATATCTTTCGGGCATATCTGGTCATATCCTCAGTACTCATTGATACAGAAGGATTATGGTATGGAATCTTCTCAGAGGCAAGAATCTGTTTGTCTGTGACTGCTTCCTGCATTCGTGTAGTGTATATCAGAGCGTACTGGGTTCTGTAACGCTCTGTAACTATCGTCACAATAGCAAGGATGTCACCATCTGCATGTACGGCTGCACCTTCCTTGGGTTTCAAACGGATGGTATTGTTGATTGGCTGGTCGCCGACCACTGCATCTGTAGATATGTCAACGAAGCGGACTGGCTCAGAGGCGGTAATGACTGTTGTGACATTCTCATTGATGGTTAGCTGCTCCATTTCCTGATACGTCTGTTGTGCCATGGATGGGAGAGAGGCTAATGCGCATACTACCAATGCGCAGAATTTCTTGATAGTCTTCATATTCGTATATGTCTTTATTATTTTTCTTTCTGGTTTGAACGTGAATTGATGAGATACACAAAGGTTCCGTATTTCAGCTTGGCTGAGTTCTTCTTGATGGCCTTGCTGATGGCGTTGCTTGTCTTCTGAACGGCATTGGTAACGGCTTGTGCTCCCCAGGATGCCAGATTGCCACCTCCAGTAGATGTACTGTTGGTAAGGGTTGAAGTGTTGCTCAAAGCACCGCTACCAACATCTTTTGTGGTCTCTCTGAACTGGCTGCTTGGTACATATAATCCTTCAAGTCCGTCGGTATCATAGAGCGAAAGGTTTACCTTGACGATGTCATCATCTACCATGATACTCTTGACAGTGCCCTTGACACGCTGTGAACCGAAGCCGCTCATGGTGGCATAGATGTAGGAGCCTTTATGAATGACCGTTTCATTGATGACAATATCATCGAGCAGACGAAGTCGTACTCTTGATCCATCCACCGCCTTGATATTCTCGTCTATGATAGCCTTGATAAGTCCAGCTTCCTTGTCATTGTCACACAGGGTGTTGAAGTAGTCGGAAGTAACCTTGACCTTCTTGACGACCTCATGAGGTTCATCATCGGTCTTCTTCTTTTCCGGAATTTCAACCTTTCCTTCCTTGGCATCGCCCGTTTTGGCAGTTACTTCGGCCTGCATGGATGGGGTAGAGACCTGCTGAGCCTGCATCCTTGCCTGGGCAATGGCTCGATTGAGTTCTTCCATCGCCTCCTGCTCACGCTGTTTGCCACGAGCTAAGCGATCATTTTCTGCAGAATTGTTGCCTTTGGCGATTTCCTGGCCTTTCTGTGCGCTCTCCTGTAGCTGCCTTTGCATCTCAGAGAGCTTCTCGGCTTCCTGGGCTTCGACCAGTTTACGTTCTTCATCTGAGTACTTTGTATCATACTCTTCCTTGGTATCTTCTTCATTGCGTTCAATGTTTCCTACTGCTGAATAATCGTCTATCTTACCGTATGATTTAAGCATGCTCTCATACTTGTTACCAATACCGTCTCCCTTCATCTTGGCATCAGGCAGGTCAGGATTAAGATATTCTGTCGTTGTGAGACCATCAGGAACCTCTGCCTTCTCCGTATGAAAGAGGTCAATGACGAAGTAGCCGACAAACAACAGAGGGAAGTAAATGATAAGCGGTATCATATACTTGGGCTGTTTCCAGTTAATCTTTTTCAATGCGTCCATCGTTTTCTATCTTTTCGTTATTATTCTTTTGATTATCTCTATTCATGGCAGGATGCGTGGTGTAGGCTTTTTCAACAGCTTTCCAGACTTTGCTGTGTCGCAGACGCAACATCTGCTCTTGCCTTTCCGTAGCACTTTGTCTTGACTGTTGATGACTATACACCACTACCATCCTGTAGATGTTCAGACCAAAACAGAAGATTATGAAACCAAATACAAGGTAGAGGAACAACAGTTTATGGTCATTAGCAAACAGTTGTACCTTGGCTGCAAGCACATCAAGCTTCATAGTCTTGGCAAACTTGCGTCCTGCCTTCACCTCATTCTCATATCTCTGACGATATTGAGGATCATCTTTGTCCGGCATCTTTTCACCGATAAACATTTTCTTCCATCCCATATCAATATGTCAGTTTGGTCTTTTGTTCTATATCCTTATTGAGAAGGGTTCTCCAGTTGGTAATCAGCAAACCATGTGGGTTGTTGTCAGTACGGGGAACACGCTTCAAATGACCTGCCGTCACAAGTTCTCTGGTAAGAATGCTTGTGCGTCGCTCAATACGCTGTCTGCCATAGTAGGTGAACTCCATCTTCTCCTTGTCGAACTTAATACTGTCACAGAAGATGCTGAATACGGCACTTGTACCCATGATGTTTGAGTAGAAGCCTTTCTCCTTCAATGTATTGTACTGCGCAAGACCCGTTTCATCGACCAGATACATGGCTTTATCCATTGTGTATTTGATGTACTTGTCATCTGGCGCAAGAGTGAAGAAGTAATGGTGGAACATCTCCACATGGCTCTTTGCTTCCACATCGAGTGTTTCTTCCATGGTGCTACGCTGAACGAGAATAGGAACATTGCCATCCAGCACATACACTTTCTGATGAGCATCCGAAACCATTTGCTTGGCTGTCCAAATGCTGGAGATACAGATGATGATGCAGCCCACAAGGAAGAGTGAGCAGATGATCGTCACCAACTTGATTTTGTTTTCGAGATTCTTTATTACCATACCTTATTATATATGTATTATTTGCTGTTTACATCACTTTGCTAATCATGCCTTGGGTTGAAATCTTGGCTTGCTGTGCCACACCTTCACCGAAGTTTCGGGTAGAGAAAGCTGTATCTCCTTCAGGAATCATCCATGCAGCAAGGTCTGGAACGAGGTTCAGACATTTCAACGCTACAATGCTTGCTGCCATCAGATAACCGGCAGAGAAGAACGAGTTCTGCAGGTATGCTGCCATTGTCTGCTCACTTTCGGTAATGGCTGTAAGGTTCTCTACCTGAATACAGAGCACTATATCAAAGAGTAACAAGACATAAAAGCCCACGAAGTATAGCATTGCTCCATAGAAATGTACCGTGAGATAACGTATCAGCCACTTTGACCAGACTCCTTCCCATTTCGGCAAGAGAGAAAATGCCCATTGTATCGGACCGAATATCGTCAGCATACCCAGGAGTATCTGTTGGCAATAGATGGTTGCCCACCAGCCTATGCGGAAGACTATCAATGCGATGAGCATGATTACCTTGTCTATGCCTACCACTGCACCAGCTGTGAGTGACGTGAACCAGAGCTTTGAAGCATCAGTTTCCATGTTCGTCACTTCATCCACACCTGCCTGTTCCATGGTGGACTCTATCAGGTTTGGATCCGATGTGCCGGAATGGGCTACGTCTGCCTGAGCCTGTAATGAGTTATAAAGAGTGTCTCGTGTATAGATGAGTTCCTGGACTTCTTCAAACTTATCCTCAATCTGTGCGGACTCTGCTTCATACAAGTCGTGGGTGTATGAACCTATGCAGTTAGGGATATAGGAGAGAAAGTCAAGTACACACCAGCTGCTGCCGCTGTTTGTTATGCCGGTATCTGCAGGTGGGTACCACCAACAGAGAATGACACTGACTACAAGAGGCTTGAACAGCTTCATAATGTCTATCGGCTCATGCTTTACCATCATCTTGTAGGCCATACTGCCAGCTACGACTATCGAGAACAGCGCAGCCAGAGCCATACACATCTGCAATATCCACCAAAATGGACCTTGTGAGCCTGTGAACGTGGCATCACAAAGGAACTCGTTGGTCTGGAATATCACATCATCAATCTCCTGTTCGAGGATCTTGATACCGAAATCGGAAAGGATGTTTGAATCTGCCATGTTTTATTGTCTTACTATGTTATTGTCGTCGGAGTCATCAGTTCCTGAGCCTCCGGAGTTATTTCCTATATTCTTTTTGCCTGCTTCACGCCATCGGCTGATTGCTGATGATGCGTGGCTGGCCACATTGGTTCTTCTTTCAAGTCGAGCTGCAAGCAAGGAGGTGGTCTTTCGCTTGTTGCTTAGTTGGATCAGAAATGAGATAAGTGTCTCATTCTGCTTGGTAATGTCATCATAGATGGCAAGATACTGCTGCTTGCGCTGGGCATTGGGCATATAGGCATCCTGCATCTCCTTGATGGCTGTCTTGTACATCTTGTAGTATTCTGTCCATCGTGTTTTGTCTGAAACAGAGCCACCTGCGCTTACTATTCGGTCTATGTTCGCTTGAAAGACCGAGAGCTTGGAGTTGATCTTGTTTCCTTCTGCAAGCCAGGCAATGTCAATCTGCCGGTCTGCAATGTTGAGTGCCTCTATTTCTGCTCGTTGGGTAAGAGATGCTTTGATACTGTCAGCAACATCCACCTGCTGATATGCAGAAACTCCTGCCATGGTTCTGAAAAACTGCTTGTTCTTTTTTGCTGCAGACTTCTGATAGCTGTTGTGTAAGGCATCATAATAGAATGCAGGAGTGAGACCACCGGCACCAATCTCCTGAACCGTAATCTGATTCATCTTGGCTGCATCATGGTTGTAACTCACATAGCCTTGGGCTGATGCGTTAAAGCATAACGTCAAGCCACATAGACAAAGTGCTGTCCGTGAAGAGATTAAATGTTTCATATTCATTGAATTTTTATTTATTATTCTAATAGCCTAAATATCCTGCACCTCTCCATCTTCCGAAGGCATCGCTTATGATTTCCTCCTTGCTCTTGGCACGGTACACCTGCTTTTTCCAATAGCCTATTCTCACTTGGATATATCTCCATGTTTCAAAGTATGCCTTGTTAAGATGCTTGTTGATGTTGTCGAGCGAGTTGTTGATGTTTGTAAGAATGAGAAGCAAGTCTGACGTTGAACATGCGGCTGCTCCAGTAGCATATAGTAGCAAATCACTGACTGACCTATAGAGATTGTCGCCTTCATCTGCAATCTTGGCCAAAGCCTTGGTGTTGATGGTGATGATCAGCGTGTCGGTACTCATGATGTTGCCTCTTTCCAGGCATTTCTTCCTGAAATCATTGAGCATCTTTCTATAGTCACAGACTTTGTCACTCACATTCTCATAGGTACTGTACACATTGAGACTGGTGCGGAGTGACTGATACAGAATGTCAATCACATCAAATGCCCTGGTGTACTTATCCAGTTCCTTGTTGATGTCTCGGAAGCCTAAGTTGGCATCGCCGCTATAGTCATGCAGCAGTTTATTGCTTGCCTCCAAGGTGGAACGCACAAGCAGCAGACTGCGCTGTTGCTTGTGATCTTTGATATAGGCCTCGATAGAAACTGCATCAAAGCCTACCTGAGCTTTTGCTGCTGAAGGTAAAAGGGTCAACAGACAAATGAGTATTGTCAGTATCTTGCTATTCACTGTTGTCTTCTTCATCGTCTTCATATTTTCCGTTATAACTATCTGAATGTCCACTATCGGCTGCATGTCGCAACCATCGTTTCCTGCATTGTTCAATGAGAGTCTGTCTTCTGCCTTGCTCGTCATTCAGTGGGGGAGCAACACTCCTTAAAATGTCTATGATGGAATGCTTGTAATGCATCATCTTCTCCAATGACACCAAATCGGCAAAAATCTTAGTGAGACGGCTGTCTATCTGACGTGCTATTTCCAGGCGGTCACTTGACCAGAGCAGATGATAGGTATCATCCGTATTGTCTGATTCTACGGGGCTACTCTTGGCATATTCAACCGTAGGGTCACAGTCTGGATAGTCACGGGCAATCTCTGCAAGTTTAGCATTTACTTCGGCTGCTTTCTCCTCATCGGTCTTAGCTGGGTCGAGGTTTACTACAGCTACCACTTGCGTATCGCTATATTCCGTGGTCAGAGTCCATGAAATCTGCACGATGGCACGGTGTATCTTGATACCCATGAAGTACTTGGGCTTTCTCGCTATCGAGACTGTTGCCTTGAAAGTGATGACACCATTGATATTAGGCATAGATGCAGTACGGACGAAAGTATTACCTTCCCATGCACCCGAACCATTCCAACTGAGATTATAGGCAGTCTTGCAATCCTGCATGATGGCCGGTATGCGGTAATAATCATCTGTCACGGCATTCTCACCATCAATAGCCTCTTGTTTTGCCTTTTGGTACTGGGCAAGTTTTGATTCGGCAGTACTCTTGTCAGACTTCAATGCTGTAATGCGATCTTTGTTAGCGTTGTACTGTTGACGATACCTCGCAGCATCATTCACATTTGAATTCTTAATTTTTCTAAGAAGTTCCGAATTTTCTGCCTCCAAGTTTGTGATTTCAGACTGGAGAGAAGCTATTTTCCTCTCTGTCTCCGCAATCTTGGAATCAATCTCTGAGGTGTTGACACTTTCATGAGTGACACTTGTGGCCATAGCACACTGCTTGGTGTGACCATTCACGCTACCTCCACAACTCGAACACTTGTATTGGGTCGAAGCTTCACCAAGTTTGGTACCGCCATGGCAGGTAACACTGATGGTTGCAGTTTCACATCCTGCAATCTTCTTGGCATCGGTTGTCTGATAGTATCTCTTTGCATCACTTGAAAGATAGTAGGTGTAACCTTCCTCGTTATCATTGAGTTCTTTCAGTCGTGCATTCAATCCGGCTTTGAATGTGCTCATGTCCATTGTGTAGGAATCAAAGACATCCTCATAAGCAACTTCCTTTTTATACCAGCTCTTTGAAACATGAATCTCGTAAGCATAGGCTTTAGCATATTGACCACTTTTCTTCTTACTGAGAATATAGCCTGACATATAGTAGGTTATACTATAATTGAAGCCGTCGTTTGAGTTGTTATGCTGCTGAACATCACTTCGACTCCAACCTGCGTGGCTTTCTGAGTTTCTCAATGCTGCTTCTCTTTCTGCCATTGTTGGAGTATAGTTTTTGTCCTTTGTGCTGATACGATACCAGTGATCACCTTTGATGATAGCATCATTGTCTGTAGGTGGATAGTAGTCACACAGCTTCACATTACCGGCATCAACCCTATAGATATACCATCGCTGGGTGTAGTATTGTCCCATTCCTTCACGGGCATAGTCTGTTACCCAAGAGGTCAGATTGTAGTTCGATAAAGAGAAGAGATTTGCAATGCTGTCCCTTCCTCCAACAAACTGCAAGAGCGTATTGCCTGCATTTGCAGACAGACTGTTGTAGAGTCCATACACATTTTCTGCAATCTCAATGACGCTGCTTGTCTTATCCATCATCGTACCACTGAAACTACTGTTGCCAAGGATTGAGCCTACAGCATTACCAGCTCCAGCAGAGGCAAGGTTGACTCCCATGGCATACAGGTTGTCTATGTCTTCCTTCAGATTCTCCTTCGTAAAGTTGGAACCGAACCCGGAAAAGTTGTCAAACATCGCTTCCCAATCTACGTTACCCAACTCCGAGAGTTTCAGAATAGCCGCCAATTCCTGGTTGATCTCCAGAAATGCAATATCCTTGAAGGAGAGGGTGCTGTTGGTGACGATTGACTCAAACTGATAGCAGAGAGTCTTGGTCTCTTCACATACCTTATATAAATAGCTTCCCCAGTAGAGAGCATTCTGTGGACTTTTGAGCATCATTCCAGCTACAGTCCATATCTTCGGCATGATCTTGGCCGACACCATGTTGTAGATACGGCGGTAATAGTAGTTCTCCGTCGAACTTGTCCATAGTCCCAGATGGGTGAGGGCTTTACGGTCAAGGAACTTGGATGTGAAGATTCCTGCCGCAGCCACCTCTGCCGCCTGATAGTGTTCACGTATCTTGGCTACCTGCTCGGCATAATACGCCTCAGTAGCTGCCTCTGTTGCAAAAGCGGCTGTCATTGCTTCTACAGTGCGTTTGTCATAGTTTACACTGTAGTACTGTGCCATCGTCGGTACTACGGCACAGAGATAGAGAGTAAGTATTATCAGATAGCGTTTCATTGTTTGAATATTATCGTTTATGACTTGTTACATATACTCATCAAATTTCCTCTTGGGTTTGAGGTTCAGCACATGGCCAGTCTGGTTCACCTTCTGGGCAAATGGTAGGGATTTGGTGATTCCTGACAGTTCCCAGTCTCGGCAATAGGCTTCGATGGCATGCTGATGGTCGCATTGCAACTCTTTCTTGTAGAGTTTCAGCGCTTCCTTTTCTGCTCGCTCGGTGGTATAGGTCATATAGCACTCGTGAGGTTCCTCAACTCCAAACACGCCTCCGACACTTCCTCTTCGGATAAAGACTTCTCGGAAGAAGCTTCTGCCTTCCTTGTTTTCAAGTCGGTTGATGGTGAAGATCTTCTTGCAGTCCACATCTGTCAAGCCAAGGATTGCCTTGATCTCGTCGAAACGTTCACGGAACTTGCTTTGGTCAAGCAGCATCACCACATCAGAGTTGTTGATGATGGCTTCCTTCACGATAGGACTTCCCACGATGTCCTGGATCTCCTGAGTAACCACACCCACCGATGCCCAGAACTTACGGGCTGTCTTGTAGAGGTACTTGATATATTCTGCCATCATTGGCGAAGCTATGGCTTTCCATGCCTCTTCAATGACAAGCACCTTGCGGTTCTTTTTGATACGCATCTTCTGGATGAAAACGTCCATGATGATAAGTGTAACAAGAGGGAAGAGGAGAGGGTCATGTAGGCTAAGCACCCAGCGCCTTGCCATATTACTATGGTAGGTTTCCAAATGCTCGCCCCCGAACCGGACTTACACATTTCGGCGTATCCGGCTCTCCATTAATTCTATCAGTCTATACTACCGTAATGGACTTTCTTATGGCAGCTACGACATAAAGCTATCGTCTTACGCTTGCGTGCAATCATGTGGCGTTCCCAATCTTCCTTTCCTTAAAGGTCTTTGAGTTTTCTCACATGGTGCATATCAAGTTTTACGTTTTCCTTTCCACACAATTCACAACGGTTTGCCTTTAATCTGTCGATAAGACTTGTTCCGTGGTAAAAGTATTGAACAGGTAATCTGTCATAGCAATCTCCATATTCTTGTTTCTTACGCTTGAACCCATCGTGGTAAAACTGCCTCTTTAAGGTTTGTCCTTTTCTGTTCTTATAGCTTACTGTGAACACTCCGTCTTTCTTGTATTTCTTGCAGATTTGCACTACAGAACTTCTATACTTGGACGCATAGGTTTTGTACATGCTATACTCCATGATATACTTGAATGTATGAAGCGAATGACAATTGTTTGCTATTGAATAGAAGTTATAGATACCTCTTATTTCAGCATTGTATCTTTCCAAGATTTCCAAGTCATCACTGTTGATGAGATATGGTCGGTGCTTAGGCTTGTAAAACTCCTTTCCATTGTGCATCTTTATCTCCAATGCACCATAGTCAAGGAGTTTCTTTCTAATCACTTGCGTCGGCATCTTCAAGTACACCTTATTATTAAAGGGTCTTGTCAATCTGCCAGCCTTGTTTCTCTTGGTCAATACAGATTTGCGGATATAGATTTCATAGCCGAGGAACTTTGCAGACTTTCTTCCATGTGTAATGAGTGTCTTCTCATCTGAAAGTTCAAGCGAAAGCTTCTCGGCAAGGAACTTTTTGATGTCCTGCTTGATGGCTTCCGCCTCTTTCTTTGTTCCAATGACAGCACACAGAAAATCATCTGCATACCGTACATATTTTAGGCGTCTGAAATTTGCATCCATATCCACACCACAAGGAATTTTTGCTCTTTCCTTATCAAAGTGTTTTATTTCTTTGACTATGGATTTGCGCTCTTCCCTGTCTGTTACCGCTTTGAGTTTCAACACTGCACGACTTTTGCCGTACTCAAATTTCACCCTTTCGGGATTGTCTGCTCTTTCCTTGCCCTTGTTGAATTTTTGGATGTATTCACGCATATAAGTGTCAAGTTGGTCAAGGTAGATGTTTGCCAATATCGGGCTGATTATTCCACCTTGTGGCGTGCCACTATATGTTTTGTTGAATACCCAATTTTCAATAAATCCCGCATTGAGGAACTTGCGTATCAATCGAAGAAAACGCTCATCGTCAATTCGCTTCCTTAAAATGTCTATCAATGTGTTATGATTGATATTGTCAAAGAAGCCTTTTATGTCCCCTTCTATGAACCAACGTGTCCCATTGAATGACTTTTGAATTTGTTGCAAGGCTGTATGACAACTTCGTTTGGGTCTAAAACCATGGGAATTGTTGTCAAAGCTACCTTCATATATCGCTTCCAAAATCATTCTGACAACTTCTTGAAGAAGTTTGTCGTTGAATGTGGGTATGCCAAGAGGTCGTTTCTTCCCATTCTTCTTGGGAATATAAACTCTCCTTGACGGTATGGGCTGATATGACTCGTCTTTCAACGAAATTATCAGTTTTTCAATGCGTGATATACTCATGTGGTCAATGGTGGCGTTGTCTGCCCCCTTGGTCATGTTACCCTCCTTTGCATAAATGCGCTGATAGGCAGCATAGTACATCTGTTCATTGAAGAGCAGGCGGTAAAGCCGCTCAAATTTATAGTTCGGTTGTCGGCTGTGTATAGCCAGACTGTTTAATACTCTTTCTGAATTTCTCATAATGTCTCACACATTTTTCATTAATTGTATTAAAAGAATTAACTGCCTCCCTTTGCCATGTGCAGGTCATTATCCTGCTCGGACTACTACGGAGGCTCCGTTGCCTTGTCAGATATTCAGAGGTCTGCACCTCATAGCCTTACAAGTGGCTTTCCGATTTAGGCAATCCCCGTTTGCTTGCATAATAACTCTTGCCTGATAGACAGGAGGATATGACTTTCGTCCTTTTCTGCTTATTGCAGATGCGTCGTGACAAGTACATGCTCTATTCTCCTCAAAGACTGGAAAATGAGTGTCACGATACAACGAGTTTAGCTATCTTACGTTGCAGGTACGCGCAGATACCGCTTGGACTATCATTCAATCAGTATAGATTTTATCCTTTGTCTATCTTTTCATCCCACCATTCAGTCGCAATCTGATAGCTGATTGACTTATGGATTTCCTACATGCTACACTCCCCATCGTCTTTCGTTGAATGGATAAGTAGGCGGATGATAGGTCTTTTCAATGTACACTTGCCTAATTCCTTGCTAATGGAATAGTTATTTATGCAGCCTTGACGGGCGCACCCTTGATGGAGTCAATCTCAAAGACGATGAAGGTCTCATCAAACAGCTTTGTGTCGAGGTTCTCATTGAGTGTAAGCTCATGACTACCACCCTTGTAGAAGTCCTTCAGCAGATAGTTGTAGGATGCCAAGTCTATTCCTGCCAGATTGTTCTCCTTTATAATCTGAGGAATACGGACTTTACTGTACTCGTAGAATGTGTTGAACGACAGGTTCTCTATTTGTTTCTTCATGAAGTATTCATCGAAGTATTCCGTGATAACCTGCTCTATGAGACGGTCTTCCGTCTTGGTGACTTCACCTTGGGGTCCTTTCCAGATGAGCATGACCAGATTTTTCAGGAAGCCTATCTTCTCGATGTTCAACTCCTCACGCTTGATGGCAAAAGGATTCATCGTGATAGGATGCTCGTCTGTGTAGCTGATATATTTGCCACCGACATATTCGCAGAGTCCTTCATATGAATTACCGGTATCAACCATCACAACGTCGGTGTTCTGTTCCCACATCTGACGGACTACACTATTCATGAAGAAGCCTTTTTATATATCCTAACACGCTGAGCCACAGTACTCTCTTGAAAACAACAAATTCAAAACGGTACAAATTTTGAACAGGGGAAAATCTATAGTTCAAGGCACTCGGCAAAGAGAAAAAACTATGACAGGGGCAAAAAGCAATTTTAAGATTATTTATGAAAATATTTTGGGCAATTTTGGCTGGTTGCTATCCAAAGAGCGCATTTTTGATGAAAAGTCCCACTTTCATCAGCCATAAAGAGTGAGACAATCGAAAAAGAAAAGGAGGGGTGAGAGAGCCTTGTTTGTGGCTTCTACATAGGGCGAAAATGGATGTCTTGTACCTCGGTTGTATCTCAGTCGGCATATAATGCTGAAAGACAATGCAGGTTAATAATTCGGCGGCAATAGAATAGCGTTTGAAAGACGTATTCATTGTTTAGTAGTTTTCCTGATAAAATGTTAAATTTAGGGTAGTTAGATTAGTTTTTCTTCCAATTGTTTGGTTTTTTGGAATTGAATGCCTACCTTTGCATTGACAAATCCCGCTCGCTTCCCATAAGAACAGCGTACCCAGCGGGACATTTTTTAAATTGTAGGTATATGAAAGTTATAAAGAACAAGACAATAGATTTTGCAACCGCAGTTCAGGCTCCCGTCATTAACGGAAATAGAGCTGCACGGACAGGTTATGTCCGTTTGGTTCGCCTTATCACTGACGAGCCTGTTCCTCAACAAACTTCATATACGGGAAAAATTGAGTTGAGGTAGGAATGGCTGTATATACAAAAGAATACGAATCCCAGCCAGAGGCTATTCTTACAAACGTCATTATCTGTCCAGCCGTAGATTTGTCGGCAAACGTGGCTGTTCCTGTTCATTGCCAAGTTGAAAATGTATTGTGGGACACAGGAGCGACCAATACATTGATTTCACAGGAAGTTGTAAATGCTTTAGGGTTACAACCGAAGAACAAGGCTCTTATTTCGAGTGCAGGAGGTGATGTCGAATCCTGGACTTACCTTGTTCATGTTATCCTTCCAACAGGAACAGCAGAGTTGAATGTTCAGGCTCTGCTTAACGACAATTCAGACTATGATGTGGTGATTGGCATGGATATTATAAATTCATGCGACTTCTGCTATACAAACAAAGACGGCAAAAGTACATTCTCCTTATGTCATCCAGCAAAGGAGAAAATCATTCTGAAATAAACCAGCCATAGGCTTTCTTTCAAGAAAGACATGTGCGACAACAATAATGACAGATGTGACATTCGCATCTGTCTTTTGCTTTTTACGCCAATAAGAGGCCATTTCCTTACACAAAATATACGAGATTTGAGCAAGAATTAGTTAATTATGGTTAAATTTAAGGTTTATACATACTTTTCCATAACAAAATGAGGTTGTATTGAGATTTTCTTTGTACTTTTGCAGCGGACTATTATCGCCATGTTTATAGCCATTGAGGTTAGACGTGTTCTTTCGTGATGGCATACAAGGCAGCCTACGCCGTGCTGAGTATGGCGGAGTCATAATGACAAAGCGGTACAAAGCGGGCATTGGGTGGGAAAGATAGTCCAGACATAATGAAGGCGTTTACTAACGCTCTGTTTAAGACAGTCTGTAATCTAGCAAATTAACAGTTATCATAGTCTTGAGCAAAGCCAACGGTAGATGTCCCGGGTGTGATAATATCGCTCCTGCGGAGACCTGTAAGCACGGATTGTACCTTTTCGGGCACAACAATTGTTTATTATGGTCTCCTAATGGAAATGATTATTCATATCGGCGTGGGCTCTGACGTTGTCTGTTCAACTATGATAGGCAATTGCTAGAGCCTCAGACTGTGGAATAGACAACAGACGTTTCCACGCTCTTTTTATGTCTATATTGCTATTAACGAGCAACGACATATAAGCCGATATGAACGCATTGCTTAATGCGCATACCAAACGAGGTTGCGATTCACCTCCTCACATTGGATTTGCCTCCAATGTCTCCCCCGAAGCCCAAAGCTCACAAACAGGGGTGTCCTCGGAATATGTCCAGCAGGAAGGTTACAACTGGTTTGTTCTTCGTGCTACTTATAACAGGGTAAATGCAGCCGTAGAGAAAGCAAAGAAGAATGATATTAAGACATACGTGCCGATGCACTATGTACTAAAAGTGATTGCTGGGAAGAAGAAGCGAATACAACAGCCTCTTCTTCCCAACTTTCTTTTTATATACGCCACAAGGGAACAATCAGACAGTTTTGTGAAAAAGACAGTTGATGCCCCAATCTCTTTTATAAAATATTATTTGGATAAGACGCTTCCTCCAGAGGCAAACGGTAAAAATCCTCCGCTTATTATACCATACAATGCAATGATAAATTTTATCAAAGCAACAAGTACTGATAGTGAGCATGTACGCATTGTTACAGCGGAACAGTGTCACTATAAAAGTGGAGATAAAGTACGAGTAATAGCTGGTGACTTCAAGGGAGTGGTTGGAAAAGTTGCCAGAATAGCAGGACAACAAAGAATTGTTGTTGAGATCTCGGGATTGTGCCTTGTCGCTACTGCGTATATTCCTACTGATTTTATTGAGATTGTCAAATAATGCCGAAAGGCATATTGTTTAATTTAAATTTTTTATTTTATGAAGACAAAAAAGAAATTGCCCGTTCGTTTTACGGGTCAGCACTTTACTATTGATAAAGTGCTAATAAAAGATGCAATAAGACAAGCAAATATAAGTAATCAGGATACGGTTTTAGATATTGGGGCAGGCAAGGGGTTTCTTACTGTTCATTTATTAAAAATCGCCAACAATGTTGTTGCTATTGAAAACGACACAGCTTTGGTTGAACATTTACGAAAATTATTTTCTGATGCCCGAAATGTTCAAGTTGTCGGTTGTGATTTTAGGAATTTTGCAGTTCCGAAATTTCCTTTCAAAGTGGTGTCAAATATTCCTTATGGCATTACTTCCGATATTTTCAAAATCCTGATGTTTGAGAGTCTTGGAAATTTTCTGGGAGGTTCCATTGTCCTTCAATTAGAACCTACACAAAAGTTATTTTCGAGGAAGCTTTACAATCCATATACCGTTTTCTATCATACTTTTTTTGATTTGAAACTTGTCTATGAGGTAGGTCCTGAAAGTTTCTTGCCACCGCCAACTGTCAAATCAGCCCTGTTAAACATTAAAAGAAAACACTTATTTTTTGATTTTAAGTTTAAAGCCAAATACTTAGCATTTATTTCCTGTCTGTTAGAGAAACCTGATTTATCTGTAAAAACAGCTTTAAAGTCGATTTTCAGGAAAAGTCAGGTCAGGTCAATTTCGGAAAAATTCGGTTTAAACCTTAATGCTCAAATTGTTTGTTTGTCTCCAAGTCAATGGTTAAACTGTTTTTTGGAAATGCTGGAAGTTGTCCCTGAAAAATTTCATCCTTCGTAGTTCAAAGTCGGGTGGTTGTCAAGATGATTTTTTTGGTTTGGTGTCGTCTTTTTTTAAGCTGCCGCATAACGGCTGGCAAATTGGCGATGGAGCCGACTTTTAGCACAAATGTTGAATAGAATTACTAATCTTCAACATTGCACAAAAGTTCAACCTCAAATCCGCAACCGCCCTCATAAGATGACACAGAGGTCAAAAAGGTAGCGACACTGTGGCAAAAGAGGGTGCAACGCAGCAAAAATCGCCACAAAGACGCATTAAATCCCCTTACCCCACCATGCGACTTGAGGCAATACGCAAAATCACGACCATAAGTTGTCGGTGTCATCCAAAGTCATTCTGGAACACATCAGCATAAGCGTTGTTGCATGAATAGATATTCAGCACATACTGCCTTGATGTCCTGACCCATTTGGCTGGCACAGAGATGAACTTGAAGACAAACGCCTTGATGCGGCTTGTTGCTTTGAGTCCGAACCTCTTCACGTCAAGCCTCGCCATGATGAATTTATAGAAGTTGCGTATGAGTGCCGTAAGCAGAAGAAACACCGTGTTTTCTCCCATGAAGGATTTTGGAAGCCTGTTCCAGCCGAATCCGTTATTCATTTCATCGAAGATGCGTTCCTTCCCTCCACGGAGGTTATAGAATTTGACAATCTCTTTCTCGGAAGACTCGTAGTCATTTGTAAGGATGCAGCGGTAGGTGTATTCGCCTTCCCACAGGTCAATCTCACCGTCAATTCGCTTCTGCCTTTGGATTACAAGACGGTATGCCCTCCCTTTCCATTTCTCAACAAGAATGGAGTTCAGTTCAAACTCAATGCCGCCCAGTTCCTCTCTCTTCCACCCTCTGAGTGCAAAGATGTCATCGTAGAGCGAACCGCAGCGGTTGGCGCGGATATAGAAAGTCATGCAATGCTTTCCGACCTCTTCCACAATTTCCTCTGAGCAGGATCCGCAATCTGCCCTGAAACGATTGACTGTCAATCCTTTCTGTTCAATCCTCTCAAAGAATCTCCTCAACGTGTCCTTCTGGTGGAAACGAACGTTAGTGTTGCCGTCGCTGTTCTCTATGCCGACAATCATGTCGCCAATGACAGCCACACCTGGACGGTACCCGAGAAACTTCTTGTATGTGGGTTTCGCATCAAACTTCTCAGCCTCTATGAACTGGTGGTCGAAGTCAACGTCATACCCCTCGCCCTCTTTCAGCTGCCCTGTGGACAATAGGCAATTGAGGAGCAGTGTATTCAGCATGTCTGCCGTGTTGAAGTCGTAGGTCTTGCCAGTGTCGGATGTGTAGGAAATGTTATCCTGGGTCAGTTCCTTTATGGCTCTGAGAATCGTGTCGGCACTGCATGTGCGAAGTGTCGGATGAAGCGAGAGGTGATACATCAGATGAGTGGTGACATCCTCTATGCATGAGCCGCCACAGAAATAAACGCTCATAAGCGAACGGATGATTTCGCTGTATTGATAACCATACAGCCTACATCTCATACCGAGGGTTGAGTCGATTACAGATGAGAGATTGGAGTCAAATTGCTCCATTATTGAAAAAATTCCTCCAAAAGGAGAGAGTTTCTCAGATTTTATTGCTACCTTTGCCATGTCTGTCGGGTTTGATACATATTTTGATTTGCAACACTAAGATAGGTGAAAAATCTGACATGGCAAAATCCTGAGCAACTTTTTGTTGCTCAGGTACTTATAAAATAAGTTAAACTAAAATGCTGCGGAATTTAGGATATCTTGAAGAAGAACGTAATGAACAAATTAGAAAAGAAAATGAGAGACGATTCCAACAAGAGCAACAAAGGATAAACAATCAACGTCTTCATGAGATTAATGAACGTAATCGCATTGCTTTAGAACGGGAAAATGCGAGGAGAAGAGCAGAGGAAAAAAGAAAAGCGGAACAAAAGCGAAAAGAAACCAGTCGCACAAACACAAATGTTCCTCCGTCGCAACCGAAGAATAATCGTTGGTCAATAGGCTCTAATCCAACTCTTCTTCCACGAGCAACCTCATCAAAAACAGCAACTACAAAAACAAACTCATCTAATAAAACCGATGGAAAAGAGGGAAAGTAAGTAATCTTATTGCAAAATGAATTGTATATGCAGTCAATCGCCAGTCGGTTGGCTGCATTTTTTCTGTGTGCAAGGATGGTCTATTCGCCACCGATGGAGGGGCGGTTAGCACCGCTCGCCTCCAGATAGTCGTTTACTGCGTCACGCATGGTGAACTCTCTCATGCCTGTCTTTGCCCAGTAGATAAGGGCATCAACAGCGGCTTTTCTTGCCTTGCTGTATTCGTTGTCTGTCATGATTCTGATGTTTTGAGTTTTCTAAAAAAGTGTGATGCATATCCAAATGGTGATTTCAACAAAGATGATAGACCAACTTAGGAAAGCCAAGCCGAACATCCAGGCATAGGTGCTACCGTTGAAGTATGCACCCTCCTCGATATTGCGGATTCGTTTAAGCTCTTTCTGCTGGTGAGTGAACAGGTCGTTTATCCGCTTCTCATGCTCGTCAAGGGCTTGCTTGAAAGCAGAAATGGCGGTGTTGTTCCGCTTATCCAACTGGGCAACTCCTTCATCGTTGATGCCGACTTTGAGGTTGCTCTGCTCTGCCTTGACTATGGCATGGCATATACTATCCACGATGTTGTCCGTGCTCCTGTGGGCAGCCATAAGTGCCACTTTCGTTGATTCCAACCTCCGATAGGCATTGCCCAGTTCCTCCTTTGCCTCATAGAGTGCTTTCTTGGCTGATTCAATCTCTTTCAGGGTCACTTTGATTTCTTCCTTGCCACTCTCGATGTTCTCGTCCTCCTGCATCTGATTGTACAGGTTAAGCACATCCTGTGTGGCATCTTTCTTGTTTCTTCCCATACCGTTCTTGTTTGAAAAGTTATCGTTTCATGCCTCTCTTTATCGGCTTGCAGAGTGTGTTTGCTTGCATTGCGCAACGTCTTGCCCATTCACGGTCATCATCGTCCTTATCACGTCCCCAGCCACTGCCAGGACTGCCACCGCCACCACATGACTCAGACATCGATGTGGCAGCATCAAGGTAGTTCATGAAGAGCAGCATGGCTACATTCAGAATGTCAGTGTGGCTTGCGGATCCATTCTCGGGAACTTCGATACAACTGTTCATCGTGTCGTAAGCAGTTCTCGGCATGACTATGCTGAAACGCTCACCATCGACTTCAATAATCTTTCTCAATCCGGCAGGAAGGTCAGGTTTGGCAACATTGCTTGTACGAGACAGACCACCTTGCGATGCCGTATTTCTGCTGTCCAATGTGGTAGCGTTTGAAACAGAAGGAGAAGGTCTTTGACCAACTGCAACAGGTGTTGGCTGAGGGTGCAGCTTGCGGAAGGTATTCCCGATTTTCGATGCGGTGAGATTCCTTCCTACACCCAGTTCGGAAGCCTTGATGGTAGTTTTTCCGAACTTGAAGCGGTAGCCATGCACCCTGCCTTGACCATTCTTGTCACGGATAAGCTCGATGTCATATCCCTTTGCCCTCAATCGGTCGGCATATTCATCCCAATCAAAGAACGGCATTGAACGCAGCACATCCATACAGGCTTTGGTCACCTCTGCAATGCGTTCCTGACGAATATCCATGGCATCCTTCCAACCATGACGCTGATTGATGGCTTTCGCAGCCATCACGGCACGCTCACCGATGAACTTCACATCATTGAGATTACCGTCCATGTCGATGCGGTTCACCACCAGATGCAGGTGGGGAATGCCACTCTTGGAGTCACGGTGAAGGGCGGCAAAATATTGTGAGTTGGCTATGTTGGTCGGCTTGACCGAAGTTGCAGCCTTGCCTTTCTTCTTGCCGATGTGGTTCACCTTGGAGATACCATCCATCTCACGAATGAACTCGTCAAGGAATCTTCTCCAGTCCTCCATAGTCCAGTTACGTGCCTCCTCCTCAGATGGGGAAAGCTCAAAGCGGATGGACGTCAGTTCGATGGGCTTCTTGGCATACCTCTGCTTGAACATGGACTGATGCAGCACCATCTCGTCCCACATGCCCATCGGCGGCAGACCCTCGCTGAGATGGTTGGTCTTGACGATGTCCGCGCGATTGTTTTTGGTTGCGTAATTGGTCATTGCCTGACCATGCTGAATTGCTGACGCTTTTGCTATCATAACATATCCAAGAATTTGTCTCTAATGCGGCTCAATTCCTCTATCAGGGTGTTGATGCCTTGAAGCCAACGTTCCATGAAGTCGGCTCTCTTGAAGAGTTTTAGTCTCTCGGTCTGTGGCAGGGCATGAAGCGCATTGCGCACATAAACCAGTTCAGACCTTGCCCCGATTAAGCCCTTCAAGGCTTCCTCCTGCTCTGCGGTCATGGGTAGGGATGGCTTGTGTCCGATGCCTAAGTCATGAAGATATGTGCTCTTGCTCCTGCCTGACAGTCGGGCATTATGTACTACCAAGTCGTAGTGTTCTTCTGTGAAACGAACGTCAATGTGTCTGGTCTTCGGAGGTCTCTTCCTTGAGGTTTTCTCCGTGTTGTTATTCTTGTCTTTTGTCATTGTAGATGGGGTTTATAAAGTTTATACTTGATATAACAGGACAGCCAATGTGAGCCTGCGAACATTCAAGAATGCCAGTAGGAAGCGGTGGGCGAAGCGAAACCGTCTGACACTGGTACTTCTTGTTTAGACCTCCGAAAAAAAACTACGGCTAATAGAGGTAGCGGCTTCTGGATAGCTTGCCTGTCGGGAACGTCAATAGTCGAAATAAGGGAAAAGTAGAGATGACATCATGAGTGACTTGGGGTGATATGCGCGCCATGTCTCTCCGTGTGATCCTCGCATCGTCCTTCATGGGGCGGTGGCTGCAAGAGGTTGCCCTCGTCATCATAGACAGGAGACGGCAGCAACTCAATGGGTGATGCCCCTTCTCCTTGATTGCAGTCATCTTCTGACGGCTGTCCAACCTCATACTCAAAATGGTCATCACCTTCCTTTTCCCTTTGTTTGAAGTCTTGTGGTATCGGAGAAGGATCTGAAAGTCCATCCCCGATAACATGAGAATTAACGAAAGGGGAAGAGGTATTATAAGAGGCAGGAACATGGGGCTGCAGAATGTCAGTAGTGGCAGGATTGACGCTGCTGTCTTTCTGCTGACCTATGCCATTGGAAAGATTGCCTTCCGAAGAGCAAGCGGTATCGGATGGGACATTGGACACCGATTCCTCTTGGGTGGCGGAAGTCACGGATTGACGGTTGTAGAAGGGGTTCTTGATGGCTTCCTTGATGCCGTCAACGTACCAGAAGGCGATGCATAGTATCGTATGTATGGAGGTGCGGTTGTTCCTCTCGGTTGAGAGGATGCCCACCTGATTGAACAGTTCCACCACCTTTGCCGCTGTCTTGCGGTCACACTTCCAAAGGGCAGACAGCTCAACGGTAGAGATGGCAAACTGCCCGATGGAGAGAGAAGCGGAGAAGCCTGTCTTCAGATAAACACTTGGCTTGGTGGATGCCATTGATACAAAAGTGCCGAAGGCGGTCATGCGGTGGAAGCCCTGCCTGTCATCCTTCAAGAAATCGAGCTGTTCCTTGGTCAGCAGGATTCCGTATTTTATGCTTTGGTTACTCATCTTGAAAAACTGATTATTAGTGAAACGGATTACTCAGCAAAGAAAGAATGAATAGTTTCTCTTTCCCCTTTCGTAAAAAGTAGATTACATGATTCTCTTATCCGTCATGCCATTCTTCCCCATCAGGATTTTTCTCGCCCTTGACCCTCTTCATGGAGGCAGGCTTGTTCTTCTTGCTTTTCTGCAACATTGCCAGATGAGCCTCGAAGTCTGCCTGTTCCTCCTGGGTCGATTCGTAAGGCTTGTCCCATGAGCCACCTGCCTCAATCCATTTTATCAGCTGGTCTTTGAAGAAGTAGAGCGTGTTCCCTCTCTTGTAGAAAGGAATGCGCCTTTCAGATGTGTAAGCATAAAGCGATGAGACTTTCTTTCGGACGAAGGCACTTGCCTCTCTGATGTCCATAAGAACATGGTCATTCTCGCTCGGAGCATTGCCTATTCTCTGACCAATGTCATCAAGACGAGTCATCATCGTATTGACCTTTGTCAGAAGTTCGCCAACTGCACTGGGCAGTTGGTCGAACGATAATGATTTGTTTTCTTCCATTTGTTATCCTGATTATGTTTTTCACTTATGTCTGGTCACTCTCTTCCTTTGTTGGTATTTTGAGCGAGATACGTTCTGCCGCATCACGTTTGAGTTCGTCCACCACATCGGCATACACCTGAGTAGTGGCAAGATTGCTATGGGTAAGCAGCTTGCTCACGGTGTAGATGTCCGTTCCCTCTGCCAACTGCAAGGTGGCAAAGGTATGACGGAAGCAGTGGAAGGTGATGTGTTTCTCGATGCCGGAAGCCTTTATCCACGGTTTGAGATACAATGCCACTGTACTGTTCGTGAGATTCTTGAACACCTGTCCAGTGCTTCGCTCGCCACAGAGCTGCAAAGCCTCTTCGCTGATAGGCAGGATTGCAGCGGTGGAAGTCTTCTTTGTGATAATGTCCATTCCCCAGCCGCCATCAGCCAACTTGACGATATTCTCCCACTGGAGTCTGATGCAGTCAGAAAGGCGAAGACCTGTAAGGCAGGAGAAGAGACCTGCACGGCGAAGGACATCACTCTTGCAAGGAGTCTGAGACAACTGCAACAACTCTTCCTTGGTGAGGAACTGCCGCTTGTTGCCATGAGCCTTGGCACGCACAAGTTTCTTGGCGATATTCTCTTTGAGCAGTCCGTCCTCGTATGCGATGGCAAGGATGCACTTCAACTTGGTAAGGTTGTTGTTGGCTGTTGTTCCCATCATGCGCTTGCCGTTGTGCATACAGGCATCCGACAACAGGTAGTCGAGGAATCCCTGGCAGTACGGAACGGTAAGGTCGCAGAAGCGGCACTCGCCATGCGTGTAATTGTGGAAGTGCATGTAGGCGGTTGCCCAGTTCTGGCTGCTGCCACGCTCAATCATGAGGTTCTTGAAATATTCCAAGAAGCTCTCCTTGCCCTTGTTGCGGTCGAGGAAGCCATACTCCTCATTGATGATGGACTCAGTCCTGCGGCACTTGATGATTTCCGCTTTCTGAATCATACTTTTGTTGTACTCCTGCTGAAAGCGTTCAACAGGGTTGGTGTAGATGTAAAGACCAAGGTACTCCCTGCGTGAGAGCTTGCCTGTCTTCGGGTTGCGGATTGGAGGATAGAAATCCAGATAGAGGGAAGTCTGTCCGTTCTTGATAGGTCGTTTCCGCACGGTGACCTTTGTACAAATGTTCGTCATATTGTTATTCTTTTATTATTCTTACCGATGTGTATCTGTGGATGCGAATAGCCATGGTCGCAACGCTTTAACTCTCAAATCCGATGCAAAGTTAGATTGCCGTGAAAAGAGAAAAGCAAAGATGGCTTCAAATACAGCCAGAATTTAACCTGAATTTGCTTTTGAGTATGATTTTACGCTCAAAATCAGACTAAAAGCAGGTATTGGATGCGTTTTTTGTCTTATATCCGTTACTCTGCGTTGTGGGTTTGTTTCGACCGACATGGATGGGTGCTGCATAGCAATTGCAACGGCATGGGTCGTATATGAGTTTGTTTGAACCATCTCTTGACTTGTGTCTCACTTCCGTTTTGCCTTGGTCGTAGTACTGCTTTTCTCTGCCTTCTTGCGTGCAGCCTCCCAGTCTGCTTTCAGATAGTAGTTGGCTCTTCCGCCTTTGAACTTTCGGATTCTCACTCCATGGGTCTCCGCAAATCTGCGTACCTGTGTCTTGCCTAATCCGTAGAGTTTCATGATGTCGAAGCAGGTGTACCAGTCATCGGAAATGTTCTTACCCTGTTCTTCATTATAAAGCCCGATAACCCTTTCCACGTCTTCTTTCTTGAAGCAGGTCGTTCCCCATGCGTGAACTGACTGGAGTTGGTAACGATTGCGGACTTCATAGAATCTTCCATACTTGATATTAAAGGTGCTCAACACCTCTGCCATTGTGTAATGGGTGTCGTGGGTTACTCCATCAGGTGCTCTTTCACCAGCCCTGGGAGTCTTGCGACACTTTGCCAACTTGTTGACTGAGCCAGTCTCGGCATCTTTTAGCCTCTGTGCTTTCTTGGACGTTGCTCCTTCTAACGATAGGGAAGAAGGGAGAACCACCTGATAACCTTGTCCCTTGGCTATTTCAAGAAGGTCTTGCAAATAGATCCTGGTCATGCGTGTACCGAAATTTACGGCTCTTAGCCTGCCTTGACGAATAAGACTGCGTACTGTCTTGACGCTGATGCTTACTGCCTGCGCTGTTTCCTCTACGGACATCAGCACGATTGGAATGCGAGTTGTAGTATTCATTTTTACCGTTATTTTTGAATTTTGCAGTGACTCATGGGGGATGGTCCTTGACGGAAACTTTTAAGAGGAAACAAGGGGAAATAAGAGGAAATAAGAACCCTCATTAAGAACCGTGTGTCCCTCTGCCCATGGTACAACCGTGGTACAAAATTACTATAAACGGATGAAACTCGCAATAGGCGGTTGGAGCGTTATGTTAATGAATATGTATTGAAAATGAGCTATTTATGACGTTTCTCTAAGTTTTGTTTGGAGTTCTTTTCGATGCGTTTTAGTCCATATGACATGCATGTGGAAGGACTTACCACTTCCCGAAGGACCGAGGCAGAAGAAATTGGAGTTATCCGTTATCTTGTTCTTTCCTTCCTTTCCGCTGATGTCGATGGCAACAGGCACACCTTGGCGGTCTGTATAGTAAATCTTCAAAAGCGTTTCCTCACTATGCTGAATGCGCTCTTTGTACATGAGACAGGCTGCTGCATCACTGAGAGTTAGGAAGCGGTCATACTCTGGGTTGGTGGAGTAGCAATTACCAGGGAATGAGTTGACAAACAGCTCCAGCTGGTTGTAGGCTCTTTTGCTGATATGAATGCCCAATCGGCCAAAGGAGTTCTCCAGATGGTTGGTACATTTCTGAATATCAGCATCTATAGGTACTCCAACGACAAGGTTGAAGTGGGCATATACCAACTGCTTGTTTTCTCTTGCTATCACATCCTGCACCTTCTTGATGTCCTCCACGGCTATCTGGTTGCTTGGATTTGGCATACTGGCATGACGATTTTTCTTCTTGTCGAGTAGGGAGAGTTCTCTTTTCTGGTTAGGAATGAAGAACATCTGGTTATACACAACTACATCGGCAGATGGGATGCTGTCAACCAATGATACCATATCCACTGGCATTGAAACATTGTTTACCTCAATGTTTGTGAAAGGACGGACTATAGATGGTGTGCTGACACAGTCAACATCAACAAGACTATAGACCTTGCATCGTTTGTTGCCCATACAGATAGACTCTTCATCGACTTTGAAGTTGGTCATTGATACAGTCTTGTCGTTAAAGTTCATCGAGAAATAGCGGTCAACATATTCGCGAGCTGTATTTCCGTCCAGATAGGAGGCTTCCACGCCTGAGTCCTTCAACTGGTCTTTGACCTTGCGAATTTTCACCATAAAGTCACGCCATTTCTTGCTATCAAAAGAGAAGATACGGCTTTTCTTATTCTCCTGGGTGATAATCAGATAAGTCTGGCTGTCGGTATAGGAACGTCCATTGAAATACTTGAAGTAAGACTCTGACAAGAACTCATGGTTGTCGTTACTCTCATCCTGGAACTGCTTACGCACGAAGACATCCTGCTTATGAATGGCATAGCCTTCACCGAGGGTCTGGGCAAGTGCGGTGACAAGATGATTGAACTCATAATAGCTGTCTATGTTTGCAGAATACTTCTGCACCGGGTTCTCCATCTTCAAGATGGCAGAATATTCGCCAGTCTTGGTGTAGAGCACGCCAATGCCATCCACATCCTCAACAGAGAAGTAGATGTCCTGAAAGATTTTCTTGCGTTTTCCTCCGGTTCCAAAGGCAGAGACTGAGATAGCCATGCCTATGAGTATTGCTACAAATGCTATGATTACATATATGATCATTGTTATTTGCTCTTTTATCAAATGAAGATAGGCTCATCCTTGCGAGAGGGTGAGCCTACCGATTTACACTATTCAGATTTCAACACACTTGCTCATTTGTTTACGTTTGAATTTTGTTTGATTACATTCTATGCGAACAAGCATAGATGAACACACCATGCTCTTCCTTCTTGGTATGCAACCCTTTCTTCTGTTTGAAGAAGATGAGAGCAGCTCCCGAACAGAGGGAAACAGCGAGAACCACAAGACCAACCACAAAGCCGAGGATGCAATATGCTATGATGAAGCCGAGGATGGCTCCACCAATGGCACAGGCTGCCCAGGTGATGTAGCGTCCCTGGAATCCCATAAATTCAAGGGGCTTCTGGAGACCCTTGAACATGGGATAGCTTACGTACTGATTTTCTTTTACTTCTCCTGACATGATGTATTCTTTAATGCTTGAACGATAGATTAGAGGCCGAAGAACAAAGGCAGAGCCTGGGCTGCAGCAACGAGGAAGATACATGCGCCAACAACCATCATGATCTTCTTCTTGACATCCTGCTCCTCATTGTTCATAGCGATGTAAACGCTGATAGCACCCACAACGGCTACTACACCAGCAATGGCATAGCAGAGCTTAACCACAAAAGGTACATACTTGGCAATCTCCTCCGTCACAGTTGCGAGGGCATCTGTTCCGGCGGTGTAATCACCAGCTGCATTCTGTGCATAGGTCGCTAATGTTCCACAGAAAAGGAGCATGGCGAGCGTCTTCATACGCTTGGCACTGAAAAGTTTTTTTGTGAAATTCTTGATTTTCTTCATTTGATTTCTTTTGATGTTACTTAAAAAATTTACACTCATTTATCTCTCCTGCAGGTTGAGATGTTTTGTTATCCTATCTTTTTACCTTATACTATATTATAACCGAAGAATGCAGGGAACAGGATAGTTGTACCTATCATGAAAAGGCAGGCACCAATCAGCATCATGATGGATTTGGTTACGTCACCTTCGCCCGTATTCATCTTTATATAGATTTGTAAAGCTCCTATGATGGCTACGATGGCTGCTATGGCATACACCAGATAGACTACATAGAGCATCATTGTTACCGTAAAGTCATGAGCATTGCTCAGAGCGTCTGCTCCCCAGCTATAATCGACACCTCCGCATTTGGCTGATGCCAACATTGGCTGGAAGAGCATGACACCTATCAACATTATGGCAAACAAAAGATTGTGTTTACAGCTTATCTCTGGCATTCTTCTTTTCTATTTTTCGGGTGTTGTGCTTGTTGTTGAGATTCTGCATAAACTCATCTGAGAGGTAACTGCATTGTGGCACTGGATCTATGTGCTCCAAAATCTCATCGTTTTTCTCATTGAGTTCTTCACTGGTCACGGTATGTGACTGTGGCTGCTGCGACAGCTCTTCATCTGAAGGAGGTTGCGGATATGGTACGTTTCCTGTCGGGTTGACAACTCTGAGTCCATCATCCGTGATTTGCTCCGTGAAGGTCATGTCACCTTCGTCAGGACCCTCGTTGCGTTCTTCGATTGCAACTGGCTGTTCCTCATTGGTCAAATCACCTACATCATAGGTCTCTTCTTCTGTTTTCTTTTCATCCTTCTTCCCATGTAGGTCTAATGTGATCATTACTGCAAAGTACACTACATACACAAAAGTGAGGACGAGCGCAAAAATTACGAATCCTGACATTTTCAATCTGAATTTTATTTGTTATTTTTATTGTTATCATACTCGGAACTTACATCCGACGAGTCGGCGTATTTCCCAAAAACAGTGCAAAGGAACATATATTTGTGCGATAAATGAAAAAACAAAGCTAAAACTGTTTCAGTCTTAACACAGATTATAAAAGAAGTATGATAATATTTTAATAATCATACTATAAAATAACGAAAGGGCGTATAAAACAAAAAAGGAGACCCTCTCGAAAGAGAACCTCCTGATTGGTTAGTGTCATGGCAGTTTCACACTATTTGGGTGGTTTGATGATACCATTGATTACATCATTAACATCTTTGTAGTTGACGTATCGATGAGATTCATTTATCACCTTATCCTGATAAGCAGCTTTTATTTTCTCTACAGTCTTTGCACCTGCATCATCGTTATCAAGATAACAATGTATCACGGAGTATTCCTGCAGGTATGGCATCAGAACCTTGATGTTACTGACAGAGTTGAGAACGAGATAGTCGCATTCATGTGGCAGGCAAAGCCCATTTCCTGTTATCCATCTCTTGATACTGGCATATGTCAGCATATCAAAGAAACCTTCAAAGATACAACATTCTTTGTGTGGCTCGTTGTTTGGTCTGATAATTGAAATCGACTTTTTGCCGATGCTACGTTTGCTGTATTTGTTTCTTGCTTCCATTCCGCCCTCGATATTCTTGAAGGCTATGGCATAGTAACTCTTGTCATAGATACGATAATGTACTTCCTTGCAATACTCCTTGGCTATGTCATAGTCTATTCGTCTCTGCAAAATGTAGTCTCTGAGATAAGGGTGACTGAGCTCAACAATACGCTCAATGATGGTGCTGGCTTCTTTTGCCTTCTCTCGCTGGGCAACTTGGTCTTGCTTCCAGGCATCCTTTCTCTCATCTTCCTTCCTTTGGGCTTCATAATCCTCAGAATATTGAAGATGGTGTTCCTTTATCTTCTGTTCCAGATAGGTCAGAACTTCATGGTTGTTCCAAGAAGGATTCATTTTCTGAACCAGATTGATGAGATTGCCACCTTCGCCTGCTCCAAAGTCATTCCATAGATTCTTCTTGGGACTGACATTGAATGAAGGTGATGCCTCAGTCCTAAAAGGAGACAGATACCAATAGTTCTCCTTTAATATATAGACATGATGATAGCCCTGTGATTCCAGGAACTGCACAATGCTGACTGATTTAATTTCTTCTATAGTCATGCTGTTACATATATTATGGGCACATATTAGTTTAATATATATATACCCGGTTAAACTTAAACTCGTAAACTCACTTGGACGGAAACAGAGTTGGGTGATAATGGTAGCCGTCTTTTTCTTTTGTTATCAGCTTTCGTTCATTGAAAATCTTTAGCATCTCCTTCACAGCATTATCACCACGCTTGTAGCCTTCTTCGGCGTAAGCTTCACCCAGAGCCTTTACCAGATCGACGTATCTCTGTGGAGTACTCTTGGAGAATATCTTTTGAAGTACCATCGTATGAACATCGTCTGGCAGAGAGGTGAGCGGCTTGTCTTTGGGCTTGACAACAGTGACGTGATAACCGACATCAAGTACAGGCAGAGAGTTGTCGTCAATGTGAAACGCCCAGCTCGAAAACTCTTTGTCTCGCATGTGCATGGGTCTTACCTCACTGATATTGGCATCCTGCTTGTTCTTACTGATAATCAACACCGTTTCTGCCTTATTCTCCAGCTCTGTACCAATATGACCACGAGTATTGTTGTCATTCTTGTTTAGGTGGAGCACACAATGAATATGCAGATCATACTTGCTCGTCCATGCCATTAGCATCGTCATTACGTCTGTGGACTCCTTGGCGTTGTTAATGTCGTACATGAGATCTCGCAAACCATCGATAATGACAAGTCCCACGCCATCAAAAGTTCTTAGCGCATAATCTATGAGGGCTATGCGGAGAGTAGGGGTGAACTCCCTTAGACCATAGAATTTGATGCGCTTGTCTTCCTTGTTAAGGCTGAGTCCTGCCAGTCGGTAGATTCGCTCAACAACATTGTGGCAATGATAGCGACTCTGCTCGGTATCGAAATAGAGAATTTGTCTCTTTCCTTCTGGAAAACTTGCCCGGTAGTTGAGTACCGTGGAATTGGTTAACGCAGCTGCTACCATCGCCGTGATGTTGAATGTCTTTTTACTCTTTGCCTTACCTGTTGATGCGCTGAAATTTCCGAAAGTGGCTATGGTACAATCACCGACCCATAACACCTGGGGTGGTACGGGCGGTTTTTCTGAAGCTTTTATCTCTCCTTGTCTGAGATAACTTTCCAGTTCACTGTCGTTGAAAGCACTCTTGCACAGCATGCCTACTTCCAAGGAACTTGCTGCAGACCCTTCTTTCTCACTTTTACTGTTTCTTCCTCTTGCCATTGCTTCTTTCAATTTGATTTCTACACTTTGAGGGGTCAATCACTATCTCAGACTTTTCCAAGAGAGCCGTCAGTTGGACATCAGAATAAACTCTGGTCTTGTTTTTCTTTCTGTCTTTCATAACGCTTCTCTATTTGTTGGCACTGTCCTTTCGTGCCAGGGTGATATGGTTGTTGCGCATCCATTTCAAAAGCTCCTTCTTGTCGAAATAGATGGTTTTGCCCTGTGGCTTGTAGTGAGGAATCTCCATGTTCATGGTGAGCTTGTAAATCTGCGACTGAGAAACGCCAAGATATTCAGCAACCTCGGTGGTGGTGAGCATCTCTTTGTTTGAGAAATATCTTTCCTCAATCTTTGAAAGACGCTCGTTAAGTGCCTCAGGTTCTACCGAAGTGAGTTCCTTTACTCTCATTTCCAAAAGTTCTACTCTCTTGGCAAGTATGTTCATGTCAATTTTGCTATTTCCCATTTTCTTATTACTTTTAATGTTAGACAATAAGGGGGCTACCCCCGAAACTGAATCGATTCGGGGGCAAAATTACCCCAATAAAATCTAATACAACTGACCTTACTCCTGACACTCGGAAGTGTCAGGGGGGATGTAAGGAGATTTTTCTTTTCAGTTGTTTAACTTACTTTACTTCATCGCATTTCTTTCAGTTGTTTTGCAAAATCCAGAAACTCCCCACTTGGGAATTTTGCAGATGAAGTCTTCAATTCACTAAGTCGGCTGCTGATAGCACCTCGTTTGGATGCCTTTCCCGTACTCTTAGGGGTGAGCAGCTGATTGTCCGCAATAAGTGATACCCAGTTGTGGGGAATCATCTTCTCGATAGACAAAGCATACAGCAATTGAAGTACCTGTCGCATGTTGACTACAACCAGAGATTCATCCAACGCACATTTGAAGAATCCGTCCATCGTTTCTTCATCGATACCATCTACAAAGAAATTCGACTCATTGGCGAATTTCGTAATGAGTCGAATCTGTTCTGTAGTGAATGAAGCAAGAATGCGAGGGCTTTCAACCACAACTTCAATGTGGTTGAACTCATAAACCATTGTCTCAAAGTCTCCTTTCTCAAATGAGGACTTGGTGAAGTACTTGGTGACAAGGTCTTTTCTGGTAGTAAGCAACTCATACAAGCTGAATACATGCTTGAAATGGTTGCGGACAATCAGCTCCTCGGAAGAGAAGACCGGCAGGTGATAGCTAACAAAGTCGTTGACATATCTGTCATACAACTTGCCATCATTAAGGATTTCCGACTTGTACTGCTCGTAAGCAGCACGATAGAGTGTCCAAAGCTCATCTTTGGAAAGCTCAATCTCTTGTTTTGGACAATGATCTGAGCACTGTAAACACAAAAAGAGAGAGCACAGAGGAATTGTTCTTCTGACTCATATTACTTTTTGTTAATGAATAAATTTGAAATACGCCTGCTTAATGAAGCAGGCGGAAATGTGTATTTAACTTGACGTTTATTTATTATGTAAGTCATCATTTCAGTGCAAAGATACACTAAAATTGTGCATTCTATCTGCATTCAGTATAAAAAATAACATCAGTATGATTATTTAGACTATTCTCAAAAGAAAAGCCTACATTAGGGAATATCCAATGTAGGCTTCTGAAATTTAGGCTCTTATCCGTCCTATAAAGTTCTTCGTTTTGGTCTTTTGCTGAGAATCTGATTAATCTCCATGGTGCTGATAGGAGCCTCTATCTTGCAGCCAGATTCTAACCATTTGATAAGGTCATCCCTAAAGAAGGTGTATTTCTTACCCTTCTGATTGACAGGGATTTCTCCGTTCTGTATGTAAGTGTACATAGTGGATTTCTTGATTTTAAGAAATTCACAAGCTTCCTTCACATCCATTGGAATATGATCTGACAGGGAAGGTCTTTTAGTTCTGCGTACCTCTTCTCGAATCAGTTCCATAGACTGGTCAAGAAGATCGAATCTTTTCAGTATCTCTGACAATACTTCCGGTATGTCATTGAATGTTATTTGTCTTTCTTCGTTCTGCATATTAAAAACTTTCTTTATTTCTGATGATGAAATTGATAATCATTGTAATCGGGTACATCAATCTCAATTACGCATTTGCCCTTCTGTCTTAATGTACGTCTCATGCTTTCTACTTCAACATCTTTGAGTTCGGTAGGGAAACATAGCTTTATGAAGGTTGCTCGTTTCTGACCGCTCCAACCAAGGCGTTCTCCAATATTCCAGGAATAATGCCTGATGTCGAGAGTATTCAAGGTTCCATTTGTCTTCACAGGAACAATACATGATTCAGGGATGTCGTATAGTTTGATGTTCTGGCACAGTATCTCCAAATACTCATCTGTCATATATGGCGAAAGTACAGAGTAGGTGTAGTCTTTGACCGCATCATATTTTGAGCTTTCAAGACTATACTGCCTGTTGCGATAGCGTTCACGCATTTCTTCTGCTTTCTCCACATCCGATATGGATGGTTCGTTGGAAGAAATACTGTTGTTGATCACGATGTCTCTCACAGCTTGGGGCTTACGTAAACACATGAATGCACAGACAATGATGGCAAATGATATATAGTAGAATATCATCGGCAAAGAGAAACCGGAATCTGAGTCGGAAACTGTCATCATCAGGTTAGCAATCGCTCCATCTATTCTTGGAGCGACTACTATCATAATGATGGTGAGCATATTCGAAATGAGGAGAATCAAGAAGTTCTCTTTTAACTTTTTAATCATTGCAATTGTTACTTTTTGGAGTTTTTGTGTCTGCAAAGATATAGAGAATCTTGCTATTTTCTACTATTTCGTATCAACAAAATGCGCCTCTTAAACACTATTTATTATTCTGTGTTTCAACGTTTTAAGCGATGTTTTGTTTTCTCTTTTTTGCCGTATTATAATCTTATTTTCTCTTATTTGCTTTTGGGCACATCTTGCTTTCTGTTGTCTTCACATCGTCTTTCACGTTCGTTAACGTAATTCTGCCTGCTGCCTCACGAGTTTTTGGATTTGCGTGAGAAGCGTAGATCTGTGTCGTGCTGACATTCTTATGGTTGAGCAGATGCTGAACTGTATAGATGTCTGTACCAAGTTCGAGCTGCAACGAGGCATACGTATGACGGAAGCAATGGAAGGTGATATGCTTTTCGATACCACACTCTTTTAGCCAGTTCTGCATCACACCATACGTCATAGTACGTTTGAAACCTTGGAAGATATATGTTCTGTTAGTCTTTGGATGGATGAGAGCATATGCATCATCGCCAATTGGAACCTGGGTCTGGCATTTTGTCTTCACACAAATAAAATCCAGATAATATCCACCATCAGCATAGCTACGGATATTTTCCCATTTCAATCTCAGGATGTCGCTGATACGGAGACCTGTCAGACAAGAGAATAAAGCTGCCTTTCGAACCACCGGAATAGAACATTCTGTGTTGTACATTCTTCTAACTTCCTCCAATGTAAGACTTTGCTTCACTGGCGTTGTACATGAAATGTTTTCCAAAAGGCTGGCAAGATCATCTGTCAATCTACGCTCACGGTATGCCTTTGTCAAGACCTGCTTGAACACATTCCAATAGGCTGATGCCGTATTTCTGGAAATAGACTTCTT
The DNA here is from genome assembly GCF_019249655.2 of Segatella copri. Taxonomy (NCBI): domain Bacteria; kingdom Pseudomonadati; phylum Bacteroidota; class Bacteroidia; order Bacteroidales; family Prevotellaceae; genus Segatella; species Segatella copri. The sequence continues at coordinate 2,362,692 of NZ_CP137557.1, forward strand.
GATAACATGTCCACCTCTTGATGACACTTTGGTATCAAGGAGATATTCCATATACTTGTTACAGTAAAGAACATCAAGCATCTCAAATGTACATTTGCCTTTACAGAACTTCTCGAAATGCTTGTAGGCTGCATCACACTTCACATAGTTGCGATTGACCATATTTCTGAAATATCCGAGAAAGTCCTCCTTCAATCTGTCACGGTTGAAGAAATCATACTTCTCATCGAGAACATCAATGTACACCTTACAACGAATAGCTTCTGCCTTGGCGAGAATCTTGTCGTTGTAGAGCTTCTGCTGCTTGTTGGCAGGATCGGCATAAATGTACATGCCAAGTGAGCGACGGCGTATCAACTCCATCGTCTCCGGGTCTCTATATCCTGGCCAAAAGTCCAGAAAAAGTGACTTTGTTCCGTTGCGTCTGTCACGCATACGGAGCTTAACGGTTTTACATACTTGCATAATATATCTGATTTTTGTATTAATAAAATTCGGTTGCAAAATTCCTAAATGATACTACATTGACAGCAGTAAAGAGAAAGTAAATCATACTATTCAGTATAATCTGTTTTCAAATCATCATTTTTGAAACGTTTTTCCATGAGTCTGTCGAATTCTTCTTTTCTAAAGAACATGAATTGCCCCTTCTTTACTTTAGTGACTTTGTAATGCTTGACGTAATAATGTACAATATCCTTTGTCATTCCATACTTCTTCATTGCTTCTTCTACGGAATAGTAGCGTTCTCTTCCTTCGAAATATCCAGTCTTCAGCACCTGGATGTGCTGCTTTGAATAGTAGGTTACTCCATATTCAACTTTTGAAGGTATCTTATGCCGGTGGATGAATGAACGTACTGCGTCATGCGTCATCTTGTAGGTATCTCTCATCTCTTCAGGAGTGATCCAGTCATTTATATCCGCATACTTATGCTTTTGATTATACAGGATATCAATGGCCTTCTTCTCATAGAAGTTGAAATTTTTAAGAGCTATTTTAGGAGTTTTGTTCTCTCTGGTCATCACACCGACATGCTTGATGGTGATCTTGAACATTTCTGCCACTTCCTCAGTTGAGTAATATCCTTCTGGAGTAGGAGGACATGCTCTCTCCTGTGCTTTTGGTTGGAAGATGACACGTTCTGTACCATCCAAGTTCTCAACTTTCTTGGTGTTGCCCATTCGCTGTTGAGTAATCTTGTCGAAGTCGGTTCTATATATCATCGTGAACTTACCTCGCTTCTCAGTCCTTACATCATAATTTTTAAGAGTGTAGCTAATCTGATCCTTTGTTAGGCCATACTTTTCTGAAATCTCTTCGTAAGTGTACCAGTCCGGATCTACCTCATTGCCTTTTTGCTTGATACTATCAATATGTATCTTGGAATAGTAAGCCTTACCATTACGGTTAACTCTTGGTACCTTATGATAAGTAACAAAACTCATTGCATTAGTTCGAGTCATACCATACATGTCCATCACCTGATCCATTGTATAGTAGTTGTCGAGATTGATTTCTTCAAGAAGGTCTGCAAACTTTGCATCAACTGCCTTTTTACTGAAGAAGGTGTTACGTCCTACATAGACTTTTGGAATACCCAAACGGTCACAGCGTCCCCATACGGCCTTGCGACCGATATTATATTTCTCCATGATTTCACGCAAAGTATAGTACTCCTGGTCATCTTTGCGTTTATAGCTTTTCTTCTTGTATGCACCAGCTTCCTCAAAGTATTTATCAAGATCTTCACGACGAACATATGTCTTACGTCGTAGTCTGACAGCTTTGAGTGTTCCAGAGTAAAAGCATCGATACACAGTAGTAACACTAACACCAAGAAGAAATGCAACATCTGAAGGTGTCAAGAAAGGTCGAGAAGCGATTTCCAGACTTTGCAAATTCTGAGCATCGTCCTTCTTACTTTCTCTTGCTTTTTTCTTTTTCTCAGCTTCTTTCTTCCGATGCACAACACGAGCACACCTCTTGGAGCAATACTTATTTGTGATTTTGGTAGCAATGAACTCTTCACCACATACCTCACATTTTCTTAAAATCCTCATTTTTGTTTGCTATTTAGTACCCTATGAGTCCCCCTAATTCTTTTGCAGCAATTTTCACGTTTTTGCAGCAATTTTCATGATGGTGTCCAACATGAGAAATGTCGGTCACTGGAAAGGTTTGCAGAATTTGCAATTGGTGTCCAAAAATAGAATTTTGGCTTTCCATTTTCTCACAGAATTGAGGGCCACGAATGAAATTTGAGCCAAAAATACACCAAAATATTGGTTTCAGCAAATTACAAATGGAATGTGTTAAGACGAAAAAAGCCACCTAAGTAGGTGGCTTGCAAGCAGTTATAAAAATGTTCGTTTTAGTGCTGTCCAGGGGGTTACTTTCCGATGCAAAAGTGCTTGAAGATGTTATTCAGCGTTTCCTGGCTACTTATCTGTCCGCCAGTGATTTCGCCCAGCTCTTCCAATGCCATCTTGAGGTCTTCGGCGATGATGTCGCCGCTCATGCCGGCATCCATCGACTCCAATACTCGCTGCAGACTTTCGTTGGCTTTCGTCAACGCCTCGTAGTGGCGGGCATTCGTTATGATGACATCGTTCTCCGTAATCTCTGGAACATTGGCAATCTTTACCAGACTTTCCTTGAGACCATCCATGTTGTAACCCAACTTGGCACTCATCGGAACTATGTTGAGTGTCTTCAATGGTTTTCCGCTACACTGGCTTTGGAACGCATTGAACGAGTTGAGACTTTCCGTCATAGCGTTGAATCCATTGATATTCTCTTCATCATACTCCGTGATGTCGTCAAACTTGTTGATACCTAAGATTATATTCGGGCAGTCGTAGTCATTAATAATCTCCATAAACTCGTCCATGTCTTTATCCTGCTGGTCATCATCAGTGCTTCCGTCGATGAGATAGATGAGAATCTTGGCTTCCTTCATCTTCTGATAGGTGCGCTCTATGCCCAGCTGCTCCACCTTGTCGTCGGTGGATCGGATTCCTGCCGTGTCGATGAAGCGGAAGGTAATGCCGTCTATGTCTGTAGTGTCCTCAATGACGTCGCGCGTAGTACCGTGGATTTCGCTTACGATGGCTTTGTCATCTTGCAGCAGACGGTTGAGAAGAGTGCTCTTGCCAGCGTTGGTCTTGCCCACGATGGCTACAGGGATGCCTTGCTTCAGGGCGTTGCCGGTTTCGAAGGAGTGGGCGAGGGCGGTTATCTTCTTCTCTATTTCCTCGGCCAGGGCGTGGAGCTCTGTGCGGTCGGCAAACTCCAGGTCCTCATGGTCGCTGAAATCCAGTTCCAGTTCGAGGAGTGAGGTCATTTTGAGGAGTTTTTCACGAAGGGTGGAGAGCTCGTTGCTGAAGTGACCCTTCAGTTGGCTCATCGCCATCTGGTGGGTTGCCTTGTTGGTGGAGGCGATGAGGTCGGCAACGGCTTCTGCCTGCGAGAGGTCCATCTTGCCGTTCATGAAGGCACGGCGGGTGTATTCGCCCGGTTGTGCGTGGCGGCAACCTGCCTGTATCAGGCACTGCATCACTTGCTGCAGAATGTATCTGCTGCCGTGGCATGAAATCTCGGTGGAGTCTTCGCCGGTGTAGCTGTGGGGTGCCTTGAAGACACTTACCATTACATCGTCGATGGTGTTGCCGTTTTTATCTTTTATTTCTCCGTAGTGGAGGGTGTTGGGCTTGGCATCGGTCAGGGATTTGCCGCTGGCTGCGGTGAAAACCTGGTCGGTGATGGTAATGGCGTTATTGCCACTGAGTCGGATGATTCCGATGGCGCCGCCAGCTGGGGTTGCCAGGGCGCAGATACATTCTTCTTGATTCATTTTTCTTTTACTTTAAATTCTATCTAATACTACTTTTATCAAGTTGTCGATGGTGCTCTTGTAGCCCGTGTTGGCCTTCTTTGTGCGGCGGTTGGCGATGACCATGCAGCAGGTTAATGCCTTGTGGCCCAAGAGGAGGGATAGGCCGGCTAGGGCGGAGCTCTCCATCTCGAAGTTGTTGATGCGCAGTCCGTTATGCTCGAATGCTTCTATCTTTGCATTAAGCTCTGGGTCAGCGAGTGGGGCACGCAGTTCTCTGCCTTGCGGACCGTAGAAACCGCCGCAGGCGATGGTGATTCCTCGTACCATATCGTCGCCGGCTATCTGATTGAGCAGTTCCGGGTCGTTATCTACACAGTATGGATTGCCTATCTGGTCCATCCATTTTACCTGGCGCTTGAACTCTGCCTCTGTTTCGAGGTCGCAGATTTCGTTGCGGCGGGCGTAGAAGTTGATGAGGCCGTCGAAGCCGATGCTCTTCTGCGATGCTACGAAGGTTCCGGCTGGGCATTCTGGCTGCAGACCGCCGCAGGTGCCGATGCGCACGAGGGTGAGGGTGGTGTGCTCGGGTTTCTCGGTGCGGGTGGTGAAGTCGATGTTCTTCAAGGCATCGAGTTCGTTGACCACGATATCGATGTTGTCGCAGCCGATTCCGGTGCTCTGCACGGTGATTCGCTTGCCTTTATAGGTTCCGGTGATGGCGTGGAACTCTCGGCTTGAAACCTCGCATTCCTGCTCCTCGAAGTGGGATGCTACGAGGGCTACGCGGCCTGGGTCGCCTACTAGGATTACTTTATCTGCCACTTGTTCTGGGCGGAGGTGGAGGTGGAAGCAGCTTCCATCCTCATTGATAATCAATTCTGATTCTGCAAAATACTTGCTCATGGTTATTACTAATTAAGTTCGACTTATATAGCACATGTTTTTATCTTGTGCATTTCTTTTTATTACTTATTTCAAGAACACAAAGATACAAATATTTTTCAGAATATCCGAAATTCGTTAGAAATGTTTAACAAATAAAAAACTTCATCGTATTTTTTTTCTTCATCGGATTTTTTCATCGAATTTTTTCATCGAATTTTCTTCATCGGATTACGCGGAGTTAACGGAACATTCTTGCTCTACGGATTACGCACGGAATTTAAACGGATTTGGCCTTGCGGCCATTGGGCTAGCGCGTAATCATTGCTCTAGCACGTGATCATAGCTCTAGCCCGTAGCTATAAGCCTCTTAGTGCAAGCTTTAGGGGGTATCGCCACGACCGTAAGGTCGAGTTTCCGTTTAAAATCCGTGCGTAATCCGAGGAGGCGGTTAAGGTTCCGATTCATCCGCATAATCCGATGAAGAAAAAACAATGAAGAAAAACAATGAAGAAAAACAATGAAGAAAATGAAATGAAGAAAATGAAATAGGGTGTGTCATAAGTCAATGACGCACCCTATTTCTAGCTATTATATCTTGAAAATCCTGCTTAGTTCTTGAAGCTGTGGATAGGAGCAGGGATTCTGCCTACACGGTTCACGAAATCTGAGCAGCTGAACTTGTTTACTGGCATGATTGGCGCATAACCCAAGAGACCACCGAAATCTACGGTGTCGCCTACCTTCATTCCCACTACAGGGATGATGCGCACGGCTGTGGTCTTCTGGTTCACCATACCAATGGCAGCCTCATCGGCTATGATGCCCGAAATGGTGGTGGCTGGAGTGTCGCCAGGGATGGCGATCATATCCAAACCTACTGAGCACACGCAGGTCATCGCCTCCAACTTCTCGATGGTCAGCGCACCAGCCTCTACGGCATTGATCATGCCCTGGTCCTCAGATACAGGGATGAAGGCACCGCTCAAACCGCCTACGTAAGAGGAAGCCATGATTCCACCCTTCTTCACCTGGTCGTTCAACAGGGCAAGGGCGGCTGTAGTACCAGGGGCACCGGCACGCTCCAGTCCGATAAGCTCCAGAATATCAGCTACACTGTCGCCGATGGCTGGAGTTGGAGCCAGAGAGAGGTCGATGATTCCGAATGGTACGTTGAGTCGGCGGGAAGCCTCCTTGGCTACCAACTGGCCCACGCGGGTAATCTTGAAGGCTGTGCGCTTGATGGTTTCGCAGAGCACCTCGAAGCTCTCGCCCTTCACCTGCTCCAATGCATATTTTACCACACCTGGTCCGCTGACACCTACGCTCACTACGGCGTCGGCCTCAGAAACACCATGGAAGGCACCTGCCATGAATGGGTTGTCATCCGGCGCATTGCAGAGCACCACGAGCTTGGCGCAACCCAGGGAACCCTTGTCCTTGGTAGCCTCGGCTGTATCCTTCACGATTTCACCCAACAGGCGCACGGCGTCCATGTTGATTCCGGTCTTGGTGGAACCCACGTTCACGGAACTGCAGATGAAATCGGTCTGTGCCATCGCCTGAGGGATGGAACGGATGAGGAGTTCATCGCTCTTGCTCATACCCTTGCTCACGATGGCAGAGTAGCCGCCCAGGAAGTTGACGCCCAGTTCCTTGGCACACTTGTCCAGGGTCTTGGCTATCTTCACGTAGTCGTCGGTGGTCTTGCAGGCCGAGCCGCCTACCAGGGCGATAGGAGTGATGGAGATGCGCTTGTTGACGATAGGCACACCGTATTCCTTAGAAATATCCTCACCGGTCTTCACCAGGTTCTTGGCAAGACGGGTTATCTTGTTATAGATGTTCTCACAGAGCTGGTCGAGATCGGAAGTGGCACAATCCAGGAGGTTGATACCCATGGTGATGGTGCGCACGTCGAAGTTCTCCTGCTCAATCATCTTGTTGGTTTCTATTACCTCAGATATATTGATCATTTTCCTTCTATTGACTTTAAAAATGAATAACTTTTATAGATGAATCACCCAGCAGAATCACTTAGATGCGGTGCATCATGTTGAAGATTTCCTCACGCTGGCATTTTACCTGAACGCCGATGCTCTTGCCGAGCTCATCGAGTTCATCGGCAACAGTTTCGAAAGATGTGTTCATCTTACCCATGTCGACAATCATCATCATGTTGAAATACTCCTGCACGATGGTCTGGGAGATATCGAGGATGTTGACGTCTTTCTCTGCCAAATAGGTGCAAACTTTGGCGATGATACCTTTGGTATCCTTGCCTACTACTGTAATAATCGTTCTGTTCATGTAATAAATTCTTTAAATGGAATGTTTAATGCTGCAAAATTACAACTATTTTGGGAGACTACCAAATATAAAATAAGAAAACTTGCAAAATGAGTGACATTTTGCAAGTTTCCCTATGAATTTTCTGTATGTTTTGGGAATTATCATGCAGGTTTTCTGAACGGAAGCCTACTTAATTCCTCTCTCGTTGAGTGCCTTGGTGTATTTAGCCGCATTCTGCAGGTGCTCCTGATAGGTGCGGGCGAAGTTGTGGGTACCGCTGAAATCCTCCTTGGCGCACATGTAGATGTACTCGTGCTTTACGTGGTTGAGCACGGCGTCGATGCCTGCCACCGAAGGGATGCGGATAGGACCAGGAGGAAGTCCCGGATTCTTATACGTATTATACGGGCTCTTGATACTCAGCAGGTTGTTGTAGATGCGCTTCAGCCCGAACTGCTTCCAGGCGAACTTGATGGTTGGGTCTGCCTGCAGCGGCATTCCTTCTGGATATTCGGCGTTGCGGAGCATCAGTCGGTTGTAATACATGCCGGCAATCATCGGCTTCTCGGCGTTGTTGGCGGTCTCTTCGTCCACGATGCTCGCCAGGGTGATTACCTCTACCGGGGTGAGCTTCATCGCCTTCGCCTTCTGGGTGCGCTCAAAGTTCCAGAACTTGTCGCTCTCCTTCTTCATTCTATCCAGCAGTTTGCTGACGGATACGTTCCAATAGATGTCGTAGGTGTTCGGGATGAACATGCAGGCGATGGTGGCTGTGTCGTAGCCATACTTCTCGCAGGTGGCCTCGTCGGTGAGTGCCTTTCGGATTTCCAGACTGTCGAGCATCAGTTTCTTGCTGAGTTCTGCCGAGAGCTTGTCGATGGTGCGCACGGAAGGCACGGTGAGGTTCATCGGTTCCTGGAGTCCGTTCTTCAGATGTCTCCACACCTTGAAGGCTCCGTCGCCGGGATGGATGGCGTAGCGGCCGGTGCGGATGTGGTCTGCGTAGCCCGAATGATGGGTGAGCGTACGTAACGCCTGCATCGGGATGCTCTTGGCGAAGGGTTCCACCTTATTATATACCGAGTCGATATTATCGTCGGTGTCGATATACACATACTTGGTTTCGCTGCTTTTCGAGAACGCCGAGAAGCAGTAGAGATAACCTATGCAGGCAATCGCCGCCACGCAGCCGATGGCCCCATAGAGATACAACTTAGAAACTGACTTTTTCTTCATTTTCATTTATCTGATTTAAACGATTTTTCAATCTTAACGTTTTTCTCTTGAACGGTTTTCCGTTTTAAACGTTTTACGGTGCAAAAGTACAGTAAAAATGGCAAATAGCAAAGCGTTGTCAATTAAAATAGGTTAATTCCCGATTTCTTTATCCGTGGTATGAACTTTTTCCGTACCTTTGCAGGATAAAAAGACCCTTGCATGGTAAAAATACCTGCATAGAAGAAATGATAGATTTAATACGGAATGAAGATATGAGAATGAAATTTACGATAGCCTATAAGGCGGAGTGGGGTGAGACGGTGCATGCTGACATCACCTTCTTCTCGCGCGACGGAAAGCGTGAGACGCTCGATCTTGCACTGAACACGGCAGACGGTTATCACTGGCTGGCAGAGACGCATGCCCGTCAGAACCGCCATCATCCATACAGCGCCATCGCCTATTATTATAAGGTAGTGGATGCGAAGGGCGCCCTGATGAGAAGGGAGTCGGTGCGTTCGCCCCGTGCCTACACCTATGATGCCAACATGAACTACATCTTTTCTGACTTCTGGCTCGACGACGAGGTGGAGCTGACGGGAGAGGTGTCTAACTACACCGTGCCTGCCCAGTGGAAGGGCGACGAGGTGGCAAGACTGCCTATCTTCGAGCAGACCGTGATTTTCAAGGTTTCCGCACCACGCCTGCACGAGAACGAGGCACTGGGACTGCTGGGCAACCATCCAACCCTGGGCGAATGGAACACCGACCATTATCTGCCGATGACCCATCTGCAGGGCGACGACTGGGTGCTCTCGGTGAACGTGCTGGCACTGGAATCGCCGCTGGAATATAAATATGTGGTGGTGGATGCGGAGACGAAGGCCTTCAAGCGCTGGGAGTATGGCGAGAACCGAACGATGGGCACGGGCTACGCCTACGGACAGGTGAAGGAGGAAAGCACCTACACCACCGGTGCGCCCGACGAGGTGCGCCTCTTTACCAACGACGTTTGCGTGCTGCATGGCGGCGATTTCAGGGTAAAGAGAATGTCGCCTCATGCGCAGTTTAACTACGATACTTACATCTTCGACCTTGACGGTACGCTGCTCTCCACGCTGCAGGACTTGGCGGCTAGCTGCAACTACGCCCTGAAGAAGAACGGAATGCCCGAAAGAACCCTGGATGAGGTGCGCCGCTTTGTGGGAAACGGCGTGAAGCTGCTGATGATAAGAGCCGTTCCGGATGGCGAGAAGAACGAGAAGTTTGAGAAGGCGTATGCTGATTTCCGCCAGCATTACATGATGCACAATCTTGACACGACGCAGCCTTACAGGGGCGTGATGGAGATGCTGAGGGAACTGAAGGACAGGGGCAAGCAGATTGCCGTGGTGAGCAACAAGTTTTATGCGGCAACGCAGGCACTCTGCCGTCATTTCTTCGGCGACCTGGTAGAGGTGGCGATAGGAGAGCGTGAGGATATCAGGAAGAAACCGGCTCCTGATACCGTGAACGAAGCCTTGCGCCAGTTGCACGCCGATAGAGACGGGGCGGTTTACATTGGCGACAGCGATGTGGACGTGATGACGGCGAAGAACAGCGGAATGCCGTGCATCAGTGTGCTCTGGGGCTTCCGTGATTTGGATTTCCTCATCGCCCATGGTGCCCATATCTTCGTTTCTACTCCGGGACAGATTGCGGGAATATAAAAAAATAAGTGCGCCTCCGGCAAGGGGGCGCACTTATTTTTTTATATTTCGTGCTCTTCGATGAACTTGAGAATTTCGTCCTTGAAGGATTCGGAAATCGGGATGGCCAACTTGCCGTAAATCATCTTCATGCGCTCGATGGTGTCGAAGTTGGTCATGTTGGCAAGATAGGAACGGTGAACCCGCTTGAACATCTCCCCCGGCAGTTTCTCCTCCAGTCTTTTCAGGTTGCTCAGCGTCGTGATGCATTCTCCTCCTTCCAGATGGAACATCACGTAGTCCTTCAGGCTCTCAACGAAGAGAATCTTCTCGAAGGGAATGCGGACATATCTGAAATCACTCTTTACAATCAGGAACTTGTCGCGCTTGATGGGATTGTACTTGTTGTCCTGCATGTAGCTGTTGAACACCTTCTCGCAGGCTCCCATGAAGTCTTCGTGGGTTATCGGCTTCACCAGATAGTCGAAGGCGTTCACCTTATAAGCCTCGATGGCATATTCCTTGAAGGCAGTGGTGAAGATAATCTTTACGTTCTTGGGTACGATCTTGGCAAACTCCAATCCGCTGATCTGCTGCATGTGGATGGCAAGAAAGAGTATATCCAGATGGTTGTGGCGAATACCGTCTACTGCATGGATGGCGCTGGGATAGGCACCAATGAGGTTGAGCGTCGGCGTATCGTCGACGTACTTCTTCAGGAGCTCCAAGGCTCCTGGGTCCTCGTCTATTATTGCACAATTCAAAATCATATATGTGTTTGATTTGCTGGGTTCGATAAAAATTGTTATTTTCTAGAAACGGCGTAATGGGCAGATTATTGTGTTTTGATATTATTTTTTCTTGATAACTATTATTTTTCTTCTTTTTACCTTAAATTTGTTTAATCTATTTGGCTGTTTGCCGAAAAACCGCTAACTTTGGGGATTGAATCGATAGATTATCGACGGAACATCGAATCTTATCGACTGAATTTCAAATCATAAAGACTATAATCGACATGAAATATAAGACAAACGAATATAACAACCCTATGTGGGTGAGCAAGGCTTTAACCGCAGGCAAGCCCCTGATGCTCGCCCTGATGCTGGCACTGTCGCCACTGGCAGCATCTGCCCAGAAAATCTCGCTCGGCTCCTGCATCACCCGCGACGGCGGACAGTATAAGGGCGAGATGGTGAGCGGAAAGCCGCAGGGCAAGGGAACCACCGTCTACACCAATGGCGACACCTACGAGGGTTCCTACCTGAAGGGCAAACGAAGCGGATATGGTGTCTACACCTTCTCCGACGGCGAACGCTACGAGGGACAGTGGCTGCAGGACCAGCAGCACGGAAAGGGCACGTATTATTTCCAGAACAATAATAAATATGTGGGACTCTGGTTCCGTGACTTCCAGCACGGACACGGCGTGATGTACTATTATAACGGCGATAAGTACGACGGCGACTGGTACAAGGACAAGCGACAGGGCAGGGGTACTTACACCTACTCGAACGGAGCGCAGTATAAAGGCCAGTGGATGAACGACATGAAGAACGGCAACGGATTCTTCGACTGGGGCGACGGAACCACTTACGACGGACAGTGGGTGGACAACCAGCGTTCGGGAAAGGGTACGTTCAAATATGCTGACGGCGACACCTACATCGGCGACTGGAAGGATGACATCCAGGACGGAAAGGGAATCTACAAGTTCCACAACGGCGACGTCTACGAGGGCGACTATGCCCAGGGCGAGCGCACCGGCGAGGGAATCTTCCGTTCAGCCAACGGCTCGAAATACACCGGACAGTTTCTCGACGGTCAGCGTTCGGGACAGGGTACCTTCATCTGGAAGAACGGTGATATCTACGTAGGTTCCTGGAAGGACGACCTGCAGAACGGCAGGGGCAAGTTGACCAAGAAGAACGGCGACATCTACGAGGGCGAGTTCAGAAAGGGTCATGTAGACGGCAACGTGGTGATTCACTACGCCAACGGCAACCGCTTCAAGGGCGTCTATCGCAACGGCAAGCGCGAGGGTTTCTGCATAGAGGAGACCAAGGAAGGCAAGCGCTTTGAGGGCAACTACAAGAAGGATGCCCGCGACGGCAGATTCGTGGAGAAAGACCGCAACGGCCAGGTAACAGCCAAGGGCGTTTATGAGAACGGAAAAAGATTTGAAGATTAATCTCTTCAGAAAATAAATTGAAGATTAATCTCTTCAGAAAATGAGCAGAACATAAAATACTGAACTTTCGCATGTGGCATTCTGCCGTCCCCGAAGGGGGCGAATGTGAATAACCGCGGGTGGAATGACCGAAGGGAATGGAACCTGCGGATAGCAGACACACACATTCTCTATCGTCCCCGAAGGGGGCGAACAGTAGCAAGTCTGGATGTGGTTCGCCCCCTTCGGGGACGCATTCTCCCTCCTGTTGGTTGTCCGCAGGTTCCATGACCTTCGGTCATTCCACCAGCGGTTATTGAAAGTTGGCCCCCTTCGGGGACCGGAGGTTACTTGTAAAACTTGATTAGAGAATATAATTAATAGAGAATATAATTAATAGAGAATATAATTAATAAAGAAATTAATATAGTAAAACTATGGTAATTGATACATTAGACAATTTGGAGAAATACGTTTCTCTCAATCCACTCTTCGCAGAAGTAGTGAAATTTATCAAGGAAAATGATCTCGCTAAGTTGGAGACTGGCAAGCACCCTATCCAGGGCAGCGACCTCTTCGTAAACATCGCCGTGGCTCACGGCAAGACAGAGGAAGAGGCTACCATCGAGGCTCACCGCCAGATGATCGACATCCAGATTCCGCTGAACACAGAGGAGACCTACGGCTACTCTCCAGTGAAGGACCTGCCAGAGGTGGAGTACAACGAGGCAAAGGATTGCACCCTGTATCCAGGAGTGAAGGCGCAGACACTGGTAACCTGCAAGCCAGGCCAGTTTGCCATCTTCTTCCCACAGGACGGTCATCAGCCATGCATCGGCAAGGGTGACATCCATAAGGCCATCTTCAAGGTAAAGGCTTAAAGCATCCTTCCCTGAAAAGCAACAAAGTACTAACCATCTAAAATCATGATATATGGCAACAGAAAAGAAAACTTCAGCTAAGAAGACAACAGCCACGAAGACCGCAGCCAAGGCTTGTGCCAAGAAGACTGCAGCCAAGAAAACAGTGAAGGCTGCTGCACCCAAACATATAGGACTGGTAAAGAACGACCCATACCTGGCAGACTTTGAGCCAGCCATCGTAGGCCGTCATGAACATGCACTCTGGAAACTGGGTCAGCTTACCCGCAACGGCAAGATTACGCTCAGCGACTTTGCCAACGGATACGACTACTTCGGACTGCACAAGACCGAGAAGGGATGGGTGTTCCGCGAGTGGGCACCTAACGCCACCGACATCTATCTGATCGGTGACTTCAACAACTGGCAGGAGTCGCCTAAATATCGCGCCAAGCGCATCAAGGGCACAGGCAACTGGGAGCTCAAGATGCCGGAGAAGGCGATGAAGCACGGCGACCTCTTCAAGATGAAGGTGCACTGGGAAGGCGGAGAAGGCGAGCGAATCCCTGCATGGGCCAACCGTGTGGTTCAGGACGAGCAGACCAAGATTTTCTCTGCACAGGTGTGGAGCCCGGAACCTTACAAGTGGAAGAAGAAGACCTTCAAGCCTTGCACCGCTCCGCTGCTCATCTACGAGTGTCACATCGGAATGGGACAGGATGCCGAGAAGGTGGGCACCTACACGGAATTCAAGGAAAAGGTGTTGCCACGTATCATTGAGGACGGTTACAACTGCATCCAGATCATGGCTATCCAGGAGCATCCTTACTACGGCTCCTTCGGCTACCACGTGAGCAGCTTCTTCGCAGCAAGCAGCCGCTTCGGAACGCCTGAGGAACTGAAGGACCTCATCGATACCGCCCATCAGAACGGAATCGCAGTCATCATGGACATCGTGCACTCGCACGCCGTGAAGAACGAGCTGGAAGGTCTGGGCAATCTTGCCGGCGACCCTAACCAGTATTTCTATCCGGGCGACAGACACGAGCATCCGGCTTGGGACAGCCTCTGCTTCGACTACGGAAAGGACGAGGTGATGCACTTCCTGCTGAGCAACTGCAAGTACTGGCTCAGCGAATACCACTTCGACGGTTTCCGCTTCGACGGTGTAACTTCCATGCTCTACTACAGCCACGGACTGGGCGAGGCATTTTGCAACTACGGCGACTACTTCAACGGTCACGAGGACGACAATGCCATCTGCTATCTGACCCTTGCCAACTGTCTGATTCACGAGGTGAACAAGAATGCCATCACCATAGCCGAGGAGGTGAGCGGAATGCCAGGACTGGCTGCCAAGTTTACCGACGGCGGCTACGGCTTCGACTACCGCATGGCGATGAACATTCCTGACTACTGGATCAAGACCATCAAGGAGCTGAAGGATGAAGACTGGAAGCCATCTAGCATCTTCTGGGAAATCAAGAACCGCCGTGCCGACGAGAAGACCATCTCCTACTGCGAGAGTCACGACCAGGCACTGGTGGGCGACAAGACCATCATCTTCCGCCTCATCGACGCCGACATGTACTGGCACTTCAAGAAGGGCGACGAGAACGATATGGTTCACCGCGGAATCGCCCTGCACAAGATGATCCGTCTTGCTACAGCATCAACCATCAACGGCGGCTACCTGAACTTCATGGGCAATGAGTTTGGCCACCCAGAGTGGATTGACTTCCCACGCGAGGGCAACGGATGGAGCTACAAGTACGCCCGCAGACAGTGGAACCTTGTGGACAACCATGAGCTCTGCTATCATTATCTGGGCGACTTCGACAAGGAGATGCTCAAGACCATCAAGAGTGAAAAGAACTTTAACAAGACACCGGTGGTGGAAATCTGGCACAACGATGGTGACCAGGTGCTCGCCTACATGCGCGGCGACCTGCTCTTCGTGTTCAACTTCTCGCCAACCCGCTCGTTTACCGACTATGGATTCCTGGTACCTACGGGAGCCTACAGCGTGGTACTCGACACCGACAACAAGGCATTTGGCGGTAATGGTCTGAACGACGACGAGATGACCCATCTTACCAACTACGACCCTGTATACGTGAACGATCGCAAGGAATGGCTGAAGCTTTACTTGCCGGCACGTTCGGCACTGGTGCTCAAGAAAAATTAAATGTTGATTTATGAGTAATAAAAGGAATAGCACGGCGAAGATGCGCTTCGCCTGTGCTATCATTTTTTTCGTATTCAGTTATACCTACCTGGCTTGTTACCAGGCAGACATCTTAGCCGTGGGGCAGCACGTACTGTCGGATGGAAAGACCGACTATTTCTATACGCTTGCGCCGCTCCTGATAACCGCCGTATGCTTTCTGCTGCAGTTGGGAGCATACGCCGCAACCCGCGTGAAGCGCCGCTTCCATGGGTTGACTTATTTCCCTTCATTTCTGTTGCTGGCTTTGATTACCGACGTTCCGAACGACATCGACGTTCATCATTCCCTGGGCTGGTGGTGGTTCTTCCTGCCATTCAGCCTGCTGGTGTGGGGCGGCGTGATGTGGGTGGTTCGCCAGCTGGAACCGCTTGAGCAGGAGCCTCATAGCTTCGGCTGGTTCTCGCACTACTCCTGGCTCAACATCAGCCAGCTGCTCGTGATGACCATCGCCCTGCTCTTCATCGGCAACAACGACAGGCTCTTCCACGAGCGAATGAAGATGGAACATCTGATGAAAGAAAAACAGTATGAAAAGGCATTAGAGGTGGGCAGGAAATCGCTGCAGACGGATTCGTCGCTCACGATGCTCCGCATCGCCTGCCTCAACGAAACAGGCCAGTTGGGCAGCGAGCTCTTCACCTATCCGCTGGTGGGCGGCAGCGAGGCGATGATGCCTAACGGAACCTCGGTGAAGGCGATGATGTGGAAGTATCCGGGATGGATGAACAAGCCGTCGGCATGGATGGTGAAGCATCATCTGAAGTATAAGATTCCTGCCGACTACCAGCTCTGCGCGCTCTTGCTGGACCGCAAGATAGACGATTTCGTGAGACAGGTGGGCAAGCATTACAAATTAGAATCGGCCAAGTTGCCTACCCATTACAAGGAGGCGCTGGTGCTCTATTGCCATCTGCGCAGTCATCCGATTTTCGAATACCACGAAAACGTGATGGATGCAGACTATCAGGATTACCAGACCATGGAGGCGAAGTACGCCAATCCGGTGGAACGCCAGTCGGCTCTGCGTGATACGTATGGCAACACCTATTGGTATTATTACCAGTATGGCAGCAAGTAAAAGCAGTTTTTGGGATAGAAATCCTATAAAATGGTTTTGGGAATTATATCACATAAAAAAGAATGAATGATGAAAAGGAAGGTTAATATATGGAAGGCGTTTGCGCTGATGTTTCTGATGCTGATGTCGCCCGTGGCGGCCTCGGCTCAGAAGAAGGAGATTCAGACAGCTAAGGACCAGGTGAAGGCGGGAAAGAATCTCGACCAGGCAGCGGCAAGCATGAAGAAACTGCTTGCCGACTCGGCGAACCGTACCAACAGGAAAATCTGGACGATTTACTTCGATGCCGTTCGCAAACAGTATGAGCAGGGTAACGAGAAGCTGTATCTGAAGCAGAAATACGATACGGCGCAGCTCTTCAACTACACCCGTCAGCTCTTTGAGGTGGCGTTTCAGTATGACTCCGTAGAGACTGCGCCCGACAAGAAGGGCAGGAGGGACTTTGAGTTCCGCAAGGGTCACGGCGAGTATCTGGCTCATATCCGTTCCAATCTCTACAACGGCGGCATCTGGTTTCTGAACAAGAAGAAATATCCCGACGCCTACAAGTTCTTTGACTGCTACATAGAGTGCGCCAGTCAGCCGATGTTCAAGCAGTACAACTATGGCGTGAAGGACAAGCATCTGCCTACAGCCGCCTACTATGCCGTGTATTCCGGCTATAAGATGAAGGACCCGAAGGCAACCCTGCATCATTCTTACGAGGCACTGAAAGATACGGTGCATTATAATTATATGTTGCAGTATCTTGCCGAGACCTATATGCTGGAGAAGGATACGGCGCGCTACGTGGCTTCGCTGAACGAAGGATTCAAGAGGGTGCCTACCTTCCCTTACTTCTTCCCACGACTGGTGGAGTATTACGTGGTGCGCAACCAGCTTGACTCAGCGATGACGGTGGTAAACGAGGCACTGACTGTAGTTCCCGACAGTGACGTGTATCTTGCCGCCAAATCGAATCTGCTCCTGGAGCAGGGCAAGCTGCAGGAATGCATCGAGGTGAGCAAGAAGGTAATCGAAGTGAACCAGAAACTGGGCGACCCATATTACAATGCAGGCATCTGCTACTTCAATCTTGCCGTGGAGCAGGACAAGAATTCGCACAATTCGCGCAAGGTGAAGGAACAGGTGGAGGCAAACTACAAGAAGGCGCTGCCTTATCTGGTGAAATATCGGGAAATGGAACCGAAGGAACAGGGCAAATGGGCCTTTCCGCTCTATACCATCTATCTGAACCTCAACATGGGCAAGGAGTTTGATGAGATAGATAAGGTGATGAAACAGAAATAAATAACTGATTAGATTTTACAACTGATTAGCATAAAAAATATGATAGATAGAATTTTAGATAAATTGGGCATTGAGCTCAATGAAATGCAGCAGGATTCGATGAACGCTATCCTGCACGGCAACCAGGATGTGGTGGTGCTTTCGCCAACGGGTAGCGGTAAGACGCTGGCTTATCTGCTGCCGGTTTCGCAACTGGTGGATGCTGCCGATGATGAGCCGCAGGCCATCGTGGTGACTCCGGGACGAGAACTGGCACTGCAGTCGGCTACCGTGCTCAAGAACATGGGCAGCGGACTGAGAGCCATGGCGTGCTACGGAGGTAGGGCTGCGATGGACGAGCATAGAATGATGAAGCAGGTGCGCCCGCAGATCATCTTCGGAACACCGGGCCGACTGAATGACCATCTGGACAAGGGAAACTTTTCGCCTTACCACATCAAATATCTCATTATCGATGAGTTTGACAAGTGTCTGGAGATGGGATTCCAGGACGAGATGAGCCGACTCATCAAGAAGTTGCCGGGTCTGCGCCGTCACTTCCTGCTTTCAGCCACCGAGGCAGAGGAGATTCCTCGCTTCGTTCACATGGGCAGGGTGGATAAGATAGATTATCGCATGGACGAGGAGCAGGTGCCAGACCGTGTACATATATATAAGGTGGAAAGTCCGGTGAAGGATAAGCTGGAGAGTCTCGGTCTGCTTCTCCGCAGTCTGGGCGACCAGAGCACCATCGTATTCCTCAACTATCGCGACAGTGTGGAGCGCACCAACAAGTATCTGGTGGAGCAGGGCTTCTCTACTTCGTTCTTCCATGGTGGACTGGAGCAGAAGGAGCGCGAAGCATCACTCTACCGATTCAGCAACGGCAGCGCCAATATCCTGGTGAGCACTGACCTCGCATCGCGTGGTCTTGACATTCCGGACATCGACAACATCATCCACTATCACATTCCGGAGAGCGAGGACGGCTACATCCACCGTGTGGGTAGAACAGCCCGCTGGGAAGCGCACGGAAGAGCCTTCTTCCTGTTGGGTCCTGAGGAGCACATTCCGGAGTACGTGGATTCAGAGGTGGAGGATTATGAAGTTCCATCTGCCGATGAGCTGCCGCAGCCAGCCAAACCAAGGATGGCTACCTTATATATAGGTAAGGGCAAGAAGGACAAGATCAGCAAGGGCGATATTCTTGGCTTCCTCTGCAAGAAGGGCGGACTGAACTCTTCTGAGATTGGAAAGATAGATGTGAACGACCGCTACGCCTATGCAGCCATCACCCGTACCAAGCTGCGCAGCGTGCTGAACAATGTGAAGGGCGAGAAAATCAAGGGTGTGAAGACCATTGTAGAAGAAGTGAGATAGTTCTTCAAATAATAATAGCCTCATCTTGGAATCTGTTTCCGGATGAGGCTTTTTTGGTTATAAATCGTAATTTCCTGCATAAATATACGGGAATTATGTTAAAACCTCTAACAAAAAGAAAGAAATTTGCGCAAAACGCTAAAAATGTGCACGAAAATTTGGTAGTTTCAAATAAAATGTGTAATTTCGCAGTCGTAAATCCATCTTTGAGGATTACTCAATATCCTTTATGGGTGGATTGTGCAAGTAAGTTTCCTGCTAGCAGGAATCGTATACGTAAATCACTTAAATAAAAACATAAAAAGATGAAGAAGTACAATTTTAACGCAGGTCCATCAATGCTTCCACGCGAAGTGATTGAGAACACAGCAAAGCAGATTTTGGATTTTAATGGTTCAGGTCTTTCATTGATGGAAATCAGCCACCGTGCTAAGGATTTCCAGCCAGTTGTCGACGAGGCTGTCTCCCTCTTCAAGGAGCTTCTTGACATTCCTGAGGGTTACTCCGTAATCTTCCTTGGTGGTGGTGCGTCGCTGCAGTTTATGCAGATTCCTGCCAACTTCCTCATCAAGAAGGCTGCCTACATTAATTCTGGTACTTGGGCTAAGAAGGCTATGAAAGAGGCGAAGCATTTTGGTGAGGTCGTGGAGATCGCATCATCGTCGGACGCCAACTACACTTTCTACCCACAGGTGCCTAACAATGTGCCAGCTGATTGTGATTACTTGCATCTTACTAGCAACAATACAATTTATGGTACTGAGCTTCGTGTAGATCCAGACGTGAACGTGCCTTTGATTTCTGATATGTCTTCAGACATCATGAGCCGTCCTGTAGATGTTTCCAAGTACACTGCCATCTATGCAGGTGCTCAGAAGAACCTCTCTATGGCTGGTGTTACCGTCATCATCGTGAAGGATGAGATGCTGGGCAAGGCTCCTCGTGAGATTCCTACCATGCTCGACTATCGCACCCACGTAGAGAAGGGCAGTATGTTCAATACTCCTCCTGTGGTTCCTATCTACACCCTGATGGAGAACCTGCGCTGGTTGAAGGCGAATGGTGGTGTGGAAGCTGCTGACAAGCGTGCCCACGAGCGTGCTGAGGTGCTCTATGCTGAGATTGACCGCAACAAGCTCTTCAAGGGTACAGTGGAAGAGGCTTCCCGTTCATTGATGAACATCTGCTTCGTGATGAACGACGAGTACAAGGAGTTGGAAAAACCATTCCTTGACTTCGCTACAGAGCGTGGCATGGTAGGTGTCAAGGGACACCGCTCAGTGGGTGGTTTCCGTGCCAGCTGCTACAATGCACAGACCATGGAGGGTGTTCAGGCACTCGTCAAGGCAATGCAGGATTTTGAAGCACAGCACTAATTGATAGTTAACAGTTTATAGTTAAAAGTTAATAGTTATCCTTGATGATAATTGTTTCTTAAAGGATTCAAATATGAAAGTATTAGTTGCAACAGAAAAGCCATTCGCAGCGGCTGCTGTGGAAGGCATTAAGAAAGAAATAGAGGGAGCAGGCAACGAATTGGTGCTGCTCGAAAAATATACAGAGAAGGCTCAGCTTCTCGATGCAGTGAAGGATGTGGACGCGATGATTATCCGTTCTGACAAGGCTGACGCCGAGGTGCTCGACGCTGCCAAGAACCTGAAGATTATCGTTCGTGCAGGTGCAGGTTACGACAACATCGACCTGGCTGCTGCTACTGCTCACAACGTGGTGGCTGAGAATACTCCGGGTCAGAACTCCAACGCCGTTGCCGAGCTGGTATTCGGTCTGCTGGTTTTCACCGTTCGTAATTTCTACAACGGTAAGGCTGGTTCTGAGTTGAAGGGCAAGAAGTTGGGTATCCTGGCATTCGGTAATGTAGGTCGCAACGTGGCTCGTATCGCCAAGGGCTTCGGCATGGAGGTAGCTGCCTATGATGCCTTCTGCCCAGCAGATGTAATCGAGGCTGCCGGTGTTCACGCCGTGAAATCTCAGGATGAGTTGTTCCAGACTTGCGACATCGTTTCTCTTCATATCCCTGCTACTGCAGAGACCATCAAGAGCATCGACTATAAGACCGTGAACCAGTTGCCTAAGGGTGGTATTCTTATCAACACTGCCCGCAAGGAGGTAATCAATGAGCCAGAGCTCCTGAAACTTCTCGCTGAGCGTGAGGACTTGAAGTTCATCACCGACATCAAGCCAGATGCTGACGCCGACTTCGCAAAGTTCGAGGGCCGCTACTTCTCAACCCCAAAGAAGATGGGTGCGCAGACAGCCGAGGCTAACATCAATGCCGGTATTGCCGCAGCTAAGCAGATCAATGCGTTCTTTGCTGATGGCTGCACAAAATATCAAGTAAACAAATAAAATTTAGGATATAAGAGAGCTCATAGAGGGTGCTTTAGCTAGTGCCCTTTATGGGCTTTTATTCATTAAAATCAATAAAACATTATGGCTATAGTTAAACCATTTAAGGGCATTCGTCCCCCAAAAGATTTAGTAGAGCAAGTTGAGTCTCGTCCATACGATGTCCTTGATTCTGAGGAAGCTCGCACCGAGGCTGGCAACAACGAGAAAAGCCTTTATCATATTATTAAACCTGAAATCAACTTCGAGCCGGGTACTTCTGAATATGATCCTCGCGTTTACGAAAGCGCTGCAGAGAACTTCAAGAAGTTCCAGGAAAACGGCTGGTTGAAGCAGGATGATAAGGAACAGTATTACATCTATGCACAGACCATGAACGGCAAGACCCAATATGGTTTGGTGGTAGGTGCCTACGTGAATGATTACATGACGGGCGTCATCAAGAAACATGAGCTCACCCGCCGTGACAAGGAAGAGGACCGCATGAAGCACGTTCGTGTCTGCAACGCCAACATCGAACCAGTCTTCTTTGCTTATCCTGATAACGCCGTGCTCAATGAAATTCTGATGCGCTATGCGGCAACAGAACCTGAGTATGATTTCATCGCCCCAATCGATGGCTTCCGCCACCAGTTCTGGATTGTCAGCGACGATAAGGACATCGCTACCATCACGGCTGAATTTGCCAAGATGCCTAGCCTCTACATCGCCGACGGCCATCACCGCTCGGCTGCTGCTGCCCTGGTGGGCGCTGAGAAGGCGAAGCAGAATCCTAATCATACCGGCAAGGAGGAGTACAATTATTTCATGGCTGTATGCTTCCAGGCAAGCCAGTTGACCATCCTCGATTACAACCGCGTGGTGAAGGATTTGAATGGCTTGACTTCAGAAGAGTTCCTCGATGCATTGACCAAGAACTTCGAGGTAATAGAGATTGATGCGATTAATGTAAACGTATCTGGCGATGAGGAGGGAATCCCTTGCTACGAGAAGTTTGACATTGATGCAGCTATCGAGCAGTTTGGCTTGGATATTCTGAAGCCAGCCGCGCTGCATTCATTCCTCGTTTATCTGGACGGCAAGTGGTACGGTTTGTTTGCCAAGCCGGGAACATACGATGATGAGGATCCAATCGGCGTGCTCGATGTAGATATTTCTTCCCGTCTGATTCTCGACGACATTCTGGGCATCAAGGACTTGCGTTCAGACAAGCGCATCGACTTCGTGGGCGGTCTTCGTGGACTCGGCGAGTTGAAGCGCCGTGTGGATAGTGGTGAGATGAAGATGGCGCTGGCCCTTCATCCAATCACCATGCAGCAGATTATGGACATTGCAGACAGTGGCAAGATTATGCCGCCAAAGGCAACCTGGTTTGAGCCTAAGTTGCGTAGCGGATTGATTATTCACAAGCTTGATTAATGATTGACGAATTCAAGACCATATCAGATACAGTAGGCGAGGGATATTACACCGAGAAAAGGAGTAAGTTTCTCGCCTTTGCTCACCACGTTACTACAGTTGACGAGGTGAAGGAGATTGTTGCCGGGTACCGTAAGAAATATTACGATGCCCGACATTGTTGTTATGCTTATATGCTGGGGCCCGAGCGCACCGAATTCCGTGCCAATGATGACGGCGAGCCTTCTTCTACAGCGGGCAAGCCTATTCTGGGCCAGATTACGAAAGCCGAATTAACGGATATTCTTATCGTGGTAATCCGTTATTTCGGCGGAGTGAAACTGGGTACCAGCGGTTTGATTGTAGCTTATCGTGAAGCTGCGATAGACGCCCTGGCGCATTGCGAGGAGGTGACGCAGCAGGTGGAGGAAATCGTTACCTACGATTTCACCTATCCGATGATGAATGATGTGATGAGGATAGTGAAAGAGATGAATCCCCGCATCGTGGACCAGACGTTTGATAATACGTGCACCATCAAGCTTTCGATAAGGAAGAGCGAGGCTGAGCAGTTGCGCACCCGCCTGAAAAAGCTTTCCTTTGAATAAGGAAGCAATCTTTTAAATGAGAGGCTATCTTTAGAAGATAGTGTTTTTGATGCTATCTTTACAATTATAAAGAATGGAGCAAACAGATAAAATAATACCCTTAAGGCAAAATAAATTTAGCCTTAAGGGTATTTATTTTTTGCCTTAAGGCTAAATATATTTATCCTTAAGGATATTATGAATAAGTGCTTTCTTTCTTCATTTCTGCGTTTTGCAAAAATAAGAGTTTTCATTACATTTTCTTATCCAATCATTACACTTTCTCATCCAGTTCCTTCTGCAATCGTATGATTTCATCACGATACTGCGCAGCCTGCATGAAGTCGAGATCCTTGGCGGCTTGCTTCATCAGAGCGGTGGTGTTGGCGATGCTCTTCTCCAATTCCTCCCTGCTCATGCTGCGGACAATAGGGTCGGCAACCATCGTGGCACTATCCGGCTCGATGTAAACACGCTGCTTAGAACCTTCGGCTCCCTTGACGCCAGTAACGCCTTGAGCACCCCTGATGCTCTTGATAGCAGCTGCTCCGGAAGCAGCTTCCTCCTCCTTACCCATAGGCAGGGCAGAGGTGATGGCCTTCTGAATCTGCTTCGGCGTAATTCCATGGTCGGCATTGTATTGCAACTGGATGCTTCTTCGGCGAGCCGTCTCGTCGATGGTTTTCTGCATGCTGTCCGTAATCTTATCCGCATACATAATCACCTTTCCGTTCACGTTTCGGGCGGCACGACCGGCTGTCTGGGTCAACGAACGGTGACTGCGCAGGAATCCTTCCTTATCAGCATCAAGAATGGCTACCAGCGAAACCTCAGGCAGGTCGAGACCCTCACGAAGCAGGTTGACTCCCACCAGCACATCATATATGCCAGCTCGCAAATCGTTCATAATCTTCACTCGGTCGAGCGTAGCCACATCGCTGTGAATATACGCCGCCTTCACGTTATGGTTCAGCAGGAACTCGGTCAGCTCCTCCGCCATTCGCTTGGTCAGGGTGGTGATGAGCACACGCTCGTTTCTATGGGTTCGGGTAAGAATCTCGTCGAGCAAATCATCAATCTGATTCTCGCTCGGACGCACCTCAATCTCCGGATCCAGCAATCCCGTAGGACGGATGAGCTGTTCCACCACTACGCCTTCCGCCTCTCTCAGCTCGTAATCGGCTGGGGTAGCACTTACGTAGATGGCCTGGTGAATCAGACTGTGGAACTCCTCGAACTTCAGCGGACGGTTGTCGAAGGCGGCTGGCAATCGGAAACCATATTCCACCAGGTTCTGCTTTCTCGCCCTGTCTCCGCCGTACATCGCTCCAATCTGCGGAATGCTCACGTGACTCTCGTCTACCACCAGGAGAAAATCCTTCGGGAAAAAGTCGAGCAGACAGTAAGGGCGTTCTCCCGGATGTCTGCCGTCGAAATATCGGGAATAGTTCTCAATGCCCGAGCAGTGGCCCAGTTCCTTGATCATCTCCATATCGTACTCCACACGCTCCTTGATGCGCTGCGCCTTGATTCCATCGCCTATGCTCTTGAAATAATCCTCCTGTTTCAACAGGTCGTCCTGAATCATGCGGATGGCACTTTCCTGCTGCTCCTTCGTGGTGACGAAGAGGTTGGCAGGATAAATCTCGTAGATATCGAACGAGGCGAGGCGGTGGTAGGTGAGGGAATCCACCTCCTCAATGCCGTCAATCTCATCATCCCACCAGGTAACGCGCAGCACGTTGTCGCTGTAAGCCATGTAGATGTCTACGGTTTCGCCTTTCACTCGGAAGTTGCCACGCTGCAGGTCGATGTCGTTTCTCACGTAGAGCGCATCCACCAGTTTTCTGAGGAACTCGTTTCTATCTATCCGCTGCCCCTTCTGAATCTTGATGATGTTCTCCTGCATCGCCACCGGTCCGCCCATACCGTAGATGCACGAAACGGAAGAAACCACGATGACATCCTTTCTGCCCGAGAGCAGAGCCGAGACGGCACCGAGACGCAGCTTATCTATCTCGTCGTTGATGGCGAGGTCTTTCTCGATGTAGGTATCGGTGGTAGGCAGATAGGCCTCCGGCTGATAGTAGTCGTAGTAGGAGACGTAATATTCCACAGCGTTCTCGGGGAAGAATCCCTTCATCTCCTGATAGAGCTGTGCGGCGAGCGTCTTGTTGTGACTCAATATCAGCGTAGGCTTTCCCACGTTGGCGATGACGTTGGCCACGGTGAAGGTTTTACCCGAACCGGTAACGCCTAGGAGTACCTGTGCCGGTTCCCCCTGCTGAATGCCTTCGGTGAGCTGTCTGATGGCCTGCGGCTGATCGCCCGTAGGCTTATATTGCGAAGTAATCTTGAAATCCATAATTTATCTTGAACTTAAACGTTTCACATCGAAAACAGTGCTTTTTCTGCAGAAAAGTTCTGTTTCAAGGTGCAAAAATACAAAAAAAACGGCATTAATCGTTATAAAGATTAATTATTTGCGAAAAAATGTATTTTTTCTTTTGATAATTAGCTAATTATCCGTAACTTTGCATGCACAATTAGAAAAATATGAAGAAATCAGTAATAATTGCAGCTTGCGCAGCACTTCTCATGACGGGTTGTGCGAACGAATATAACCAGGTGTACAAGGCAGCAACACCATCGTATAAGTACGAGTATGCCAAGCAATGTTTTGCTCAGGGCAAGTACTCTCGTGCTATTCCTCTCCTGCAGGATGTAGTGACCATGAAGAAGGGTTCTACCGAGGGCGAGGAGTGTCTCTATATGCTGGCGATGGCTGAATATGGTTTGAAGGACTACGAAACAGCCTCTGAGTATTTCAAGAAGTATTATTCTTCTTATCCTAAGGGACTGTATGCTGAGAACGCGAAGTACTTCGTGGGCGAGAGCCTCTTCCAGAATGCTCCGGAGCCACGTCTCGACCAGAGTACCACCTATACGGCCATCTCTGCATTCCAGGAGTATCTCGACCTCTTCCCTGATGCCCGCTTCAAGGCTCAGGCTACCGAGCGCCTCTATGCCTTGCAGGATCTGCTGGTAGAGAAGGAGTACAAGAGTGCCAGCCTCTACTTCGGTATGGGAACCTACTTTGGCAACTGCACCGAGGGCGGCAACAACTACGAGGCGTGCATCGTTACGGCGCAGAACGCCCTGAAGGATTATCCTTACAGCAACAAGCGCGAGGAGTTTGCTACCCTCATCATGAAGAGCAAGTACGAGCTTGCCAAGATGAGTGTGGAGAGCAAGCAGCTGGAGCGTTACCAGGATGCAGAGGATGAGTGCTACGGCTTCATCAACGAGTATCCGGATTCAAAGGAACGTGCCACTGCCGAGAAATACATCGAGAAATGCAAGGAATTCGAGAAGGCTCATCCGGAAGATACCCTCGAAAAACTGGCAGGACAGAATTAATGAAGGTAAATACCACCTATATATAATAAGGTGGGAAACAAGGTTAAAAAATATATAGTACTATAAATTATGGATTACAAGAAATCAAAAGCACCAGTTAACACAGTTACCCGTAACATCATGGACCTCTGTGATGATACGCATAACATTTACAAGAGTGTTGCCATCATCGCCAAGCGAGCTAACCAGATTTCGCTGGAGATTAAGCAGGACTTGAGCAAGAAACTCGCTGAGTTCGCTTCTTACAACGACTCATTGGAGGAGGTATTCGAGAACCGTGAGCAGATTGAAATCTCTCGTTTCTATGAGAAGTTGCCAAAGCCAACTTTGATTGCTACAGAGGAGTTCATCGAGAAGAGCATCTACTGGCGTGATCCTAGCATGCCTGTTCACAACCAGGAGGAGCCTGCTTTCTAATACGCTAAAATCAGGTAAGTTATGATACAGCGTAAACAGAGCTTGTTCTTGATTCTGGCTGTCATTGCCTATGCAGTTTGTCTGTTTCTTCCCATCGCCAGTGTAAGCGCTTCTGGCATGGGGGCAGACAGTCTGGTTTACAACCTGGGCGTAGTGAATGGCGACAGTGGCATCAGTGTTTCATCCACCTGCCTGCCATTGTTTCTTCTGCTCGCCGTATCGGCAGTGATTTCGCTGGCTACGGTATTCCTCTTCAAGAACCGCAAGCTGCAGATGAACCTGTGTTCCATCGCCTCCCTGTTTACAGGACTCTGGTATGTTGACTATCTTCTGATGGTATTCAGCATCATTCCGATTCCTGAGGTAGAGGGCGCCACGAACTTCCAGTTTGCTGCCTGCCTTCCACTCGTAGCCCTCATTCTCGTGCTGATGGCACGCAAGGGCGTGAGTGACGACGAGAAGCTGGTAAGAGCAGCCGACCGAATCAGATAAAAAAGCTTAAAAATAAGCAAGATATTTGTTGGTACGGATAAAACTTCGTACCTTTGCAGCCGCTGTCACGAGATGGCAGCATAAAATTCAAACCTCATTAATAAATTAAATTAAAATTAAGATTTAAAAAAATGGCAACAAAGATCAGATTGCAGCGCGGCGGTCGTAAAAGCTATGCTTTCTATAGCATCGTTATCGCTGACGTTAGAGCACCACGTGATGGTAAATTTACTGAGAAGATTGGTACATTCAATCCAAACACCAATCCAGCTACTGTAGATTTGAATTTCGAGCGCGCACTCTACTGGGTAGAGACAGGTGCACAGCCAACAGACACAGTTCGCAACATCCTCAAGGGCGAGGGCGTTTACTTGATGAAGCACCTCAAGGGTGGCGTTAAGAAGGGCGCATTCGACGATGCTGAGGCTCAGAAGCGTTTCGACGCTTGGAAGAATGGCAAGGACGCTAAGGCTTCTGCTGTTCGCGAGGGCGACGCTAAGGCTAAGAAGGAAGCTGCTGCTAAGGAGCTCGAGGCTGAGAAGAAGATGAACGAGGCAATCGCTAAGAAGGTAGCTGAGAAGAAGGCTGCTGCTGCCGCTGCTGCTGCAGAGGCTGCTGCTGAGACAGAGGCTACAGAGGAGGCTCCAGCTGAGGCTTAATCTTCTACAGAAATCTTCTTCGGAGATTTTAAGACATAAAGGTCGGATTTTCCAAATAGGAAATCTGGCCTTTTTTTCTGTTTTTTTCTCCTCTTTTTTTCTCCTTCCTTTCTCCTTTTCTTCTAATATTTCTCCCTCTTCTTTTTCTCTCAATATTTTCCCTTATTCTTCACTTTCAAGCAATAAAACGGAAACGATTGCGTTCTTAATATATGATAAAAGAAAAGAAAGACGATAGTTATTCACATATTCTAAAATATACAGGCATCTTCGGAGGAGTGCAGGGATTGAATATCCTCATGAGCGTGGTGCGCAACAAACTGGTGGCCATCATACTCGGTCCTGAAGGTATGGGATTGATTTCTCTTTTCAATTCCAGCATCAAACTGGTGTCTGATTCTACTAACCTGGGGCTTAGCATGAGTGCTGTGCGCGAGGTATCGGAGGCTTACGAACATGGGGATGAGGAAAGACTCAACCACATCGTAAGTCTGGTACGACTGTGGAGTTTTCTCACGGCGCTCTTCGGTATGCTGGTCTGCGTTATCTTCAGTCCATTTCTCAACCGCTTTACCTTTTCCTGGGGCGATCATACACATCATTTTGTCCTGCTTTCTCCGGTGGTTGCCATGATGGCGATAACCGGAGGCGAATTGGCTATTCTCAAAGGAACCCGTCGTCTGAAATCGCTGGCTGTGATTTCAGTGTATGGTGTGATAGGAGCACTGATTACCTCCATTCCGCTGTTCTATATCTGGGGCGAATCGGCCATCGTGCCTTCCATTGCCTTGGTGGCTCTGTTGCAGATGGTGCTAGCGTGCTGCTATTCGTTCCGCCTCTTTCCAGCCTTCTTCGCCATGTCGTTTTCGCGCATCAAGTCGCTTCTGGGCGAGGGTCTCGGCATGGTTCGCTTGGGCGTTGCCTTCATCCTGGCAGGAATCCTGGGTAGTGGGGCTGAGTTTGCCGTACGTTCCTATCTGAGCTACACCAGCGGACTGGATATGGTGGGCTTTTACAATACGGGATTTATGATGACCATGACTTATGCCGGAATGGTTTTCCAGGCGATGGAGACAGATTATTTTCCTCGTCTTTCGGCTATTGAAGGCACAGGCTCAGAACTTAATTCTGTGGTAAACAGGCAGATAGAGGTTTCATTACTGCTGGTTTCTCCGTTGCTTTCCGTCTTTATTCTAGCGAGTCCCCTGATTCTTCATGTGCTTTTCAGTGCCAAGTTCCTGCCTGTGGTAGGAATGATGAAGATAGCGCTGATGGCGATGTATTTCCGTGCCATCACCCTTCCGATAGAATACATTACGCTTTCGAAAGGCGATTCAAGATCCTATCTCTTCCTGGAGGCGCTGTACGATGTTCTGCTCATTGCCCTGGTTATTCTAGGTTTCAGTCTCTGGTCTCTTGAGGGTACGGGTATTGCCCTGTTTTTACTCGGCATCATCAATCTCGTGGTAGTACTGTGCTTCATGCGTTACCGCTATCATTATCGCCCATCCCGCCAGGTATTAGTTTACTTCGCAGTTCAGATGCTTCTTGGCATTTTCACCTATTGGGCATCTTGCCTTGAAAATCCGGTAATGAGCTGGGGTATCGGCGGCTTGGCTTGTCTGGTCAGTCTTGCCTTCTCTCTGAAGGTTCTGCATTCCAAGACCAAGCTCTGGAATAGTCTAGTGCTCAAGGTAAAGAGCAAATTGAAGAAAAAGTAATAAAATCATAGCAGAGATTTAAGATTTGTAGATGATATGGTTAAGGTTTCAATCTTAATGGCGGTTTACAATACTGCCGAGTATTTGCCTCAGTGTCTGGATTCCTTATTGGATCAGACCATGGGCGACTTTCAGGTGATTTGTGTGGATGATGCATCTACCGATGATTCTCTGAAGGTTTTGGAATCTTATGCACATGGAGATTCCCGCATCGAAGTAATTTCTCTTGCCGAGAATCATGGTCAGGCATTTGCCCGCAACCAGGGATTAATGCGAGCCCAGGGAACATATACCTGTTTTCTGGATAGTGATGACTGGTTGGGAAAAGATGCCCTGCAGCAGATTGTTTCAGCCTTTGAGCAGGATGAAACAATAGATAGTGTTCTTTTCAGATGCAGATATTATTATTCTGAGGATAGGATAGAGGAGTATCCGATGCCGGCTTTTGAGAAGAAGGAGAAGAAGGATAAGGAGGCGGCAGCTTCAGTTGATGGTCAACCGGTTGCCTTATCGGGCGAACAGGCTTTTGAACTGAGTCTAACCTGGAAGATTCATGGTGTTTATGCTGTGAAGACATCCATCCATCTGCAATATCCTTACGATGATTCGTCCCGCTCATACAGCGATGATAATACCACCCGTCTTCACTATCTTGCTTCGCGCAAGGTGGTGTCATGTGGCGGAGCGTATTTCTATCGCCAGCATGCTGCTTCTGTAACTCATCAGATTTCATCTCGCCGTTTCGATTATCTGAAGGCGAACGCCACTATGATGGCAGAGTTGCGCAGGTTGAAGGTTTCTTCTCATCTGCTGAAAGTTTACGAGAACGAACGCTGGAAGAATGTGGTAGGCATTTACCTCTTTTATTGGCAGCATGCGCATGAGTTGGCGGATGCAGATAGGAGAGAAGGACTTCATATCATCCGCAATACCTGGAAATCAATCGATTTCAGGATGATATTTCCGGAAAATAAGAACAAGTTGGGTTTTCTACCCTGCAGAAGTTCTTTGCTTCCCGAAGGAATCTGCTGGCGCCTCTTCCGTCTTCAGGCGAATCTCTATTTCTTATTGAAGAGGATTTCGGGAAAAATATAAGAAATCTCTTTAGAAATATCATTTGCCGGAAGAAATCTTTTTAGAAATAAAAAAGAAGCTATATGAAAAAAGCCTTGGAATTCAAATTGAATCCCAAGGCTTTATATTTTGTTATCTCAAAGAAATTACTTCTTGTTGATAGCGAGGTCGATAGCTACGGCAATAGCAACAGTAGCACCTACCATCGGGTTGTTACCCATACCGAGGAAGCCCATCATCTCTACGTGAGCAGGAACTGAAGAAGAACCTGCGAACTGAGCGTCTGAGTGCATACGACCCATTGTATCAGTCATACCGTAAGAAGCAGGACCAGCAGCCATGTTATCTGGGTGCAATGTACGACCTGTACCACCACCAGAAGCTACTGAGAAGTATGGCTTACCAGCAGCAATACGCTCCTTCTTGTATGTACCAGCTACTGGGTGCTGGAAACGTGTAGGGTTTGTAGAGTTACCAGTGATAGATACATCTACATCCTCGCTCCAGTTGATAGCAACACCCTCGCGAACGTCGTCAGCACCGTAGCAGTTAACCTTAGCACGTGGACCGTCGCTGTAAGCGATGCGGTTAACAACCTTCAACTCACCTGTGTAGTAGTCGAACTTTGTCTGAACGTATGTGAAACCGTTGATGCGGCTGATGATCTGAGCAGCATCCTTACCAAGACCGTTCAAGATAACGCGCAATGGGTTCTTACGAACCTTGTTAGCCATCTCAGCAATCTTGATAGCACCCTCAGCAGCAGCGAAAGACTCGTGACCAGCCAAGAAAGCGAAGCACTGAGTCTCCTCACGGAGCAAACGAGCAGCCAAGTTACCGTGACCGAGACCAACCTTACGGTCGTCAGCTACAGAACCAGGGATGCAGAAAGCCTGCAAACCGATACCGATAGCCTCAGCTGCATCAGCAGCAGTCTTAGCACCTTTCTTGATAGCGATAGCAGCACCAGCTACATACGCCCACTTAGCGTTCTCGAAGCAGATACGCTGAGTATCTTCACACATCTGATAAGGGTCAACACCTGCGTCCTCGCAGATTTGATTAGCCTCTTCCAAGCTCTTGATACCGTTAGCATTAAGAGCAGCAAGAACCTGCTTCTCGCGACGTTCCTGACTTTCGTAACTTACTTTTCTAATCATATCTGTATCTCCTTATTATTCTTTACGTGGATCAATAGCTTTAACAACACCCTGCTCAGCAGTTGTACGACCGTAGCTACCAGTGAACTTCTTGACAGCCTCGTTAGCGTCCATACCGTTCTTGATAGCCTCCATCATCTTGCCGAGGTGAACATACTCGTAACCACAAACCTGGCTGTCCTTATCCAAGAACTGCTTTGTGATGTAACCCTCTGTCAACTCGAGGTAACGTGTACCCTTAGCTACAGTACCATAGAGAGTACCAGTCTGTGAACGAAGACCCTTACCCAAGTCCTCAAGACCTGCACCGATAACAAGACCGCCCTCAGAGAAAGCGCTCTGGCTACGACCGTAAACGATCTGGAGGAAGAGCTCGCGCATTGCTGTATTGATAGCATCGCAAACGAGGTCAGTGTTCAAAGCCTCAAGGATAGTCTTACCTGGAAGAATCTCAGAAGCCATAGCAGCTGAGTGAGTCATACCAGTACAACCGATAGTCTCAACGAGAGCCTCCTGAATAACGCCTTCCTTGATGTTCAAAGAGAGCTTACAAGCACCCTGCTGAGGAGCACACCAACCCACACCGTGAGTATAACCAGAGATATCCTTAATCTCTTTTGCCTGAATCCATTTTCCCTCTTCAGGAATTGGAGCTGGTCCGTGGTTAGGACCCTTAGCGACAACGCACATGTTGTCTACTTCTTTAGAATAAATCATATTCGCTAAATTTTATATTAATGAATATATATAAGTATAAATTCTTCTGCTTAATTCATATTGTTTTGCTGAAACATTGGTCTTACAACCTCAATTCCGACCACAAAAGTACAAAAAAAATCTGTAAAATACCCAAAAATGAGTATTCTTTTTAACTCTTTAACCTAATATTTAGATTTTTTCTTGGGTTTATGCACAATTTCATGTATCTTTGCAAACTGAAAATAGCAATTTTGTAGATTATGATCGAAGTGAAGATAAAGGATGCCGTGCTTCAGCAGGCTGCCGAGGCAGGCATGGACGAGTTTGTGAAGGCCTTCGTGGACGCCATCCGTGAGGCGATTGGTGGAGAGCTTACTGCCGAGAACATGGCAGAGTTGAACAGCGACCAGATTACGCTCCTGGCATGGGACACCCTGCACGAGGAGATGATGGACGGCGGAATGATTCAGCTTATCCATAACGGATATGGTGCCTTCATCTGGAAGAACCCTACAGATAAGGCGTTCAGAAACTGGGGACTGGTGGACCTTTCGAAATTGATCAAGAAGAGCCACTTCCTCTACAAGACCCATCACGAGGAAATTGAGGGCGACATGAGCGACGAGGAGTTCATGGCACTCTACGAGAAGTTGCCGGAGTTTGATGACTTCGACGATGTGTTCGTGGAGAACGAGGAACAGTGGACCGGAATGGTGGCTTTCTACATCGACGAGCATATTGACAATTTCTGCGAAATCGTCAAAAGTTAATAGTTGATAGTTAATAGCGGCTTCGCCGTATGGCAGGAATGCTCTATAAACTATAAACTTTAAACTATAAACTTATAATACATTATTATATATATGAACAAGAAAGACCAGGAACTCCGCAAGAAGAGTCCGATACAGATACGCAACAAGAAGGCTTCGTTCGAATACTTCTTCGTTGACACTTACACCGCGGGCATCGTGCTCACGGGTACTGAGATTAAATCCATCCGCGGCGGCAAGGCGTCGCTGGTGGATTGCTACTGCGACTTCTACCAGGGCGAACTCTGGGTGAAGGGTATGAACATCTCTCCTTATTTCTACGGTTCCTTCGGCAACCACGAAGCACGCCGCGACCGCAAGCTGCTGCTCACCAAGCGTGAACTGCGCCGTCTGGAAGAAGACAGCAAGCAGCCGGGCTTCACCATCGTTCCTATACTCGTCTTCATCGACGACAAGGGACGTGCCAAGGTGGACATTGCCCTCTGCAAGGGTAAGAAGGAGTATGACAAGCGTCAGACCCTGAAGGAGAAGGAAGACAGAAGGGAGATGGATAGGGCTATCAAGCACTTTTAGACTATGAAGAATATAAGAGAGATTGCTAAGGAGAAGATTCTGATTCTCGACGGTGCCATGGGTACAGAGATTCAGAAATACAATTTAACGGAGGATGACTTCCGTGGTGAGCGATTCCGCGACGTGCCGGGCATGATGAAGGGCAATAACGATATGCTCAACATCACTCGCCCTGATGTCATCTCGGATATTTACAGACGCTATCTGGAGGCGGGTGCCGACATCATCACGGCGAACACCTTCTCGTGCCAGCGTATCTCGCAGGCAGATTATCACCTGGAGGATTGCGCCCGCGAGATGGCTTTCGAGGGTGCACGATTGGCGCGCATCGAATGCGACAAGTTCTCAACACCCGACAAGCCACGCTTCGTTGCTGGAGATGTGGGACCTACCAATAAGACTTGCTCCATGAGTCCGGACGTCAGCAATCCTGCCGCCCGGGAAATTACCTACGATGAACTTTTCGCCGATGTCTGCGAACAGGTGGATGGTCTCATCGAAGGCGGAGCGGATGTCATCCTCATCGAAACCATCTTCGATACGCTCAACTGCAAGGCGATGATTGATGCTGCCATCACCATGATGAAGAAGCACGGGGTGGAGCTGCCTATCATGATCAGTCTTACGGTGAGCGACCTGGCGGGAAGATCCCTCAGCGGTCAGACCGTAGATGCCTTCCTGGCGTCGCTCTCTCCTTATCCAATCTTCTCCGTGGGCATGAACTGTGCCTTCGGAGCGCCTCAGATGAAACCGTTCATCGAGCATCTGGCAAAGGTTGCACCTTATTATATTAGTGCGCATCCTAATGCCGGACTGCCTAACGAGATGGGGCAGTATGATGAAACCGCAGAATCGATGGCTCCACAGATTGCCGAGTTCATCGACGAAGGCATTGTCAACATCATTGGCGGCTGCTGTGGAACCAGTCCTGAGTTCATCGCTCATTACGCCCGAAGTGCCGAGGGCAAGAAGCCTCATCAGGTGGTAGAGAAGCCTAAGTACATGTGGCTCTCGGGCTTGGACTTGTTGCAGGTGGATGATTCCGTTCATCTGCCAGTAGATGCCAGCCGCTTCGTGAATGTGGGCGAACGCTGCAACGTGGCTGGTAGCAGGAAGTTTCTGCGCTTGATAAATGAAAAAGGTTACGAGGAAGCCATCGGCATTGCCCGCAAGCAGGTGGCAGATGGTGCTGCCGTGGTGGATGTAAACATGGACGACGGACTGCTCGATGCCAAGGCCGAGATGGTGAACTTCCTCAACATGATAGCGGCTGAGCCGGAGATAGCCAAGGTGCCTGTGATGATCGACTCCTCGAAATGGGAAGTCATCCTTGCCGGACTGAAATGCTGTCAGGGCAAGTGCATCGTGAACTCCATCTCCCTGAAGGAGGGCGAAGAGGTGTTCCTCTCGCATGCACGCGATGTGATGCGATATGGTGCAGCCGTGGTGGTGATGTGCTTCGACGAGGTGGGACAGGCTACCACCTACGAGCGCCGCATCGAGATAGCCGAGCGTGCCTATCGCCTGCTGGTGGATAAACTGGGCATGAATCCCCTCGACATCATCTTCGACCCTAACGTGCTCGCCATTGCCACAGGTATGGAAGAACACGACAACTATGCCGTGGAGTTCATCCGTGCCACTGAATGGATTCACAGGAATCTGCCGGGAGCGCATGTCAGCGGAGGTGTCAGCAACCTCTCGTTCTCGTTCCGCGGCAACACCTATATCCGTGAGGCCATCCACTGCGTCTTCCTGCATCATGCCCAGAAGGTGGGTATGGACTTCGGTATCGTGAATGCCAAGGCGAGAATGGATTACAACAAGATTCCTAAGGATCAGTTGGAACTCATAGAGGATGTAGTGCTCAACCGCAGAAAGGGAGCTGCCGATGACCTCATCGAACTGGCTGCCGAAATCAAGGCAAAGGCGGATGCGGCTAAGGCTGCAGCCAAGGCGGGTGGTGCTCCGGCTCCGAAACCAGCTGCGCCTGAGTGGAGAAAACAGCCTGTAGAAGAAAGATTGAAATATGCCCTGCAGAAGGGAATCACCGAGTTTCTGCAACCGGATATCGACGAGGCATTGCAGAAATATCCGCATGCCGTGAACGTCATCGAAGGTCCGCTAATGGATGGTATGAACCTAGTGGGCGAACTCTTCGGAAGGGGAGAGATGTTCCTGCCGCAGGTGGTGAAGACCGCCCGTACGATGAAGGCAGCGGTTTCCATCCTCCAGCCACATATCGAGGCGGAGAAACAGGGTGGAAGCACCACTGCC
The DNA here is from genome assembly GCF_019249655.2 of Segatella copri. Taxonomy (NCBI): domain Bacteria; kingdom Pseudomonadati; phylum Bacteroidota; class Bacteroidia; order Bacteroidales; family Prevotellaceae; genus Segatella; species Segatella copri. The sequence continues at coordinate 2,399,211 of NZ_CP137557.1, forward strand.
GGAAAGATTCTGATGGCCACCGTGAAGGGTGATGTTCATGACATCGGCAAGAACATCGTCTGTGTGGTGATGTCGTGCAACAACTACGATATCATCGACCTGGGCGTGATGGTTCCTGCCGAGCAAATCGTAAAGAAGGCGATAAAGGAGAAAGTGGATGCCGTAGGACTGAGCGGCTTGATTACCCCATCGCTCGAGGAGATGGTTCATACAGCCAAGGAGATGCAGAAGGCAGGTCTTCGCATCCCTATCATGGTGGGTGGAGCAACCACGAGCGAACTGCATGTGGCACTGAAGATTGCTCCGGTGTATGATGGTCCGGTTATCTGGGTGAAGGATGCTTCGCTCAATGCTGGTATCTGTGCCCGTTTCCTCAACGAGGCTGAATGCCCTAAGTTTGTGGCAGAACTCAACGAGCGATACGAGCGGCTGAGAAATGAATATCATGAGCGGCAGGCTAAGATTGCTTCGCTGGAGGAAGCCAGAAAGAACAAATTAGAGTTGTTTTAAAATAGGATAAAAAAGGTATTAGTAAAAAGGATAATATGATCAAGACCGTAATTTTTGATATGGGTGGCGTCGTAATCACCCTCGACGAGAACGAGGCAGGCAAACGCTTTGTTGAGTTAGGAATGAAGGAGTTTGCCGATAAAATGGATCCCTACAAGCAGTCGGGATTGAACGGCGACCTGGAAGAAGGAAAGCTTTCTGAAGAGGAATACCGCCAGAAGGTGAGCGATAAGGTAGGTCGAGAGGTGAGCTTCGAGGAACTGCAGCATTGCTGGCTGGGCTACATGAAGGAAGTGCCTGCCCGCAAGCTGATGACCATCAGGAACCTGAAGAAGCAGGGCTATCGCGTGGTTCTGCTCAGCAACACCAACCCATACGTTTCAGCCTGGACCGACAGCGAGGAGTTCTCTGGCGACGGTCATCCCATCGGCGATTACTTCGATGCGATGTACCGCAGCTATGAGGTGAAATACATGAAGCCCGACGAGAATTTCTTCCGTTATGTAATAGCTGCAGAGAAGGCATTGCCGGAGGAGTGCCTCTTCATTGATGATGGTGCCCGCAACTGCTGTGCCGCTTCAGAAGTAGGTCTTTTCACCTATTGCCCAAAGAACGGAGAAGATTGGTGTGATAAAATCTACGATTATCTGAAGTAATAATCAGATATATTGATTTCAGGTAACGATTTCAAGTAATGATTTATGGTGATTATTTGCAGCCCAACTGCAAATAATTGCCATTTTATTTTGCATTCTGCAAGAAATAATGTACTTTTGCAGTCGCAATAATTAAATAATAAGATAATGGTTAAGAAGAAAAGATGGCATTGCTTGCCTGGTCAGCCTCTTACAGAGCTCGACAAGCAGGTGATGTATTGGGAAAATAAGGGTAAGCTGGTGCCTACCCGTGACTTGATTAAGACTCCAGAACAGATAGAAGGTATCCGCAAGAGTGGTGTCGTTAATACGGGCTGTCTCGACGCCGTTGCCGAGATCATCCGTCCGGGTTTGAACACCCAGGAAATTGACGACCTCTGCATGCAGTATTGCAAGGATAATAACGCCATTCCTGCCTGCCTCAACTACGAAGGTTATCCTAAGAGCGTATGCACCTCTATCAACGAGGTGGTTTGCCATGGTATTCCTAAGAAGGAGGATGTGCTCCAGGAGGGCGATATCATCAACGTAGATATGACTACCATCGTAGATGGCTACTACGCCGACGCCAGCCGTATGTTTATCGTGGGCGGCAAGACTACTCCTGAGAAGGAGCAGCTGGTTCGCGTGGCCAAGGAGTGCCTGGAGATTGGTATGGAGGCTGCAAAGCCTTACAGCTTTGTGGGTGACATCGGTCACGCCATCGAGAAGCATTGCAAGAAGTATGGCTATGGTGTGGTTCGCGATCTTTGCGGTCACGGTGTAGGTTGCCAGTTCCATGAGGAACCTGAGGTGCTCCACTATGGTCATCGCGGTACCGGCATGCTGCTCGTTCCGGGCATGGTGTTCACCATTGAGCCAATGATCAACATGGGAACCTACAAGGTGTTCATCGATGCTGACGATCCATACGGATGGGAGGTAATCTCTGGCGATGAGAAACCATCAGCACAGTGGGAACACACCCTCGTAATGACCGAGACAGGTGTGGAGATTTTGACACACTAGTGTTAGTTAATAGTTGATAGTTTATAGGGCATTCTTGCTTGAGTCTCATGGATAAGGTGGTTTATGCTATAAACTATAAATTATAAATTATAAACTTTGATATAATGAAGGATATATATATATTAGGTATAGAGAGCAGCTGCGACGATACCTCTGCCGCAGTGCTCAAGAATGGAGTATTGCTGAGCAACGTTACCGCCTCTCAGGAAGTGCATCGTGCCTACGGCGGCGTGGTACCAGAGCTGGCTTCCCGCGCTCACCAGCAGAACGTGGTGCCGGTGGTTGACCAGGCAATAGCCCGTGCAGGCATCAAGAAGGAAGACCTCTCGGCAGTAGCCTTTACCCGTGGTCCGGGTCTGATGGGTTCGCTGCTCGTGGGCGTGAGCTTTGCCAAGGGTTTCGCCCGTTCGCTCAATATTCCGATGATTGATGTCAACCACCTGCAGGGTCATGTGATGGCGCATTTCATCAAGGAGAGCGATGACGACCAGAGTGCACCTCCGTTCCCATTCATCTGTCTCCTCGTGAGCGGTGGAAACTCACAGATTGTGAAGGTGAACGCATATAATGATATGGAAGTGCTGGGGCAGACCATCGACGATGCGGCTGGCGAGGCGATTGACAAGTGTGCCAAGGTGCTGGAGTGGGGCTACCCTGGTGGTCCTGTCGTGGATAAGTATGCCCGTCAGGGTAATCCGAAGGCTTTCAGCTTTGCCGAGCCACACATCCCAGGCTTGAACTACAGCTTCTCTGGTTTCAAGACCAGTTTCCTCTATAGCCTGCGCAAGTGGGTGGCTGCCGATCCTGACTTCGTTGAGAAGAACAAGTTCGATTTGGCTGCCAGCATCGAGTTCACCATCGTGGATATCCTGATGAAGAAGCTGCGCATGGCAGTGAAGCAGACGGGCATCAAGCACGTGGCAGTGGCTGGAGGCGTGAGTGCCAACAATGGTCTGCGCAATGCCTTCCGCGACCACGCCAAGCGATTCGGCTGGACCATCTACATCCCTAAGTTCAGCTACACCACCGACAATGCGGCGATGATCGGCTGCGTGGGAACCTTCAAGTATCGTGATGGTGATTTCGCAACCATCGATCTTCCTGCATATAGTAAAGTAACATTTAAGTAAGTAAGAAATGGAATTTGAAACAAAAATATTGAGCAAGGGCATCCAGGAGATGCTCTATAACAGTGACAAGACAGTAGGCACAGCTGAGAGCTGCACAGGCGGACGTATCGCCGAGGCACTCATCTCCGTGCCAGGTGCCAGCAATTACTTCAAGGGCGGTGTGGTAAGCTACACCAACGAGGTGAAGGAGAACCTTCTGGGCGTAAGCCACGAGGTATTGGAGGAGAAGACAGCCTACTGCGAGGAAGTGGCAAGAGAGATGGTGCTGGGCGCCATCAAGGCATTGAATGTTGATTTCGCCATCTCTGCAACAGGCGTATCGGGTCCTACCGGCGGCACACCAGCCATACCAGTGGGCACCATCTTCGTAGGCTTCGGCAACAAGGACGATGTTCGTGTGGTAAAACTCACCGAAGATTTCGGTCGCGACATCAATCTTGCAATCGCCACAAATACAGCACTTAAAGGCATGCTCGACTTCCTGAAAGAGCATCAGGAAGAGCTTACCCACAAGTAAGATAATATCCCCAAAAAGGGCGTTTCTAGATAAAAATATCTTTAGAAACGCCCTTTTCTTCTTAATAAATCTTAAAAGAAGCGTTTCTTCCGCCCAAAGTTTTGCGTATTCAAAAAATATTTGTAATTTTGCACTCTGTTTGGAATAGGTATCAATTAACGAATTACAAAATTAAAGATAGAAATGTCTAAGATTTGTCAAATTACAGGTAAGAAGGCACAGTTAGGTTGCAATGTGTCTCACTCAAAGCACCGTACAAAGAGAAGCTTTGACGTTAACCTCTTCAGCAAGAAATTCTACTATGTAGAAGAGGGTTGCTGGATCAGCCTCAAGATCAGTGCTGCTGGTCTTCGTCTTATTAATAAAGTAGGTCTCGATGCTGCCTTGAATCAGGCAGTAAAGAAGGGCTATGTAGATTGGAAGGACATTAAAGTAATAGGAGAATAAATATCATGGCAAAGAAAGCAAAAGGTAATAGAGTACAAGTTATCCTCGAGTGCACTGAGCATAAGAACAGTGGTATGCCAGGTACAAGCCGTTACGTGACTACAAAGAATCGTAAGAACACTCCTGAGCGTCTTGAGTTGATGAAGTACAACCCAATCCTTAAGAAGATGACTCTTCACAAGGAGATTAAGTAAGCTAGCTTACAAGTTTATAAACAAATTTATCAATTTAAATAGACTATGGCAAAGAAAGCGGTCGCTACCCTCCACGAAGGTAACATGGATGGTCGCGCATATACAAAGGTTATCAAGATGGTTAAGAGCCCTAAGACTGGTGCTTATGTTTTCGATGAGAAGATGGTACCAAACGAGGCTGTTAAGGACTTCTTCAAGGATTAATTTCTAGGGGTTATCCCCCCAGGATGAATCTTATTGAAGATTCGCATAAATACAATAAGGTCACTATACTCTTTTTAGGGTATTGTGACCTTTTTTTTGTTTTCTCTTTAGTTTCTCTCTTATTTCCTCTTCAGCATCATTCTTCAACCAGTTTAAGGATATGGAACCGGGTCATCATAAATGGTACAATAGAAATCTTCATCAAAAACAAAAGTTCATCTTATTGGAAATTTTTCTATCTTTTTCTTTGCTGATTCAAAATAAAAGCTTATCTTTGCAGGCGAGACAGGTAAAAAAGAAATTAATATCTGTTGAGTGAATAAACAAGATCAATAACTTTTAAGCCAACTGCTTATGAAAAAGAAGATTTACTCAGTTTGTCTGTTTGCTGTGATGGGATTAATCTCTGTCCAGGCACAAGGACTCATGAAGCCGAAAGCCAAGGCTGTACCCGAAAAGGCTATGACAAGCAGCAAAACACTTCCTGAATTAGTGCGCACCGACCAGATGCGTACCGTGGATGCTGCTGAAATAGAAGGTCAAACCGTCAAGAAAATCCTGCCGGTTGCTTTCCTCCATTCTGATGGCGCCGAAGCTGGTCCGGAAGGAAAGATAAGTTATGACCTGCAGGGCAATATCAGTCAAATCAGCTATTCTGATGAGAGCGTTGAAACTTTTGATTATACCTACAATGCCCAGCATAAGTGGGTTACTCTTCAGCACACCAAGATGAATGCCCAGAAAGAGGAGATTGCTAAGTTCAAAACCGAGCGCAGCTTTGATGCAAAGGGACGCCTCCTCAGCATCCATGCAACAGGATTCGACTATGATACGCAGGAATGGTATCCTGTGAGTGATCATGAATATAGCTATGACAAGGAGACCGAAACCCTGGATGAAAGCATGCAGGCCTATGTGGTTAAGGATCTTACCTATGAAAAGGTGGGCAACAGATATATGGCTCATGGCACTGAATATGTATGGTATGAAGCTGCCAAGGCTTTCATAGAATGCAAGAGTGATGAGTACCGTCAGGAGACCGTGGTGCTGGATGGGAACAACTATACCAAAGTGCGAAAATATTATTACGGCAACAGTAGCAGCGATGAGCCAAATTGGTGCGATTACGATAAATGCGAGGCTTTGGTTAACCAGCCTGCTGAAGGCTATGTTACGCTAACATACTATCGATCATCTGATGGCGTGAACTGGGAATTCAATGAAAGAATTGCACAGACCCAAAACTTCGACTCCAGCTTTGCTGTAAACGACGGGAAGCATAGAGAAAAAACTGTTTACAGCTACGACGAGTCAACACTGCAATATCAGATTCAGAGAAAAGATGCTTACGACTGGGTGAATCATCCAACCCTCAATCTCGTAAAGCATACCCATTTTTATTACGATGATGGTGAGTTAAAAGATGTTAACACTACCTATGAAAAGGTGGAAAATGGTGATTTCATCAGCGATAACTCGGAATACTATATCGCTGCTGACAACAGTTATACGGTATTAAAATATCCTGATAATTCAGATGAAGTTCTCCTTACATTCTATGATGCCCATGGCAAGGAAACCAGACGCATCAGATCGGGGGAGGATGTTCAGAAATGGCGTTCTCCTAGCGTCATGGAAGAGTATGAGAATGGTAAATGGGTGGCGCTGAAGAATGCTACAATTACACTGGGTGCCGGTTCTGAAAACCATACTACCGTCAAGACCAACGAATTGGGATATGGTGTATGGTCGGAAATCTATGAAGATGGTAAGCTTAGCGAAACAAGTGAGATAAAATATACAGATAACGGATACGTGGCTACTTATTATGAGGCAAACGGCAATGGCGTGATGTATCTGGAAGAAATAGAATCGGCTAAACTCCTGGCTGATGGCTCCACGGAAATCATCTATACGGATTATGACGAGGATGGCGAGATTGAGGAAAAGGAGCGCACCGTGGTACAGATTGACGGCATTGAAACTTACTATAATTGGGATGAGGATGCCAACGACTGGAAAATTTCACACATGAACATTCCGCCTGTTTCATCAACAAATGCTGATGGTGTGAGTGTTACCATTCTTCGTAGATGGAACGGCGAGGCTATCGAGGAATACCAAACTATCCTGGAAGATAAGAATGCTGACGGTACAAAGAAATGGACAGAAATTTACAACAAGGAAGATGGGGAGTGGAAACCTAGCCAAAAGACAGAATATGCAGCTTATTCTTTCGGGGCTGTATCATGCACGCTGCCTAGCAATCCGCTGCCTGCCATCATTCCGCAGAGTCTCTTCAACGACTTCTTCCTGGTTCCTGCATGCGAGGGCGTTTCTGAAATCTCTTACGGATGGAATGAGGAGACGAACAGTTGGGATACTGCTAATTCTTCTTTCCGTGACTTCTCCTATTCTGAGCGCCAAGAAGATGGTTATAAGATAGTAGAGGCTTTCTACAGAGGTAAACCATATACCTATTATATTGACAGCAAGAATCGCCTGGTTGTTTATGAGGGTCCTGATGGTCCTGCGCGTCTCTTTGACTATGATGAGGAAGGAAGAGTTACTCAGATGACCTTTAGAAGCAACGAGGTGGAGTCCTATGTCATCGAGTATGGTCAGGTAGAGGTATCCAATGGCATTTCTGCTCCTGCAGTCCAGCTTGCTTCTCATCTCCGCATTGCCGGCAAGACCATTACAGCCGCTGGTGTGAAGCAATTGCAGCTGTTCTCTGCCGATGGCAAGTTAGTGGGTAATAGCCTGAACGGAACCATTACGGCTCCATCATCCGGCATCTATATCGTGGTTGCTGATGGAAAGAGATTGAAAGTAGTATTATAAACATTTATAGAAAAAGTGGGTTAGCCAATAAGACTAATTCACTTTTTTGTTCCTGTATCATCCATCGTCATTGCTATCCGTACTAATCAAAAAAACAACATCCTGCGAAAATGATTCTAAGATATTTTATCCTTTTCCCACATCTTCATAAAAAAAATACTAAAAGATATGCGAAATCTCAAATATTATTCGTATATTTGCAGTGGTTTTCAGAGGTTTGTCTGTTTTCTAATGCAACACTAAAACAGATGATGCCAATGATGCTACATAATCCCGGACCTTCAGAGACCACCGGGACTCCTAAATATATTCTAACTAACAGTGTTGCTAGATGAAAAAAATGAAAATCAAAAGCTTTTTGATTGCGTCTTTGGCTGCATTCTCTCTTACAGCAGGCGCACAGTCGTTGTCGCCTAATACCAAGTGGCATTGGGACAAAGGTACTATCGTAGTGGAAACTCCAGAACGTCCTGCTGGACAGCAGAACGTATTGGGACTCAGGGCTCCAAAGTTGCAGACCGTGCGCGTGGGATTCGTGGGTCTTGGTATGCGTGGACCATGGGCGGTGATGAGATTCTGCCACATTCCTGGTGTTGAAATCGTGGCTCTTTGCGACTACGAGGAGGAGCGCGCTGAGAAATCGCAGGAATTCCTCCGCAAGCAGGGCTTGAAACCGGCTGCCATCTACAGCGGAGAAAAGGGTTACGAGGAACTGTGCAAGCGCCCAGACATCGACCTGGTTTACATCGCTGCCGACTGGAACCACCATTTCCCAGTGGCTCAGTGTGCCATGGAAAACGGCAAGCATACTGCCATCGAGGTACCTAGCGCCATGAATCTCGACCAGTGCTGGAGTCTGATCAACATGAGTGAGAAGACCCGCAAGCATTGCTTCATCCTGGAGAACTGCTGCTACGACTATTACGAGATGAACGCCCTGGCTATGGCTCAGGACGGCGTGTTCGGCAACATCATCCGTGCGGAGGGTGCCTACATCCACTGCCTGGAAGACTTCTGGGATGCTTACTGGAAAGACCCTAATGATAATGACAAGGACAATCTGCACTGGCGTATGAAGTACAACATGGAGAACCGTGGTGACGTTTATCCTACTCACGGCTTGGGTCCTGTGGCTCAGTGTCTGAACATCCACCGTGGCGACCGCTTCACTACATTGGTTGCTATGGATACAGAATCTTTTGTAGGTAAGGATTGGGTTTCCAAGAAGAGCGGCAAGGAGTGCAAGAAGTACCGCAATGGCGACCATACCACTACCTTGATGCGTACAGCTAAGGGAAAGGTGGTAGAGATTCAGCACAACGTGATGACTCCGCAGCCATACAACCGACTGTTTAAGTTGACCGGTACCAAGGGTTACGCTACCAAGTATCCTACCGAGGAGTTCGCCCTTTCAGGCGATGCACTGAAGGGAACAGGAGCACCTCAGATGGATAATCTCAATGCTCACGGCTTCATGAACGCCCAGCAGAAGGCTGCGCTGGTGAAGAAATACTATCACCCAATTTTGAAGAAGTATGGTGAACTGGGCCGTCAGATGGGTCACGGAGGAATGGACTTTATCATGGATTCCCGATTGGTTTACTGCCTGCAGAATGGTTTGCCATTGGATATGGACGTTTACGACTTGGCAGAGTGGTGTGCTCTGGCAGAGTTGGGTGCCATCTCTATGGATAACAACTGCGCATCCGTAACCTTCCCTGATTTCACCCGCGGTTTCTGGAACAAGGAGCAGGGTTACAAACATCAGTATGCTTCTCCAGCAGACGAGGCTGCTACCGAAGCTGCCGCAGCTGCCTACACCAAGGCTCAGAAGGAGGCTACCGCCAAGTATAATCTGTGGAAGCTCTATGATGCTGTGGCCGCTGCCAAGAAGACAAACAACGCCAAGGCCGTGAAGAGTGCTACAGCCAAGTACAACAAGGCTGTGGCTGCTGCCAAGAAGGCGATGGTTGCCAAGAAATAGGGATGATTATGAAATAAAGATAATCATCAGAAAATAAGAATCATGAAGAAATGTTTGCTTCTTGGAAGTATTTGGCTTCCAAGAAGCAAACTTATAATAAACAACATAACTAAATGAAGAGAACATATTTATTACTTTTGGCTGGAATGCTCTGTACTCCAGCCGCCTGGGCCGACGGCAAGCTGGGAGGATATTTCTACCAGCAGCAAGCTGCGCCTACGGGATGGGAATGGCAAAGTCCTGATTCCGTGGCTGTTAACAAGCTGCAACCGCATGCCTGGTTCTTCTCGTTCAGAAACATCGAGGAGGCAAGAAAGGTTTTGCCGGAAAACAGTTCCTACTGGAAATCACTCGATGGCATGTGGAAATTCCACTGGGCTCCGAATCCGGATGAAAGACCAAAGGATTTCTTTCGCACCGACTATGACGTGTCGAAATGGGATGACATCAAGGTGCCGGTAAGCTGGAACATGGCTGGGCTGCAGAGAAACGGAAAGAACAAGTATGGAGATCCGCTCTATTCCAACCAGCGCGTCATCTTCCAACACTCCTGGCAGCCGATGAACGACTGGAAGGGTGGAGTGATGCGTACACCGCCTAAAGACTGGATGACCTACCGCAACCGCAACGAAGTGGGTTCCTATCGCAGAAACTTCACCGTGCCTGCCGACTGGAAGGGACAGGAAATCTATCTCAACTTCGACGGCGTGGATTCCTTCTTCTATCTCTATATCAACGGCAAGTACGTGGGCTTTTCAAAGAACTCACGAAATCTGGCAGAATTCAACATTACACCTTATTTAAATAAGGAGGGTGAAGAAAACACCGTGGCCGTAGAAGTTTACCGCCATTCCGACGGATCCTTCCTCGAAAGTCAGGACATGTTCCGCCTGCCGGGCATCTTCCGTACCGTGGCACTTACCGCCAAGCCTCAGGTGCAGATCAGCGACATCAAGGCGATTCCAGACCTTGATGACACCTATACCAACGCCAAACTGCATATTACAGCCCAGCTTGAGAACCTCTCCCAAAAGGCCATCAAGGGCTATACTATCCAGTATTCGCTCTACGCCAACCGTCTTTATTCCGACGAGAACACCCTGCTCAACGGCGTTACCGCATCGGCTAAGCTGGAAGGCAAGTTGAATGCGAAGGGAGAAATCAACATCGAAGCTACACTCGATGCAGCTAACAATGTGAACCTCTGGAGTGCTGAGGCTCCTCACCGCTATACATTGGTGGGCGAACTGAAGGATGCCAAGGGCAGAACCGTTCAGACATTCTCTACCTACGTAGGTTTCAGAAAGGTGGAAATCAAGGATACGCCTGCCGATAAGGACGAGTTCGGACTTGCAGGAAGATACTACTATCTGAACGGACAGCCTATCAAGCTGAAGGGTGTAAACCGCCACGAGAACAATGTTCAGACAGGACACACCGTAAGCCGTGAACAAATGGAGCACGAGGTGTTCCTGATGAAGCGCGGCAACATCAACCACGTGCGCAACTGCCACTATCCTGATGCGCCTTACTGGTACTATCTGTGCGACAAGTACGGCATTTACCTGGAGGACGAGGCAAACATCGAGAGCCATCAATATTACTACGGCAAGCAGAGTCTATCTCACGTTCCTGAGTTCCGCAATGCCCACATCGCCAGAAACATGGAGATGGTTCACGCCACAATCAACCATCCTTCGGTGGTTATCTGGAGCTTGGGTAACGAGGCGGGTCCTGGAAAGAACTTCGTTGATTGCTACAATGCCATCAAGGCCTACGATACCAGTCGCCCTGTGCAGTATGAACGCAACAACGACATCGTGGATATGGGTTCCAATCAATATCCGTCCATCGCCTGGGTGCAGGGAGCCGTTCAGGGCAAGTATAATCTGAAGTATCCGTTCCACATCTCGGAGTATGCGCATTCCATGGGCAACGCCTGCGGTAACCTGATAGATTACTGGGACGCTATCGAAAGCACCAACTTCTTTATGGGTGGAGCCATCTGGGACTGGGTTGACCAGGCGCTGAACAAGCAGGATCCAGCCACAGGAAAGACCTACTGGGCCTACGGCGGCGACTTCGGAAAAGACAACAAGCCAAACGACGGCATGTTCTGCATGAACGGAATCATGCGCCCAGACCTTACCCCTAAGGCTCAGTACTACGAGGTGAAGAAGGTTTACCAGAACGTGGGCGTCAAGGCCATCGACATGAAGCAGGGACAGATTGAAATCTTCAATAAGAATTACTTCGAGCCGCTGAAAAACTATCAGATCGTCTGGTCGCTCTATCAGGACGGCGTATGCGTGAAGAAGAATCAGCCACTGCAGGGAGCCAAGAACATCGTGGGTCCACGTGAGAAGGGCATCTACACCTTGCCTTACGACTATGCGAGTCTGGACCCAAAGAGCGAGTACTTCGTTACCATCCAGTTCCTGCTGGGCAAGGACATGCCTTGGGCTTCCAAGGGCTATGTTCAGATGGAAGAGCAGTTGAGAGTGAAGGGTGCTGATGTTGCCGCTCCGTCTATCGCTGCCGTTACAAAGGGTGGCAAGGCGATGAAGTATCAGCTGGATAAGGCTGCGAAGCGTGCCAATATTACGGGCGAGAACTTCCAGGTGGCTTTCGATTTGAACACCGGTGCCATCTACAGCTTGAAGTACGGCAACCAGGTAATCATCAAGGATGGCAATGGCCCTCAGCTGGATGCTTACCGTGCACCTACAGATAACGATGCTGGAATCGGCTACCACAATGCATGGTTCCGAAACGGCTTGTATGACCTGCAGCACGTGGTGAAGAGCTGGACTTGCACTCCTAACAAGAAGGATGGAACCTACAAGCTCGACTTCACCGTGGAAAGCCAGGGCAAGGAAGGATGCGATGTGAACTATGGCAATCGCGACCGCGACCCAGAGTCTTGCTACAATTTCGAGAAAAACAAGCACGCCTTGACTGATGCTGACCTGAAGTTCACTTCGCGTCAGATTTACACCATCTACAAGGATGGTTCCATCGAAATGCAGAGTGCCATCGGTGCCAACCGCTCGAAGGTGATTCTGCCTCGCATCGGATATTCTATGGTTTTGCCAAGCGAACTGAATCAGTATGATTACTACGGCCGTGGACCAGTGAACAACTATAACGACCGCAAGACCAGCCAGTTTATCGGTTGGTATCATAGTCCGGTGGCAGAGCAGGGCATCATGCTTCCTAAGCCTCAGGCACAGGGCAACCGCGAGGAGGTTCGCTGGTGCGCCGTTACCAACAGCCAACAGCAGGGCGTAGTATTCATCTCCGACAGCACCATGTCGGCTTCGGCTCTTCCTTGGAGCCAGCAGGAGTTGACTTTGGCGGCTCATCCATACCAGTTGCCTAAGAGCAGCGGAACCCATCTGCACCTGGATGCGAAGGTTACCGGACTTGGTGGTGCAAGTTGCGGCCAGGGTGGTCCATTGACTCCAGATCAGGTACGCAGCACTCCAACCACCTTCGGTTTCATCATCCGTCCAGCCGTGAAGTCAGAGCTGGGTAACCTGGTGAAGGTTTCTGCCACAGGCAGAGAGATGGCGAAGGAGATGATGCAGAAGATGAAGCAGAACCAGCAGAGCGCCGGTTTGCAGATTGCCTTTGCTTCGAGCCAGGAGCCTGATGAGGGTGATGCAGCTTATTTGGTAGATGGCGATCCTTCAACCTTCTGGCACACGATGTATTCCATCACTCTGGCGAAGTACCCTCACTGGGTTGACTTCGACGCCGGTAAGGAGAAGGTTATCAAGGGCTTCACTTATCTGCCTCGCCAGGATGGTTCGCTGAACGGCTGCATCAAGGATTACGAGATTTACGTAAGCAACGACAACAAGAATTGGGGCAACCCAATCTTGAAGGGTAAGTTCGAGAAGAGTGCCAAGCTTCAGAAGGTGATGTTCGGTAAGCCAGTGAAAGCCCGCTACGTTCGCCTGCGTGCCTTGAATGAGCAAAATGGTCAGGATTACGCTTCTGGCGCAGAATTTACTTTGGTTACAGAATAATCAACTAGAATTAATTACAAATAATCAATTCTAGTTCAATAAAAAAGAAGAGGCTGATGCGATGTGCACCAGCCTCTTTTTTTATTGAAGTTTTTTATGAAAGATTTTTTTGAATATGTTCTGCTATTACAAAATCTTATGATACAATGCGATGATATCCTCCTTGCTCACCTCGCGTGGGTTACCTGGAGTACAAACATCGGTGATAGCCTGTTCTGCAAGGGCAGGGATGTCGGCCTCTGTGATTCCCAACTCGCTGAGGTGCTGAGGAATACCTACCAGCTTAGACAACTCCTCGATAGCGTTGCAAGCAGCCTCGGCTGCCTCCTGATCGGTCATACCGTCCTTGTAAACACCCACTACCTTGGCAATCTGAACATACTTAGGAACGCTTACCTCCATGTTGAAACGCATCACGGTAGGGAGCAGGATAGCGCAAGCCACTCCGTGAGGAACATCGTGCAAAGCACTCATTGGGTGTGCCATACCATGGTCAACGCCCAAACCTACATTAGAGAAAGCCATACCGGCAATATACTGAGCCACAGCCATACCGTTGCGACCTTCCGGGTTCTTAGGATCGTTCACTGCGATAGGCAGATACTTGTGAATCATCTCGATAGCCTTAAGCTCGAACATGTCGCTCATCTCCCATGCTGCCTTGGTAATCAAGCCCTCGATGGCGTGAGTCATCGCATCCATACCGGTAGCAGCAGTGAGACCCTTTGGCAGAGAGTACATCAGCTCAGCATCTACGATAGCTACGGCAGGAATATCGTTAGGATCCACGCAAACCATCTTCTGCTGGCGTGTCTCGTCGATGATTACATAGTTGATGGTAGTCTCGGCAGCAGTACCTGCTGTGGTAGGAAGCGCTACGATAGGCAAGCACTTGTTCTTGGTAGGAGCCACGCCCTCCAGGGAAACGATGTCGGCGAACTCTGGGTTTGTTACCACCACGCCGATGCCCTTGGCTGTATCCATAGAGCTACCACCACCAATGGCGATGATGAAATCAGCCTCAGCCTTCTTGCATGCCTCAATACCGGCTGTAACGTTAGAAACGGTTGGGTTTGGCTTCACGTCGTCGAAAACCTCGTAAGCAATGTTAGCCTCGTCCAAAACGTCGAGCACCATCTTGGCTACACCGAACTTCATCAAGCCCTTATCTGTTACAACCAGAGCTTTCTTCCAGCCACGGCTAGCTACTACTGTAGGGAGTTCTTTACGGGCACCAGGACCGAAATAAGACACTTCATTGAGAATGAATCTGTTTACCATAAATGTTTCTGTTAATTAAGATTATTAATATTGTTAATATTTGGTTGATTAAATTAATTGTTTAAGATGCAGCAAAGATACTGCTTTTCTTTGATACCGCCAAGTTTTTCTAGTTAAAAAAACAAAGTAGGTCAATCTTTAGGGATTATTCTCAAAAAATGGGGTAGAAATGGGAAAGAAAAAAAAGTTAAGGTTCAGAATTCTGAACCTTAACTTCAACCATATTGTTTCTTAAATTCCGTCTTATGCATTCACCACGTTGATGGGCTTTCCTTGGATGAAAGCCTCAACATTGGCAGCCACCTGCTTGTTCAGTCGCTCGCGTGCCTCGTAGGTTGCCCAGGCAATGTGAGGAGTAAGATAAGCATTAGGCTCATTAAACAGCGGATTCTCCTTCGAAGGAGGCTCCTGTTCCATCACATCAGCACCATAGGCGCCCAGACTTCCGGAATGAAGGGCTGCAGCAACGGCAGTCTCATCTACCAGGGCTCCACGACCCGTATTAATCAGAATGGCCGTATCCTTCATTTTCTCAATGTTCTCGGCATTGATGAAATGATAGGTATCTTCAGAAAGCGGACAATGCAGCGAGAGAATATCGCTCGTGGAAAGCAATCCCTCCTTGCTAACCTTCTGGATCCACTCTGGCAGAGAACAGGATGGCTTGCTGGTGCAGGCACAGATGTTCATACCAAACTGGCGGGCGATGTTAGCCACCTTCATTCCGATATTTCCTAGTCCCATGATACCGAAGGTCTTGCCGGCAAGCTCCAACAATGGAGTGTCCCAATAACAGAAATCCTTGTTGTAAGCCCAGCGCTCATTACGGTTCTCCTGGGTGTAATGCTCTACGCGGTTGGTAATGGCAAGAATCAGTGCGAATGTCATCTGTGCCACACTATCCGTGCTGTAAGCCGGAATGTTGGTTACAATGATGCCCTGCTTTTTCGCTGCCTCGATGTCCACCACGTTGAAGCCCGTAGCCTGAATACCGATGTACTTCAGTTTTGGAAGTTGCGCCAGGGTCTCTGCATCCATCTGTACCTTATTCAATAAGATGATATCTGCATCCTTCGCACGCTCCACCTTTTCCTCGTCAGAGGTTCGTGGATAAACCACTACTTCGCCAAGCTGCTCCAGGCGATGGTAATCCAAATCGCCTGGGTTGGCTGCATATCCGTCTAAAATTACGATTTTCATCATAATTGTATATTATTCATTCATCAGATAGTTCTTGAACGAAGCAAAGTCCTTGGTCATCTGGATGCTCTTCTTCTCGCCCTTCATGAACTCAGCAAGGCGGGCTGGAATCTCAATGTCTGTACCGAGAATGCTGTCTACCTTCTCCTTGAACTTAGCTGGGTGAGCAGTCTCCAGGAATACACCTACCTCGCCTGGCTTCAACTGTTCCTTCAATGCCTGATAGCCACAAGCACCATGAGGGTCAAGTACATACTTGGTTTCATTGTAGCACTTCTTCATGGAGTCTGCAATCTGATCATCCTTATAGGTTGCACCACTGATGTAGGCAGCAATGGCATCGTGGTCGCCCTTGTAGAGGTCGTAGATACGGGCGAAGTTAGATGGATCACCCACATCCATGGCGTTGGCAATGGTCTGCTTGCTAGGCTGAGGATTGTACTTGCCAGTTTGTAGATACTCATAGAAGATGTCGTTGGCGTTGTTGGCTGCGATGAAGCGGTGGATAGGCAAGCCCATCTCATGACCGAAGAGTCCGGCTGTGATGTTACCGAAGTTACCGCTAGGCACACAGATTACCAACTTGTCGGCCAAACCCTTCTCCTTCATGCGGGCGTAGGCGTTGAAATAGTAGAATGCCTGAGGCAGGAAGCGGGCCACGTTGATAGAGTTGGCAGAAGTCAGCTTCATGTGCTTGTTCAGCTCCTCGTCCATGAACGCAGATTTCACCAGTGCCTGGCAGTCGTCGAACACGCCATCCACCTCAAGGGCAGTGATGTTCTGACCCAGTGTAGTAAACTGGCTCTCCTGAATCTTGCTCACCTTGCCCTTTGGATAGAGCACGTAAACATGGATTCCCTCCACGCCGAGGAAACCATTGGCTACGGCAGAACCCGTATCACCCGATGTTGCTACGAGCACGTTCACTTCCTCCTTGCCTTCTTGGCGTACGAAGTACTGAAGCAGACGAGCCATGAAACGGGCACCCACATCCTTGAAGGCGAGGGTAGGACCATGGAACAACTCCAGCGAGTAGATGTTTGGCTCCACCTCAACCACTGGGCAGTCGAAAGCCAGGGTGTCATAAACAATCTTCTTCAGTGAATCAGCATCCACATCCTCGCCGAAGAAGGCGTCAGCTACCTTGTAGGCAATCTCCTGGAAGCTCAGCTTCTCGATGTTATCGAAGAAGTCCTGTGGCAACTTCTTGATGATTTCAGGCATATAGAGACCTCGGTCTTCTGCCAAACCCTTAACTACCGCCTTGTGCAAATCGGCGATTGGTGCTTTCTTATTTGTTGAATAATATTTCATAATTGTAAGTGAAGAGTGAAGAACGAAGAGTGAAGAATTCAAATGTCATGATTCTTATTTCTTTGTCCATTCACGATTTTTTTCTTTGTTTATATCTCTTTATGAAGAATTAGAGTTTTTTCTGAGTGAAGAATCCCATGCCTTGATACATTTGAATTCTTCACTCTTCACTCTACGTTCTTCACTTTATTGCCATAAATGCGTTCATGAAGTCCTGCAACTGCAGCAAGCCGTAGCTTCCGCTCACGCAACTCTCCTCATCGTATTTCTCTACGCTATCCGGCTCAATGCCTGGATAATAGATGATGAAAGGCACCGGCTCCTTTACGTGGGTGCGAATCTCCACAGGAGTAGGATGGTCAGGCAATACGGCGATGCAGACAGGTTCATCCCAGGTGCTTACCTCGTCGAAGATAGGCTTAATGAGGCGCTGGTCAAGATTCTCGATGGTCTTGAGCTTCAGCTCCAGGTCGCCATCATGTCCAGCCTCGTCGCTCGCCTCTACGTGAACATACACGAAATCATCGCCATCCTTCAAGGCCTGGATAGCCGCAGCCGCCTTGCCCTCGTAGTTGGTGTTGGCAAGACCCGTAGCCCCCTCAACGATGATGTTGCGGAGACCTGCATAATGACCGATGCCACGAATCAGATCCACTGCCGAAATCACGGAACCCTTCTTAATCTGCGGATACATCTGCGAGAGAGTGAGCATGTGCGGACGGTAGCCGCCGCCCCAAGGCCAGATGATGTTGGCCATGCGCTCGCCACGCTCCTTGCGTGCCACGTTGAAAGGATGGTTCTCCAGAATCTCCTGACTCTTCAGAATCAGTTCGTTCAGAAGGTCGGCAGTCTGCTGTGCACTCATGCGATACTCGTCGCTCAGTGTGCCGCCATTCTCAGCCACATCTTCGGCAGGAGTCTTGTCACTGTTGCCGGCAAGCAGAGCAGCATCAACGCCTTCCATCGGCTTCACGAGCAGGGGTTTCCATTCCTCGTTCGGATGGTCGTGAGGAGGTGCGCAATCCACATACTTGTTACCGCCCTTGATGATAAGCAGATGGCGATACTGAATGCCCGTGATAAACTTCACGATGCCCGGATATTGGCTGGCGAGCTTCTCGTTCAGATACTTGATGAGCATATCAGCGTCTTCCGTCTCCAGGTTGCCGCCGTTGTGGGTTACGATGATGCCGTCGTTCACATTGATGATGTTGCAGCGCAGGGCGAAATCGTTCGGACTCATCTCGTAGCCGATGCTGGCAGCCTCCAGCGGTCCGCGTCCCTCGTAAACCTCATTCTGGTCGTAGCCCATGATTGAGCTGTTGGCTACTTCAGAACCCGGATGGAAACCATCTGGCACGGTAACGAGTCTTCCTGTCTTGCCCTTCTTGGCAAGCATATCCATATAGGGTTTGTTGGCGTACTGAAGCAAGGTCTTGCCACCCAGTCTTTCCACTGGGTGGTCGGCCATGCCGTCGCCTAAAATGATAATATGCTTCATAATTGTTATCCTTTATTGATTGATACGACTGAATTATACGTTGGCGATACTCATGATGTTGGCGAATACACCGGCAGCAGTTACGCTGGCTCCGGCTCCGTAGCCCTGAATCATCATAGGGTACTCCTTGTAGCGCTCGGTGGTGAGCAATACGATGTTGTTGCTGCCCTCCAGGTTATAGAATGGATGCTCCGGCCCCACAGCCTGCAGACCTACAGAAGTCTTGCCTCCATCGAGAGTGGCAACGAAACGCCAGCGTTTGTGCTCCAGGTCGAGTGCCTTACGCTTGGCCTCAAAGTCAGCATCGAGCTTAGGAAGTTTCTTCCAGAACTCGTCAAGGCTTCCCTTGAAGAACTCATCCGGCACGAAGAGATTCTTCTCTACATCTTCCTGTTCTACGCGATAGCCTGCCTCACGGGAGAGGATAACGAGCTTGCGAATCACGTCCATACCACTGAGGTCGATACGTGGGTCTGGCTCACTGTAACCCTTCTCCTTCGCCAGTTTAACGGTCTCTGAGAATGGAACCACGCAGGAAATGGCGTTAAAGATAAAGTTGAGCGTACCCGAGAGAACCGCTTCAATCTTAAGGATTTTATCACCAGAGTTGCGCAGGTCGTTGATGGTTCCGATGATAGGAAGACCAGCACCTACGTTGGTCTCGAAACGGAATACCACGCCACGCTGGATAGCAGTCTTCTTCAGCTTCTCGTAATTCTCATATTCGCTGGAAGCCGCAATCTTGTTAGCTGCAATAACACTCACGTTGTGCTCCAACAGACTCTGATAGAGGGAAGCTACATCCTTGCTCGCCGTACAGTCTACGAATACGCTGTTGAAGATGTTCATCGCGAGAATCGTATCGCGGAGCAACTCCGGACTGCTAGGAGCCGACTGCTTCAGCTCTTCCTGATAAATCTCCAGATTGAGTCCCTCGCGGTTAAAGATGGCATTCTTGGAAGAAGCAATACCCACCACGTTCAGTTTCAGCTTGCTGCGCTCCATGAGGTCGGCATACTGATTCTTGATCTGTTCGATGAGCTTGCCGCCCACTGTACCCACACCGCAGATAAAGAGGTTGAGCACCTTGTACTCCGAGAGGAAGAAGCTATCGTGTAACACATTGAGCGACTTTCTCAGGAAATCACTCTTTACTACGAAAGAGATGTTGGTCTCAGAAGCACCCTGTGCGCAGGCAATCACGGAAATACCGCTACGTCCGAGCGTACCGAAAAGCTTACCGGCAATACCGGCAGCATGCTTCATGTTTTCGCCCACGATAGCGATGGTAGCCAGTCCGCACTCTGCGTGCATTGGGAACATGGCACCGTCGGCAATCTCGTTCTTGAACTCATTGTTCAATACGCTCACAGCCTCTTCCACATCCTGCTCACGTACACCGATAGAGGTGGAGTTCTCGGAAGAAGCCTGAGAAACCATGAACACAGAGATGCCCTCGTTGGCGAGAGCAGTGAAGATACGGCGGTTCACACCAATCACACCCACCATGGAAAGACCGGTGACGGTGATAAGGGCGGTTCCGTTGATGGAAGAAATACCCTTGATAGGCTTCTGGTCGGCATCAATCTTGTTCTTGATGATGGTACCAGGAGCATCAGGATTGAAGGTATTCTTCACTCTGATAGGAATATTCTTGACGCAAACTGGGTAGATGGTAGGAGGGTAGATGACCTTTGCACCAAAGTTGCAAAGCTCCATCGCCTCAACATAACTCAGTTCGTTGATGGTATAAGCAGATTTGATGACACGTGGATCGGCAGTCATGAAGCCATCCACATCCGTCCAGATTTCGAGCACCTCGGCATCCAAGGCAGCAGCAATGATGGCAGCGGTGTAGTCGCTACCACCACGACCCAGATTGGTGGTACGCTCCGTGTTTTTGTCGCGGCTAATGAAACCCGGTACGAGAGAAATGCGAGGCAGCTCGGCAAAAGTTTCCTTTACCAGCTTGCAGGTCAGCTCACTGTCAAGCGTGTGCTTGCCCTTGCCATTGATGCGCTCGGTCTTGATAAACTTGCGAGAATCAAACCATTTGGCGCCACGGATCAGGGTGGCAACAATCTTCGAACTGAGTCGTTCTCCATAACTCACGATGGCATCCTGAGTCTTCTCGCTGAGGTCGTGGATAAGATACACACCGAAGTAGATGCTCTTCAACTGCTCGAAGAGGGCATCAACTGCTTTAAAAAGATTTTCTCTGTCTGTTGTGTCGGTGATGATCGTATCTATCATCTTGTGGTGGCGATCAACCATGGCGTCGAATTCGACTCTCCACTGTTCATCACCCTTGAGGGCAAGCTGAGAGGTTTGCAAGAGTTTGTCCGTGATACCGCCAAGCGCGCTCACGACAACCACTACACTCTGTTTCTTTGCCTCATTCTCAACGATACGTTTCAAGCTGAGGATGCTTTTTACGGAACCAACAGATGTTCCGCCGAATTTTAATACTTTCATACGTTATTGAATTTTGCGTTGGTAATGTAATGCCACCCCCGAAACGACCGGGGCCGTAGCAAAACTTGAGGGCAAAAGTACGAATTTTCTATCAAACTGCCAAAGAAATCAATGAAAAAGTTGCAGATTGTAGATAAAAATCCTTGTTTTTCGAAGATTTACAGACATTATCGTCTTCTATACATTATTATATTATAAGGGATGCAGAAAAATATTCCGAAAAAGTTTGGAGGTTTCGGAGAAAAGCTGTAATTTTGCGGATGGTTTTTAAAATAAAAATAGATAGAACAAATATAGATAAAAGTACAAAGAATGAAGTATTTACTGTTTTCAGATATCCATGGCTGCTTGCCAGCCCTGGAGAAAGTGCTCGATTTCTTCGAGCAGGAGAAGTGCGACATGATGTGCATCATGGGCGACATCATCAACTATGGTCCCCGCAACCGCATTCCCGAGGGCATCGACCCTAAGGGCATCGTGGAGCGGCTGAATGCCCTTGCTGATAAGATTGTGGCCGTTCGTGGCAACTGCGATGCGGAGGTAGACCAGATGCTGCTCGATTTCCCTATTATGGAGACTTACGCCCTGCTGGTAGACAACGGCAAGCGCTATCTCTTGACCCATGGCCACGTATACAATAAGGAGAACATGCCAAAAGGTCCATACGACTGCATCATCTACGGTCATTCCCATCTCTGGGAACTATCGCATAACGAGAAGGGGCTAGGCATCGTGAACACGGGCAGCATCACCTTCCCGAAGGGCGGAAATGTACCAACATTCGCTACTTTGGAGAATGGAAAATTCACCATGTATCATCTGGATACGTGCGAAGTGCTGGCAACAATGGAAGCATAAACTTGCCGCTCGGCACTTTCATAAAGATAATCGTAAATTTTAAAGTTCAAATTTCAATTTCAAAGTAAATGATTCAAGAGTATCAGATAAGAATTCTGCCAGAACAGGCAGCCAGCGAGGAAGGCATCAAGTGCTATCTCGCCAAGGAGAAGGGGCTGGATGTAAGAACACTGAACCAGGTGCGCGTACTGAAGCGCAGCATCGACGCCCGCCAGCGCACCATCTTCGTCAATCTGAAGGTGCGTGCCTACATCAACGAATATCCACAGGACGATCAGTATGTGCATACGGAATACCCGGATGTGAGCTCCAAGCCGAGAGTCATCGTGGTGGGAGAGGGACCTGGCGGACTCTTTGCCTCCCTGCGACTCATCGAACTGGGCTATCGCCCTATCGTCCTGGAACGTGGAAAGGACGTGCGTGAACGCAAAAAAGACCTTTCCAACATCACTAAAACCCAGAAGGTGGATGGCGAGAGTAACTATTGCTTCGGCGAGGGTGGAGCTGGTGCCTACAGCGACGGCAAGCTCTACACCCGCAGCAAGAAGCGTGGCAGCGTAGACAAGATTTTGAACGTGTTCTGCCAGCACGGCGCCAACACGAATATCCTTGCGGATGCGCACCCACATATTGGAACCGACAAGTTGCCCCGCGTCATCGAGAACATGCGCAACACCATCATCAATTGTGGCGGCGAAGTGCATTTCCAGACCAAGATGACCAAGATGATCCTGGAAGGTGACCGGGTGATTGGCGTGGAGACCATCAACCTGGCAACGGGTGCCGAGGAAACCTATCGGGGTCCTGTCATCCTTGCCACCGGTCATAGTGCCCGTGATGTCTATCGATATCTGGCATCTAGTAAAATCGAGATAGAGTCCAAGGGAATCGCCGTGGGCGTGCGACTGGAGCATCCATCCCAGCTCATCGACCAGATACAGTATCATAACAAGAACGGCAGGGGCAAATATCTTCCTGCAGCCGAGTATAGCTTTGTTACCCAGGTAGATGGACGTGGCGTGTATAGTTTCTGCATGTGTCCTGGCGGTTTCGTGATTCCAGCGGCAACGGGACCTGAGCAGCTGGTGGTAAACGGAATGAGTCCGAGCAATCGTGGCACTGCCTGGAGTAATTCGGGAATGGTGGTAGAGACGCATCCTGAGGATGTAGCCCAATTCGTCATTGACCATGGTATTCCGGGTTCTGATTCGGCAGGGGCTTCTCATCTCACCGCAGAGGATTTGGAGAAAGACCCATTGGCGATGATGTATTTCCAGCAGATTGTGGAGAAGCAATGCTGGCAGCAGGGCAACATGAAGCAGACTGCACCGGCACAGCGCATGGCCGACTTTGTGAACAACCGCCTGAGTTACGACTTGCCCAAGAGCAGTTATGCGCCGGGCTTGATTAGCAGTCCGCTGCATTTCTGGATGCCAGGTTTCGTATCCAAGCGATTGCAGGAAGGTTTCAAGACCTTCGGCAAGAATGCGCATGGTTTCCTCACGAACGAGGCCACATTGATAGCCATGGAGACCCGAACTTCATCGCCTGTGAGAATAGTCCGCGACCGCGACACTCTGCAGCACGTACGCATCCAGGGCTTGTTCCCTTGTGGCGAAGGCGCCGGTTATGCAGGCGGCATCGTTTCTGCTGGTGTAGATGGTGAGAGATGTGCAGAAATGTGCGCAGAATATCTCACATCCGCTACATTGTAGTAATTAAACGGATGCGGAAACTTAAGTTAACCCATAAACTTCAATTTACCAAATAAGGTTGCCAACCCCTCAAGAAGAGCACTGGCAACCTTATTTTTATATTTTCTTCTTTTTTTCTATTTCGTTTTATTTCTTTTCTTTTTTCTTCTACATCATCATGCGTAACTTTTCCTTAGTTAAAGCCTGCATATCTACAGCCACATCATCTTCATCCACGATTTTCCACACCAGTCATAGTTTCTATCACATCCTCCATGGAAACTACGCCACGGAGGTAGCCGTATTCATCTACAATGAAAGAGATGTGCTCTTGCTTTTCCAGCATTTAAGATTCACTGTACTTACGCCCCAGATACAGGGAATACCCATCTGCATGACCAGTCCCTATTTTTATTAAATAACGGGTCTTATGCGGCACAGTTTCGAACAGTTTACCGGCAATCAGGTACGCCTTCTCAAGATATCAGGAAAGTGCGTCCGCATGGACAGTAAGCTTATCGGCAGCAATATCGCTCGCCAGTCTCGTTATGAACTGATACATACAACTTTGGTCAAGTTTCTCAAGACATGCACGCTTTCCGATCTCACCCCAGAGAAGGAAGAACTGGCAAAGGAATACTTGAAAGAGGATTCCTCCAAGACAGTTTACCGCTCTGATTCCGATACGCTTCAGGGCAATCTTGCCAGAATTGGCAATTTCATCATGGAGATGCTGGCAACTTTTCCTGCCACTTCCCCTGCACATGATCTTCTTCAACGTCTGTTTGATGAACAGTATGCCGTAAAGGACGGAAAGGTTGTTCTTCGAGACAAGAAGGAGTTAAAGGCTGACAGTCTTCAGAATCCTAACGATCCTGATGCAACCTATCGTGCCAAGAACGAACAGAAGGTGCAAGGCTATGTGACCAACATCACAGAGACTGTTGAGGAAGGCAAGCCTAGCATTATCACTTCCGTTCAGGTTGAGACAGCAGTATTTGCAGACTGCCATTTTCTTCAGGAGGCCGTGGAAAACAGTGAACGTGTCACGAATTCTACGATTGAAGACCTGTATGCAGATGGTGCCTATCAAAGTCCGGACAATCGAGAGTTTGCAAAGAACCACAATGCCATGCAGCTCAAGACTGGCAAGATACAAGGTGGATGCAGATGGGAACTGATACCGCATGACGAGGATGGTCTTACCATCAGGGAGATTGCTACTGGCAACACCTACGAGGCAGTCAAAGCCGTCACAAAGCAAGGCTCCAGAATGCGATGGAGAATCCCATGGAACAACAAAACCGGTTGGCGTTACTTTGAAGACAAAGACATTAAAGCCTATCAGCTAAGGAAGCAGATAGAAAGCCTTCCTTTGGAGGAACAGCATAAACGGAATAACGTAGAAGCTGCCATGTTCCAATACAGTTTTCATACACGTAATGGCAAGACCCGATATAGGGGCTTGCTCAAACATCGTATGCATGCATATAGCAGATGTATGTGGATGAACCTCCGAAGGATGGTAATATTCCAGATTTCAACATTTCAAAGATCGATATTTGCCCTTTTCGGGCCTATAAGAGAAGCTTTCGGCTCTTTCAATGCGATTTTTCGAAAGATATTCACCAGCGGAGCCGATTGCTATGTTTCACTCAGAATGACCACACTGGTCAGACTGGATTCAAAATATGCCCCTTTTTTAAGTGGGGTCAGTTAATAACATATCTTGCAAGGAGTTCTTCCCATATCCTCAGCTTCCTCCTCGCTTACGTCTTCTATTTCTCCTGAGCAGCGAGAGAGACCACGGCAATCAGGGTCGCTATGATACTTGGTAGAAGTTTCTCCAGTACATATATATACAGAATAAGAAGTGTCTTTGTTAATTGTACATTCTCTTTTCTCTCTGTTGTCACCTTTTTACTACTAGATTCAGACAAGAAATTGTTGATGTTGTACCCATACCATAATTCCTATACCTAAAAGCGATAAAACAATCGGTAATGGCAGCTCCATTCCAAACAACCTTTCTAATTTAAGAGGTTTGAAAACCAAAAGCAATAAATACCAAAAACAATAAGCTATTACAGCACCAGCCAATAGATATACGCCAAAGCATATTATCAATATAAACACTTGCCACATTCTACCACATTTTAATTATCCTACATTTGCTTGTCTCCAAGATAGACAATAGCTGGTCGTAGCGTTTCTCTAACTCTTCGTATTTAGCCTTCCAGACGGAATCATCCTGATGAGACTCTTCTATCTTAGGTTCTTCACGATGAGGAGTCTCTGCAACCATATTAGAAGAATCATTTGCATCTTGGTTGCTTAACTAATTAAACTTAATAGGTTAATCTTTCTAGAGAAAATGTTTGGTAAATAAACCTAAAAAGAGTATCTTTGCAGTCGTAAACAACAAGTTGCTATATATTTAAAAACAAAAGTACTACAAAAAATTAAGATATGCAAGCAAAAAAGATAAAAATTATCAAAGTTTCGCTTGAAAGACTGAAAAAACTTGCTGAGCTGTATGGTTGCAAAAGAGAAACAATCTATAACGTTCTAGCATATAGAAGTCAGAGCAAGCAGTCCGAAGTCTTTAGCCAGAAAGTCTTGAATGTGTTCGGGTGAGTTAAGACTAACAAGGTCGTGTTTTATTAATCTAAAGGAGGTAGATATGACAAACTCAGAAATAAAGGAGCAGCTAGACCGCATTGAGCAGTATTCGATGATTGCCGCCAAATCAATGCTCAACATCAAGGAAGCTGCATTCATCCTTGGCATGAGCGTGGAAGGAGTCAGGATGAACGTCAGGAAACGCATCATCCCCTGCTATAAGCCAAATGAGAACCGACTCTACTTCAAAAAGTGTGAGTTGGAAGACTGGATGATGCAGAACCGATGCAAAAGTATGGCTGAGATAGAATCTGAGGCCGCAGCCTATTGTGTAACTCATTAAGCTGATAACTAATTATATGTGTGGTACAAATTGGGATTGTGATAGCAGCTATTACTCTGCAGGTGGTAATGCTGTCATTATGAGCATTAGCAAGGTCTTCAAAATGATAAGCAGAAGTTTTTGAATATGAATATGCTTGGGTTCAATTCTAGTGCCGATGATTAAGGCATGATGTCATAAAGGCAGATAGGTTAGATGTGTTACCTACCTGCCTTTTTATATTGTCTTTTTGTTTCTTGTTACAATACTGCGTTAAATTAATATTTAATCGTCTGTAAATCAATAACTTATATTAAGAAATGCTTATGAAAACTTAACTATAAAAAATGGTCAAGTCGCTGATTTTCAGTAACTTTGCAAATCACGACAAACGCAAAATTATATGAATACAGGACTTGACCAATATATGGATGTCTTTAAAGATGCAGTTGAAGATTCGGCTGCAAAGTTAACAAAAAGTTTTAAGAAAATACTCATCGAGGTGATAATTTTGTTCATGGTAATACCAAGAAAGATAAATTTCACCCAAATGGGGAGGTATGGCTCGCATGTTGAGCAAACCTATCGCAACGCATTCGGCTTGAAAAAGTCGAAGTGCATTGATTGGCTCAAACTTAATGTATCACTTGCCAAACGCTTCTTCGGTAAACAGGGAAGATGGGCTATTGCCATAGATCCCAGCTACATCAGCAAAGCTGGCAAGAAGACTCCACATATCGGTCGTTTTTGGTCAGGATGTGCACAGTCTGTTAAACATGGTCTCGAAATCATGGGTATTGGTCTCGTAGATATTGATGCCAAAGACAGCATGATGTTAAGAGCCCACCAGTCGCTAAGTAAAAAAGAACTGAGTCTTAGAAACAAGACTATGGTAGATTTCTATATCAGCGTCATTAAGCGTTATCGCAAGGAACTTCTCAAACTCTCAACCCTCATAGTTGCAGATGCCTACTTCTCTACAAGTACATTTGTTAATGGGATAAAGAAAGAAGGGTTCTCTTTGATAAGCCGCTTTCGTGTCAATGCTTGTCTTTTTTATGTCTATGCAGGTCCACGTACGGGAAAACGTGGTCGCCCCAAGACAAAGGATGGCAAGATTGATATGAAGAATCTTGACCTCACTCGAATGGAGAAGATGGAGATGAAAGATATAGAAGGAACAGCTTATACTTTGATTGCCTATTCCAAGGCACTCAAGTGTAAAGTTAGACTTGTCATCTGGCAGATACCGAATGGCAAGAAGAAACTATTCTTCTCTACAGACACCTCGGGTGAAGAGGTACTTCTTTATTATAGAACTTGGTTCCAGATCGAATTTTACTTTAAATGGATTAAGCAACACCTTCACATCAAATCCTTTTATGGAACTTCCGAGAATGCCATATATCTGCAAATCTGGATTGCCATATGCACATACTTGCTTTTAGCTTATGCAAAGAAAGTGATGCACATAGATCAATCGCTACACACTATTTCAAAGAACGTGGGTCTATTCCTTACGGACAAGACTCCTTTAAATGAATATTTAACAAAGCTGTTCCAACAGAAGAGACGGAGGATTGGCTATATCCTAGCCTTTTCAGACCCGATGATTTCTAAACGGGACAGCAGTGTTCCTCCACCAAGTGTTCCCACTTGCTTAGTAGCTGATATATATTGACGCTTAACGACAGTCATGCCATCTATATCATGATTTTCAGGCATATACTTCTCATCCTGGGCAACCTTGTGGTGTTCCATTCCTAAAGGAATCTGGTGGCGTATGCCTCGCATGATTTTCTTTCTCAGAACATCCTGTTCTATCGTCTCCACCTGGATATTGGTTTTGACAGCACACATACCACAACCTATATCCACGCCCACAGCATTCGGAATCACGACATTCCGGGTAGCAAGGACAGTTCCTATAGGCATACCTTTTCCTGCATGTACATCAGGCATCAACGCTAAATGATGAAAAACAAAAGGCAGGCTACAAAGGTTTGATATTTGTTGCCAAGCCGTAGCATCACACATATGTGCCCACATCTTAACAGGGGTTCCATTCATTGCAAATTCTTTCATTTTCTTAATCTCCTATCTTTTTTTGTGCAAAATTACAAAAGCGGTATGCAGTATTTTTGCGTAGGAGTACAAAATCTTCAAATTTCAGCAAAAATCGGCTGTTCAACAGGTTTATCAACTAATCTGCACCCCAATGAGCATGAAGAATCACCTTACTATTGTACTGCCGCAAGAATGGTATAGGATGTTGAAATTACATTCATCATAGCAGTGTCTCGATGGTATAGAACTGCCGATAGAAACGAGGGCAATACCCTTCAAACCGCAGCGTCTAAGCCTCACGGAGGTATTGCCCTCTATTATGAATACCTTATCAAGTGCAAAGATAACCAATTCATCTGAAATCAGCAAGAGAAATGGGGAAAGTTTTAATGTTGATGTATCATTCTCGTTGAAACAGCAGCTGAAAGTCGGACTTCTGCAAGAAAAACCTGCCATTTTGCTCCAATTGGCATGACAGTTTTTGACTGAAATCAAGAAATCATACCCTTTTCTGCATTTTCTTCCCAAAAAATTGTGCGCGCACACAAAAAGGCATTACCTTTGCACTCGAAAAGATTGAATAACGAATAATTAAAGTAAAGAAAGGGTAACATTATGATAGTATTAGGAATGACATTGGCAGTTGTAGCTGCTCTTTTTGCAGAGGTTGTAAATGTAAACAGGAAGATCAGCCTCGGCAAGTAAGCAAGCTTTGAGAGGCATCCATAGGATGCTTCCAATGAAGCTTCTCTAATGGATATTAGATGAGGTAAAGAAGATGTAGATTAGGATAACAGATTGATATAGAGAAAGGATAAGATTATGATGATTTTAGGAATGATTTTAGCTTTGGCTGTTGCAGCATGCGCTGAGTATGGTGCAAGATCCAACATGAAGAACTTCGCTTAACAGGCGATATTTCATGAAAATTTGAGAGAATTGTAGAAAGAAGTTTCCATATATATTATATAGAGATGGCAGTTGCAGGCGTTTGTGAAGATGCTTGCAGCTGCCTTTTCTTTTTGTATCTTTAGAGTGTCGAAATTCAAAATAAAAGTTGTACCTTTGCACCCAAGTTGAGATTACAAAATGAAAAAGGAACGTGAAACGGCAAACAAATATCGTCAGCAAGCTCTTGAAGGAGATTTGATGGCGATGAACAACATGGGTGTCTGCTATGCGCAAGGCATCGGTGTTGTGAAGAATCATGTGATGGCATTTCAGTGGTACATGAAGGCTGCTGAACTGGGAGATACTTACGCATGCTACAATGTGGCAGAATGCTACTACCAGGGAGATGGAGTGGAACAGGATTTCGAAAGAGCTCTTCATTGGTATCTGATTGCAGCAGAGAAAGGAGATGTACAATCACAGGTTAATGCTGCCAATGCATTTTACTTGGGTCAGGGAACTAAAGAAGACCACGTAAAGGCTCACCAATGGTGGCTGAAAGCTGCCCAAAGGGGACATCTTCAGAGCCAAAAGAATGTAGGTGCCAACTATTGGAATGGAGATGGAGTGGAGAAGGACTATAGTTGGGCAGCCTTTTGGTATGAAATGGCAGGTCAGCAAGGTGATGCACAGGCTCAGTTCTCTACCGGATGGTTCTATATGACCGGTACGGGCGTTAAACAGGACAAGCGCAAGGGACTCAAATGGATTCACAGAGCAACTGCCCAAGGATTTGAGCATGCCAAACAATGGTGCAGGGACAATGGTTATAGTATATATTAATAATGTAGTGAAACAAATGAAGACAGATTTACGATTGATACAAGAGCAGCAGCCTCTCATACACAACATAACCAATTATGTGGCTATGAACTTTGTTGCCAACAGCCTATTGGCTATTGGAGCATCATCTATCATGGCGCGTGCCAAGGAAGAAGTGGAGGAAATCAGTAGCAAGAGCAATGCCTTGGCTCTCAACCTGGGTGTTCCGGAAAGCACCACTGCTCACTCGATGATACTGGCAGGGGAAGCTGCCATGAAAAAAAGAATTCCTATCGTATTTGATGTGGTTGGAGTAGGAGCCACCCGCTTTCGTATGGATATAGCATCACAGATTATCCTCAGGTGTCACCCTACAGTCATCAAGGGAAATGCCAGTGAGATTCAGGCATTGTACTCTCACCAGACAGGCATGCAGGGAGTGGATAGTCACCAGGAAACCTATGAGGTTGAGAAACAAGCTAAGAAACTTGCTCAGCAACTTTCCTGTATCATAGTTGTAACTGGAGCCATAGACTTCATCACGGATGGCGAAAGAATGGCTTATGTTCATGAAGGACATCCCATGATGAGCAAGGTTACTGCAATGGGATGTACTGCCACCGGTATCGTTGGGGCATTCCTTGCTGTGAATTCCGATTCTTTGGAAGCAGCTGCTCATGCCATGAAAGCTATGGGAATTGCCGGAGAAAAGGCGGCTTCCATGTCTAGAGGCAATGGTAGCATGATGATTAACTTCCTCGATGAACTCTGCAATCTTGTGGCTTATGTCTAGGATTTTTAGAATCAAGAGACGTTCCTTCATGAAAAGCTTCATTGCTATCAATCTCTTTGGCATGATTGTTACTTGCGAAGAGCTTTCTAAAGAGGAACTCAACCATGAGCTCATACATACGGCCCAAGCAAAGGAGTTGTTGTATATCCCATTCTACCTCTGGTATGTCATTGAATGGTTTTTCTTATTTCTCAGATATCGGGATTGGATGTGGGCATATTACAACATCAGGTTTGAAAAGGAAGCCTATGCTCACCAAGAAGACCTGGAGTATTTAAATCGAAGACATCATTACTGCTATATATGATATAACGTGGGGCGCATATTCTTGCTATTCCCCAATTCTTTGGGGAATAGTTCTACACCTTTTCCCCAGATTCCACAGGGGTAATTTATGGCAGACAAGTTATAAGTCTCAGTATATCAAGCTTATCATCTTTTCTATTATCTTTTGGCATGCAGGTTGCAACCATGAATAGCGGGTTCGACAATGAATCCCAAAACAGAGAAAATAATAATAAATAGTAACAATTTAAAAATAGATAAGATTATGAAGAAGTTCGTTTTTGCAGCTATCGCAGCTATGGTAATGGTTTCAGTAAGCAACGTATTTGCATCAAGCAAAATGATGATAGATAATTCAGAAGTAGTTCCTGTTGACACTGTAGCACCTGAAACTCCAAAGGATTCAGCAGAGATCAGCACACCTGTTTTGCCTCAGGCTGGTGCAGAGGATTCTACAGAGCAGGCGACTCCTGCAGAGACAACAGTAGAGTCTGTAGAAACTACCCAATCTGAGCAGCCAACTGAGGTTCAGGAGACTCCACAGAAGAACGCCCAGCAGGAGTCAACAGAGACAAGGCAGGCTATAGAACAGGCTGCTGTTTCAGAGTAACAAATATTTGATTTCAACATAATTATAACTCAGAGGTCTGCTGGAAGTAATGCCGGCAGACTTCTGCGTTTAATTTAATACATTATTCTTAAAAAAACTTGATAACTCATCTTATAATGAAGTAAATTATGTATTTTTGCATATCATAATTAAGATTAAAGCTATGACAAAGAATACAATGGCAAACAAACTTCCAAGGAAGTTGATTCAAAAAATGGAAATCGTGGGTGAGCAGATTAAGCTTGCCAGATTACGGCGCAACCTGAGCATGGCGCAAGTTGCAGAAAGGGCAACATGCTCGGAAGTTACACTTTGCACGGTAGAAAAGGGATTACCAACGGTTTCCATCGGAATTTACCTTCGTGTACTCTATGCTCTTCAGCTGGATGATGACATCTTGCTCCTGGCTAAGGATGACAAACTCGGAAGGGCATTGCAGGACATAGGATTGAAGAATCGTCAACGAGCATCTAAAAAAGGATAGAAATGGAACGACTGTTTGTTTTCACTGATTTTAACTGGCTCGGCAAAGCGGAGCTGGTAGGGGAGTTGTGTTATGAAAAATTGCGCGGCTCTGACAGTTATGCATTTAAGTTTGATGAGAATTGGCTTAAGGTTCATGCCGGAATTAAGCTTTCGGAAGACATCAACAATTACCCAGGCATGCAATATACCCAGCCAGGAAGTGATATTTTCGGATGTTTTTCTGATGCTTTGCCAGATAGGTGGGGACGTCTTTAATTTTTTGTCTTTTTTTATTTTCTTATTTGAAAATCAATATTTTATGTTGTTTTTGTTCTCCTTCAAGCTCTAATAACCTTCTCTTTGCATCCAACCCTCCGGCAAAACCTGTAAGGAGATGATTGCTTCCGATAACACGATGGCAGGGAATGAAAATGCTGATGCCATTAGCTCCGATGGCACCTGCCACGGCTCTTGTGCCATTGGGATTACCCAAACTTATGGCTATTTCCTTATAGCTTCTTGTTTCTCCGTATGGTATGTTGAGCAATGCATGCCATACTTTTTTCTGAAAATCGGTTCCTATAGGGTGCAACGGAATATCGAATGTCCTGCGGCTGCCGGTAAAATATTCATTCAGCTGCTTCTTGGCCAGTTCCAGGATAGGGGATGTTTCTATCTTGAACTCAGCCTTGATATACCGCGAAAGCCGAAGCTTATTGCGCTCTGAACATGGCATTTCATTCCAATCACAAAGGCACAATTCATCGTCCACCGATGCCAGGATGATTTCTCCACAAGGCGAACTGTAATATTGGATACTTACTTGCTGCATTATATCAGATACGATTGAACAGATTCTTATTTTTCATACAGTTCTATCGGCAAACCATCTGGATCACTGAAGAATAC
Organism: Segatella copri; assembly: GCF_019249655.2. Lineage (NCBI taxonomy): Bacteria > Pseudomonadati > Bacteroidota > Bacteroidia > Bacteroidales > Prevotellaceae > Segatella > Segatella copri. Next base: position 2,432,848 of record NZ_CP137557.1, read on the forward strand.
AAATCGCTTGCCTGTATATTCATCCGTACGGATGGGGGCATGAGCGATACCTTTATTGTCAAGTTCATCTATAGCCACCGAAAGGTCATCCACCTCAAAAGCAAGATGACGCAGTCCGGCAGCTTCCGGGTAAGAAGGACGTGCAGGTGGGTTAGGGAAAGAGAACAGTTCTATGACATACGTGTCATCTAGAAAGCAGTCTGCCTTCCAGGAGTCGCGTCCTTCACGATAGTTTTCACTCACAATCTTCATTCCGAGCACATCTGTATAGAAATGCTTGGATTTCTCATAGTCGGAGCAAATCACGGCTACATGATGGATTTTGTTAAGTTTCATTGGATATTGTTTTATTGTTAATCAATGATTTATCAACTACAAATGCTTTATTTACCTCTTTGATATTTTGCTGAAAATTACTTCTCAGAATTTCTTCGTTCTCAGATGACAATAAGGCTCACCACCTGTTTTTTCATAATAATGCTGGTGGTAGGCTTCGCCAATGTAGAATGTCTCCTCTGGCAGGAGCAAGGTATTGACCTCGTCACCCTTACTACGGAGAAGTTCCGTCACATGTCCGGCTGTCTGCTTCTGAGATTCATTACGATAGAAGATACAGCTGCGGTATTGTGGCCCCAAATCAGGACCAACACCATCGGTCTGTGCCGGGTCGTGAATCTCGAAGAAGAGTTTACATAAGCTCTCATATGAAACCTGTTGGGGATTGAACTCCACGATGACGGCCTCTACGTGGTGCGTCTTGTGGTCTCGTACATCGGCATAGGAAGGAAAAGCCTCTTTGCCGCCGGTATATCCTGCCAGGGTATTGAGTACGCCGGGCTGTTTCTGAAACTGATGTTGCGCGCCCCAGAAACATCCGCAGGCAAAGATGCCAACCTCTATACTGCTGTCTTCAGGCGCATGATAGATGTCAACCTGAGAGCATTTTTCGATGGCTGCCTTTATCATTTTCAGTGCCTTGCCATGTTTCTTCTGAAGGCCTGGGTAGTCCTTACCTCTCTGAAAGTTATGCTGAAGGTCATTGTACTTCACTTGAAGTGCTATGGGATTTTGAGAATCGATAATGCTCTGCACATAATCGAAATAATCAGTTCCCGGCTTATGTGTAAGGATGCGAAGGGCATTCACTACACCTGTGGGAATACCTTCATGAAGCAAATCCTCAAAGGAGTAGGAGGTATCTTCTACCACATCATGCAGAAAGCCTGCCATCTTTTCCTCGTCTGTATGTCCCATCAAGCCCACTGTGAGTGGATGAAGGATAACAGGATAGCCATCGCGATCAAGTTGACCGGCATGGGCTGACGTTGCTATACGGAGTGCTATATCAATTGGATTCATTGTTAATTATGTCATTCTATGTTTATAATCTTGTCGTATCTCTTGCCTTGCTAGTCCTGGAATGATTACCACCCTTCATGGAACAAGAATCATATATCTATCGATTCGCCCTCATGTGCTATCTTCCAAAACGGAATTTGTACAACATCGGTAAACTCTTTCATACGCCAGGCGCTTTTGAAACCACTTGCCACAAAATGCATTGGGACAAACAGACCTGTCTGGAATTGCTCTATGAACTGTCTTGCACCACGGGTATAGCCATTACCTATGCGGCCATCTACAGGAAACAGCACAACATCAAAACTATCAGCCATTTTTCTGATGTCCTTGAGTTCACCCAAATATTGCTTCTCGTCTTTTTGAGGGTCTATCTCGCCAAACTCAAAGCTCCAGATGGTTCCACCCTGATAGTCGGAAGTCAAGAACCTGGCGTACCAATTATTCAGATCGCCTGCATGAAAGATACGCTTGCCTTCAACTTCTACTATCCAAGACACACCACTGTCATTACTACCGGCTGCAACTACCTTTAGATTTTTATCGCGCCATGAGTTTCCCTTTACCATCAAGACGTCAGCTTCGTCCTTTTGGCATCTGTGATGTCTGAAGATATCCTTGGAGAGTATATAGGTAAAAGAGGTATGAGGGTAGCACTGGCTCCATGAAAAGATTTCCCGAGAGAAGTGATCTTCATGGAAATGACTTACAAGTACGTACACAGGCTTACCCTTGGACAGAATCACCGGCATACAATCGGCGGGATCCATCCAATAATCGAAGACCAATACGCAGGATTGGGTCTCCACTGCAAAACCACTATGAAAGATATATGTCAGTTTCATGATTCTCATTCTGATTTACGATTGAATCTTTGAATTCTTTCTTGGACGATTTGAAATAGGTATGTTTCATCTTACCGTCCAAAAAAGAATAGCTTTTCTCTTATCCTACTATATTTAAACGGTTTGACGAATCTCATATTTAACCTCCATGCCAAGGATATCCATGATTTTTTCAACCGTCGATAGGGAAGGATTGCCTTTACCGCTCTCTATTTTCTTGATGGTAGAAATGGCTATCTCAGACATGTCAGCGAGATCTTGCTGAGTAATCCCTAAGGCCTTACGCTGCAATTTCATTACTTCTTGAATTTTCATATCAAGTAGTGTATTATATTGTACTTTTCCTGCAAAGGTAACAAATATTTCTAGATTACGCAAGAAAAGGTGCAATATAATGTTCCTTTTATAAAAAATTATAAGTTCATGGGATTTTTCTTGATTATTTGCCATTGGATATTGTTTTTTTTCTTAACTTTGCATGCACAATTCATTATAGAAGTCATGACTATAGAAGAAGCTATCAAACAAAGACATAGTGTACGAAAGTACATACACAAGCCTCTTTCAACTGAGGTAGTTAGAGCACTAGAAGAAAAAATCGGGGAGTGCAACAAAGAGGGTGGCCTTCACATACAACTGGTTACCCAAGAAACTAAGGCATTCTCCGGCATTATGTCATATGGAAAATTCCATGGCGTAGAGAACTATCTCGTAATGGCAGGGCAAAAAGCCGACGATCTTGATGAGCGTATTGGCTATTATGGCGAACAGCTTGTGCTGCTTGCCCAAGCCCTAGGACTCAACACCTGCTGGGCAGGATTAAGCTATCGCAAGGTGAATGAAGCCTACAAGATTGAAAAAGGGGAGAAGTTGACATGCATGATTGCCTTGGGATACGGAGAGTCACAAGGGGTTAGTCACAAAATCAAGACCTTGGAACAGGTAAGCAATGCAACCAGCAATTCTCCTTCATGGTTCCGAAAGGGCGTGGAAGCAGCTCTTCTTGCTCCCACTGCCATCAATCAGCAGAAGTTCTCATTCTTCCTGCAAGACCAGGAAGGTACAAAAGCTGGTTGTAAACCCAAGGTTCTTGCCAAGAGAGGCTTCTCAATGGTAGGATATACTAAGATGGACCTCGGCATTGCCAAGCTTCACTTTGAAATAGGAGCAGGAAAGGAAAGCTTTAAGTGGGTGGTAAAGAAAGGATGAGAGACTTCACGGAAATATGGCAACTTCAAGATTCCATCATTACAGCAGTCAACGCATGCGGTTATGGTGTATGGGATTTGCATGCCACCAGTTGGGGATTTCATCTGGAGTTAACAGAGCATTTGGATGATGCAGAAATCTGCAATATCTGCAGTCAACTTCCGCTTTCTGGAGATTATGAAGGAGAAGGCATAAATGGTTCTGTTCTAAGTTTGTACAACTACTGATTATTGATGTTCAAAAAATAAAAGATAGATTATTATGCAGATATTATTGGCAAATGCAAAAATCATGTTTGATAAGGCAGACAGGAAGCCTATCTCCGTGCCACTCTTCCAATCAGTTGCCAATGTCTTGGCCGAAGAAATGGCAAGGATGAATGTAGAGGAATTGGCTAGGCAACTGGATTGCAGCAGCAAGATTGCAACTGAAAATTGGAAACGCTATCATAATTTTATGGCAACTGAAAAGATGCCTGCTATCCTGGCTTACAATGGTCAGGCTTATAAACATCTGCGTGCCAGTTCTTTAAGTGAGGACTCCTTAGAGTATGCCCAGAAGCATCTCTGGATTACCTGTTTTCTCTATGGTTTACTTCGACCAATGGATGGTATCGTACCTTATCGTATGGAGCATTGCGTATCGCTTGAAGCCACAAACGACAAGCCTGTCAATCAGTTCTGGAAAGACAAACTGACTGATGTTCTCATCGATAGTGTGAAGGCTGACGATGGCATACTCATCCATCTATCAACTGAGGAATATGAACATCTGTTTGATTGGAAAAGAGTATATAAGGAGATAAAGGTAATTCAGCCACTCTTTTATGTCCGCCAGAAAGACGGCAGATTGAAGATGCAGGCTGTATGGGCTAAATCTTGCCGTGGAGCCATGGTGAGATATATCCTGAATAATCAGCTTCTTACTCCAGAGGAACTGGCAGGCTTCAGCTACGAAGGTTTTGAATATGCGCCAGAATTAGGAGAACTTGCTTTCACCCCCACTTTCATTAAATAAGGAACGTTATGGTAAATAGAGCATTTTAGAAAGAGGATTAGGGATATTCCCCTGCCGTTTTAGGGAAAATCCTTACCCAGGCTGGGACTTTTGTCGTACCTTTGCAGCAGAAAAAGAAAATAGAAGTAAAACTTTTAAATAAGATACGATTATGAAGAAGTTGATTATAGCACTTGTAGCAATGTTCAGCATGACATTTACTACAGCTTCGGCAATGAGTTATGAACAGGCTCGCCAGCAGGCTTTGTTCCTTACTGACAAGATGGCTTACGAACTTAATTTGACAGACGATCAGTATGAAGCTGCCTACGAGATCAACCTGGATTATCTCATGGGCGTTGATACTTACGATGATCTCTACGGCGTATACTGGCGCCAGCGTAACCTCGATTTAAGTTACATCCTACTGGATTGGCAATACCGTAATTTCTGCGCAGCAAGCTATTTCTATCGTCCGCTCTATTGGGACGCTGGATATTTCCATTTCGGAATCTACGCCCGATATCCTCGCAGAGACTACTTCTTCTTCGGTCGCCCACATTTCTATGCCGTTTATTGTGGCGGACATAGCTGGAGAATGAATGGCGGCAGAAGCTGGTATCATGGACGTCAATATGGCGCTCCTCGTCATGGTAGCCGTGAACCGCATTTCGGTATGAGAGACAGCTTCAACCGTGGTGATTATGGACGCGGCAAGACTTTCGGCAATATGAACCGACAGAGCAGTACACGCACCACCGTGACCCGCGACCGCCAGTTTGGCAATGTCAATCGCCCGAATAATGGCGGCGGTTCGTTCGGAAGCCGTTCAAATGGATCATTGGAAAACAATCGTTCCAATAGTTCCAGTTCATTCGGCGGAAACCGAGGCGGTAGCTCGTTCGGAACCTTCGGAGGTTCTAGTCGCAGTGAAAATCGCAATAGCAATCGCAGTGGATTCGGAAGCAGTTCTTCTACCTATAGCCGACCATCCAATGGCTTCACCCCTCGTTCTTCTACTCCAAGCAGCAGTTCGTTTGGTGGAAACCGAGGAGGCGGTTCTTTCGGCGGCGGAAGTCGCTCCAATACCAGCGTACGCAGTTCATTCGGCAGCGGAAGCAGCAATGGTGCCCGTTCATTTGGCGGCGGTTCTACCCGCAGCAACAGCGGAAGCCACTTCGGCGGAAGAAGATAGGTTCAATCTCTGGAAGTTTGAATCTTGAAGAGAGGTTCTTTAAAATGGAGCCTTGATGTGAGAACCTTGATGTGAAAAAGGATTCCAATTTAAAACCAAAAGTATATACCAAAAAAAGAAGGGACATTCCAAGTGATTTGGAGTGTCCCTTTGCATTTTTGTTCTTTATCATTAGCTTGAAAACTATGCTGAAGATTATATTCCGAAAAGATATTCGATGGAGCTATAAAGCTGATTGACAAGAATATAGATAACAAAATAGGGAGCAGCCGACTGGATGCCTTCAGACAAGGACTCCCCCATGGCTTCAATCCCCTGCAACCTGTTGCTTACGGCTCCGAAACTCAGACTCATCACGATAACGGAAAAGCAGATGTAGGGCAGGATGCTGCGGCTGAAACTACTTGCCTCTATCCCACCCATCACATTGAGCAGGATGGCGTGGGGAACGATGGTGAGCAGCAGGATTACGGCGATGAACAGAACCAGTTCTATCAATACCAATCTCAAGGCGTTGCAATGGCGATAGATGGTGCGGTCGAAATGCAGCAAACCGCTGGTTTGAAGCGTTCCCCAGGCAATGCAGATGAGCAACAACCCCACGAGCCAGGGCGATTCCAGATTTTCTGTGAAGGAACCAAAGAACCAGCGGATTCCCTCTGGACTGAGCATAGAACGGGGAAAAGCATCGGGCATTGCTGCCGTGATGAGCCATGACATCAAAACCAGTACTATCTGCGCCAAAGCCAGCAGGAGCATGGCGTAAGCGCAAATCTTACTCTTCATCTGGCTTCAGATTATCAATGTCGATGATGCGGAGCTCACAGGCACGGACCACCAGGCGGGTGGCATTAACGCTCATGCCGTTATTGCCATCTGGAAAAAGCTTCTGAACCAGTTCGTTCTGTCGTTTTTCCAGACTCTTCACACCGAAAGGCATTCCACGGAGATTGGTAATCTGCTCCTTGGTGTAACCCAAAGCCAGATGGCGGAGGAAACGCTCGTCGTATTCATCTATCTCGTAGTTGACCAAGGCTTCCTGGCGCATCAGCTGGCTGCTCACACTCTTCTTGAATCTTTCTACTATCTTCTGAAGGATAGGCTGGTTGAAAACCAACTTCTTTCCGCCCATGCACGAAGCCACATCGCCACGGGTGAGCAGTTCCCCACTCTTCAAGATAATGCCGTCGCAGCCTGCATCGAGCACATCCACCCACAGCTTCTCGTTCAATATCTCGCCCGTGAAGATGAGTACTTTCACATCGGGATACTGCTCCTTGGTGTTGCGGCAGATTTCCACGCCCACGGTGGTGGAACCGCCCAGACCCAAATCGAGCAGCACGAGGTCAGGCTTCTGCTGCTTGATGAGTTTCCAATAAGCGATTTCACTATCCGCCGTGCCGATAATCTCGGCTTCCGGAATATCGTTCTTGAAGATTCCTTCCGTGCCCTTCAATTCCAGAGGCACATCTTCTACTATGATTACTTTAAAATTTTCCATTATCTTTATTTATATCTATCTAATTAAATCAATTATTTTTCTTGGTAATACAATTTCAATCATCAGTTTGCCATTTTCCGAAGGTTTGGCCTGAATGCCGCAGCCACGAAGGTTGGTGGTCTCTCCTATCTCTCTTACGATTTGGCGAGCCACGAGATACTTCATGTCGGAAGTAAGCGGTGTGAAGAGATGCGGATGCTTCTTCTCGTCGTAATCCACTTCCTGCAGGATATATTGGCAGGTTACGTAGATAGGCTTTCTGTTGCCGCCCCTGTTATCTGCTGCCGGATGATGATATTCACCTTCTTCATTGATGAGAGAGGTGTAGTTCTTCACTCCTCCTACAAGCAGGGTCTTGAGATAGCCCAGCAAATCACGGTCACACTTCACGGTGCCCTCTACCTGCTCCATCGCCTGTGCGCTCAGCATGTTGTAGATGGATTTGTAATAATCCACCAGTTCGTGGAGCGAAGTGACGTCGTCGGGAGTGGTGTCGATGAGCTGGCGGATGCGCGACGGATAGTACATCGTTTCATGCTTTAGGGTAGAGAGACAGTTGTCGAGCACCGAATTGGCGATGTGCAGCTTGTCATTCTCATATTCAGCACGATGCAGGTCATCTTCAGCCATTTCGATGTTCATTGCTTCGTTCTTGCGCATATCGATGCTTTTTCTCAGAGCCTGCAGAATCTGATCCACCACTTTGTTGAGCTGTGGGAAGAGTTGCGAGTTGCGCATCTTTTCTGCATTCTGCGGAATCCAGAGCTGGTTGATGCGTTGCAGTTTACTTTCCTCATTTTCATCACTCAACAGCACCTTGTTGATGCCGTTGATTTTATCCACCGCATAACGGTAGCGCAGGATGTGACGATAGTAAAGCAAATAGTACGCCAACGGCAACTGGAGCAGGAGGATGATGAGCAGGACAATGGCCACCGCCTTAGAGTTTTCTGAGACCTGCATGGTGCGCACGTAGTCATCCAGCGAGTTGTCGGCACTCCGCTCACGGAAGAGCTGTGTATAGACCTTGTTGTTGCTTTCGTACAGTTCCCATTTGTGAAGGGCAAGTGCAGCCACGGCACATTCGTTGCGCATGTCGAGAATCACATCGTAGTTGGTAGGCAGACCATCGTGCAGCCATTGAATCTCTGCCGCCGTTCCCTTCTTGGGATGGCTTACCATCAGGTATTTGCCGTCCGGATAAACCGAGAGATAGAACCGATTGAGATAGGTTCTTGCCGAATCTGCCATTTCCAATGTACGCTGATACTTTCCATTGATATTGCAGAAGTAGGCACTGTCGGCATAGGCATCAGCCCGTTCCAGCAAATTGCCGGTTGCTGCACTCGCTTGGGAAATCATCAGGGCAAGCACCAGCACCATCTGCATTCTGCGAATACCGCAAGGCAAGCGGAAGGAGAACCTGCTGCCCTTTCCCTCCTCGCTTTCGGCATGGATTTGGCAGACGGAGAAGAGGGTGCTCATCTTCCTATATTTGTCGATGATGCCCTTGCAATTGAGTAATCCGAAGCCATGACCGCCCGTATAGGTGCGGTCGAAGACATGAGACAGAGTATTTTCATCCATTCCCTTGCCCGTATCGGCGATGGAAATCTCAACGTAACTATCCTTGGAAGCTGCCGGATGGCTATTCTCAGTAGCTCTCCCCTGGGGGTGATCCATCACCTGGGCGCTAACCACCACCTTTCCGCCGCTTGGTGTAAACTTGCGGGCATTATCGGCAATGGTGTTGATCATGAAGAGCGTCAGGGTGCGGTCGGCCTTCACCACAGCATCTGTCGGGTGCACCTCCAAATTTACGCCTCGCATCTGGAAACTCATCTTTCCTTTCGCCACAATGTCGAAGAGTGGCTGCAGCGGGAAGCTCTCGATGCGGAGACTGATGGAACCCTGGCGCATCTGAATCCAATCAGTGAGTACGCCGTTGTACTGGTTGATCTGGTCGGCCAACTCAGAAATATACTGGTATCTTTCCTGTCGGATTGCTTCCGGTTCACCGCCCTCTTCCAGTCTATCCACCTCGTGAATCATGCGGTCGATAAACGGCGTGATGCTGTTCACCAGCGAAACCTTTGCTCGCTGCTCCATGTTTCTCCTTCTATTCTCGGAGATATGAAACTGAACCATTTCGCGTGCTTCATTCACTTCTTCATATTTATCAGATAAAACACTGATGTGTTGCTTATTATCATTCTCCCATTCATGTAAAGGAACAAGTAAATCCTCCACCGAATTATTCCTGGCTTTGCGGCGCTTCATGCGGTCGAAGAGATAAAGCAGGAAGATGACCAAGATGATGACGAAGATGACGGCGGCAATCATGGAGTTAAGCTGCACGGCATTGTTATCCAGCTGGGCAGCACGTGCCTCCAACTGCTTATCCTGTCGAGCCTGTTCCTGCAAATCCAGATAGATATTGCGGTTGTAATCGCTCTGCGGTTTTTTGTCGATGGCAGAATACACCAGGCAGAGTCGTTCCCGGATGGAAGCCACCAGGTCGGGAGCCTGAAAGATTGCCTTGTTCTGCGTGAGAGCTTGAGTCAGGCAATTGCCTGCTGAATTATAGTCCCTGATTTGCCAATAGCATTCTGCCAGGGTGCGATAGGCACCGGCAGTCTGGTATACGTCACCATACTCCGAGAAGAGATTCAGTGCTCTCTGGGCGAAGTTGCCCGCCAGCAGCTCGGTAGGCATCTGTTCCACATTGAGGTATTGGAAAGCCGGGAGATTGTTCTTCACCAGAAAATCCCTGCGCTCGGCATTCTGGATGTGTTCGCTGATTGCCTGCAGGGCGTTTGCCTGCCAGTAAGGATACGGATTGCTGCCGCTCGCCATCATGTAGAGACGGATGAGATAGTCGAACTCAGCCTGGCTGATTTCATTGGCAGTACCTTGCGTGATGGCTCCTCCCGAACCGTAATTATAAAGATAGTTGAGATATTGAGCCGTATCCTGTTCCAGTTCATCGGGATCAAGGAGGGCAAGTGCTTGCTGCATCGGCCGTTCCTGCTGCACATAATAGAAATAGGTGGCAACCACGATGTCGAACTCGCTCTTGGCGTAGATGGCACGTCGGTGTTCACGAAGTGGCAGATGGCTTGCCTCCTCGCCTATTCTGCGAAGGCGGCGCATCGCCTTTTCTCGATGGCTATAGAAATCCTTGTTGCGGGCTTCACGCTGACAGATTCTCATGTTCTGAACGTCTGCAATAAGGAGTTCTATTTGGTTGTCGCTGCGACCTTCTACCTTTTCCAGCCATCTTTTGGCAGCCCTATAATCCATCTTGGCAATGGCTACGAACGCCAGGTTGTTGCAAGCCTCCGCATAGCCAGCAGGATAGTCTTCAGCGAGAGCCAACGCTCTCGTTGCCAGCACTTTAGTGGAATCAAGATTACGATAGTGAAACGCATAAGAAAGGCTATTCAACCTATCAACTTCGTCCTTATGCGACGGCGAACAGGCTGAAAAAACAAGCATCGCCACCATCAAGCAGATGATGGCGATGCCATGATTATGATGAAAAATTTTATGCAAAGGCATAAAGTTTTATTTTCATGAATCTAATTGAATCACAAAAGATGATTACAGGGCTTAGGCGCGAGCCTTAGCAATATAACCCAGAGCCTCCTGGCACTTAGCTGTAATAGCTGCCCAATCACCGGCAGCCACAGTCTCCTTAGGGAAGAGCTTAGAGCCCATACCTACGCAGAGAACACCAGCCTTGATCCATGGAGTAAGGTTCTCTTCGGTTGGCTCCACAGCACCTGTTACCATGATGTTGCTCCAGCGCAAAGGTGCCATTACGTTCTTAACGAATGAAGGACCACCTACGTTGCCTGCAGGGAACACCTTAGTTACATCGCAACCAGCAGCCTGTGCATTGTTGATTTCTGTAACAGAGCCACAACCTGGTGAATATGGAACCAGGCGGCGGTTGCAGACAGGAGCAATCTCTGGGTTGAAGTTAGGACCCACGATGAAGTTTGCACCCAACTGCAAATAGAGAGAAGCAGTGCCAGCGTCAACCACTGTACCAGCACCCAGAATCATCTCAGGGCAAGCCTTGTCGGCCCACTTAACCAACTCACCGAAGATTTCGTGAGCGAAATCACCACGATTAGTAAACTCGAATACGCGAACGCCACCCTCGTAGCAAGCCTTGATTACATTCTTGCAGATTTCAACGTCCTTATTGAAGAATACAGGAACCATACCAGTCTCTTTCATGGCTGCCATGACCTGCATTTTGCTAAACTTTGCCATCTTTATATTTTAATTAATAATTTATAGTTAATAGTTTATAGGGGCTACGCCATAAGCATGACGGCTATAAAACTATTAACTTTTAACTATAAACTCTAAACTATCATTTATCGCTGCACGCGACCATTAGCGTTACCACCTGCGAGGCTCTCTACCTCGTCAACAGATACCAGGTTGAAGTCGCCAGGAACAGTGTGCTTCAATGCAGAAGCAGCCACAGCGAACTCCAAAGCCTCACCCTGAGTAGCCTTAGTCAGGAGACCGTGGATCAAACCGCCTGAGAAAGAGTCACCACCACCTACGCGGTCGATGATAGGGTTGATATCGTAGTGCTTGCTCTGGTAGAATTCCTTACCATCATAGATAAGAGCCTTCCAGCCGTTGTGGGTAGCAGAAAGAGACTCACGGAGAGTAGAAACTACATACTTGAAGCCGAACTCCTTCATCATACCCTGGAAGATGCCGTAGTAACCCTCAGCATCAGTCTTGCCGCCTTCTACGTCAGCATCTGGCTTGAAGCCCAGGCAAAGCTGTGCATCCTCCTCGTTACCGATGCAAACATCAACATACTTCATTAATGGGCGCATTACAGAGATAGCCTTCTCTGAAGTCCAGAGCTTCTTGCGGAAGTTGAGGTCAACAGATACTGTTACGCCATGACGCTTAGCAGCCTCACAAGCCAACTTGGTCAATTCAGCAGCCTTGTCGCTGATAGCAGGAGTAATACCGCTCCAGTGGAACCACTGAGCACCCTCCATAATTTTGTCGAAGTCGAAATCTGAAGCATCAGCCTCTGCGATAGCGCTGTGAGCACGGTCGTAGATAACCTTTGATGGGCGCATAGAAGCACCAGTCTCAGCATAGTAAAGACCCACACGGTCACCACCACGGGCGATGAACTCAGTGTTTACGCCATAACGACGGAGAGCATTTACAGCAATCTGACCGATTTCGTGCTTTGGCAACTTAGATACGAAGTAAGCCTCATGACCATAGTTAGCCAGGCTTACAGCTACGTTAGCCTCACCACCGCCAGGGATGATGCGGAATGATTCACTCTGAATGAAGCGATCGTTAGCCTCTGGAGACAAACGAAGCATAATCTCACCTAATGTTACAATTTTAGCCATTTGATGTTTTAATTCTTTTATGTTTTTATTGTTTGTTATTGATTGACAAATTTTAAAGTAGTTGCCTTTTCTTGCCGATTTTGTGCCTTTGGCAGTCAGCCGGCAGACAAATAACAATACATTGTCGTTTATCGTTGGCAAAAATAGCTATAATTTCTCGAATAACGAAATAAAATCGCGTTTTTTTTCACTTTCGCCCCTATTTTTCTTGTTTTTCACCCTATTTTTGTATGTTTCTTTCTTTTTTTAGCATTTTTCGTGCAAAAAATGTGCTGTGCATTCGCACAATTCAAAAAAATGTTGTATATTTGTGCCCGAAAGTCGATGTGTGGTCGCACACAGCCGATTTGAGAGTTAGTAAAATGCAAAAAAGCACAGATTTCGCACAGGATGGGATGAGACGAAAAAGCGACAAGTTATTACCCGATGACTATTGAAGACTACTCCAAGTCTATTGGGGACTACTCCAAGTCTATTGGGGATTACTCTAAGTCTATCGGATATTCCCGATTCCCTATTATTATATAATGTTCGCGTGAGAAGTGCCCTTATGTACAAACTTAAAAACAATGGCCGAAAAAATCAGAATCAAGGATATTGCCGAGAGAGCCGGCGTATCTGTTGGAACAGTAGACAGAGTTCTACACGACCGCCCTAACGTGTCGAAACCCGCACGAGAGAAGGTGGAGAGAGCCCTCAAGGAAATGAATTACCAGCCAAACATGTATGCTAGTGCTTTGGCTTACAACAAGGAGTACACCTTCTATCTCCTCCTCCCGAAGCACGAGTCTGAGGCTTACTGGGAAGAGATTGAGGAAGGTGCAAGAAAATGTGAAGACCAGCGCCGTGATTTCCATATCAACCTGGAGATCAAGTTCTACGAGCGTTCGAACGAAGCCTCTTTCTGCGAGGTTGCCAACGAGATTCTGGAAGCCAGACCCGAGGGAGTGGTCGTGGTGCCTGCATCGCTTGCCGTGACACGCGAATTCACCGAGCAGTTGCATCATCTCAGCATTCCGTTCATCCTGCTCGACTCCTACATGCCCGACCTGCGTCCGCTTTCCTTCTTCGGACAGGATTCCTTCTGCTCGGGCTACTTTGCAGCCAAGATGCTCTGCATGATTGCCGGCGGCGAGAAAGAAGTGATGCTGATGCGCCAGACCAAGGACGGACAGGTGATGAGTAAGCAGCAGGACAACCGCGAGGTGGGATTCCGCCACTACATGCACGACCATTTCCCGCAGATGCAAATCCATACGCTCGACCTGCCGCTCAACGGCACCCGAAACGAGTTTGTCAAGATACTGGAGAAATACTTCGCCGAGCATTCCGACACCCACCACTGCATCACCATGACATCGAAGGCGCACATCGTGGGCGACTATCTGCTGAAGTCCAACCGCCGCGACATTCAGATTATGGGTTACGACATGGTAGAAAAGAATGCCAGGTGTCTTCGCGAGGGAAGCATCTCCTTCCTCATCGCCCAGCACGCCTTCATGCAGGGCTATTACTGCGTAGACACTCTCTTCCAGGCCATCGTACTGAAGAAGAAGGTTACTCCCGTAAACTACATGCCTATCGAGCTGCTGATGAAGGAGAACGTGGATTTCTATCGCAGAACGCAGATCTGATTTTCAGTAAGATGAGAAAAGTCTGCATGAAATAGCATCTGCATGAAATAGGACCTGCATTAAATAAAATCTGCATTAAAAATATAAGTAGAATAACATTCATAATAAACAAAAACAAGACTACAGAATGAAACTATCAAGCTTTATCAAGATTAACCCTGCTGATTCAGTAGTGGTTTGCTTGCGCCCTATGAAGCAGGGCGAAGCTATTGAGGTAGATGGCAAGACCATCACCCTTTTGCAGGATACTCCTGCCGGTCACAAGGTGCTCATCAACGATGCTGCCGAAGGACAGGACATCATCAAGTACGGCTACCCTATTGGTCACGCAAAGAAAGACCTGAAGCAGGGCGAGTGGGTTAACGAGAACAATCTCAAGACCAATCTTGCCGGTACTTTGGAGTACACCTACAATCCGGTGGAGGAAAAGCTGAACATCGCCGATGAGAGCAGAACCTTCAAGGGTTATGTGCGTAAGAACGGCGAAGTGGGAACACGCAACGAGGTTTGGGTAGTCCCTACCGTGGGTTGCGTAAACGGTGTTGCAGAGAAGCTCGTTGAGCTTCTGAAGCAGGAAACAGGCTGTGAGGGTATTGACGCCATCCACGCCTGGCACCATAACTTCGGTTGCTCTCAGCTCTCGGGCGACCACGAGAACACCCGCAAGGTGTTGCGCGACATCTGTCTCCATCCTAACGCTGGTGCCGTGCTCGTTCTCTCATTGGGATGCGAGAACAACCAGCCAGACGATTTCATGGCGATGCTGGGCGATTACGACAAGGACCGCATCAAGCTGCTCGTTACCCAGAAGGTGGAAGGCGATGAGATTGAAGAAGGAATGAAGATTCTCCGCAATCTCTATGCCAAGGCCAAGGAGGATGAGCGCGAGGAGGTTTCCGTAAGCAAGCTCCGCGTGGGATTGAAGTGCGGCGGATCTGACGGATTCAGCGGCATTACCGCCAACCCATTGGTGGGCGAATTCTCCGATTGGCTCGTGGCCCAGGGCGGCACAAGCATCCTCACCGAGGTGCCTGAGATGTTCGGTGCTGAGACGATTCTGATGAACCGTTGCGAGAACAAAGAGCTCTTCGATAAGACTGTTCACCTGATCAACGACTTCAAGGAGTACTTCCTGAGCCATGGCGAGCCTGTGGGTGAGAATCCTTCTCCGGGCAACAAGGCGGGTGGTATTTCTACCTTGGAGGATAAGGCACTCGGTTGCACCCAGAAGTGCGGTCGTGCTCCGGTGAGCGGCGTATTGCAGTATGGTGAGCGTCTGGAGACAAATGGTTTGAACCTCCTGTCAGCTCCGGGCAACGACCTCGTGGCAGCCACTGCCTTGGCTTCATCAGGTTGCCAGTTGGTTCTCTTCACCACCGGTCGTGGAACCCCATTCGGCACCTTCGTTCCAACCATGAAGATTTCAACCAACAGCAATCTGGCCAAGAACAAGCCAAACTGGATTGACTTCAACGCTGGTGCCCTGGTAGAAGGCACCGACATGAAGGAGTTGGTAAAGCAGTTTATTGATAAGATTATTGC
The DNA here is from genome assembly GCF_019249655.2 of Segatella copri. NCBI lineage: Bacteria > Pseudomonadati > Bacteroidota > Bacteroidia > Bacteroidales > Prevotellaceae > Segatella > Segatella copri. The sequence goes on from NZ_CP137557.1 coordinate 2,448,543, forward strand.
CGTAGCCAGTGGCGAGGAGGCTCGCAACGAGCGCAACGGCTATCGTGAAATTTCCATTTTCAAGAATGGAGTTACATTGTAATTTTCCATCTTCAGAAATGGAGTAACATTGTAAAACATGGAGTGAGAAGTCGGGAACCGGGATTCTGATAGAGTCCTGTTTCCCTGCTTCTCTCTTCTCATTGAATCATTATGAGTAATCAGTCTCATTAGAATAATTATGAGTAACAAGAAAGGTTTGTTGGCATTATCGCCATTAATTTTGTTGATTGTCCTCATCGTGGCTTACACCCTCTATTCGGCGGATGCGAGTCATAAGGACACGAATCTGTCACTCACGGTGGCATTCATGATAGCCAGCATCTATGCGGTGGCCATCTCGGGCGGAATGCCCATCAAGAAGCGAGTAGATACCTACAGTCGCGGAGCCGGCGCCAACAACCTGATGCTCATGCTCTGGATTTACGTTTTGGCAGGCGCCTTCGCTGCTTCTGCCAAGGCGATGGGAGCGGTGGACGCTACGGTGAACCTGGCGTTGAGTGCCCTGCCTGCCAGCATGATTTTGCCGGGGCTCTTCCTGGCAGCCTGTTTCATCTCCGTATCCATCGGAACAAGCGTCGGCACAGTGGTGGCTCTTGTTCCGATAGCTGCGGGCCTGGCGCACTCCATGGGGGTGAACGTGGGCATGATGACGGCTATCATCGTGGGCGGCGCTTACTTCGGCGACAACCTCTCGTTCATTTCCGACACCACGGTGGTGGCTACGCAGACCCAGAACTGCAAGATGAGCGATAAGTTCAGGGTCAACTCCCTCATCGTGGTTCCTGCCGCCGTCCTCGTACTCGCCGTCTATGGCGTGATGGGCTTCGGCTTGCAGGCGCCTACCCATATTCCTGAGGTGGAATACATGAAGGTAATACCTTATATAATAGTACTCGTCACAGCCATTGCCGGCATGAACGTGATGGCAGTGCTCACCATGGGCACCATCCTCTGCGGAGTCATCGGCATCGGAAGTCATCTCTTGGGATCCACTTCCTCCTATGACCTCTTCGGCTGGTTCTCGGCGATGGGCAACGGAATCGTGGGCATGGGCGAACTGGTAATCATCGCCATGATGGCGGGCGGAATGCTCGAAATCATCCGCGAGAATGGCGGAATCAACTACATCATCGATAAGATTACCGCCCACGTCAACAGCAAGCGTGGCGCCGAACTCTCCATCGCCGCCCTGGTGTCGATGGTGAACATCTGCACCGCCAACAATACTGTGGCGATTCTCACGGTGGGCAACATTGCCAAGAAGATAGGCGACAAGTTTGGCGTGGACAACCGCAAGGCGGCAAGCATCCTCGACACCTTCTCCTGCACCGTGCAGGGCCTGATTCCTTACGGAGTTCAGATGCTTCTGGCGGCGGGACTTGCCAATCTCAGTCCGATGGACATTCTGCCCTATCTCTACTATCCGATGGCCATCGGCGTAGCGGCACTGCTCTCCATCCTGCTGAGATATCCTAAGAGATACAGTTAATAAAGCTCCAGCCTTAGGCAGATTTCTTTCTGCCTAAGGCTGGAGCCAGAAAGAAACAAGATAAATCAATTCATTTAAAACTTTAATACGATGGACTTCTTACAGAGGAACCTTTTTACCAAGTTGCGTTCCGCCCACTTCGGCATTGAAGAGGAGATGGAACCCATGACTACATTCAAGCAACAGAAGATTGCCCAGATGATGAAGAATCTCAACGATGTTCCTGCGGGCGAAGTACGCATGAACAATGGTTTCCTGAACCGACGACTCGCCAACATCCAGGAAAATGAGCGTCACGCCATCGATACTTCCATCGAGACCCTGCATCTGCTGCGCATCATCGTGTCAAACATCAATGGCATTCTTGCCTACGGCATCAACCTGAGCGGCATCATCGAGATGGGCAACTACCTGCGCACCAAGGGCGACAAGGTGGATTTCGTGAAGCTCGACAAGTGGCTCAGCAAGCTGCGCATCCAGCGCATGGCACAGTTGCAGGGCAGCGTACTCATCCTCTTCTTCGATTTCGAACAGGATGAAATTCCCTACGTGCGCCATGTGGAGCGGGGAGCCTACAAGCTCACCCTGCGATCGCTGTATTACAACGAGCAGGACAGGCAGGACATCCACTTCAACGAGACGCAGGCAGGATTCGTGCACGTTACTGGCGGTACCATGCGCAAGAACCTGCGCCGCAGCATGAGGTATCTGGAGTATGCTCCCATCGAAACTATCAGCAACTTCTGCAACAACTTCTTCAAGTCGCTCTCCGAGATTGAGGAGTAGAATCATTTTACGAAGATGATTCCTTTGATGAAGATTCTTAGAAGATGATTCCCTAGAAGAAGTTTACGATAATATAAAATATTAAAAAAATAAGCCCTTAACGCTACGAATATCGCATGATTTTCGTACCTTTGCACGTATGAAACGAATTTTTATAACAATTATATCGACAATACTCACACTTTGCAGTCACGCCCAGGTGCAATGCGAAGATACCTGTAGCCACGTTCATGGCATTGACATGAGCCATTATCAGGGAAAAGTGTTCTGGGAAACCATCGGCGACAACAGCAAGATGGCTTACGTCTATCTGAAGGCTACTGAAGGAGGAACCAATGTAGACAGCAGATACAAGCAGAATATCGACCTGGCGCATCGGTATGGAATGAAGGTAGGTTCCTACCACTTCTATCGTGCCCGTATTCCCCAGCAAACCCAGTTGGAGAACTTCAAGGCGCAATGCCGCCCGGGCGACCAGGATCTGCTCCCGATGATTGATGTGGAAACCAAGAGCGGAATGGAAACAGAAGAATTCTGCGACTCACTCTTCAAGTTCCTCCATCTCGTGGAGAAAGCCTACAGGCAGAAGCCCCTCATCTACACAGGAGCCAATTTCTACGATAATTACCTGTTGGGCAAACTGGACAGCTACAAGCTGATGATTGCTCAATACTCCAAGCGAGTGCCTGTACTCAGAGACGGCAGGGACTTCGAAATGTGGCAATACACGGGTAAGGGAAAGCTCAACGGCGTGAACGGATACGTGGATAAGAGCCGATTCATGGGTAGACACAGATTGCGAGAAATCAGATTCAGACACAGATAAAATATGTAAATCAATAAACATTAAATAAAACTATGGCAATTATAAAATGTCCGGAATGTGGACGTCAAATCAGTGACAAAGCCCCTACATGTCCTAACTGCGGTGTGGAAATCGCAGGAAAGATTATCAAATGCCCTCACTGTGGAGAGATTTATTTCAGCAGTCAGGAAATGTGCCCTAACTGCCATGAAATAGCTTCAGCCGGTTATAGAATTCCAACAACGGTTGCCTCTGGAACTACAGTTAGAACAGAGACTCCGGCTAGAACAGAGACTCCTATGGATTCAACGGAAACTTCGGCTCCTGCTGGTCCAGCAGCTTCTGTTAATCCTCCGACTCCCCCTACTCCTCCTACCCCTCCTGTTCCTCCGGTAAGACAGACTCCGATGGCAGCAGGAAACGGCGGAAACGGAAATAATGGAAACGGCTACGGAAATGGAAGAAACGGAAATAATCCTGAAAATGAAGCCCAGCAGAAAGCCAAGAAGAAGAGTGCCCGAAGCATTCTGATTATCTCGTTGGTCTTCTCTGTTCTGGTTTGCGGAATCCTGTATTATTTCTACGATAATGCCAACCGCAACAAGGAGGAGGAAGCCTACGAGTATGCAATGCAGAGCAGCGACCCGATGGTGCTGCAGAGTTATCTCGACACCTATAAAGACGCAGAAGAGGCGCATCGTGACTCCATCATGGCGCATCTGGAAATGCTCAAGAGCATTGACCAGGATTGGACCAACGCCCTGGTAAGCGGTTCGAAGCAGGCTTTGGAGGATTATCTGCAGAAGTATCCTAACAGTCCGCATAAGCAGGAGGCGTGGAACAAGATTGATTCCATCGACTGGAATGTGGCGAAGGCTGCCGACAACGTACAGGCTTATCAGGCCTACCTCGACGCCCACGCCGACGGAGCACATATTGAGGAGGCTGAGAATGCGATGAAGAAGGCAAAGAGCCGCGACTTGCAGCCAGAAGAGAAGCAGATGGTTAGCGGACTGTTCAGGCAGTTCTTCCAGAGCATCAACTCTCATAATGCCGACGGACTTTCTGCCACGTGCGAAGACATCCTCTCTTCTCTCTTGGGCAAGACTTCTGCCACCAAGGCCGATGTGGTTACCTTTATGGACAAGCTCTATAAGGATAATGTGGCTAACATGAACTGGCACATTAACAATGATTACCAGATTAAGAAGCGCGAGGTGGGAGAAGAAGATTACGAATATCAGGTGCAGTTCTCTGCCGTTCAGAATTTGGATCTCACGGATGGAAGCAAGAAGCAGAACAACTTCAAGATCAATGCCGTGGTTTCACCAGCCGGCAAGGTTTCTTCCTTCAACATGAATCAGGTTACAACAGAATAGTTTATAGTTTACAATTTATAGTTTATAGTTTATAGGTTGTAATGTACAATGAATATAAAAAAGGGTGTGGCTTTTTACAGTCACACCCTTTTTTTTTAATGAGCGCTCAAACATAAATTATTGCGCTTCCTTCATCTGTCTCAACAACTCCTTCTGCTTTTCGTTCAAGCCAGTAGGCAACTTCACGTTATAGGTAATCATCAGATCACCGAAGGTGCCGTCGCCCCTGTCGTAACCCTTGCCGCGCACACGAACCTTCGTGCCGTTCTGGGTCTCTGGCTTAATCTTCAGCTTAATCTTCGAACCATTGCTCAAGGTGATGATTCCCTCGCCACCCAGCAAGGCTGTGTACATGTCGATGTTCACGTTCATGTTCATCTCGCCTGTATTGGTTCGGGCACTCTGGCTACCGCAGCCGCTGTTGCAGCCGCCAGTTCCGAAATCAGCACCAGCACCATAGCCGGCGTTGGCTCCTCCGCCGAAACCTCCGAAGCCACCAAAGCCGCCGAAACCGGCGCCTTGCTGACCGCCACGGGCACGGCCTCCGCCGAAGAGATTTTCGAAGAAGCTGGAGAATCCGCCTCCGCCATTTCCGAAACTGCTGAAGTCGAAGCCCTCGAAAGGATTTCCTCCGGCTCCTCCAGCACCACCGGCTCCACCACCGAAGCCGCCACCACCAAAGCCACCGGCGTTCTTCCAGTTCTCGCCAAACTGATCGTATTTGGCGCGCTTATCAGGGTCGGAAATCACCTCGTATGCCTCGTTCAGCGCCTGGAACTTAGCCTTCGCCTTCGGGTCATTCGGGTGCAAATCCGGATGGAATTGTTTTGCACGTTTACGATATGCTGCCCTCACATCCTTCTGGGGGATGTTCTTGTCAACACCGAGAATCTTGTAATAATCTACAAATGCCATATTATAAAACCTCCTATTTTTATGTTTTTAATAAGAATCCAACAAAAAGTATGCCGTAATTGGCAACTTTTTTGTAATTTTGCACATGAATTTAAATAATAAATAAAAAATAGTATGAAACAACTGTTCGCAGCGCTCCTCATGGCGCTCACCTTTAATTCGCAGGCAATGGCACAACAGCGTACCGTAAAACTGAGAGTAGTTCAGACTAGTGATGTTCATGGAGCTTTCTTTCCATACGACTTCATCAACCGCAAGCCCAAGGCGGGAACCCTGGCGCGCGTATCCTCTTACGTCAACGATTTGCGCAAGACCTACAAGGACAACGTCATCCTCCTGGAGAACGGCGACATCCTGCAGGGCCAGCCTACCTGCTACTATTATAATTATGTGAACACCCAGGCACGCAATGTGGCTGCCGACGTAGTCAACTATATGAAGTATGACGCCCAGGCGTTCGGAAACCACGATGTGGAAACGGGTCATGCCGTGTATGATAAATGGATTAAGGAACTGAACTGTCCGGTGCTCGGCGCCAACATCATCAACACCAAGACGGGCGAACCTTACGTGAAGCCTTACATCATCCTGAACCGTGAGGGCGTGAAGATTGCCGTGCTCGGAATGCTGACACCAGCCATTCCCAACTGGCTGACAGAAAACCTCTGGAGCGGACTTAAGTTTGAAAACATGGTAACCTGTGCCCGGAAATGGATGAAGCACATCCAGGAGACGGAGAAGCCAGACGTGGTGATTGGCGTTTTCCACAGCGGTAAGGACGGTGGCATTGTCACCCCGGAATACGAGGAGGATGCCTCCCTGCGTGTAGCAAAGGAAGTGCCAGGTTTCGACATGGTGCTCTTCGGCCACGACCACACCCGCTGCAACGAGACCGTCACCAACGTGGAAGGCAAGCCAGTGGTCTGTCTCGACCCTGCCAACAACGCCCTCAACGTGGCTGACGCCGAGGTAACGCTCACCTTAAATAAAAAGAAGGTGAATGGCAAGAAGCAGTATGTGGTGACTGACAAGAAGGTGACGGGCTCCCTGCCCGATGTGACAAAATGTCCTATCGACGAAGACTTCATGAAGGCGTTCGAGCCTCAGATAGCCGAAATCAACCAGTTTGTGAGCAAGCAAATTGGTACATTCAAGAACACCATCCACAGCCGCGAGTCGTTCTTCGGCAGTTGCGCGTTCAATGATTTCATCCTCAATCTGCAGCTCGACATCACCAAGGCCGACATCGCCTTCAACGCCCCATTGCAGTTCAACGCCACCATCCAGGCGGGTCCTATCTGCGTAGGCGACATGTTCAACCTCTATAAATATGAGAACCAGCTCTACGTGATGCGCCTCACCGGCGAGGAAATCCGCAAGCATCTGGAGATGAGCTACGACCTCTGGGTGAACACGATGAAGAGTCCTGACGACCATCTCCTCCTGCTCGACACCCACACCAAGGGCGACCAGCAGCGCCTGGGATTCAAGAATCTCTCGTTCAATTTCGACAGTGCTGCCGGCATTGATTACGAGGTGGATGTTACGAAGCCAGATGGCGAGAAGGTGAAGATTCTGCGCATGAGCAACGGTCAACCTTTCGACGAGAAGAAGTGGTACAAGGTGGCAGTAAACAGCTATCGTGGCAATGGCGGCGGTGAGCTCCTTACCCATGGTGCCGGCATTCCGAAAGACAGTCTGGAGAGCCGCATCATCTACCGCAGCGAGCGCGACCAGCGTTACTATCTGATGGAAGCGATAGAGAAGATGGGAACCGTAGAGGCAAAGGCCAACAACAACTGGAAGTTCGTGCCGGAAGCATGGACCAAGCCTGCTGCCCAGCGCGACTACGACTTGCTTTTCGGAAAGAAAAAATAAGATATTATGAAGTATTGGTTTATATTTTGCAAGACAGATATCTTGCTTGAGAAGAAAGAAGACGGAACCTATACGATTCCATGTAGCGAGGAGAGTCCGATAGAGCTCAAGCCCTGGACTCACGTCCTCAACATCACCCCGATGAGCGACGGCACGGAAGTGAAAACCTTCACCATTCCAGAGCCGGTGACCGACCATCCGAAATACGAGATGTGCGGTCTGCGCCCCAGCTTCTACAAGCTCACCCCCGAGCTTTACCAGAAGGCAGGAAAGTGCCAGGAGCTGAACTATTGGGATATGAACACGAAGTTCTGCGGCGTTTGCGGTTCTCCGATGAAGATGGATACAGACATCAGCAAGAAGTGCACCGAATGCGGCAAGACGGTGTGGCCATCCCTAGCCACAGCCATCATCGTGCTCATCAAGAAGGGCGACCAGGTGCTCCTGGTTCATGCCCGCAATTTCAAGGGCAATTTCGATTCGCTCGTGGCTGGTTTCGTAGAAACCGGTGAGAGTCTGGAAGAAGCCGTTCATCGCGAAGTAATGGAGGAAACCGGCTTGACTATCAAGAACTTGAAGTATTTCAGTTCCCAGCCATGGCCTTATCCTAGCGGACTGATGGTAGGCTTCACTGCCGAGTACGTGGATGGCGAGATTCATCTTCAGAAAGAAGAACTCTCCCGTGGCAAATGGTTCAGCAAGGATGCTCTGCCGATTCTCCCCGAGAAACTTTCCATTGCCCGCAGATTGATTGATGCCTGGCTGGAGGATAAGATTTAACGAGGATGAAAAGCGTTGAATGAAAAGCGTTGAATGAAAAACGTTAAAAGAGAAACGTTGAAAGAAAAGCGTTGAAAGAGAAATGATAAAAGAGAAACTTTGGAATGCGAATTACATCAAGGTGATGACCACCAACTTCCTGCTCTACTTCGCCTTCTACCTCCTCACCCCACTCCTCCCGCTCTATCTGAGCGAGACTTTCGGGGCAACGAAGGATGTGATAGGCATTGTTCTGAGCGGATATACGGTGGCGGCACTCATCATCCGTCCGTTCAGCGGATATGTGGTGGATAGCTTTTCGCGCAAGAAGGTGCTGATGGTCTGTCTGTCAGCCTTCGCCATCTTCTTTGCGGGCTACATAGCCGCCGGCACCATCCTGATGTTCGCCATCTGCCGCACCCTGCATGGCGGTCCCTTTGGAGCCGTCACCGTGGCCAACAGCACCTGTGCCATCGACGTACTGCCAGCCAGCCGCCGCAACGAAGGCATCGGTCTCTATGGCTTGAGCAACAACTTCGCCATGGCGATAGCCCCATCCATCGGCATCTATCTCCACAACATCGTGGGCAGTTACATGGTGCTGTTCTGGATTGCCTTCGTGGTGGCAATAGCCTCCGTGGTGATTGCCGGAACCATCAAACTCCCGGAGAAAGAGATTGTCAAGAACAAGGAGAAACTTTCTCTGGATAGATTCTTCCTCACCCGTGCCTGGCTGCTCGCCATCAACATCTGCATGTTCGGCTTCTGCTGGGGCGTGCTGAGCAACTACCTCGCCATCTACAGCAAGGAAGAACTGGGCATTACGGGAGGCACGGGCACCTATTTCGCTATCCTCTCTATGGGACTCTTCATGAGCCGTCTGCAGGGCAGGAAGGCACTGAGCCAGGGCAAGCTGACGCAGAATGCAGCCGAGGGAATGCTGATTTCGCTGGTGGGATTCACCATCTTCGTTGCCGTGAAGCACCCGATAGCCTACTATCTTTCGGCAGCACTGATAGGATTGGGCAACGGCCATCTCTACCCTGCCTTCCTGAATATGTTTATAAATGTGGCGCGCCACGACCAGCGAGGCACGGCGAACAGCAGCATCCTTACGGGCTGGGACTTGGGGTTCGGAATCGGCTGTCTGCTGGGTGGAATTGTAGCCGAACATTTCGGCTACAGTGGAGCCTTCTGGATGGTAGCCATAGAGAATGCCGCCGCCGTGGTACTCTTCTTTGCCGCATCCAGGACATTTTTTGAAAAAAGAAGACGAAAGGAATAGAAGCCTTCCGTCAGCATAAAACCCGTCTTAAGGCAAAATATATTTTTCCTTAAGGCTAAAAATATTTATCCTTAAGGCTAGGAATATTTTCCCTTAAGGGTAAATATACCTCCCCATTTTGGCAGGTAAGGCAATGATTACTAACAAAGAAGAGCATTCGTGAGGAAATCTTTAAAAAATCCTCTCGAATGCTCTTCTTGTTTTCTTTCAAATCTCTTCCTGCAATTTAGAATGGGAGATCGTCAGCACTACCACCCTGTGCAGGAGCAGCTGGCTGAGAAGCAGGGAATGGAGCTGTAGCACCTGCTGCTGGCGCAGCTGCAGGAGCGGCACCCATTGGCGCAGCACCCATAGGAGGGAATGCGGCAGCACCTGGCTGCATACCGCCCATGGCACCGGCTACGGCGTTAGGGTCGATGCGCTGAACATTCCATGCACGAACGCTGTTGAACCAGCGGCCCTGATACTCGTGAGCATCGATATCGAATGAAACCAGAAGCTCCTCGCCACTCTGGATGTTAAACTGTGCAAGACGATCAGCTCCGAACACATCGAAGCAAAGCTTCTTAGGATACTGCTCATGAGTCTCGATAACGAACGACTGAGCCTTCCACTCACCTCTTGCAGAAACGCCGCTTCTTTCAGGCAAAACGGCAATCACCTTTCCTTGTAATTCCATATAATTAATTTATTAAATGTTGTCTGTTCTATCATTGCAAAAACGATGGGCACGTCTTCATCTTGCCCCCTCGGAAAAGCACAAAATAGAGTGATTCTTTTATCAAGTTTTTCTTTCTGACTGCGAAATTACTAAAAATAGTTCTAAAACCGAAACATTTCTTCGATTATTTTTGTCTATCCCCGATATTTTTTGTATTTTTGTACTCATAATTGCGAAAGGGCACCCAAACTGGGGCGTGCGCAAATTAAAATAAGGAAAATAAATAATAATAAAAATAACGACTCATGAGATTTACAGTATCAAGTTCAGCATTGAGCAGCAAGCTCAACATGCTTGTGAAGGTGATTGGCAGCAAAAACTCGTTGCCTATCCTCGAGAATTTCCTGTTCCAGATTGAAAACGGTGAACTGAACATCACCGCCAGCGACAGTGACAACATCATCAAGAGTACTATCGCCCTGACCGAGTGCGAAGGCGAAGGTGAATTCTGCGTGCCTACACGCGTAGTCATCGATGCCCTCAAGGAACTCCCAGAGCAGCCTCTCAGCTTCGAGGTCGATAACAGCTCCGACGCTTACGCCATGAAGATTGTATATCAGAATGGTCTTTATAACTTCACCGGTATCAATGCCGAGGACTACCCACGCTCTCAGCCTATGGGCGAGGGATGCACCGTCATCACCCTCCCTACCGAGATTCTGATTGACAACATCTCACGATCTCTCTTCGCTACAGCGGCAGACGAGTTGCGCCCAGTGATGAACGGTATCTATTTCGACCTGACTCCAGAGGCACTTGCCATTGTTTCAAGCGACGGCCACAAACTGGTAAGAAGCAAGAACTTCACCATCAAGAGTGAGACTCCTGCCAATTTCAACTTGCCAAAGAAGCCAGCCACCCTGCTCAAGAACATCCTGAGCAAGGAAGATGAGGCTACCATCAAGTTTGATGAGCGCAGCGCAGAAATCCAGTTCAGCGACGGCGTGCTGAGATGCAGACTCATCGACGGCCGCTACCCTAACTACAACTCTGTGATTCCAACCAACAACCCCGCAAAGATCACCGTAGACCGCAAGGCCCTGCAGAGCGCATTGCGCCGCGTGCTGCCTTTCGCCAGCGAGAGCAGCCAGCTCATCCGTTTCCACATTGAGAACGGCCGCTTCGAGGTTTCTTCCGAGGATATCGACTTCAGCACTTCTGCCAAGGAAGTTCTGGCTTGCGAATACTCAGGTTCAACCATCAACATCGGTTTCAAGGGAAGCAGCCTGATGGAAATCCTGGGTAATCTTACCAGCGAGCAGGTCATCTTCCAGCTTGCCGACCCAAGTCGCGCCGGAATCGTGATCCCGTCAGAGCAGCCAAAGAACGAAGACGTTCTGATGCTCATCATGCCTATGCTCCTTAACGACTAAGGAGCCATAGGCTCTTTTACGTTCTGCCAGGCAAAAGGCAGGAAAATAATCAAGAACCAAAAATAAAAGAAATGAAATTAAATTTAACGAAGCCCCTCATCGTCTTCGACCTGGAGACCACGGGACTTGACATGGTAAAGGATAGAATCATTCAGATTTCATATATTAAGGTGAACCCGGATGGAACAGAGATTCGTAAGAACCTGTTTGTAAACCCGGAAAAGCAGATTCCTGAAGAGGTGATTGCACTCACCGGAATCACCAACGAAGACGTGAAGGATGCGCCAACCTTCAAGCAGTTGGCTGCCACCCTGAGCCAGGAGTTCACCGGCTGTGACTTCGCCGGCTACAACTCCAACCACTTCGACGTTCCGATGCTCGCCGAGGAATTCCTGCGTGCCGGAATCGACTTCGATTTCTCCAAGTGCCGTCTCATCGACGCCCAGACCATCTTCATGAAGATGGAGCGCCGCAACCTTGCCGCAGCCTACAAGTTCTACTGCGGCAGAAAGATGGAGGAGGATTTCGAGGCCCACCGTGCCGATCAGGATACCGAGGCCACCTATCGCGTACTGATGGGCGAGCTCGACCGCTATGCTCCTGGTGTTCAGGAGGAAGCAGACCGCGTGCTCAACAACAACATGGACGAGCTTGCCGAATTCTCAAAGCACAATGACAATGTTGACTTTGCAGGCCGCATCGTATGGCAGGAGCTGAAGGATGCCCAGGGCAACGTGATTCTCAATGAGAAGGGCGAACCGCAGAAGCACGAAGTGTTCAACTTCGGCAAGTACAAAGGCTGGGATGTTGCAGAGGTTCTCACCAAGGACCCGGGCTACTTCACCTGGATTCTGGGCAGCGAGTTCACCAACAATACCAAGCAGGTACTCACCCGCATCCGTCTGCGCGAGTATAACAAGAGAATGGGAAAATAATTATGCTGAAAGGAAAGAAAATCGTATTGGGCATTACGGGCTCCATTGCAGCCTATAAATCATGCCTCATCATACGCGGACTGATTAAGCGAGGTGCCGAGGTGCAGGTGGTCATCACCCCTGCGGGCAAGGAGTTCATCACCCCTATCACCCTCTCGGCACTCACCCACAAGCCCGTGGTGAGCGAGTTCTTCTCGCAGCGCGACGGCACCTGGAATTCGCACGTTGACCTCGGTCTCTGGGCGGACGCCATGCTCATCGCTCCCTGCACCGCCTCTACCATGGGCAAGATGGCACACGGCATTGCCGACAACATGCTCATCACCACCTATCTCTCCATGAAGGCTCCCGTCTTCATCGCACCAGCCATGGATCTCGACATGTACAAGCATCCGTCTACCCAGGCAAACATGAAGACACTCATCAGCTACGGCAACCATATCATCGAGCCGGAAGTGGGATTCCTCGCCAGCGGACTCGAAGGCAAGGGACGCATGGAGGAACCGGATGTCATCGTGGATTATCTCGACAGATATTTCAAGATGGAAGCAGATTCTGAGAAAGAAGCTGAAGGCAATGCTGATGCTGAAGTGAAGGCTGAGGCTTCGCTCGATTTATCCGGCAAGAAAGTGATGATCACGGCGGGACCTACCTACGAGAAGATAGACCCCGTTCGCTTCATCGGCAACTATTCGTCGGGAAAGATGGGATTCGCACTCGCCGAAGAATGTCTGCGCCGTGGTGCTGACGTCACCCTCATCGCCGGTCCGGTAGCCCTCAGCTGCAGTCCCGCCATCCACCGCATCAACGTGGAGAGCTGCGAGGAAATGTACCAGGCTTCAACCCAGGCGTTCGGGCAAACCGATGCTGCCATCCTCTGTGCCGCCGTTGCCGACTTCAAGCCGAGCACCGTGGCCGACAAGAAAATCAAGCGCGAGAAGGATGACCTGGAACTCACCCTGGTGCCTACCCACGACATTGCAGCAGCTCTGGGAGGGATGAAACAAAAACATCAGCGAATCGTAGCTTTCGCCCTGGAAACCAACGACGAAGAGAACAATGCGCAGAAGAAGAGAGTGAAGAAAAACGCCGACTTCATCGTGCTCAACTCTACTCGCAACCCGGGCACTACCTTCCGCACCGACGACAACCAGATTACCATCATCTCGGAAAAAGGAAAGAAAGAATATGAAAAGAAACCGAAGACTGAAGTGGCTCGCGACATCATTGATGAGCTGGCTCGTCTGTTGTAATCCTGCACCCCTCGTGGCGCAGGAACTGCAGGCAAAGATTACCATCAACCATGCCCAAATCTCGGGCACGGAGAAAAGCGTGTTTGACAATCTGCAACAAACCCTGGAGCAGTTTGTCAACGACCGCCAATGGACTCATCTTCAGTTTCAGAAGAACGAGCGCATCGTGTGCAACTTCAACCTGCAGGTAACCAAGTATGATAAAGACCAGGGCATCTTTACCTGCAAGGCTACCATCCAGGCCAACCGCCCGGTGTATAATTCGGCCTACACCTCCACCTTATATAATAATGTGGATGAAAACTTCACGTTCAAGTTTGCCGAATTCGACCAGCTGGAGTTCAACGAGGAGCAGATAGACAACCAGCTTACTGCCCTCTTCGCCTACTATGCGTATCTTCTCATCGGTTTAGACCTCGACAGTTTTTCGCCCAAGGGTGGCGAGGACGTGCTGCAGCGTTGCATGAATCTCACCAACAATGCGCAGAACCTCGACTACCCGGGCTGGAAGGCTTTCGACAACGACCGCAACCGCTTCGCCATCATCAACGACTATCTTGACGGCTCGATGGAGCCCTTCCGCCAGTTGCAGTACGACTACTACCGCAAGGGACTCGACGAGATGGCGAACAATGCGGAACGAGGCAGAACCGAGATAACCACAGCCCTGGAAACAGGACTGAAGAAAGCCAAGGAGAATCGCCCGCTCAGCATGTTGCCACAAATCTGGACGGATTACAAGAAGGATGAACTTGCCAACATCTACAAGGGCAAGGGCACCCAGAAGGAGAAGGAAGCCGTGTTCGAAATCCTCACCTCCATCAATCCGTCGCAAAACAAATATTGGGACCAGATAAAGGAATAATATAACCAATTATGCTCAAGCAATTATATATCAAGAACTTCACACTCATCGACGAGCTGAACATTGCACTCTATCCGGGCTTCTCCGTCATCACCGGAGAAACGGGAGCCGGAAAGAGTATCATCCTCGGCGCCATCGGTCTGCTCCTGGGTAACAGAGCCGACACCAAGGCCATCAAGGCAGGCAGAGACCGCTGCGTGATAGAAGCCCATTTCGACCTTTCGAGATACGGAATGCAGGCGTTCTTCGATGACAACGACATCGACTACGATGGCAACGACACCATCATCAGAAGAGAGTTGACGGCGGCAGGCAAAAGCCGTGCCTTCATCAACGATACTCCTGTGCCCCTCACCCGGATGAGAGAGTTGGGCGAACAGCTCGTAGACATCCATTCGCAGCACCAGAACCTGCTGCTGCAGAAGGAAGACTTCCAGCTGAACGTGGTGGACATCATCGCCCAGGACAACAAGCAACTCGCTGCCTATCAGAAGGATTACAAGGCCTACCATCAAGCAAAGGTTCAACTGGAAAACCTGAAGGAAGAGATTCTCAAAAACCGCGAGAACGAAGAGTTCATGCGATTCCAGCTGAAGGAACTGGAAGACGCACAGCTGAAGGAAGGAGAACTTGAGCAGCTGGAACAGGAAGCAGAAACCCTGAGCCATAGCGAGGACATCAAGACCGCCCTCTACGAGGCAGACAACGCCCTGAACGGCGACGACAACAGCATACTCGACAAACTGAAAACCGCTACTGACCAACTGGAAAATATTCGTGAGGTGTATCCGAGCATGGCCGAGATTTCCGACCGCATGCAAAGCAGTTATATCGAACTGAAAGACATCGCCCAGGAAATCAGCCATAGCGTGGATAGTGTTGACTTCGACCCCAACCGTCTGGAAACCATCAACACCCGCCTCGACCAGCTCTACACCCTGCAGCAGAAATTCCGTGTAGATTCGGTGGCAGACCTCATTGCCACCCGTGACCATATTGCCAGTCAGCTCTCCAGCATCGATGGTGGCGACGAGCAGGTGGAAGCCCTGGAGAAGCAGGTAGCCATCCTGCTCGAAAAAGCCCGGAAGCAAGCAGCCCTGCTCACCGCCGTGCGCCAGAAATCGGCAAAGACGATAGAGGCTGAGATGAAGCAGCGCCTGGTTCCGCTGGGCATTCCGAACGTAAGATTCGAGATTGCCTTCGCCGACAAGGGATTGAGCAGCAACGGAACCGACAAGGTTAGTTTCCTCTTCAGTGCCAACAAGAGCACGCCGCTGCAGCCTGTCACCCAGGTAGCATCGGGTGGAGAAATCGCCCGCGTCATGCTCTCGCTCAAGGCAATGATCAGCGGTGCCGTGAAGTTGCCAACCATCATCTTCGACGAAATCGATACGGGCGTGAGCGGCAAGATAGCCGAAAAGATGGCAGACATCATGGCAGAGATGGGGCACCTGGAACGACAGGTCATCTCCATCACCCACCTGCCGCAGATAGCAGCCAAGGGAAGCCATCACTACAAGGTGCTGAAGGAGGAAACCGAACAGGGCACCATCTCGCAGATGAAGGAACTCAACAGCGAGCAGCGCGTGGAGGAAATTGCCCAGATGCTCAGCGGCAGCGACATTACGCAGGCGGCACTCGCCAATGCTAGGGAACTGCTGAGGTCCAACCGCCCATAAAAACGACTGTTTTTGAAATATGAAGAAAATATATATGATTATGTTGGGACTGATGCTGGGTGCATCGTCCCTCTTCGCTCAACCGGGAGCTGTGCAGAAATCAGCCAAGAGCGTATTTACTCTCACCACCTTCAACAAGGATGGAAACATCATTTCATCCACGCAGGGTGTATTTATTGACAACAAGGGAACTGCCATCAGTACCTTCAAGCCATTCATCGGAGCCGTCAAGGCAAGCATCGTGGATGCTTCGGGCAAGTCGATGGAGGTAGACGCCCTCCTCGGAGCCGACGAGCTTTACGATGTGGCGAAGTTCAGAGTGGTGGGCAACACCGCAGCCGCCCGCATCGCAGCCAAGGAATCGGAGGCAG
The DNA here is from genome assembly GCF_019249655.2 of Segatella copri. Lineage (NCBI taxonomy): Bacteria > Pseudomonadati > Bacteroidota > Bacteroidia > Bacteroidales > Prevotellaceae > Segatella > Segatella copri. The sequence goes on from NZ_CP137557.1 coordinate 2,465,078, forward strand.
GCAGCAAGGTGTGGCTCGTTCCCTATTCCATCAAGAAGTCACCATTCCAGCAGGAGGAGATTTCAAGCGTAGAGAAGTTCAAGACCACCTACAATTACTACATCTTCTCCATCACCGTGCCCGATAATGCCGTGGGCTGTCCTTTCGTCAACAAAGACGGTCAGGTAATCGGAATCATGCATAGCAACGGTCAGGTTACGGCCATCGACGCCAACTATGCCAAGGAGCTGAAGGTAACGGGACTTTCCACCCTCGATGCAGCGCTTCGCGAGACAGGCATCCGCACCGCCCTGCCTGATGTGGAGCAGGACGCCATCACCATGATGACGCTCAACAAGGCGCAGCTGAGCCGTGAAGCCTACACCAAGTATGCAGACGAGTTCCTCGCCAGTTTCCCAACCTCCGCCTTCGGATACAAGGAGAAGGGTACGATTCTGGTAGAGCAGAACGAGTTTGAGGAGGCAGCCAAACTGATGGAAGAAGGCATTAAGAAGGCGAACGCCAAGGATGAGGCTCACTCCAACTATTCAGAGCTGATCAGTCAGAAACTGGTGTATAAAGGTGATTCAGCTTTCAAGGCGTGGACTTACGACAAGGCGATTGAGGAGGCGCAGAAGGCTTATGCCATCAAGGCGAACCCGGTGTATAAGCATCAGGAAGCCCGCATCTGGTTTATCAAGGGTGACTTCCAGAAGGCGTACGATATGTTCATGGATTTAACCAAGACGGACATCCGCAGCGGCGAGCTCTATCTGGAGGCAGCTCAGTCGAAGACTCGTCTGAAGGCACCTGCATCAGAAATCAGGGTGCTTCTGGATAGTGCCATCGTAGCATCGAAGGATGCGGGAGTATTGGCAGGAAACTACTATCTGGCTCGTGGCCAGTTCCTGGACGAGCAGGGCGAGTATCGCAGTGCTTTGGCCGATTACAACCAGTATGATTCCATAGCCCGCCCCGTGAATCCGGAGTTTTTCTACACCCGCTACAAGTGTGAGACTCGATTGCGTATGTGGCAGCCGGCGCTCATCGACATAGCCCGTGCCTGCTATCTTTCGCCAAAGGAGCCTACGTTTTTTGCCGAGTGGGCAAGTCTGGATTTGCGTGTCAAGAGATTTGAGGAAGGTGTCAGTGCTGCCAAGCAGTGCATAGCCCTGGCTCCGGAATACGCTGATGGCTATCTTCTCCTCGGTTTGCTTCAGATAGAATTGAAGCAGAAGGACGAGGCATTGAAGAATCTGGCGAAGGCAAAGGAGCTGGGTGATGCTCGTGCAGAGGGATATATTAAGAAGTATAGTCGATAAAGTAAACACTTTAAAGAGGAAAAACTAAAATAAACGCCCTGAAAGGGAAAAGCTTTTAAACACGAAGCTTTACTCTTTCAGGGCATTTTTATTTATTGAAATTCCTCCTTCACATCAAAGCAAGGACAGGCCTTGTTTGAGAATTCATTATGTCCATGAACCTCAGCCTCCGGATATTCCTCCTTCAGCTGCTCTATCAGCGCTTTCAGCGCCGCCTTCTGCTCGGGGGACATAATCGGTCATGAAGGATTCCAATAAATCGGAAACCAAAATGACCGAAAATGACCATGACCGGAAATGACCGGATTTAAACTATAGGCGAAACTTTCTGATAACGCCTGTCTGGCAACATAGCAATTAAGCCTTGCCGCTTCAAGTTCTTCAACATCTAAGCCTAATAATACATACCCAATGACAATCTATGAACTATCAACTGATACCGTATTTTATATTTATTTACATTCGATAGGTTCTTTCGGCTGAAACATAACTAATAATTCCACCAAACCACAATCTACATCTTTATATGCATAATGTTCTCTCTTACTTTTTTTAATTATATAATCAGCATATAATGCGTACTCCCTTGGTATTTTATTATTATTAAGTTTGATACTACCTTCCATCACTTTCGCTAAATAAGCACCAATGTAATAAATCTCGCTTACTCCATATATGCCATTTTTAATACACTGCATGCGGAATTTGAAATATTCAACAATATGTTTCTGTTGAAACAAGTAAAAAATAATATCTAAATCATACAGAGACATTGCAATTATTGGTAAATTTTGCTCACTATAACTTTTCAAATAACTTAGAGTTGATATTCCAGGAAAAGTCAATTCTAACCATCAGGCAAACGTACCCGAGGCTTTGCCCAACTTTGCCCAAGGCTTTGGGCACTTATACCCGGAATTATCGGTTAATAGTGCTCATGTTCTCGGGTATCGGTGCTCATGTTCTCGGGTATAAATCCTCATGTACATGGGCACAAACCCAGAACGTCATTTCCGGTCATTTTCGAATCAACACATAGATGATAACGGGAGCACCGAAGAGCGGGGTTATGGCATTGAGCGGAATGATTCCACCATCAGAAGGCAGCGTGCAGAGCAGATTGCAGAGCAAGGCAAGCACGGAACCCATGAGCATCGTGGCTGGCAGCAGGCGGCGATGGTTCTCCGTGCCGATGACAAGACGGGCAATGTGGGGAGTGGCAAGACCGATGAAGGCAATGGGACCGCAGAAGGCTGTTACCACCGACGTGAGCAACCCCGTAACAACCAGCAGGGCAATGCGGAGCCTGCGGATGCGAAATCCCAGATTCTCGGCATACTGTTCGCCCAAGAGCAGGGCATTGAGCGGCTTGATGAGCAGAAGAGAAGCCAGCAATCCGAGGATGGCAATGGGAATGAACCATCTCACCTCTCCCATCGAGACATTGCCGAAACTTCCCATGCCCCAAACCATATAGGATTTCACACCCTCTGCCGTACTGAAGAAATTCAGCAGCGAGATGGCACTGCTGGCAAGATATCCTATCATCAGACCAATGATGAGCAACACCGTATGACTGCGAACGATGGCTGAAAAGAACGTGATGACTCCCATCACCAGCATCGCCCCCACAAAGGCAGCCAGCAGGATGGCAAGGAAGCCGCCGACAGCCACCCCATCGGCAGTATCGAGAAAGCCCATGCCCCAATCGCCCAGCGAAATGGTGCCGCCAAAGGCGAGCATCACTACGGCAACCGCCAAGCCTGCTCCGCTGCTGATGCCGAAGACATCAGGACCCGCCAGGGGATTGCGGAAAGCCGTCTGGAGAAGCAGTCCGCTCGTGGCAAGGGCTGCACCCGAAAGCAATGCCGTGATGGCTTGCGGCAGACGGGATTCCAAAACAATGTAACGGAAAGTTTCGGAAGAGGAATCGGCGGAATTGCCCGAGAGAATCGCCATGACCTCCCGCCACGGAATGCTGACGCTGCCCCATGCCAGATTGGCAAGAAACAGCAGGATGATGGTGCCAGCCAGGGCGAAGGCGTATAAAAATCCTTTGTTCATCATAAGTTCACGTTTAAAGAATAAAAATGCTCCGGGAAAAGTCGTTCGACTCTTCTCGGAGCATCTCAGTTATTTCAAAAAGAGTTCACACCCGTTGTTACTTGCTCTCCTCTTCAGCCTTCTTGGTCTCTGCAGCTGTAGGACCATAGAAGCCGTAGTAAGCCTGGTAACGTGTGTAGCCCCAGTTAGCCTGAGCCTTCTCTGGGTCGAGCTCCTTAGCCTTGTCGAGCACCTTGATAGCCTCCTTGTAAACTACCTTGCGACCGTTAGGATCCTGCAAAGCACCAGCCTTGCTGTTGTAGCAGGCACCGAGGTAAGTCAGCACTGTTACGTTGTCTGGCTTGGCAGCAAGAGCCAGCTTCAGGTTCTTGATGGCATTGTCAGCATCGTTCTTCTGGATATACATCATACCCAGGTTGGCGAGTGCAACGAAATTGCTAGGGTTCTTGGCGATGGCTGCGTTCAGAAGCGCCTCCTGCTCCTTCTCCATCTTCATAGAAGAATACATAGAGTTCAAACCGTCGAGGATTACATCGTTGTTCTCGTCCTGAGCATAGAGGCCCTTGAGCTTGTCTACGTAAGCCAGAGAGTCGGCATGAGTCTTCAAACCGTCCTTCATTACATAGAGCTTGAGGTTGAGGGCGTCCTTAGCCTCCTTCTCGCTCTTCATGGCGATGTCGCAATACTTCTCGCAACGGGCTGCGTCCTTAGCCTGATAAGCATAGCGTGCAGCGAAGAGAGCTACCTGACCGATATACTCCTTCTCGCCATCCTTCTGCTTAGCGTCGATGCCGGCGAAGAGAGGCTCAGAATCTGTATCGAGGAAAGCACCCCAGTACTTCAAAACCTCATCAGCCTTGTTGTTCTGCGCTGCAGTCTGACCTGCATTGACGAGCTGAACACGAGCAGCCCAAACGCGGGCAGCGTTGCCACCGAACTTAGGAGCTACCTTACCCTTGGCATTAGGAAGCTGATCATACTTGTAGCACTCAATGGCATTCATCAGCGCATTGTAAGCGCCTTCGTTCATTGCGTTCTCGTCGATAGGATCATTCTTCTTCATGATCTGGTTGGTCTGCATGATGCTCTGCTGGTCGTTGTAAGCCTTCATACTGAGGTCAACGAGCTTGTTGTAGGCCTTGGCCTTCTCTGCGTCGTTAGCCAACTGACCCAGGTTCTGCTTCAGCAATGTCTCTGCCTCAGCGTAAGTCTTAGCCTTCATGACAGCCTTAAGTGCATCACTGTCGCCTGCAAATGCTGATGTGGCACCTAGTACCAACATAGCAGCTACGATTAACTTTTTCATTTTCTCTTTAAAGTTTAAAAGTTGTTATTGATTTTTTACGCGTCTTCAATATTATGTGAACGAGTGTTCAGGATGTTACTCCTGAACGTTCTCGTCTTCATGATTCTCCAACTCAGCTTCAGCCTCGGCTGCCTCTTCGGCTGTCTTGGCACCCACTGTATCGTTCTCTATCTCCTCGCTCTTCTTGGCCCATGCCGAACGGCTCTCTTCTTCTACCGAAGCTTCGAGCTCTGAACTCATCACCTTGCATACGCTGGCAATGACATCGTTCTTCTTCGACAGGTTGATGAGGCGGACACCCTGGGTGGCACGGCCCATCACGCGGCAGTCGGCAACGGCAAGGCGAATCACGATGCCGCTCTGGTTGATAATCATCAGGTCGTTATCATCGGTAACGTTCTTGATGGCTACCAGGCGACCGGTCTTATCGGTGATGTTGAGGGTCTTCACACCCTTACCGCCACGGTTGGTTACACGGTAGTCAATCACGTCGGAACGCTTGCCGTAACCCTGCTCGCTCACTACCATCACGGTCTCGCGATCTGGGTCGTTGACAACAATCATACCTATCACAGCATCGTCGCCTTCATCGAGGCGCATACCGCGAACACCGGTAGAGGTACGGCCCATGGTGCGGATCTGGTCCTCATTGAAGCGAACGGCACGGCCATTGCGGTTGGCGAGAATCAGCTCGTTGTGACCATTGGTGAGTCGAACATCTACCACCTCGTCGCCCTCTACGATGTTGATGGCTATCACACCGTTGGCACGTGGACGGGAGTATGCTTCCAGGCTGGTCTTCTTCACCGTACCATTCTTGGTAGCGAATACTACGTAATGGCTGTTGATGAACTCAGCGTCGTTCAAGCCTTTGAGGCGGAGGAATGCATTCACCTGGTCATCGCTCTCGATGTTGAGGAGGTTCTGGATAGCACGGCCCTTAGAGTTGCGGTCGCCCTCAGGAATCTCGTAACACTTCAGCCAGTAACAGCGGCCCTTCTTGGTGAAGAACAGCATGGTCTGGTGCATGGTGGCTGGATAGATATACTCGGTGAAGTCCTTGTCGCGAGTGCGGGCACCCTTGGCACCAACGCCGCCGCGAGCCTGCTCACGGAATTCTGACAATGGAGTACGCTTGATGTAACCCAAGTGACTCACGGTGATGACCACTGGATCGTTAGGATAGAAATCCTCTGGGTTGAACTCGTGGTCGTCTGGCTTGATCATGGTGCGGCGAGCGTCACCATACTTCTCCTTCACCTCGTTGAGCTCGTCCTTCATCACCTTCTTGCAAAGCTCTGGGTCGTTGAGAATCTGATTCAGGTAGTCGATGGTCTTCATCAATTCGTTGAACTCGTTGTGCAACTGTTCCAGGCGCAGGCCGGTCAACTGGCTCAATCGCATATCCACGATGGCCTTACTCTGCAGTTCATCCAGCTCGAATCGCTTCTCCAGGTTGCGCTGGGCATCGGATGGAGTCTTGCTGGCACGGATGATGTGAACCACCTCGTCGATGTTGTCGCAGGCGATGATCAGTCCTTCGAGGATATGAGCACGCTCCTGCGCCTTCTTCAGTTCAAACTGGGTGCGGCGGATAGTTACGTCGTGACGATGGTCTACGAAGTACTTCACGCATTCCTTCAGGGACAAGAGACGTGGACGACCATTGACCAGGGCAATGCAATTCACTGAGAATGAGCTTTGCAGGGCGGTCAGCTTGAAGAGTTTGTTCAAGAGAACGTTGGCATTCGCATCTCGCTTTACGTCTACCACGATGCGCATACCCTGACGGCCAGACTCATCGTTTACGTTGGCAATGCCGTCAACTTTGCCTTCCTTGGCAAGGTCGGCAATCGCCATGACGAGCTGCTCCTTGTTTACACCGTAAGGAATCTCGGTGATTACAATCTTGTCGTGGTTCTCGCCAGTCTCAATTTCGGCAGTGGCGCGCACCACGATTCTTCCTCTACCCGTATCATAAGCGTCCTTCACGCCCTGGATGCCGTAGATGGTGGCACCTGTAGGGAAGTCAGGAGCTGGGATATACTGCATCAATCCGTCGGTATCGATGTCAGGGTTGTCGATGTAGGCGCAGCATCCGTCAATCACCTCGCCCAGGTTGTGGGTAGGGATATTGGTAGCCATACCCACGGCAATACCGTTACCGCCGTTTACCAGCAGGTTAGGAATCTTGGTAGGCATCACGGAAGGCTCCTGGAGGGTGTCGTCGAAGTTGTTCATCATATCCACGGTCTCCTTGTCGAGGTCGTCCATGATGTGCTCACCCATCTTCGAGAGTCGGCACTCCGTGTAACGCATCGCTGCAGGAGAGTCACCATCCACAGAACCGAAGTTACCCTGTCCGTCGATGAGGGTGTAACGCATGTTCCACTCCTGACCCATACGAACCAAGGCACCATATACAGAAAAGTCGCCGTGAGGGTGGTACTTACCGAGCACCTCACCTACCACGCGCGCACATTTCTTATAAGGTTTGTCACTGGTGTTTCCAATACCGAGCATACCGTAAAGAATACGGCGATGCACAGGCTTGAAACCATCGCGCACATCAGGGAGGGCACGAGCCACAATCACCGACATAGAATAGTCGATGTAGCTAGACTTCATCTCCTCCTCAATGTTGATCTTCATGATTCTATCATGATCCATTGTCTGATTTTCGTCCATTTCTTATATTAATAATGTTTATACCTTATTTATATAGTGAATTGTATCATCTGCCCCTGCCATCAGGATTCTGACGTCCGCATGGCGTTTCACCACCCACCTGCGAAAAGCGAAAAATCGCGTTTAAGGGCATTTATTTGCGTTCTAAGCCGTTTTGTGCTTCCGAAAACACCGACAAAGGTACAAAAAATAAATGAAACAAAATGCTTCGAAGCCGAAAAAAATGATATTTTAGCATTTATTGTATATTAAATAAGTTAAAAAGTTGACCAAACTCTTGCATAATACCAAAATATTGTGTAATTTTGCATCGTAATATAAACATATAAAACATGCAAAATCCATTTCAACATATCAACGATGTACTCAACTTCAGCGGCAAGGAAGCAAGCCGCATGTTGAGAAGTCAGGTGAACACAGAGCACCTGATGTTGGGAATACTGCACGCAAACAACAAGCAGGTGAACGACATCTTTGACCACTTCGGAATCAATGCGGACGTATTACGCTCCACTCTCTATGACTCCCAGGAGAAGGTGATGGAGGAAGTATCCGTGAAGGGAGATGAACCGGAGACTGACAAAAGGAAACAGGGCAAGGGACTGACCTACAACAGGGAGACTTCTGCCGTAATCAGCGATTCGCTCATAGAGGCACGTCTCTGCTCAGGACATTCGGCCATGGTGGAACCTATCCACCTGCTGCTCGCCATCCTGAAAAACGAGCAGAGCGACCCTGCCAAGCTGCTCATTACACAAGGACTCACTTACAGCAAACTCTTTGACTACCTTTCTAGCTACCACGACGAGATTGAGGACAAGCTCAACAAGCTGAACCAGGAGGTGGAAAACTATAAGCGCACCCAGGAAATTGAAAACGCAACGGAAGGAAACAAAGAACCGAATGATGAGGAAAGCGACGGAGACATGATCGCTACAGGAGGTACTGACGTGCAGGACCACGAAGGCGACCTGATGGACCCGGACGAGGAACCACTCGACTTCAGCGACGAGCATGCTGATTCCAACCAGGGAAACCGTGGGGGCAACATGGGCAACAACAAGACCAACATAATCGGTGCCGGATCGAAAACCACGAAATCGAACACGCCAACCCTCGACAAATACAGCTTCGACCTGACCAAGGCGGCAAAGAGCGGAAAGCTCGACCCCGTGATTGGAAGAGACAAGGAGATTAACCGCGTGCTTGAAATCCTGGGCAGACGCAAGAAGAACAACCCTGTGCTGATAGGCGAACCGGGCGTGGGCAAGAGTGCCATCGTGGAAGGACTGGCTCTGTTGCTCGCCAAGCAGGGCAGCGACCAGAGCTCACTCTTCTTCAACAAGCGAATCGTGAGCCTCGACCTTGCCGGGCTCGTAGCCGGAACCAAATACAGAGGACAGTTTGAGGAGCGCATCAAGGGCATCATCAGAGAACTGGAACGCAACGAGGACATCATCCTCTTCATCGACGAGATTCACACGATGATTGGAGCCGGAAGCGCCGAGGGAACGATGGATGCGGCAAACATCCTGAAACCAGCCCTGGCAAGAGGCACCCTGCAGTGTATCGGAGCCACCACCCTGAACGAATATCGCAAGAGCATCGAGAAGGACGGAGCACTGGAAAGAAGATTCCAGAAGGTGATAGTAGACCCTACTACCCCGGAAGAGACACTGCAGATTCTGCGCAACATCAAGGAACAATATGAGCAGCACCACAACGTAACCTTCACCGACGAGGCACTGGAGGCCTGCGTGAAGCTGAGCGAAAGATACATCAACGACCGCAACTTCCCAGACAAGGCTATCGACGTGATGGACGAGGTGGGCTCACATATCCATATCAATTCTGCCACCGTTCCGGAAGAACTGATTGAGGCAGAGAAAAAGCTCAACGAGATTGTCGCCAAGAAACAGGCTGCCGTGGCTTGCCAGAATTTCGAGATGGCGGCTACCCTGCGCGACTGCCAGACCAAGCAGGAGCAGGACATTGAGGTTATCCGAAAGAAATGGGAACACGGAGACCCGAGCCACCGCACACTGGTTGGCGAGACTGAAGTGACCGACGTAATCAGCCGAATGACCGGTATTCCTATGCAGCGCATGGCTGAATCGGAAAACAAGCGACTCAAGGAAATGGCTGATGTGCTGAAGGCGGAGGTCATTGCCCAGGATAGCGCTATAGATAAGGTGGTGAAAGCCATACAGCGCAACAGAATGGGACTCCGAGACCCGAACCACCCTATCGGCGTGTTCATGTTCCTGGGGCCTACCGGCGTGGGAAAGACCTATCTTGCCAAGAAACTGGCAGAGGAACTCTTCGGTTCGGCTGATGCTCTCTTCCGCATCGACATGAGCGAATACGCTGAAGGCTACAATACGGCACGACTCATCGGTTCGCCTCCGGGATACGTGGGCTACGACGAGGGCGGACAGCTGACCGAGAAGGTGAGACGCAAGCCTTACAGCATCGTATTGCTCGACGAGATTGAGAAAGCCAGCAGCCAGGTGTTCAACCTGCTGCTCCAGGTGCTCGACGAAGGCCGACTGACCGACGGCAACGGCCGACTCATCGACTTCAAGAACACCATCATCATCATGACCTCGAATGCCGGAACCCGACAGCTGAAGGAATTTGGCCGTGGCGTGGGCTTCAATGCCGGCGGACTGAGCGGTGAGGGTACGCTTATCGGCGAGAAGGACAAGGAATACGCAAGAAGCGTGGTTCAGAAGAGCCTTGCCAAGCAGTTTGCCCCAGAATTCCTGAACCGTCTCGACGAGATTATCACCTTCGACCAGCTCGACATCAATGCCATCAAGCGCATTGTGGACCTGGAGTTGAAGAAGCTGGTAAAGCGTGTGGAAGAAAAGGGTTACCACTTCCAGATGACCGACAAGGCCAAGGAATTCGTGGCAACCAAGGGCTATGATGTTCAATTCGGCGCTCGCCCACTGAAGCGAGCTATCCAGAACTACGTGGAAGACGGACTCTGCGAACTGCTGATGGAAGAAAGCCTGCAGCCAGGCGACACCATCTGCATCGGGAAGAGTGTGAAGAAAGACGAATTGACATTCAAAAGAAATAAAAAATGATATAAAGAGTAAAATAGAAAAAAAGTTTAAAATGAACTTGGAATGAAAGATTCCAAGTTCATTGGCGGCTTCAGCGGAAGCCGTTCTAACGAAGAACGAGCTGGCTAGTGATAGTCAGCTCGTTCTTTTGTTAATGATGGTTAACGGCATGAAAACTTTTCGGAAATCATTTCATCAATTGAAAAATATTCATTACCTTTGCATCCGCTAAAAGAGAAAAAAGCCATGATGGCTCAGTTGGTAGAGCAACGCATTCGTAATGCGTGGGTCGCGGGTTCGAGTCCCGCTCGTGGCTCCTTATATATCTATTAGGTTTATAAATATAGCACTACAAAACGCTTATTGCGAGATTAGCACATCGGTAGTGCACGGGCTTCCCAAGCCTGTGAGGCGGGTTCGACTCCCGTATCTCGCTCTCCTATTCTTTCATCCCCCTTTTCATTATTCACTCCCTCATTTTCATCATCATCCCTTTTTTCATCATTCACCCTCTCTATTTCATCATGCTCTCTTTTTTTGCTTTCCCAGCGTAAACCTTTACGCACGAATTTTGCTGTTTTGAGGTACAATCTACCGATATTTTTTATACCTTTGCATCAGATTTCAGAAAGATATGAAAATCTGATCTCTATACAACATTTATTAAAGAGAAAGAAATAGATGTATAATTTAAAAGTATACTAATTTTAAAACAAATAACAGACAAAATAATAAATCATGAAAGAGCTTAAAGCATTGAACAAGCGCACTGCTCCTAAGAGCGTAGCGCCAGAGAAAATCATCCAGTTTGGCGAGGGTAACTTCCTGCGTGCATTCGTTGACTGGATTATATGGAACATGAACAAGAAGACCGACTTCAACGGTTCTGTCGTTGTAGTTCAGCCATTGGCTGGCGGTATGGTTGACTGGCTGAACGGTCAGGACTGTCTCTATCACGTAAACCTTCAGGGTAAGGAGAACGGCCAGGCAATCAATACATTGGAGCGTATCGACGTAATCAGCCGTGCACTGAACCCATATTCTCAGAACCAGGCTTTCATGGCTTTGGCTGAGCAGCCTGAGATGCGTTTCATCATCTCTAACACAACTGAGGCAGGTATTGCATTCGATGACTCTTGCAAGTTCACAGATGCTCCTGCTGCTTCTTACCCAGGTAAGTTGGTTCAGTTGCTGTTCCACCGCTACAAGTTCTTCGAGGGCGACCCAACTAAGGGTATGATTCTGATGCCATGTGAGCTGATCTTCCTGAACGGTCACCACCTGAAGGAGTGCATCTACCAGTATATTGAGCTTTGGAAGGAAGACATGGGTGCTGACTACGAGGGCTTCAAGGAGTGGTTCACCAACCACTGCTATGTTTGCGCTACACTCGTAGACCGTATCGTTCCTGGTTTCCCACGCGACACCATCAAGGAAATCCAGCAGAAGGTTTGCTACAAGGACAACCTCGTAGTAAAGGCTGAGAGCTTCCACCTCTGGGTAATCGAGAAGGCTGAGAACATGACTGTAGAGCAGATGCAGGAGGAGTTCCCTGCTCACAAGGCTGGTCTTCACGTTCTCATCACAGACAACGAGAAGCCATACCACGAGCGTAAGGTTACTTTGCTGAATGGCCCTCACACAGTATTGAGCCCTGTTACATACCTCAGCGGCGTAAACATCGTTCGCGATGCTTGCGAGCACCCAGTATTGGGCAAGTACATCCACAAGGTACAGTTCGAGGAGTTGATGCAGACATTGAATCTCCCTATGGACGAGCTTCAGAAGTTCGCTTCTGACGTATTGGAGCGTTTCGAGAACCCATTCGTTGACCACCAGGTAACCAGCATCATGCTGAACTCATTCCCTAAGTTCGAGACTCGCGACCTCCCAGGCGTGAAGATTTACCTGGAGCGTAAGGGCGAGTTGCCACAGGGATTGGTATTCGGTCTTGCTGCCATCATCACTTACTATAAGGGTGGTGTTCGTGAGGACGGTGCTCCTATCCAGCCAAACGACGACCAGAAGATCATGGACAAGCTGACTGAGCTTTGGGCTACTGGCGACACCCAGAAGGTGGCAGAGGGTGTACTCGGCTTCGACTACATCTGGCATGAGAATCTGAACGAGACTGTTCCTGGCTTGACAGAGTTGGTTAAGAAGGATCTCGACCTCATCCAGGAGAAGGGTATGTTGGAGGCTGTGAAGACCATCCTCTAATTGAAGAAGAAATAGTTATCAAGGTAAAAGGATAGTAAAAAGAGTCCGGTAAGTTCAAGCATGGCTTGATTCTTACCGGACTTATTTTTTATCAGAGTATTTTCATCATGAAATGTAAAGCCAATAAATGGCCAGGAGCACCAAAACCATAATGGAGCCTACCACCATCTTGATCATGCAGGTGGCAACCTTCTTCAAGACAACGATTCCAATCACCAGAGCCGCCAATGCAAAAGCATAATAAAGGAAATTATCCATTGCGCCCCTCCTTTCTGAATGGCTTGCGATTTGCATTAAAAGGCTTCTTTCCTCTTTCATCAAATGACTTTTTTCCTCTTTCGTCGAAAGGCTTGCTGTCTTCCTTCATCGCTCTGACGAACTCGTTAGGAATCGGTGTTTCGAACTCCATCGGCTGATGGGTTACCGGATGGTAGAAGCAGAGCACATAAGCATGCAGGCAAAGACGACCGCATGGATCATCGCCATTACCATACTTAATGTCACCACAAACCGGGTGTCCCATATCAGCAGTATGCACACGAATCTGGTTCTTTCTACCCGTCTCCAGCTTATATTCCACCAGAGAATGCTCGGTGGTGCGCTGCAGGGTATGGAAATGGGTAACGGCGTACTTGCCGCCATTGTCCGTATCGCTGGCATAAGTGATATAAGCCTTGTTATCCTTCAGCCAGTTGGCTACGGTTCCCTCATCTTCCTCCATCTCTCCGGAAACCAGGGCCACATATCGGCGGTCGTAAACGTTATGATGCCAGTCATCCTCCAGGGCAAGCTCGGTCTGCTTATCCTTGGCGTAGATCATCAGACCCGAGGTGTCGCGGTCGAGTCGGTGAACCACGTGAGCCTGACAGTTCTGGCGGGTCTTGTGGAAGTAATCATCCAATACGGTCTTCACGTTGAGCGTAGAATGACCGGCAGCCATGCTGAGGATACCCACGTTCTTCTCAACTACGATGATGTAGCGGTCTTCGTAAACAATCTTGATGTATCTGCTCTTGAAGACCTCCTGGTTCTTCTTGGTCTTGCTTACGCTCACCTTCATGCCCGGTTTCAGGGCGTAGTCAAACTGGGTGATGGTCTTTCCATCCACCTTGATACCCCTACCCTGCAAGGTTTGCTTCACCTTGGTCTTGCTAGGACCCTTCACGTTCTCCATCAGCCACTCCAACAGCTGTGCTGGTTTCTCCACCTTGTAGTGGTCGTATTCGTTGGGGTTGCCATAGCCGTAAGCATTGTTGCTGTGCTTACTGAAATTTCCTTTATTATTCTGTTGTTTCATTTCTTGTTTTGTTGCTATCTTGTGTCTTGATCAGCCCCTCTTGGTGCCAATTCAGCCTACAAAAGTAAGACTTTTCTGCAAAATAACAAAGAAGAGCCCCTTTTTTAACTAAAAATTAGTAACTTTTGCCAATAAAACATTGATATACAAATAATTTTTCGTAACTTTGCACCCAAATTAAGATAAAATCAGATAAAAGATATTTAGAAATAAGGAATGATTACAGTAACAAATCTTGCAATTCAATTCGGTAAGCGAGTGCTTTACAAAGATGTAAACCTCAAGTTCACTCATGGTAATATTTACGGTGTAATCGGTGCCAACGGTGCCGGTAAGTCTACCCTGCTCCGCGCCATCAGCGGCGACTTGGAGCCAAACAAGGGAACTGTGGAGATGGGACCAGGCGAGCGCCTTTCCGTTTTGGAGCAGGACCACTTTAAGTATGACGAGTTCCGCGTGATGGACACCGTACTGATGGGCCATCAGCCATTGTGGGAAAACATGAAGGAGCGCGAGCGCCTCTACGCTAAGCCAGAAATGACAGAGGAAGATGGTAACCTGGCTGCTGAGCTGGAGCTCAAGTTCGCTGAGATGAATGGTTGGGAGGCTGAAAGCAACGCTGCCCAGCTGCTCCAGAACCTTGGCGTAAAAGAGGAACTCCACGATAAGCTCGTAGGTGAACTTTCTAACACAGAGAAGGTGCGCGTGATGCTGGCGAAGGCTCTCTTCGGTAACCCAGACAACCTCCTCCTCGATGAGCCTACCAACGACCTCGACCTCGACACCGTAGAGTGGTTGGAGGAATACCTCAGCAACATCGAGCAGACTGTTCTCGTGGTTTCTCACGACCGTCACTTCCTCGATGCTGTCAGTACACAGACCGTGGATATCGACTTCGGTAAGGTAACCATGTTCGCCGGTAACTACTCTTTCTGGTACGAGAGTTCTCAGTTGGCTCTCCGCCAGGCTCAGAACCAGAAGATGAAGGCTGAGGAGAAGAAGAAGCAGTTGGAGGAGTTCATCCGCCGATTCTCTGCCAATGTGGCTAAGAGTAAGCAGACCACATCCCGCAAGAAGATGTTGGAGAAGCTGAATGTTGAGGAAATCCGCCCATCTAGCCGTAAGTACCCAGGTATCATCTTCCAGATGGACCGTGAACCAGGCAACCAGATTCTGGAGGTTGAGGGCTTGAAGGCTTGCGATGAAGACGGAACAGTGCTCTTCGACAATGTAAACTTCAACATCGAGAAGGGCGAGAAGGTGGTATTCCTCTCTCATAACCCTAAGGCGATGACTGCGCTCTTCGAGATCATCAACGGCAACCGTAAGGCTGACGTAGGTGAATACAAGTGGGGTGTAACCATCACCACTGCCTACCTCCCACTCGACAACACCGAGTTCTTCCAGAGCGACATGAACCTGGTAGATTGGCTGAGCCAGTATGGTCCAGGCAACGAGGTAGCGATGAAGGGCTACCTGGGAAGAATGCTCTTCAGCGGCGAGGAAGTGTTGAAGAAGGTGAACGTGCTCTCAGGAGGTGAGAAGATGAGATGTATGATTGCCCGCATGCAGTTGCAGAACGCCAACTGTCTGATTCTCGATACTCCTACCAACCACCTGGACTTGGAGAGTATCCAGGCATTCAACAACAACCTGGTGGCTTTCAGAGGCAACATCCTCTTCGCCAGCCATGACCACGAGTTCATCAACACCGTGGCAAACCGCATCATTGAGCTCACTCCATCTGGAACCATCGACAAGCTCATGTCTTACGACGAGTATATCTACGATGAGGCCATCAAGGAGCAGAAGGCAAAGATGTATGGTGTGCAGCAGTAACCAGAATACACATATTTATATATATAGAGAGAGTGCCAATCTGATGCGAATCGGATTGGCACACTCTTTGTTAAACACCTAATAAAAAATAATCATGTTTAAAAAATTTAAGACTATGTCACAAGAAAAGAATATAAAAGTTGAAGACGGTAACGCTCAGGAGCAGGTTCTTAACGAGAACGCTGAGCAGAACGCTACTCAAAACGAGAATAATGCCGAGGCAAATGCCGAAGAGCAGGAAGCTGGAACTGACAATGAGTCGGCTAAGGCTGACAACAAGGCAGAGAACGCTGACAACAAGGCAGAGAACGCTGAGGTTGACCCATTGACCAAGGCTCAGCAGGAAGTGGAAGAACTCAAGAAGACGCTGCTCTACAAGACTGCAGAATTTGAGAACTACCGCAAGCGCACCATGAAGGAGAAGGCAGACCTTATCCTCAACGGCGGCGAGAAGACCATTTCTGCCATCCTCCCTGTTCTCGACGACTTTGAGCGTGCACTCGCCGACAAGAGCGAGGACCCTAAGGCCATCAAGGAAGGCGTACAGATGATTTTCAATAAGTTCGTAAAGACACTTGAGGGTCTTGGCGTGAAGAAGATTGAAACTGCCGACAAGGATTTCGATGTGGATTTCCACGAGGCCATCGCCATGGTACCAGGAATGGGCGACGACAAGAAGGGCAAGGTAATCGACTGTGTACAGACTGGTTACACCCTCAACGATAAAGTGATCCGTCACGCCAAGGTTGCCGTAGGTCAGTAATCTGAGCGCCAATCATCTTCGTGATTTAATTGCCTATAATTTGATTGGCTTCAGTTTATCCATCATCAAGGAGGAGAATATCATTCAAGAAACATCATTATTAGAATAAAGAATTAGCAATGGCTAAGAGAGACTATTATGAGGTGCTTGGCGTAGATAAGCAGGCATCAGAAGACGAAATCAAGAAGGCTTACCGCAAGATAGCCATCAAGTATCACCCTGACCGCAACCCTGGCGACAAGGAGGCGGAAGAAAAGTTCAAGGAAGCTGCCGAGGCTTACGAGGTTCTGCACGACCCTCAGAAGCGTCAGCAGTACGACCAGTTTGGATTCAACGGTCCTCAGGGCGGATTCGGCGGCGGATTCGGTGGTGGAGCCAGCATGGACATGAATGACATCTTCTCTATGTTTGGCGACATCTTCGGCGGACACGGGGGATTCAGCGGATTCGGCGGTGGCTTTGGAGGCGGTGGCGCTCAGCCACAGCAGTATCAGGGAAGAGACCTGCGCGTTCAGGCTAAGCTCACCCTGCAGGAAGCCTTCACAGGATGCACCAAGAAGTTTAAGATTCGCAAGGACGTGACCTGTACGGCTTGTCACGGTTCGGGCTGCGAGGCTGGTTCTCAGCCAGAAACCTGTCCTACCTGTCACGGCACGGGTTACACCGTACGCACGGTTCGCTCTATGTTCGGAACCATGCAGACCCAGGCTGCCTGCCCTACTTGCGGCGGCGAAGGCCATGTAATCAAGAACAAGTGTAAGGCTTGCGGCGGCGAGGGTATCGTTGCCGGCGAGGAAGTGGTAGAGGTAAACATCCCGGCAGGTGTTGACGACGGAATGGTTGTCACGGTTCCTGGCAAGGGTGGTGCCGGCAAGCACAATGGCGTGAACGGCGACCTGCAGGTGATTGTACGCGTGGAAAAGAGCGAGCAGTTTGAACGCCAGGACAAGGATCTCTATTACAATCTCGTGCTCGACTTCTCGACAGCCGTTCTTGGCGGCGAGATAGAGATTCCAACACTCGAAGGCAAGACCACCATCAAAATAGAACCGGGAACTCAGCCAGGCAAGCAGCTTCGTCTTCGCGGCAAGGGAATGCCGGCCATCAAGGGATATGGTTACGGAAGAGGCGACATCATCGTCAACATCACCGTCTACATTCCTAAGACTCTGAACAAGGAGGAGAAGGAACTGGTGAAGAAGTTCAAGGAATGCGAGAACTTCAAGGCTGATAATGCTGACAAGAAGTCAATCTTCGACAGCATCAAGAACCTGTTCAAGTAAAAACGGAAGTTGTAGTTTTTAGTATTAATACTGGCAATCTCATGCATTGGCTATCGCCGGTGATGAGATTGCCTTTTTTCATCTCATACATTAATATATAGCTCATGAATTATCAAGAGACAACAGAATACCTTTTTAACAGCACCCCAGTGTTCGAAAAGATTGGAGCCAAAGCATACAAGCCAGGCCTTCAAACCACCCATGCCCTGGACGAACACTTCGCACATCCCCATCGCCAATACAAGACCATCCATATTGCCGGAACCAATGGCAAGGGTTCCTGCTCTCATACCATCGCCGCCATCCTGCAGAGTCAGGGATACAAGGTAGGTCTCTACACCTCCCCTCATCTCGTAGATTTCAGAGAGCGCATCCGAGTTAACGGCGAATGCGTTCCGGAGCAGTATGTCATTGACTTCGTAGAGCAGAACCGAAGCTTCTTCGAACCCCTCCATCCATCCTTCTTCGAACTGACCACTGCCATGGCACTGAAGTACTTTGCCGAGCAGGGGGTAGATTACGCCGTAATCGAGGTAGGACTGGGCGGCAGACTCGACTGCACCAACATCATCACCCCAATGCTTTCCATCATCACCAACATCAGTTTCGACCACACCCAGTTTCTGGGCAACACGCTGGCAGAGATTGCCGGCGAGAAAGCAGGTATCATCAAGCCACACGTGCCAGTGGTTATCGGCGAATACCTGGAAGAAACCCGTCCTGTGTTCGAAGAGAAGGCGAAGGAGATGCAGGCTCCTATCCTCTTTGCGCAGGATTTCTCTGCGCAGGATACAGAGATGGAAAGCCATGTAGAGATGGAACTGAAGGGTTCCTACCAGGAATGCAACAGGAAAACCATCCTTGCAGCACTCAACATCCTCCGACAGAACACTACTATCGGCAACGCTGCCATCAGAAAAGGCTTCGCCAAGGTTTGTGAACTGACCGGACTCCGCGGCAGATGGGAGAAGCTCAATGATGCACCTCTCACCATCTGCGATACGGGGCATAATCTGGCTGGCTGGAACTATCTGGCTCCACAAATCAAGAGTGTGAAGGCAGAGACCAAGCACATCGTCTTCGGCATGGTTGACGACAAGGATGTGACACACGTTTTGCAACTTTTGAGTCAACAGCTCAAAAACGGGGTAAAATACTACTGGACGCAGCCTTCTACCAAAAGAGCCATCCCTGTGGCGAAACTGAGAGATTTCGCATTGGAGTATGACTTGCACGGAAATGCATATCATTCTGTAAAAGAAGCATATAAAGCAGCAAAAGAAAATGCGAGAAATAACGATTTCATCTTCGTTGGCGGTTCAAGTTACGTAGTGGCAGATTTGCTCTCCTGAAAATTTTTAGTTTTTTTAAATCAAATAATTGCTAAAAGATTTGTCACATTCATTTTTTTTTAGTTACTTTGCAGTAAATTACTTTAGTACATAAAGTAGAGTAACTAAACAATGACATATTATGAATACAGAACCAGTTAACAAGTGTGGTTTGAAAAGAGAAGATTTTCAGACCACAGTGAACGGAAAGAAGACTGATCTCTTCGTGTTGAGAAACAAGCAGGGCAACGAGATTGCTGTGACTAACTACGGTGGTGCTGTTGTTGCAATTATGATGCCTGACAAGGACGGCAACTACGCCAACCTCATTCAGGGTCACGACAACATCCAGGATGTCATCAACTCGCCTGAACCTTTCTTGAGCGTCCTCATCGGTCGTTACGGTAACCGCATCAAGGAGGGTAAGTTTACCCTTCATGGCAAGGAATATCAGTTGGCATGCAACGATGGCAAGAACCACTTGCATGGAGGTCCTACTGGATTCCACGCACACGTTTGGGATGCAACTCGCATGAGCGACAATGCCGTAGTATTGAAGTACACCAGCCCATACGGCGAGGAAGGATTCTCTGGAGAGCTTACAGTTTGGGTAGCTTACACCTTAACTGACGACAACGAATTCGTCATCAAGTATCAGGCTACAACCAACAAGATGACCATCTGCAACCTGACCCACCACGCATTCTTCTCTATCCAGGGAATTGCTAACCCAACTCCAACCATCGACAACATCATCTGTCAGGTTAACGCAGACTACTATCTGCCTATAGATGAGGAGTCTATCCCAACAGGTGAAATCCTGAAGGTAGAGGGTACACCATTCGATTTCCGCACTCCAAAGCCAATCGGTCAGGACATCAACGCGGACAACGAGCAGATTAAGAATGGTTCGGGTTACGACCACAACTATGTATTGAATAAGAAGGAAGAAGGCGAGATGAGCTTTGCTGCTCGCATCAAAGATCCAGTTAGCTGTCGTACCATGGAGGTTTACACCACAGAGCCAGGTCTGCAGATGTACACAGGTAACTTCCTGGCAGGCATCAAGGGTCAGCATGGTGCAACCTTCCCACGCCGCAGCGCAGTATGCTTCGAGGCACAGAAGTTCCCAGATACACCTAACCATCCTTACTTCCCAAGTTGCCGATTGAATCCAGGTGAGACATACACCCAGAAAACAATCTATAAGTTTGGCGTAGAGAAATAAAAATCTTTCATACAATATTAGGAGTTGCTGCCTCTAAATAATTCATGCAGAGGCAGTTGCTCCTTTTTGCGGTAAAACAGACTTGAGTAAACAAAACACGGGTAAACCGGCAATAAAACGCAAAATATTAAACATAACAATAAAATATCAACTATCAAAATTAAACAATGGAACAAAAAATTGGAAACAACAACGGTCGCATCATTGCAATCATTACGATGTGTTTTATCTTTGCAATGATTTCGTTTGTAACTAACATGGGAGCACCTTTTGGCAACATCTGGGGCTTTAAGTACTCTTGGGCAGCCATGATGGGTAACTTCATGAACTTTGCCGCTTACCTCTTCATGGGTATTCCTGCCGGCAAGATGATTGAAAACAAGGGTTACAAGAAAACTGCATTGATCGCACTTGCTGTCGGTACAATCGGTTTGATGATCCAGTACTTATCAAGCATCTTCGGTGACGACATTCCTGTCTTCACACTCAGTTCAGGCGCAGTTTGCCTCAACTTGATTATCTATCTGTTGGGTGCTTTCATCTGCGGTTTCTGCGTATGTATGCTTAACACAGTGGTAAACCCAATGTTGAACTTGCTTGGTGGCGGTGGTAACCGTGGTAACCAGCTCATTCAGATTGGTGGTACATTGAACTCTTTGAGCGGTACTCTTACTCCATTGTTGGCAGGTGTGCTCGTAGGTACAGTTACAGCCAACACAAGTATGAGCGACGTTGCTCCTCTCCTCTTCATCGGTATGGCTGTGTTCATCGCAGCTTTCTTCATCATCTGGTTCGTTGCTATTCCTGAGCCAAACATCAAGAAGGAGAATGTTCAGTACGACCACAGCCCTTGGTCTTTCCGCCACTGCGTACTCGGTGTCATCGGTATCTTCTTCTATGTAGGTGTTGAGATTGGTATTCCTGCTCAGCTCATCTTCTACATCAGTAGCATGGACTTTACAGGTGCTGCTTCTGTAGGTGGTGCTTTCGCTGCAGTTTACTGGTTACTCATGATGTGCGGCCGATTCCTCAGCTCATTCATCAGCGGTGCCATTTCTACCAAGACTCAGATGACAGTGGTTTCTTCTGTAGCAATTCTCCTGTTGCTCACAGCTATCTTCTTGCCAGAGACCAACACTCTGAACTTTGCCTTGGCAGGTGACTCGGAGATTGCTAATCTCCTCAAGCTCGACGACCATGGTACTGGCGTTGTTGCATTTACCATCCCTACCAAGTGTGTGCTCATCGCAGTCTGCGGTTTGTGTACTTCTATCATGTGGGGTGGAATCTTCAACCTCGCTGTTGAGGGTCTTGGCAAATACACTGCTCAGGCATCAGGTATCTTCATGATGATGGTAGTTGGTGGTGGTGTAATGCCTCTTATTCAGGATGCAGTTGCTAAGGCTGCTGGTCCTATCGCATCTTACTGGGTAATCATCGCCATGATTGCCTACATTCTCTTCTACGCACTCGCAGGTTGCAAGAACGTAAACAAGGACATCCCAGTAGAGTAATCTTTGGAACAACTTATCCCAGAGTAAAGTAAAGCTTTTACTACTCTGGGATAACAAAATGATAATCAAAACTTTAATAATAACTTTTTAAACTACAGCAATTATGGATATTGAAAAAGTAAGAAGCCGCTTTATCAAGCACTTTGATGGTAAAACAGGTAACATCTATATGTCACCAGGTCGTATTAACCTGATTGGCGAGCACACTGACTATAATGGTGGATTCGTATTCCCAGGTGCAGTTGACAAGGGCATTATGGCTGAGATTCGTCCTAACGGAACAGATACAGTTATGCTCTACTCTATCGACTTGAAGGACCGCGTTGAGTTCAAGGTAAATGACCCAGAGGGTCCTCGCGCTTCATGGGCACGCTACATCTATGGTATCTGCCAGGAAATGAAGGCTTTGGGCGTTGACGTTAAAGGTTTCAATGCAGCATTCTATGGTGATGTGCCTCTCGGTGCAGGTATGTCTTCTTCTGCTGCTCTTGAAAGCTGCTTCGCTTTCGCTCTGAACGACCTCTTCGGTGACAACAAAGTTTCTAAGTGGGATCTCGTTCTCGCTGGTCAGGCTACTGAGCACAAGTACGTAGGTGTAAACTGCGGTATTATGGACCAGTTTGCTTCTGTATTCGGTAAGGAAGGCAAGCTGATGCGTCTCGACTGCAACAGCCGTGAGTTTGAGTACTTCCCATTCGACCCACAGGGTTACAAGCTTTGCTTGGTAAACTCTAAGGTTAAGCACGAGTTGGCAGGTTCTCCATACAACGACCGTCGTAACTCATGCGAGAATGTGGTTAAGCACATTGCTGCCAAGCACCCAGAGGCTAAGTTCGAGACTCTCCGCGATTGCACATGGGAGCAGCTGGAGGAAGTTCGCACTGAGGTTGGCGAAGAGGATTACAGCCGCGCTCACTTCGTATTGGGCGAGAAGGACCGCGTATTGGCAGTCTGCGATGCCCTTGTGAAGGGCGACTACGAGACAGTAGGTCAGAAGATGTACGAGACTCACCATGGTTTGAGCAAGGAATATGAGGTAAGCTGCGAGGAACTCGACTTCTTGAACGATGTTGCCAAGGAGAACGGTGTTACTGGTAGCCGTATCATGGGTGGTGGCTTCGGTGGCTGCACCATCAACTTGGTAAAGGACGACATCTACGACAAGTTTGTTGAGGATGTTACCGCTAAGTTCACAGCTAAGTATGGTCACGCTCCTGAGATTTACCCAGTGGTTATCTCTGAGGGTTCTCACAAGGTTTGCTAATATTCATTATTAATATATATAAAGGAACTGCAGTTGACATTTGCCGACTGCAGTTTTTTTATGTCCTTTTTTTAACCCAAAAGAATTCCGAAAAAAACATGGAAAATTGAGGTAAATACGCCCGAAATAGGGTAATTATATGCAAATAGTGTTAAAATCACACTTTAGAATGAAAAAAGTTAGGGAAAACGCTTGCTAATTCGAAATAAAATTGTAATTTTACACCCAAAATTAATAAACGATATAAAACAACCTAAAAATGAGTAACGCAAAGAACCTCTTTATGGGAGTTGGTTTCGCGGCAATCGCTACCCTCTCAGCTTGTTCTTCAAGCAGCAATGCTAGTCTTACACAGTCAGGCTTGAATCCAGCAGACTTCGATTCTACTGTTTTGGGCAAGAAGACTGAGTTAGTAACCCTCAAGAATGCCAGTGGCATGGAAGTGTGCCTCACCAACTATGGTGGCCGTGTAGTTTCCATATCAGTTCCTGACAAGGATGGCAAACCTACAGATGTAGTATTGGGTTATGATAACATCCATCAGTATGCAGATACGCTCAACTCTCCATCTGATTACGGATCTTCAGTAGGTCGTTACGCCAACCGTATCAAGGATTCAAAGTTGACTATTGCTGGCAAGACTTACAATCTGAAGCCAAACGATAATGGCAACTGCCTCCATGGCGGTGGTGCTACCGGTTGGTTGAATCAGGTTTATGATATTACAGAGAAGAATGATTCTTCTGTAACCTTCACTATCCAGGCAAAGGATGGCGAGAATGGTTTCCCTGGTAATGTGACAGCTACTGCTAAATATACAGTGAAGAGTGATAATACACTCGATATCGAATTTGGTGCAACAACAGATAAGGAAACTGTTGTCAACATGACCAACCATAGCTACTTCAATCTTAATGGCGATCCTTCTAAGGAAGGTTTCGACCAGGTGATGTACATCAATGCAGATAAGTTCACACCAGCTGATAGCCTGTACATTCCAACAGGTGAAATCAAGAGCGTAGAGGGAACTCCAATGGATTTCCGCACTCCTACAGAGATTGGCAAGAAGGTGGATTACAGCTTCGACCAGATCAAGAACGCTACTGGTTACGACCACAACTGGTGTCTGAATACATATAAGGATGGCAAGGGCGATGACAAGACAGTATGCGCTAGCCTCTATTCTCCAAAGAGCGGCATCCTGCTCGAGGTATTCACCAACGAGCCAGGTATTCAGGTTTACACTGGTAACTTCCAGGGCACAGGCATTGCCTGCAAGCATGGCATCAAGTATCCAAAGCACGTAAGCGTATGCTTCGAGAGCCAGAAGTATCCTGATTCTCCAACCAAGATTGCCCAGGGCGTAAAGGGCTGGACAGATGCAACTTTGAAGCCTGGAGAGAAGTATTACTCTCACCTCGCTTACAAGTTTAGCGTTAAGAAGTAAGGAAGGCATCCAATAAAAGAAAGAATAAACAAATAATAAATAAAAAACAATCTTATAGTAATTATGAATTGGAATTCAACAGAATTCGTATGGCTTGATTGGACAGTGCTCGCCATTGGTGTAATCGGTGTAATCTGGGCTGTCTGGCATGCGATCGTGAAAGACAGAAAGGCTCAGAAGGGCGAAGACTCTTCTGCTTACCTCTTCGGTAAGGGCGAGCCATGGTATGTAATCGGTATGGCTATCTTCGCAGCCAACATCGGTTCAGAGCACCTCGTGGGTCTTGCTGGTACTGGCGCCAAGAGCGGTGTAGGTATGGCTCACTGGGAGATGCAGGGTTGGATGATCCTCATCCTCGGTTGGTTGTTCGTACCATTCTATCAGTTGCTCATTAACAAGATGGGTAAGATCATCACCATGCCAGACTTCCTGAAGTTCCGCTACACTCAGCGCACAGGTTCATGGCTCTCTATCATCACACTCGTAGCTTACATCCTCACCAAGGTGAGCGTTACTGCTCTTACAGGTGGAATTTTCTTCGAGTATCTCTGGGGCTTGAACTTCTGGGTAGGTGCCATCGGTTTGATCATCCTCACCACCATCTTCACCGTATTCGGCGGTATGAAGGGTGTAATGACCTTGTCAACCATCCAGACACCTATCCTCGTCATCGGTTCATTCCTCGTGCTCTTCCTCGGTCTCTCTACCCTCGGTGGTGGCAGCATCTCTGCAGGTTGGGCTGATATGATGGACTACTGCGGCAAGTTGAACAACGGCTATGGTACAACCCACATGTTCCACTGGGAGGCAGGTGACTCTATGTATCAGGAGTATCCTGGTTTCGTAGTATTCATTGGTGCAACCATCATCGGTTTCTGGTACTGGTGTACTGACCAACACATCGTTCAGCGTGTACTCGGTCAGGTTCCTGGCGAGAGCAACGTAGAGGTAATGAAGCGTGCTCGCCGCGGTACTATTGCAGCCGGTTTCTTCAAGGTTCTCCCTTGCTTCATGTTCCTCATTCCAGGTATGATTGCAGCAGCCTTGGCTCAGAAGGGCGCAATTCAGATGAACGAGACTGACGCTGCCTTCGCCATCATGGTAAAGACCGTACTTCCTGCTGGTATCAAGGGAATCGTAACCATCGGTTTCATCTGCGCACTCGTTGCTTCATTGGCAGCATTCTTCAACAGCTGTGCTACCCTCTTCACCGAGGACTTCTACAAGCCATTGAAGAAAGGTATGTCTGAGGCTCACTACGTACTCGTAGGCCGTATAGCTACAGTGGTAGTTGTTATCCTCGGTTTCGCATGGTTGCCAATCATGATGAAGATGGATACATTATATAACTATCTCCAGGGAATCCAGTCACTTCTGGCTCCAGCCATGGTAGCCGTATTCGCAATGGGTATCTTCTTCAAGAAGATTACTCCAAAGGCAGGTGAATACACCATGATTACTGGTTTCCTCATCGGTATGCTCCGCCTCGTTACCAACGTCATCACAGATACAGGTAAGGCAACAATGGATGGTGCTTTCTGGGATTACACCGCATGGTTCTGGCAGACCAACTGGCTCGTATTCGAGTGCTGGTTGCTCGTCTTCCTCATTATCTTCATGGTAGTAGTGAGCTGCTTCACACCAGCTCCAAGCAAGGAGCAGGTAGAGGCAATCACCTTCACATCAGACTTCAAGAAGTCTATCCGTGAGAGCTGGGGTGCTTTCGATATCATTGGTACACTCGTAGTAATCGGTCTCTGCGCTGCATTCTACGCATACTTCTGGTAAAACATAAAACAAAGTTTGGAGTTAGAAGTTAGGAGTTAGGATTTTCCTTTAGTGTAATCTACAAATATAATGCAATCTGCATATATTGAATCATGTAATCAACATGTGGATTTGCCTATATCCAACCATCCTTTCTTCTGCTTCTGGCTCCCAGCTTTCTTCCAACAAGATGCAAAGCTTCCGAAAGGGAGCAACCTAAGGAAACAGTATTATAAACAATAAATCAATTCTTAGAATCTTAACATTCAAATCAACACAACCATGACACAGTTTTATAACGAATACTCCAAGGTTTTGGTATCCGTGGATTGTATCATCTTCGGATTCAACGGCAGTAGCCTTCAGGTACTGATAGGCAAACGAAAGATGGATCCAGGACGTGGCGAATGGTCACTCTATGGTGGCTTCGTTGGCGCAAAGGAAAACCTCGAAGATGCAGCCAACCGAGTTATCTACGAACTTACAGGAATGCGAAACCTCTATATCAGACAGGTGGGAGCATTTGGCCGCATTGACCGTGACCCGGGAGAACGAGTTATCTCAATCGCCTACTGTGCCCTCATCAATGTAGTAGACTACGATGATAGTCTCCGCATCGAACATGGATTGGAATGGGTAAGTCTGAACGAACTTCCAGAACTCTATTCCGACCACAGAACCATGATTCACGATGCCATCTGTCAGATTCGCCGTCGCATCAATCATGAACCGCTGAGTTTCAAACTCCTCCCCGACCTCTTCACGCTGACACAGCTTCAGCACGTGTTCGAGGCTGTACTTGGAGAAGATATTGATAAGCGCAACTTCCGCAAACGCGTGAAGGAAATCGACTTCATCGAGAAGACAGAACTGATTGACAAAGTCAATTCGAAACGAGGTGCCGCCCTCTATCGCTTCAACAAAAAGGCCTATGAGGAAGACCCATCGTTCAACTTGAAATAGAATATTCAACTCAAACTATATATATTATGTTAGAAGAATTAAAAGAAAAAGTGTTCAAGGCAAATCTTGACCTCGTAAAGCACAACCTCGTGCTCTTTACATGGGGAAACGTGAGTGGCATCGACCGCGAAAAAGGTCTTGTTGTCATCAAGCCATCAGGCGTTGACTATGACACCATGAAGGCTAGCGACATGGTGGTAGTTGACTTGGAAACCGGCAAGGTGGTTGAAGGCGACTTGAATCCATCTTCAGATACTCCAACCCACCTGGTGCTCTACCGTGCATTCCCTGAGCTGGGCGGTGTGGTTCATACTCACTCTACTTATGCCACAGCATGGGCTCAGGCAGGTATGGACATCCCTAACATCGGTACAACTCATGCAGATTATTTCCACGATTGCATCCCTTGCACTGATGCAATGACAGAGGATATGATGGCTGAGTATGAATACAATACAGGTGTGGTAATCGTTGATCGCTTCAAGAAGGACAACATCAACCCGGTTCATACACCAGGCGTATTGGTCAAGAACCACGGTCCTTTCACATGGGGTAAGGATGCCGACCAGGCTGTTTACCACGCAGTGGTAGCTGAGCAGGTGGCTAAGATGGCGTTCATCTCTTTCAGCGTGAATCCAAACACCACCATGAACCCACTGCTCGTAGAGAAGCACTTCAACCGCAAGCACGGTCCTAACGCTTACTACGGACAGAAGAAGAAGTAATATTTAAAATAGCATTAAGCAATTTTTGAAATAACATTAACAATAACAACATT
This sequence comes from Segatella copri, assembly GCF_019249655.2. Classification (NCBI taxonomy): domain Bacteria; kingdom Pseudomonadati; phylum Bacteroidota; class Bacteroidia; order Bacteroidales; family Prevotellaceae; genus Segatella; species Segatella copri. The sequence goes on from NZ_CP137557.1 coordinate 2,493,205, forward strand.
TAAAAAACAACAAACAATCATGATTAAGGCATTTGAGAATTTAGAAGTATGGTTTGTAACTGGTGCACAGCTTCTTTACGGAGGCGAGACAGTTAAGATAGTAGATGGTCACTCTAAGGATATGGTAGATGGTCTGAACAACAGTGGCATCATCCCAATCAAGGTGGTTTACAAGGGCACAGCAAACTCTTCTGCAGAGGTAGAGGCTGTGATGAAGGCTGCCAACAACGACGCTAAGTGCGTGGGTATCATCACATGGATGCACACTTTCTCACCAGCTAAGATGTGGATCAAGGGCTTGCAGGCACTCGAGAAGCCTCTCCTCCACTTCCATACACAGTATAACGCAGAACTCCCTTGGGATTCTATCGACATGGACTTCATGAACCTCAACCAGTCTGCTCACGGCGACATCGAGTTCGGCCATATCTGCACTCGTATGCGCATCCCTAGAAAGGTAGTTGTAGGCTACTGGAATAGCGAAGAGGCTCAGAAGCAGATTGCTACTTGGGCTCGCGTAGCTGCCGGTGTAGCTGATGCTCACAACGTACGCTGCCTGATGTTCGGTATGAACATGAACAACGTAGCCGTAACAGATGGCGACCGCGTAGAGTTTGAGCAGCGCATGGGTTACCACGTAGATTACTACCCAGTATCTTCACTCATGGAGTACTTCAAGAAGGTAACTGATGCTGAGGCAGATGCACTCGTTGAGGAGTACAAGAAGGAATACACCATCAAGATCGATGAGTCTGGCGAGGAAGTATATTGGGAGAAGGTAAAGAACGCAGCTAAGGCTGAGATTGCTCTCCGTCGCGTATTGAAGGATGAGAACGCAGTAGCATTCACAACAAACTTCGATGACCTCGGTGATGCAGACATCGACGATCCAAACTTCTGCGGTTTCGACCAGATTCCTGGTTTGGCTTCACAGCGCCTGATGGCAGAGGGTTACGGTTTCGGTGCAGAGGGTGACTGGAAGACAGCTTGCCTCTATCGCACACTCTGGGTAATGAACCAGGGCTTGGAGAAGGGTTGCTCATTCCTCGAGGACTACACACTCAACTTCGCTGAGGACCGCACGTCTAGCCTCCAGAGCCACATGCTCGAGGTTTGCCCATTGATTGCAACAGACAAGCCAAAACTCGAGGTTCACTTCCTCGGCATCGGTATCCGCAAGCAGCAGACAGCTCGTCTCGTATTCACATCTAAGACCGGTAAGGGTGTAAAGGCAACAGTAGTTGACCTCGGCAACCGCTTCCGTCTCATCGCAAGTGAGGTAGAGTGCATCGAGCCAAAGGCAATGCCTAAGCTCCCTGTAGCTTCAGCTCTCTGGGTTCCACAGCCAACATTCGAGATTGGTGCAGGTGCTTGGATCCTCGCTGGTGGTACACACCACAGTGCATTCTCTTACGATATCACTGCTGAGTACTGGGAGGACTTCTGCGAGATTCTGGGTATTGAGTTCGTTAACATCGACAAGAACACAACTATCAGCAGCTTCAAGCAGCAGCTCCGCAACAACGAGATTTATTACATGCTCAACAAGGCATTGCGATAATTAAAGTAAAGAGTGAAGAACAAAAGGAAAAGAGAGTTGAAATTCAACACTTTACCCTTTGTTCTTTACATTAAACATTTAAAAGAAATGAGCGCAAAAACTATTATAGAATCAGGTAAGGCCATTCTCGGTATCGAGTTTGGTTCTACCCGAATCAAGGCTGTCTTGATTGACACCGACAACAACCCTATCGCACAGGGTAGCTTTGAGTGGGAAAACCAGCTGGTTGATGGTTTGTGGACCTACAGCATCGACACCATTTGGAAAGGACTGCAGGATTGCTACGCCGACCTGCGCAAGAACGTGAAGGCTGAGTACGACTGCGAAATCAAGCAGTTGGCTGCCATCGGTATCTCTGCGATGATGCACGGTTACATGGCTTTCGGCAAGGATGAGAACATTCTCGTTCCTTTCCGCACCTGGCGTAACACCAACACAGCCCAGGCTGCAGCCGAGCTTTCAGAGCTCTTCCACTTCAACATCCCATTGCGTTGGAGCATCTCTCACGTTTATCAGGCTATCCTGAACGGTGAGGAGCACATCAACAAGATTGACTTCCTCACCACTCTCGCCGGTTACATCCACTGGCAGCTCACAGGCAAGAAGGTTTTGGGCGTAGGCGATGCATCTGGTATGCTCCCTATCGATTCCAACACCAACAACTACGATGCAGAGATGGTAGCTAAGTTCGATAAGCTCATCGAGCCTAAGAACTTGGGCTGGAAGATTCTCGACATTCTCCCTGAGGTATTGAACGCAGGCGAAGATGCTGGCGTATTGACCGAGGAAGGTGCCAAGAAACTCGACCCATCAGGCACACTCCAGGCTGGTACACCTCTCTGTCCTCCAGAGGGTGATGCAGGTACAGGTATGGTAGCTACCAACGCTGTTCGTCAGCGCACTGGTAACGTAAGTGCAGGTACTTCTTCTTTCTCTATGATTGTATTGGAGAAAGCCTTGAGCAAACCTTACGAAGTAATTGATATGGTGACAACTCCAGACGGTAGTCCTGTAGCCATGGTTCACTGCAACAACTGTACTTCCGACCTCAATGCATGGGTAGGTTTGTTCAAGCAATATCAGGAGTTGCTCGGTGTTCCAGTAGATATGAACGAGGTATTCGGCAAGCTCTACAACCACGCTCTTGAGGGCGATGCAGATTGCGGCGGCTTGATTGCTTACAACTATATTTCTGGTGAGCCTGTAACAGGTTTGGCTGAAGGTCGCCCTATGTTCGTTCGTTCAGCCAACGACCACTTCAACCTCGCCAACTTCATGCGTGCCAACCTCTACGCTTCAGTAGCTGTATTGAAGATTGGTAACGATGTATTGTTCAAGGACGAGAAGGTGCAGGTAGATCGCATCACAGGTCATGGCGGTTTGTTCAAGACCAAGGGTGTAGGTCAGCGCATCCTCGCTGCAGCCATCAACTCCCCTATCTCAGTGATGGAGACAGCAGGCGAAGGTGGTGCATGGGGTATCGCCCTGCTCGCAGGTTATCTCGTAAACAATGCTGAGAAACTGAGCCTGGCTGATTACCTCGACAAAAAGGTGTTCGCAGGCAATACTGGTGTAGAAATTGCACCTACAGCAGAAGACGTTGCAGGTTTCGATAAGTACATCGAAACTTATAAGGCAGGCTTGGCCATTGAACAGGCAGCCGTAGCAAACAAAAAATAATCTAATAAAAATAAGTATGTTTGTGGGGGAATTTTCCCTCACAAACGTATTATAAATAAAATATATCAATTCAACCCTTTTATAAACAAAGACAAAAACTTACATAAGACATGAACAGACTTTTCGCTACTGCTCTCTTATCTGCAACTGTAGCCTTCTCAGCACAGGCTCAGGATGTGACAGGCACAATCCATGCGAACCAAGGTACGCAGAAGATTAATCGAGAAATCTATGGTCAGTTTGCCGAACACCTCGGAAGCTGCATCTATGGTGGTCTCTGGGTGGGTCCGGATTCCAACATCCCTAATACCCAGGGTTATCGCAACGACGTGCTCCAAGCCCTCAAGGACCTCAAGGTTCCTGTATTAAGATGGCCAGGAGGATGCTTCGCTGATGAATATCACTGGATGGATGGTATCGGTCCGCGCGAGAAGCGCCCTAAGATGCAGAACAACAACTGGGGTGGCACCATCGAGGACAACTCCTTCGGTACTCATGAATTTCTGAATCTCTGCGAGATGCTGGGCTGCGAGCCTTACATCAGCGGTAACGTGGGTTCAGGCACAGTAGAGGAGTTGGCTAAATGGGTAGAGTATATGACCAGCGACGGCGATACTCCTATGGCTAAGCTCCGCCGACAGAATGGTCGCGATAAGGCCTGGAAGGTGAAATACCTCGGTGTGGGTAACGAGAGTTGGGGATGTGGTGGAAACATGCGTCCAGAGTACTATTCTGATCTCTATCGCCGCTACTCTGTATATTGCCGTAACTACGATGGCAACGAGCTTTACAAGATTGCATCGGGAGCCAGTGACTACGATTACAACTGGACCAAGGTATTGATGGACCGTGTAGGTCATCGTGCCAACGGAATCTCCTTACATTATTATACAGTAACCGGCTGGGACGGCAGCAAGGGTTCTGCCACCAAGTTCAGCAACGACGACTACTACTGGACCATGGGAAAATGCCTCGGCATTGAGGATGTCATCAAGAAGCATGAAGCCATCATGGATAAGGCAGACCCAAAGAAGCAGATTGGTCTGCTCGTAGACGAATGGGGAACCTGGTGGGATGAGGAACCAGGTACAATCAAGGGCCACCTTTATCAGCAAAACTGTATGCGCGATGCCTTCGTTGCCGCCCTCTCGCTGAATGTGTTCCATCGCCACGCCGACCGCGTGAAGATGGCCAACATCGCACAGGTGGTCAACGTGCTCCAATCTATGATTCTCACAGATACAAAGGGCACTGGTCACATGGTATTGACCCCAACCTACCACGTATTCAATATGTATAAGGATTTCCAGGGAGCCACTTATCTTCCTATGGACGTGAAGTGCGACTCGATTGATGTACGTGGCGACCAGCACGCAAAAGACGGCAGAAAGATTCCTCTGGTTTCAACTTCAGCAGCCAAGAAGGCAGATGGCACCGTGGTTGTATCACTCGCCAATGTAAGTCTCGACAAGGCACAGGAGGTAGAGTTCAACCTCGATGGTCTGAAGGCTCCAAAGGCAGTGGCAGGCCAGATTCTTACCTGCAAGAAGGTGAGCGATTTCAACGATTTCGAGCACTCTGAGGTAGTGAAGCCAGCTACCTTCAAGGATGCGAAATTGAAGAAAAACACCTTGAAAGTGAAAATTCCTGCAAAATCTATCGTAGTTTTGAAAATAAAGTAGTATATTTGTAGGGTAATTCAATCAATTCATCAGCCCATTCTTTGTTAAGGGGCTGATGGATAAACAGTTCCGTAAATCCATTGCACCAAGGAATGAGATGGCAGGAATGTTTCAGCAGAAATCAGTAGAAAATCAGTAGAAAATCTATAACAATAATAAATACATTATATTATGATGAACGACATTAAAGTAATGAATCATGCAGCTAACAACATCCGTATCTTGGCTGCTTCAATGGTAGAAAAAGCAAACTCTGGTCACCCAGGTGGTGCCATGGGTGGTTCTGATTTCATCAACGTGCTCTTCGCTGAGTACTTGGTTTATGATCCAGCAGATCCAACATGGACGGGTCGCGACCGCTTCTTCCTCGACCCAGGTCACATGAGCCCAATGCTCTATGCAGGTTTGGCAATGCGCGGTTTCTTCTCAATGGAAGACCTCAAGCAGTTCCGCCAGTGGGGTTCTGTAACTCCAGGTCACCCAGAGCTCGACCTTCAGCGTGGTATCGAGAACTCATCTGGTCCTCTCGGTCAGGGTCACGCCCTCGCAGCTGGTGCAGCTGTAGCAGAGAAGTTCCTCGAGGCTCGTCTGGGTTCAACCATGATGCAGCACAAGATTTACGCATACATTTCTGATGGTGCTGTAGAGGAAGAGATTTCTCAGGGTGTTGGTCGTATCGCCGGTAACCTCGGCTTGAACAACCTCATCATGTTCTACGATTCCAACGACATTCAGCTCTCTACAGAGTGTGGCGTTGTAATGAACGAGGATACTGAGATGAAGTACAAGGCTTGGGGCTGGAATGTCATCAAGATTAACGGTAACGACGTAGCTCAGATTCGTGAGGCTCTCGATGCTGCTCAGAAGGAGCAGGATCGCCCTACCCTCATCATCGGTAAGACAGTAATGGGTAAGGGTGCCCTCCGCGCAGACGGCACAAGCTACGAGGCTTGCATCAACACTCACGGTGCTCCTCTCGGTGGCGACGCATACGTAAATACTATCAAGAACCTGGGTGGTGATCCTGAGAATGCATTCGTTATCTTCGACGATGTAAAGGAGATCTACGCTAAGCGTGCTGAGGAGTTGAAGAAGATCGTTGCTGAGCGCAAGGCTGCAGAGGCTGAGTGGCGCAAGGCTAACCCAGAGAAGGCTGCTCAGATGGATGAGTGGTTCAGCGGCAAGGCTCCTAAGGTAGATTGGAGCAAGGTTGAGCAGAAGGCTGGTTCAGCTACTCGTGCTGCTTCTGCTGCTTGTCTCGGAGTTTTGGCAGAGCAGGTTCCTAACATGATCTGTGCATCTGCTGACCTTTCTAACTCAGATAAGACAGATGGTTTCTTGAAGAAGACCAAGAGCATCGTTCGTGGTGATTTCTCAGGTGCTTTCTTCCAGGCAGGTGTTGCTGAGTTGACAATGGCTGATATGTGTATCGGTATGATGCTCCACGGTGGTGTGGTTGCAGCAATGGGTACATTCTTCGTATTCTCTGATTATATGAAGCCAGCTGTTCGTATCGCTGCCCTGATGCAGGTTCCTGTTAAGTTTATCTGGACTCACGATGCATTCCGCGTTGGTGAGGACGGACCTACTCACGAGCCAGTTGAGCAGGAGGCACAGATCCGCTTGATGGAGAAGTTGAAGAACCATGCAGGTAAGGACAGCGTTCGCGTATTCCGTCCAGCTGATGCTGATGAGACTACTGTTTGCTGGAAGCTCGCTATGGAGAACGTTGATACTCCAACAGCTTTGATTTTCTCTCGTCAGGGCATCGCTAAGTTGCCAGAGGGAACAGATTACGAGCAGGCAGCTAAGGGTGCTTACATCGTAGCAGGCAGTGACGAGAATCCAGATGTTATCCTGGTAGCTAGCGGTTCAGAGGTTTCTACATTGGAGGCTGGTTGCGAAGCATTGCGTGCTGATGGCATCAAGGTTCGCGTGGTAAGTGCTCCATCAGAGGGTTTGTTCCGTGGTCAGACTAAGGAGTATCAGGAGAGCGTATTGCCAAAGAACGCTAAGATCTTCGGTATGACTGCCGGTCTTCCTGTAACACTCCAGGGTCTTGTAGGCGCTAATGGTAAGGTTTGGGGTATGGAGAGCTTCGGTTTCTCTGCTCCTTACAAGGTGCTCGATGAGAAGCTCGGCTACACAGGCGAGAACGTTTACAAGCAGGTAAAGGATTTCTTGGCTGAGGCTTAATTAGAATAATTCGTTAGGATTCACTTAAAAAACTTAAGTATTATGGAAGTAAAGACAGTTGGTATTGCATGTGACCATGCAGGTTTTCCATTGAAGCAGTTCGTATTGGAATATTTGGAGAAGAAGGGTTATCCTGTAAAGGATTACGGTACATACAGCGATGCAAGCGTTGACTATCCAGACTTCGGTCATGCTCTTGGCGAAGGCATTGAGAGCGGCGAGGTTTATCCAGGTATCGGCATTTGCGGAAGCGGCGAAGGTATCGCCATGACATTGAACAAGCATCAGGGTGTACGTGCCGGTTTGGCATGGTGCAAGGAGATTGCTCATCTCGTTCGTCAGCACAACGATGCCAACGTATTGGTACTTCCTGGCCGTTTCATTGACAATAAGACTGCCGAGGCTATCCTCGACGAGTTCTTTACCACTACTTTCGAGGGTGGTCGTCATGAACGTCGCGTTAAGAAGATTCCTGTTCAGCAGTAATTGTGTTGAACTGAATATAACCAAAGCCCCCATCCCGCTTGAAAAAGCAGGCTGGGGGCTTTTTTTATTTAGTCTTAAGGCAAAAAATATTTTCCCTTAAGGCTAAATATTTTTTGCCTTAAGGGAAATCTTTTCCTTCAAAATCAACTTCTTTATTTTGTTTTACTTGACTTCTTTTTCAATTCCAATTTCGGAATCTTTACTTTCTGACCAGCTTTCAACTTGCCGGAACCATTGAGAGCCTCAACATAACACTCCATGCCCGGACCGAAATAACGCTTGCTGATAGCTTCTATGGTCTGACCCTCTCGGGCTGTAACCACCTCGGCTACACCCACGATGCGATAAGCACCTGTGCGGACACGGACATCCTGGCCATACTTGGCAGATGCGTGAGCAGTAGCATTTTCGGTTTGATGCTTCTTTGCCTCTGCTAACTTCTTGGCTTCAGTCTGCTTATTTAGTACTGACTGTTTTTTAGCCTCAGCATCTTTCTGCTGCTTAGCAGCAAGAAGAGAGTCCTTCTTATCTACCTGCTTACCATCAGCCTCAGCCATTTTCACAGCTTCGCTTGCCTGCACCATTCGGATGCTGTCTTCTATCGCCTTCTTTCGCAAGATTTCTTCCTGCGAAAGAGAAGCCGGAGTTGATTTAGCAGCCTTGTTGTCCTGATGGAAGTTATCCAGTTGAAGGGCTAGATGGTCGCGTTGCGCTGCCATCTTACCATAATTAAAGGCAAACCAACCGATGCCGCCAATCAAAGCTACGATGATGAAACAAGCAACTACTACCAGATAACGAGGAATCACTACACCCTTTTTGGTGGATTCAAAAGTATCGTAAGACTCTGAGTTTTCTGATGTTTCTGAATCTGAAGTAGAAGCAGCTTCAACTAAAGGTTCAGAATCAGATGCTGATTTTAGCTTTGACTCAGCTTCAAGTTCAGGTGTAGGCTCAGGTTCAAGCTCTGACTCTGGATCTGGTTCAAACTCAGATTCAGATAAAGAATCAGATACAGGCTCTGGTTCAGGTTCTGATTCTCTCAAATCTGCCAGTTCTTCCTGATTTTCCAATTCATTCTGAACTTCTTCCTGCTCACCAGCCTCATCCTTCATTTCCTTAACCGACTTTTCTACAATGGTTTCTGTTATGATTTCAGGAGAAGTTTCATAGTGAGATTCAGATTCGCCTATTACAACTACTTCATCGCTTACGGATGGAGTGTCTGTTTCCTCCAGGAAATCAATCACATCTGAAGTTTCTGAAGTATCAGATATTTCAGAAATATCAGTTGCTTCAGAAGTATCATCTGATGCTTCAGAACCATCCAAAGGTTCAGGAATCTCCTCTGCCTCATTCATCTGCCGGTTCTCAGCCAGCAGTTCTTCTGCCTCAAACTTCCTGTCGATTTCATCAAACTCTACCCCGTCGTTCACCACCACCGTCTCAAACTGGGCAAACGGCTTGTTGATGATTTCCTTGAGAATCGTATCCGGGGTAAAGGAGATTTTATCTCTTCCCTCGATGACGATGCGTTCGCCAGTGTTGACATCCACGCTCTCCCGATCCTTCACCGAAGTAACCTTGAAGGTTCCAAGCCATTTCATCTTTACCTGCTTGTCAGCCTGGAGCCCTTCATTAGCTACATCAAACATTTTTCTGATGAACAACTCGGCATCCTGCTGACTGATACCTGTTTTCTCAGCCAGCTTCTGTGCCAATACAGTCAAACTGTTCTTACTCATAAGCTTCTCCTCCATTCTTTAGCTTTTCCTTAACGGCAGCAACAGGACGAAAGCCGAGCACCAGTTTAGGCGGAACCAGCTGTCGCTTCCTGGTGGTAGGATTCACCACCACGCGCTCTAGGCGCTTCTTCACCTCGAACGTACCAAAGTTGGGGATGGAGACAATTTCCCCGTCCTCAAATTCAGCAATCATGGCGTCTATCACCTTGCGCACCATCTTCTGGGTGTCGTCTTGCGAATAACCCGTCTGCTGAGCCAGTTCTGCTATATAGTCCTTATTGTTCATCTTCTGATTCTTTAAATATAATTCTATCTCACTACTTCGCCATACAGGTCGAACTCCTCGCTGCTGGTCATCTTTACCTTGTAGAAACTGCCTACACGCAAGCGCTGGTCTGCCTTGATAAGCACCTCTGGGTCAACCTCTGGCGAACAGAACTCAGTTCTGCCGATATAGTAATCTCCTTCCTTGCGGTCGATAACCACCGGCATCGTGAGTCCCACCTTGCCTGCCTCAATCTCTGCACTGATGTCCTGCTGCAGAATCATCAGTTCGTCAAGACGGCGCTGCTTCACATCGGCAGGAACATCATCCTCGTAGTTCTTGGCACTATAGGTTCCCTCCTCCTCAGAATAGGCGAAGGCACCCATGCGCTCGAAACGCTGTTCACGCACGAAGTCGAGCAACTCGTGGAAATCCTCCTCGGTCTCGCCTGGGAAACCTACCATCAGCGTGGTGCGGATATGGATGCCCGGCACGCGGTTGCGGATGACGGTGAGCAGGTCGAGCGTCTCCTGCTTGGTTACGTGGCGATGCATGCGAGTGAGCATGTGGTCGCTGATGTGCTGCAGGGCGATGTCAAGATACTTGCATACGTTTGGTTTCTCGCGCATCACATCGAGCAGATCGAGCGGGAACTGGTTTGGATAGGCGTAATGCAAACGAATCCACTTAACGCCAGGGATATCGGCCATCTCGCTGATGAGTTCGGTGATATGATGCTTGCCATCGATATCCATGCCGTAGTAGGTAAGTTCCTGAGCGATGATCTGGAACTCCTTCACGCCGTCGGCCACCAGTTCGCGCACCTCGTTCAGGATGTCTTCCTTAGGACGGGAAATATGCTTGCCCGTGATGAGCGGAATGGCACAATAGGCGCAGCGGCGGTCACATCCCTCTGAAATCTTGATGTATGCATAGTGGTGAGGAGTGGTAAGATAGCGGCGCTCGTTGCAGGCAGGCACTTCAGCCTTACCCAGCTCCTTGAGCAGTTCCTTGTAGTTGAACTTGCCGTAGAACTTATCCACCTCAGGCATCTCAGCCTCCAATTCCTTCTGATAACGCTGCGAGAGGCAGCCCATCACATAGAGTTTGTTCAGGCGTCCCTCTTCCTTAGCCTGGATAAATTCGAGGATGGTGTCGATGCTTTCCTGCTTGGCATCCTCGATGAAGCCGCATGTGTTGATGACGGCTATCTCGCCCTGAGGGCGCTTTGAATCGTGTACACAATGGTAGCCGTTCGCCTCAAACTGCTTCATCAACAGCTCGCTGTCGACCAGGTTTTTCGAACAGCCCAAAGTTATGATATCTATCTGGTTCTTTTTCATTCACCTATACCTTATTATATATACTAATCTGATTCCCGTTTCTTTTCATATAAATTGCATCCGAAATCTACTTTGATTTCTTGAACAGGGAATCCACGAATTCCTTCTTGTTGAAGAGCTGCATGTCTTCCATGCCCTCACCCAATCCGATGTATTTCACCGGCACCTTGAGCTGGTCGGAGATTCCGATGACCACGCCGCCCTTGGCTGTGCCGTCAAGCTTGGTGATGGCAAGAGAAGTGATATTGGTAACGGCAGCAAACTGCTTGGCCTGCTCGAAGGCGTTCTGACCCGTACTGCCATCCAATACGAGCATTACCTCGTCTGGTGCCTCAGGCATCACCTTCTTCATCACCTCCTTAATCTTCTTCAGCTCGTTCATCAGGTTCACCTTGTTATGCAATCTTCCTGCAGTATCGATGAGCACCACATCGGCACCATTTGCCTTGGCACTCTGCAGGGTGTCGAAAGCCACGCTTGCAGGGTCGGAACCCATCTGCTGCTTCACCACCGGTACCCCCACACGGTCGCCCCAGATGGAAATCTGCTCCACCGCTGCGGCACGGAAGGTATCGGCAGCACCCAGATAAACCTTCTTGCCAGCCTTCTTAAACTGGTAGGCAAGCTTACCGATGGTAGTAGTCTTGCCTACTCCATTTACACCCACCACCAGGATAACGTATGGCTTGTGGTCAGAAGGCAAGTCCCAATTCTCATTGTCATCGCTATGGTTCTCTTCCAGGAGACTGGCGATTTCCTCTCTTAAGATTCTGTCGAGCTCTGAGGTAGAAACATACTTGTCGCGAGCCACGCGCTCCTCGATGCGATGAATGATCTTCACCGTAGTCTCTACGCCCACATCCGATGTGATGAGCACCTCTTCGAGGTCGTCGAGCACATCGTCATCTACGGTTGACTTACCAGCCACCGCACGAGCTAATTTGCTAAACACACTCTCCTTGGTTTTTTCAAGTCCTTTATCGAGAGTTTCTTTCTTTTTGTTGCTGAATAATCCGAATAATCCCATAATTATAGCTATATTTTTTGCAAAGATACAAAAAAAAACGAAAGCATCGGTACATTTTTTGGAAAAAACACCAAAAAAAGTACCGATGCATGCTATTTATTCCTTTATTGACTATTTTTACAGGCTATTATTGAGTGCCATTAAGGCAAGAACTGCCTCATTATATTCGTTGATGACCTCAGCCTGCTTCAACCGCATATCTATCGCCTCCTGCAAAGCACTGGTGTATTCCACATAACTGATTTCACCATTCTCATACTCCAGGGTGCTGAGACGTTCTATGTCCTTCGCCTTCGCCATATTCTCGCCGCTGTAATACTCCATGCGCTGGCTGGCATTCTGCAGGCGGTTATATCCCTGTTTGTAATCCCGTTCCTTTTCGCGCTGCTCCTGCTGCATCGCCATCTGCGCCATCTCGCGGTCTTTCTGTGCGGCCTTCACCTTCGCCTTGGTGGCTCCGAAGAAGATAGGAACGCCCACGGTTACCTCGAAACCGAAGAAATTGCCCTCGGTGAAGCGTTGGCGGTTGATGTGATAAGGGTCCCAGCTATCGATGAGGAGCTGCGAACGCAGGGCGAGCGAGAGCGATGGCGCATAGCCCGTCTTGGCACACTTCACTTCTTTGTCGAGTGCTGTGATGAGGTCTTTCTGATATTGCGCATCGGCAGTCTGCTGATAGTTGAAGGCTGCATTCACTGGCGAACGTTGCGAGATGAGAAGATTCCCATCAGGCACCACAGGCGTAGTGGTGTTGAGCAGAGCCATCAGGGCAGTCTGCAGATTCTCTGCCTCATTCTTCATCTTCGTCATCTCCAGGCGGTTGTCGTTCCTCATGCGGTCGGCAGAGAGGAACTCCAGCTGTCTCGCCTCGCCTGCCCTGTATCTCTTTCCGGCAACATCGCAATAGTGCTGGATGATGGAATCCTGCTGCTGCAGAATCTGAAGGCGATGGGTCTGATAGAGCATCGCATAGTAGGCACTGGCGATTTCGAGTCTGAGCTGCTGGGAGGTGACGTTCAACCGGCTTTTCTCTGCCTGGGTCTCTGCCTTCAACTGATTGCGACGGGCTGTATAGACCATAGGAAACTCGATGCTCTGCGAGAAGGTGAGTCCATTATCGGTATCACCGCTGGAAGCCGGGTTCTGCGAGAAGGCGATTTCCGTCTTGTCCAGATCCCATGCCGTTGCCTGCATCACCTGAGCCTTTTCTATGGCTTTTCTGCCGGTCTGCAAGGCGATGTTCTGCTTATCAGCCAGTTCGAAACACTGCTGCAAGGTCATCTTCTGACCCGGAATACTTGCATCAAAGCGTGATGCATCCGAGGCAGAAAGATGTGCTTCTTCCTTCTTTACTGAAAGATGTGCATCCGTCGCCAAAGGCATCAGCAGCATCCAGGATGCAAGCCATATATGATTCTTCTTAAAAAACTTCTTCATATTATTCAATTCTAATGCTTGATATTCAAACAAGTTCAGTATCTGAAAATTCTAACGCTTGGTAAATGTCTTGTAGATGGCAGGGAGTACCAGCAGGGTGAGCAGGGTACTCGTGATGAGTCCGCCAATCACCACTGTGGCAAGTGGTCGCTGCACCTCGGCACCATCGCCCTGCGAGAGCGCCATCGGGAGGAATCCCATGGAAGCCACCAAAGCCGTCATCAGGACAGGACGCAGACGGAGCATGCAGCTATCGATGATGCGACGATGAATCATCTCACCCGCATCAGTTCCCGCTACTAACGGCAACCGGAGCTGTTCCTTCTGCATCTGGTTCATCTGACCGATGAGCACGATTCCGTTGAGCACCGCCACACCGAAGAGGGCGATGAAGCCCACACCTGCCGAAATACTGAAAGGCATTCCGCGGAGCCAAAGTGCCCACACACCGCCGATGGCAGCCAGAGGAATCGCCGAGAAGACGAAGAGCGACTCTTTTACATTCTTCACCGTGGCATAGAGCAGCAGCAGGATGATGACCAGCGCTATCGGAATCACCACCATCAGTCGGCGGCTGGCACTCTGCAGATTCTCAAACTCACCACCATAATTATAATAGTAGCCTTCAGGGAGTTTCAGCTTTTCGTCGAGAATCTCCTGGATATCCTCCACCGTGCTTTGCACATCACGCCCCTTCACATTGAAGCCCACGTAGATGCGTCGGGCACCATTCTCATGCGACACCTGTGCCGGAGCAGGCGAATAATCGATATCCGCTACTTGCGAAAGCGGAATATTCGTGCCATCCTTCAGCGGAATACTCAACAGTTCAAGCTGCTCTACATTGCGCTGCGAAGGATCCATGCGAAGCACGATATCAAATTTCCTGTCGCCCTCGTAGACGGAACCAGCCACGGCACCGGCAAAGGTAGTCTCCAGAATACTGCTGATATCATCCACGCTGATGCCGTAAGCCGCCATCTTCTCGTGGTTGTATCTTACCTGGATTTGAGGCAAGCCGGCAACTTCTTCTACAAAGATGCCACTCACGCCCGGCACGCCTTCTATCATCTTCTTCACCTTTCCTGCCTGCTGGGTAAGCACATCGAGGTCGTCACCGAAAATCTTGATAGCCACATCCTGCTTGATACCCGTAAGCAACTCGTTGTTGCGCATCTGGATAGGCTGGGAAATCTCTGCCTCCAGACCAGGAATGGCGCTGAGGGTTTCCTCCATCTTCTCCATCAGTTCGGGAGTCGTCTTGGCAGAGGTCCATTCTGCCTTCGGTTTCAGGGCTATCATGATGTCGGCACGTTCCACAGGCATCGGGTCGGTAGGAATCTCGGCGCTTCCGATGCGGCTCACCACCTGCTTGATTTCAGGATATTCCTTCTTGAGCAGTTTTTCAGCCTTGCTGCAGCTCTCCACCATCTGCGAGAGCGACGTTCCCTGCGACATACTCATTTCCACAGCGAAATCGCCTTCTTCCAGACTCGGGATAAACTCGCCTCCCAGATACTTGAAGCCCACCACGCTGACGCAGAACAAAGCCACGGCTCCCGTGATGACATCCCTGTTACGGGCAAGCACCCAATCGAGGATAGGACGATACCAGCCCTGCAACTTCTCTATCATCTTATCAGAGAAAGTCTTCCTGCTGTGCACCTTACGGCTCAACAGGAGCGAACTTGCCATCGGCACATAGGTGAGCGACAGGATGAAGGCACCGAGGATGGCGAAGAACACGGTGAGCGCCATCGGACGGAACATCTTTCCCTCGATGCCCACCAGGGTCATCAGCGGAATGTATACAATCATGATGATGATTTCGCCGAAGGCTGCACTCTGGCGGATGCGGGAAGCCGAGAAGTGAACCTCCTCGTCCATCTGCTTCTGGGTCAGGGCGAAAGGAACCGCATTTCCTTCCTTCTGGCATTGGGCAAGATAGGCCGCACGCACCTCGGGCTGCGAGAAATGACCTGTATTAATATGTGTAACCACCGCCTCGACGATGATGACGGCGGAATCGACAATCATACCGAAGTCGATGGCTCCCAATGACATCAGATTGCCATCGATGCCGAAGGTCTTCATCATGCCAAAGGCAAAGAGCATACTGAGCGGAATGACACTCGCCACCACCAGTCCTGCACGCCAGTTGCCCAGAAAGATGACAAGCACGAAGATAACAATGAGTCCACCTTCGATGAGGTTGCGGGCGATGGTGCCCTCTACTCTATCCACCAGGTTGGTACGGTCGATAAACGGTTCGATGACCACGCCTTCGGGCAGTGATTTCTGAATCTGACTGATTCGCTCCTTCACGTTTTTGATTACCTCCTGGAAGTTCTCGCCCTTGAGCATGATGGCGATACCTGCCACCACCTCGCCTTCACCATTGCGGGTAACGGCACCGAAACGGGTGGCATGGCCCAACTGAACCTTTGCCACATCGCCCACCTTAACAGGTGTTCCATCCACCGTCTTCACCGTGATGTTGGCAACATCCTCCAAATTCTTCACCACACCGATGCCTCGGATATAATACTGATTGGAATTCTGCTCGATGTAGCTGCCACCCGTATTGGCATTGTTGCGCTGCAAGGCATCAAACACCTCGCTTACGGAAACCCCGCTGGCGTTCAGCTGGTCGGTATTGATAGCCACCTCATACTGCTTGACATAACCGCCCCAACCGCTTACCTCGGCAACACCCGGGGTTCCGGAAAGCTGTTTACGCACAATCCAGTCCTGCATGGTTCTGAGCTGGGTGAGCGAGTATTTATGCTCGTATCCCTCCTTGGCACGAATGGTATAGTGGTAGATTTCGCCCAATCCGGTGGCGATAGGTCCCATCTCGGTTTCTGTATTCTTAGGCAGTTCTTTCTCCAACTGTTCCACCACCTGACTCACCTGCGAACGTGCCCAATAGATATCGGCGGCATCGTCGAAGACAAGCGTAATAACCGAGAGTCCGCTTCTTGAAATGCTTCGGCGTTCCTGGATGCGGGAGATATTGGCAAGTGCCATCTCTACAGGAGTGGTTACGTATTGCTCCACCTCCTGGGCTCCCAGCGAAGGAGCCTGCGTGATGACCTGCACCTGATTATCGGTAATATCTGGAGTGGAATCGAATGGAAGATGCACCAGCGACCATACACCCCATATCGCCAGGGCTATAGAAAGTACTCCAATCACCAGTTTATGGCGAATGGAATAAGTAATAAGTTTCTGAAACATAAGCTACCCTTTCTTAATGCGCATGCTCACCATGTTCGCCTGTAAGCGAAGCCAGATAATAAGCATTCTCGGTTACTATTTTCTTGCCGGCAGCCCCATCCTTGCCTTTGAGTAGATGGTCGCATAGCTTCACCTCTGTATATTTACCATCCGAAGCACCTGTGGTTACCTCGTGGCGGGAGAAGCTGTAGTTACCCTTGCTGGGAGCTCCATTGAGAGCGAAGACATACTGCTTTCCATCGCTGCTCACGATAGCCTGGGATGGCAAAGCGAGGCACTGCTGGCTGCCTGTAGCTATCTTTCCGCTTACATACATACCTGCGAAAAGCTTTCCGCCATGGGTGTTGCCAGATGAAGAATGCAGATAACTCTTCACACTTGCAGCATCCAATTTTACGTGAACAGCAACGGCTTTCGTGTTATCGTTAAAGTATTGGTTCATGCCATAAACGGTTCCTGAAAGTTTTACGCCAGGCTGATTGGTCAGGTTCAGGGTCACACGATTGCCCACCTTGATCTTCGCCAAATCCTTCTCGAAGACGTTGAGGTCGCATTCCACCGCCTGGGTGTTTCTAATCTTCATCAGAGGAGTCTGCATATCAGCATAACTGCCCAAACTGGCAGTCATCTCGCTCACGATGCCGGAGATAGGTGCACGCAGCGGGAATGCTGTGGTAAACTTGCCTTTGGCTACAGCGGCAGTAGAAATGCCCATCTGTGCCAACTGGCGACCGATGCCCAACATGTTGGCATGAGCCACATGGTAATCTTTCTGAGCCTGCTGCAGGGTGCGCTTGATGCCGGCTCCATTATGAGCAAGCAGCTTCTGACGCTCCATATCAATTCGGGCAAGTTCACACTCCTTGGCAGCCGAATAGTACTCACGCTGCAGACTCACCACATCGGTATTCTCAACAGTGGCAACCACCTGACCCTTGTGTACAAACTGTCCTTCCTTTACGGAAATGCTTTTCACGATGCCTCCCATGAGCGAAGCCACATCGCCCATTGCCTGTGCACGCAGCACGAGCGAACCCTTCGCATCAATGGTAGCATCCATCGCGCGCTCCACAGCCTCACCCATCTTCAAATCTACGGTGCTGACCTGCTTGGCTGTCAACGGAATATGATCAAAATCTACTTCTTCGTGCTCATGTTCCTCGTGTGCATGAGCCTCTGAACCGGTCTGTTTCGCAAAGAAAGCGAAGCCAGCCCAGGCAATCGCCGTAACGGCGACTATTAAAATAATTCTTTTCATGTTTGTTTTTTCCTTCTATTTTATAATTCTACACTACAATTTCACACAACGGATCTTATCATGAATCCGCTGGCAAAAGTACACAAAAATCCTTGCAACTCAGTTGCATTCGAATCTTCAAACCGATTTTTGCAACCAAGTGGCAAACTTGAATAAAATCATAAAATAGAAGGAGGTCCCCGCCTGCTATAGCCAGCCGACAGTTCCTCTGCAAGAGGAGAAGCTGCCACATGCTGCCATCTCACAGAAATGAGTGAGCGACGAGGGAGGATTAAAAGAGAAGAACAAGACAGGACTACAAACTGATGGCTCTCATCTACCAGCAACTTGCGGATGCCCTTCACTACCTTGGCATTGGTGACAAAGTGGTGCATCTGATGCACACGGCAGTTGCCACGGTCGGTATTCGAATCCTGGTCATGATGCCCAGTATGCTCATCGTTGATGTTGCCATCTTCCTGGCATTCTTCCTGAACCATACAGATACGGTCCATGTGGTGATGATGGCTCACCACCGTGGATAGCAACACCGTGATGGTGGCAATCCAAAGACTGAATATGTATAAGGTTCTCTTGTTCATTCCGCCTGCAAAGTTACGAGTTTTACGGCGAAAATCCAAAGAAATCATCAAAAAACGCGATATAATTTCTTAAAAAAGATAAAAGGTAGTACCCAAAAGCACGAAGACGAACGTTATTACTTTAAATTTTCGTAACTTTGCATCAAAATTACATTATGATAACATGAAAAAAGTATTATTAATTTTCCAACTACTCCTGGCAGTAGTATTGGCCAACGCTCAAATGCTAAACCCCGTGAAGGTGACCAGCACTTTGAAGACCAACGGGTCAGCGGAGGCAGAAATCGTATTTAGTTGTAAGATTCATCCAGGATGGCATGTCTATTCTACTGGCCTTGGTGCAGATGGTCCTATCTCCGCCAGTTTCAACGTCAACAAGATGGAAGGTGCTGAACCGGTTGGCAAGTTAAAGGCAAAGGGAAAAGAGATTTCCACCTTCGACCCGCTCTTCGAGATGAAGTTGCGCTACTTCGAAGGAAGTGCTACCTTCGTGCAGAAGATTAAGTTCACCAAGCCAACGTATGTCATTGATGCTTACTTGGAATATGGTGCCTGCAGCGAGCAGAACTGTCTGCCACCAAGCGAGGCTAGCATCAAGAAGAGCGGCACTTCTCCTGCCGTAGATGGCAAGGAGGCTGCAAAGGACAATGCTGCAGACGTCAACAAGGTTGACGCAGCAGCACTGGCTAAGGCACAGGCCGACTCCCTGGCAAATCTTGCCAATGCAGAGAAAGTGGACAGCACAGCCAGCATCGACCCTGCCTTCTCGGTAGAAGCCAACAGCGATGACGCCAAGGCATGGTGGAAACCTGTGGTGAAGGAGTTGCAGGCATTCGGCGGCAACAACGACATCGCAAGCCATGGCATCCTATATATCTTCATCATCGGATTCGTGGGCGGTTTGCTCGCCCTCGTGATGCCTTGCATCTGGCCTATCATCCCAATGACCGTAAGCTTCTTCCTGAAACGTGCCAAGAACGACAAGAAGAAGGGTATCCGTGATGCTATTACCTACGGATTGAGCATCGTGATCATCTATCTGGTTCTCGGTCTTGCCGTTACAGCCATTGCCGGTCCAAGCACCCTGAATGCCTTGAGTACAAGTGCTGTATTCAACATCATTCTCTTCCTGCTCCTGGCTATATTTGCATTCTCCTTCTTCGGATGGTTCGAAATCAAGTTGCCAGACAGTTGGGGAAATGCCGTAGACAGCAAGGCTTCCAGCACCACAGGTCTGATTTCCATCTTCCTGATGGCATTCACCCTCGTACTGGTCAGCTTCTCCTGCACCGCTCCTATCATCGGATTGCTGCTGGTTCAGACGGTAACATCCGGCGACTGGCTCGCTCCTACCGTGGGCATGTTTGGTTTCGCCCTGGCTCTCGCCCTTCCATTTACCCTCTTCGCCCTCTTCCCATCCTGGTTGAAGTCGGCTCCAAAGTCAGGTTCATGGATGGAGACCATCAAGATAGTGCTTGGTTTCATTGAGCTCGCCTTCTCTTTGAAGTTCCTGAGCGTTGCCGACCTGGCTTACGGCTGGCACATCATGGACCGCGAGGTGTTCCTCTCACTCTGGATTGTCATCTTCGGTCTCTTGGGTCTCTATCTCATCGGTAAGCTCAAGTTCCAGGTAGACGCCATCGGTGGTGACATCAACAAGCCAATGCCAGTGGCTTGCATCATGCTGGGTCTCTGCTCTCTGGCATTCTCTGTATATATGATTCCAGGTCTCTGGGGTGCACCATGCAAGGCTGTCAGCGCTTTCGCTCCACCAATCAACACCCAGGATTTCAACCTCAACAACAAGACCGTGGAATCTGAGTACAAGGACTACGAGACGGGTATGGCCGCAGCCAAGGCAGCAGGCAAGCCTGTGCTCATCGACTTCACCGGTTTCGGTTGCGTGAACTGCCGCAAGATGGAGGCTTCCGTATGGACAGACCCATCTGTGGCTGACAAACTGACAAAGGACTACGTGCTCATTTCACTCTATGTAGACGACAAGACTCCATTGCCACAGCCAATGGAAGTAGAGTTTAACGGCGAGAAGCGCACCCTTCGCACCATCGGTGACAAGTGGAGCTACTTGCAGGCAAGCAAGTTTGGCGCCAATGCCCAGCCTTTCTACGTAGCTGTAGACAACGAGGGAAACCCTCTTACCGGTTCGTTCGGCTTCAAGGAAGACGTAAGTGCTTACCTCGATTTCCTGAACAAGGGTTTGGATCAGTATCGTAAATAATATTAAAACAAACATATCGGAAGCGAGGATGGCATATTATTTGCTACCTCGCTTTCGTCATTTTTATCAGAAATTGACATGCATTGAAAATATCAACTGCAGTAAAAATATCAACAAATAATATAAGTATGAACACAAAAGAAGTTCCAGTCCTGCTTTTGACAGGCTATCTGGGCAGCGGCAAGACAACCCTGCTCAACAAGATTTTGGCAAATAAGAAAGGTATCAAGTTCGCTGTCATCGTAAATGATATCGGCGAGGTGAACATTGATGCGGCACTGATAGAGAAAGGTGGCGTGGTAGGTCAGAAAGACGATTCGCTCGTTTCCCTGCAGAATGGTTGCATCTGCTGCACTTTGAAGATGGACCTCGTGGAGCAGTTGAAGGAAATCGTAGACATGAAGCGCTTCGACTATATCGTGATTGAGGCAAGCGGTATCTGCGAACCAGCTCCAATCGCGCAGACCATCTGCTCCATCCCATCTCTCGGTCCTCAATACATCAAGAACGGCATCCTGCGCCTCGACAGCATCGTTACCGTGGTAGATGCCCTCCGCATGAAGGACGAATTTGCCAACGGTTCCGACCTGATGAAGCAGGATATCGACGAGGAAGATCTGGCTTCACTCGTTATCCAGCAGATGGAGTTCTGCAACATCATCCTGCTGAACAAGGCGGCAGAAGTAGAGCCTAAGGAGTTGGAGCATCTGAAGCAGATTATCCGCGCCATCCAGCCTAAGGCAGAAATCTTTGAGTGCAACTACGGAGATGTAGACCTCGACCTCATCGTCAATACCCATAAGTTTGATTGGCAGACCGTAGCTACCTCTGCCGGCTGGATTCAGGAGATTGAGGCCGAAAGAAACGGTGAAAACGAAGAAGAAGAGGATGAGCACGAGCATCATCATCACGATGAAGACGAGCACGAGCATCATCACGACCATGAGCATGAGGATCACGAGCATCATCATGACCATGACCATCATGATGAGCATGGACATCATCATCACCACCACCATCACGACCACGACCACGAAGGCGGCGAGGTGGAGGAATACGGCATCGGAACATTCGTATATTATCGCCGTAAGCCATTCGACCTGTCACTCTTCGATGAGTTCGTAGCAAGAAAGTGGCCTCGCGACGTGGTTCGCGCCAAGGGTATCTGCTATTTCGCAGACGAACGCGACATGTGCTACGTATTTGAGCAGGCAGGACAGCAGAAGACCGTGAAGCAGGCAGGACAGTGGCTTGCCACCATGCCAGCCGACCAGCTTGCCGAACTCCGCAAGAACAATCCTCAGCTTGAAAAGGAATGGGATGAGGAGTATGGCGACCGCATGATCAAACTCGTCTTCATCGGTCAGCACATCAAGGAACAGAAGGATGCCATCATTGCAGAACTCGACAAATGTCTGGCACTCTAATGTACTTGAAGGGAAAATATGACCTTGAAGAAAGATGAATGAAAATGCAGAAAAAAGTCTATAAAACGAGACTTTTTCTTGACTTAAGATAGAAAACGGAGGAAAAATTGCAGTATTTTTGCAGTTTTTTCTCCGTTTATACTTTTAATTCGTTTTTTTTTGTTAAATTTGCACCCGATTAATAATAATTAGCGAATGTATAAAGAAATGAAGACCGATTTTCGACCTGCATATATCAAGGACTTTGAGGCTTGCTGGAATATCATCGACCAAGCTCGTCGCTCCATGATTGCCTCTGGCCGCCACCAATGGACCAGCGACTATCCTGCCGAACACGACATAAAAGAAGATATCAACAATGGCAATGCCTACGTACTCACTGTGGATGGCGAAATAGCCGTCTATGGAGCAGTCATTCTCAATGGAGAACCTCAGTACGATTTCATCGACGGCAAATGGCTTACCACTGGCGACTACTATGTAATTCATCGCTTCGCCACTCTCCCTAAATACCAACGAGAAGGATTCGCACGTATATTTATTAATAAGGTGAACAGTCTCTGCGAAGTAGAAAAGGTGCCAAGCATCAAGGTGGATACCAATTTCGACAACCTGCCGATGATTGGCCTGCTTTCAAGCATGGGATTCAGCATCTGCGGCAGAATCAACTATGGCAACCGCGGCATGCGCTTCGCTTTTGAGAAGCTTACCATACAACCGCAAATTTATTAAGACTCAATGGAAGATAAAATGATATTGATGAGAAGCTTGGTTGAACAACTCAACCAGGCTTCTGACGTTTATTATAACGGCAAAGGGGAACTGATGACCGACTATGAGTGGGACGCCAAGTTCGACCAACTCAAGAAACTGGAGGAGGAAACCGGCGAAGTGCTGCCCGACTCTCCTACCAACAAGGTTTCAGAAGACACCATCGTGGGCAAGAAGGAAGAACACGAATTTGCCGCCCTATCACTTGCCAAGACCAAACTGGTGAGCGACCTGGTGAAATGGGCAGAAGACCGCCCTATCTGGATTTCCTGGAAACTGGATGGTCTTACCCTTGTAGTAACCTACGACAACGGAAAGCTTTCGAAGATAGTAACCCGTGGCAACGGACATATCGGAACCAACATCACTCATCTGGCGTCTGCCATCAGCGGTATACCTAAAACCATCAAGGAGAAAGGCCATCTCGTGATTCGTGGCGAAGCCGTTATCTCGTATACCGACTTCGAACAGTTTATCATCGAGAGCGAAGGCGATTATGCCAACCCGAGAAACCTTGCTTCCGGTTCGCTTTCACTGAAGGACGCCGAGGAAGTAAAGCAGCGCCATATCCAATGGATTCCCTTCACCCTGGTTTACACCGAAAAGGAAATCAATTCGTGGGGAGAACGCATGCAGATGCTGCAGGATTTAGGCTTCAAACCAGTGGAAAGAACCCGAATCGAACATCCTGACGAAAGAAGCATCCAGGCAGAAATCGACCGCTTCACCCAAAAGGTGACCGACAAGACCAACCCTTATCCTGTGGATGGACTCGTTATCTGCTACGATGATACAGCTTACGCAGCAACCGGTTCCGTAACCGGGCACCATGCCACAAGAGCTGGATACGCCTTCAAATGGCAGGATGAACATGCAGATACAGAACTGGACCACATAGAATGGTCGTGCGCAGCCAACACCATCACTCCGGTGGCAGTATTCAAACCGGTAGAACTGGAAGGAACCACCGTTAAGCGTGCCTCACTCTGCAACGTAAGCGAATGCGAACGACTGGGCATCGGCGGCAAGGGAAGCAAACTGCAGGTTATCAAGGCAAACAAGATTATCCCGAAGGTTATCAATGTAACGGAACCGATGGGCATCTTCGAGATTCCAACCAAATGCCCTGTCTGCCATGCCGAGGCTACCGTCAAGGAAAGCGAGAGCGGAACAAAGACCCTGCATTGCAGCAATCCTCACTGTGCAGCCAAGCAGATTAAGAAGTTTGCCAGATTCGTGAGCAAGGAAGGTCTCAATATAGAAGGAATCTCAGAACAGACCATCTGGAAGCTGGTAAACGAAGGACTGATCAGCGAATACGCTGACTTCTATCACCTCAACGACTATGCCTACGAGATAGCAGCCTGGGATGGTTTTGGAAAGAAGAGCGTTACCAACATGCTGGAAAGCGTAAGAAAGAGTCGCCAGACAGATGGCCGCCATCTGCTCTATGCCCTCAACATTCCTCTCTGCGGAGGCGATGTGGCAAAGAAACTCATCGAGCGTTATCCGGTAAAAGAACTGATAGAGACCGCCCGCCTCTGCATGTTTGACGATGAGTTTGCCAGCATCGACGGCATCGGACCAGAAAAGAGCGCCAAGTTCATTGGCTGGTTCAAGGACGACACCAACTTCTCCCATGTACAGAAATTGATGAAAGAGCTGGAAATCGTAGAACAGGAAGCGGTAGAGAAAGGAAGCGCCTGCGACGGTCTGACCTTCGTTATAACCGGCGATGTACATCATTATAAGAACCGCAACGAGCTGAAGGCTTACATAGAGAGCCAAGGCGGCAAGGTGACGGGAAGCGTGAGCAAGAGTACTAATTTCCTGATTAACAACGATGCTGCCTCTCAAAGTTCCAAGAACAAGAAAGCGCATGAGCTCAACATCCCTATCATTACAGAAGATGAGTTCGTCGAGAAATTCGGATAAAAACAAGAAATCCCTTAGGCTTCATATCAAGTCTAAGGGATTTCTTTTAATATAGTTAATCCAGGAAATTAGTGTGTTCCGCAATATTGGCCCATAAAGAGGATACCACCACTCTGTGTGTCCTGAATCATATAGACAAACGGATGGTCGGCATGAAACTCTACATTGCGTATCTCCATAGGAGCCATCGATGTGAGCATAACGGCAGCAGTTACGGCAGCCGCCTTGGTTCCACGCTCGCTTACTTCAATCTTAGCTTTCTGTAGCATCTTGCTTACAAAGAAAGGACCATTGGCAAAATGGGTGAAGTTTGCCTCGTTGGGATTGAACATGGAAGGCGCGCCCAAGCCGCTGATGATATCATTAAGCGACAACTCCTGCTCGATGGTGAACTTTGGCAGCTTCAGGTTCACCATGCATTCCTCCATGTTGTTTCCCAGATTCGTAATCTTATCAGCATCCAATCCCTTCATCATGTCCTGGATGCTCTTGCCCTCATTAGGAAGAAGCACCATCATGCGATAGGTACCGTTGCCGTAAGGAAGGTCGATGGCCTTGAAGGTATCATTCTCTGAATAGAAGAACTTCTTAACCTGATGCATCATCTGCACTTTCTGAATATCACGGGTGTAACCACGGAAGTTGACCTCCTTTGTATTGCGTGCATCAAACTTCGACTGCCATGTACCATTGAAGAAGATGGCATTCATCAGATAAGAAACAGCCTGAGGATCCACCTGACTGATAATCTGCGGAATCATGCCATGGGTCTTCTCCTTGCACCAGCCATTGATGCGGTCGGTGGTTTTACCCGATGTGAAGTCAAGACTCTCAATGGCAGCCTGATAATTGTCGCCTACCTTCTTGCTGAATGCATTGTTCACAGAGAAGCTCTTGTTGACAGCGATGAAATTAGCTATCTCCACTTTAGTCTGCTTGTCAAGTCTACCTGCAGTTTGGATAATAGCCTTGTAGGTTTCATTTAACTCATCAACGTTAACACCTTCGCAGCCAATGGCTTTCAATATCTCCTGCTGAGTAGTTCCATCAGCACCGTTCGCCAACATACCCATCAGATAAGCCACACTCATCGGAGAAACCACCTGTGAAGAATGACCTGAGAGCTTGTCGAAAAGACGAAGGGCGAAAACATTATTCTTATGGATAATCTCTCGCTGGGAATCAGAAAGAACCAGATAACTGTTGTCCAAGTCCTCTTCATTCTTGCCCATATCGTTACTCTTGCTTGCATTAGAATCGCCATTTATCTTCTTGCTGCTGGCGCAGGAAGTCATTGCCATAGCTGCCGTCATCATGAGGGCAGCAGAAGCCATTTTGCTAAAATTACTCTTCTTCATAATCATTCATATTTGTTGATAATCTGTCTATGAAATGCAAGTTTCGACGATTTCTTGCATCAGACAGTTCTAATTTAAGACTCATTAACAGCCTGCTTGCCTAAAGCCCCATCAACTGCCTGCTTGCCTGGCATCACACGCAGATGATATCTGTTGCCGTCAAACTCCACACGCATCAGACTCTGCGAATTGGCTATCTTTGCCAAATCTAGAGCCACATGGCCCATCGTTCTGCGAAGATTCAGTTCTATGCATGAAACCAGTTCCAGCTGACCTTCCTTGGAGGCAATCATCATATCCACGCCAAAAGGTCCGCTATAGACATCCTTCAGTGCAGGCTCCATAACATCCATAATTCTTTGACGTGCAGCAGAAAGAGTCTCTTCACTCACGTATTGCTTCAAGATATCCAGCTTATCCTCTTCCGAGCAGAGCAGGTTGCCGGAATAAGCATTCTTGATGGTATCAAACAACGAGAGTCCCAGATAGTTCACCTTGCCGTCACGCATTTCGAACTCCATGCCGAAGTCTTTCACCTTATTATAATAAGGCTCCACGGTAACGCCACCCTGTTGCGCAATGATGTTGCGGGTCCAGCGTTCAAAGGCAGGATATTCGCCAGCTGTTCTGAATTCATCGGCAGCCACATACTTCACGCCCCTGCCGCTGCTGCTCCAGGGAGCCTTGACCACAGCCTTGCCCTGCTGCAGCACCAACGCCTTCACCTTCTCATAGGAATCAGCATATACTACGCCCTGCTGCAGATGCAGGGCAGCCCATTGCCTGCTACTTATCATGCGAACCTTATTTAATGTATTGTCGGTAGGCAACATGATGTCGGGCACGCCCATTCGCTCCAGCTCATGTTTCAGACTCAAGTTCCATCCCCAGGGATGAATGCTGTCAAGAAACTCCGTCTTAAGCGCATGTTCCAACTGAACTTTGGTTATAAACTCAACTTTTTCTGCAAGATGCTCCCCCAAATGGCGCACCTTGTCGAGTGCATTGTCGATGTCATCAACAAGCACCCAATCACCCTGATCTGCCCACAAGGCAGGAATAAACGCCAGGTCGCTTCGCAACTGTCTTCCTGCATGAGGTGCGGTGAACTGCTGCAAATTTGCGGCCAAGGCCAAATCGTGTTCCGGATTGAAGATATGTAGTTTCATGCTGCAAAGTTACAAAATAAAGAGGGAAAAATGGCAAAATAAGGGCGGTTTTACGTAGAAAAGTGCTAAATAATGAAAAAAAAGTTAGTTTTTGCTATCTAGAGTTTGCAAATTTAAAATATATTATTACCTTTGCATCGTAAAAACAAAATTGAATCAATATTAAACGCATGGAAGAAGCATTCTTCAGAACACATACATATCTCGTAGAGCATACAGATGCCCCAGTGAGACGCACCTTGATGGATGAAATCGATTGGAACGACCGATTGATTGGAATCAAGGGCACACGAGGTGTCGGCAAGTCGACATTCCTATTGCAGTATGCCAAGGAGCACTTTGGACCTCACGATCGAAAGTGCCTGTTTGTGAACATGAACAACTTCTATTTCCAGAGTAGAGGAATCGCCGACTTTGCCGGCGACTTCGTGAAACAAGGTGGCAGAACATTGCTCATCGACCAGGTGTTCAAGCAGCAGGACTGGAGCAAGGAGCTCCGCAAGTGCTACGACCTGTATCCGGAACTGAAAATCGTATTCACCGGTTCAAGCGTGATGCGACTGAAGGAAGAGAACCCTGAGCTGAACGGCATCGTGAAAAGCTACAACCTGCGCGGCTTCTCGTTCCGTGAGTTCATCAACTTGCAGACGGGTAACAACTTCAAGGCATACGAACTTGACGACATCCTGCGCAATCATGAGCACATCATCAAGCAGATTCTGCCAAAGGTAAGTCCGATGAAATATTTCCAGGACTATCTGCACCATGGTTTCTATCCATTCTTCCTGGAACAGCGTAACTTTACAGAGAATCTACTAAAGACGATGAATATGATGACCGAGGTTGATATCCTCCTCATCAAGCAGATTGAACTGAAGTACCTGCCGAAGATCAAGTCACTCTTCTATCAGCTGGCAGTGGAAGGAGCCAAGGCGCCAAATGTGAGCCAGCTTGCAGACAGTATCAATACCAGTCGTGCCACGGTGATGAACTACATCAAGTATCTGGCAGACGCCCGACTCATCAATATGATTTATCCAGAAGGTCAGGATTTCCCGAAGAAGCCATCCAAAGTGATGATGCACAACCCGAACCTCATGTACGCCATCTATCCTATCCAGATAGATACACAGGAGGTGATGGAAACATTCTTCGTCAACTCGCTCTGGAAAGACCACAAGGTGCACCAGGGAGGTAAGGATCACTTCTACACGGTAGACGGCAACAGGAAGTTCAGAATCTGCGACGCCCAAGCCACCAACAAGATTCGAAGCAATCCAGACACCATCTATGCCCGCTATAATACGGAGGTGGGAAAGGACAACAAGATTCCTTTGTGGCTGCTGGGATTCCTATACTAAAGAATAGGATTCTTGTACTATGGGTAGAATTCCTGTACTCAAAGAAATAAAGAAACGAGAATTTATACAAAACATATTTAATATTTTATCTAAAAGTAAAATGGCTAAAGAGAAAAAATTTATCACTTGTGATGGTAACACCGCTGCCGCACATGTAAGCTACATGTTTACAGAGGTTGCTGCTATCTACCCTATTACTCCATCATCACCAATGGCGGAGCATGTAGATGAATGGGCTGCCAAAGGTCGTAAGAACCTTTTCGGTCAGCGAGTTTCTATCCAGGAAATGGAATCTGAGGCTGGTGCTGCCGGTGCAGTTCACGGTTCTCTCCAGGCTGGTGCCTTGACTTCAACATACACTGCTTCTCAGGGTCTGTTGTTGATGATTCCTAATATGTACAAGATTGCTGGTGAGTTGCTCCCTTGCGTGTTCAACGTATCAGCTCGTACATTGGCTTCTCACTCACTTTGTATCTTCGGTGACCACCAGGACGTAATGGCTTGCCGCCAGACTGGCTTCGCTATGTTCTGCTCTGGTTCTGTTCAGGAGGTTATGGACCTCTCTGCAGTTCCTCACTTGGCTACATTGGAGACAAAGGTTCCTTTCATCAACTTCTTCGACGGTTTCCGTACTTCTCATGAGTACCACAAGATCGAGGAGATGGATATGGAAGACATCCGTCCATTGGTTAAGGATGAGTTCATCGAGGACTTCCGTAACCGTGCTTTGACTCCTGAGCGTCCTGTTACTCGCGGTACCGCTGAGAACCCAGAGACATTCTTCACACACCGTGAGGCTTGCAACCCTTACTACGATGCAATCCCTGAGGTAGTAGAGAAGTACTGCCAGGAGATGACTAAGATCACTGGTCGTGAGTACCACCTCTTCAACTACTATGGTGCTGAGGATGCTGAGAACATCATCATCCTGATGGGTTCTGCTACAGAGCCAGCTCGTGAGGCTATCGACTACTTGAACAAGCAGGGCAAGAAGGTTGGTATGGTTGCAGTTCACCTGTATCGTCCATTCTCTGTAGACTTCCTGAAGAAGGTTATCCCAGCTACAGTTAAGCGTATCGCTGTTCTCGACCGTACTAAGGAGCCAGGTGCAGAGGGTGAGCCATTGTACCTCGACGTGAAGTCAGCTCTCTACGATGACGAGCGCAAGCCATTGATCGTTGGCGGTCGCTACGGTCTCGGTTCTTCTGATACAACTCCAGCTAAGATCGTTGCTGTATTCAAGAACCTCGAGTTGCCACAGCCAAAGAACCACTTCACTGTAGGTATCGTTGATGACGTTACATTCACTTCTCTCCCAGAAGAGGAGGAGATTCCAATGGGTGGTGACGACTTGTTCGAGGCTAAGTTCTACGGTTTGGGTGCTGACGGTACTGTTGGTGCTAACAAGAACTCAGTTCAGATTATCGGTAACAATACTAACAAGTATTGCCAGGCATACTTCTCTTACGACTCTAAGAAGTCTGGTGGTTTCACCTGCTCTCACTTGCGTTTCGGCGACAACCCTATCCACAGTGCTTATCAGGTAAATACTCCTAACTTCGTAGCTTGCCACGTACAGGCTTACCTCCACATGTACGATGTAACACGTGGTTTGCGTAAGAACGGTTTCTTCCTGTTGAACACTATCTTCGACGGCGAGGAGTTGGTTAACTTCATCCCTAACAAGGTAAAGCGTTACTTCGCTCAGAACAACATCACTGTTTACTATATCAACGCAACCAAGATTGCTCAGGAGATTGGTCTCGGCAACCGTACCAACACCATCCTCCAGTCTGCATTCTTCCGTATCACAGAGGTTATTCCTTTGGATCTTGCAGTAGAGCAGATGAAGGCATTCATCGTTAAGTCTTACTCTAAGAAGGGTCAGGACGTTGTTGACAAGAACTTCGGCGCTGTTGACCGTGGTGGTGAGTACAAGCAGTTGACAGTAGATCCAGCTTGGGCTAACCTCGCTGACGATGAGGCTAAGGAGGATAACGCTCCAGCATTCGTTAAGGAGCTCGTTCGTCCTATCAACGGCCAGGCAGGTGACCTCTTGAAGGTTTCTGACTTCGTTAAGCACGACACAGTAGACGGTACATGGCAGAACGGTACTTCAGCATTCGAGAAGCGTGGTGTTGAGGCATTCGTACCAGTATGGAACGTTGAGAACTGTATTCAGTGTAACAAGTGTTCATTCGTTTGTCCTCACGCAGCTATCCGTCCATTCGTATTGACCGATGAGGAGCTCGCAGGCATCGAGGGTCTCGAGACTCAGGATGTTAAGGCACCTAAGGCTATGGCTGGCATGCACTTCCGCATCGAGACATCAGTACTCGACTGTCTGGGTTGTGGTAACTGTGCTGACGTCTGTCCAGGTAAGAAGGGTGAGAAGGCGTTGACAATGGTTCCATTCAACGTTGACGCAGAGGATATGGTCAAGGAAGCAGCTAACTGGGAGTACCTCGTACACAACGTTGCTTCTAAGCAGGATCTCGTTGACATCAAGCAGAGCCCTAAGAACTCTCAGTTCGCTCAGCCATTGTTCGAGTTCTCTGGTGCTTGCTCTGGTTGTGGTGAGACTCCATACGTTAAGTTGATTTCTCAGCTCTTCGGTGATCGTCAGATGATTGCTAACGCTACTGGTTGTTCTTCAATCTACTCAGCTTCAATCCCATCTACTCCATATACAAAGAACGCTAAGGGTCAGGGTCCTGCATTCGACAACTCATTGTTCGAGGACTTCTGCGAGTTCGGTCTCGGTATGGTAATGGGTAACAAGAAGATGAAGGAGCGCATCGCTCACTTGCTCGAGGAGGCTAAGGCTCAGGAGCATGTTCCTGCTGAGTTCGTAGCAGCTGCTGACAAGTGGATGGCTAACATGAACGATTCAGAGGGTTCTAAGGAGGCTGCTGCAGAGTTGAAGCCTCTCATCGCTGCCGGCGCTGAGAAGGGTTGCCCTATCTGCAAGGAGCTCAAGACTTTGGATCACTACCTCGTTAAGCGTTCACAGTGGATCATCGGTGGTGACGGTGCTTCTTATGATATCGGTTACGGTGGTCTCGACCACGTATTGGCTTCTGGTGAGGATGTTAACATTTTGGTACTCGATACTGAGGTTTACTCTAACACAGGTGGTCAGTCTTCTAAGTCTACTCCACTCGGTGCTATCGCACAGTTCGCTGCTCAGGGTAAGCGTATCCGTAAGAAGGATCTCGGTTTGATGCAGACTACATACGGTTACATCTACGTAGCTCAGGTAGCTATGGGTGCTGACAATGCTCAGACATTGAAGGCTATCCGCGAGGCTGAGGCTTATCCAGGCCCATCACTCATCATCGCTTACGCACCATGTATCAACCACGGTTTGAAGCGTAAGGGCGGTATGGGTCGTTCACAGCACGAGGAAGAGTTGGCTGTTGAGTGCGGTTACTGGCACTTGTGGCGTTACAACCCACTGTTGGCTGATGAGGGTAAGAACCCATTCACACTCGACTCTAAGGCTCCTAACTGGGAGAACTTCCGCGACTTCTTGCTCGGTGAGGTTCGTTACCTCTCTGTACAGAAGGCATTCCCTAAGGAGGCTGATGAGCTCTTCTCTCAGGCAGAGAAGATGGCTAAGCTCCGTTACCAGACTTACGTTCGTAAGAGCCAGGAGGACTGGAGCGAGCAGATCTAATCTGAATACTTTTAGATTATAAAATAAATTGGGCCTTGGTTGCATCTCCGGATGTGGCCAAGGCTTTTTTTCTCCCTTTTTTCTTTATTTTCTACTAAAACACTATTTTATCCGCATTTTTTTTAGTATCTTTGCAACAAAATTCGTACAAACGAGTTATATATAAAAAAGGAATAAAAACAAGAACATATCATATCAGATGAAAAAGCAATTCATTCTCGTATTACTATTGGCATTGACAGCCGGTCCCGTCATGGCTCAGTCATCAAGCATGAGCGATGACCAGGTGATGAGTTTCGTGGTCAAGGAGCACGAACGCGGCACTAGCAATGCACAGATTGTGATCAAGCTGATGCAGAAAGGCGTCGACAGATCGCAGATTAGTCGAGTTCGAGACAAGTACGAACGACAGATGAAACAGGGTGGCGTTACCGGAGCTTCTACCGAAGTAGCCGGCAAGGATGCCTCTCGCCTGCGCACCAACAATGGCAAGACTCGTAAAGATTACGGCAGTGGAATCAGCCAGGAATCTCAGAACTATAGCAACTATCGTGTATCGGCAGAGAAAGACGCCAATTATCGTCATACCTACGATAACAACGATGAGGAATACATGGATTTCCAGAATGAGCTGAGCGGTATTATTCCTGATTCTACCCTGATGCTGAAGCAGCTGCTTGCCGAGCGCAACCAGGCTCGCAAGAAAGTGTTCGGTAGAGACATCTTCAACAACAAGGAATTGAGCTTCGAACCAAACATGAACATCGCTACTCCTCAGAACTATCGTCTGGGGCCTGGCGATGCTGTCATCATCGATATCTATGGCGCTTCTCAGAAAACCATCCAGAGCACCGTTTCTCCTGATGGCGAGGTTACCATCGAGGGATATGGACCAGTGAATGTAAGCGGTCTCACCGTGGCACAGGCCAACGCCAGACTCCGTGGCACACTGGGAAGCCGTTATCGCTCCAGCAGAGTGAAGCTCACAGTGGGCCAGACCAAAACCATCATGGTCAACGTGATGGGTGAGGTGAAGGCACCGGGCACCTATACCCTATCAGCCTTCGCCACCGTATTCCATGCTCTCTACATGGCAGGTGGAACCAACGACCTCGGAACCCTGCGTAACATCAAGGTATATCGCAACAACCGACTCGTTACCGTGGTTGATATCTACGACTACATTCTCAATGGTAAGTTGACAGGCAACGTTCGCCTGAGTGACAACGATGTTATCGTAGTTGGACCATACGACTGCCTCGTCACCGTAACGGGTAAGGTAAAGCGCCCTATGATTTACGAGATGAAGAAGAACGAGAGTGTCAACTCCATCCTCAAATACTCAGGTGGTTTTACGGGTGATGCCTATAAGAAGTCGGTTCGAGTAAACCGCAAGACAGGCAGGGAATATGCCGTATATAATGTAGGAGAGTTCGACTTCTCCAGCTTCCGTGTAGATGATGGCGACTCTATCAGCGTAGATTCCATTCTTCCACGCTATGCCAACACCGTAGAGGTGAAGGGAGCCGTGTTCCGTCCAGGTATGTACAACCTTGGCGAACAGGTAAACAGTGTACGCACCCTTGTTGAGCATGCCGAGGGAATGACAGAAGACGCCTTCACCAACCGTGCCGTGATGCACCGCATGAAGAAGGACCGCACCCTGGAAGTGATTGCCGTAGACATCGCAGGTATCATGGATGGCAAGGTACCTGACATCCCATTGAAGGAAAACGATGTGCTCTTCATCCCTACCCGTCAGGACAAGATTCAGGAGCGCACCATCACCATTCGTGGCGAGGTGCAGTATCCTGGTACATATCAGTATGCGGACAATGAGACCATCGAAGACTTCGTACTTCAGGCAGGTGGCTTAACCGACAAGGCATCTACCGTAAATGTAAGCGTAAGCCGACGAGTAGCGGATAACAAGGCTATGCAGCCAGACAGCGTCATTGCCAAGACCTTCACCCTTTCGTTGAAAGACGGATTCGTGGTAGATGGAACACCAGGTTTCGTACTGATGCCATTCGATGAGGTAATGATTCGCAAGAGCCCTGGCTATGCCGAGCAGAAGAACGTAAAGATAGAAGGTGAAGTGATGTTTAGCGGTTCTTATACCCTGACTCGCCGCAACGCCCGCCTCAGCGACCTCTTTGCCAAATCAGGTGGGGCTACAGAACAGGCATACATCAAGGGTGCCCGACTGGTAAGAAGAGCCAACGCTATAGAGAAAGAGCGCATGAGAGCCGTTCTGAAGATGCAGCGTGAACAGCAGCAGAAGAACCTTCTCCAGTTGGCAGCCAGCAGCAACGGCAGCAATCTGCAGGATGTAGCAAAGGGAGCCCAGAGTGCAGAGCTCGAGAAGTTCAACGTTCCAGATGAGTATCCTATCGGTATCGACTTGGCAGAAGCATTGAAAAAACCAGGCAGTGAGGCCGACATGATTCTGCGTGAAGGCGACCGCCTGATTGTTCCTCAGTACAACGGAACCGTGAAGATCAATGGTGCCGTGATGTATGCCAACACTGTGGCTTACGAAAAAGGCAGAAGCGTGAAGTCATACATCGATGAGGCAGGTGGCTTTGCCAGCGATGCCCAGAAGAGCAAGGCTTACATCATCTATATGAACGGCAAGGTGGCAAAGGTAGGTCACGGGGCCAAGGTACAGCCTGGTTGTGAGATTGTTATCCCATCTAAGCTGAAGCGTAAGATGAGCGTAGCAGAGACCATGAGTCTGGGTACCAGCATGAGTAGCATCGCTGCCATGATTGCAACGATAGCCAACTTGAGTAAATAACAGAAAATATCATTTAGTCATGGCAGAGCCTAGTTTTCAAGGCTTCTGCCATGGCTATATCATCATCACCCTCATTCTAGTTTGGTTCAAAATTCACAATAACAAACAACTATCGTTATGACATCAAATAGAAATTTACCCCTTGGGGTTCAAGACTTTGAAGAACTACGTAAAGGCAACTACCTTTATGTAGATAAGACAGATATGGTCTGGGCAATCGCTAACCAAAGGAAGTATAATTACTTGAGCCGTCCACGACGTTTCGGTAAATCATTGTTGGCATCTACCCTAAAATGTTATTTTGAAGGAAAGAAAGAACTCTTTGAGGGACTCAAGATCATGTCATTAGAGAACGACTGGATCAAACGACCGGTGATTTACCTTAGCATGAGTCTAGGAGGATCAGACGCTCAGTCGTTAAAAGAATATCTCAACGAACGATTGAGCTATTACGAAAAAATCTATGGCAAAAATCCTGCAGAACAATCACTGGGAAACCGTTTCAACGGTATCATTGAAAGAGCATACGAACAGGCAGGTACACAAATTGCAGTCATTGTTGATGAGTACGATGTTCCTCTGCAACATACATACGAGACAGAGCACCATGATGAATGCCGCACGATATATCGTGATTTCTTCACGGGTCTTAAAGACTATGGCTATTGCATCAAATGCGTATTCATAACAGGAATCACAAAGTTTACGCAAATCAGTTTGTTCAGTACTCTGAACACGCTGGTCAACATCAGTTTTGAAGATTCATTAGCTGCAGTTTGCGGTATCACCAACCAAGAACTTCTCTTCTATTTTCAAAAAGAGATCGCAATGTTGTCTGAGAAATGCAAGCTGAGTGAAGCTGATACCATCTATGAGATGAAATCACTTTATGACGGTTATCATTTTGCCTCCAACATGCTAAATGTATATAATCCATATAGTGTATTGTCAGCTTTCTCTAGAGGAAAGCTCAATTCCTATTGGATAGCATCAGGCTCAAATGAGATGCTCTTTAAAATACTGAATAAGTTTGCTAAAGACATACCCAAATTAGACAATTGTCTTATCGACGCAGACTATCTGGAAGAAAGTGATGTCAACATGATAGACCCGAAACTGTTTCTATACCAAGCCGGGTATCTAACGATTAAGGCTGTTGATGGAGACACATATACCTTAGGCTATCCCAATAGAGAGGCAAAGGACATGATAGAGATGCGTTTGCAGCCAGCAAGAAACAAGTAACATGCATAGTTCTATCGTTCTCCAGAGAAAGTCGTGGGCTTGAAGCATGGGATATTGTAGAATAATCCCTCCACAAAGGTAGAAACATCCAATAATATTTGGTAGATTAAGAAAAAAGAAGTACTTTTGCAAGACATTTAAGAACAAAAAAGAATAAAATGGAAAATAAAGACGAAAATATCAAACAAATAGATGTTGTGGCAATTGTGAAAGCAATGTGGCAACATAAAAAGCTATACTTCATTACATTGCCAATAGTCTGTGTAATTTCTTGTCTTTTAATTATTTGCGTGCCAAGATATTACAACAGTACAGCAAAGCTTGCACCTGAGTTGTCTAGTTTTAATTCTAGCTCTTTGGGCGATCTTGCCTCATCTTTTGGCTTCGACATCGGAGGTTCATCTTCTAATGGAGATGCCATCTTCCCTGAACTGTATCCAGAATTGATACAGTCTAACGATTTCCTTACAAGTTTGTTTGACGTTAAGGTCAAGTCACTTGACGGAACAATCAATACCACATATTATGACTACCTTGCCACTAAGCAGCAATCACCATGGTGGTCAAAAACTATATATGGCATCAAATCATGGTTTGCAGATAAGGATTCTACAGCCCATGCCAATAATCGGGTGAATCCATTCAGATTAACCAAGAAACAAGATGAAATTGCACGTAATATAGCAAGCAAAGTATCCTGTTCTGTTGACAAAAAGAACTATGTGATTTCAATTTCAGTAGAAGATCAAGACCCACTGATTTGTGCAACAATAACAGATACGGTACAATCACGCTTGCAGCAGTTTATCACAGAATACAGAACCAGCAAAGCCCGCAAGGACTTAGAGTATTATCAGAAACTCTGCGCTGATGCAAAAAGCAAATACGAGAAAGTGAGACAGACCTATGGAAGCTATGCAGATGCCAACAATGATGTCATTCTGGAATCCTATAAACTGAAGGAAAACGATTTGGAAAACGAGATGCAGTTGCTCTACAACAACTATACAGCAATGCAGGGTCAAGTACAGCAAGCCCGTGCCAAGCTTACTCTCCAGACTCCAGCGTTTACTACCCTTCAGAGTGCCTCTGTACCTCTGAAGCCAGCTGGTCCTAAGAGAATGCTGTTTGTATTGGGAATGTGCATCATGGCATTCATGGTTATAACCATTTATTCTATCAGAAAGATTATCTTTGGTGAAAAGAAATAAATCATGTCAGATAAAAACAAAGACATACAAAACCGTTCTAAGCGAATAGCGTCCAATACATTGGTGCTATTCGCTAGAATGCTTATTATCACCTTCGTCAATCTCTATACGGTACGTTGGGTATTGGCAGGACTTGGCACAGAAGACTATGGCATCTTCAATGCCGTGGCAGGCGTGGTGACAGCAAGCACATGCATTAGCAGTGTACTTGCCCTATCCACCCAACGCTTTTATTCATTCGCAATGGGTAAAGGAGAATCAGACAGATTAAAGGAGATTTTCTCCGTGAGCCTCAACATAGTCGTGCTGATAGCTCTCGTTCTGTTAGTCCTATTTGAGATTGTTGGTCCCTGGTTGATATCTACACAACTCACCATTCCTGTGGAACGTATGGAAGCGGCACAATGGATTCTTCAGTTTTCCCTGTTTTCTTTCATATTCACCCTCCTGCAGATACCATTCATCGGTGCAGTCTTTGCCAATGAGAATATGGGCTATTATGCTCTGATTTCTACCATCGACTGTATCGTCAAACTTCTCATTGCCTATTGCATCGGCATGACAGGTGGAGACGATTTGGTGTATTATGGAGCAGCATTAATGTTCGAAGCATTCATGGTTATGTTGCTTTACGTTATCATTGCTAGAAGAAAGTATCCGGAATGTAAATATACCATCGTAAAGAAGAAGACTCTATACAAGGAGCTTTTCTCTTTCTCCGGCTGGTCATTCTATGGAGCTTTGGCAGGAGTAGGCATGACGCAAGGAAGCACCATTATTCTGAATGTGTTCTTCGGACCCATCATCAATGCAGCCTTTGGAATCGCCAATCAGATATACAATGCCATCAACACGCTCACCAATAGTGTGGTCATTGCTTTCCGACCTGCGATGATCAAAGCATATTCGTCGAACGAGAATGGATATCTAGAGCAGCTTTTTTTTGCTAGCAGCAAGGCAATACTCTATTTGCTGTCTATGGTTCTCATCCCATTCATCTTCGAAGCAGAGACGTTGCTCACACTTTGGTTAGGAGAATGTACACCTACCATGGTCTTGTTTGCCCGTCTCTATGCAATATATACAATATGCATGGCGTTACATAATCCGATTACCACCATCATACAGGCAACAGGCAACATTCGCAAATACAGCATGTATGTTGAAAGCATGACAATACTATGTCTGCCTGTCAGTTGGGTCTTATTCAAGTTAGGCATGCCATCTTACTATGTGTTCATTACAATGATTGGACTTTGCGTTTTGGCACATATCATCAGATTACTGATGCTACAGAAAAGTATCTCTGATTTAACCATCAGCAAATATCTGATGAGACTGGTAATACCGGGCATTCTGATTATTTCGACAACTACGCTGATAGTGTATTGCGTTGACGGATTGCATACCAACTGGTTTCTTCTGCTCCTCTTGTCGTTTGCCGTTTCTGCAGTAAGCATATCCATCCTATTATATGCAGTGGGCATTTCGAAAAAAGAGAGAAGTCTCATCAAAGAGTTAGTAAATAGAAAATTAAAAAAATAAAGCAATATGGGTTACATCTTATCGGCAATGTTTCTAATCGTTGCTATACTTTGTTACTTGGAAGACTACATCAGGAAGTATCAGAAGCCATTATTCTTCCTGATAGGTCTTGTGCTGATTTTTGTGGCAGGATTTCGAGAAATTGGTTTGGACCCTGACTCGGAAAATTACGAATATACATTCCAGCATTATTTCAAGAACGGAACAGATGAGATGGTAGAGCCATCCTTTCTGCTCATATCTTACTTTTTGGGATTCTTTACAGACAATGTACACGTTCTGTTCTTGCTCTATGCTTTGTTCGGAGTGTCACTAAAGATGTTTGCCTTCAGAAAATTGAGCGAATTCTATTTTGTTCCATTGCTGTGCTACATCAGTTTCTATTATGTATTGCACGATCTTACCCAGATAAGAGCGGGAGTGGTATCAGGAATCTTCCTTATCGCACTCCATCTCATCACAGAGAACAAAAAGAAAATAGCCTTCCTGCTTTTGCTCGGAGGATCTTTAATACATTATTCATCTTTGACGCTCCTTCCTGTCTTGTTTCTCAACAACAAGCCATTCAATAAGAAGACAACCATTCTGTTTCTTTGCGCCATTCCGCTGGGATATGTCGTATATTATGCAGGAGGTAGCATTCTGATGAATCCGTCACTTCCACTCATCGGTAACAAACTGGCTATCTACCAGGCTGCTGTGGAAAAGGGTAAAATAACGGTAGGCATCAATATATTTGATCCGCTGCATCTCATGTCGGTCATGCTGTTTTATTACCTCTTCCTCTTTAAGGATACGCTGACGAAACTATGCAGTGATTTCCCGATATTGCTCAAGACGTCTGCAATAGGATTATCCCTATATTCGGCACTTGCGTTTTTGCCTGTTTTGGCATTGCGAACCAGCCAGCTGTATTGCATCGTGAATATACTGCTCTATACTTATATCATGTACACTTTCAAACAGAAGTGGATAGGTATCAGCATGATAGTCATCATCTCCCTCCTCATGCTCTATGTGAGCATACCGCATTATGGATTGGGAATGATGATCATGCCTAATTAAACAATAAAAATAAAATAGAATAATAATAAAAAGCATATTAAATGGAAGCAAGAGTTATAGCATATTATTTACCACAGTTTCACCCAATCCCTGAAAACGACAATGTCTGGGGACCAGGATTTACAGAATGGACCAACGTAGCCAAAGCCCGTCCTGTATTTCATGGACACTACCAGCCAAGAATACCAGCCGATTTAGGCTTCTATGACCTTCGTCTGCCTGAGACTCGCGAGCAGCAGGCTCAGTTGGCACGTGAAGCAGGTGTAGAAGGATTCTGCTACTGGCATTACTGGATGGGTAACGGCAAGCGCCTGTTGCAGCGTCCATTCGATGAGGTTCTCAATTCCGGCAAACCGGATTTTCCATTCTGCCTGGCATGGGCAAACCATGACTGGAAAACAAATACATGGAAGAATAAAGGTGGCAACCAGATGATCTGTGAGCAATTGTATCCTGGCGATGAAGACTACATTGCCCATTTCAACTATGTGCTCAAAGCATTCAAAGATCATCGTTACATCACGGTAGATGGTAAGCCACTGTTCCTGATTTTCGACCCATATCACTTCAAGGATGTGCGCCACTTCATGGAACTCTGGAGAAAGATGGCAAAGGAGAATGGATTGAAAGGCATCTTCTTCGTTGCTATGTGTGCTTCAACAACAACGGTCAAGAGAAACGAGGACGGCACCATCAGACGTGTGATGCCAAACCTTGAAAGCAGTGCCGACATCTACAACTCATTCCTGGAATTAGGTTTCGATGGCATCAACCCGATGGGAAAAGGTAGAGCCGAGATGATGTATCAGGGAAAGTATTGGCGTATAGCAAGAAAAGCCATGCAGAAGGCATTCCCTTTCATGCCGGCACTGAAGTATGATTATCCTAAGGTGATGAAGCATTTCTTTTCACCAGAAGACAATTGGGACAACGTGTTCCCTACTCTTTTCCCACAGTGGGACCGTACCCCTAGAGCCGGCAAGCACGAAGGTATCTACGTAAATGCTACCCCAGAGAACTTCGAGCATCATATAGAAGATGCATTGCAGCTCATCAAGAACAAGCCTGAACAGAGAAAGATTCTCTTCCTCCGCTCATGGAACGAATGGGGTGAAGGCAACTATGTGGAACCGGATACCAAATATGGTCATGGTTTCCTCGATGCCATCAGAAATACAATTAAGAAATAAAAGAATAACTACATCGATAACGAAACATGGAAGTTAAAATCATACCAACAGGAGGACTTTGTAACCGATTACGTGCCATAGCCACAGGAGTGGCGGTGGCAAAGAAATATCATTGTTCTTCTGTCATTTACTGGAACAACAGCCTAGGTTTAAAAGCTGATTATTGCGAACTTTTCAAACCTATTCCACAAGATGATGTGAAACTGGTTGAGAACAAGCAATGGCTATACAACATCAATGGTAACAAGGACTACCTGATGAGATGGCCCCTGCTGAAAACGATGTTCGAGCAAACCGTGTTCAACTTCAGCATCTATCGCGATGGCGAGATATACAGCAAATTAAAAATGAGCTATTCACGCTCGCTCCTCCTCATCTCGTGTTATCCTATGTGTACGAAATATACCATCCAGGGAATGTTCATTCCACAAGATGATATCCAGCGCAGAATAGACGAAGTAGTATCAGGCTTTTCTGAGAGTACTATCGGTGTGCATATCCGCAGAACCGACAATGTTGTATCCATCCAATCTTCTCCATTAGAGAACTTTACCAACATGATGGATGCGGAAATCAAGAAGAATGCCAATGCCAAATTCTATGTAGCCAGCGATGATGATGAGGTAAAGGAAAATCTGAAATCAAAATATCCCGACCGCATCATTACCCTGATGGATGATACTGATCGCAATTCCCTGGAAGGAATGAAATTTGCAGTGTTAGACTTATTCTGTCTTAGCAAGACCAATAAGATTATAGGAAGCGTAGGGTCTTCATATTCACAGGTTGCTGCAGAGATAGGAGGTATTGAAGTTGAATATGCAAAATAAGTAACAGTTATGGCAACTAAAATAAGTGTTATCATACCGACATACACTCCCAAGGATTATCTTTGGGAATGTTTAGGAAGTCTTGAGAATCAAACTTTATCAAAGGATGAGTTTGAGGTAATCCTCGTGCTCAATGGTGAAAGAGAACCTTATGAAAGCTTGATTCGCAAGAAACTGCCAGAATACTCCTTTACCAGCACACTGCTTTACTCTACTCCAAATGGAGTATCTAGAGCTCGAAATCTTGGAATGGAAAAAGCACAAGGCTGCTATATCTGTTTCATTGATGATGATGACTGGGTATCAGACAACTATCTGGAAGAGTTGCTTTCTAAAGCATGTGACAACGGAATTGTTGAAGCCAATGTGAAAGCAGTGAATAAGGAAACAGGAGAAGAAAGTGAACAGCATTTTCTGAGTCGTGCATACAGAAACTATCAACCGGCAAAGGAATCAAGTCGCTATTCCAATCGCAGTTTTTTCTCGTCAGCATGTTGCAAACTGCTTCCTAAAGAATGTATAAACGGACAACGTTTCGACACAAATATCAAACGTGGTGAAGACTCCATATTCATGTATGGAATATCCTGGAAGATCAAACATGTAAAAGTAGCCGCACCTACTTGCATATACTATATCAGAAAGAGAAATAATTCTGCAGGAAGACGTAAAATCAGCATTGTGACCAAGATATATGAATTCCTATCTCAAAGTTTCAAATATACAGGCATGTACTTGAGTCATCTAACTCATAACGACCCTTTATTCTATCTAAGTAGAATAGCAGGAACTTTTTATAATAAACTGATACAGCAACATTAAAAATAGTAGATATGATACATCCAACATCAAGTAAAGGAGGAAGAATTCTCTTTGCTCCTGCTATTGGTTTATGTCATTTTTTGGGAAAGCACAATCCCGAATTGCTTCTAAAGATAAGATATTTTCTCACCTTTAAGAAAAAACTGAATTTAAAAAATCCCCAGGATCTCAATGAAAAGATTCTGTGGGCAAAATTGTATTCAGACACGACCCAGTGGACAATCCTTGCCGATAAATACAAGGTAAGAGATTATGTTGAGCAAAAAGGTCTCGGCAACTGTCTTGTCAAACTCTACGGAGCTTGGGACAACGTGAACGACTTCGACTTTGACCAACTGCCAGAGAATTTTATTCTCAAGGCAAATAATGGCGACGGAAAAGGTACCAATAAAGCCGTAAGAGGTAAAAGTACCCTACCCATTGCCCAGAAGGCTGCTATTGTGAAGACCATAGATGAATGGTTACACCGCAAGAACATAGGACTGCTTCATGTAGAACCTCATTACAAGGAAATCCATCCGATGGTCATTGCAGAAGAACTGCTCCCTACACCGAAGGGCGAATCTACATTAATTGATTATAAACTATGGTGTTTTAATGGCAAAGTTCACTATATTCTGATATGTTCCGACCGTTCTGGCAATGGAGCCAAAGTTCACTTAATGCTCTATGACAGAGAGTGGAATGCGTGCCCACAATATTCTATATTCAGTTCCGGCTATCCTAAAGGTAAAATTATGCCAAAGCCTAAAAACTTGGAGAAAATGATAGAGGTAGCAGAAAAGCTATCCCAGGGATTCCCTGAGTTGAGAGTTGACTTATACAATTTGAATCCGGAAGACGAGAATGGAAAGATTTACTTTGGAGAGTTAACGTTCACATCACTCGGAGGACTGATGACTTACTTTACTCCTGAGTTTTTGAAAAAGGCGGGTGCCTTGTTTAGCATAAAAGATTTC
The DNA here is from genome assembly GCF_019249655.2 of Segatella copri. Classification (NCBI taxonomy): domain Bacteria; kingdom Pseudomonadati; phylum Bacteroidota; class Bacteroidia; order Bacteroidales; family Prevotellaceae; genus Segatella; species Segatella copri. The sequence goes on from NZ_CP137557.1 coordinate 2,537,312, forward strand.
AAAAAGAAAGTTTAATGGAATCATATTAACGTCTGTAATCAGAAAGGGACACCACTTTTAATAATAAGTGATGTCCTTTTCTCTTTGATAGATTCTCACCCAGTCAAACTCGGTTTCATAAGTGGCATGCGGATCTGGAGCATGCCAGTTGCCATACCCCACACTTTGATTCAGAATGATGAAGAAGGAACGGTCAAACGTCCATTGTCCTTCTTCCAGCTTAATGGGGTCATCCGACTTAAGATAGCAGCCGGTAGTCTCTCCATCAATATAAGTAATCAGCGCATGAGGTGTCCATTCCAAACCATAAACATGCCATTTGTCCCGCTCAATGTTTCTTGTCAGGAAGACGGTCTTATCGCCACTTTTTTTCAAAATCGCCGTGCGATGCGAATGGAAGGTTTGTCGTGCAATGCCTTCGTCGCCAAAATATTCTATCAGATCAACTTCACCATATCGATATGGATTGCCAGGAACTTGCGGCATAATCCATGCAGCAGGAAAGTTTCCTTTCTGCAAATTTGTCCTCATCCTCACCTCTATTTTTCCATACTTAAAGGCAAACTTATGCTTGGTAAATACTGCACCTGCCAACATCATTGCCGTATCTGCAGGATTCGTATTCGGAATAACCCGACAAACCAATCTTCCATTTCTAATAAAAACAACATCTGCCGTATCAGAATTCCACTTTGCCCAAAGATTATTTGCACGCGGAACCCTACTCCATAATTTAGGATTAGGCTGGCTACCATCAGGAAGATTAAACTCCTCCCGAAAGACGAGCTTGTATTTCTGCTCTCTATCCCTAGCCATTACATGATATGTATCTCCTGACAGAAGACTGAAGGTAAATATCACCAAACTAAATATTTTTTTAAATTTATCCTCATATTGTTATATTTAAGAATAACACCTATATCCTGTTTTACATACAGGTTTAATAAAGTACAAATATACGGTTTTTATTAGAAAGAAACAAATTTTTCCTTCACATTTTTGTAAAAGACAAGGTTTTTTAAGCAAAATCTTCAATTAGTATCTTCATTTTACTTTTATCTCATTATTTTTTATTACCTTTGCAACGAAAGAAACAATAATCATCTTTTGAGAAAGTTAAACTCTAAAATAATGAATAAAGAAGACTTAGTATCTGTCATCATGCCAACTTATAATGCCGGCAAATATCTTGCCGACAGTATGAATAGTATCCTTAATCAAACTTATAAGAACTTAGAGTTATTGATTACCGACGATGCTTCCACAGACCCAACCACCTTGCAATTGCTGAAGGAATATGCAAGCAAGGACGAAAGAGTCAACATTCTATATCTGAAAGAGAACCATGGCGCCGGCTATGCCCGAAATAAGAGCATCGAACGCGCCAAAGGACGCTATATCGCCTTCTGCGACAGTGATGACAGATGGACCACAGATAAACTTGAAAAGCAGATTGCTTTCATGAACGAGAAGAAGTGTGCTCTCTCATGTGCCTCATATATTATCTTTGATGGAGAAACGCAGGACGAGATAGGATTCTGTACGGCTCCGAAAAAAATAACATACGGGATGATGAAGAGAGACAACAAGGTGGGTTGCCTCACTGCTATCTATGACATTCAGATGCTGGGCAGGAAATTCTTCATGCCTACCATCCGCAAACGTCAGGACTGGGCTTTGTTCCTGCAGATTATCAGAGAATGCAAGGTTTGCTATGCTTATCCGGAAAAACCTTTGGCCTACTATTGCATGCGCAGGAACTCTATCTCAAGCAATAAGATGTCGCTGATGAAATATAATATTGCAGTTTATAAGGAGATATTAGGTTTCCACCCTATCAAGGCAAACCTTTATTTCTTCACGCTTTTCCTGCCAACCTATGGTGCGAAGATATTGAAGCGTAAGTTCGACAGTTACACTTTTACTCATCAAAAATAAGACTATCGTTTTTTATATAAGAAGAAAGGCTTTCCTGTATAGGAATCAATAGGCTTTCAAGTACAAATGACTATCATCTGGAGTGAAAGGATATATCTTTTCGAGTACAAGTATATACCTTCTCGTATGTTGCCACTAGGCTCAGCAGACCTGCTGAGCCTAGTCAGCAGGTCTGCTCACTGCAGTCAGCAGGTCTGCCGAGCCTAGTGGCAACTCCTTGTAATCGTACAACTACAACCTGTTTAGTTGTACAACTATACACTCTTTAGTTGTACGACCATACACCCTATAGTCGTACAACCGTAATTTTACAGTTGTACAACTAAACACCTTATAGTTGTACAACTAAACAATTAGCGACTCAAATTTAGAGAATGAAAAGACATTTTCTAACTTAATAATTGCTTGGCAGAAACTTCTACTACCCCGCCATTTCCGTCACTAATGACCACAGGACGATTGTATAAAGCCTTTTCTACCAACATATCATGCTGAGCTTCAACTAAGCCTAATTCAACTTTGTTGATAAAGCCCTCAATCTCACTTTCACTCATAATCCTTAATTATTTTAAATTTAACAATATCCTTAATCTTCGTTGGAAGCTGTCTACCTCCAAAAGCAATACGTTCACCTTTATTTCATAAGCTACTTCTTCACTCACATGAAAAAGTTTTTTAGCGAAACATCTGTCACATCCATCACGATTACGAATTTGGAATACTCAAATCTCTGATTACCAAAGTATTAAAGTTCAAGAATAGCGTGATATATTGATTGTATTTTTACAATACCCATCACGCTATCCCTCACGGATTTTCTGTATCACTCACTATTTTAGCGAAAACTCGTCTTGATTTTACGAGTTATTGCAAAATCCAATCATCTAGAGTACGTTGGTCTTTCGAGAAATTCAAGCCAACCAAATGTATCGTTCGCTTTTCTTCTGCGAAAGCTGATGCATACCTGTTATTCAATATCTGATCTACAGCAACAGTTGCATTTTTATCATATTTTAATTCAATGACATAAACACTCTTCTTTGTTTTTAAAACAAGATCGATTCTTCCACTAGAAGTAAAATGTTCCACACTCACATCTGCACCTAACATCGAAAATATAGTGTACATGACTGCCTGATAATGACGTTCATTGTCATTTACTATAACATATGGAAATTTGTCATAAAAAACTTTCAAATGAGGCAGAAAAGACTCAAAATCATCAAGCTTAACTACATATTTCACATAAGAGTTAACTAAAGCGTCATAATTACCAAAATCATCCGGTGCATAATAATGATAAAGACTCTCTGAAAAGCCTTGTCTAACCTCTTCATTTGGAAAACCTAGAAGATATTGCTTAGTATCCTCATTGTAATCTTTTATAGTAAGATAACCACTTTGATAGAGTACAGGCATCGGGTCGGTAATCTTATCTGTAGGTACATTGAAACGACTTTCTGATGCCCATATCTCATCTAGTTGCAACATATCAATTCCTTTCTTATGCAACAACTCTATCAGAAACGTAGGAGTACCAGAAGCAAACCAATAATTGTTAAAAGTCTTATCGTCCATTGCATTGATAATGCTATAAGGGTTATAAATACCTTCCGACTTTGCAGTAAAGTGATAACCATCATAATGATAACGTAATTTAGCTAATACCTCATCACTTGATATACCTTCCTTTGCTGCCAAAGTTTGTATTCCTTCCGAAAAATTATCAATCAATTCTTCTTCCGTAAAACCACAAACAGCCGCATAATCTTCTTTCAATGTAAGAATTTTCAAGTTGTTAAGTTCACTGAAAATACTCAACTGACTAAACTTAGAAATTCCCGTGATAAAAACAAAGCGTAGATTTGCTTCCTGATGCTTCAATGGACTAAAGAAGTCGCGCATAATTTCACGAATTTCATCTTGCAATGTTTCATCTTTCATGCTATCATGCATTGGGGCGTCATATTCATCAACAAGTACAACTACTTGTTTACCAGTCTGCTGAGCAGCTGTCAAGATAATATTCTTCAAACGCTCACTATATACATCTGCATAATCAGGGTTCACCGCTATTCCATAGATTTTCTCATATTCAGAAAGCATTCCATTCAAAGCAGCATGAAGATTTTTCAGGCGATAATACTTGCTGGCACTTAAATCTATATGAACAACAGGGTATGAAGTCCACTCTTGCTCCATCTGCTCAATGACAAGTCCCTTAAACAAATCTCTTTTACCCTCAAAGTAAGCCTGAAGTGTAGAGACAAAAAGAGACTTTCCGAATCGCCGGGGACGACTCAGAAAATGAAATTTGGCATAATGTGCCAATTTGTAAACAAACTCTGTCTTGTCTGCATATATATAATTGCCTGCAACAATTTCAGAGAATGTCTGAATTCCCAAAGGATATTTCTTCATAATCTACATTTTTCTGCAAATGTACCATTTTTATTTTGTTTCTCCAAACATTTTATGTCTTTTTTATTTTTTACCCTTTCCGAAATCATTAATTTTAAAGAACTTAAAAGAAATATACGAAATAAGCGTGTTTGAATACAATATATTAAACAATGTTTCGTTTTTTAAATAAAAGAAAATAAGAAGTATGGAAAATAATCAGAAGAAATTCAATGATATCCCATCATATATCAAGTGGAATGATGATGTAGATAATCCTAGATTCATACCTGACGGAATGAACGAAGTTGAACGAACCATCAAGCGCATAGGTGACTTCATCCTGTCGGGAGTCAGTCTTGTGGCATTCTCGCCTCTCTTCCTTATATGCTATATTGCAGTGAAGAAGGAGGATGGTGGTCCTGCCATCTTCAAGCAGGAGCGCATCGGAAGATTCGGAAGACCTTTCTATATCTACAAGTTCCGCAGCATGAGAGTGGATGCTGAGAAGAATGGTCCTCAGCTCTTTGGTCATAAGAAGGATACCCGCATGACTCGTGTAGGTGTGTTCCTCCGTGATCATCATCTTGATGAATTGCCTCAGCTTTGGAATGTATTCAAGGGCGATATGGCTTTCATCGGTCCTAGACCGGAACGAAAGTTCTATATTGATCAGATTATTGAGCACGATTCAAGATACCAGTTCCTGTATCAGATTCGTCCAGGCGTCACTTCCTATGCCACCTTATATAATGGCTATACTGACACCATGGAGAAAATGTTGAGAAGATTGGAACTCGATCTCTACTATCTGGAGCACCGTTCCTGGTGGTTCGATGCCAAGATTTTGGTGAAAACTTTCATCAATATCATTTTCGGAAAGAAATTCTAAGAATTTGCAATAAGTCACAAATCAGATTTAGATACAAAAAGTGCCAATCTGCAGAACAGGGTGGCACTTTTTGTTCCCTTAAGGGAAAATCGATGTTCCATTAAGGGAAACTCGATGTTTCCTTAAGGAAAACAAAATCAGAACTTAGTGAAGTACAGGCGCAGTGTTTCCGAGCGCAAAATCATCTTATCGCTCTTGTACTTCTCCTTGAAGAAGGGTTCACGAAGATTGTTGATGCCATACTGGCGGAGATCATCATTGACTACAATGATAGGAATATCACCGCCATCCGGTCCATTGTCCTGATGCCAATTGTTCTTATAGGGAGTATGAACGATGATGCTATCGGCAGTCTGGTCGAAGCGGAAATAACATCCACGTGGACCTACATCGGCATCATTGCAGGACAGCAACTTAAATTGTACTCCCCAGAAGATGCGACGCTTCGAGTAATCACACCAGCCACCCGTGGCTAGCGTATCTACCCGTTCGAGATGCCAATAGCCATCAAAATAACCATTGTCACTCGTCTCCAAAGTACAAGAGGACATACCCAATCCCAGGCTCAATAACATGCAAGCAGCCATAAGAATTCTCTTCAGCTTCAACAGATTCATTGTCTTTCTGATATATCCAATTCTATTTTCCTTATTCATTTTACTCAAAATTATCATTACATAACTCCTTGTCTTGCAGACGATTTTTTCTTACCTAAATTTCCCTTTTTACTGATAGTGAATTGGAAACCGGCATTGTGTCCCAGCATCTGATTGCTGCCGAAATCCATGCCATAGCCTGCCTTCATCGCCCAACCGTGACTGAAGGCATAATTACCCTCAACCAGGAAACTGACGTTATGATGCTTCTTGGTGAACGGCTCGTTATAGGTTCCCCACCCTTTCTGGTAAGTAACCAGCGCACGATAGCCGAACCTATCTGTAGGCTGACCATCAAAACCAAGATGGTAAGCAATGAAACGGTTGTCTAATACCTCAATTTTTCCATTGTTATTATAAATAGGTGAACGGTAAAGCGGATTGCCCATCACCTGTCCCCAATGCTGCCATCCGGTAAAAGTACCATGGTTGTAATAATCATCCGTTCCCGAAAGATGGTCGGGAATATTGATGGTACGGTCGTGGTTATAAGGACCACTCTGATACTTGGTATAGAGATACTCTACCACCACATTTCGCAACCACTTGCCATACTTGAAATTCAACTCAGTACCCAGCATGATATCCTTGAATGAATAGAGGAAAAAACGGGAGTATTTCTTCTCATTCCACTCATCCGGTCCTTCGCCATAACCATTATAGTCGAGGAAGAAAAGCTGACTGTCGTCCTCGAAGAAATGATCGGCATAGATGCCGAGTTTCCAGCTGTCGAAATCATAGTTGAAGCGCATCACCCATGAACCCACTATATCACCAGCCTTATTGATGTATTCATTCTCGCCAGGATCAGCGCCACCTGGGAAAAACGCATGCCAGAAGCCAAGAAGACCTTTTTCTGATGGCTTCAATATCATCTCGCCACTCGGAGTACGGTAGTAAGGCTTGCCCCCAAACAGGTCTGCCATCTCTACCCCCATTTCCAGGCTCCAAGGACAGAATCTCTCCTCGCTGCCTATCTTCAGATAACCCGCCTTGCTATGATAGAGCACTTCGTCGGCATATTTTTGCTTTTTGTTCGTGAAGTCATGCTGCCAACTGTCATCGGTCATCATACCATAGGCGATGTGACCTTTCAGATGCACCCAACCATTGAATATCGGCAAGGTCCAATAATCGGGCAAGGCAAGGCGAACCTGAGGAACAGGGCGCGCATTGATGCCCAGCGTCTGGCTGCCACTTGACAAAGTCTGATTCTTGAGTTCCAGCGGATATTCCTTGGCACCCACGCTCAACACGCCATGAAGCCAGCGGGCCTCAACAAAAGCCTGCTGTACGATGGCATGACTGGTATAATTAACGGGAGCCACCACATCCACACCATACCCCACTGCCCAGCGGCGGGCAGAATCAGCAGCAAGCGGGCGAATCACGTTCACCCGCATATAGCCATTTCGCTCATCGAGCGAACTCAAGCCATACTTGTTGGCATTGAGCCAAAGAGGAGTTTTTCCCTTCGACAAGGAGCCTTGCATCTCCACCCCATACTCTACCCCCTCGCAGAGGTTGAGTTTGCCTGGGGCTACGTCTTCTTCCTGCCACAACTCCTGGGCAGTGACGTGGATTGGCAGAGCACAAGCCGCCAAGTATATTGCTATCTTCTTCTTCATCAAGTCGTGAATATGATTAAAAAAACTACTTTTAAACGTTATCTCTTGAATATATTCCTTATCCAAAGTCTAAGCACTATTAACTGCTTGACCTAAACAAAATGCAAAAATAAAACAAATATTGCGTATTGCCACACTTCTTTAACAATCATTACGAATTGTTATACTATCAACCGATTTTACGTTCAAAATCAGAAGGAAATCAAAGAAATTGATAGTTGAAAAGAAACATTTCATTTTCCCAACGATTGTTAAAAACAAAAAGCAAAAATAAACCATCTGAAAAAAAATCAATCAACTATTACGACGATTGCAACTATCGGGCTTCTTTCTGCGTCTAATCGACAAAAAGAAAAATAGTTGGCCCATTAAAAGTTTTGCAATATGTATCATTGGGACAGAAAAAAGAAAAGTAACAGTAAAAGTAACAAAAGAAGAAGTATGAACGGAAGTTTAAGAAACGGCATGTTTGCCCTGCTCATAGCAGCAGCTCCACTTGCCACACAAGCCAAGCAATGGTCGCTGAAAGACTGCATCGACTATGCGCTTGCCAACAACATCTCACTCCAGAAAACGCAGCTCACCAAGGCTAGCGCTCAGGAGGACTACTTGCAGTCGAAAGCGGCTCTGCTGCCTTCGCTCAATGCAAGCACCAGCCAAAGCGTCAACTACACGCCTTGGGTGGCTAGCGGCATCAGCAGCGACGGTTTCTCAAGAGCCAGCATCGATAAGGTATATTACAACGGCACCTACTCGGTGGCTGGTAACTACACCATCTGGAACGGCAATAAGAACAAGAACCAGGTGAAACTCAACAAGCTGGTGGCTGAGGCTGCCGAGCTTGACTCTGCTACCCAGGCGGTGAAGCTGCAGGAGCAAATTGCCACACTCTACGTTCAGATTCTCTACTCCACAGAGGCTATCAAGGTGAATCAGGAAAGCTACGCATCAAGCCTTCAGAACGAGGAACGTGGCAAGGAGATGGTGAAAATAGGAAAGATGAGTCAGGCTGACCTGGCACAGCTCACCGCTCAGCGTGCACAGGATGAGTTTAACATCGTACAGGCTGAAAGCAACGTGAAGAACTACAAGCGACAGCTGAAGGAGTTGCTCCAGATTACCAGCGATGAGGCTTTTGATATCAATATGCCAAACACCACGGATGCGATGGCGCTGGATGCCATCCCGGCACTGAACGGCGTATATGCTGCGGCTTTGGAAAACCGTCCGGAATTCAAGACCTTCCAGAACCAGTTGGCGCAGAACGACCTCACCATCCAGATTGCCAAGGCGGGCAAGTTGCCTACCATCAGTGCCAATGCGGGGGTTTCTACCAGCAGCACTTCGATGAACAACAAGGCATGGGGCACACAGTTGAAGACCAACTTCAACATGGGCGGCGGTATCAGCGTGAGCGTGCCTCTCTTCGACAACCGCACAACCAAGACTCAGGTGAACAAGGCCCTCCTGCAGCGTGAGAGTATCCAGCTCGACCTGAAGAACCAGCAGACTCAGCTCTACTCTACCATCGAAAACTACTGGTTGCAGGCTTCTACCAACCAGAGCCAGTTTAAGGCTGCCAAGGTGAGCAGCGAGAGCGCACAGACCAGCTACGACTTGCTGAGCGAGCAGTTTAAGTTGGGACTGAAGAACATCGTGGAACTTCGCACAGGTAAGGACAACCTGCTGAAGGCTAAGCAGAATGAGCTTCAGGCTAAATACATGACCATCCTCAACCTCAACATTCTGAAGTTCTACAAGGACGGACACATCTAATTTATATATATTGCAAAACATTTAATAGGTTAACATCATAAAATGAAGAAATTAAGAATAAGCAAAATCTGGATTGCTGTCATCGTGATAGTAGTCATCGCCGTGGCAGCCTGGGCGCTGTCGGGAGGTAAGAAGGAAGAAGAGATTAACTTCAAGGAGGAAGCGGTGAAGACTGAAACCCTCCAGAACAGTGTAACTGCCACCGGTACCATCGAGGCAGTGACCTCAGTAACCGTGGGTACACAGGTGAGCGGTATCGTGAACAAACTCTATGTGGATTACAACTCTCAGGTAAAGAAGGGACAGGTAATCGCAGAGCTCGACAAGACCAACCTGCTGAGCGAGCTCAATACGGCTAAGGCAAATCTCGCCAGCGCCACCAGCAACCTCAGCTATCAGGCAGCCAACATGAATCGCTACCAAACGCTTTACAAGAAGGGACTCGTAAGTGCCGATGAATACGAGAACGCTCTCCTCACCTATCGTCAGGCGAAGGAACAGGTGGCTTCATCCAAGGAAAATGTACAGAAGGCTCAGACCAACCTGGGCTACGCTACCATCACGTCGCCTATCGATGGTACCGTTATCTCGAAGAGCGTAGAGGAAGGCCAAACCGTAGCGGCAAGCTTCAACACCCCAGAACTCTTCACTATTGCCAAGGACCTGACCAACATGCAGGTAGTGGCAAACGTGGATGAGGCAGACATCGGCGGTGTGAAAGAAGGCGACCGTGTTACCTTCACCGTAGATGCTTATCCGGATGATACCTTCGAGGGAACCGTAAAGCAGGTGCGCCTGGAAGCAACGACTACCAACAATGTGGTTACTTACGAGGTGGTAATATCTGCTCCAAATGCAGACCTCAAGCTGAAGCCTGGTCTGACAGCCAATGTCACCATCTACACCCAGGAGCGCAGTGGCGTACTCGCTGTAGCCAACAAGGCTTTGCGTTTTACTCCTACCAAGGAAACCGTGGGCAAGGATATGAAAATTGTGGATTGCAAGGGCAAGAACAAGGTATGGACCCTCAGCGACAAGACCCTCACAGCCCATTCCGTAACCATCGGTCAGACCGACGGAGTGCACACCGAAATCATCAAGGGTATCAAAAAGGGACAGAAGATTGTAACAGAAATCATCGTCAATACGCCTGAGGAGGAAGAGGATGCCCAGCAGAGCCAAGGTCTGATCAGTGGTCCTGGCCCTAGAGGAAAAAAGAAATAAGACAGAAGGCATAATTTATAATTAATAATTTACAATTTATAGTTAAGAATTATGGCTGAAAATATTGATAACAAAGAGAAGAAGGTTGTCATCGAGCTGGACAACGTGAGGCGCAACTTCATGGTAGGCGACGAGGTGGTGCATGCCCTGAAGGGCGTGAGCTTTAAGATATACGAAGGCGAGTTCGTTACGATCATGGGTAAGTCGGGTTCGGGTAAATCTACCCTATTGAACCAGCTGGGATGTCTCGACACGCCATCCAGCGGCGAATACTATCTGGATGGTGTCAGCGTAAGAAAGATGAGCCGCAACGACCGTGCCATCCTCCGCAACCGCAAGATTGGTTTCATCTTCCAGAACTACAACCTTCTGCCGAAGACTACCAGTGTGGAGAATGTGGAGCTGCCACTGATGTACAATCCTTCCGTTACTGCCGAGGAGCGCAAGCAGCGTGCCATCGAAGCCTTGAAGGCTGTGGGCTTGGGCGAGCGACTCTATCACAAGAGTAACCAGATGTCGGGTGGACAGATGCAGCGTGTGGCCATCGCCAGAGCTCTGGTGAACGACCCTGCCGTGATTCTCGCCGATGAGGCTACGGGTAACCTCGATACCCGAACCAGTTTCGAGATTCTCGTACTCTTCCAGAAGCTCTATGCCGAGGGAAGAACCATCATCTTCGTAACTCACAACCCAGACATCGCCAACTATTCGAGCCGCAACATCGAGCTGCGAGATGGTCATATCATCAGTGATACCTACAACGACCATATCCTCTCGGCAGCCGAAGGCCTTGCCGCATTGCCAGCCAATACGGACGAATAGGAGAAGTGAAGAACGAAGAGTGAAGAGTGAAGAATTCAACAGCTTTACTAATCATAAAGTTCAATGTTCAAAATTCAAAGTTCAAAGTAAATGAATTATCAGAATCTTTTAAAGATAGCCCTCCGAGCGATAGCAGCCAACAAGATGCGCTCCTTCCTCACAGCCCTGGGTATCATCATTGGTATCGCAGCCGTGATTACGATGCTTGCCATCGGACAGGGAAGCAAGGCGAGCATCAAGGCGAACATCGCCGAGATGGGTTCCAATATGATCATGATTTCGCCGGGTGCCGACATGAGAGGCGGTGTAAGACAGGATGCCTCATCGATGGAGACCCTGAAGCAGACTGACTATCAGACCATCAAGGATGAGTGCAACTATATCAGTGCCATCTCGCCTACCGTAAACAGCGCCGGACAGTGGATCTACGGCAACAACAATACCCAGAGCAGCATCTATGGCGTGAACCAGGATTATCTCAGCATCCGACAGTTGAAAGTAGCTGACGGAGAAATGTTTACCGATGCCGACATCAAGGCGGCAGCCAAGGTTTGCATCCTGGGTCAGACGGTGGTAGATTACCTCTTTCCAGACGGCAGCGACCCTATCGGTAAGGTGGTGCGCTTCAACAGCATCCCTTTCCGTGTAGTAGGCGTGCTCAAGAAAAAAGGCTACAATAGTATGGGTATGGACCAGGACGACCTGGTACTGGCGCCTTACACCACCGTGATGAAACGACTCCTGGCACAGACTTACCTGGGCGGCATCGTATGCTCGGCCATTACCGAGGAGGCTTCGCAGCCAGCACAAGACCAGATTAGCGACATCCTGCGCCGCAACCACAAACTGAAGGATGCCACCGCCACCACAGAGGCAGATGAAGACGACTTCAATATCCGTTCGCAGGAGGAAATATCCAGCATGATGAACTCCACCATGTCAACCATCACCATCCTGCTCGGATCCGTGGCAGGCATCTCATTACTGGTGGGCGGTATCGGAATCATGAACATCATGTATGTTTCCGTAACCGAGCGAACCCGGGAGATTGGTCTTAGAATGAGTGTGGGTGCCCGAGGCATCGACATTCTGAACCAATTTTTGATTGAGGCTATCCTGCTGTCAGTAACAGGTGGTATCATTGGAGTGATATTGGGCGTGAGTCTATCGCTCAGTCTGAATGCCTTCCTGCACATCGCCACTCAGATTGAGCCATGGAGTATCATCATGAGTTTTGCCGTATGTACCTTCACCGGAGTATTCTTCGGCTGGTATCCTGCGAAGAAGGCAGCCCGTCTCGACCCGATTGAGGCGATAAGATATGAATAAAATTCGAAATATATTTGGTTAATACAAAATAAAGTTGTACTTTTGCGTCTGCAAAGTGCAACTTTTTTTGTTACCGGAAAGATTCAGGAAAGATTCTGAAAAAATTCTGAAAATATTTAAGAAGGTTACAGGAAAGAAGCACCGAGTAAAAAGAAAGTAAACATTTAAAAGACAGACAATTATGAGATTTATAGGAATCATTCCAGCACGATACGCCTCAACGCGTTTCCCAGGTAAGCCACTCGCCATGCTTGGTGGCAAACCAGTAATCCAGCACGTTTATGAGAAAGTAGCAGCCGTCTTGGAGGAAGCCTACGTGGCTACCGACGACGAGCGCATCCTCAATGCCGTGGAGGCTTTTGGCGGTAAGGCGGTGATGACCCGCACCGACCACAAGAGCGGTACCGACCGCATAGAGGAAGCCATCGAAAAGATTGGCGGCGATTGGGATGTCATCGTCAATGTGCAGGGCGATGAGCCTTTCGTGGCAAAAAGCCAGTTGGAAACCATCTGCCACTGCTTCGACGACCCAACCACCCAGATTGCTACCCTGGGCAAGGCATTTACATCAATGGAGGCTGTGGAGAATCCAAACAGTCCGAAGATTGCCGTGAGCAACCAGGGCTTTGCTCTCTACTTCTCCCGCAGCGTCATCCCATACGTAAGAGGCAAGGAGCGCAAGGACTGGCTCAACAACTTCCCTTACCTGAAGCATCTGGGCATATATGCTTACCGCAAGGAAGTGCTCAAGGAAGTAACCCAGTTGCCACAGAGTTCTCTGGAGATTGCAGAGAGCCTGGAGCAGTTGCGCTGGTTACAGAATGGCTATAAGATTAAGGTGGGAACCACCGATGTGGAGACCGTAGGCATTGATACCCCAGAAGACTTGAAACGAGCAGAAGAGTTCTTAAAGAGTTTATAGTTTATAGTTGACAATTTATAGCTTACAGTTTACAGATAAAAGAGATAGGAGTTACAGGGAGAGATGAACAAGAATCAGATAGAAAATATCGTGAGTAATTACATCGTGCGCCACAACATGTGGAAGCACGCTGGCTTTTATATCGTTGCCCTTTCGGGAGGAGCCGACAGCGTAGCCTTGCTGCTCATCCTGAAAAGCATCGGCATGCCCGTAGAGGCCGCCCACTGTAACTTCCATCTGCGTGGCGAAGAAAGTGATCGCGACGAACAATTCTGCGTGGATCTGTGCGAACATGAAGGCATTGCCCTGCACCGCATCCACTTCGATACATTTACCTATGCCGAAAAGCACAAGGTGAGCATCGAGATGGCGGCGCGCGACCTGCGCTATCGCTATTTCGCCCAACTCGCCAAAGACATCAATGCCGATGGCATCTGCGTGGCACACCATCGTGATGACAACGTGGAAACCCTGCTGCTCAACCTGCTCAGAGGTTCGGGCGTGGACGGACTCGCTGCCATCGCTCCCCAAAACGGCAACATCCTGCGACCGCTGCTCTGCATCAGCCGACAGGATGTGCTCGACTATCTGGCAGAGAAGAAACAGGATTACGTAACCGATTCCACGAATCTGGAAGATGATGCCCTGCGCAACAAGATACGTCACCACGTGATTCCGCTGCTCGAAACGCTGAACCCTGCAGCCAGGGACAACATCGCCCAGTCGGCAAAATATCTGAGACAGGCAAAACTGATGCTCGACAATATGGAAAAAGACATGAAACCATCTGATGCCGACAATGCCGACAGCGTGATTTTCATTGACAAAGCCCCAATCATGATGGCGGCAAGTCAGGAATTCATGCTCCACAAACGCATCGGCAACTATGGATTCCATGGTGACACCATCGATAACATCATGAACGCTCTGAGGAATCAGGATGGCGGTATAGGAAAGGTTTGGAAAAGCAATGACTACATGCTAGCCATCGACCGAGAGCAACTGCTCATCACTCCGCTGGAGGCGCTGGACAACCTGCAGAAAGAGCGGGAATTCCGACTCCCCGAAGAAGGAAACTACACGCTCAACGACAGCACGAAAATCAAGCTCCGCCGCTATCCACGAACCGAAGACTTTGCACCAAGTAAAGAGAGCCATCGCATCACGCTGGATGCCGACAAGGTAAGCTTCCCACTCACCTACCGGCTAACAGCACAAGGCGACCGCTTCCAGCCATTCGGCATGAAGGGAACCAAACTCATCAGTGATTACCTCACCGACCGCAAACGAAACTACATGGAAAAGATGAGCCAGCATGTACTGACCGACAAGGAAGGCGAAATCATCTGGCTCATCGGAGAAAGGACATCCGACAGATGCAAAATCTCTCCTACCACCCAATCTATCCTGGAGATAGAAATGATGGAAAATCCGGATGCCCCACAGAAATGAGAAAAACAAGAGAGAATAGAAGAAACAGGGAAGGAATTGAAAAATGACAAACATCAGAAAAAGAGGCATCGGGATAGCCGGTGCCTTGTTGGTTATTCTACTTTTAGCTTTGGGATACTGGATCTATCGCTGCCAGAACCCCACAAGAGAAAGCGTGCAGGCTGCCAAGGCACGCATTGAAGTATACAGCAGCTACGAGATAAGAAGAGGCGACAAGACCTTGCTGCACTTCGACGAAGACACCACCACCCTAGCCGCCGTCTTCGTGAACCGCTGGGCACTGGTGCCATCCTGCCAGGGACGACTCGCAGCATCCTATGATGCCAGCATCACCAAAAACAAATACAAGGGGCTGGACGCCGACAGCGTGCTGGTGGAGAAGGTGGATTCGCTCGACAGTCTCTACAAAGATTCCAAATGGAAAGAGAGCGAGTTAGCCTACTACATCCACTCGCATAGCGTGATGGACCTGGGCTACAACAGAATCTGCGCATTCGAGAACCGGGAAAAGGTGTTGAGAGATTCAGCCAAGAAGATGCTCGACTCCCTGCACCATATCCAGGGCAAGGATTCATCGGGAAAAGTATCCAACGGCAAGGAAAAACTGCAACTGGTACACCTTATTATATATAAGGCATTCTACACCGACGAGAATGGCAAGACCCAAAGTGAAGACTGCAAGCTCATCGGAAGCATGGACGGCAAAAATACCCAAGGTTGCCATCTCTTCCAGCTGGCTTCAGAAACCACCCCAGATGGCATCTTCGGCATCGCACCCCGCACGGCTGCCGGCATCGTAACCCTGCAGGGAGTCACCCACAGGAAGCCTATCAACTATGAACTGAGACCCGATTCCCTGGGCTACTTCTCGGGTTCATACGACAGTCTGTACCAAGCCGAAGGCTATGGTGTATGGATAGGACACGATGGTACCTACTACGAGGGTGAATGGAAAGACGGCGAAAGAAACGGCTGGGGATTCAGCATCGCCCCCAAGAAACCGCTGAGAGTAGGCGAATGGAAGGCTGACAAATACAAGGGTGAGCGACTGGTCTATACATCGCAGCGCATCTACGGCATCGACATCTCCAAATACCAGCATGGCAAAGGCAAGAAGAAGTATCCTATCGACTGGAAGCGACTGCGCATCACCCACCTGGGAACCATCAGCAAGAAGACCGTGAATGGAAACGTGAACTTCCCAATCAGATATATCTACATCAAGAGTACGGAAGGAAAGTCTATCGTCAATCCTTTCTATAAGAAAGACTATAACGATGCACGCAAACACGGCTATCACGTAGGAACTTACCACTTCTTCAGCACCAGGAGTTCGGCTGCGGAACAGGCAAACCACTTCTTGCGCCATAGCCATATCCGCCGTGGCGATTTCCCTCCCGTTCTGGATTTGGAACCATTCCCAAGTCAGATTAAGCAGATGGGCGGTCCGGCTGTACTCTTCGCAAGGGTAAGAACATGGCTCCGACTGGTGGAAAGAGCCACCGGAGTGAAACCCATCCTCTACATCAGTCAGATGTTCGTAAACCGGTATCTTCCGCTTGCCCCCGACCTGAAGCACGACTACCTGGTGTGGATAGCCCGATATGGCGAATATAAGCCAGACATTCACCTGGTTTATTGGCAATTATGCCCCGACGGAAGGGTTGCCGGCATACACGGAACGGTGGACATCAACGTCTTCAATGGTTACCAAAAAGCATTCGATAAATTCGCTAAGAATGAAGCAGTTAGATAAAATTTCAAAAAACCAAGAGTTTTAGGTTAAATAATGTTATCAGAAGTAACAACCTATTGAATATTTTACTATCTTTGCATTATTGTGTAACTAAAAGAAAGAGGGAATAGTTATTATGAGACAGCTGAAAATACAGAAAAGTATAACCAATCGAAATAGTGAGGCACTCGATAAATATCTGGTGGAAATAGGCAGAGCTCCTATGATTTCCATCGACGAAGAGATAGAACTGGCGCAGATTATCCGCAAGGGTGGCAGAGCCGGAGAGAGAGCCAAGAACAAGTTGGTAGAAGCCAACCTGCGATTTGTTGTGTCTGTAGCCAAGCAATATCAGCACCAGGGGCTTACCCTCACCGACCTGATAGACGAAGGCAACATCGGCCTCATCAAGGCAGCAGAGCGCTTTGACGAGACCCGAGGCTTCAAGTTCATCTCGTATGCAGTATGGTGGATTCGCCAGAGTATCCTACAGGCTATAGCCGAGCAGAGCAGAATCGTGAGACTGCCTTTGAACCAGGTGGGTTCGCTCAACAAGGTGAACCAGGAAATCAACAAGTTCGAACAGGAAAACCAGCGACGCCCTAGCGTTCAGGAGATTTCTGACAGAACCGGAGTGGATGAAGACAAGATTACGCAGAGCATCATGGCAAGCGGACACCACGTGAGCATCGATGCCCCATTCGGCGAGGACGACGATAACTCGATGGCCGACGTGATGTCAAGCGGCGATGACAGCCGAACCGACAAGCATGTGGACCACGAGAGTATGGCACAGGAGCTGAAGCAGGTTCTGAGCAAATGCCTCAAGGAAAGAGAGCGCAAGATAGTTTGTGCCTGCTTCGGTATCGATGAGACCGAGAAAGGACTTGAGGAGATTGGCGACAAGATGGGATTGACCCGTGAGCGCGTACGCCAGATCAGGGAAAAGAGCATCACCAAGCTCAGAGAGTCGGGAAAAATCGGCATTCTTATGAAATATCTGGGATAAAACCCATATTTAAAGATAAAAAGATGTAATAAAACAGATAAAGGTTTGGACATTTACATATAAATTAGTAACTTTGCAATCGGGTGCGGCAATCAGCCTCACCCGATTTTTTATATCTATATGAACAGGTATCTACTTCACATCATAGCCCTGACTGTCGCAGGATGCTGCCTGCCACTTACGGCAAGCGCTAAGAAATGCGATAAGAGCGACGCTCTCACCGACTCGGTGATGCGCCGCATATTCTGCTATGCCCAGCAAGTTGATACCACGGGCAGAGGCAACAGAACAAGCTATGCCTATACCAAGTTCCAGATGCGCACCAACAAGCGCAACGCCACCCTCATGCTCGTGCCTACAATGTATGCCATTTCGCATGGAGCCGGAAGAAAGTTTATCACCGAGTTTTACAACCGTATCACGGTGGATGAAAAAGGCTCTCCCCACATCAGCCGTCAGCTCAACCTCAGCACCATCCCTCATCGCAGAAACACGATGACATCGGTGTTGAACTACATGACCCCGAACGTATATGGAGAAACGCTCTTCCAGGAAAACATCCTGTCGCCATTCCACCGCACCAACAGGAGATACTACAGATACTCCGTCACTCCCCTGCCTTACGGCATGGCCCAGGTTTATGCCTATCCGCGCATCAAGAATACCCAACTGGTAGAAACACGAGCCATCGTACACGTCAAGAACGGACAGATATACCTCTGCGACTTCGAGGGCGAATACGACATGACCCGATTCTACATCTCGCTGACAATGGGCAAGGAAGGATTCAAGACGCTCGGACCCGCGAAATGCGACCTGAGAGCCAACTTCCAGTTTATGGGCAACAAGATTACGGGCAAATATACCACCATCTACGACCTGCCGAAAATATTAAGCGACAGCCTCAACAATGCAGAGGATACTACCCTGATGGCGAAAGTCCGCCCTATCAAGCTCAACACGGATGAGGAGATGATTTATCGTGATTACTACGATAAGATGGAAAGAAGAAAGAAACAGGAAAAAGCAGCTGAAGAAGAAAAGAAGACCGACTTCGTGAAGGATGTATTGTGGGATGTGGTGGGCGACAACCTGCTCAATCGCATATCCAGCGGATTCGGCAAAGAGAGCCAGGGATATTTCAGAATCGACCCTATCTTTAATCCCCTCTACATGGGATATTCACAGAAAAAGGGAGTGGTTTACAAGTTTAACCTGAGAGGCGAATATGCCTTCAACAGGAACCTGCAGATATCGCTGGGTATAAAAGGCGGTTACAGTTTCAAGCAGCACCGCTTCTACTTCAATGTGCCTGCCAGATTCAACTACAATGCCAAGCACGAGGGATTTCTGCAATTCCAGGTGGGTAACGGAAACAGAATCAACACCAACCGAGTGGCTAGACAGGCGCTGGGATATATCGAATCGAAAGATAGCATCGGCGACTTCTCACCAAGCGTGATTCCAGCCATCAAAGACGGGAAAACAGACTATACAGAGTTTAAAGACCAATACTATCGCCTGACCAACCATTGGCGATTCAACCCGAAATGGGCTTTCGAACTGGGCATGGTTTCACACAACCGTGTTGCCGTGAGACCGGAGTTCTATCACAAGATAGGCTATCCCGACAAATATAAATCTGTGGCACCAGCCTTCGGATTGGAATGGAGGCCCAAGGGCGAGAAAGGCGTCATACTGAAGTTTGACTACGAACAGGGAATCAAGAATCTATGGGGCGGCAACATCGACTACGGTAGAGCCGAGTTTGATGCCCAGACCATTCTCTACGCTTCCCGTCGCCGCTCCTACTCCATGCGCTTCGGCACAGGATTCTATACCATGCGCACAGCCCACTGGGACTTCGTGGATTACACCAACTTCCACAACAACAACATTCCTGGAGGCTGGAACGACGAATGGACGGGAGACTTTGAGCTGCTTTCCTCACAATGGTATAACGCCAGCGACTACTATCTGCGTGCCAACTGTACCTACGAGGCACCTATCATCCTGTCGGCATGGCTGCCGCTGGTGGGAAGATATTTCGAGAAAGAGCGATTCTACATCAGCGGTCTGGTAGTGAAGCATCTTACCCCTTATACAGAATGGGGATACGGACTGAGCACCCGCCTGGTATCACTGGGGTTCTTTGCCGCCTTCAGGGAACTGAAATTTGACGGTGTAGGTTGCCGATTCGGCTTCGAGCTGTTCAGAAACTGGTAGCGCTCATAGGCTATATCAGAAACAGGAAGCGCATCCTATGAATAAAAAAAATAAAAAGATAACAAGATATGAAATCACAACTTACTGTTTATAAGGCGAGTGCCGGTTCAGGTAAAACCTTTACTCTAGCTCGCGAATACATGACTCTGGTAATAGACAATCCCTATGCCTATCGCACCATCCTAGCCGTCACCTTCACCAACAAGGCGACGGAAGAGATGAAACTGCGTATCCTGGGACAGCTCTATGGCATCGCCCATCATCTGCCGGAGTCAGACCAATATCTGAACCAGATACATGAGGCATTGCCACATCTGTCTGAATCACAAATCAGAAAGAATGCAGAAGCGGCACTCCGACTGCTCATCCACAACTACAACTATTTTCATGTGCAGACCATCGATACCTTCTTCCAGAGTGTATTGAGAAACCTGGCACGAGAATTGGATCTTACTGCCAACCTCCGCATCGGACTCAACGACTACCAGGTGGAACAACAGGCTGTGGATGAACTCATCGAGAGTCTGGAAGACACTGACAAGCTGCTCTTCTGGATTATGGAATACATCAAGGAAAACATCGCAGACGACAAGGGCTGGAATGTAATCGGCCAGATCAAGTCGTTTGGCGAGCATATCTTCCGTGACTATTATAAGGAAAACGCCGACAAACTGTCGGAGCGTATGGCCGAAGACGGATTCTTCGAGGGATTCAAGGAGAAGATGAAGAACATCAAGAAGAAAGCCAAGGAGCAGTTTGACGAAATTGCCGCATCTTTCTTTGATGCACTCGAAGAAGGCGGATATTCTGCTGATGACCTGAGCGGAAAGACTCGAGGCATCTGGAGCTACTTCAACAAAATCAAGAATGGAAAGTACAGCGATGATGACCTGTTGAACCTGACCTTCACCAAGTGCATGGAAAGTCCGGACAACTGGGTGAAGAAAGCGGACGTGAAGAATCACACCGACCTCTATCAGCAGGTATCTTCCGTGCTCTATCCTATCCTCCAGTTCTCAGAACAGCACCGACCAACATTGGTCAAGATGTATAAGAGCGCCGACCTGACCGTGAAGCATCTCAACCAGTTGCGCCTGCTGGGCAGTATCGACAAGAAGGTGAGAACGATGAACCAGGAGGCAAACAGATTCCTGCTCAGCGACACCCAGACGCTGCTGCACTCACTCATCCAGGACAGCGACTCACCGTTTATCTTCGAGAAGATAGGTACCCAACTGAATCATGTGATGATAGATGAATTCCAGGATACCAGTACCATACAATGGAAGAACTTCAAGGTGCTTCTGGAAGAAACCATGAGCCGCGAGGATGCCGGCAACCTGATAGTAGGCGACGTGAAGCAGAGCATCTATCGCTGGCGTTCAGGAGACTGGAGATTGCTCAACAACATCGAGTCGGAATTCATTAATCCGAAGAAACAGCTCGACATAGAAACCCTCGACACCAACTACCGTTCCGACCGCAACGTCATCGACTTCAACAATGCCTTCTTCGTTGAGGCAGCCAAGCAGGAATACGAAAACCTGAAGGAAGCCATGCCGGAAGAAGCACAGCAGTTGCTCAATGCCTACGCTGACGTGGAGCAGAAAGTGCCTGCAAACAAAAGAGCACAAGGCTACGTGGAAATCAAACTGCTCAAGACCCAGGAAGACGAGGATACTGCCGACGAGAGCACAGGCAAAGGAAAAGGCGAAAGAATGATGCAACTCTGTCTAGAGACGGTGGACAAACTGGTGGCACGCGGTGTGCCAACCAACAAAATCGCCATTCTGGTGCGCAACAACCAGACCATCCAGGACATCGCAGAATACTTCATGAACCATTCCGACTACGAGATGGTTTCGGATGAGGCATTCCGACTCGATGCTTCGCAGGCAGTGCAGACACTCGTCACCGCCCTTCATTACCTGATGCACCCCAACGATGACATCGCCCGTGCCACCCTGCTTAAGTATGCCCTGACCTATCTGGACAGCGAAGAACTGGTGAACCTGCTTACCAGCAACAGACAGGAATATCTGGAGATTCCCCTGCTCGACCTGACCGAACGACTCTTCACAGAGTTCCGACTGGGCGAAGTAGAAGACATGAAAGCCCAAAGTGCCTACGTATGCGCATTCTACGACAAGCTGAATGCCTTCCTCGCAGACAACAGCAGCGACATCGAAGCCTTCCTGCAGGAATGGGATGCCAATCTTCACGGAAAGAGTATCCACTGTGACGGTACCGACGGAATCAGACTACTGACCATCCACAAAAGTAAAGGATTGGAGTACGACCACGTAATCATGCCTTACTGCGACTGGCAGCTGGAGAAATCGAATACCATCTGGTGCACGCCGCAGGAGGAACCATACAATGAGTTGCCACTCGTACCTGTGGATTTCAGTGCCGGTCAGATGAAACAGAGCATCTATGAACCAGACTATCATCACGAGCATCTGCAAAACATGGTAGACAACCTCAACCTGCTCTACGTGGCATTCACCCGAGCCGGACATAATCTCTATGTCTTCGGCAAACGTGCCACCCAGAACTATCGCTCCAGCATCATCGAACTGTCGCTTGACCAGGTGGCAGAGAAACTGAAAAAGGCACAGGAGTCCATTTCGCCATTAGCCGAAGACAAGGAAGTTCCGGTAGAAATTCATGGACTGGGTACCGACAGCAAAACCTCAGACATCGTCTTCACCTATGGCGAGCCATATATACCGAAGAAAAAGGTGGTCATGGAAATGAAGCTCAACTCGAATGTATTCACGCTCCCTTCGGAAATGATGGAGACAGAAATCATCGTATCATCCAAGATGCCTGAATTCAAGCAGAGTAACAAGAGTCGCGACCTCATCGTGGGAGATGAAGAGGAAGAGCAGCAGAAGTATTACATCAAGATGGGTACCGTGCTGCACAGTCTCTTCTCTACCATCAGAACCCACGACGACATCGACGGCGCACTCAAGCAGTTGGAGCTGGACGGCGTGCTCTACGACGAAAACATCTCTAAGGAGAAAGTGAGAGAGATGATTCGAAAACGTCTGGAATCAGACAAGGTAAACGACTGGTTCTCTGATCGTTGGGAAATATTCAACGAGTGTTCCATCATCAGCATGAACAAGGGAAAGATGGAGGTGCACCGACCAGACCGCGTGATGAAAGACGAGAATGAGACCATCGTAGTGGATTTCAAGTTCGGTAAACCCCGTCAGGAATATCACGACCAGGTAAAGGGATACATGGACCTGCTTTCGGGCATGGGACATCCGAACGTAAAAGGCTACCTATGGTATGTATATCCCAACAAAATAGTAGAAGTGAAATAAAATAGCAAATCAGCAATATGAAAGCATTCTTAAAGATAGTAGCAAAAGACATGTTGGAAAAATACGGTACCGACATGAGCGACATCGCAGTGGTGTTCCCTAACAAGCGAGCATCACTATTCCTCAACAGCTACCTGGCACAGTTGGCACATAAGCCTATCTGGACTCCCACCTATATCACCATCAGCGACCTCTTCCGACGCCACTCGGACCTGAAGGTTGCTGACCCTATCAAATCTATCTGCGATTTGCACAAGACCTTCGTGAAATGTACAGGCATCGACGAGACCCTGGACCATTTCTATGGTTGGGGACAGTTGCTGCTTGCCGACTTCGACGATGTGGACAAGAACATGGTGGACGCCAAGCAACTCTTCGCCAACCTGAGCGATATCCATGAGCTGGATGATGTTTCCTATCTCACGGATTACCAGAAGGAGATGATCAGAAAGTTCTTCAGCAACTTCACTGACGACCACAATTCAGAACTCAAGAAACGATTCCTGCAGCTCTGGTGTCATTTCTACGACATCTATACCGAGTTCAACCAGCGAATGGCAGAGCAGGGACTTGCCTACGAAGGTGCACTCTATCGCAGCGTGGTGAGCAACGAAAGCATTGAATTCAGACACAAGAAGTATCTTTTTGTGGGATTCAACATGATGCAGGTGGTAGAACTCAATCTGCTCGACCGACTCAAGAAGCAAGGCAAGGCTGCCTTCTATTGGGATTACGACCAATACTACATGGATGGCAACAACGAGGCGGGTCACTACATCCGCCAATACTTGCCATACTATCCCAACGAACTGGCAGATTATCCGCAGCAGGAAATCTACAACAACATGACGAAGAACAAGGACATCACCTACATCTCTGCACCAACAGAGAATATACAGGCCAGGTATGTCAACTCATGGCTCAAAGAGAATGGCAGATACAAAATGGGACGCAACGTGGCCATTGTATTAAGCGACGAATCGTTGCTGCAGAGCGTTATACATTCACTTCCACAAGAAGTGGAAAGTATCAATATCACAATTGGTTATCCTCTTCAGCAGACACCTTTCTACAGCTTGATTCAGCAACTCATCCAGCTGCAGGGAATCGGGCATCCCAAGCAAGGCGACACCTATCGCCTACACTATGTACTCATCGCCCTGCGCCATCCCTACACCCGCTATATCAGCGAGAAATATACCAAGTTGCTGGCAAAGCTGGACGAACAGAAGCGCTTCTATCCATCAAGAGACTTCCTGAGCATGGATGGCGACGAGGGACTCACTCTCCTATTCCGCAATCTGGAAGAAGCAACAGCAAGTCAGGATGAATATAACAGAAAGCTCATCACCTATCTGCTCGACGTGCTCCGCACCATCGGAACCCATGCCAAGGATTTGAACGACCCTCTCTTCCACGAGTCGCTCTATCGCACCTACACACTCCTGAACCGTCTGCAAGACCTGATTATCGCAGGGGATTTACAGGTGGATATCATCACGCTGGAACGACTGATTCAGCAACTCATCCAAACCACCTCGATTCCGTTCCACGGTGAACCGGCAGAAGGAATACAGGTGATGGGTGTACTCGAAACCAGAAACCTCGACTTCGACCATATCCTGGTTCTCTCTTGCAACGAGGGTAAACTGCCAAAGGGGGTAAACGACTCTTCGTTCATCCCTTACACGCTGCGCAAGGCGTATGGACTTACCACGGTAGAGAACAAGGTGGCTATCTTTGCCTACTATTTCCACAGCATGTTGCAGAGAGCTCACGACATTACGCTCACCTACAACAATGCCACGGAAGACGGACAGTCGGGAGAAATGAGCCGATTCATGCTGCAGATGATGGTAGAAAGCCAGCATTCCATCAAGCGCAAGACCCTGGTAGCAGGACAGAAACCGCTGCGTCCTGCCTATAGCGATGCCCAGAAGACAGATGAAGTGATGGCTGTGCTCGACAACATCAAGATGATAACGCCAACCTTCCTCAACACCTATCAGAGATGCCAGAAGCAATTCTATTATAAATATGTGAAAGGTTTGCTGGAACCTGACGAGATTGATGAGGACGAAGTGGACAACAAAATCTTCGGTAACATCTTCCATAGAGCTGCGGAATTGTTCTACTACACTTTTGCCAGCAAAGACGACATTGCTACGGATGACCAGGGAAAGCAGCGACTTATCCGTCCTATCGTCATCACAGCAGACAACTTGGATCATGCGTTAAAGGATACTTCGCTGGTTTACAGATTGGTGGACCAGGCCTTCAGAGAAGAGTTGTTCAAGGTGAGCAGTTCAGACTATCACCCTAAATACAATGGTCTGCAGCTCATCAACAAGGAGGTGATAGCCAGCTATTTGCGCCAGCTCATCACCATCGACCGCCGCCAGGCACCATTCACCATCATCGGTATGGAGATTGTGGTATCTACCACTTTGGGGGTAGCAACGGCAAGAGGTCAGAAACTGTTTAGGATTGGTGGTTTCATCGACCGTCTCGACTCCGTGGCAGCCAGCGGAAATCCGTCAGCCAGCGGAAATCTTGCCGAACGCATCAGAGTCATCGACTATAAGACAGGCCACTCCAGAACATCTCACCCAAAGGATATCGAAGAAGTCTTCGGTACCACTCCACAGGCAATGAACAAACATAGCGACTACTATCTGCAGGCTATCCTGTACTCGCTGATTATAAAGAACGACAGAAGATTCAATCCAGCACAGGAACCGGTATCGCCGGGATTGCTATTCATTCAGAATGCCGGTTCAGAAGATTACGATCCAACGCTGAAATTGGGAAAAGAATTGCTCTCTGATGTGGCACCACTTGAAGCAGAATTCACGGAACATCTCCGTTCGCTGCTTGCGGATATCTACAACCCAGCCGTGCCACTGAAGCCTACGGAGGACAAGAAGAGATGCATCTACTGTCCGTATGCAGCACTCTGCAAATAAGCAGATAACAGAGAATGCACGTGAACAATACAGATTAAATGTTAAAATACAGCATTATTTGAAGCCAAAATTTGTTTCTTTAGATAATTCTCTGTATTTTTGCAGTAGAGAATCCCCCGGTCTTATATACCGGGGAATCTCTCTGCTTGAGTGTGAGACAGATTATCAATCATCGATAAAACGCATAAGAAATATGACAGAAAGAGAAACCAACAAAATAGTAAGCGAGAATCTCAACTACGTGAAGTCGGTAGCCAACCAGTATCGTGGCAATGGTGTGGAATTCGACGACCTGGTAAGTGAGGGAACATTGGCTATGATCATGGCCGCCCGGAAGTTCGACGAAACCAGAGGTTCCCAGTTTGTTGCCTATGCATCCCCTTTTATCCGCAAGGCGATGCAGCAGGCGATAGACAAGCAATCGGCTCTTTACAGAGTGCCAAAAGACCAGAAGAAGTATGCACCTCGCAATGCTGCCAAAGCAGTATCCATTGATGCTCCGCTGAGTGTGGGCAACCAATACACCCTGCTCGACATCCTTGTGAACAAGGATGCGAAGATGGCAGACGACAATACAGCTTTCACGCAGATGCTTAACGACTTGGAGCGTTGTGTTGAAGAACTTGACGAAAGAGACAGAACCGTTATCAGCAAGTTCTATGGAATCGGCACAGCACACGAAACCCTGGCAGAAATTGCAGAAGACATGCAATTGAAGCGAGAGCGTGTACGTCAGATAAGAGACAAGGCGATTCGCCAGATATCAAGAAAAACAACCAGCAAGGTTTTGAAACATTTCCTTAGAAAATAACAAAACTTCCTAAGGAAACAACAAAGCTTCCTAAGGAAACAACACAAAAAGAGGCTATGCAACAATTGATTAGCATAGCCTCTTTTCTTTCAGATAATCTATTTTGTCTGTAAGTGGTCAAGTCGGTACTGACGTGGTGTAATACCGATACGCTTATAGAAATTAGCATAGAAGCTCTGTCGTGTACTGAATCCTGCCATCTCACTGATGTCCTCTACACTCATCTTAGCGTAGCGCTTGTCAGTAAGAAGTGACATAGCATCATTAACACGATAATCATTGACCAACTCAGAATAATTCTTGTGGAATCGAGTGGCACACACTGCTGAAATATAACGAGAGTTAGTATTCAGATCCTCTGCCAACTTCTTAGAGTTATACTCAGGATCCTTGTATTTTCTCTCCGTTACAATCAGACGGATAATCTCATCGCGGAGGCGGTCTTTAGTCTCCTCGCTCAACAAAGTCTGATACCTTGCTGTTTTCTCTTTTTTGGGTTGAATATTATACTTAGCCATAGCGCGTAATAAATTAATACAACAAAGATACGGCAAAATTCTCGAACAACCAAATTTTTTTCCACTTTTTTAAAAAAAAACATTGAAATAATTGTTTATTTCAGAAAATATGAGTAATTTTGCATACGAATACATTATTATAATAGTAAATTAACGATTTATATGAAGCAGATTCTATGGTTTGTTAAAACTTATGCTACGCTAGTAGTCTTGTTTGTTTTGCAGAAGCCCTTGTTTCTCATTTTGGAGAAGGGAGCCGCAACTCAACCTATTGATAATATTTTCGCAGACATGCCAGCTGTTATCTGGCATGGACTTCCTCTTGACCTTTCGATGGCAGGTTATCTTTCTGTCATCCCAGGCATTCTGTCTATTGCTGCCATCTGGTTCAAGAAAGATCTGATACGCCCTATCATGAACGTTTACTTCGTAATTACTTCATTGATTATCACATGCAGCTTTCTGGTAAACGCAAGTCTTTATCCATATTGGAAGTACCCGCTGGATAGTACTCCCCTCTTCTATTTCCTCACATCGCCAGCAGACGCTATAGCTAGCGTAAGCATCTGGCAAGTGGTACTCACCTTTTTGCTCTGGGTAGTCCTCACCGTTGCCATCTGGTTCCTGCTCCGCATGCGTGGAAAGAAGCGCAGCTACCACAGCAGATACAGCAACTACGGATTCGGAGAATTCGGCGGCGGAAGAAGAGGATACAGCGACTTTGACCGTCACCGTGTGCGCACTTCCGTTATCCTGCTGCTTCTCACCACACTCCTCTTTATCCCTATCCGTGGCGGCATCACCGTATCAACCATGAATACGGGACAGGCATACTTCAGCCCGAATGCATTTTTGAACCACGCTGCAGTAAACCCACTGTTCAGCTTCTTCGAGTCAATCACACATCAGGAAGATTTTGCTGACCAATACCGCTTCATGGATGACAAGGAAGCTACCCAACTCTTTGAGAGCATGATTAGCACCAGCGATCAGAATACTTATCCGCTCCTTAACGAGGCAACCTTCAAAAAAGGTACACCCGACATTCTTATCGTCATCATGGAGAGTTTCGCCAGCGATATCATGCCGTCGATGGGTACTTACAAGGATGTAGCCGTCTGCCTGGATTCCATTGCACAGGAAAGTATCCTCTTCAACAGATTCTATGCCAACAGCTATCGCACCGACCGAGGTCTGGTTTCGATCTTAAGCGGATATCCGGCTCAGCCTACGGCAAGCATCATGCGCTATCCACACAAGACAGCACAGTTGCCATCTATAGCCAAGAGTCTGATAGACCAACGCCACTATCAGACCACCTATTATTATGGTGGCGACGCAGACTTCTGCAACATGCGTTCATTCCTTACTTCACAAGGATACGAAAACATCATAGCAGACAAGGATTTTCCTCTGGCAGACAGGATGAGCAAATGGGGCGTACCAGACCATCTGGTGGCCAACAAACTGATGGCAGACATCAAAGCTCAGCAAAACACAAAACATCCGATGCTCAGAGTATTCCAGACTTCAAGCAGCCATGAGCCTTTCGAGGTTCCATACCACAGATTGGCAGACAAACGTCTCAACGCCTTCGCCTATACAGACAGCGTGATGGGTGCCATCGTCAGAGAGTACAAGAAACTGCCACGTTGGAAGAATACACTCATCGTATTTGTACCCGACCATGTGGGTGGATACAAGGAAGGGCTCAATGATTCCGACCGCAGTCGTTATCAGATACCGCTCATCCTGGCAGGAGGCGCTATTTCCCGTCCTCTGAAAGTAGGCATCATCGGTTCGCAGCAGGATATTGCCGCCACTCTCCTTGCACAACTCGGGGTAAATCACAATGACTTCAAGTTCAGCAAGAACATGATGAGCGATGCCACCCCAAAGTTCGCCTTCTTTACCAAGCCAGATCTCTTTGGCGTAGTATCAGAAGAAAACTCCATCATCTATGACAACAAGTTGCAAAAGGTGGTTTACGACAAGGGGCAAAAAGGCTATAACTTGAAACGCGGCAAGGCATATTTACAGAAGCTGTATGATGACCTGGCAAGCAAATAATAAAAAGATAAAATAGAATAAGATGTTAGAAATCATACATCAATTAGAGCAGATAGACACTCAGGTCTTTCTGTTCTTCAATGGTATGCACTGCGAGTTTTTCGACTATTTCATGATGATGGCGAGCCATCGCTTCATCTGGATTCCCTTTTATGCTACGTTCGTTTGGGTAATGATATGCAACTTTCACTGGAAGGTGACTCTCATCACCATACTGGCGGTAGCACTACTGATTCTGCTCTGTGACCAGACAGCTTCAGGTTTACTCAAGCCCATGGTGGAACGACTACGTCCTAGTAATTTAGACAATCCCATCTCACCATTGGTTCATGTGGTAAACGATTACCGAGGCGGCAGATACGGTTTTCCTTCTTCCCATTCTGCCAACTCATGGGGAGCAGCATTCTTTGCCATGTATCTGGCACGAAGCAGGAAGCTCAATATATTCCTTATGATATGGGCTACAGTAATCAGTTACTCCCGCACCTATCTCGGAGTACATTACCCAGGCGACCTGCTTGTGGGAATGATGATTGGCTTTACCATGGCCACTATCGTATTCCTGGTGTATCAGTTCTTCTTCAAGAGCTATACCATCCAGTTTTACAAGCATGAGGAAAGACTGAAACAAGACTATATACCTATCACAATAGGCATAGCCAGTTTTGCCGTCATGCTGCTGATAAGCGGAGTGATGTGTTACATCATATAGCTCCATACACATTATTATATATATAGATAGAAAGAAATTAAACTTCATTATTAACTATAATTAAAGAAGAAAACAATGAAAAAATTAACTTTGATGGCATTCGCCATGGGTATGCTCGCATTTACAGCATGCTCAGAGAAGAAGGCAGCAGCTCCAGCAGAGGCAGCAGCTCCAGTAGAAGAAGTAGTAACCGACTCAGCATTCCAGGCAGCAGCAGCTGGCGACTATAAGAGTGCAGACGGCGAGCGTGTGATTACCCTCAATGCAGACTTCACTGCAAAGACCACAAAACTCGACAAAGAGTATTACAAGTGGGAACTGGAAGTAAAGCCACAGGGAACTGAGGCTAACATCACTCTCGACCGTAAGGGTCTCGATGCAGACGTAAAGGATCAGGCTACACTTGACATCGCAGAGGGCAAGTTGGTTGTAAAGAACGAGACATTCCGCAAGACAGCTGCAGAAAAGAAGTAATTCACTCCTCATACTAAAAAAACAAAGTGCCTCCACTTCACAGTGGGGGCACTTCTATTCATAAGGTATTAGTTTCTTTAAGGTAAAAAGATTGTATTCAGGATAACGTTTGCAAAGGTACTGCTTTTTATCGAAACAAACAAATCATTTTGTATGTTTAAAAACATATTTTGCATTTTTCCATACCTTCTATGAAATTTAAGGGCTGATAATTTCCGTACTTATCAGAAAATTTGTATCTTTGCACCATCAAACGAGGAAAATAGCAGTTTTTGAAATCATAAAATAATTCTATAGAATATGGCAATTAATGAAGAAAGCAAAATCGAAGAGAAAGCAAAGAGCATCTCTTTCGTAGAACAGTTGGTTGAGGAAGACCTCAAGGAAGGTAAGAACGCAGGTCGAATTCAGACCCGTTTTCCACCAGAGCCTAACGGTTACCTTCACATCGGTCATGCCAAAGCCATCTGCATGGACTTCGGCGTAGCCGAGAAATACAAAGGTGTCTGCAACCTCCGTTTCGACGACACCAACCCTAGCAAGGAAAATAACGAATACGTAGAAAACATTCTCCAGGATATTCAGTGGCTCGGCTTCAAGTGGGGCAACATTTACTATGCTTCTGACTATTTTGAGAAGTTGTGGGATTTTGCAATTTGGATGATCAAGAAGGGGAATGCTTACATCGACGAGCAGACCGCTGAGGAAATCGCAGCACAGAAGGGTACTCCTACTACTCCAGGTACTGCCAGCCCATACCGCGACCGCCCTGTTGAGGAGAACCTCGCTCTCTTTGAGAAGATGAATACTCCTGAGGCTGTTGAGGGTAGCATGGTACTCCGTGCCAAGCTCGACATGGCTAACCCTAACATGCACTTCCGCGACCCTATCATGTATCGTATTATCCAGACTCCACACCACCGCACAGGAACCAAGTGGCATGCATATCCGATGTATGACTTCGCACACGGACAGAGCGACTACTTCGAGGGTGTAACCCACTCTATCTGTACACTGGAGTTTGTGCCTCACCGCCCACTCTACGACAAGTTTGTTGACTTCCTGAAAGAGATGGACGGCAGCGATGACGTATTGAACGACAATCGCCCACGCCAGATTGAGTTCAACCGCTTGAACCTCACCTACACTGTGATGAGTAAGCGTAAGCTCCACACATTGGTGGATGAGCACTTGGTAAATGGTTGGGACGACCCACGAATGCCTACACTTTGCGGTATGCGTCGCCGTGGTTACTCACCAGAGAGCATCCGCATGTTCATCGACAGCATTGGCTACACCAAGTTTGATGCTCTCAACGACATGGCACTTCTGGAAGCTTCTGTTCGTGAGGACTTGAACAAGAAGGCTTGCCGCGTAAGCGCTGTGCTCGACCCAGTGAAACTTGTCATCACCAACTATCCTGAGGGTGAGAGCGAGGAGATGGAGGCAATCAACAACCCTGAGAACGAGGCAGATGGTACACATACCATCACATTCTCAAAGAATCTCTGGATTGAGCGTGCCGACTTCATGGAGGATGCTCCTAAGAAGTTCTTCCGTATGACTCCAGGCAAGGAAGTACGCCTAAAGAACGCTTACATCGTGAAGTGTACAGGTTGCACCAAGGATGAGAATGGCGTTATCACAGAGATTCAGGCTGAGTACGACCCAATCAGCAAGAGCGGAATGGAAGGTGCCAACCGCAAGGTAAAGGGTACTCTGCACTGGGTATCTGCAGACCACTGCGTAAAGGCAGAGGTACGTGAGTACGATCGCCTCTTCGCCATCGAGAACCCATCTGCAGATGATCGCGACTTCCGCGAACTGCTCAATCCTGAGAGCTATCACGATTTCAAGGAGTGCTACGTAGAGGAGTATGCTGCAACCAAGAAGCCAGGAGAATATCTCCAGTTCCAGCGTATCGGCTACTTCATGGCAGACCTCGATACCACAGACGAGAAACCTGTATTCAACAAGACTGTAGGCTTGAAGGATACCTGGGCTAAGCAGAACAAATAAGTGATGAAATAAAAAGCTAGGAGTTTGGAGCTATTTAAAGCTATCGGCTCCTAGCATTCACTATACATAATAAGATAAATAAACATAATGAATACAGCAGATCTTTTTCTTTGGATTCTGGATAACTTGAACTATTGGGTGGTTACTCTTTTCATGGCTATCGAAAGTTCATTCATACCATTCCCATCAGAAGTGGTTGTTCCACCAGCTGCCTGGAAGGCAATGGATCCTAACAGTGGAATGTCGTTTATCCTCGTCATCGTGTTTGCCACCATCGGTGCAGACCTCGGTGCCCTCATCAACTACTATTTGGCAAAATGGGTTGGCCGCCCTATCATCTACAGTTTTGCTGACAGCCGAATCGGCCACATGTGCCTCATCGACCGCAAGAAGGTGGAAGTGGCAGAGGAGTTTTTCCGCAAGCATGGTGCTGCATCTACCATTTTCGGCAGATTGGTACCAGCGGTTCGCCAGCTTATCAGTATCCCTGCCGGACTGGCAGGAATGCACGTAGGCAAGTTCCTGCTCTACACAACTATCGGTGCCGGTGTATGGAACACCGTATTGGCAACCATAGGTTGGGGAATTTATGAATATACTGATTACAAGACAACTCAGGATGTTTACAAGCAGGCAGTACAGTATAGCCACGAGATTGGTTATGTCATTCTGGCGCTTGCCGTAGTAGTCGTTGCGTTTATCGCATACAAGGGAATCAAGAAGAAATAAGCATCCTTTTCAAACACAATAAAATAAACCCTTTATTTCATCAAATAGAAATATACAATAAAAAAGAATCTCTCCGTAGAAGTTCAAACATCTACGGAGAGATTCTTTTTTATATCTGATATTCCCTATATTACTTTTCACTACCGGAGAACTGCTTGATGCGCTGCTCTTCAGATAGCTTGCAGATAAGAAGGGTGCCATCTTCCTCTGCTACGATGTAGCCTTCCAATCCCTGGATAACCACCTTCTTCTCGTTCAAGGTATGAACAATATTATTCTTAGACTCAATCATCACGATGTTCTCGCCGATGGTAGCATTGCCATACAAATCCTTGCGGCTCTGTGCCAGGAGGCTACCCCATGTACCGAGGTCACTCCAACCGAAGTCGGCAGGCATCACGAAGATTTCCTCAGCCTTCTCCATGATGGCATAGTCAATAGAGATACTCTCACACTCAGGATAACGAAGATCGATTTCAGCCTGTTCCTTGTCAGTGCCATAGATGCTGCGCATGCTCTCGAAAATCTTCGCTATGCTAGGCTGATAAACGCGGAACGCATTGACGATGGTTGCCGCACTCATCACGAAGATACCTGCATTCCAGAAGAAACTCTTATCCTTGATATACTCTGTTGCAGTAGCCAAATCAGGCTTCTCTCTGAACTGATCAACACGATAGATTTCCTTATTGCGGGCAGAAGGCGTACGCAAATCTGCCTGAATGTAGCCATAACCTGTCTCCGGACGGGTAGGCTTCATACCCAAAGTTACGATACTGTCAGTTTCACTGGTAAACTTCAAGGCAGAAACAATCACCCTTCTGAATTCATTGCCATTCATCACGATATGATCGGCAGGAGAAACCACAATATTAGCCTGTGGATCCTTCTCCTTGATGCGCCAACTGATGTAAGCGATACAAGGAGCTGTATTTCTACGGCATGGTTCCTGCAAGATGTTGCCTTCAGGAATTTCAGGCAACTGCTCATGAACCAGCGCTGCATATTTCTTATTTGTAACTACCCAAACATTCTCAGGTGCACACACGCCCTCGAAACGGTCGAAGGTAAGCTGCAAAAGTGAACGACCTGTTCCTAGAACATCGATAAACTGCTTTGGCTTTTCCTCGGTACTCATAGGCCAGAATCTACTGCCTACTCCACCAGCCATGATGACTAAATGATTATTTTTATGAGCCATATTCATTTTTTTATAGATATTTGGCAAAAGTAATAAAAAAAAAGGAGATAAACGAAAAAAAGGATGGAAAAGTTTCCATCCTTTCTTTATTTTCTTAATCTTGAATGATAATTATCCTTTTTTCGCTATTTTTTCTTATAGCTTAGCCAATTCAGCCTTCCAATCAGCATAAGCTTCAAGATATGCCTTGCGGTTAGCCTCGTCAGGTTCAATCACTGCCAACTTCTTGAGAGATGCAAAAGCCTCATCGTGATCCTTATAGATACCAGCACCGATACCTGCACCCTTGGCAGCACCAGCACTACCGTCAGTCTCATAAAGCTCAATTGTTGCACCGCTTACACCAGCCAAGGTATCACGGAACAATGGACTGAGGAACATGTTTGCCTTACCGGCATGAATCTTCTTGATATCCATACCCATCTGCTGCATGATTTCCATGCCATAGCAGAAGCTGAACACGATGCCCTCCTGGGCTGCACGGACGATGTGTGCACGGTTGTGCTTGTTGAAGCTCAGACCACGAATAGAGCAACCCACCTCACGATTCTCCAATACACGCTCGGCACCATTGCCGAATGGAATAATCTTCACACCGTCGCTACCGATAGGTACACCAGCAGCCAAATCGTTCATATCAGCATAGCTTACATCTGGAGTTATGTTGCGATGTACCCAAGCGTTCAGGATACCAGTACCATTCACGCAAAGCAATACGCCGAGACGATCTAAGTCTGTGGTATAGTTAGCATGAGCAAAGGTATTGACACGACTCTTTGGATCATAGTTCACATCTCCAAGCACACCATAAACCACACCTGAGGTACCGGCAGTACTTGCTATTTCACCAGGATTGAATACATTGAGGCTGACAGCATTGTTAGGCTGGTCACCAGCACGATAAGAAATAGGAGTACCCTCCTTCAGTCCGAGTTCCTCGGCAGCCTCCTTGCAAACTACGCTCTGAACAGAGAAGGTAGGAACGATGTCTGCAATCATGCTCTCATCGAAGCCAAAATAATCGAGCAGGAACTTGGCTGGCTTCTTTGCCTTGAAATCCCACATCATACCCTCAGAAAGACCGCTGATAGTTGTCTTCACCTCGCCAGAGAGTTTCATGGCGAGATAGTCACCAGGCAACATAACCTTATCAATCTTATCAAACAGCTCAGGCTCGTTCTCTTTCACCCAAGCCAGCTTAGATGCAGTAAAGTTACCTGGAGAGTTCAACAAATTGCGCAAGCAGAGATCCTCACCCAAATCATGGAAAGCCTTCTCGCCGTAAGGTACGGCACGAGAGTCACACCAGATGATAGAAGGGCGCAACACCTGCTGGTTCTTATCCACACAAACCAAGCCATGCATCTGATAAGAGATACCAATGGCGAGAACATCCTCACCCTTGGCGCCACATTCTGCCATGATTTTCTTGAGAGCCAATTTGGCATTATTCCACCACATCTGTGGATCCTGCTCTGCCCAACCGGTCTTCACCGCCATAATAGGCGCTTCATGATCTGGATAGAATGCAGATGCTACGATTTCACCATTGTCAACATCAGTGAGGGCAGCCTTTACAGAACTGGAGCCTACATCAAAGCCTAATAAATACCTTCTTGCCATTTTATTCGTATTTTATGTTTATTAATTAAGTTACGTGTTATTTTATGCTTCAAACATAAACCTATCATACATAATACGAATACATCTCCATTTTCCCCCTATCAAAAACACGAAAAAAAATCAAAAATCTCCAAATAAATCAATTTCCTGCGCTTTTTTATCTTTCTGTTCTTCAGCGCCAGCTTCCGGTAAGGCAGTAGCAGAAGAGAAGTCAAGCATCAATTGCCTGACTGCCGAACTATGATAGTTGATACAATAAACACCATATTCCTTACCTTTCTCTATGAGAGAACGAGGATCCTTGGAATTTTTCATGAGATACTGAGACACGAAATTATACACCATCTTATAATCCAGCGGATGAAAGATGGAGTTACCGGAATTATAAACATGGCGGGCAATTTTCTCCAATTTGAGACCTTTGCTGCCAGCCTGTACCAAAACGCTCAGTATTTCTTGTTCAAGATTCATTTTAATCAATAAAAGTAGAAAAAAGCAAAATATCATATCCACCTCTCAACATAAAAAGGCAGATATTCAAAAAGATAGAAAAAGCCGCAGCCTCCCACCCTTCCGGTTAAGAAACTGCGACTCTTTAAGATTCTGTTATTTAAGCGAGAGCGACCTTGTTGTCCTCTGACTTAATCTTGCCCTCTTTGAAGAGCCATCCAATACCAAGGATAGTATCCTCAATAGAGATGTTAGCCATCTTTGCAATCTCATCCAATGAAAGAGCATTTTCTGCTGCTGCCAAAGCCTGGTAAACATCACCAGCGCGGAAACCAGCGTTTTCTGCGTTCAAATAGATAACTTCCTTCTGTGCTGCAGCTGTTGCTGTAGTCTTCTTAGCTGCTGTCGCTGTCTTAGCTGTTGTAGCTTTCTTTGTTGCTGTCTTCTTGGCAGCTGTCTTTGTTGCTTTCTTTTCTACCATGTCTTTAGTAAATAATTGGTTAAACGAAGTTTGGCTTATGCTTTACTTCTTTAATTATTTCTTCTGCAAAATTAAATAAAATATTTCTATTTTGAGACTTTTTTAGTAGAAAAGTGCTAATTAACAAGAAGTTGCAGTGTTTTTTTTGACTTAAGTCAAGTTTTAAGTACTGCAACTCCTCTTATGTTAACACTTTAGTCTTTCAAATCGAGTTTAATTTCCAACTCATCAAGCTGCTTTGGATCCAACTCTGATGGGGCATCAAGCATCACGTCGCGACCTGAGTTATTCTTAGGGAATGCGATGCAGTCACGAATACTGTCGAGACCTGCCATGATACTTACGAAACGATCAAGACCGAAAGCAAGACCTGCGTGAGGTGGTGCTCCATACTTGAAGGCATTCATCAGGAAGCCGAACTGAGCCTCAGCACGCTCTGGAGTGAAACCGAGAACTTCGAACATCTTCTCCTGCAACTGGGTGTCGTGGATACGGAGAGAACCTCCACCCACTTCGATACCATTGCAAACGAAGTCGTA
Organism: Segatella copri; assembly: GCF_019249655.2. Taxonomy (NCBI): domain Bacteria; kingdom Pseudomonadati; phylum Bacteroidota; class Bacteroidia; order Bacteroidales; family Prevotellaceae; genus Segatella; species Segatella copri. Next base: position 2,575,255 of record NZ_CP137557.1, read on the forward strand.
TGCCTTGGCACGAACCTGCTCAGGATGCTCGTCGAGCAATGGGATATCATCAGGATTTGGCATGGTGAATGGATGGTGTGTAGCCATCAGGCGCTGCTCCTCATCACTCCACTCGAAGAGAGGGAAGTCAACAATCCAAAGACACTTGAACACGTTCTTGTCGCGCAAGCCGAGACGGTCACCCATCTCAAGACGCAAAGAGCAAAGCTGAATACGTGTCTTGTTAGCGTTGTCACCACTCAAAATCAATACGAGGTCGCCATCCTTGGCACCCATCACCGTCTTGATTTCTGCGAGTTCCTCTGGAGAGTAGAACTTATCTATGCTACTCTTCACGGTGCCGTCAGCATTGTACTTGATATATACCAAGCCCTTGGCACCTACCTGTGGACGCTTCACGAAGTCGGTTAACTCGTTCAACTGCTTACGGCTATAGTCTGCACAACCAGGAACGCAGATACCACCGATATACTTAGCCTCATCGAATACAGAGAAGTTACCCTTGCCAGCGAAAGCATCCTTCAACTCAACGAACTCCATACCGAAACGCAAGTCCGGCTTATCGCTACCGAAACGGCGCATAGCCTCGTGCCATGTCATCTGCTCCAGCTTAGGAAGCTCTATGCCACGAATCTCCTTGAACAAGTGGCGAGCCATCTCCTCGAAAAGGTTGATTACATCATCCTGATCCACAAAACTCATCTCGCAGTCAATCTGAGTAAACTCAGGCTGACGGTCTGCACGGAGGTCCTCGTCACGGAAGCACTTTGCAATCTGGAAGTAACGGTCGAAACCTGCTACCATCAGCAGCTGCTTCAAAGTCTGAGGACTCTGAGGAAGTGCGTAGAACTGACCTGGGTTCATACGAGATGGAACCACGAAGTCACGGGCACCCTCTGGAGTACTGCCGATGAGGATAGGAGTCTCCACCTCCATGAAGTTCTGAGCATCGAGGAAGTTGCGAATCAAGATACACATACGGTGGCGCAACTCCAGGTTCTTGCGCACAGCAGGGCGGCGCAAGTCGAGATAACGATATTTCATGCGAATATCGTCACCACCATCGGTATTGTCCTCGATGGTGAAAGGAGGAGTCTGGCTCTGAGAGAGCACGTTGAGTTCCTTCACCAGGATTTCGATATCGCCCGTATCCATCTTAGGATTCTTGCTTTGGCGTTCGCTTACCACACCCTTGATCTGGATGCAATACTCACGGCCCAGCTTGTTGGCTGCATCACACAATTCCTTATCGTCAGCCTCATTGAAGACCAACTGTGTGATACCATAACGGTCGCGCAAGTCAACGAATGTCATACCACCCATTTTTCTTGAGCGCTGTACCCATCCGGCAAGTGTCACTTCCTTGCCAGCATCAGAGAGGCGTAACTCTCCACATGTATTACTTCTGTACATACCTTATTATATTATATAATTTATTTCCAATTTGCAAAGTTACGATAAATAAAGGAAATAACAAAATAAAATCGCAAAAATGTTACAGAAATAACATCTTTGCGATTTTTTAACGGGCAACTGGGCTAGAAACCAGCCCATAGCTGCTATATTTCATTTTTTTCAAGTAAGTAGTTTCCACTTACATTCCTTTTATTTTCTGGCATTCATTTTATTTTCTGGCATTCCTGAAAGCCTGGCGATGGAACTGCTCCTCAGCCTTGATGATGCGGAGCACCTTGCTTGCTGGCAGGATATACAGAAATCGGGAATGATATTCCTGCTGCAACTGTTTCATCTCAATATCAAGTTCGTCCTGGCGGCGGATAGCTTCTTCACATGCCCGTTCATCCTTCGGATTGACAAAATGAAAGCGGCGCATCGCATCAAAATGCGAACGCATCTTTCTCATCATCTGACGATAAACCGGGAAGAACCTGGCTGCCTCCCTAGGGGTGAGTGCGGCATGGGTGGTGATGTATTGTTCCAAATCTGCCTCGAAGCGCTTCGGATCAAACGGAGGGCGCTGCTTCTTCGGATTGCCGGCAAATCCATCTGTGCTTGACATGCTCAGCATACCAATCATCATCACCGACAGAAATACCATCAGTTTGCTTTTTATGAGTTGTTTCATCATTTTCTTGCTTTCTTTTTTGAATATTTACTACTCTAAGTTGCATTAATGAGACATTCTAGTTCTCAGCCACAAGCTGGGCATAGAAATCCTGGCTATCCATCATGGCATAGTCTGCCATCTGGTCAAAGCTGGCATCTTCGCTGTTATAGTACAACTGGTTTCCTGCGGCATGGCTGGCATGCGCCATCTGCGCATCTCTTTTTCCCTGATGCTGCAAGCCAATCAACATTCCTCCTCCCAGTAAGACAACAGCAGCAATGGCAGCAGCAATCTTGCCCATCCCCATTCGCTTCCACAGAGAAACCTTCATGGCTCTACGAGGAATCGCAGTGGATGCTGCAGGACTAGCAAGTCCAACAACCTTCTCTTCTGGAATCTGCGCCATAATCTGGTCTGTCAACTGGTCAAAATATCCAGCGGGCACCTGAAAGTGGTTGTCCTTGCCAAAAATATCATTTATTTTTTTCTCTTCTTGAATCATATCAATATCCCTTTCTTTATCTTTTAGAGATTCTTTATATTATTGTGACGAAATTGCTCCCCGAAGGTTTAATCCACCTATTCATAAAGATGCAAATATTCTGTTATTTTCTTCACTGCCAGATGATAAGATGCCTTGAGTGCTCCCTCACTGGTATCGAGAATCTTACTGATTTCTGAATATTTCAACTCATCGAAATATTTCAAGGTAAACACCGTGCGCTGCACTTCGGGCAACCGGGCCACAGCTTCCTGCAACCGGGCCTGAGCCTCATCGCCATCAAAGTAGTCATCACTCATCAGTCGTGCCGCTACCCCAGGATCATCTTCAGTACTCACGGTGGAAGAAAGGGCAGCCTTGTGCCGTCGAATCAAGTCGAGCGCTTCATTGATGGCTATGCGATGGAGCCAAGTAGAAAGCGACGACTTACCCTGGAAGCTATCCAGATTGTTCCAAACCTTGAGAAAGGCATTTTGCAGCACATCATTGGCATCCTCATGATTCAAGACGATACGACGCACCTTCCAGTATAGCGGCTCGCTATACTGCTTCACCAGGACGGCGAATCCTTCTCGCCTGGTGCGTGGCTCCCGGAGCATTTCTATCATCTCTTTATCACTGAGTTCCATAATCTTATATGACCTTATTGATGTTTTACTTTATGTTATTTACTACAGATATTTCTTCAACAAGTTGTATATTACTTCGTCGAATCCATAGACATCCGGATAGTTAGCCATTCCGCCAGCAAGCGGATAGAGGGTATAATAGGTGATGAAGAGCGGAACCTGCGGATTCACCTTCACGGAGCCCACCACCTTGCTTCGGATGCTGAGCGAATCGGCTGTCATGGAATATTCGATGCGCTGCAAGAGCTTAGGGTTCTTTTCTTTCAGCAGGAACTTAGCCAATTCAAACGGCCTCTCCACCCTCACGCAGCCATGCGACACGCCACGATTTTCCTTTTCAAACACGCTTCTGCTAGATGTATCATGCAGATAGACGGAGAAATTGTTATCAAACCGGAAGATAATTCTGCCCAAGGCATTGCCCTTTCCGCCCCGCTGCACCACACCATACTTACCCGAAACAAGCATACTGCGCGTAACCCTAGCCGGATCTACCTCCTTGCCCGTAGAGCGATCGGAAATAAAGTAATTTCGAGACTTGAAATAGCCCACGTTTCCCGCATGATGCGCCATATCCTTGAGTATGATACTGCGAGGCACAAACCATTTCGGATTCAAGTCCATCCGCTTGAAATAGCTGGTAAGCAATGGGGTTTTGGTCTTGGTGGAACCACACCCTATCCGCATTGACAGCGTATCCTGATGATCGATGGCATAAAGATGGTAAGACGGGATGTTGACCAGCACATACTTCTGATGCTTTTCAGGACTATCCGCCTGTCGCCAGCGGCAACGCTCCATATTCACCAGAATCTTAATCCTCATCGCCTTGTCCAATCCCGGTGTCTGTAACTTCTTAGCCAACTGCTCATAAAACGCAGACTTGGGTTGCACATCATGCAGAAAAGCAGTCAAGGAATTGGATGCAGCGTTCTGATTATCCCCTGCACCGTCACTTTTACCACTCTTTACAATCTGCTGTAAAGCAAGAAGATAGAAATGATCATTGGCATGATCGATCTTCACATCATAGAGTCCTCGATACCTTACGGGGCGCTTGATGGAATCGTATGGATTGGGATCGATGCTGTCGAGACGATTGAGCACAAAAGAAGGATTGACATAGCCAAATCGCTGTCCACCTGCATAGCGCAGATACGACTTGGTGAGTCGGTATTCCAATCTGGCAAGCACATGGTTAATATCCTCCATACCCTCGCCCAATTGCAGTTCACGGAGTCGAAGCAGGTCATTCTCTATGTTTTTCACAAAGAAATGCTTCGGATTGAGCCCCATGTCCCCCACCCGCTGAAGATAAGCTAGCAAGGTGTCGGCACGATGATCCACACCATGCCTGTCAATCCAAAGGAAGCCCCCTTTTTTGCGGTAATATCTCTTGGTATGCTGGTCAGCCACGGTTGTGCCGCCATCATTGCGCATCAAGCTATCCATCAGCTCCCTAATCACCTGCGAGTTGATGGCATAGTTCGGATTACGCATTTCCTGGTAGTATTCTAACGATAGTCCTACATTGCTATTCGGCTCATGCTCCTGGCATGATAGCAAAGCCAGACACAGCAACGCAGGAATAAACTTTAAGAGTCTCACTGACATATCACTATTTGAAGGGAGTACGTCCAAGATGCCTCAGAAAAGCACCTTCAACAGACGCTGTAACTATCGTCTTACAGTAATCTTGCGAGTAAACGATGGTCCCACCTTAATAATATATACGCCATCAGGCAAAGCAAGACCGATGCGCTTGTCAACACCATCCACTCTAAACGATTTCACTGCGATGCCAGCCAGATTATAGATAGTAACCACCTGGTTGTTGGCACCGGTAATGTGCATCACACCGTTACCATAGGTCAGCGTGATGTCCTGCACATCCAAATCAATCAGCTCCACGGCACTATTGGCAGCCATGGTATTTGCTGGCATTGCGAGCATCATACCCGCAACAGTTATGATGGTAAATAGAGTTTTCTTCATATCGTTGCAAATTTCGTTAAAATACTTTTTGCAAAGATATAAAAAAAGAAGGAACCCACCACCTTTTTCGGCAGAAAGTTCCTTCTTTTTAAGAATATTTAATCTATAACTTACATGATTCCGTCAGCACGGAGCTTCTCCTGCCACTTCCAGGCAGATGCAAGCACGTCAGAAAGGTTAGACTCAGCCTTCCAGCCGAGCACCTTGTTAGCCTTGGTGCAGTCGCCCCAGATCTTCTCGATATCACCCTCACGACGAGGACCATACTTCCAGTTCAGCTTTACGCCAGTAGCCTTTTCGAAGGTCTCTACGATTTCGAGAGTTGAGTTACCTTTACCGGTACCAATGTTGAAGTACTCAATTGGCTCAGTCTCCTTGTCGAGCACACGGGCCATAGCGCAAACGTGAGCCTTGGCAAGGTCAACTACATAGATGTAGTCGCGGATGCAGGTTCCGTCAGGAGTATCATAGTCGTTACCGAAGATGGTAAGCTCCTTGCGGATGCCCATGGCTGTCTGTGTTACGTAAGGAATCAAGTTGTTTGGCACACCATTAGGCAACTCACCGATTTCTGCAGATGGATGGGCACCGATTGGATTGAAGTATCTCAACACAATACTCTTGATATTAGCGCCACTATGGATATAGTCGGCAATGATCTGCTCGTTAATTTCCTTGGTGTTACCGTATGGAGAAGTAGCCTTCTGGTGAGGAGCATCCTCAGTAACAGGCAGGTTCTCCGGCTTTGGCTGACCGTAAACGGTGCAGGAAGAAGAGAAGATGATACCCTTTACATTATACTGTGGCATGAGCTCAAGCAGATTGATGAGCGAAACCAAGTTGTTGCGGTAGTAGAGCAAAGGCTTCTGCACGCTCTCGCCCACAGCCTTGCTGGCAGCAAAGTGGATGATACCCTCGATAGCTGGATACTTCTTGAACACGGCCTCCGTTGCAGCCTTGTCGCGCAAGTCTACCTGCTCGAAAGCAGGGCGAATGCCTGTGATTTTCTCAATACCGTCGAGTACCTCGATCTTAGAGTTAGAGAGGTCATCTACGATTACTACGTTGTAGCCAGCCTGCTGCAACTCTACTGTGGTATGGCTACCGATGAAGCCTGTACCGCCTGTTACCAAAATTGTCTGTTTCATTATCGTTAGCTTTATTGAAAAGTTGATATTCTAATTAACTAGAATCTAGTTACGGATGCAAAAGTACTGCAAAAATATGAAACTACAAAATAAAATCGAAAAAATATCTCGACAAATTCTTTATTTTCAAGAATTAGCTGTAACTTTGCACTTGAAATATCTCGAATATAATTATCAACTAAACGCAAAAAAGATTTTATGGTAGCAAAACATTATGACATAAATCATGACATGCGATACTTGCAGCTCCTGGCCCAGTCGTTTCCTACGGTGGCTGAGGCGAGCACGGAGATCATCAACCTGCAAGCCATTCTCAACCTCCCGAAGGGCACGGAACATTTCCTTGCCGACATCCACGGAGAGTATGAGGCTTTCCTCCACGTATTGAAGAATGCATCAGGAAACATCAAGCGCAAAGTGAACGAACTCTTCGGCAACACACTGCGCGAACAGGATAAGCGTGAGCTCTGCACGCTCATCTATTATCCGGAACAGATGCTGGAACAGGTGAAACAGCGAGAAGCTGACATTAACGACTGGTATCACATCACCCTGCACCAGCTGGTGGCTGTATGCCGTGATGTATCGAGCAAATACACCCGTTCCAAGGTGCGCAAGTCGTTGCCATGTGATTTTTCCTACATCATCCAGGAACTCCTGCATGAGCATACCGAAGACCATGACAAGGCGGCTTACGTCAACGTCATCGTGGATACCATCATCAGCACTGGGCGTGCCGACGACTTCATTGTAGCCATCGCTAACGTCATCCAGCGACTCGCCATCGACCAGCTCCATATCTTGGGCGACATCTACGACCGTGGTCCAGGCGCACATATCATCCTCGACAAGATGCGCCGCTATCACAGCTGGGACATGCAGTGGGGTAACCACGACGTGCTCTGGATGGGAGCTGCTGCCGGCAACGATGCCTGCATCTGCAACGTTATCCGCCTCTCGCTGCGCTATGCCAACTTGGCTACCCTGGAAGAAGGATACGGCATCAACCTCATCCCGCTAGCCACTTTTGCGATGGACACCTACGGCGACGACCCTTGCGAGGAGTTCAAGCCTAAGATGACGGGCGGTGCTGCTGCCATGGACGAGAAGACACAGCGACTCACCTCCTTGATGCACAAGGCCATCGCCGTAATCCAGTTTAAGATAGAAAGTCAACTCTTCCAGAAACACCCGGAATGGAAGATGGAGGGACGCCGACTCTTCGAACAGGTAAACTTCGAGAAGGGAACAGTGATGGTGGACGGAAAGGAATATGAGATGACTTCCTGCAACTTCCCTACTATCGACCCGAAACAGCCTAACAGGCTGAGCCCGGAGGAAGAACTGCTGATGCAGAAACTGCACCACTCCTTCAAGGTTTGCGAAAAACTGCACAAACATATCCGCGTGATGCTTCAGCATGGCTGCATGTATGCCATCTTCAACAACAACCTGCTCTTCCACGCATCTTGCCCACTCAACGAAGACGGCACATTAAAAGAGGTGGAAATCTATCCAGGACAGAAATATAGCGGAAAGGAGCTGATGCACCATACAGGCATGCAGATTCGCACCGCCTTCCAGCAAGACAGCGACCCTAACGAGCAAGAATACGCCATCGACTACTTCATCTATCTGTGGTGCGGCCCTGACAGTCCACTCTTCGACAAGAGCAAGATGGCTACCTTCGAGCGCTATTTCATCGCCGACAAGGAGACCCATAAGGAGGAGAAAGGCTACTACTTCAAGTTGCGCGACAACGAAGAGGTGATAGACCACATCATGGATGCCTTCGGACTTGGCGGCGAAAACCGCCACATCATCAACGGTCACGTGCCAGTGCGCACCCTGAAGGGCGAGAATCCTATCAAGGCAAATGGTAAGCTGATGGTCATCGACGGCGGTTTCTCCAAGGCCTACCACAACGAGACGGGCATTGCCGGCTATACCCTGGTTTATCACTCACGCGGTTTCCAACTGGTTCAGCACGAGCCATTCACCAGTGCCGAAGACGCCATCAAGCGTGGCACCGACATCAAGAGTACCACCCAAATCGTGGAGATGTCAAACCGCCGCATGCTTGTAGCCGATACCGACATAGGGCATGAACTTCGCAAGCAGATTGAAGACCTCGAAGAACTCCTTTATGCCTTCCGTCATGGATTCATCAAGGAGACGGAAAGAAAGAAATAGAAACAACAAGATAATCAGATTTCGCAAGTGGCTTAGCTTCTCTAACCACTTGCGAAATTTCACAGAATACAGACAAATCAAAACTATCAGAAAAATGAAGAAAATGAGATTGATGAGCTTATCACTCATGGCAGCACTTGCCATGGCTCCAGCCTTCACGGCAAGTGCACAATGCAAGAAGGCAGAAAGCAACTGCTGCAAGAAGAATGCAGATGCATGCTGCAAGGACGCAAAGCAAGAAGGAGTCTATACACAAGACTACAGCAACGACCCGAAATTGGTGAAGGCTGCACAGAAATGGTACAAGAAAGGAAAGTGGCGCAACGGCTTCAAGAAGGCTGATGCCCACAGCAGCGTAAACCTGGTGGATTTCTACCTGCAATATCAGAAGAACCCGGAACAATGGAAGGCACTCTTCGACTTCATCGCCAAGACCGACCTGCTCGCCATCCCTGGCGGCAAGCACCCTATTCCAGGCTCCAACCTCACCATCAGCGTTGAGGACAGCAAGAACGACCCATTGGAGAAGCGCGGCAGCGAAAGCCATTACCACCACATCGACTTCCAGTATGTGGTAAAGGGCGTGGAGCGTTTCGGCGTCATCGACCATCTTACCAGCAAGCCTAATTGCAAGTATCGCCCAGACGTTATCCACTACGATTACGACAAGTCGCGTGCCCGCTTCTACGACAGCACCCCCGACAAGTTCTTCATCTTCTTCCCTGGCGACTGGCATATCGCCAAGATTGCCAACGATACCGACAATCAGGACATCAGAGTGATTGTCATCAAGGTGGATTATAAGGATTAACCGAAATATGAATTAGGATTAATCGAGATCAAAAAGGATTAATCCCTAAGATAAAAGTTCTATCCGCCAATGGCGGATATACATACGACGACGCCGGACTTGCATCCGCCAATGGCGAATGGAAGTCCGGCGTAGCTGAATAGAACATTCGTTTCGAAGAAAGTTCTATATCTTAGGCAGAGAAGTTTTCTTCTTGCTTACCTTAAATCTGTCAAAGCCCTCACCATAGACACCGATTACTGAACTCTGGCTCACAAAGGCAGTAGGGTCAATCTCATCTATCAGACGAAATATCTTCTGCGACTCACGCTGTCTTGCCAGCACGAAGAGCATGTGAACATCCTTTCCGCTATAGCAACCATGACCATCCATCACCGTACAGCCACGGTCGGCAGCCGTATTGATAGCAGCACTCAACTCCAGGTATTTATCAGAAATGATAAAGAACTGAACCGAACGGCGCAAGGCATTTACCACATGATCTACAGTGATAGACATCACGAAGAGGCAGACGTAGCCATAAATCACCATCTCCCACGAACGGAGCACCAGATAGGAACTGGTGATAATAAGCAAATCGCACACCATGATGGCATGTCCCAAAGAGATGTTATAATACTTATTGATCATGGCAGCCACCGTATCGCTACCTCCCGTCGATCCATTGCATCCCAATCCCAATCCGGCACTGCTGCCCATGAAGAAGGAACCGATTACTGTAGCCATGAAAGGCTGGTCGTGCAGCAGCGGGGTCATACCCACGGTGTGCGTCTCAATGAATCGCGTAGCCGCCGCAAAGATAGCCACGCCATAGATGGTCTTGGCACAGAATTTCCACCCCAGAATACGGAAAGCGATGAGCAGCAGAAACACGTTGAGTACCAAATAAGTGACAGAGGCCGGTATACCGAAGCCCCAACAGACAATAGAGGAAATACCTCCCACTCCACCCATCGTGATATGGTTCGGAATCAGGAAGATGTTGAGTCCGATACTACCTTCTATCATGGCAAGAGCAATGATGATGTAGTCGCGAAACTCGTGCATTTTTGTTTTTCTCGTCATTGTGTTTAAATCTTTTTTTTGTAATTTGCCATCCAACCGACGCTGGAAAGGCACCAAATATTATTCTTTTCGGCTGCAAAGTTAATAGAAAATTTGTTAAACACAAAGCAAAAACCACCAAAATATCGTGAAAACATGAAAAAATCCCAAAAACATTCTCTTAATAAAAAAAATATTTCTATTTTTGTACCCATTAATTGAATTTCAAATATATTATTCATCTTGGTCTATGGAAGAAATTAACACAAAAATCGCATCATGGCCATGTCTTAACAATGGCATCCACTACAAGTGGCTGGTTGATTATGCAGCCTTCAGTGCCTTTGGTACCTTCGAGCTTTCTGCAGAAGAATGGGAAAAGCGTGACCTTATTGTCAACTTCAAAGGTAATTCGGAACTAACTACCGAAATCGACCATCAGCAAGCCGTTGGCAAAGCCATCGACCTGGTGACCGACTTCATAAAGAAGTCGTTCGGAGAAACAGCGTCTTCTCTTACCTTCGCATGTATTCCTGCATCGCTGCGCCAGCATACAGAGCGCCGCTTCAAGCTATTCAGTGAGCAGGTCTGCACCCAAACGGGTATGGAGAATGCCTATCCTGCCTTCAGTTTTTCATCTACGGCGGATGAGGATGGCGACGAGGTGGATACACTCCACATCGACGAGTCGTTCTTCCGGGGCAAGAAAGTTCTCCTCTTCGACGACATCATCGCTTCTGGTGGCAGCATAACCCGTTTTGCAGAGAAACTCCAACAGATGGGAGCAGAAGTTGTTGCTGCCCTGGCATTGGGCAAGAAGATTTCTGATGGATACGACCAGACAGAATAAAACAAGGATATCAGTTTTATCTAAACGATATATACAATGAATAAATCCCAGCCGAATCATTCCGGCTGGGATTTATTTTATCTTCTTCCTTCAAACCACACCATCGCATTATTTCCGGCGATAAGCCTTGATGGCAAAATAAATATAGGCAATGAGCAAGACATATCCTATATAATATAAGGACAATACACTGAAGATGATGTAATCGAGAGCACACACTCCAGCCAGTCCTCCCAGATAAAGCAAACCCTCACCAAAAGTAAGGCGATGATACACCTCATCCACACAAGCCAAAGCTACAATCAATACCGCCCAAACCAAAGCCAGGAATACACCCAGCAGATGAGGAACGGCAAAAGGATTGAGCGACGGATGGAAATAGAAATGTCGCCACATCTCGGGCTCAAAACTCTGAATCCAACCATAGAAGGCTGCCGAGATACTCACCAGGAGCACCAGCGTCACCGGATAAGGAGAGTCTATGTCGTTGAAATGAACTATCTTGCCATTGCTGTGGAACACCTTGCGCACCAGGTAAGCCATCGTAATAACTACGATTACTACCAGGAAGATGAGCAGATGCACATTACTGAAGGTCATGATGAACTCAGAAATCGGGTCGTCTGGTACTACCCTACGCAGCAGTTTAGATTCCCTTACCCATCCAAAGTCATTATTTTCCGTGGCAAGTTGCACCCACACTGAGTCGATGCTATCCTGCGGAACCATCCGGATATCCGTAACCACCAGCAGATGGTTCTTCTTCACGGCAAATGTATCCACCTTCAAGCCGCTGATATACTCCTCAGGCTGCTGGCGCATCAACTCAAGGGAATCCTTGAACACCAGGAAATTATACTTGTTGGTATAATGATGGGTAGTAGAGAACGAAATGGAGTCGAGCTGTCTGTCGCTATACTCCACCATCGCCGCATGTTGCTGATGAGAGTTATGGCGATGGTAGCAGCTGCTGAGCATCAGTAGGATGCCCAGCAACATAACCTGCCATATCGTCGTTTTTCTCTTCAACATATCTTCCTAGTCCGTTAAATGCTATATACATTCATCTGGCATTCGGTGCAGTTGAATTCCAGTCGGAATCTTCTGCCGTCACCCAACTCCAGATAGAGCGGTTCCTTCCACTGAGGCTTCTTGCCGCCTCGCTTTACACAGTAGCCCAAGGAATAGCGGATGCAATGGCGACACTGCATCAGGAGCGACTCGCCCTTGGCATCGGTAATCACCTTCTTGTTGACACCAGCAGCCTTCATCGCCTCGAACTTCATACGGTCGGTCTTCACTGCAGCCTGATATTCTTCCTCATTTTTCGAATCCCATTCCAAAGGTCGTTTCACACCCAGCTCAAATGCCTGTGTCACTGGGTCTAAACCGTGAATGCGATAAAAATCCACCGCAGCATAGTTTGCCACATTATAGAGATACTTCCACTTGCCATAAGCTGGCTGCCATACAAACTCCTCAGGTTTCATCTCCACCTCACCAGGAAGATCAAGCAGGTAAGGCGAACTCATCAGTTCTTCCATGAATCCATTCTGCAAAGGAGCATCTACTATCTCTTCTATCTTTTCATTCATCTTCTCTACCAATTCACGGCGGATGGCAGAAAGCACGCTGTTGGGAACGAAATAGTCCTCAATGCCTTGCAGGGAAACACCCTTGCACTCATAGCGCGTAGTACCCAACTTGCTGAGCTGCATTCTGATGTTATCACCCTGAGGGCGCTTCGCCTCCTCCAAAGGCATCTCATAGAACACCTCGCCCAATTCTCGGGTAATGGCAGCAACCGAAGAAAGATCTGTAGACTTGAGATATGGAGTAGTCATCATTGCCTTGGCTGTAACCAGGATACCTGAAGGCTGGTCCACAGAAGGATTCTCATAGATGCCTTGCACATCCAAGATTACAGGAATCTTGCGGCTGGCAGTCTTCCTGGCAAGAATATTCTCGAAAGCCTGGTCGTTGTTGCGATACAGTGCCATGCCCGGACGCAGGTTCTCTGGCATGCGAAGCGGGAAGAGGCGGTTGCCCTCCACTCGATTCACACGGAAGCCCTCCAATTCGCCTTCGTCATTGATGAAGCAGAGGCCATCGCCATTGGCAAAGCTGGCAACAGTGGCAACATTGAACGACTGGGTGCCACGAATCTCCTTCACCTTGCCCACAAACTCACCCATTGCCTTAGGTGTATCAAAAGATGCGATGTCGGGCTGTCGGCCATTGAGAAAATAATTGGTATATCCACGGTTGAAGGTTTTCTTCAGATTTGGCTGGAAATTGTAAGCCGTTTCACCCATGGATGCTCTGATGTATTTGCCATTGCTGGAAGCCACTATCTCATCAAGTTTCTGGCTATAGGCAGCCACCACGTTCTTCACGTAGTTCACATCCTTCAGTCTACCTTCAATCTTAAACGAGCAGACGCCTGCATCGGCAAGATCCTTCACGTGGTCTATCTGGCAGAGATCCTTGAGCGAAAGCAGATGACGCTGATGTTCAATCTCCTGATTATCTGAATCTACGAGATTGAACTTCATGCGGCAGAACTGAGCACACTCTCCGCGGTTTGCCGAACGGGCAAAGCATTTCTCGGATGCATAGCACACACCCGAATAGCTCACGCAAAGCGCACCATGCACGAATGCTTCCAACTCCACATAAGGCACCTTCTCGTGGATGGCTCGAATTTCGTCTAACGAAAGTTCACGAGCCAAGACCACTCTAGAGAAGCCAATATGATGCAACCAAGCTACCTTGTCGGCAGAACGAGCGTCACATTGCGTACTGGAATGCAGATGGCGATGCCACAGCTTACCGGCTCTCGTCTCCCAAAGCACGCCCATATCCTGCAGCAGCAGTGCATCCACACCGATACGGTCGAGCTCGGCAATCATCTCAAGTGTATCCTTCATCTCATTATCATAGATGATGGTATTCACCGTGACATGAACCTTGGCACCAAACTGATGGGCATACTCGCAGAGCTGCTTGATATCATCAAGTGAGTTGCCCGCAGCAGCTCTAGCTCCAAACTTCGGTGCGCCAATATACACGGCATCGGCACCATGATCAATGGCGGCAATGCCACACTCCAAATTTTTAGCTGGGGCCAGAAGCTCTAGCTTTCTTGGGGAAACCTTGTTGTCTTTTTCTTGTTCCATAATTTAAAAACTTCTTTATCTGGGCAATAACGCTCAGCGTAAAACTTCTAACTCCTAACTTCTCACTCCCAACTTACTTGATATCATCAATGTTGTAAGGAGTCTCCTGGTAAACGTAATAGTTAATCCAGTTGCTATAGAAGAGGTTGGCATGAGCACGCCAGGTTACCAACGGTGCCTCATTAGGGTCGTCGTTATAATAGTAATTCTTCGGCAGTTCCACATCGTCGCGCTTGCCCATGTCGCGCTTGTACTCCTTGTCCAGGGTGTTAGGCGCATACTCCAGATGTCCGGTAACGAAGAACTCTCTTCCTCCCCTTGCCATCACGATACTCACGCCACTTTCCGGCGACTCAGCGATGATGTCGAGTCCAGGCACTTTCTCTATGTCCTCGCGGCGCACCTCGGTATGGCGGCTATGCGGCATATAGAAGATGTCATCAAAGCCTCTGAAGATAGGCTGCGACGGATCCAACGGTTTCTGAGGGAAGATGCCGAACATCTTCTTGTCCAACTGATACTTAGGAACTCCATAGAAGTGATAGAGTCCTGCCTGCGCACCCCAGCAGATATAGAGCGTAGAGGTAACATGGGTACGGGCCCAGTCGAATATCTCAGTGATTTCTTCCCAATACTGCACATCCTCATACTCCATTGTCTCGATAGGTGCACCTGTTACAATCATGCCATCGAACTTCTGCTTAGAAAGCTCGTGGAAATCCTTATAGAACATCATCATGTGCTCAATAGGCGTATTCTTGGGAGTATGACTCTTGAGCTTCATGAAACACACCTCCAACTGCAACGGGGTGTTGGAGAGTAAACGCACCAAGTCGGTCTCGGTGGTAATCTTAAGTGGCATGAGATTGAGTACACAGATTTTCAGAGGTCTGATTTCCTGACTGTGCGCACGGCTCTCATCCATCACGAAGATATTCTCATGCTTCAGCAATTCAATTGCTGGCAGCTTATCCGGTAATCTTAACGGCATATAATCTTGTTCCTTTCTTTTAAAATCATTATTTTTATTTTTCTGCAAAGTTACTAAAAAAAATGATTCGAGCGGAATCATTACCCCCATTTTGGGGTGGAAACCTATCTCTTTTCTATGCTTTTTTAAGTTTTCTTATACTATCGTAATCTTTCGTAACAGTTTCCGACGTCTTATTAAAGTTTTTAATAGCACTTCTCCTCACTCTACAATCCGATTTCTTTTCCCGATTTTTCTCCTTCAGCAAGCCCCCATACTATTTACCAATGTTAACTTTGCGAAAGAATTTATAAATATATGTTATAATAATAGGATATTCGCAGAATTTTCAATAACTTTGTAGGTTGTAAAAACAGAACATAAAATATTCGGAAAATGAAAAAGTTATTCATCTCGATACTCGTGTTGCTCCCTGCCCTGACGATGCAGGCACAGACAGTGCTGACACCGCAGCAACAGCTGGAGAAAGCACAAAAGGATTTGGAGGAAGCCAAGAAGGCTCTTGAGGCTGCCAAGCTACAAGCTGAGGCTGCCAAGACAAAGGCGGAAGCTGAGAAAATGAAAGCAGAAGCTGAGAAAATCAAGGCTGAGGCAGAGAAAGTGAAGGCAGAAGCTGCTAAAACGAAGGCGGAAGCCAACAAGACCCAGAGCCAGCAGACCAAGACCACTTCCGGTTGGGCGATTCCTACTGCCGAACCCAAGAAAGCAGAGGTGAAGAAAGTAGAGAAAAACGCTCAAGGCGTCGTCATCAAGACAGAAGCGAAATACCTGGATGGTGCCGTTACCATCAATGCAGAAGGAAAGGTGGAGTTTACACTCGATACTGATGCCAACGGAAAGAGCGCTGACGAAATCTACAACATCGTTTACCAATACATGAGCGAACTGACTCAGGGCGAGAACAACATCAAGAGCAGAATGGCACTGGTGAACAAAGACCAGCACATCATCGCCAACACCATGGACGAATGGCTGGTATTCAGCAACTCTTTCATCTCGCTCGACCGCACAGAGTTCAAGTACAACCTCGTGGCTTCTATCAAGGACAATCATCTCACGCTGACCCTTGAGCGCCTCTACTATATTTACGAGGAGGACAGAAGCACCGGATTCAAGGCTCCTGCCGAGGAAGTGATTACCGACAAATATGCCCTTAACAAGAAAAAGACAAACCTTGCCAAGATATTCGGTAAGTTCCGCCGACTCACCATCGACCGCAAGGACCAGATTTTCAATGATCTGACTGCATTGGTAAAGCAATAAATATAAGGCAAAGCAATAAATATAATTGGTAAAACAATAAACATATAGTAAGAAATCATCAAACCATTTATCATGGATATCAAGAATACAGAAAACAAGGAAACTACCGAGACCACCGCACAGCCACAAACCAGCTATGCCGTGCGTCCGGAGCATCGCCGCCATCGCCGATTGGAATACGCTGACAAAAGCAACATGCTGGCAGTGCGCAATTGGCTCAACATCGGCTTCATGCTGTTTGCCGTAGTGGGTGTCATCCTCTGGACCCAGATGGACGACCACACCATCGCCAACATCCTGCTCATCATCGGCGTCATCATGAAGATAGCCGAAGTCTGCATCCGATTATTCAAGAAATAGACGCATGGCTCAAAACCAGCGTTTCTATCATCAAGAATCAAGATTTAAATGAAGAAAATACTATTCTCATCACTCTTAGTTTGTGCTGCGACCCTCCCGGTTGCGGCACAAAGCGATTTTAACTATAACGAAGATTCGCAGTTCCGCCCCATTACCGGCAACAAGGTAAACACCGACTCACTGGGTTCGGACAAGGAAATCCCGAAGGGCATCAGGGTATGGACTGTGGACGAGAGATTCGGCGATATCAAAGCAGCCGTGGTTGACACCCTGCAGGCAATGTATCAGAACACCACCTTCACTGAAGGATTGCGTGGAGAATACAATACCCTGGGCAACATGGGTACCGCCCGCATCAACCGTATCTTCATCGACCGCCGCAATACGCAGGGCAACTTTATGTTCACGGAACCATACGACAACATCGTCACCCCCGTGAGCGACTTCCACTTCACCAACACCTACTCACCAATCACCAATATCACGCTCAACAGCTGTGGTAACAGAACCAATGGTGAGGATGACTTCAGAGCTGTGTTTGCCGTAAATGCCAACAAGCAACTGGGTGGCGGATTCAGATTCGACTACAAATATGGCCGCGGATTCTACGATGCCCAAAGCACCGCCCACTTCAAATACACCATGTGGACTTTCTATCTGGGCGACCGCTACCAGGCGCATATCCTCTTCAGTACGAACCACCAGAAGGTGACCGAAAACGGAGGTATTACCAACGATGACTACATCAAGCATCCAGAGCTGTTTACAGACAATTATGCTTCGAACGAAATCCCTACCGTCTTGCAGCAGAACTGGAATCGTAACGACAACCAGCACATCTTCTTCACCCATCGCTACAACGTGGGATTCAGCCGCAAAGTGAAGATGACGGAGGAAGAGATAAAAGCCAAGAAGTTCGCCATGGCTTCTGCCAAGGAGAACGCTGCAGAGGAAGCGAAGGATGAAGCTCGCAAGAAAGCGAAAGAGCAGGGAAAGGAGTTTGACGAGAAAGCCTTCGAGAAAAATCAGAAGAAATTCTCAGGACGCCCTGACAATGCGAAAATCGCCGGAAATGAACCAGCCAAAGAAGATAAGAAGAACGAGAAAGACTTGGCTTTCGGAACAGGAAAGGATTTCAAGAGCGACAGCACCCGCATTGCCGTAAACGGAAAAGCGGCTGCCGACAGTCTTCTTGCCCTGGAGAAGAAAAAGTCACAAGACTCTCTCTTCTACAAGTCTGAATATGTGCCTGTAACCAGCTTCATCCATACCGTTCAGTTTGATAATTACAAACGTATTTACCAGGCATACCAGACTCCACAGGATTACTATCTCAAGGAGTATTACGATGCCGGCAAATTTACTGGCGATTCCATCTACGACCAGACCAAGCACTGGCGTATCAAGAACACCATTGCGATGGGAACGCTCGAAGGATTCAGCAAATGGGCTAAGGCTGGCTTGAAGGCTTTCGCCAGCTATGACCTCCGACATTATGAATTGCCAGACATGGAAGGCGGATTCACCAAATACAACGAACATGCGCTGAGCGTGGGCGGACAGCTGAGCAAGACCCAGGGAAAGACCCTTCACTATAATGTAGTAGGCGAAGTGGGATTGACCGGAGTAGACGCCGGAACCTTCGCAGTAGACGGCAATGTGGATATCAACCTGCCATTCCTGGGAGATACCGTACAGGTGAGGGGTGATGCCTTCATCCACCACGAAAATCCAACGTTCTACTATCGCAAGTATCACGCCCGCCATCTCTGGTGGGACAACGACTTGAGCAAGATTATCCATACCCGCATCATGGGTACCCTGAGATTCGGAAAGACCAATACCACCCTGCGAGTGGCCGTGGATGAAATCAAGAACTACACCTACTTCTCGCAGCAGTATAACATCACGGAAAACGGACTGCGAACGGGTGTAACGGTGACTCCGATGCAAAGCGGCGATGCCATTAACCTGCTCACAGCACAACTGCAGCAGGACTTCCAGTTTGGCATCTTCAACTGGCAGAACATGATTACCTACCAGCATACCAGCAGCAAGAGCGCCCTGCCTGTGCCAGACCTCAATGTATACACCAACCTGTTCATCAAGTTCAAGGTGGTGAAGGTGCTCAACATCGAGCTGGGTGCAGATGCCAGATACTTCACAAGCTACGAGGCACCCGACTATTCTCCTTATATAGGACAATACACCGTACAGGGCAATGGCGACAAGAACGTGAAGGTGGGCAACTACCCTATCGTCAATGCCTACGCCAACGTACACATCAAGCACACCCGCTTCTTCGTGATGATGAGCCACCTGAATGCAGGTCAGGGTGACAAGAACTACTTCTTTACCCCACATTATCCGATGAACGAACGTATATTCAGAATGGGTGTAAGCTGGAACTTCTTCAACTAAGCAAGAAGCGACTTTTACAAAACATAATGATTAGGAGCGGGGACGACACCTCGCTCCTATTAATTTTAAAGCAAAAAATATGATGGTAAAGACAAATTCACTAAAAGCCTGGTTTCTCGCCGCCCGCCCCAAGACATTGTCGGCTGCGGCAGTGCCAGTGATGCTAGGCACAGCCCTGGCATACAAGGATTCAAGTGCCAACTGCCAATGGGTTCCTGCCCTGCTCTGCCTGCTCTTTGCTTGGGTAATGCAGATAGACTCCAACTTCGTGAACGACTTCTTCGATTTCAAGCATGGCAACGACGATGAAACCCGACTGGGACCGAAGCGAGCCTGCGCAGAAGGCTGGATTACCATGAAAGCCATGAAATGGGGAATCATCATCACTACCCTTCTAGGCTGTATCATCGGTTTGCCCCTCGCCTTTTACGGCGGAAAGGAGATGATCATCGTGGGTATCTGCTGCGTCCTCTTCTGTTTCCTCTACACCACCAAGCTGAGCTATCTGGGATTGGGCGACCTGCTGGTACTTCTCTTTTTCGGCATCGTGCCAGTCTGCTGCACCTATTATCTGGTAATGCCAGAAGAAATGCAGACTGTATCAGCAGAAGCCATACTGACTTCCATCGCCTGCGGACTGGTAGTAGATACGCTGCTCATTCTGAACAACTATCGAGACCACGACAATGATATCAAAGCCGGCAAGAAAACCCTGATTGTTCACATCGGCAAGAAAAACGGCGAGCGTCTCTACTGTGCCCTGGGTAACATCGGCATCCTTATCATGATAGGAATCAACATCTACGGTGCACTTGCCTACGATGCAGATTCTAAGTTTTTGCCTTTCGCTGCTGTATGTCTCGTACAGCACAACAGAACTTTCGCCAAGATGAAAAAGATAGGAGAAGGCAGAATGCTGAACAAGGTGCTGGGCTATACAGCTCTCAACATCTTCGCCTTCGGCATCATATCCACCTTCATCATCATAGGAATGATGAATTGATTATAACACATAAATAATAATGTACGCGCGTACATTATATATAATAAAAGGTAAAGAATATGAGGCAACAAGTAAATCTGGAAATCATGCAGTTTGTGGAAACACAAATTCTGCCCAAATATACAGAGTTTGGCGAGAGCCACGGATTGCGCCACGTGACCCGTGTTATCAGAAACGCCCTGAAACTCGTACCTGTAACAGGTGCCGACATCGACATGGTTTATATCGTTGCCGCCTACCACGACCTGGGCATGAGCGGCCCTAGAGCCATCCACCACATCACCAGTGGCAAGATACTCCAGGCAGATGCCCGGTTGAAACGCTGGTTCAACGCAGAACAAATCAAGATTATGAAGGAAGCCGTGGAAGACCACCGCGCCTCCTCCAGTAGACAGCCCCGAAGCATCTATGGAAAGATAGTAGCCGAAGCCGACCGCGACATCGATGTACACGAGATATTCCTTCGTGCCATCGAATACGGCAAGGAAAACTATCCGGAAAAAGACAAGGAGGAACAATGGAAGCGATTCTCTGACCACATGGACGAGAAATATTCCCGAAATGGCTACATCAAGTTATGGATACCCAATTCGCCGAATGAGAAAGCGCTGAAGGAACTGCGCAATATCATCGACAACAAGGCAGAACTGAGAAAACATTTCGAGGAAATATACGAAGAATTGAAGAAAAAGGAGTCCTGATTTGAGAGAAAGAAGATTTTTCGAAAAAATCGGCTCAAAGATTTGGTAGTTTCAAAAGATTGCATTATCTTTGCAGTAGAGAAAACCCAAAGACTTCTATCGGTAGATGATAGCCCATGCTATGTCTATCCGACAAAGATATAAGGGTCGTGTCGGTTCGATCGGGATACTCATCAAATTACACTTATGAAACCGAGAAGACTTCTCTTGCCTATGGCGGGCCACATAAACTGACATGTCAACTAAGCTGTAAAGCCGGTGGATTACAAAAGCGGAGAGCTCTCAAATGTTTATGACATTCGGAGTTTCATCACATCATCGAGCGGCCCTTTCCTACAGGAGGCAGATTTCCAATAATTGGTAAATCTGCCTCTTTTTTTGTTGACAAAAGAAGTTTACTTACCATAATCTCCCCAAAAAGCAAGAAAAATAAGAAAAAATACACTTTTCTTGAAAAAAGTTGCAGAAAAATTTGGTGGAACAAAAAAAATGTAGTATCTTTGCACCCGCATTTGAGAACGATGCTTGTTGATTTGGCAACAATATCCGATTGGAAGGTTGGGTGAGTGGCTGAAACCACCAGTTTGCTAAACTGACGTGCGGGTTTACCGTACCGGGGGTTCGAATCCCCCACCTTCCGCAAGCGGAGTTCGAAATTGCACCGTTGGTCGATTCATCTAATGGTTAGGATACAAGATTCTCAATCTTGGCATAGGGGTTCGATTCCCCTATCGACTACAATATTAAAAATATGTTGATATAAGTCTGCGAAAGTTGTGAGACCAATGCAGATTTTTGTTACAAGGTCGATTCATCTAATGGTTAGGATACAAGATTCTCAATCTTGGCATAGGGGTTCGATTCCCCTATCGACTACAATCAACAGACTTCAAGGTCGATTCATCTAATGGTTAGGATACAAGATTCTCAATCTTGGCATAGGGGTTCGATTCCCCTATCGACTACAAAGTGTTTTCATGTATTAGTTATTGTTGGTAAGCTTGCATTTAGTCTTTATGACTACTGCAAGTTATTTTTTTGCCCTAAGGCAGGAAAGACAAGAATCCAGCAATCTTCTAAACATTTAGACAAAAAAGTAAGGGAAAAATTTGGTGGAACCAAAAAAATTTAGTACCTTTGCAATCGCATTTGAGAACGATGCTTGTGATTCAGAAACTGAATTCAACAGGAAGGTTGGGTGAGTGGCTGAAACCACCAGTTTGCTAAACTGACGTGCGGGTTTACCGTACCGGGGGTTCGAATCCCCCACCTTCCGCAAGCTGAGTTCGAAACTGCACCGTTGGTCGATTCATCTAATGGTTAGGATACAAGATTCTCAATCTTGGCATAGGGGTTCGATTCCCCTATCGACTACCAAATGTTTTTATGGGTTAGTTATTGTTTGTGAAGCTTGCAATTAGTCTTAATGACTACTGCAAGTTATTTTTTTTGTCCCTACATTTGGTATTCTCCCCATTTTGCAGTATCTTTGCAGTAAAGTTAAGAAAACAATCATCAATATGCAAAGAATACATTTATCACTCATATTGCTTCTCGCTTTCTGCGCATCATCTGTTCATGCACAGCGCCACGAGATACTCAACCCACGCATCGCCACCCTGCAAGTAGTGGCGGGCACCAACTGGCAAGCCATGCCTATCACCCAACTGGGCGGTCTCCCTATCCACATCGATTTCGACGACATGACCCACGACTACCATCGCTATACCTACAAGATAGAACATTGCGATGCCAACTGGAAGGTATCAGAGGGACTCTTCGAAGCCGACTATCTGCGAGGCTTCAATGGCGAGCAGGCCATCGACAACATTGAGCAGTCGCTCAACACTGACCATCTCTACACTCACTATCAACTTACCATCCCCAATGAGAACTGCCGTATCACCATGAGCGGAAACTATAAGCTCACAGTGTACGATGATAATGCCGATGGTGATGACAACAAGATGCTGACAGCCTGCTTCATGGTGGTAGATCCGCAAGTACAGGTAGCCATCGGATATTCTTCCAACACGGATATTGATGTCAACAAGAAGCATCAGCAGGTAAGCCTGAACATGAAGTATGGCAATCTGAGAGTAACCAACCCTTCGCAGCAAATCAAGACTGTAGTGTTGCAAAACGGGCGCTGGGACAATGCCGTATGGAATGCCAAGCCAAATTACATCAGTGCTGACGGTCTGCAATGGCAGCACAACCGGAATCTGATATTCAATGCAGGAAACGAGTACCGAAAATTCGAAATGCTGGATATGGACCATCCGACCATGGGCATAGACGAAATAAAATGGGATGGATCAGAATATCAGGTATATGTAGTACCAGACACGCCTCGTCCCAGCTATGTATACGACGAGAGTGCCAAAGGCTCCTTTTACGTGCGCAACAGCGACAACAACGACAATACTTTCACCTGTGACTATGCGCAGGTTCACTTCGTTCTGCAAACCGAAAGACAGCCAGGAGAAGTATATCTGAACGGAGACTGGACCTACGACAGTTTCCTGCCAGCATATCGCATGGAATACGATGAGAAGAAGCATTACTATCACGCCACCGTGTTCCTCAAGCAAGGCTACTACAGTTACCAGTATCTCTTTCTTAAAGATGACGGCAGCACGCACCCGGTAAGCACAGAAGGAAACTTCTTTCAAACCGCCAATCGATATGACGTTCTGATATACTATCGAGGCACGGGTGATAGAACGGATAAGTTAGTAGGCTGGAAAAGCTGCAAATAATGACATTTTGATTCTGTACGTTACAATTTGTACCCGTGTACATAAGCACTTAAGCCCGGGAACATGAGCAAACGTGCCCGAAAACATGAGCAGTTTTAACCGGCAGCTCCGGGTAAAACTGCCCAAAGCCTCGGGCACATTTGGTCAAAGCCCTCCCAAAAAACAATAAAGTCCACTTAAAAAAGCCTAGTATCATGCTTTTTTAAGTGGACTCAATTCAATATTAAATATCGATTTACTCCAATCCGAACAATGACTTCAAGCCTCCATCTACACCCGAGAAGCCCATGAAGGCAAGACTGAGGAGAGCGGCTGTAACCATGACGATGGCTACGCCCTGCATACCCTTAGGAATGCGAACCAGAGCCTGCTGCTCACGAATACCAGCAAAGACGATGAGAGCCAGGGCAAAGCCGAGGGCTGTAGAGAATGCATAAACCACACTCTCCAGGAGATTGTAGTCCTTCTGAATAACCAGAATGGCTACACCCAGCACAGCACAGTTGGTAGTAATCAAAGGCAGGAAGATACCGAGCGCCTGATAAAGTGCAGGAGAAACCTTCTTGAGAATAATCTCTACCATCTGAACCAAGGCGGCAATCACGAGGATGAACGCCAGGGTCTGGAGATATTGCAATCCGAACGGATCGAGTACATACTTCTGAACACACCAGGTAATGATGGTTGCCAAGGTCAAGACGAAGGCGATGGCACCACCCATACCGATGGCAGTATCAACTTTCTTCGATACGCCCAGGAACGGACAGATACCGAGAAACTGCGACAAGACGATGTTGTTGACGAATATCGCAGAGATAAATATCAATAAATATTCCATAATTTCTATTCTATTTCATTGACAGAAGCGATGCCTACGCTTACTTCTTTACCTTATTAAATATCGCAATGATGTATCCCAATGTGAGGAATGCTCCTGGAGGCAGGATGAACATCAGAATATTGGTAGTCTCTGGCAACAGAGTGATACCGAATACGCTTCCTGCACCAAGAATCTCACGGGCACTACCCAAGATAGTCAAACCGAGGGTGAAACCCAAACCGCAGCCGAGACCATCAAAGAGACTGGCAATCGGTGAGTTCTTGGCAGCAAAGCTTTCTGCTCTACCCAAGATGATACAGTTTACTACAATCAATGGGATATAGATACCCAGAGCCTGGTTGATGCTGTCAGGAGCATAGGCACTCATCAGCATCTGAAGGATGGTTACGAAGGCTGCAATCACGACGATGAAAACAGGGATGCGAACCATATCTGGGGTAATCTTCTTGATGCATGAAATCACAAAGTTGGTACAAACCAATACTGCCATGGTAGCCAATCCCATGGAAAGACCGTTGATGGCACTGGTAGTTGTTGCCAAGGTAGGACACATACCGAGGAGCAACACGAAGGTAGGGTTCTCCTTGATGAGTCCGTTCATCAAAATTTTCATATTACTCATATCGGCTTATCCTTTCTTTTCGTTATGTTCAACTTTAGATGCACCGCTCTCGCCATCTACACTCTTACCTGCATAGGCAGCGTAAGCCTGATTGATAGCCTTGAGGAAGGCACGGCTGGTAATGGTTGATGCGGTGATGGCATCTACTGCATTGCCACCCTTATCGTCCTTGCTTACGTGGAGGTCGCCATCCTTTGGAGTCTTTCCGATGATGCTACCCTTTCCGTCTTTCTGGAACCAGGTAGTTGCCTTGGCACCCAGACCCGGAGTCTCCGAAGCCTGAAGAATGGTATAACCCATAATCTTGCCCTCGGCATCGAAACCTACGAGCACCTTCAAGTCGCCACCGAAACCGCCGGTAGTACTCTCTACGGCAGCCCCCAACTCCTTACCGCTCTTGTCAGAGCACTTGTGGAGGATAAAGGTAAACTCCTTGCCGCCAAACTCCTGCTTCACCTCTTCAGGGTCAGCCACCTGGAGATCTTCAGAGCCCATCACGCTCTTGATACCGGCAGCCAGACTCTGGGCAGCCTTCTCGGCTATAGGACCTGAAGTAAGGTTGTTGATGCAAGCCAGCACAGCACCCACAACGAGCGCTACACCTACGAGCACCAAAACCATGTTCTTTAATGATGATTCTAATTTCTGCATGTCTCAGTCCTCCTTATTTCTTAGCAGGCTTCTCACCGAAGCGCTTTGGTTTAACGTATGTGTTAATAAGAGGTGTGAACGCATTCATGATAAGAATGGCGAACGACATACCTTCTGGATAGCTACCCCAGTTACGGATGATAACGGTGAGAAGACCGATGCAGACACCGTAGATGAGCATACCCTTGTGAGTCATTGGTGATGTAACGTAATCAGTAGCCATGAAGATGGCACCGAGCATCAGACCACCACTGAAGATGACAGCCAGAGGATTGGCATAAACTGGATTAGCCAAATGCATCAAACCGCTGAAAACGAATACGGTAGCGATGATGCTGACTGGAATATGCCAGGTAATGACCTTCTTCCAGAGCATGTAAGCCAAGCCGAGCAGGAGTGCGAAAGCACAAACCTCACCGGTAGTTCCGGCACCGAAAGTATCGCCAGTAGCACCGAAGAGCAAGCTCATGGAATCAGGCAACTGATTCAGGAGAGAAGCATCGCCAGTCTTGATGGCAGTCTTCATGATAGCCAGCGGTGTAGCACCAGTTGTAGCATCGGTATAGCTGAGCATCTGCCCTGCCACTGGCCATGAAGTCATCTGTGCAGGGAAGCTGACGAGCAGGAAGCAACGGCCCACCAAAGCGGGATTGAAAGGATTGTTACCCAGACCGCCGAAACTCATCTTACCCACACCGATGGCAAACAGGGCACCGATGATGATGATCCAGAGAGGAAGGTTACTTGGCAAGTTCATGCCGAGCAGGAGACCGGTGATGATGGCAGATCCATCGAGCAAGCTGGTCTCCTCCTTCAGGAGATATTTTGTAATTGCCCACTCAAAGAAGACGCAGGCTGCCACAGAGGTGAGCAGAACGACTGCTGAACCCAAGCCGAAGAAATAGAAAGATGCGAGGATGGCAGGTACGAGAGCGATGATTACTCCGTACATGTTCTTCTCCACGCTCTCATTTCCGTGGGCATGTGGCGATAATGAAACGATTAATTTTCCCATTTTACTTCATCAAGTATTTGGTTTGTTTTTACTTTTATTCTTTACTTCTTGGCACTTCGTGCTCTGATAATGCCCATTACCGCTGCCTTACCATTGATGATGTTATCGAGGATAGGACGATGAGATGGACAGGTGAACTGACATGAACCGCAGGCGATGCAAGATGTTACCTCTTCTGCCTCAAGGCGTTCATAATCCTTCACTACGCTCAGGGTAGCAAGCAGGTATGGCTCCAGACCCATTGGGCAGGCATCCACACACTTGGCACAACGGATACATGGCTGAGCCTTCTTGCGATGAGCATCAGCATCGGTCAGTACGGTGATGGAGTTGGTTCCCTTGGTTACAGGTACGTCAAGGCTGATTACAGCCTTACCCATCATCGGACCACCAGCCAATACCTTGTTGTCGCCCTCTGGCAAACCGCCGCAGTTCTCAATCATCTGAGAGAATGGAGTACCCATACGTACGAGGAAGTTGCCAGGATTCTTCACCTGCTTACCGGTAACGGTAGTATAGCGTTCAAAGAGAGGCTTGTTCTTCATAACTGCCTGATAAACAGCGAAGGCAGTACCTACATTCTGAACTATTGCTCCAACGTTGACTGGGATAGCTGGAGGAGCTGGAACCTGACGGCGGATAACGGCATCCACCAACTGCTTCTCACCACCCTGAGGATACTTCTTAGCCAGAGGAACAATCTCGATGCGGGAGTCATTGGCTGTCTTTTCCTCGAAGAGCTTGATGGCAGCAGGCTTGTTGTCCTCGATACCGATGTAGCCCTTCTCTACCTTAGCCGCCTTCATCAGAAGGTTCAAGCCAACGAGAATCTCATCAGCATGCTCCATCATCAGACGATAGTCGGCTGTGATATAAGGCTCGCACTCTACACCGTTGATGATGACACACTCAGCCTTGGCTCCTGGAGGAGGACAAAGCTTGATGAAGGTAGGGAAACCGGCACCACCCATACCAGTGACACCAGCCACCTTGATACGGTTGACAATCTCTTCTGGAGTCAGCTCAGCATGAGCCTCCAGCGTTTCGAGCTTATCAGAGCGGTCGATACTCTCCTCCCACTCGTCGCCCTCTACATTAATGATAATGCAAGGCTTGCGATAACCGGTAGCATCAATGGATGTATCTACCTTGAACACGGTTCCAGAAACGGAACTGTAAATAGGAGCACTCACAAAACCACCTGCCTCAGCGATGAGTGTACCCACCTTCACCTTGTCGCCCTTGGCAACCACAGGCTTGGCAGGAGCACCGATGTGCTGACCAAGCGGAAAAATAGCCTGCTTAGGGAGAGGAGCCACCTGAGTAGCCATCTCAGCAGTAATCTTATTCTCTTCTGGGTGAACTCCACCAATTCTAAAAGTTCTCAAATTCATGATTATTCCTCCTTTTTCTTAATTGGGAAATTAACTTTTACGAGAGCACCGGTTGGGCATTCGTCAACACACTTGGTACACATGCGGCACTTGTTGAAATCGACATAAGCCACATTGTTTTCGATAGTGATAGCATCAAACTTGCAGACCTTCTGACACTTACCGCATCCGATGCAAGCAACGCTACAAGCCTTCTTGGCAACAGCACCCTTGTCGTGGTTCACGCACTGCACGTAAACTCGGCGACCCTTTGGACCCTTCTTGCGAAGCTCGATGATATGACGTGGACAAGCCTTGGCGCACGCACCACAACCCGTACACTTCTCCTCATCAACCCCAGGAAGACCCGTCTCAGGATTGATAGAGATGGCACCAAACTGGCAGGCAGCCACGCAATCACCACAACCCAGACAGCCGAATCCACAACCGGTTTCACCAGCACCACAAGAGTTCATAGCAGCACAAGTGTGCAGACCATCATACTCGGCAATGCGAGGACGATGCTCGCAAGAGCCATTACAACGAACCACTGCCACCTTAGCCTCTGTGTTAGCCACAGCCAGCCCCAGGAGATCAGCCACCTTGCCCATCACGTCGGCACCACCCACAGGACACATCAGTCCGTCGATGCTACCGGCATCAGCACCCTTGACCAGCGCAGCCGCCATACCGGAACATCCGGCAAAACCGCAACCACCGCAGTTGGCACCCGGAAGGAGTTCACCCACCTGTCCCAATCGAGGGTCTTCTTCAACGGCAAACTTCTTGGAAACTCCGAAGAGCACCAGCGCTGCTACCAGCGCAATGGCACCGAGCACCAAGACAGCACTCAAAATTAATTCCATAATGTTTTATTGTTTTATTAATATTTCAGATTTTGTTTATAGAGAGCCCCTTACCCTTTACCTTTTTAACGTTCCAGAGTAAAGCTCAACCTATTTCGTAGTTTGTTTCTCATCAAGAAGAGGAGGACATAATAAGGGATCAGGATGCCCAATGCCGACACTGCCGCCAGACCCTCGGAATGAGTGGCAGCCAAAACGCCCACCAAGGTAACGACCATCAGAATCAAAGGAAGGAGGTAACCATACAGGCTGGCACGAAAGCCAACCGCCGTATCAGCCACAACCATCACCTGATCGCCCTTCTGATAATGGGAAGCATCAGCATCCATTACATCTATTATTTTTTCCTTAGTTTCTGAAGCATTGCAATGTGCAGCCACCTTACAGGCACTGCAGGCAGAAGACTGCAAGATGCGTACCCGAACGCACTCTCCTTCTACTCCATCAACAACTCCAGCATGTTTTATCTTGTTACTCATTTGTTACTGAATAGTTAGTCTTGTCATTTTTCCTTGCATCTCCCACTCTGCCAAGAATCTTTCCATAGCCCTTATAATTGCAAAGTAGAGTTAGCAAATCGAATTTCTCTGCAAAGATAACACTTAATTTACAAACGACAAACAAAAAGCCCAACTTATTTTACGAAAAGAAACGTAAACGTTTTCTCTGTTACATTTTCGGGGTAAAAAACGGGCAAATTCGAGGAAAAACAGAGAAAAAAAAGGTTTTTTGTATTTTTCACTCTATCTTCTTTGTTTATACCATTTTTTTTGTTACCTTTGCAGAAAACAAGAACGCTAAGACACCTTGTGTGCCGAGGCACAATAAAACTATGATTATGGAAATAGAGCAGACAATTCAACAAGTTGAGCGCTTCATTAGAAAAGTGGCTCAAAAGTTTCCAGCACAACTTTCGGAAGAAGACAACACCGTGCTGACCGACATCCACGTGAGAGTTTCACAAGACAGCGGTGAGCTCTTGGCTTTTGACGACGAAGATAACGAGATTACTCGCTGCGTAGTTGAACAATGGATTGACAACAAGGACGAGAATTTCTACGACGAAGTTGCCAAAACCTTACGAGACGTCATGCGTAAGAATTCGGAAACTATCGACAATCTCGGCATTCTAAAGCCATATAGTTTTGTGCTGGAAGATGACGACAAGGAAAATCTTGGCGAACTTTATCTTGCCGACGATGACACCATCATCGTGGGAGGCGACTTGATGGAAAACCTGGACAGTGACCTGGATAGTTTCCTGGACGACTTATTGAAGGAGAAATAAAAAACTTTTCGAAAGTAAAAAATAAAACTTTTCGAAAGTGAAATAAAAGAGAAAGCCCATCCTCACGGACGGGCTGCTCTCATTATACAAAAACATTATGAATTATTTCTATTAGCGAACAAGATTCGTTTCATTCAGTATCTATAATCTAATTCTATCTAAAAGTATTTCTTTCCTGATTACGGTTGCAAAGGTACGACATTTTTCCGAACCCTGCAATACCTAAAAATGGGGGTTTTAGCGAATACCTAGAAATAATGAGTATCAGTATTGCCCCGCAGATACGGGAAGAAGCACGCAGAAGCTTGAAGAAACTAATAGAAACCTGCAGAAACGAAAAACTGCAAGTCAGACCTTCTAGTCTAACCTGCAGTTCCAAAATATCTCTCTCTTATAATAATCTTATTTGAATTCTATCGAAATCGAATTACTTCAAACCACGATTTACAAGTGTTGCATTCAAGAGCATCACATACTTACGATACTGAGCATCGTTGAGGATGCTGTGCATGTACTTCAAATCCTTGATGACAGCCTTGTCAATCATAGCAGCACGATCCTCAGCTGTTGCTGTTGCTGCATTCATCATATCTGCAGTGAAGTTCTTGTGTACATCAGCTACAGCCTCAGCCTGATCAAGGTTGAGTGACAAAGCGTTTGCCAAGCTACCCATCTTGATGTTCATGTTGAACGCTGCTGTTGCATTTGTGTTCTCCTCTGCTGCGAAAGTAGTTGTTGCCATTGCGAACATTGCTACTGCCATAATCATAATCTTCTTCATAATCTTTTTACCTTTCTTTACTTTACGAGTCATCTTCCAAACTCCTGGGAGTTACATGAAGGACTCTTGTTAAACATTATCCTATAGTCTTTTTCTTTAAGACATTGCAAAGATACGAACTTTTTGTTGTGTACGCAAACAATTAGGCAAAAAAATGCAGAATTTCGCTTATTTATTGATATATATCAAAACTGAAAAGCAGAATTTAGCATCATAACGTCATTTATTACATATTTTGCGATTCAAAAAGATAGAAGAAACGCAATATCGTTAACAAAAAGGTTCCATCCGTTTATTCTATTCTCTATACTACCGCCACTTTGCACTATCCTACTCCCCATAATCTATGGTTTTGCACCTTTTTTACAGAAAAAGCGAACATTTCCTTCATTTCTTTTCCATATCCCAATAAATTGTTGTATCTTTGCAAATGTTAAGCTGCAATCAGCTATAACAAAACAAATTTTGCAGTAAATACACTTAGACAAATGGAAGAACAGAATCATATAGACAAGGCACTCGCCTTCCTCGAAAGTCTGGAAAAACTGGGAAACCAGCTGAAAGCTGCCGAGGAGAACCAGAAAAATCTCATCGCCAGAATGCTTGACCTCAAGAAGGCGGGCGAAACTGATGGCGAAGAATACGCAGACCTCTCAAGCAAGAGCAAAAGTTTGCAAGACATCATCGACAAATGGCGCCCTATCTACTTAGAGCGCATGGAAATGGTGAAAAGCGTACAGATGGAAAAGCGTAAAAGAACAAAAAAGAAATAGAATGAAGTATCACATATACCGGATGTTAATTATCAATATATATAATGTACGCGCGTACAATATTATATAAATAAGAAAATCCGGTATGAGTAAGATAACAACAAAAAACAAATATAATAATGGAATCAAACAACAAGAACAAGTTTATTAGAGTGTCATACGCACTCTACGATGTAACAAAGGGTAATAACGGCGAAGAGATGCTCATCGAGCGCACTACAGATGAGCGTCCTTTCTTCTTCATCAGCGGCATGGGCGTTACTTTGCCAGCTTTCGAGGAGAAGGTAGTTGATTTGGCTGAAGGCGAGGAGTTCGACTTCGAGTTGGAGCCAGAGCAGGCTTACGGTTTGCACTATGATGAGCGCGTACTCGACCTGGACAAGCAGATCTTTACTATCAATGGTCAGTTTGATGCTCAGCACGTACAGGTAGGTGCCATCATCCCATTGCAGAACGAGGATGGCAACCACTTCAACGCAGTGGTAAAGAACATCACAGACGATAAGGTTACTTGCGACCTTAACCACCCATTGGCTGGCTTGAAGCTCAACTTCTGCGGTCAGATTTTGGAGAGCCGTGAGGCAACAGCAGACGAAATCGCCAAGATGGCTCAGATCATCAGCGGTGAGGCTGGCGGTTGCGGTGGCAGCTGCGACAACTGCGGCGGCGACTGCGGCGGCGACTGCAAGGATGGCAACTGCGAAGGCGGCTGCGATTGCAACAAGTAATATTTGAGAATCAACAATAGCGGCTGTCTCAACATCATTTTGGGATAGCCGCTCTTCATATCAACTAAAGAATTTGGCAATGAGGAATACATTTGGCAATCTTTTCACTCTCACCACCTTTGGCGAGAGTCATGGCATAGCAGTAGGAGGCGTCATCGACGGATTCCCTGCAGGCATCGACATCGACATGGACTTTATCCAGAACGAGCTCAATCGTCGTCGCCCTGGACAGAGTCACATCACCACTGCACGAAAGGAAGCTGACAAGGTGGAATTTCTGAGTGGTGTGTTCGAAGGTAAATCTACGGGAACCCCTATCGGCTTCGAGGTGCGCAACCAAAACCAGCATTCTCAGGATTACGAGAATATGCGCTGTCTGTTCCGACCATCGCACGCCGATTTCACATACAATGAGAAGTATGGCATCCGCGACCATCGTGGCGGCGGCCGTTCGTCTGCGCGCATCACCATCGCCCGCTGCGTGGGTGGTGCCTTGGCAAAGCTGGCACTCAAACAGTTAGGTATCAGCATCACTGCCTATACATCCCAAGTGGGTAACATCGCTTTGGAGAAAGATTACCATCAGTATGATCTCAACACCATTGAAGATAATCCGGTACGCTGCCCAGACCAGACAAAGGCGAAGGAGATGGAAGACCTTATTGCCCAGGTTAAAGCGGATGGCGACACCATTGGCGGCATCATCACTTGTGTCATCAAGGGATGTCCAGTAGGATTGGGAGAACCGGAATTCGATAAACTCCATGCCCAACTCGGTGCTGCCATGCTTGGCATCAATGCCGTAAAGGGATTTGAGTATGGCGAGGGATTCGCTGGCGTTACTGCCCGTGGAAGCGAGCAGAACGATGTATTCATTCCTAAGACTGATGCAGCTAAGGCATCAGACGATTCTAACGAGAATCTGGATAGTGCTATCAATCAGGAAGTTGCTGCCCGCATCACCACGAAGAGCAATCATAGCGGTGGTATTCAGGGTGGTTTGAGCAATGGACAGGATATCTACTTCAGAGTAGCCTTCAAACCAGTGGCTACCCTTCTGATGGAACAGGATACCGTGGATTTGGAAGGAAATCCTACCAAACTCACAGCCCGCGGTCGCCACGATCCATGCGTATTGCCAAGAGCCGTGCCTGTGGTAGAAGCCATGGCAGCCATAGTTATCCTGGATAACTATCTTTTGAATAAAACTGTCAGAATTTGTTGATAGTTAAAAGTTTATAGTTTACAGTTGATAGTTTACAGTAGCTAATCACTATAAACTATCAACTGTAAACTTTTAACTATCAACTACTTAAAGCTTGCTGTCCTTTAATAGTTTAGGACAATACTCATTAAAAAAACACTTATCACAAAGCGGCTTGGCACTCTTGCAAATATACCTGCCATGCAATAGTATCCAATGATGCGCTTTCGGGATATCTTCAGCAGGAATATGTTTCATCAGATAATCCTCTACCTTGCGAGGCGTATCTGCCGTGCGGGGCACCAAGCCCATGCGATGACTCACACGATAAACATGCGTATCCACCGCCATCGTAGCATGCCCAAACCAGACGGCACGAATCACATTCGCCGTCTTGCGCCCTACTCCAGCCAGTTTCACCAAATCATCAGTAGCCTCAGGCACTTCACCCCCAAACAGTTCAACCAATTGTCTGGACATCTGGGCAAGATGCTTTGCCTTGGCATTGGGATAGCTCACCGAACTGATTAACTCGAAGATATCCTCTTCACTCGCCTGCGCCATGTGGTGAGCATCCGGATAGCGGGCAAAGAGAGCAGGAGTTACCATGTTGATGCGCTTATCGGTGCATTGTGCCGAAAGCAAGGTAGCCACCAATAGCTGAAATGCGCTGCCAAACTGCAACTCAGTGGTTACATGCGGCAACGCATCTCTGAAATGGTTTAATATGTATTCGTATCTTTCGTTACGAAGCATAATTTCAATACTATTAAAAAATCCTCAAGAATCTTACTTCTTCTTAGCAGGTGCAGCAGCCTCAGCTCCCTTCACCTTACCCTTGTAAGCCTTGTTCAAGCCAGCAATCACCTCGTTGGTAATATCGTATGCCTTGTCAGCATAGAGCAAGTTGTCACCACTCTTAGAGAAGATGATGCTATACTTCTTATCCTTGTTATACAGAGCCAAGTAGTTGGCGATGCTGTCATGAAGAGCCTTGTTGTACTTCTCCTGCTCTGCAGCAAACTCAGTGCTCAAACGCTGCTGCAAGCCCTGAAGGTCATTGTTCTGCTTCTGCAAACCAGCCTGGATAGCCTCAGCCTGCTCACGGGTGTAAGCATTCTGCTGAATCTTCTGCTGGAAGTTGGCAGCGGCAGCCTGCAACTGCTGGCCCTTCTGTGCGATAGTAGCCTGAATATTCTGACCCTTCTTCTCCAACACAGCAGCATACTCCTTAGCGAAGGTATACTGAGTCATGATAGAGTCAACCTCAACGTATGCAATCTTCAAATCAGCAGGAGCCTTGCTCTCAGACTTAGCCTCAACCTGAGGCTGTGACTTGTTGCATGATGCCAAAGACAAGGCAGCAACAGCAGCGATAGCCACTGAACTCAAAATGTTCTTTTTCATTTCCTTATAATCTTTTTATTTATACTTTCTCTTTTAATTATTAACACGCCTGATGATTAATACGCCTTGTTTGCCTCGCGCGCCTCACGGTCTTGATCAACCACGCAATGGATACCCATCTTGCGAAGACCCGGATTGTCGTGTACATGCTGCGAAGAGAACTTGCCGTTCTTCTTAAAAATCAGTTTCACACTGAATAATGCCATAGCAATAGCAATTATTAACAGACTAAATAGCAATAATTTTATCATTTTTATTATCTTTGCAGTGCCTTAATGCACTTCACGTTGCAAAGGTACGACTTTTCGGTCAAAAAGCAAAGGAAATTTCATAAATAAATGACTTTCTTGAAGCAAAAATAACAAATAAAGAGAATTATATATACAAAATAACATTATAAATGGAAAAAAATGATTTAAAACCTGCTCTCGTGTTCGAGCAGTTCGCTAAAATCAACGAGATTCCTCGTCCTTCTAAGCACGAGGAGAACATGATTGAGTACTTGAAGGAATTTGGCAAGAGCCACAACCTTGAGACTGTAGTTGATGAGACTGGCAACGTCTTGATTCGCAAGGCTGCCACCCCAGGATATGAGAATGCTGACACCATCATCCTCCAAAGCCACATGGATATGGTTTGCGATAAACTGGTGGATGTGGAGTTCGATTTCCACAAGGATGCCATCCAGACTTATGTGGATGGAGAATGGCTGAAGGCAAAGGGTACTACCCTCGGTGCTGACGATGGTATCGGATGTGCCATCGAGCTCGCCATCCTCGCAGCCGACGATATTGAGCATGGTCCTATCGAGTGCGTATTTACCCGTGACGAGGAGACAGGCTTGAGTGGTGCCGTAGGCATGAAGGCAGGCTTCATGACTGGCAAGATGCTCATCAACCTCGATTCTGAGGATGAGGGACAGATTTTCGTATCATGCGCAGGCGGTCAGACCACCAAGGCTACCTTCCACTTCAATCGTGAGGAGGCTCCAGCTGGCTATTTCTTCATGGAAGCTTCTCTGAAGGGACTCAACGGCGGTCACTCTGGCGATGACATCAACAAGAAACGCGCCAACGCCATCAAGGTACTTGCCCGTTTCCTCTTCTTGGAAAGCGAAAAGCTGAATGGTGAACTCCGCCTGGTTAGCTTCAACAGTGGCAAGATGCACAATGCCATCCCTCGCGACGGCAAGATTGTATTCGCAGTCAAGAACGAGGCAAAGGAGCAGGTACGTGCCGACTGGAATATCTTCGCTTCAGAGGTAGAGGATGAGTTCCACGTTACAGAGCAGTCGATGTTGTTCAACATGGGTTCTGCCGATGCAGCTCCTGTCATCGAGAAAGCTGTGGCAGATAAGTTCATCATGGCTTTGCAGGCTGTTGACAACGGTCCTCTTACCACTTGTCAGGACGAGGCGCTTGCCGAGATGGTTGAGACATCAAGCAATGTAGCAAGCGTCATCACCGATGAGAACAGCATCCACATCGTGGCTTCACAGCGCAGTAATGTAATGAGCAATTTGGATAATATGACCAACACCGTGAAGGCAGCCTTCCTCTTGGCAGGAGCTGAGGTAAATGTGGGCGGTAAGTATCCAGCATGGAAGATGCGTGCCAACAACAAGCTGACCGGCATCACCGTAAAGAGTTACGAGAAGCTCTTCGGCAAGGAGCCACTGGTCAAGGGCATCCACGCCGGTCTGGAGTGCGGTCTCTTCTCTGAGCGTTACCCAGACCTCGACATGGTAAGCTTCGGCCCTACCCTTCGCAACGTGCACACTCCAGAGGAAGCTCTTCTGATTCCTACCGTTGAGATGGTATGGAATCACTTGTTGGACATTCTCCGTAGCGTGAAGTAATGAAGAAGCTTATTTTCTTACTCACATTAGCTTTGTCGCTGGTCTTCACATCATGTGGCGACCGGCACAAAGCCAAGTCGCTCGTCAAGGATTTCCTCAACGAGAACCTTGAGAACGAAGATTGCAGCTATGAGCATTTCAGCCAGCTCAATCAGACGGCAATGATCGACTTCAACAAGGTGAAGTCGATGAGACAGGAGATGAGCAAGCTTCCATACATCAAGAAGAACATCGACTATAACGATGGCACGTTCCCAGACACCTTATTATATATAAGGGCCACCTATCAGTTGACCGATCATGATGGCAAGAAGCAGGAAATCACCCAGACATTCTATCTGGACAAGGCATTGACCCGAGTCATCGCCTTCAAGGAGAACTAAGACATAACAACCATAAAGGCTGCATTCCTGAAACATGAGGAATGCAGCCTTTTTTCGCATTATATCATAATACCATAAAATCATTATACCACCTACCCAAATGTCTATCTGATAGACATCGTCCATAACTACCCTAACTAGCCAACGCCTTCTTCATAAAGTCACGAACCCGCTTGCGGGCAAAACCCAGGCGATTTTCGGTATTTTTGTAACTCAAGTTGAGCGTTGTAGCGATTTCTCTCACCGGCATATTCTCATAAACATTCAAGCGATAAACACAGCTTTGCTTATCGGAAAGTTGGGCGATACCGCGTTCTAACATTTCGTTCACTTCCTGAGCCGAGAACAGCGACTCGACGCTCTCGGTACTTCTCGACCTCCAATTGCTTGTCTTGATGAAATGCTCGTACACCTCACCTTGCTGTCTGTGGCGCCAGTAGTCAGCAATCAAGTTTCTCGCCATGGTATAGACAAAACAAGGCAAGGTGATAGGCGTAATCATCTTCTTCGACTCCAACAGTTTCAAGAAAATGTTCTGCGCTATATCCTCAGCCTCATCCGCTATCGGCAGACGGGAATACACAAACGCCTTCAATTCTTCGAAATGCTTTGTGTAATAATCAGCTATTAAGCTGCGTTCTGATTCTTTGTTTCGTTCCATGATGGTGGTTCTGATTATTATATGCTTATTCGATTAAGTAATGCAAAGTTACAAAAAACGGATAACACTACCAAAGAAAAGGGACAAAAAAATGTGCTAAATGTCTACTTTGAAACATTTAGCACATATCTAGATACAATTTGTAACCTCAATGTTACATCTCGTAAAGTTATATACGTCTTTAAAGACCCTATTACTTAATCATATCCACACTTCTCTTCAGGAATGCATCGAGAGAAGCACCCTTCAGCATACCATTCTGCAACAGGGCGAGATCGATGAGCTGATGAACGATGTTGTTGTTCTTGGCATAGCCCGAGATGATATCATTGCGCTTAGCCTTCTCGTCGCTGATAGCCTTTTCTGTGTTGTGAACATCATCCTTCTCTTCCTGGGTAATCTCCTCTGGCTTCTTCTTACCCTGTTCCTGATGAAGCACTGCAAGGCGAGCTTCCTGACCCTTGATCTCTGCAAGGATTGGCTTCAATGCATCGGCGGTGTTAGCCTCAGCATCCTCCAATACCTTCTTCACCAAAGCATGGTCTGAGTTCAACACGATGTTATAGCTGTCTGGCATCTGACCATAGAAGTTCATGCCTGCCTGGAACTGGCTCATCGCCTTCATACGGCGCATGTACTCGTTCTGAGTGATGAGCACTGGCTGGTTCTGCTCACCCAAAGCCTGAATCTCAACAAAGAACTCAGCCTTGTCGAGCTTAGGCATCTGAGAGCGGAACACTTCTGTCAAGTTGTCAGACTGGTCTTTTGTCAAATCTGTCTTCTTGGCATCTTCCTTTACGATGAGGCGGTCGATGATATCTGCATCCACACGTGTGAAGCGGCTCTTCTCCAACTTCTGCTCCAGCATATTGACCATTGGGGTATCAAGCTGACCTTCCATCAGAAGCACTGAATAACCCTTCTGCTTGGCAGCCTCGATGTAAGAGTACTGCTCCTCCTTGTTGTTAGCATAGAGATATACCAGGTTGCCATCCTTATCGGTCTGGTTGTCCTTGATCAGCGTCTTGTACTCCTCGTAAGTGAAGTACTTGCCCTCTACATCCTTCAGGAGAGCGAAATCCTTGGCGCGATCGTAGAAGTCATCCTGTGAAAGCATACCGTAGTTGATGAAGAGTTTGAGGTCATCCCACTTCTCCTCGAATTCCTTGCGGTTCTCCTTGAAGATAGAGTTCAAGCGGTCTGCCACCTTCTTGGTGATGTAGGTAGAAATCTTCTTCACGTTGCTGTCGCTCTGCAAGTAGCTGCGGCTCACGTTCAATGGGATATCCGGTGAGTCGATAACACCATGCAGCAGGGTCAGGAACTCAGGAACGATGCCCTCTACCTGGTCTGTTACGAATACCTGGTTGCAATACAGCTGAATCTTGTTGCGCTGCATGTCAATGCTGTTCTTGATACGTGGGAAGTAGAGAATACCCGTCAGGTTGAATGGGAAATCTACGTTCAGGTGAATCCAGAACAATGGGTCGTCCTGCATTGGATAGAGGGTGTGATAGAACTTCTTGTAGTCCTCATCCTTCAAGGTGCTAGGAGTCTTGGTCCAGAGAGGCTCCACATTATTAATAATGTTATCCTCGTCTGTCTCCACGTTCTTGCCGTCCTTCCACTCAGTCTTCTTGCCGAAGGCTACAGGCACTGCCATAAACTTGCAGTACTTGTTCAGGAGTTCCTCAATCTTGTTTTTCTGAAGGAATTCCTTGCAGTCGTCAGCGATATGGAGAACGATATCTGAACCGCGGTCAGCCTTGTCAGTGTCCTCGATTTCGAAAGCAGGTGAACCATCGCAGCTCCACTTTACAGCCTTGCTACCCTCTTTGTAGCTCTTGGTGATGATTTCCACCTTGCTTGCTACCATGAAAGAAGAATAGAAACCGAGACCGAAGTGACCGATGATGGCGTTGGCATTCTCCTTGTACTTGTCGAGGAAGTCTGTTACACCAGAGAATGCAATCTGGTTGATATATTTATCGATTTCCTCCTCTGTCATACCGATACCACGGTCACTGATAGTCAGGGTACCAGCCTTCTCGTCGAGAGAGATGCGTACAGTAGTGTCGCCAATCTCACCCTTGAAGTCGCCCTGGGCAGCAAGAGTCTTCAACTTCTGTGTAGCATCCACAGCGTTGGAAACCATCTCACGAAGGAAGATGTCATGATCTGAATATAAGAATTTCTTGATGACAGGGAATATGTTCTCTGTCGTTACACCGATATTACCTTTCTGTGCCATAATTTATAATGTTTTATATGTTTTACTTTATTTATTTCTGCCTATTGCTTTTACAAATAGCGTGCCAAAAATACAGAAAAACATCATCAGAAAGAAATAACTGAACAAAATAAAAAGAAAGAAAAATAAAAATCAAGAGAAGGAGACAATAGGCTTAAGGGAAAATATAAATAGCCTTAAGACTAAATATATTTATCCTTAAGCCTAAAAATAATTAGCCTTAAGGATAAATATGAAGTAGGAAAACATCCTATTCATTGGAATGTTTCAACCGATGAGGATAATATTTAGAAATATCACAACACCCTGCAAGCACGGATACCTATTTGGGAAGGATGCTTCTGCATATAATTATAAAGTGTCATCGGTTCGTCAATCACTTTTTTGTGGATGCTGCTGGCATTGAGCAGATGCAAACCATCCTTGTGCCAGGAAGCGATTCCGATATGCGTGGTGTCCAACCCCTTCTTCCGGGTAATCATCAGAAGGATATCGCCATTCTTGATGGTATTTCTGAAAAGCTGGTTGTTGCGGATCTCTCCTTTCGGAATATAGCGGTAGCGCTTGCCATTGATGCTCTGTTCCAAAGCCCGGATGCCCGACTGCCATCGTGGATGAGCCGAAAGCATCTTGTAGCTGGATGGATGGGTAGACATCCAGTTTACGCTGATGGTCTGTATAGCCGTGAAAGGTGGATTGGTCTGAATATCCTTCACGATGCCTTCCTTTACGTTGTCATCTACCCAGAGTGTGAAATAATGCTGGCGCTTTACATACTCTACATCGCCACCAACATAGCGCACATGCTTGAGATGATTGCAAAAGGCTGCAAAACTGGTTTCGTGATTCTTGGCACACATCGCCAGAGCAGTCACGATTTCTACGTAGGTGGTGCAATCCAGTTCACGGGTATTCACCACAAGCTGCTCCTCCTTTGTTCTATCCAGGGTGCCGCCCACATAGGGGACACCCACAAACTGCTTTCCGAACCACATCATCCAGTTGGCAGGTTTCTTCTTCATCGCCTTTGCCTGTTGGAGCAAAGAAACAATTCGCATACTATCCTGGCTCTGATACACTACGCCAGATTTTGCCCAAGCCGGCATCACCATCATGAATGCCGCCGCACAAACCAAAAAATTATGCTTTACTTTCATTGTTTTACATTTTTATATTCCCGCTTCTTACCAAAATTCACGCCCACATAGATGTTCAGGGAGCCGAAGGAATTGTTGGTAGAGAAATGATCTTTATGATAATTGTAAGAATGAATGACAGAACTGATACCCGCATACCATTTGTCATTATTCCATACCACACCAAAACGGCCCACACCATCGATATTGAAGTTCTTGAAGTTGAAGTTCTTCAGGTTGAACTTGTCAAGTTCCGGATCGTCTGATCTGGAATGATTGTAGGCAAGTCCCACGGAAAGCGAGGCGTTGAAGAGCCAGTTCTTGGCAAACACCCAGTTGTAGCCATATCCCACTGTGGCAGAATAATCGCTATACCTCACCTTCGAGAACATCAGAGAGCTATCAATCCTTGCCTCCATCTGATTCCTTGCTTCCTGATTCAGCTGATTCATGGGATTCTGATTCAGCTGATTCCTGGATTTCTGATTCAGCCGTTCATCCACGATATTCGAAAGTTTATCCCAGTCCACTTCCAGCTGATGCTGGGTATATCCCAAGCCCGCCATCCACGAACCGGCGCTCAACTTCTGCTTCGTACTTTGCGAATAAGCTGCTGGATATGAGAATTTACGATGATTAAAGATATAGTAAAGGTTCAAGCCCTTGATGCTTCCTTTAAAGCCATCGAAAGATACCTTTTTGAGGACATCCGTATTCACATCATCACTCAAATCCATTCTTTGGATATGATAGTCATTACCCGTCTGTCGCCAGAACAAATCCACTCCGAGCAGACTGCTATACAGGCTTAGATTGAACTCCTTCTTGCTACTGTGGTCGCTCTTCATATTGATGTGCTTCAAGTCTATGGTATAACCCAGGAACACCCATCGCCATCCCAGATAAGGTCCCAATCGCCATGAAGGGTCAGGCGCAAACGAGATACGCTGTCCTTCCTCACCATAAAGGGTATAGACCTCATAGGTATTGGTATTCTGGAGCATCACGGTATAATTGTAATGCTGAGGCTCGATATACTGTTCGTTGATATTTGAAAACTCCCGAAAGAAATTCGTAAAAGTCTTTCCCAAACGGTGAAAGAAGGTTTTCTCATGTCGGGCACGCGTCAGGCTATCCTCAGAGTTTCCCTTGAACATCGTAGAGTTGAAAAGCGTTTTCATCAAAGAAGAATCGGCAACAGTCTTGTTCTGGTCAGTCTTGCTTTGGTCTGTCTTGCTTTGGTCAGTAGGCAATTGAAGAGAATCCCGCTCCACTGCCATCATTGGCAGCAAAGCGAGCAACCAGACTCCCACTAAAGACCAAATTCTTCTTTTCATCTTACTGACTCTTTGAAATTCTACAATTCAGTTCTTCAAAACACACGTTAGCACTTACAAAATCAAACGTTAGTTCTTCCAAAGCACGCGGTCGAGCACCCAGTTTACCGGAGTAGCCGAAACGCTGGTGCAAGTACAGGTGCTGATACCCTGCAGATGCTCTATCACATTCTTGATGATAGGCAGCTGCACATACGGCGGATTAGAAACGGTGATGCAGGTTCTACCCTCGCTTGTTATCAAGACGATAGGCTGATAGGTGAACACGGAGAACGAAAGCGAACCCTTATCACCGATAATCTCAATGCAGTCTTCCTTGGCACTCTCATGTCCCACGAAACACCAGCTGCCACTGCCCGTCACGCCACTTTCGAAGAAGAAACATGCCGATACCGTATCTTCAGCCTTATAGAGATGCGCACGGTTGGCAGGATAGCCATGGGCACGGGTAATCACACCAAAGAGGTCTTGCAACAGGTCTATCTGATGAGGCGCCAAATCGTAGAAATAGCCGCCACCAGCAATGTCTGGCTGCACACGCCAAGGCATCTCCTTGCCGCTTTTGTAATCCAAGTCACGGGGAGGCACCGAGAAGCGAACCTGTACATTGACTATTTCTCCGATAGTTCCACTGTTGATAATCTCCTTCACTTTCTGAAAGTAAGGAAGATACCTGCGATAGTATGCCACAAAGCAAGGCACACCGGTCTGCTCGCTGATTCTGTTGATGCGAATACAGTCGTTATAGCTTGCTGCCAAAGGCTTTTCTACGTATACAGGCTTGCCAGCATGCATCGCCATGATGGCAAAGGTGGCGTGCGATGACGGTGGCGTAGCGATATAGATGGCGTTCACGTCAGGGTCATCGATGAGTTCCTGCGCATCGGTGTACCATTTTCTTATATGATGGCGCTCGGCATAGCTTCGCGCCTTCTGTTCGCTACGGCTCATCACCGCAACAACCTGCGATCCCTCCACCTCGTTGAATGCCGGGCCGCTTTTCTTTTCGGTTACTTCACCGCAGCCGATAAATCCCCAGTTAATCTGTTTCATCCTCTTCTTCAAATTTTACATAGGATTCCTCCTATTATCCATTTCAGAAATTCGAGTTTCCAATCTTCAAAGTCAAGATTTCCGGCAGTTACTCTCCTGCCAGAGACTTGTTGATTTCGTCGATATAGTCGAGCACCTCGTCACGCCCCGTCTTCTTCTCACTGCTGGTGATGAAGTATGGAGGGAGCGCCTCCCATCGGTCTTCCAGGGCATGCATCCACTTTTCGGCATTCATGCGAGCCTTGACAGGACCCAACTTGTCTGCCTTGGTAAAGACGATACAGAAAGGAACATTACTCTCGCCCAACCAATCCACGAACTCTCGGTCTATCTTCTGCTGGTCGTGGCGCACATCGATAAGAACGAAGACGTTTGCCAACTGCGGACGCTGCAGGATATAGCTGCTGATCATCTGCTCCAACTGCTTCTGCACGGTCTTTGAGCGCTTGGCGAAGCCATAGCCAGGAAGGTCGACCAGATACCATTCGTTATTGATGATAAAGTGGTTGATAAGCAGGGTTTTACCTGGAGTGGCTGAAGTTTTAGCCAAA
The DNA here is from genome assembly GCF_019249655.2 of Segatella copri. Taxonomy (NCBI): domain Bacteria; kingdom Pseudomonadati; phylum Bacteroidota; class Bacteroidia; order Bacteroidales; family Prevotellaceae; genus Segatella; species Segatella copri. Next base: position 2,619,954 of record NZ_CP137557.1, read on the forward strand.
CCCTTGTGATTGCAAAGCATATTGATGAGGCTCGACTTGCCCACGTTACTTCTGCCTATGAAAGCATACTCAGCCTTGTTATCTTTAGGACACATGCTCACTCGTGGAGCCGATATTGTAAATTCTGATTTCTTAATTTCCATTCTTTCTATTTTCTTTTTAAATGTTTATTATTAAAGGCAGCACACCAACTTATCATCAAGTTCAATGTTCAATGTTCAAAGCTCAATGTTCAAAGTTCAATGTTCAAAGTTCAAAGCCTAGAGCATTTCTGCCAATTCCAGCCATCTCATTTCCTTCTCGTCAAGTTCATCCTTGATTTCAGGCAGGCGCTTGCTCTTTTCCGTCAGTTCCTCTACCGAGAGAGTGCCACTACAAAGGGCCTCTTCCAACTTTTTCTGCTCTTCGGTGAGCTTATCTATTTCCTGGGTCAGCTGCTCATATTCACGCTTCTCCTTGTAGCTCATCTTGCGCTTGTTCTCAAAGTTGGCATCACGCTTGGCGGTGCCGGTTCCATCGCTTGTGCTGGTACTGGTGCTGGCTGTGGTTTTCGCAGCAGCCGCAGCTTTCTCAGCCTCATCCTTCTCCTGCAAACGGCTCCAGTCACGATATTGCGTATAGTTGCCAGGGAAATCCTGAATCTCGCCCTCGCCCTTGAACACCAGAAGATGGTCCACCACCTTGTCCATGAAATAACGGTCGTGACTCACCACGATGACGCAACCGGCGAAATCCTGCAAGTATTCTTCCAATACCTGGAGGGTCTGGATATCGAGGTCGTTGGTAGGCTCATCGAGCACCAGGAAGTTAGGATTTCTCATCAGCACCGTGCAGAGATAGAGCTTGCGCTTCTCACCACCACTCAACTTATATACATAATTGTGCTGCTCCTCGGGAGTGAAGAGGAAGAACTGCAGGAACTGGGAAGCCGTCATGTGCTTGCCGTTTCCCAGGTCGATATAGTCGGCAATCTCTGTGATGACATCGATGACCTTCTGGTCTTCACGGAACTTCAATCCCTCCTGCGAGAAATAGCCGAAACGCACGGTCTCTCCGATATCAAACTTGCCGCTATCGGGCTGCACCTCGCCCAGGAGCATCTTGATGAAGGTAGATTTACCCGTACCGTTGTTACCCACGATGCCCATCTTCTCGAATCGGGCAAAGTTGTAGTAGAAGTTGTCGAGAATCACCTTCTTCTTACCCCTGTCGTCGAACGCCTTGCTCACATACTGGCACTCGAAAATCTTGGAACCGATATACACGGTAGAAGCCTTCAGGCGAACCTGTCGGTCTTCGATGCGCTGCTTTGCCACCTTTTCCAACTCGTAGAAGGCATCCTCACGATACTTCGCCTTATGACCGCGAGCCTGAGGCTGTCGGCGCATCCAGTCCAGCTCTCTGCGATAGAGATTCTTGGAATGCTGGATTTCGGCACGCAGGTTGTCCATGCGTTCCTGTCGTTTTTCCAGATAGTAGGCATAGTTGCCACGATAGGTGTAGATGGTCTTATCATCGAGTTCCAGGATGGTGTTGCACACCTTGTCGAGGAAGAATCGGTCGTGGGTTACCATGAAGATGGTCTTATTGCCACGGTTCAGATAGCCCTCCAGCCACTCAATCATCTCCAGGTCGAGGTGGTTGGTAGGCTCATCGAGCATCAGGAAGTCGGGCTCGTCAATCAGCACATTGGCAAGCGCCACACGCTTCTGCTGGCCACCACTCAACTGTCCCATCGGCTGATCCATGTTGGTGATATGCAACTGTGTGAGAATCTGCTTAGCCTTGAGCACCTTTTCGGGGTCATCCTCGTGGTTGAAGCAAGCCTCGAGCACGCTCTCCTCCGGGTCGAACTTCGGCGACTGCTCCAGATAGCCCACCTTCAGGTCGCGGCGATAGATGATGTCACCACTCTCATGTCCCTCCTTATCCATGAGCACCGACATCAACGTAGATTTACCCGTGCCGTTTCTCGCCACGAGTCCCACCTTCTGTCCTTCAGCGATAGAGAAGGAAATATTATCAAAAAGAACCTCAGCTCCAAAACGTTTGGTGAGGTTTTGAACGTCTAAATACGGTATTTGACTAGCCATTTTCGTTATTTTTGTGTGCAAAGTTACAAAAAAATTTGGCAGAAACAAAATTTTTATGTATCTTTGCACCGAAAATATTCAAAACAACTAGTGTTTCCATTCTCGAAACGCTACATTTCATAGAAAAATCATATAATATACAATATAATAATGTATAGCAAAGACGAATTATCAGCAAAAAGTGTCATTCAACTGAAGGACATTGCTAAAGAGATTGGAGCCAAGATTAAATCTGGCGACAACAAGGAGACTATTATCTATACCATCCTTGATGCCCAGGCTGAAGGCCCAACAGATGATGCTGCACCAAAGCGTAAACGTACACGCATTGCCAGCAAGAAAGAAGACCGTGTTTATTCTGTCAATGGAACTGATGGCGAGAACTTCGACGTGATGAAGAACCAGGCTACCGGACCTGCAGATGCATCACAGGATGCTGCCCCACAGGAAGTCCCTGCAGCCGTAGATCCGCTGGCTGCTTTTCCAAAGCACAGAGGCAGAAAGAGCAAGGCAGAACTGGAAGCCATTGCTGCGGCTAAAGCAGCTGCCATCAAGATGCAGCAGGCAACACAGCAGCAACAGGAAAGCGAAAATGAAGGCTATATTTTTGATGCCGGCAACAACAACGAGACTGAGCAGAATGCACAAACTGATGCTGAGCAGGATGCACAAACTAGCGCAGAACAGGATGCACAGGCTGAGTCTGACCAGGCAGCAGCCCCAGAGAGCGAAGAGCATTTCATTCCTGAAGCCCAGTTTGCCGTTGGCGAAGCCAGCGACAACAGCGAAAGCAACAACGAGCTGATGGCTATGCTCCAGGCAAAGCTCAACACTCATAACGACAAGCCAGCAGACCATGAGGAAAAGGCTGCGGCTAAAGAGACTGGCAAGAAGGCGAACAACGCAGGAGACGCTGCAGCCGAGACTACTCCAGACGGCGTTTGGAGCGGTGACCCAGGAGACGGTACCGACTTCATCACCGTAGTAGATATTCCAATCGAAGACCAGGCTGCCACGCCAACATACGATATCTTCGATCGCCCTACAACTCCGGTTGCATCCGGCAACACTCCTGCCGCTGCACCTCAGACATCCGGCAGAGAGCCAGAATACGACTTCTCCAACATCATCAGCGCAAATGGTGTGCTCGAAGTGCTTACAGACGGCTACGGATTCCTTCGCAGCAGCGACTTCAACTATCTTTCTTCTCCAGACGATATCTATGTGGCTACTAATTTTGTGAAGCGATATGGATTGAAGACGGGTGATGTGGTTCAGTGCCACGTGCGTCCTCCTCACGAGGGTGAGAAGTACTTCCCACTTACCAGCATCGACAAGATCAATGGCCGTGACCCATCAGAGGTACGCGATCGTGTTCCATTCGAGCACCTCACCCCACTCTTCCCTAACGAGAAGTTTGATCTCTGCGGCGACCGTCGCACCACCAACCTGAGCACCCGCGTGGTAGACCTCTTCTCACCAATCGGTAAGGGACAGCGTGCGCTCATCGTGGCTCAGCCAAAGACCGGTAAAACCATCCTGATGAAGGACATTGCCAACGCCATCGCAGCCAACCACCCAGAAGCATACCTCATGATGCTGCTCATCGACGAGCGTCCTGAGGAGGTTACCGATATGGCCCGCACCGTGAATGCAGAGGTCATCGCCTCTACCTTCGACGAGCCAGCCGAGCGCCACGTGAAGATTGCAGGCATCGTTTTGGAGAAGGCAAAGCGCATGGTAGAGTGCGGTCATGATGTAGTCATCTTCCTCGACTCTATCACCCGTCTGGCACGTGCCTACAACACTGTAGCCCCAGCTTCAGGTAAGGTATTGACCGGTGGTGTGGATGCCAACGCATTGCAGAAGCCAAAGCGTTTCTTCGGTGCAGCCCGTAACATCGAGGGTGGCGGTTCTCTCACCATCATCGCTACAGCCCTGATTGATACAGGTAGCAAGATGGACGAGGTTATCTTCGAGGAGTTCAAGGGTACCGGTAACATGGAGTTGCAGCTCGACCGCTCACTCAGCAACAAGCGCATCTTCCCTGCCGTCAACCTGGTGGCTTCTTCTACACGTCGCGACGACCTCTTGCAGGACAAGAAGACGCTCGACCGCATGTGGATTCTGCGCAAGTTCATTTCAGACATGAACCCTATCGAGGCGATGAATACCATCCACAAGAGCATGCAGACTACTCGCAACAACGAGGAGTTCCTGATTTCCATGAATTCATAAATTCAGCATCAACAGCATAAAAGTTAAGGGCGCTCTATCCTTTAGGACGGAGCGCCCTTTTCTTACCATCTGACAGGAAGCCCTATCTTGTTACACACATAACAAAGTGAGAGAAATGAGATATATAAATTATTGCCACAAAAACAACATATCCGATAGCAAAATGTCATTTCCAAGGCTAAAAACAAGTGATTGACCCATATCAAGAAAAACATATTGCAATGATATTTCTCGGCAAAAGATGCCGTTATTTGATAAAAAAGTGTTAACTTTGCACCCGTATTTAAGGAATAACAAATAATAAATTTTAAAAAGGTTAATAATTATGATGACTATTTTTACAATGGCTTTCGCCGCAGTTATGTTTTCAGGTATGGTTCTTTGCATGGGCATGTTCTTGAAACACGTAGTAAACTCAATTCCAGAAATGGCTAACATGAGCCATTCTGTTAGCTTGAGCAAGTAAGAATAGGACACTACGATATACATAATATATATACATAATATATATATCTGAATCACTTTAGAAATAGAGAGAGATTTATATAAAGATGGGGCGGGTTCCTTTTACGGAACTCGCCCCTCTTGCTTAATATTCCATCGAGAAGGTGATGCCTCTTCGCATCATATCCTTCACGGTTGGCTTCAGTCTTGTCAGGAAGCTCTCCCATGAACGGTTCTTCTGGAAACTCCATCCTGCCTCTGCCAAGGCAAGCGAACGAGGATATGCCTGATAGTAGATGCGCTCAGGCGAGTTGATACACTCGCTCCACAGGGTGCCGGCTACACCGAAGAGATTGTTCTTCTCGAAATCCTCGCCCATTCCCCAGGCTGGATCCAAATCGTAGGTTGCCTTCAGTGAAGTAACCGGCATACCCCAGTTTACCTCTGGCATATCGCCCTTCGCCATCGGATAGTCGAAATAGCAATGCTCTCCCGGACAGAGCAGGATGCGGGCATTGTTTTCTACGGCTGCCACCAAGGCCTCCTTGGTTAAGCCGGCACGCCATGCAAAAGTGACACATCCTGGCTGAATCTTCTTGAAATCGGTCTCATACCAGAACATCGGAGTCTTGTGATACTGGGTACGGAGCAAGTCAATAATGCGGTCGAAGAGATAGCCCTGCAACTTCCAGTTTTCCGAACGGTCGGTGGATGTGATACCGAGCTTCTTCTTCAATGCCTGACACTTAGGACAGGTGGTCCAGCAGTCGAGTGCAGGATTGCCTGCCTCATCGCCACCCAGATGGATGTACTCAGATGGGAAGACATCAGCCAGCTCCTTGAACACATTGCCCAGGAATTCGTAGGTAAATTCATTGCCGGCGCAGAGCAACTCATCCGATACGCCGCAGGTGGTGCGGATAGGTTTTCTCACACCCTTGCAGGTGAGTTCGGGATAAACGCTGATGGCTGCCACCTCATGACCCGGCATCTCAATCTCAGGAACCACCTGAATATGATACTTGGCACAGTAGGCCACGAAATCGCGCATCTGCTCCTGGGTGTAATAGCCCTTGATAGGCATCAGCATATCGTCCATACCCCAGCGGCTGCTCGCTTCGGCAGTGAGACGGGGATATTTCTTGATTTCGATGGTCCAAGCCTGGTCATCCACCAGATGCAGATGGAGCATGTTGAGCTTATAGCGTGCCATCTCCGGAACGAATGCCTTCAAATCCTCGTATGGAATGAAGATGCGGCATGGGTCTACCATCAGCTCTCTCACATGGGTGCGAGGCTGGTCTTTTACCACCAACTGAGGGATGGCGTCGCAGCCTATCTTCGAAGCATCGCCACGAAGCAGCTGGTCGAAAGTCATCAAGCCATAGAATACGCCCGTTGCGGTCTTGCCCTTGATAACCACACCCTTCTGCTGTATTTCCAGGGTGTATGCTTCCTTGTCCGGAAGGCTCTCGTCCAGGGCGAGGGTCATGGTGAGCTGACTGCCCTGCTTGGCGTTTCCGCCCTTCCTGGCATTCTTGCCATAGGCATCCAGTCCGCCAGTTCTTTCCTTCAGGATTCTCTCGGCATGCTCCTGCTCGTTGGCCAATCCGTCGGCAGCCACCACCTTCCAGTTTCCTGCCACCTGCAAAGGAGTCGCCTTGTCATTCACCTCCAGTTCCATCGGAGTAGGAATCAGACAGGCCTCAGGGTTGCATACTTCCCTAGCCTGCTTCACCTCGCCAAAGAAAGCGTTCCAGCCTGCCGCCTTGCGGTAGAGTTTTTCGCTGCCCTTTGGCATCACCAGTTTCACACCACGCATATTGATTCCCGAGAAAGCCGTAGCGGCAGCCTTTGGCGGAATCTTGGAATTTACCTTGATGAGCTTAACTCCTTCAAGATTGGCAAAAGCGAACTCACCCAACTCTGGAGTGCCATTGATAGTAATGTTTTTCAGCGACTTACAGCCCGAGAAGGCTGCAGCACCCACCTTGGTTACACTTTGCGGAATCACCACTTCCTGCAGGTTATCGCAGGCAAAGAAAGCCTGACTTCCTATCTCCTGCAACTGATTTGGCAGGATGATGTGCTGCAGATGATGACGGGAATGGAAGGCGTTCTTAGGAAGAACGGGACAGGTAGCCTCGCTCAAATTGAGGTCTCTCAACTGCCAGGCGAGATCGCGAAGCTGTCGGAAATCGGAATTTCTCGTGGTTGTCAAAGTTCCTGTCAACTTCAGGCTAACAGCTGCAGATTTCTTTTCGGCACTCAAATCTTTCATGTTGGCAACGGTCTGTGCCGACATGGAAGAAGCCATCAATGCCAAGACTGCAAAAGAAATAAATTTTCTCATACACTAAATGGTTTAAAGGTTTATATTCTATTATCATTATTGATTCTCGCAAAAAATCATCTGCCTGATTCAGATAAATCAGACATTCTTGATTCAAACGAAATGAATCTTTCTGCCGTTTTCCACGAAGGTGGAATTAACCAGGTCGATGTCTTTCCACATCTCCCACTCCTGGTTCAGGTCGGCAAGTGCTGCCACATCTTCGCCACTCGTAAAGAGGCGCTCTATCATCACGCCATAAGTGAGATGATCTATCTTCTCTATCGGATGCAGCACGATAGATTCCTCGAAGCTTCCTCTCTTCTCCAACCTTATCTCTACCAGCAGCTTAGCCCTCAAGAGTTCGTTCACAGCCCTGTTGATGAGCTGCTGCGGAATCCTCGTTATCTGATGCATCTGCTGAGGCGAATAAGCCGGTTTACCCTCGTTGAAGCGATGGCAAACCAGATGCATCACCACGGCGCAGACCTTGATGCGGTGCTCCAGTTTCACATGGTCGTACTTCAAATCCAGATCGTAATGATGCAGATTCTGATTGGTATAGCAGAGCAAGGCCCCGAATACCACAATCGCCCACGAAATCTGAAGCCACAGCAGGAAAAGCGGAATCGCTGCCAGCGAACCGTAGATGACGTTGTAGCTGGAAAGGAACACCTGCAGATAGATGTAGCCATACTGCAATGCCGTCATGCTGACACCTGCCAGGAACGATGGCACCAGGGTGCTTCGAAACCGGATATAGGTGTTCGGAATCACGCAATAGCAGAACACGAAGAAGAAGAACATCGGGACGAATGCCGCCAGATGCATGAGAAACGACGGAATCGCCTCGCCCATATCGGCAATCTTGTCTACATCGTCTATCACATTCACCGTCCATACATTGATGAACGACGCAAAGAGAATCATCATGCCAAGACCGAAGAGGATGGTTGGATACTGGGTAACAATCTGCTTCCACGAACGCTCGCCCGTATGCCAGATGTCGTCGAAGGTGAGCTCTATCTTCTGCATCAGCGAGATGATGGTATAGAGAAACATCACAATACCCGTACCGATGATATAGTTGCTCTGCGTGTTTTCTATGTAATTATGAACGAAGTTCACGATGGTCTGAGCCACAACGGGTTGCGCCTCGAAGGTGCTAGAAATCCACGATTCGAGCAGGGCGGTATAGCCGAAGCCACGGGCGATGACAAACATCATCGCCATAAACGGAATCAGTGCCATGAACGAGGCGAAGGTCAATGCCGCCACATCCCTTGCCCACATATCCTTGACGTAGAAGATGCGACCGGCGAGCATGCCCATCTTGATCCAGGACTTCAACTTGCCCCGGAAATCCTGGATATTGGAAGAATTAAACTCCCTGATATCCTCGTAAAAGCCTATGATTCTGTCTATTAACGCCATGAGCTGCAGGTTTTTCGTTATCTTCAAGCAACAAATCCCCTCACAACACCATTCTGATGCCATGAAGGGATTTGCCTTAGTATTTTGCTTAAGTTGCTACTATATGGATTAGTAGAACTTGAAGTAGTTGCGAGCATTGTTGTAAGAGATGTCCTCTACCATGCGAGAGAGGCTCTCCATGTCGTTAGGAAGCAAGCCCTTCTCTACATCATTGCCGAGAAGGTTGCAGAGCAAACGACGGAAGTACTCGTGACGTGGGTAGCTGAGGAATGAACGAGAGTCAGTCAGCATACCTACGAAACGGCTCAAGAGACCCAATACAGAGAGTGCGTTCATCTGACGGGTCATACCATCGAGCTGATCGTTGAACCACCAGCCAGAACCGAACTGAATCTTGCCTGGGCAAGAACCATCCTGGAAGTTACCCAGCATAGTAGCGATTACCTCGTTGGCACATGGGTTCAATGTATAGAGGATAGTACGTGTCAACTTGCCCTCCATGTTCAACTCGTTCAGGAAGTTGCTCATAGCCTTGGCTGTGGTGAACTCACCGATAGAATCGAAACCTGTATCAGCACCCAACTTATTGTACATCAATGTATTGTTGTCGCGGATAGCACCATAGTGGTACTGCTGAGTCCAGTCGGCAGCGTGATCCATCTCAGCGCAAACCTTCAGGAAGGCATGCTTGTACTGGCGGATTTCGAGAGCAGAGAGCTGCTGGCCACGCATAGCCTTGCCGAAGATAGTCTCAATCTGAGAATCTGTGTATGGCTCATCGTAGAACTCCTCGATACCATGGTCGCTCAACTTGCAGCCGTTCTCTGTAAAGAAGTCGTGACGCTTCTGCAAAGCATCTACCATATCCTGGAATGTAGTGAGGGTAACACCAGCTACCTCACCCAGCTTGTTCATATACTCAGCGAAGTCTGGCTTCTCGATGTTCATCGCCTTGTCAGGACGCCAAGCAGGAATCATCTTGATTTCGAAACCGCTCTCGCGAGTCTGCTTGTGGTAGCGCAGGTCGTCGATTGGATCATCTGTTGTACAAACGCACTCCACGTTGTAGTGGCGCATCAAGCCACGGGCGCTGAACTCAGGCTGCTGCAACTTCTCGTTACACTCGTCGTAAATCTCACGGGCTGTCTTAGGGCTCAACAGCTTGTTGATACCGAAGGCAGTCTTGAGTTCCAGGTGAGTCCAGTGATACAGAGGGTTACGGAATGTATATGGTACAGTCTCTGCCCATTTCTCGAACTTCTCCCAGTCGCTGGTGTCAGTACCTGTGCAGAAGCGCTCATCTACGCCGTTAGTACGCATAGCACGCCACTTGTAGTGGTCACCACCGAGCCAGAGTTCTGTAATACTCTTGAACTTGTGATCATTAGCTACCATCTCTGGGATGAGGTGGCAGTGATAATCGATGATAGGCATCTTAGCCGCATGATTGTGAAAGAGGTCCTGCGCAGTCTTTGTGTCGAGCAGGAAATTTTCATCCATGAATTGTTTCATAATCGTTATAGTAGTTTTAAATGTTGAATTACTTTTTTTATTATTACGATCTATTTCCTTCATTCGTGTTGCAAATATACATCTTTTTTCTGAAAGAAGCATGAAAACTGGAAAAGATTTACGATAAATTTACTTAAACGATTACGTTACATAACAACTTACAACGGAAAGGTCCATCTTTATATGATGATTCTCGTCTTGTGATAGTTCTCACGGAACTCGCTAGGCGAGCATCCCTTCTTTTTCTTGAAGATGCGGTTGAAGTTGCTCAGATTATTGAATCCGCAGTCGAAACCGATTTCGCTGATGCTCTTGGCTGTATCCACGAGCATTCGGGCGGCATAGCCCAGGCGAAGGTCGATGATATATTCCGAAATGTTTCTTCCGGTATGCAACTTGAAGAAGCGGCTGAACGCACTTGAGCTCATGCCCGCCATGGAGGCGAGCTGAGGCAAGCGCAAATCATCCATATAGTTCTTGGAGATGTAGTTCTTCACCTTCAGGATGCGGCGACTGTCATCCTCCACCGCCACCTTGGCGTAGCTGGAGGATGCCAGCGTGCGGGCACCTTCGCATTTAGAAAGCTCATAGAGGATGGTGAGAAACTGCTGAACGGCGTAGAATCCATCCTTCACCGAGCTCAGCGTATCTAGCTTCTCATATACCTTCATGATGCCCTTCATCGGGAAGCAGAGTCCCTTCTTCGCCTCCTGCATCATTCGGGTGATGCTAGCGTAGGGATTTCTGCCGAAAAGCGTCTCCTCACCCATGCTGAAGTCAAACTGGATGGTTATCTCGCGGATGTCCTCGCTTTGGCAGCCGTTCTGCTCCCAAACATGCTCCAAATCGGCAGAAGTAATCAGACACAGGTCGAAATCACCGATTATCTCCTGCGAATCGCCCACGATGCGCTTCACGCCAGCTGCGTTCTCTACAAAGTTAAGTTCATACACAGAGTGGTTGTGGATAGGATACGTAAACTCCTTCTTGTGCCTGTCGGCAATGTAGAGCACGTCCTTTCCCATCAGCGGTGTAATCTCATGAATAATCTTTCTGTCTTCTGCCATAATGCATAGTGATTAAATGTTCAGTGTCTTCAAAATCTCGCTCATCTTCTGCTTGGTAGCAATGCGGGTAGGTACCAGTGGCAGGCGAAGCTCGTTCTCGATGAAGCCCATGTCGTTCAAGAGTGCCTTCACGCCGGCAGGGTTGCCGTCTACGAAGAGCAGGCTGTAGAGTTCGGTGAACGAATGATGAATTTTGCGGGCTGGCTCGTACTCGCCGCGGAACTCCAGACGGATCATGCGGCTGAAAGCCTTAGGCAGCGCATTTCCGATAACGGAGATGACGCCCGCAGCACCACTTGCCACCATTGAGAAGGTGAGCGCATCGTCGCCACTGATTACTTCAAAGTTGTCTGGCTTGTTCTTGATGATTTCATCCACCTGCTCCAGGCTTCCGCTAGCCTCCTTCACGGCCACCACGTTAGGGAAGTCGCGGGCGATGCGGCAAGTAGTTTCAGGCTTCATGTTCACACCTGTTCTACCCGGAACATTGTAGAGCACGATAGGCAGCGGACTCACCTGAGCGATGGCCTTGAAGTGCTGATACAAGCCTTCCTGCGATGGTTTGTTGTAATAAGGGCAGATGCTGAGGATACCGTCGATGCCCTTCCAGTTAGTGTTCTTGATTTCTTCAACCACGGCAGCGGTATTGTTTCCACCACAATATTTCAAAATCTTGACGCGACCCTTGTTCACGTCAAGAACCAATTCTGTAATCTTGTCTTTCTCTTCCTGGGTCAGGCATGGAGCCTCACCAGTGGTGGCAAGGATGCAGAGGAAGTCTGCACCATTGTCAATTTGAAACTCTACCAATCTCTTGAGAGACTGATAATCTACCGAACCATCGGCCTTAAAAGGAGTAATGAGGGCAACACCTAAGCCCCTGAATATGTTCTGTGCCATAATCTATAATTTCAAAATCGTTGGCAAAAGTACACAATTATTAGCATATTGCAAAATAAAATCGCACTTTTCTTTCAAGATTGTATCATTTTTGAAAATATTCTGTATTATTATACCAAATTTCACGTTTTTTTAGTAACTTTGCACCCAAATTTAGAGAAAAAAGAGAATGAGATATTTTATATTCTTTGGTTACGACGGAACCAACTATCACGGCTGGCAGATTCAGCCCAACGCCAATTCGGTGCAGCAGGAACTGCAGCGCGCACTCTCCATCCTACTCAGAAAAGAGATAGAGGTGGTGGGAGCCGGAAGAACAGATACCGGGGTGCACGCCCGGAACATGGCAGCGCATTTTGACTTCGAAAAACTCCCGATGGAAACAGACCAGCTGGTGTATCGACTGAACAGAATCCTGCCACGCGACATCGCCGTCTATGAAGTTCGGGAGGTAGATGCCGGGATGCATGCCCGCTTCTCTGCCACCTCGCGTACCTATCATTATTATATCCATACGCGCAAGGACCCCTTCGAGCGCCACTATTCGCTGCAGATGAACTACCCGCTGGATTTCGAGAAGATGAACCAGGCGGCGCAGCATTTCCTGCACCACGAAGACTATGCGGCTTTCTGCAAGGCGGGCGGTGACAACAAGACCACCATCTGCCACGTTTCCGCAGCCCGATGGGTGCAGACCTCGCCTACCACCTGGTATTTCGAGATTACCGCCAACCGCTTTCTCCGTAACATGGTAAGAGCAGTGGTGGGCACGCTCATCGATGTGGGCAGGGGCAAGATTACGATGGATCAGTTTCTCGACATCCTGCACAATGGCAGCCGCAGCGATGCAGGCGAAAGCATGCCAGGCAACGCACTGTTCCTGGAAGATGTGGGGTATGATTTCAAAGATGAAATGATTAGATTATAAAAGATAACACAAGGGCGCGAGCCTCAGTAAACATTAACAACAAACATTAAACACTACTATGTGGTTAGTATTAGCATTTCTCTCAGCAGCGCTGCTGGGATTCTATGATGCCTTCAAGAAGAAGGCGCTTTCAGGTAACGCAGTGATTCCCGTGCTCTTTCTGAACACGCTTTTCTCATCGCTCATCTTCCTGCCGTTCATCATCTTGAGCTATACAGGAAACTCGCTGGATGGAACCATGTTCCATGTGGCCGAAGGTGGATGGGAAGTTCACAAGTACATCGTGCTCAAGAGTTTCATCGTATTGAGCAGTTGGATTTTCGGTTATTTCGGCATGAAGCATCTGCCCCTCACCATCGTGGGACCTATCAATGCCACCCGCCCCGTGATGACACTCGTGGGCGCCCTGCTGGTTTATGGCGAGGTGCTCAACCTCTACCAGTGGATTGGTGTCATCCTCGCCGTCATCTCCTTTGCCATGCTTTCGCGCAGCGGCAAGAAGGAGGGCATCGACTTCAAGCACAACAAGTGGATTTACTTCATCGTGCTGGCTGCCGTGCTCGGAGCGGTGAGCGGACTGTATGACAAGTATCTGATGGCTCCACCCGAGAATGGAGGTGTGGGACTGGACAGAATGATAGTCCAGAGCTGGTATAACATCTACCAGTGCTTCCTCATGGGAGCGATGCTTCTGATGATATGGTGGCCTACCAAGAAGAACTCCACCCCATTCCATTGGCACTGGAGCATCATCTTCATCAGCATCTTCCTTTCGGCAGCCGATTTCGTTTATTTCTACGCATTGAGTCTGCCGGGTGCCATGATCAGCATCGTGAGCATGATTCGTCGTGGTTCGGTCATCGTCAGCTTCCTCTTCGGAGCCGCCATCTTCCACGAGAAGAATCTCAAGGCGAAGTTCATAGACCTTCTCCTCGTTCTGCTCGGAATGCTCTTCCTTTATTTCGGAACAAAGTAATCAGTCTAGCATACGATGCTTTCTGCAAAGAAAGCAACAAGCATAAAAAAAAGTCTTGCAAGCATATAGCCTGCAAGACTTTTTTTATGTTTTTATTTTTATGTTTTTACCAGATATGCGCACGCTTGCTCTTTGGAACAAAGAGCTTGTCGCCCTTCTTGATGTTGAATGCCTTATACCATGAATCCACCATTGGCAGGGCACCGTTTACACGAGCCTCGTTTGGTGAGTGAACATCCACGGTCATCAAGTACTGCAGGTACTCAGGACGGGCGTTGCCTGCCCACACGCGAGCCCATGCCAGGAAGAAACGCTGCTCAGGAGTGAAACCATCCTTTACGCCCAACTTCTCTGTCTTCATCACGTTCTGAAGCGCACGGAAGGCGATGTTCAAACCGCCGTTGTCGCCGATGTTCTCACCCAAGGTCATCTGACCGTTCACCTTCTTGCCAGCCAACTCAATCTTGTTGAAGTGGTCTACCAGAATCTTGGTGCGGGCCTCGAAGTTCTTCTTGTCGGCTGCAGTCCACCAGTTGTGCTGGTTACCGGTCTTGTCAAACTGGCTGCCCTGGTCGTCGAAACCGTGGCTCATCTCATGACCGATTACGCCACCGATACCGCCATAGTTCATCGCATCATCGGCTGAAGGGTCGAAGAATGGAGGCTGCAGAATGGCAGCAGGGAAGCAGATTTCGTTGGTTGTTGGATTGTAGTAGGCGTTGATGGTCTGAGGAGTCATACCCCACTCCATCTTGTCCACTGGCTTGTTCACCTTGCGGGCGATGGCATCCTTGGCAAAGAACTCAGAGATATTGCCCATGTTCTCGTAGAGCGAAAGACTGTCGTCTACCTGCAAGCCGCTATAATCCTTCCACTTGTCAGGATAACCAATCTTGATGATGAAGTTCTCCAGCTTGTCCTTAGCCTGCGCCTTGGTAGCCGCACTCATCCAGGTAGCCTCGTCGATGCGCTGAGCCAGGGCTGTCTGAAGATTGTGAACCAGGTCGAGCATACGCTTCTTGCTGCTCTCAGGGAAGTACTTCTCTACGTAAATCTTACCGATAGCCTCGCCCAAAATGCCGCTCACGGTACCTACGGCACGCTTCCAGCGAGGACGGTCCTGCTGAACACCGCTCATCACCTTGCTCAACTCGAAGGCTACGGCACGGAAATCATCGCTCAAAACACTGGTAGCACCAGCGATAACCTTGATTTCGGCGTATGTCTTCAAATCATCCAGAGATGTCTCGGCAAGCACCTTCTCCACCTCGTGGATTGGCTCAGGCTGACCTACGCAGATTTCCTTGAAGGCAGGGAAACCGGATGCCAGGAACACGTTACCCCAGTCGATGCCAGGATAGTCGGTAACCAGCTGGTTGTAAGTCATCTTGTGATAGTTCTTGTCGATGTTGCGCAGCTCCACCTGGCTGTAGCTAGCCTTGGCGATGCGGGTCTCGATGGCCATCACTGCCTCCATCTTCTTCTGTGCGGTAGCCTCGTCGTTGCCCACCATCTGGAAGAGCTTCTTCATGTAAGCCTTGTAAGCCTCACGAATCTTCTTGGTCTGGTCGTCGTCGTTCACGTAGTAGTCGCGAACACCCAGTCCGATGCCGCCCTGGCCCACCTGAACGATGTTGTTGGCTGCATCACGAAGGTCAGCATCCACGCCGATGCCGAACATCATGGTACCCTCGCCACGGAAGTCGAGCTGAGCAGTAACCAACTGGTACTCACGGCGGTCCTTGATGGCTGCGATGCGATCGAGTGTTGGCTTGATAGGTGCCCATCCCTCTTTGTTCAGGCGAACGCTGTCCATGCGGAGGTTGTAGAGAGAACCGATCTTCTGGCCCAGCGAACCCTTCTGCTGTGGCTTGGAAGCATACTCCAGGATGATGTCCTGGATGCGCTTCTGGTTCTGCTCATAGAGGTCGGTGAAGGCACCGTTGTCGGTATGCTCGGCATCCAGTGGATTGTTCTTCATCCAGTTGCCTGCGGCATAGCGATAGAAATCAGTTCCTGGCTTGATGCTCAAGTCCATGTTGGCCTTGTCGATGCCAGAGCCCAACTTTTCCTGCTGGGCGAAAGCTGTTGTTGCGCTGAGCAACAAAGCTGCGAATAACACTTTTGTTTTCATTATTGTTTTTTATTAAATAAATCTATTTGGTATGAGGGATTACAAATCCCTCGAATTAATAGGTCGAACATTTTTTAACGACGGATTACAAATCCGTCGGAACGCCTGGCGGTGGACTTACTTTTCGGAACGCCTGGCGGTGGACAGGGCGAGACCGGCGAAGGTCAGGGCACCATTCAGCATCAGGAGCTCGTAGCCGAACTTATACCCCGTGAGCTGCGAGGTAAGGGTATCGATGGCGAAGCAGATCATCGGACTCGCCACGCACACCCAGGGTGACCAGCGGTCGTTCACCTCCCGCTTGGTAAGCAGACTGAAGGCAAACAAACCCAGCAGCGGACCGTAGGTGTAGGAGCAGAGGATATAGATGGCATCGATGACGCTGGTAGAGTTGATAGCCTTGAAGGCGATGATGAAGACCATGAAGACCACGGCCACCAGCAGATGCATGCGCTTGCGCAGCTTCACGTCGTCCTTCCTGCCCAGAATATCCACGCAGAGACTCGTGGTGATGGCCGTGAGCGCCGAATCGGCACTCGAAAAGCTCGCCGCCACGATGCCGATGGTGAACAATACCACCACCAGGGTTCCCATCACGCCCGATGCCGCAAACATCGGCAGCAGATCGTCAGGAGCCTCAGGCAGCGCCACGCCCTGCTTCTGTGCCAGCATCATCAGCAGCACACCCAGACTCAGAAAGAGCAGATTGGCGGGCACAAAGGCGAAACCATAGGTGCACACATCCTTCTGCGCCTCACGCAGCGACTTGCAGGTAAGATTCTTCTGCATCATGTCCTGATCCAGTCCCGTCATCACGATAACCACGAACACGCCGCTCAGAAACTGTTTCCAGAAATTCTGCTTCGACACCCAGTCGTCGAAGACGAAGATGCGCGAATGACTGTCGTGGGCTATCGCCTGGACGGCTTCCGCAGGCGTCATGCCTAGGGCAGCCACCACCTGATAGATGATGAGGATGAGTGCGGCAAACATGCAGGTGGTCTGGAAGGAATCCGTCCACACCAGGGTCTTGATGCCGCCCTTGCGCGTATAGAGCCAGATGAGCATCACCATCACGGGCACAGTAAGCCAGAACGGAACGCCCACCCCGTCGAGCACGAAGCGCTGAAGCAGGATGCAGACCACGAAGAATCTCACCGCTGCACCCGTCATCTTCGACAAGAGAAAGAACGAGGCTCCCGTCTTGTACGACCTTTCGCCCAACCGCTGCTGCAGATAGCTGTAGATGGTGGTGAGTTTATACCTGTAGTAGATGGGCAGCAGGAGGAACCCCACGAGGAAATAGCCTACGATGAAGCCGAGGCACATCTGCAGATAGGTCATATCAGTCTTCATCACCATGCCGGGCACGCTGACGAAGGTGATGCCCGAGATGGAGGCTCCCACCATTCCGAAGGCTACCATATACCAGGGCGAACGCCTGTTCGCCCTATAAAATGTTTCGTTGCTGCTGGCTCTCCTTGCTGTGAGGTGACTGAACACCAGGAGCACGCAGAAGTAAGCCAGAATTGTGACAATGATAATCATTTTCTTCTCTTATATCTTAAATTCCGCTACAAAGGTACTGCATTTTAGGCAAATAACAAAATTTTTCGGCCTACTTAACAAAGATATAACATAAAAGCGAAGAAAGTGAAGAGTGAAAAACGAAGAGTGAAGAATGGAGAAGACCAGAGGGTATAAAAACAGAAAACCTCCGAGAATCACTTCTCAGAGGTTTCAGCGGTGCGTACGAGACTCGAACTCGTGACCTCCTGCGTGACAGGCAGGCATTCTAACCAACTGAACTAACGCACCAGATTTTCATTATGGAGGAGTCAAATTAAAAAGTTGGCGGTGCGTACGAGACTCGAACTCGTGACCTCCTGCGTGACAGGCAGGCATTCTAACCAACTGAACTAACGCACCAAACTATTTAAACTTGATGTTTCGTTTCTTGACCAGCGGTGCGTACGAGACTCGAACTCGTGACCTCCTGCGTGACAGGCAGGCATTCTAACCAACTGAACTAACGCACCAGTCATAAAACGATATGTTGCGAATTTGAAAATGTCCTCAGCGGTGCGTACGAGACTCGAACTCGTGACCTCCTGCGTGACAGGCAGGCATTCTAACCAACTGAACTAACGCACCAAATTAAGTTTATTTCTTAATTGCTTATGGAGCATTTCTCATTTGCGAGTGCAAAGGTACTACATTTTTTTGATTCCACCAAATTTTTCGAGAAGATTTTTATAAAAAAGTTTGTAAAAAATAGGCATCATCATATCCATCGCTGCTTCTGAGCCATCCTTTGAGCAGTTTATCTCCCTGAAAGCCAAAAGATTTCAGCAGTTTTACAGTCTTTTCATTGCGAACGCCCACAATGGCATAAATTTGATGCAGATGGAGCAAATTTGTGGCATACTGCAAGAGATGAGTCAAGGCAAGTCGGGCGAAGCCTTGCCCCTGATACTCTTTTTTTACCACGATTCCTACTTCTGCACGCTGATGGCGTGGGTCGAAATTCATCAGGTCGATGATGCCTACCCTCTCACGGGCTTCATTTTCAATGATGAATCTCACCTGCTTGTCGGCATAAATGTCGGCAGAGGCCGTGGCGATGTAGTCCAGGAGCATCTGTCGGGAGTAAGGAACGTTGGTGCTTCCCACCTCCCATAGGCTCTCATCGTTCTCCATCTCGTAGAGAAAATCCAAATCTTCGGGCTCCAGAGCCCTTAAAAATATCTTCTTTTCCATTTTTTCCTCGTAATTTTCGTATTGATATGAATGTTTCAAGCTTACGAGCTAAAGCTCTATATATAATATAATGTACGCGCGTACATTATATTATATATAGATACGGCTCCTACCCCAGAATTTCTCTATCCGTGATGATCTTTCCGATTTCCTTGCTATAAGTGCCCAGAGTTACATTCACATTCACATTCATATCCGATAAACGGCTCATGCGCTTCAACATGTCGGCATAGCTCATGCTGTCGGCATCCAGCACCAGAACATTGTCGTTCTTCTCGTTCCATGTCACCTCGCTTCTACCCTCCCATAAAACGGGAACCAAGTATTCGGAATCATGAAATTCGGCATCCAATCCCAGTCTTCGGGCTATTTCGCGGCAGGCATCCTGCATCTCCTGGCTACCCACGACCACATAGTGCTGGGCACCCTCGGCACTCGGCGCAAAGAAACCCAGACTCTTGCGCATCCTTTCGCTCAGCATACCCACCAGCGCCATCAGCGCCTTGGCATAGATGGCAGTCTTGATAGGCAGACTCAGCAGGAACGTCATGCCCGAATAGTGCTTACGGAAGAAGATGAGCATCGCCTCGTAGAACACATGCACATAGCGGAAACTCGACTTCTGCGTGCTCTCGCCCTTATAATGCAGGATATCTACCGGCAGATAATAATTATGATAGCCGCCCTTGAGCACACGATAAGACAGGTCGATGTCCTCTCCATACATGAAGAAATCCTCGTCGAGCAAGCCCACCTCATCCAGAGCCTTGCGGCGCAGCATGCAGTAGGCGCCGCTCACCACCTCAATCTGGCAGGGTTCATCCCAAGGCAGATAGCCCATGTAGTATTTACCGAAAAGACGGTGGTGAGGCCATCGGTTGCAGAAGCCCAGCATCTTGAAGAACGATACCATCGGCGTAGGCAATCCCCTTCGGCTCTCCATGGCACGCCTTCCCTGTGCCCCGAGCATCCTCACGCCCACGGCACCCGCATCCTCATGGGCATCCATGAAGTCTACACTCGCCTTCAGTGCATCCTCTCCCACGATGGTATCCGGATTAAGCAGCAGCACATACTCACCCTTGCTCTGTCGGATGGCGATGTTGTTGGCACGGGCAAAGCCCAGATTGTGGGCACTGCGAACGAAGCGAACCATCGGATACAGCATCTGAGGATAGCGCTTTTCCAGATAATTCACCGAACCATCTGCCGAATGATTATCCACCACGATGATTTCCGCCACATCCTCATTTACAGAAGAATCAGAAGAAGAAGCCTTCTTCATCTCCTCAAAAGCACGGAGCACAGAGCTGATACATTGGTCCAGATAATACTTCACATTGTAATTTACAATAATAACCGAGAGTTTCAATGCCATCTAAATATTTAGCTATAAATTATAAACTATAAACTATAAACTATCAACTTTCCTCTCCGCTCGTCTCGTCCGTGCATCTTTCCATAGAAGGATATACGAAGAAGAGGCAGAGCATCAGAATGATAGCCATATAGCCGAAGGCTGGCGCCATGGTCTGATAATACATAAAGGTGTTGATGAGCATCGGCAGACAGAGCATGTTGATGCGTGCCGTGCCCCAAACCAGCAGGGCATCACCCTTCTGAGCCACCAGCTTGCGACGAATCATCTTCAGACTGAAGAGCTTCAGAGCCATCGGAATCACCACGATGGTGAGCAGCTCCATCACTACCATGATGCCAAACATCAGACTGGCATCGGCACCCAACTTCTCCATGGGCGTGAGAATCTCTGTCTCGTAAAGTGCTACCAGGAGCAATGACACAATCACCATGAAGAAGAAATTGGTCATCAGAATTCGTTGTACTTGCTTGATATTCATTATTTTCTATTGATTAAAAGGTGTTCTATTCAGAATACTTCTACCCAGCGTCACCTCGTCGGTATACTCCAACTCGTCGCCCACCGAGATGCCTCGGGCGATGACGGAGAGCTTCACGGGATAGTCGGCAAGCTTGCGAGAAAGGTAGAAATTGGTGGTGTCACCCTCCATCGTACTGCTCAGGGCGAGAATCACCTCCTTCACCCCGCCCGCAGCCACGCGGTTCACCAGCGAATCTATCTCCAGGTCGGCAGGGCCGATGCCATCCATCGGCGAAATGATGCCGCCCAAAACATGATAGAGACCGTGAAACTGCTGCGTGTTCTCCACAGCCAGCACATCCTGCACGTTCTCTACCACACAGATAGTAGCGGCATCGCGACTATGGTCCGAACATATCGGGCACACATCGGTGTCGCTGATGTTATGACACACCCTACAATACTTCACCTCCCGCTTCATCTTCGAGACGGCATTCACAAACTGATCTACATCATTGTCGCCCTGACGGAGCATAAAAAGTACAAGGCGCAAAGCAGTTTTGCGCCCAATACCAGGCAGTTTGGCAAACTCGCCCACCGCCTTTTCCAACAATGCAGAAGAATATTGCTGCACCATATTTTCTTTCTAAATTCTTTTTTTATTCAAGTATCGCAAGTAACCTCCGGTCCCCGAAGGGGGCCAACTTTCAATAACCGCTGGTGGAATGACCGAAGGTCATGGAACCTGCGGACAACCAATAGTAGGGAGAAAGCGTCCCCAAAGGGGGCGAACCACATCCAGTCTTGCCCCCTGTTCGCCCCCTTCGGGGACGATAAGAGAGTATCTGTGACTATCCGCAGGTTCCATTCCCTTCGGTCATTCCACCCGCGGTTATTCACATTCGCCCCCTTCGGGGACGGGGTAGAATGCTACTTGCGAAACTTCAGTTTATCTTAAATTGTTATTAATATATTTCCGATACCAGGCGAAGAACCATACCAGTGCCACCACCAGGATGATGACGCTGCCCGTATAGGCCACAGGCTCGCTCAGGGCAAACGCCATAGGCGAAACAAGCAGGAAGGTGGAGCAAACCACCGTCATGAACAGTGCCGGAACCAGGGTCATCACATAAGGCTTCTTCTGCTGAACCAGGTAAACCGTCAGCGTCCAGAGCGTGAACACCGCCAGCGTCTGGTTGGCCCAGCCAAAGTACTGCCAGATGACGTTGAAGCCATCAGGATTCTTCATCTGCCAAATCAGAATGCCCATTGTTACGGCAAACAGCGGAATGCAGACGTAGAGACGGCGACGCATGCTGTGCTGCTCCAGGCCTATCGCCTCGGCAATGATGAGTCGGGCACTTCTCAGCGCAGTATCTCCACTGGTAATAGGCGCAGCCACCACACCCAGCAGGGCAAGGATGCCGCCGGCAATGCCCAGCCAGCTGGAGCATACTATCTTCACCACGGTAGGCGCATCGAAATGCTGAACCAGCGTCTTGCCGCCGTCAAACTGAGCGATGAACTGCTGAGCTGCCTCTGCACTCACGCACTCTCTCCAGCCGCCGTAGTAGAAGAAATACATCGACACCGTGGCCCAGATCAGGGCAACGATGCCCTCGGTAATCATCGCACCATAGAAGATAGGACGGCCCATCTTCTCGTTCTTTATGCATCGCGCCATCAGCGGACTCTGGGTGGCATGGAAACCACTGATTGCACCGCAGGCGATGGTGATGAAGAGGCATGGGAAGAGCGGACTCTTCTGCATGAACGGCTCCGCACCCAGCCAAGCCGGATTCTCGTTGAGATTGGCAGAAGCCAGATTGCCCCACAGCTCAGGCAGCTGAGGCCACTTCACAAACAGTCCTATCATCAGCGCAGCCGCCATGAAGAGCAGCGAGAAGGCGAAGAGAGGATATATCTTGCCGATAATCTTGTCGATAGGCAGCAGCGTGGCGATGATATAGTAGATGAAGATGATGATAATCCAGAACATCTGGCCGCCCAGGAACGAATCCGAATGGCAGATGCCATCGAGAATGATGGCCGGACTATATACGAACACCGCACCCACCATCATCAACAGCAGCACGGAGAACACCAGCATCACCTTCTTGGTTCTGCCGCCCAGATACTTGCCCACCAGCTCAGGCAGGCCCGCACCCTCGTTGCGGATGCTCAGCATGCCGCTCATATAGTCGTGCATGGCACCCGCAAAGATGCATCCGAAGATAATCCACAGATAGGCCACAGGACCATACCACGCACCCATGATGGCACCAAAGATAGGTCCTGTGCCCGCTATGTTGAGGAACTGAATCATAAAAATCTTCCAACTTGGCAGCACCATGAAGTCGACTCCGTCGGCTTTGGTCACTGCAGGCGTAGGGCGGTCGTCAGGACCGAACACATGCGCCACAAACTTTCCATAAAGAAGGTAGCCCAAAACGAGGGCCACCAAACTGATGATGAAACTGACCATTTTTCTTTTATTGTTTTAAAATTCACTCTCTTTTCAGACAAATCGCACTTTTTCGTACGAATTCCACCGCAAAATTACAATTTTTATTTGAATTACGAAAAAATATCCGTATCTTTGTTGCCAAATTGAAATGATATGAAGAAATTATCTCTTTTTTTGCTCCTTTTAGGGGCAATTTTACCAAATAAGCAGGCTGCGGCAGGCATATCCGGGCAGGCTGCAACCCAAGACTGCCTGGCAGCAACCCCCGCCAGCCATGCCGAACAGGCGGGCAGCATCCTCGTAAGCCAGCAGGCTCCCAAGCACGAGGTGCGCGCCGTATGGCTCACCACCATCGGCGGCAGAGACTGGCCCCACTCCTACGCCCAGTCGCCCATCTCGGCACGAAAGCAGCAGCAGGAACTCTGCCAGATACTCGACCGCCTGCAGCAGGCTAAGATCAACACCGTGCTGCTGCAGACCCGCGTGCGCGGCACCATGATCTACCCGTCCGCCCTGGAACCATGGGACGGATGCATCTCCGGATTCCCCGGCAAATCGCCAGGCTACGACGCCCTGCAGTTTGCCATCGACGAATGCCACAAGCGAGGCATGGAACTCCACGCCTGGGTGGTAACCATACCCGTGGGCAAATGGGATGCACTGGGATGCAGGAACCTGCGACGCAAGTTCCCGAAACTCATCCGGAAGATAGGCGCCGACGGATACATGAACCCCGAAGACAGCCGCACGGGCAACTATCTGGCACAGATATGCAGCGAGATAACCCGACGATACGACATCGACGGCATCCATCTCGACTACATCCGATACCCCGAAAACTGGAACCTGAAGGTGAGCCGCCAGCAGGGCAGAAACTACATCACCAGCATAGCCCGGAAGATAAGCCATGCCGTGAAGAGCCTGAAGCCATGGGTAAAGATGAGCTGCTCGCCCGTGGGCAAGTACGACGACCTGACCCGCTACCCAAGCTACGGATGGAATGCCAACACCAAGGTATGCCAGGATGCACAGGGATGGCTGCGCGAGGGACTGATGGACGCACTCTTCCCGATGATGTACTTCCGCAACGAGCACTTCTACCCCTTCGCCATCGACTGGCAGGAGCAGAGCCACGGCAAGATAGTGGTTCCCGGACTCGGCATCTACTTCCTCGACCCGAAAGAGGGGAAATGGAACATCAACGACGTGATACCCGAGATGCACCTCACCCGAAACCTGGGCATGGGCTACTGCTTCTTCAGGAATCAGTTTCTGCTCAACAACCAGCAGGGCATCCTCGACTTCACCCGGCGCTTCAACGAATATCCGTCGCTGGTGCCGCCGATGACCTGGGCAAGCACCCAGAAGCCCAAGCAGCCCAAGGCACTCGACATCAAGTGGCGCAACGGCTACATGGAGCTGTCGTGGCAGAACGAAGCCAGCTACACCGACGGATCGGCCATCTCTACGCCCTATATATATAATAATGTATATGCAAGCCGCACCTATCCGGTGGACGTGAGCGATGCGCGCAACCTGATTTCGGCACGCCGTCTGGGCAACATGCTCCTGCTGAAACCCGAAGAATGCGAACAGCCGCTCTATTTTGCCGTAACCTCGATGGACGGATATGGCACCGAGAGCCTCGCCACACAGGAGAAAGCGGCTGATGTGCTCCTGCACAGGCATGCCGAAGGCTCCGCCCGAATGCTCTATTGCGACGGAATGCAAGTGCATCTACCCGAAATCACAAAAAATCTCGATACACGGGTATTCCTGGTAGAAACCCTGCAAGGCAGCACCATCTATAGAGCTACAAGCGAAGGCAATTATATCAATATCAAGCCGTTATCCCCGGGCGCATATCGCATCTACAGCGTCAACAAGCGGGGCATCCGCCATGCACTGGGAACCTTCTTCAAGAAAAAATTCAAAGAAAATTGAAAATTTTCGGCGAAAAATTTTGTGGATTCAAAAATTTGTAGTACCTTTGCACTCGCAATTCAGAAATGAGGCTATCAAGAAGATGCACCCTTAGCTCAGTTGGTAGAGCAACTGACTCTTAATCAGTGGGTCTAGGGTTCGAATCCCTAAGGGTGTACAAACTTGATAAAAGCTTAAAAGAATGGTTCCGTAGCTCAACTGAATAGAGCACTTGACTACGGATCAAGAGGTTCAAGGTTTGAATCCTTGCGGAATCACTTCTATAAAGCATCGCCCCTATTCTCTGAAATCAACAAGGTATGGTTCCGTAGCTCAACTGAATAGAGCACTTGACTACGGATCAAGAGGTTCAAGGTTTGAATCCTTGCGGAATCACACAAGGTTGAACATATTGCGGCAAGAAAAAATTGTTGCACCCTTAGCTCAGTTGGTAGAGCAACTGACTCTTAATCAGTGGGTCTAGGGTTCGAATCCCTAAGGGTGTACAATAAGAAAAAAGTAATCTGAAAAGGAATGGTTCCGTAGCTCAACTGAATAGAGCACTTGACTACGGATCAAGAGGTTCAAGGTTTGAATCCTTGCGGAATCACTTTCTTAACCAGATGATACTTCAAGAAGTTTCATACGCACATAAATAAAAGTGGCACCCTTAGCTCAGTTGGTAGAGCAACTGACTCTTAATCAGTGGGTCTAGGGTTCGAATCCCTAAGGGTGTACCATTATCTACCAGGTTATGAGGTTCCGTAGCTCAACTGAATAGAGCACTTGACTACGGATCAAGAGGTTCAAGGTTTGAATCCTTGCGGAATCACTTTCTTGGAAAATGAGAATTCTTTTAGTTATTTAAAAAATTTAGACTTTTTAATTGTGTTGCACCCTTAGCTCAGTTGGTAGAGCAACTGACTCTTAATCAGTGGGTCTAGGGTTCGAATCCCTAAGGGTGTACATCAAGAAGAGCGTTTCCGATTTATTTCGGAGACGCTCTTTCTTTTTTTCCCATCAGATGATAGTTATCCAGATGGATTCCTCCTTCTGCTGCGCCTCCTCCATCAGCTTCATCAGCCGATGGAGCCAGATGCGGGAGTTTACCACCATGCCCTTCAGCCTGTTCTCGCCCACCAGGATGCAGCCCTGGGTGTCGTCGGGATAGTTGCCGGCATGGATGCGGATGCCCTCGAAGTTAGGCACGCCCTGCAGATAAGGCAGCCACTGCCTGAACCTCGGCGACTGGGTGATGAGCACCCGATAAGTGCCCTCGGGGATAGCGGTGTGGCCCGGAATCTTTCTTGCCACCTTGCCACTCTCCCTGCTATACTTGCCCTTCTCCTCCTCGGGCTTCAACTCCACACCCTTCAGGTTGCGCCACGTAGGCTCCAGGGTATCGCAGAAGTAAGCGTCCTTCGACAACTTCTGCAAGTCAAACTGATGAAGAAAACTTCTCTTGTCGCCCGCCTTCTTGCCCGAAAGCGCCTTGCGCTTCACGTCGGCATCGGGCAAGATATAGAGGCGGCCGATGGTATAAGAGTTCTTCTTCGCTATACGCTCTAAAACTATTTCCATAAGCATTATGTTTTGCTGGTTAAATACTTCAACTTGCGGAAAACAAAACTGTTATTGTTATTGTTATCATCTTCGCTGATTCCGCCTGCTAAGGAAACCTTAACTACATAATTGCGGTAAATCCACTGGTTGATAGCACATTTCGCATTATGCAAACTGGTATCTTCAAACCCCTGCGAGCGGCGCAATTTGATATAATCTTCAAATGTAAACTCATCGGGCAGGAGCAGCAGCATATTCTTAGGTCCTCTGGGTGCCGTCTTCGGAGAATCAGATTGATCATTGTCAGCCTCATAAATCATCTGTCCGAACAATTTCAGCTTGCACCACAGGTCGTAGCGCTCGCTCCAGCGGATGAAGTCCTCGATGCTCTTCTCCCATTTCATGCCGTTGGCCACATAGAGCACGCATGCCTTGAGATAGGCAATGACATTGGCTCTGAACGAGAGATTCTCGAACACATAGTTCTGCGAAAGACGGGCAAATTCGGCATTCTCTTCCACCAGTTTCCTGGCAAGTCGCAACGCCTGCGGGCAGTTCACCAAGCCCCTCGCCTTCACCAGATTCTCGATATAGGGGCGAAGCTCCTCGTCGAAAGCAGCATCGTAAGTGACGTACACCGGAATCTCCGAACCGCATGGTCGGCGCTCGATGGTGGCAAACGAAATGCGCGAGACTGGTCCATCCGTCACCACCCTTCGGAAGTAATCCCTGCACTTCTTGGGCGTGCAGCTGGCATTCCAATTAAATCGCACCTTCACGGTCTCCGTAACACTCTGCGTCCCCACTCTGTCCTGACCGTAATTGCCCAGATCAAACGCCAGCTCCATGATGCGGAATTGCTGATTGGTCTTGCCTTTCAGGGCATCAAAGAGGTTGAGCTCGTTAATCTTGGCATAGAGAAAATGATTGTCAGCCTCCTTCATTCTGAGCACGAATGCCGGGTTGGTCATATCGATATTCACCTCTTGGATAACGAGTCCGGCAGGGCGTTCACGCTTATCCTTGTTGGCACCCTTGCTGTTGCATTCATCCTTCCAAAGTCGCTCACGCTCACGCTGTTCCGCATCACGTTTGCGGATATCGGCCATGATTCTGTTGATAGGCTGGCTGATGCTCTCTTTACCAGAACCAGTTGGGGCACACAAGATTTGCATCAGGGTTGCCTCGTGCTCTACATTATCGATATAGAGGAAACGGGTTTGACAAAGATGGGCTGCCAGGGGCGGAAACACCGCTTGCGATACGGCAGGCTGATAGATGGCAGGAGTCTTGGAGATGAGCAGTTTGATGAGCTTAGGCAGCTTCTGCGGTATCTGATGGATGTTGTAAAAATAAGATTCCGGATTATGGATATCCCCGAAGTCTTCATCATCGAAGTTTCCATCGGCCTTAGCCTTGCTGTCGGCCTCCTGAACCAGCCTGATGGCGTTGCGCACGATGCTCGGCATGCGATGCGACTGCTTGCGGTTGCAGGCGCTATCCACGGTGGAGAAAGCTCGCTGCTGGTCTTCGCCGAAGGTGGGGATTACCTGCTTGATCCATGCAGCATTGTCGTCGCAAAGATAGCGCAGGTAGCAAGCCAGGGTGAAAATGAAGGTGTTGCGGGAGCCGTGCTCCGGTTCGCCGCCAAGCAGCACAATCAGCTTATCTACGAGATTCTTATAGGGTATGCCTTGGTATTCTGTGGGGAACACTTCAAGGGGTGCCACTCCGCCAGCAGCTTGATGAGCTCCAGCAGGGCCGAGATGAGAATCATCAGCAGGATGGCTATCAGCAGGTTGGGCAGGCTGAACAGCATTTGGTGGTGTAACTTTTCTATCCTTGAAAAGCTCCTCCTCATTGATATAAAGAAGATACTCTTCTGGAACAAGAAACGATGGACGAGCCATATCCTTTACCACAGAATCATAATCCTTATCCTCCAGCTGCTCCGACATCCATCGCTGCGCCATGGCGATATCCATCCCCTCGGGGATGATAAACACGAGGCGAAGGCCCTGGGTGGAAGGAGTAACGTGGGCGAGCACTATCAGGTCGAGGATACTGCTTGCCTTAGAATCTGAAACTTTGTTTTCTCCCAACTGCTTGTTGTCCAGCACCTTCTTCTTCTCCTCCCAATATCCGCGAGGGTCTGGAATATGGTCGATGTCGTATATCGACAAGCCGCTGGGGATAGCCTCATCGTTCTTGCGCCTGCCCAGCTTAAAGGTGGCATGAGGCGTGATGATAGGCAACTGTGCCTTGAGCTTTCGCTTCATCTCCTCGTAGTCCTCCTTGCCCAACTCGCCACGCAGGTTGCTTTCCAAAGCATCAACCAGCTGGGCACAAACCGATTTCACCTTGCTGCTTTTCATGGCTCGGTGAAGAAGCTCGGGGGTGCAAATCTGCACCCACTTGCTTCTAATATTGTCAGAATATCCTATTGCCATTTACATTCGTTATTTATAGTGAACCTTCAATTATATGTAAATATTTCTGTTTATCTTATCGTCTCTTATCACCTTAGGGCGTAACCTGGTCAACAAACACGCTGGCCTGTGCACTCTCGTCGATGATAACTGCTGCCGGCACCACATGCTGCTCCATTCTCTCCACGCAGAGCGTGAGTCTTACGTTCTCCTCGCTCACGCTGGCTCTGCCATGAGGCAACTTGATGAACTTTCTCACCTTTCGCACACCCATCTGGGTGGCATAAGCACTGAAGTTACCCTCCTTGGGGCTTACTAGGGCAATGCTGCCTCTGATGCGCTTACCGCTGGCTACCAGCTTCTTGTACAATTCGTCTGAAATCTGAATCTTGATATTCATATTGCTTTCTATTTTAAAAATACTATTTATTTAAAAAGTTGCTTCCTACTTTTTAAAAAGATGAAACACTCATGGTTAGAACGGCTGAACCTGCTCAAAATCAACGATATTAGTCTCGCCGTAATAGCTGCCGTTAAACTCCTTCACACCATGACGGAGTTCGATGCCTATCACATCGCCTTCCTGGGCGGTAAACTTATCCACCGCATCGCCAAAGAGTCGGCCTACAAACTGGTTGGGATGCATGGCACTCAGAACACTCTCAATCACAACCTCGCGCGATTTCCAGGGTTTGCCAGTCTGCTGGCTCATGCCATTCTTCACGGCAAGGAGCTTGATTACCTTAAACTTTTCCATTTTCTTTTCCTTTCTACTTTAAATTTAAAAACTCTAAAACTATAAACACACTAAATCCAGACTGTAAAATCTGAACATCAATCAGGACCATGGAATCAGCCTTCAATGCAGACCCTTTGTCCGTTTTGACAATGCAAAGATAGAAAGAAAAAATGGGGCATAAAACAAAAAGTGCCTGCAATTACTTGTCGTACAAATTTTCCACAAGTAATTACAAGCACTTCACAAGGAGTTGTACAAGTTTGTACAAGTTATCTTATCTCTTATTGCTATCTACAGGGGTATTTTCCCTGCTCCATTCCTTATCCAGGCAGATGCACCTGGTCATTCCAGCATGACTCCGAGCGTGGATAGAGGCCATGATCGTGGAGCGGTTTCCACAAAGCACGCCTATAACTGATGGTGCTGATCTTCTTTTCCACCAGCCATGCGTTGACCAAGGCCGTAATCTGTATTGGCTTCATATTTCTCGCCATGCTTACAAATTCCAAGGCATTGGCTTTTACGCCCATGAAGCAGGGAACTATCTGGTCTATCCAGTCTTCGTCGGGCGAAGGAGCCTGCGCCATATCCTTCAGGATGTTCTGTCCATCCACCTCTATGCCCATATTCTTGTCGAAATGAGCCTCAATCTTATCTACATGGTTTATCTGCTGACCGATGTTGCCATAAAAGTTGTTTTGAATCATCGGTCTTTCCCAATTGTTGTCATTCTGATTATACATAGTTTCCCTGTTTAAATTCACTATATTCACTTAAATTCACTAAAAAGATGTTCCTTGATTGCTTATCTTTATCTTTCGTTTTCCCGGTCCCACGGATCATACGTATGTGACGTCACATTGTTTGCACTGTTCGACTGTACGCCAACAGAACCCAAGAAATAATTATTCACGGTGCTCGCACCATTCGCCTTTTGCGGAACTCTCGACTTAAGCAATTCTTTCAACTGCCTGATTTCTTCGTCCTTCTGTTCAATTATGAGCTGCATGTTCCTCATCTCGCGGTTGTGCCTAGCATTCACATCTTCCAATTGCCTTTCCAGCAGTTTGAATCTCTTCTCAAGCTGCAGGTTAAAGGAAGCAGTGAGATAATTGCTTTTCTCAATGGCCTTGCAATGCTCATTCTTCTCCTTCTCTTCTTCAAGTTGAGCCTCCAATGCCTGTATCTTCATCTCATTGAGATTCATGGGCTGCTCACCGCTGTCACGATGGTCAGGCTTCACCTCATGTAACTCTGGAGAATAAAATCTATCCTCCACGGC
The DNA here is from genome assembly GCF_019249655.2 of Segatella copri. Taxonomy (NCBI): domain Bacteria; kingdom Pseudomonadati; phylum Bacteroidota; class Bacteroidia; order Bacteroidales; family Prevotellaceae; genus Segatella; species Segatella copri. The sequence goes on from NZ_CP137557.1 coordinate 2,651,018, forward strand.
ATCTATCATGGCAGAGAATTGGGTCGCAACGCTACCGAATTTCATGTGGGGAACTTCCCAGAGAATGAAGTCTTCGGTTATTTCACTCCTTATTTTTTCAAGCCGACAGTTAAGTTTATAAGATCTGTGGCACTGCAAATGTAATATGCCATATACCATCCACAGACTAAGAAGCGTATCATTCTGAGAAAATTTACGAATTTTCCTTTTTAGAATACCCTCCTCGAATAAGTCCTCTATCTTCCTTCTGACAAGTTTCACAGAAAACTCAGAGGTAGCCTCCAAGGGAGCGGCTACCGCATAAGCCACATTGAAATAAATCAAGGAATCCCGCCTTGACACAATGCGTTTGTCTAATGCCCAATGATGCATCTGCATTAACAAACTGTTCAAGCCATTGGCTTCATACTCTTCGATAGAAGACTTCATACGATACTGCTGAGCAGCTACAGGATTTTTCTGGTTGTCCATAATCGTTTTGTTTTAAAAAACTCGGTTAAGAGTCTTTGGTTATTATTATAGTTCTACGATTCTTGGAGCATCCATCTCTCTTGAATAAACGAGGGAAACAGGTGTTTCATTTTCGTGGGCGCAAAGATAATGATTATTTTCGAAACAACAAAATAATTTCGGGAAAAAAATAAAAAGTTTTTTGCCGCCCTGAAATAACACCCAAATACTGCAATTGATAACAATAACAATAACAGTTTTAAATTCCGCTCCATCACCCCTAGCGGAAGAGAAGTAAGAATTAAAGTTATATATTATATATATTTATATATAATATATAAAATTTCCTTACATTTTTTCTTTCCTCGGAAAACAAAACTGTTATTGTTAATGTTATAACTCGCTCTAAATTGGACTTTGATTGAAAATCAAGAAGTTGGGCGTTTGCCTATATTATATAGGTAACAATATGGAAACGAGCGGACTTCTGCTCGTTTCTGTATTTTGCAATATGCAAAGAACGCCTTAATTCGGGGACAAAGATACGATATTTTTCTAAATATCCAATGATTTACAAGAGGAATTTTATGGAAATTAGAACTTTTGCGTAAAATCTGATGCTTACCAACACAATATGCATCCAAAAACAAACAGCAGGTATTCGGATATAGTTTATCCGAATACCTGTTGCCATAACGTTTTATTGCTGACGATGATTCTGACATCGGCTTTCATGTACTGTTGCAATATTGGGGTATTTTGTCCCTGTGTGCTCACAGTGGCTGTAGCCATAAAATAGTTGCCATCTTCCCTATGTATGAGTTTGGCATTATGTCTTATGATGTTGCAGTTATAAGATGCATTGTCGTTGCCCTCGAAAGAAACATGAGCTGTCCTTGGCTCATCGAAAAGATGTAAATACTTAAAAAATCTTAAAACATTCTTTATCCCCGATTAAATATCGTACCTTTGCAACCGAAAGAGTTCTTTGAATGGTTATGCAAATCACAGCAAGATGCTACATTCTGTATATTTCTAATTCGTAACCTCTTCTTTTTATGAGATAAAAACTTATCTCATTCTCAATTACTTATAAAAAATAAGTACTTTCAATGCATATATATTCGAATATGTCACATTGCAGATTATGCAAAAAATATAACTATCTTCCAATGAAATCTCAATAACCAGCAAGCAATGGTAGTTTCAGAAAATAATATAACAACACTAAGTAGAAAATAATTATGGCACGTGCAACGACAAAAGCGGATTTGACATCATCCGCCAACGAACAATTCAACAAGATGTGGAAGCTTATAGACTGTATGACTAAAAGTCAGCAGGAAGCAGCCTTTGCTGAAGAAATGGCAACGGTCGGTAAAGAAACACACTGGAGCAGAGACAAAAATCTGCGAGATGTGCTTGTACATCTGTACGAATGGCATCAACTGCTACTGAGTTGGATAAAAGCCAATCTTAACGGTGAGTACCAAACGTTTCTGCCTACACCATACAATTGGAAAACCTATCCAGCAATGAACTTGGAATTTTGGAAGAAGCATCAAAGCACACCACTGACAGAAGCAAAGACAATCTTAAAAGAGAGTCATAAAGAGGTAATGACACTGATAGAGCAATTTTCCAATGAAGAACTCTTTGCCAAGAATTCGTTCGGTTGGACAGGCTCTTCTACGCTTGGCACTTACTGTGTTTCAACAACGGCAAGCCATTACGACTGGGCTATAAAGAAGATTAAGAAGCATATCAAAACAAACAATAAGTAGATAAAATGGAGGCATAAAGAAAGAGTGGTAGTGTAAACTGAACTGAGTCACGGCTCTGTTTACACTATCAAGGAGGAGTTTCTGACCTATCATCAATGTAGTATCAAAAAGTGTTAAACTTAATATTATAGAATATGAAAAGATTATTTTTATGCTCATCATTTGCTGATGTTGCTAATCTATTTGTCGATTGTGCCAAAGAAGATTTGCAAGGGAAAATTATAGCTTTTATACCAACTGCAAGCCTTACAGAACCAATACGATTCTATGTAAAAAAGGGAAAAAAGGCTTTAGAAGAAGCAGGAATGATTGTTGAAGAAGTCGAGATTACCCAACTGCCCAAAGAGGAAATATCTTCTATATTACATAAATGCGATTATATCTACATAACAGGTGGAAATACATTTTTCCTTTTGCAAGAGTTAAAAAGAAAAGGTGTTGATAAAATTATATCTAAACAAGTGAAATTGGGTAAACTGTATATTGGGGAATCTGCCGGAGCAATAATAGCCTCTCCCGATGCAGAATATATGAGAAGTGTGAATTTTGATCCAATAGAAAAGGCTCCTGAATTGAAAGACTGTACTTCTTTAGATTTGGTCGATTTTTATACGATTCCCCATTATGGAAATTTTCCATTCAAGAAAAAAGGTGAAAAGATAGTTCAACTATATAATGAGAAGTTGCAGCTTATTCCTATAAGTAATAAACAAGCTGTTATTATTGAAGATTCAAATATTCAAATTAAAGATGCAAAATGAATAGAATAGACCGTATTTCTGCTATATTGATTCAGTTACAATCGCACTCGTTAGTGAAAGCACAGCAAATTTCAGAACGTTTTGTAGCATAGACGAGATGCCAAGAAAGCATATCAAAGCAGAATGCAGCAACAAGAACGGTTGGCAATTCGTTACCTCAAAATCGGACAATCCTCCCAATGTCCTTATTATAAAGGGATAAAGATTATATTCCAAAATTACACTAAATAAATGAGAGGGGAATGTATTAAGTTTATTTCCCTCTCATTTAGTTTAGTTAGTTTCCAGAAACTTTATTTTGAGCTTTTCATAGCACGTTTTATGCGATTTGATTCTTGCAAAAGCTTATTGGCTATACTATCTTTATAAGTAGCCATTTCAACCATTTCATGATGATGGCGAATATAATCCTCGTAGGCAGCAACACAATTTCTTACATCATCTATAACTTTCTCATCTCGGCAAACAGAAAAATGCTTTTCGATGTATCGAACATTTGGGTCGTCAGATGGAAGAACCATCTTCAATGCCCGATATTTCAAGTCTGCTACCTCCCAAGCTTGATACTCTCGCCATTGGGCTAGGTTGCCCCAAATGGAGATGACAAGAGATAGAGCCAAGCCTCCAATGAAAAGAAGAACATACTTTGAAGTTGGCTCGAAGCGATGAGTCACTACTTTCTTCAGAGGTGTGTTATCCATTGAGTGAAGTTTGTCCTGCACATTTTTTGATGTGGCATTCAGCTCTTGTTTCACCTGATTAATGGTATCAAACAAGAGTTTGCTTCGCTGTTCATCTTTGCTTGCTTCTTTCTTGGTAAGGTCGGTAAAGATACAGATAGCCTCTCTTAATCTTACCAATTTGTCAATAGCTTCCCCTTCTTTTACAGCCATAGCAAGAATAGCTTTTTCAAGTTTGCTTGTATCAACACTTACAGAGACCGGAGTGCTTTCCGCCTCTGTATTCTTTGGTGGGTCAGAAAGTTCATCGACTTTTTGCTCCAATCTCTCAACTGTGCCGTAGATGGCTTCTAACATTTCTTCTTTCATGTTCGATTCTAATTTTAAGTTTATGACTTGCATCAAAGGCTAAAGCCTCTTCTGCGTTTCTTCTTTTTCTTCTTGGATGATTCATCCTCTGGGAATTGCTCAAAGGTCTGTGCATTGGCAGAAGCAAAAAGTCCTATGGAAGAAATACCGTCCCAAGGGTCCTGGTTGCTCTCCGATATGGATGGCACCTGCTCATTCTTGCAACAGCCCTGCTCATATTGCTGAGCAGAGCTGGCTCTTGCTGATAAAAGGTTCTCCGTTCCCTCAAATCTCGCATTCAGCTTGCCAAAGCTATAGCCTCGGCTAATCTGCGTACCTTTGAAGCTATATCCATCCTTGCAGAAACGGATACCTTGTACCTTGGTTCGCTCCTTATCCTTATAGACAAACTCTAAGTGAACACCTCGTTTTGCAAGTTCACTTTTGAACTCGTCCCAGCTATCTGCCATTCTCAATGCGCTCTTTACAGCATTGTGAATCTCGTATTTTGCACGCTCCGCATTGCGCAATTTGCGAGTGTTAGTCTTGCTCTTGTCAGTTCCATAAGTCAATCCATACCTGGATTTTAGAGCTTTGGTCACTTGCTCATTACGCCTGTAATCATTCCTGTCTGATATGAGCTTGCCATCGTTATTGATGCGGTTGTACACGATATGGCAATGAGGATTGTCCGTGTTGTGATGCCTTACAATGATGAATTGGGTATCGGTAATGCCCATCATCCGCATGTATTCAAGGGCTATCTTTGCCATGAACTCATCCGTCAAACGTGGCTTGTCCTCTGGTTTGAAGCTCAATGCAATGTGTCCCACAGGCTTCTTAATCCTTGGATTTAGCTGCCTCTGTAGCTCGAAACTTTGCGTTATCTCGGCATTCGTGCCGAGTAACACACCATCCGAGACGATGATTTTCGCCTCGTCCTTGCCTGTCACATAGCGGACGCAACCACCAAAGGATGCACCTTTCTTTAGCTTGCCTATCATGTGGTATCCTCCTTTCTGCCCATACTGCTTGGCTTCGGTTTATAACTTGCTTGGCGAAACTCGCCAAGGATTTCTTTCAATCTTCTCAACAAGTCCACCACATATACATGGGTTTCATGGAAACCTCTCTGATGCGACAGCTTGGTAAGTTGGTTGAGGTTGTTTGCCATACCGATGAGGTTCTTGGCAATGGCAACCGTCTCTGTGTTGTGTCCGCTCACCACCTCACCATTCAAGGCTGACTCACGGATATACTCCGCCAACTTGCGATTGGCTTTTCTTGCCCTCAGTTTCAATGCCTCGTAGCTTGGCTTCGAGAACTTCACCGTGACAGACTTCGACAGCTTGCGAACCCTGCCCGTGGGCGGTCTTCCGCCCTTTTTCCTATTCTGTTCCTGCATGCTTGTCATTCGATATACTGTTTACAGTTGGTACACTCACTTTCTGCGACCGTCGGGAGCAAAAAATCTCCGCCCTCATGGTGGAGCGAGGCGTTTTGGGGTTCCCAAAACATAACCTCGCTCCCTCTCAGAACACGTTGGTTGGAACTACTGCCTTTCAGCTATCCACGCCCAAGGTCGCAGACCTTAATTCTCACAATTTGCGCCAAGCCTCGAAGTCCTCTTCATAAAGGCTTAGGTGGTGGCGCACGATGTTCTCGATGATGCCCGATACGCTCATGCGTCTCCCTCCGAGGATGCGGACGACACGATCAAGACGGTCTCGTACATCGGAACTGACGAAGACTGGCTTGCGGTCGTCAATCCTTGGAACTTGGAGGAAGGTCTGCTGATACTCCTCCAATGTCGCCTTGCGCTGCTTGCCACTGATGCGCTTCTGCGGATTCGGTGGCGATTGAGCCTCGTTCGTTGATGTTTCCTCTCTATAGGGAGTTGTTGCAGCAACTTTCTCTACAATTGCTCTCAACTCTGGGTTCTCTACATCATCATAGAGAGAATTACAACTACTTGGATTGGCTTTGTTGCCATACGTAGATGGGTTAACAAAATCCAAATACTCTTTTTCCATCAGCTCCTTTTGCTCAGGAGCCAAGACTGCATCTTTTGTTCTTGCCATAGCTTATGCTGTTTTATTTGTTAGTATAGTGGTCACGGTTTGCACCATTGACCGATTGTCGGGTGCAAAGTAAGTGTACTGAGTGCAGCCATGCAACTGATTGGGTGTAACGTGGCAATTTAGTTGTGGCTTGCTTATTTGCATACCGAGATAGCTGTGAGAACTTCAACGTATTTCTCAACTCATCATTGTTCATGTATTCGTTGCAGTCGTGCAAGTTTTTCTTGTTGTTTTTGGCGTTGAAGTCGGCAAACCCCGGCAACATACTGCCACAGAAATTGAAAACGCTTGTTTTTAGATTGCCGTGCCTTATCTTTGCACTCACAAGCGTGGAGCACAGCATATGCGTGGAGCTTTGCGACATATAACATAGTATTAACTTAGAAAAAAGAAAAGTATGGGATTCATCGTATTCGAGGAAGAGGCATTCAACTATCTTGATGCCCAGTTGGAGAACTTCATGAAGCGCATGGACAGAATCCGTGAGCGCAGTGAGGACAAGACCATGAACAAGTGGCTCGGCACGCAGGACGTGTGTCAGACGCTCAACATCTGCCCACGGACAGTGCAGACGCTTCGGGACAACGGAACTTTGGCTTATACGCAAATCAGCCACAAGACCTACTACAAGCCGGAGGACGTGATGGCTATCGTAGCAGTAGTGGAGGACAGGAAAAAGGACATGCGCTTTCGCAAGCGCACAGGTTAGGCTGTCAATATACAACAGCCACTTAATCCAAAGCAGCAAGTAAACCGGGTAACGTAAGTATCAACAATAAAACGAGACAACTATGAGCAATGAAGTAATGACAAGAAACAGCGAGTGGATGAACCACATCGTGAACCACCTCAACCGAATGGTTGACAATTTTGAACGTGCCGTGATGAACTACCGCCCCATGCTTGGCGGTGAGCGCTTCATGACGGACAAGGAGCTTTGTGCCAGGCTGCAACTGAGCCGAAGAACCCTGCAGGACTACCGAAACAACGGTGTCATCCCGTATATCCAGCTTGGCGGAAAGATACTCTACCGCGAGTCCGACATTCAGAAGATTCTGATGGCTAACTATCGTGAGGCGTACAGAATGAAGGGCTTGTAGGAGAAATACATGTCCTTGATGAGTGGGGGGAAATGAACAAGGCGACAACGTATAACTTACCGAGTGTGGCTGTTATAGGTTGTCGCCTCATTTTATTGGCTATACCGAGTTGGTCGTGTTTGCCGGGTATCATTTGTGTTACCTGTATAAATCTAATACCATGCTAAAACACACTGCGGTGGTTCGCCCAAGTGGCTGGAGGCGCAAAGCCTCCAAGGAACGTTGCTTTATGGCAGGTCTATGCCATTGCATTCTCTGTAAAGATACAGACCAGTTTAGTGCGGCTTGTCTGTCTGCCGATGACGGACTGCATGATGAACTCCCGGAAGGCTCGGCTCTCAATGCTGTCAATACGGAAGGCTACCGCAATGACGAGTTCAAGGCTATACACATCATAGCTGATGCGGTCGTTCTTCCTGACATGACGGCGTACACCCTGCTCTTTCAGAATGCCGTCCTTGAATACAGCCTTGACAGCCTTGCGCACATAGCAGCCGAATACATTATACATGTCGCCAATCTCCTGCATGGTCATCCATACAGTATCGGTCGGCATGGATACCGTTCCGCTCTCGCTGATAGTTATAACTCCTCTGTTCATTTTCCAATAGTTTTTTCGTTCGACAATCTGTTCCTTTCCCGCTTGGCAATAAGCTTATCCATGTCATTTGAAATCTTCTGCTCCGTCACCTGCGCATAGACCTGTGTGCTTGTAATGTCTGCGTGTCCCATCATCTTGGCTATGCTGCCGATGGGAATGTCCTCGTTGAGCATCAATACTCCGAATGTATGGCGGCTGGCGTGGAATCCCAACTTATTACTTATGCCAAGCACCATTCCAAGGGTATGCACATCAAGATAGATGTCTTTCTTCTCACCCAGTGGAAAAACAGGCTTGCTGTCGTCCGTGGTATTGTAGAGCGAAAGAATCTTCTCGGCTATCGGATGGAGCGGCACGAAGAACTCCACGCCTGTCTTCTCTCTTTCCTTGCGGATGAACTTCCTACCCTCGGAGTTCTCACTGATATGGTGAGGGTACAGTTTCTTTACATCTATATAGGATAAGGAGGTGAGCGAGGCAAAAATGAAACATCTGCGTGCAAGCTCCGTTCGCTCGTCAGCCATCGGGGTAGAGAGCATCCTGATGAAGTCTGCCTTGCTGATATGGGTCATCTTCGGGGCTGCCTTCTTCTCATACCCTATCTTGGCTATGGGATTGAAGCGGATAATGCTCCTGTCCACTGCCTTGTACATCAACATGTTCAGCCATAGAAGGCAATGGTTCACGTAGCTGTCGATGCGTCCCTGGTCTCGTTTCAGGAACAGCTTGTATTCCTCCCCGAAATTCTCGTCTATGTCCTCAAAGGCGATGTCGTCCTTATCCAACGAATGGACAAAGGCTCTCAGGTTCTTCTGCCATGTCCGCTTGTGCAGAAAGGTTTGTCTGGCTTTTGAGGTTCGATACCATTCCACGATGGTATCACCAAAGTTCAGCAAGAACCTTCCTGTCGTGTCCTTGTCCTTCAACACAGCCTTCAGCATTTCCACGGTGATGATGCCATTGGCGGTAAGAAGTGAGTTGTATTTATCCTTGACCTCAGCAAGGAAACTTGCCAATCGTCCGTTGTCCCTTGCGTTCCGTACCTCTCCCTTCTTGGCGTTCCACTCCTGTGGGGTACAGGATATGCCTGTGGAAATGGCTGCACTTTTGCCGTCAACGGTGATGCGGCAAAGTATGTTGGCTGTTCCGTCTGCCTTCACCTTCTGTCTGTTGATGTAAGGCAAAATTGAAAATGTACTTCTGCTCATAGTTGTTGTCCTTATAATATAATAATGTAGTTGAAACTGTAAAAAGAAAAGTTGAAAGCCCTGTTCATAATGCGAGAATAAAGTCCTTCTCGGTTGCAGCGATGAACTTGTCCATGTCCTCAAACAGCTTCTTTTGGGTTACTCTCGCATACCGCTGCGTCATCTTCACATCCTTGTGACCGAGCATCTTGCAGATGGTCTCCATCGGCACACCAGCCTCCAGCGTAATGAGGCTGGCGAACGAGTGTCGTCCCGAATGGTAGGAATAGGTCTTGCTCGTTTCCGCCAACTTGCAGATGGTGATGAGATCGATACGAACACGATTCGTGCTCAGCAATGGGAAAAGGGTATCTCTTGCCCCGTCCTCGTATTTCGCCATCAGCTCCAACGCCTCGGGCAGGAGTTTCACCCTGGCAAGTGTTCCGGTCTTCTTGCGGTTATAGATGAGCCATTTGTCACCATCCTCCAATACCTTGACATTGGCTTTCGTGATGGAAACGGTGTCTATGAAGGCTGTTCCTGCATAGCAGGCGAAAAGAAACAGGTCACGGCTAACGGATAGTCTCGGCTTGTCTTCGGGCAGTTCCACATCACGGATTTTTATGAAATCAGACATGCTGAGAGCCTTGGGTGTCGTAACCTTTGGAGTGCCAACCCGATAATGGGCGAACAGCAGGTTCTTGCACAAGCCTCGCTCAAAGGCAATGCGGCACATCTTCTTGAAGAGCGACACATAGATGGTGATGGTTCCTGATGAAAAGCCTTTCTCGTCAAGCAGGTAATGGTGAAAGTCACTGATGAAAGGCTCGGTCAGCTGTCCGAAAGCCAAATCAGTCAACCTATACCTCTCCCCGATGAACTCAGCGAGATTCTTGCGAATCTTTCTGTAAGTCCAGACACTGCTCTTCGACATATCGATGCCCTCATGGGTGCTGAGTTCACTGATATGCTCGTCCACGAAGGAGAGAAGGGTGGTCTGTGTCTTGACGCTGCCCTGCAAAGCCTCCTTGACATCCTTAGCCTCGAAGTCCGTTCTCTTTTCCACAAGCACATCGAAAGCCTTTTGGATGGAAAGCAACAACTGCCCGATGTCCTTGTTGGTCTCCACGGCTTCCTTGCTCTTGCCCTCCAATCGGCTGGCACGAGGATTCCAAAGCGATGGAGTACAAGACAACTTGCAGGAGAACTGCGCCATAGTCCTGTTCACCGTGATGCGTCCCATGATGGGAGCTTTTCCATTCTTGTCCATTCCGCTCTTTTTTAGGTAGAGCAACACCTTGAATTTTTCGATTTTCATAACGCTTACATTTTGAGTGTGCAAATATAATCATTTTGTAAGCGTTCCTTGATACGCAAAACATTGAGAATCAGCGCAATAAAATCCGTTGATGCACAAAGCTGCCTTTCCGCATTGTTACCTGTTTTGCATAGGTAACTGTGGCTCACGATTTAGTAACTGAACTACTTCAATATTCCTCACTCGCTTGCTTTATGCCGATTTGGCAACTTTGTGCAAATCTACTCATTCCCAACTGTTTACGTTCCAACCTCTCTTATTCTCCTTTGGCTGCTTTAGAGCTTTATGTTAAATGTTATAACTCGCAGTTTTGTGAGTATAGGAACATAGTCTTGTGTGCTAAGAAACATAGTTTTGTAAGAGAGAACAAACATCGTTTGATAACAATTAACATAAAGCTCTAAAGCAGCCAAAGGAGAATAAGAGAGGTTGGAACGTAAACAGTTGGGAATGAGCAGATTTGCACAAAGTTGCCAAATCGACATAAAGCAAGCGAGCGAGGAATATTGAAGTAGTTCAGTTACTAAATCGTGAGCCACAGTTACCTATGCAAAGCAGGTAACAATGCGGAAAGGCAACTTTGGGCATTAACGGATTTTATTGCGCTGATTCTCAATGTTTTGCGTATCAAGGAACGCTTACAAAATGATTATATTTGCACACTCAAAATGTAAGCGTTATGAAAATCGAAAAATTCAAGGTGTTGCTCTACCTGAAAAAGAGCGGAATGGACAAGAATGGAAAAGCTCCCATCATGGGACGCATCACGGTGAACAGGACTATGGCGCAGTTCTCCTGCAAGTTGTCTTGCACTCCATCGCTTTGGAATTCTCGTGCCAGCCGATTGGAGGGCAAGAGCAAGGAAGCCGTGGAAACCAACAAGGACATCGGGCAGTTGTTGCTTTCCATCCAAAAGGCTTTCGATGTGCTTGTGGAAAAGAGAACGGACTTCGAGGCTAAGGATGTCAAGGAGGCCTTGCAGGGCAGCGTCAAGACACAGACCACCCTTCTCTCCTTCGTGGACGAGCATATCAGTGAACTCAGCACCCATGAGGGCATCGATATGTCGAAGAGCAGTGTCTGGACTTACAGAAAGATTCGCAAGAATCTCGCTGAGTTCATCGGGGAGAAGTATAGGTTGACTGATTTGGCTTTCGGACAGCTGACCGAGCCTTTCATCAGTGACTTTCACCATTACCTGCTTGACGAGAAAGGCTTTTCATCAGGAACCATCACCATCTATGTGTCGCTCTTCAAGAAGATGTGCCGCATCGCCTTTGAGCGAGGCCTGTGCAAGAACCTGCTGTTCGCCCATTATCGGGTTGGCACTCCAAGGGTTATGACACCCAAGGCTCTCAGCATGTCTGATTTCATAAAAATCCGTGATGTGGAACTGCCCGAAGACAAGCCGAGACTATCCGTTAGCCGTGACCTGTTTCTTTTCGCCTGCTATGCAGGAACAGCCTTCATAGACACCGTTTCCATCACGAAAGCCAATGTCAAGGTGTTGGAGGATGGTGACAAATGGCTCATCTATAACCGCAAGAAGACCGGAACACTTGCCAGGGTGAAACTCCTGCCCGAAGCGTTGGAGTTGATGGCGAAATACGAGGACGAGGCAAGAGATACCCTTTTTCCATTGCTGAGCACGAATCGTGTTCGTATCGATCTCATCACCATCTGCAAGTTGGCGGAAACGAGCAAGACCTATTCCTACCATTCGGGACGACACTCGTTCGCCAGCCTCATTACGCTGGAGGCAGGTGTGCCGATGGAGACCATCTGCAAGATGCTCGGTCACAAGGATGTGAAGATGACGCAGCGGTATGCGAGAGTGACCCAAAAGAAGCTGTTTGAGGACATGGACAAGTTCATCGCTGCAACCGAGAAGGACTTCGTTCTCGCATTATGAACAGGGCTTTCAACTTTTCTTTTTACAGTTCAACCACATTATTATATTATAAGGACAACAACTATGAGCAGAAGTACATTTTCAATTTTGCCTTACATCAACAGACAGAAGGTGAAGGCAGACGGAACAGCCAACATACTTTGCCGCATCACCGTTGACGGCAAAAGCGCAGCCATTTCCACAGGCATATCCTGTACCCCACAGGAGTGGAACGCCAAGAAGGGAGAGGTACGGAACGCAAGGGACAACGGACGATTGGCAAGTTTCCTTGCTGAGGTCAAGGATAAATACAACTCACTTCTTTCCACCAACGGCATCATCACCGTGGAAATGCTGAAGGCAGTGTTGAAGGACAAGGACACGACAGGAAGGTTCTTGCTGAACTTTGGTGATACCATCGTAGAATGGTATCGAACCGCAAAAGCCAGACAAACCTTTCTGCACAAGCGGACATGGCAGAAGAACCTGAGAGACTTTGTCCATTCGTTGGATAAGGACGACATCGCCTTTGAGGACATAGACGAGAATTTCGGGGAGGAATACAAGCTATTCCTGAAACGAGACCAGGGACGTATCGACAGCTACGTGAACCATTGCCTTCTCTGGCTGAACATGTTGATGTACAAGGCAGTGGACAGGAGCATTATCCGCTTCAATCCCATAGTCAAGATAGGGTATGAGAAGAAGGCAGCCCCGAAGATGACCCATATCAGCAAGGCAGACTTCATCAAGATGCTCTCTACCCCGATGGCTGACGAGCGAACGGAGCTTGCACGCAGATGTTTCATTTTTGCCTCGCTCACCTCCTTATCCTATATAGATGTAAAGAAACTGTACCCTCGCCATATCAGTGAGAACTCCGAGGGTAGGAAGTTCATCCGCAAGGAAAGAGAGAAGACAGGCGTGGAGTTCTTCGTGCCACTCCATCCGATAGCCGAGAAGATTCTTTCGCTCTACAATACCACGGACGACAGCAAGCCTGTTTTTCCACTGGGTGAGAAGAAAGACATCTATCTTGATGTGCATACCCTTGGAATGGTGCTTGGCATAAGTAATAAGTTGGGATTCCACGCCAGCCGCCATACATTCGGAGTCTTGATGCTCAACGAGGACATTCCCATCGGCAGCATAGCCAAGATGATGGGACACGCAGACATTACAAGCACACAGGTCTATGCGCAGGTGACGGAGCAGAAGATTTCAAATGACATGGATAAGCTTATTGCCAAGCGAGAAAGGAACAAAAATCCAATGGCATAGACCTGCCATAAAGCAACGTTCCTTGGAGGCTTTGCGCCTCCAGCCACTTGGGCGAACCTCCGCAGTGTGTTTTAGCATGGTATTAGATTTATACAGGTAACACAAATGATACCCGGCAAACACGAACAACTCGGTATAGCCAATAAAACGAGGCGACAACCTATAACAGCCACACTCGGTAAGTTATACGTTGTCGCCTTGTTCATTTCACACACTCATCAAGGACATTCTCCTACACACCTTTCATTCTGTACGCCTCACGATAGTTAGCCATCAGAATCTTCTGAATGTCGGACTCGCGGTAGAGTATCTTTCCGCCAAGCTGGATATACGGGATGACACCGTTGTTTCGGTAGTCCTGCAGGGTTCTTCGGCTCAGTTGCAGCCTGGCACAAAGATCCTTGTCCGTCATGAAGCGCTCACCGTCAAGCATGGGGCGGTAGTTCATCACGGCACGTTCAAAATTGTCAACCATTCGGTTGAGGTGGTTCACGATGTGGTTCATCCACTCGCTGTTTCTTGTCATTACTTCATTGCTCATAGTTGTCTCGTTTTATTGTTGATACTTACGTTACTCGGTTTACTTGCTGCATTGGATAAAGTGGCTGTTGTATATTGACAGCCTAACCTGTGCGCTTGCGAAAACGCATGTCCTTTTTCTTGTCCTCCACTACTGCTACGATAGCCATCACGTCCTCCGGCTTGTAGTAGGTCTTGTGGCTGATTTGCGTATAAGCCAAAGTTCCGTTGTCCCGAAGCGTCTGCACTGTCCGTGGGCAGATGTTGAGCGTCTGACACACGTCCTGCGTGTCGAGCCACTTGTTCATGGTCTTGTCCTCACTGCGCTCACGGATTCTGTCCATGCGCTTCACGAAGTTCTCCAACTGGGCATCAAGATAGTTGAATGCCTCTTCCTCGAATACGATGAATCCCATACTTTTCTTTTTTCTAAGTTAATACTATGTTATATGTCGCAAAGCTCCACGCATATGCTGTGCTCCACGCTTGTGAGTGCAAAGATAAGGCACGGCAATCTAAAAACAAGCGTTTTCAATTTCTGTGGCAGTATGTTGCCGGGGTTTGCCGACATCAACGCCAAAAGCAACAAGAAAAACTTGCACGACTGCAACGGATACATGAACAATGATGAGTTGAGAAATACGTTGAAGTTCTCACAACTATCTCGGTATGCAAATAAGCAAGCCACAACTAAATTGCCACGTTATACCCAATCAGTTGCATGGCTGCACTCAGTACACTTACTTTGCTCCCGACAATCGGTCAATGGTGCATACCGTGACCACTATACTAACAAATAAAACAGCATAAGCTATGGCAAGAACAAAAGATGTAGTCTTGGCTCCTGGGCAAAAGGAGCTGATGGAAAAAGAGTATTTGGATTTTGTTAAACCATCTACGTATGGCAACAAAGCCAACCCAAGTAGTTGTAATTCTCTCTATGATGATGTAGAGAACCCAGAGTTGAGAGCAATTGTAGAGAAAGTTGCTGCAACAACTCCCTATAGAGAGGAAACATCAACGAACGAGGCTCAATCGCCACCGAATCCGCAGAAGCGCATCAGTGGCAAGCAGCGCAAGGCGACATTGGAGGAGTATCAGCAGACCTTCCTCCAAGTTCCAAGGATTGACGACCGCAAGCCAGTCTTCGTCAGTTCCGATGTACGAGACCGTCTTGATCGTGTCGTCCGCATCCTCGGAGGGAGACGCATGAGCGTATCGGGCATCATCGAGAACATCGTGCGCCACCACCTAAGCCTTTATGAAGAGGACTTCGAGGCTTGGCGCAAATTGTGAGAATTAAGGTCTGCGACCTTGGACGTGGATAGCTGAAAGGCAGTAGTTCCAACTAACGTGTTCTGAGAGGGAGCGAGGTTATGTTTTGGGAACCCCAAAACGCCTCGCTCCACCATGAGGGCGGAGGAATTTTGCTCCCGACGGTCGCAGAAAGTGAGTGTACCAACTGTAAACAGTATATCGAATGACAAGCATACAGGAACAGGACAGGAGAAAGGGCGGAAGACCGCCCGCAGGCAGGGTTCGCAAATTGTCGAAGTCTGTCACGGTGAAGTTCTCGAAGCCAAGCTACGAGGCATTGAGACTGAGGGTGAGAAAAGCCAACCGCAAGTTGGCGGAGTACATCCGTGAGTCCGCCTTGAACGGCGAGGTGGTGAGCGGACACAATGCAGAGACGGTAGCCATCGCCAAGAACCTCATCGGTATGGCGAACAACCTCAACCAACTTACCAAGCTGTCGCATCAGAGAGGTTTCCATGAAACCCATGTATATGTGGTGGACTTGTTGAGAAGATTGAAAGCAATCCTTGGAGAGTATCGCCAAGCAAGTTATAAACCGAAGCCAAGCAGTATGGGCAGAAAGGAGGATACCACATGATAGGCAAGCTAAAGAAGGGCAGCTCATTTGGTGGTTGCATCCGCTATGTTACAGGCAAGGACGAGGCGAAAATCATCGCCTCGGATGGTGTGTTACTCGGCACGAATGCCGAGATAACGCAAAGTTTCGAGTTACAGAGGCAGCTAAATCCAAGGATTAAGAAGCCTGTGGGACACATTGCATTGAGCTTCAAACCCGAGGACAAGCCACGTTTGACGGATGAGTTTATGACTAAGATTGCCCTTGAATATATGCAGATGATGTGCATCACCGATACTCAATTCATCATCGTAAGGCATCACAACACGGACAATCCACATTGTCATATCGTGTATAACCGCATCAACAATGAGAGCAAACTCTTATCAGACAGGAATGATTACAGGCGTAATGAGCAGGTGACCAAGGCTCTAAAATCCAAGTATGGACTGACCTACGGAACGGACAAGAGCAATACTAATACTCGCAAGTTACGCAATGCTGAGCGTGCCAAATACGAGATTCACAATGCCGTCAAGGATGCCTTAAAAGGCGCTGATAGTTGGCAGAAGTTCAAGAATGAACTTGCAAAGCGAGGTGTTCTCTTGGAGTTTGTCTATAAGGACAAGGAGCGAACCAAGGTTCAAGGCATCCGTTTCTGTAAGGACGGATATAGTTTCAAGGGTACGCAGATTAGCCGAGGCTATAGCTTTGGCAAGCTGAATGCGAGATTTGAGGGAACGGAGAACCTTTTATCAGCAAGAGCCAGCTCTGCTCAGCAATATAAGCAGGGCTGTCGCAAGAATGAGCAGGTGCCATCCATATCGGAGAGCAGTCAAGACCCTTGGGACGGTATTTCTTCCATCGGCTTGTTCGCTCCGTCCAATGCCCAAACTTATGAGCCATTCCCAGAGGATGAATCCGCCAAGAAGAAAAATAAGAAACGCAGAAAGGGTTTCAGTCTTTGATGTAAGTTACAAACTTAAAATTAGAATTGAACATGAAAGAAGAAATGTTGGAAGCCATCTACGGCACAGTTGAGAGATTGGAGCAGAAAGTCGATGAACTTTCTGCCTCACCAAAGAATACAGAGGTAGGAAGTACTCCTGTTCCTGTAAGTGTTGATACGAGCATACTTGAAAAAGCCATACTTGCTATGGCTGCAAAAGAAGGGGAAGCTATTGACAAATTGGCAAGATTAAGAGAGGCAATTTGCATCTTTACCGACCTTACCAAGAAAGAAGCAAGCAACGGCGAACAGCGAAGCAAAGTCTTGTTTGACACAGTTAAGCAGTTGAAGCAAGAGCAAGATGCTACTTCACAAGTAGTACACGAAAAGCTACATGCTATGGTCAACACGCTTCAGAAGAAGATTGTTATCCACCGCTTTGAACCTACCTCCAAGTATGTTCTTCTTTTCATCGGTAGCTTGGTTCTATCTCTCGTTATTTCCATTTGGGGCAACCTCACCCAATGGCGAGAGCACCAAGATTGGGAGGAAGCAGACTTGAAGTATCGAGCATTGCGAATGGTACTGCCATCTGATGACCCGAATATTCGCTACATAGAAAAACACTTTTCAGTACAACGTGATGATGATACTATTAATAATGTTAGAAATCGTGTCGCTGTTTATGAGGATTCTATCCGCCGACATTATGAAATGATTGAAATGGCTGCTTACAAGGATAGCCTTGAAAACAATTAAACAAAGAAGCTAACGACATAAAAGAAAGGCTTAAAAAGTAAAAGAGCCTATGCCTATTTTCTTCATTCTTACAATGTAATAGATTCTTAATGTTGATGCAATGATACTGTAACTAAAAAGCCGTACTTTGCAGCCGAAGTATCCTGAATCATTCAGACTCATTCGATACTACGATGAAGAAGATGATCGTGAGTTTACTTTTCTGACGAATGCAAAGCATCTTTCTGCGTTGGATGTCGCGAATCTATATAAAAAAGATGGTTGGTCGAGCTGTTTTTCAAATGGCTAAAGCAGCATCTTAAGATAAAGAGCTTCTGGGGTACAACGGAGAATGCTGTACGCATACAGATTAGTGTTGCCATTATCACTTATTGTCTCGTGGCTATTGTTCACCATGATATGCAATTGAAACGCTCAACATATGAAGTTTTGCAGATTCTAAGCATTTCATTGATGGACAAAACCCACCTAAGAGATCTATTTGATAAGACTATTTTCAACGATGTCAAAGAACTCGATTATTCCCTCTTTAAGGGACTAATGTCTTAAATTATATAGTAAGGGGTAGACATATATATATAATATGCATACCTCTTATTATATGGTTTTGTATATGTTTGTTATACAAAATACGAATTTGTAAGTACAAACCGTTTATTATGTTGGTTATATTTCACTTTGTTAAAAATAACGCTTTATATGTATCAAATTAACACATTACATTGATTAACAAAAATATTTTGATTGACACATTTTGATGAAATAGTTTTTTTTATTACTTTTGCAAATGTAAACTTACATGACTTGGCTTTAATAGACCTCGACCAAGCTGTGCTATTATTGTAGAGGTTGCATAAGGAGTAAAAAAATGAAGAAGTTTTTCATGGGCATGATTGCCGTTATTGTGTGTGGTACTGCATTTGCAGGAAACTTAAATGATATTAAGGCTTCAGCAGTATCAGATGATGATCTTAGCACATCTACACCAGACAAGATTGTATCTACTTTCTATGGTTCAAAGGCTTCAACTAACGCAAACAATCCTTGCAAGGGAGCAACTATCAGAAAGTGCGGAACCATAGAGTCAAGTTTGGTGTCATTTGAAGACCAAACTTTGGTGATGCAGCAGGTAAAGGATGCTGATGGTAACACATTATTTACAAACAATTTCTTTGCTCCATCTTCCGTGTCAGAAACAAAGGCAAATATTAAGCTTGAAACAATGAAATTGGGTGGAACGTTCAAGGCAAATGTGGCAGAATGAAAATAAGGCATATTTTAGCACTCCTTTTCTTTATGTTTTGCACGACCATATTTGCACAGGGGCGTGATTATATAAATGAAATGGAGCAGAACGACTTGCAAATCAGACAGAAGCCTAACACTGAAGGGCTTCTGTCTGATTATTTGCATTCAGCAAACATTAAGGAAGATACAATTTTTGCAATTCTTTATAGTCCTGCTGAATGTTTTAGATGTGAAGCTGCAATTCCTGCATTTTATGATAAACTGAAACTCAATAATCCGAACAACAAGTTATTACTAATAACTGCATATGGGGATTCTAAAACAGCAAGTTGGTATAATTCTAAAAACAACTATAAGGCTGATTATTACATTTATGATACGAAATCAGTTTATAGCAACATCTTCAGTTTCAACTCTGAAGGAATGTACGGATTGTATATACTCAAATTAGTTCCAAAAGAAGGCGTGTTCGTCACAGGTGGACAATATACGGTCTTAGGGGCAGAGTTTGTGAAGCAGTTGGTACTTTGTAAAAAGAGAATTGCTCCTCACATGTATGAATTGGATAAGAAAGACTCATATAAAGAGGTGGCAGACCAGATTGCGATGATAAATGTTCCTATGCCAAAATGGAAACAAACGGACATCGAGGTCAACACGAAAGATGGAGTAGAAATATCATCAATATATGATATTCCCAAAATAGAGAATGGACACCTTTTTTTTAACGACATGCTGAACAATGGTATAATGCTGTTTAATAAAGAAAATGGTTTGTTTAAATTCAAGCGACTCTTCCAAGCAGACGAAGCGGAGAAAAAGAAATTTGTTTCCGTGCCAGATAAGGATTTCAGAAACTTAGTAAAACAAGGACAAGTCTTTTACATAGCATTGTCTGCAAATATGTTGGACTCTTCTCATATCGGAATTTCCTATTCCCTGCCAAAGATTCTTCGAAAAAAAGTAGGCAACGAATGGAACTTTTGCTTTTACAATGCCCCTGCTGTCTTGATACGAGACATCAACAATTATACGTCAGGCAAGATGATTTCACCAGATTTCGATTTGGAACATTCCAAGTATTTCTATCTTCACTTTGTGTTCGACTTGTTCAATAACAAATTATGGACAGGAAGCGAAAAGTTGACATGGCCTATGGATGGATTTGAGAAAGAGGATATTGTAGGACAGAAAGATTTAGACCCTTTTAATGGCAGCTTTTATAAGACCTTCAATCCAATAATAGCTTCTTTTCGTATCAATGACGGAAAGTGTGATGGACATTACGGCAAATTAGAGCGTATTCAAGAAAATAGCAGAACAGGCTATTATTATCTTAATAATGTATTCGCACATGAAGGAAAATCTTTCTTGTATGGAAATGGTTACACAGGAAAACTGTATGTGACAGATAGCCTTCATCTTGACAAATATAAGGTTTACATGGTGTTTGACACAGATACAGTTCCTATGATTGCACCAGACTCCACAAAATTTTATACGCATGAATATGGAAATCTGTATAGTTCTTACTTCACAAAGTGCATCACAACAGTAAAGATGGACAAGAGGAACATCTATTGTCTTGTAAAGCATGGCATGCCAAGGACAGACAACTTCCAAAAAGACAGATATTCCTTTGTCATCGTAAATAGGAAAAACGGAAAGACTAAGGAATATCCACTTCCGTCTGTCGCTCCTGCTGAATACAAATGTTTGGGGTATGGAATAAATGCACAGGATAAGCATTTCAACCCATTCATGTTTATCAAGAAAGATGGTAAGTACATCATTAGAATGTTGGACATTTAAGCTCCATTATAATGTGGACAATACAAATTTTATCAATAAAACCGTATCTTGCCCCAACCAGGTATTGATGCGGCTTTTTTCATTCTGTTTACAGGATTATGACATATAATCGTACCATTATAAATAGCATGTCGAATGCCAAGCATACAGATAGGATCTACTTATCAATGAAAATAGCATAATATAATTCATGAACAATTGAGAGATTGTAGCAGAATGTCAATGAATTTTTAGCCTCAAAAAATGAGGGTACGTCATGGAGTTATGACACACCCTCATAATTATAATTTTTAGTCGTATTTCACGATTATCACCCCATCATGTTTACTCCATACTGCATTAAAAGGCGTTGCAAAATCGCAATCAATTTTCCCCATAAATTCATTGTTGCTATACACATCTAATCTGATTCTGTTCTTTCGATTTTCTGAATAAGTAAAGCTAATTTCTGAATTTCTAATTTTTTCTATGCAAAGACTGTATCTTATAGTCTTAGCGCTCTTTGGATTGATTTTTATAAATTTATTCTTTGCTTTTGTCAAATATGTCCATCTATTGTTTATATATGTAAGTAAACCATAAACCTTGCCAATACTAATCTGCTTTTTACCATAATTTTCAATTGTAATTGTTACAAATGAAGGTTTTTTATCATGGACAATTGCACTGATTTTTAAAGAATCATTCAAGTATGTTTTACTTTCATTTTTAATATTATATTCTTCTTTTGAGGAAACAGAAGTAGTCCCCAATATTAGTAAAATGAAGACGAAACAACCCAATGTCAATCTATTCATAATTTAATATCTTGTTAAGCCGAAGGTCTGATTTATTAAATAAGCCTTAATACACGCTCCATAAGTGATACCATTGTATGTGATACTCCCTAAATTAATCCCAACAGTATATCTCGTATTTGTCGCTTTTGTCAAGGCATAAACAATACCACCGCTATCACCACTATTTGAAGTATATTTTGCCAATATAACATCCTTGTAAATAGTTTTTTGTGCTGAGTTAGGAACGTCATAGCTTGCATTAAATATAGTTCCTGAACTTCTTTTAGAGACCATTCCAACCATATTTATCCAAGAGCCTTTTGGAGGTTGAGCCAAAGCTATAGAAAGTGTATCTTTTTGCAAATCTTTCATGAATTTGATTTTATTAGTTGGAGCATGTTTTTTTGATGTTATTGAACAAAATGCAGCGTCAACATAATACTCTTCCTTTGAATATAAACACTTGCCAATTTCTACGTTGGCTGAATCTTTTAAAATATCATTAACTTTTATAAAGTGACCTGCTGTGACAATGCCTATATTGCCATTTTTATCTTTAGCTCTATACCCTATAGATGCATTGTGTGTTTTGCCATCACGAATTGTCTTGATTTCACCAGCACAATCAATTCCGTCATTAAGAATGATTTTTCCGCAATTTACAAATTTGATTTTATTGCTATCGCAGATTTTTTTCTTGAATTCTTGGATTGTAGATGAATTTTTATGAAGCAACCCCACTTCTACTATATTTTCTTTTTCAGATATGCCATATATTGTCACATTTTGATATAGAAAGTTATTGCCTTCAAGTGCTTTTTGCCGAATATCCTCAACCACTTGCTGCAACTCTTTATAAGAGTATTGGCAACTTTCATAAATAGTTGAACGAGATAATGCTGCTCTAGTTTTTAGAACAGATACACCTTCTCCCTTTTTTACTAAGACTACAAGATTTCCATCATCATTTATATAGCATCCACCATAATAAGCAGGGATTTCAGCTGTGGACATACTTCTTGTTGGCGAACTATTTAATGATTTCATAAGTTCAAGATAATCTGCATAAGCATTCTCTTGAAGAGAGACCTCCTGTCCGTTTTGAACTTGTTGCGCTTCAACAGAAGCGTTCTTGTCTTGCTCTAAATCATTGTTGCAAGAATAGAATGTCAATAATCCTACTAAGCAAGCTAACATTTTTAAATACACTTTTGCTTTCATAATTAAAACGTTTTAAGTTGGAACTTATTTATACAGTAAATATCTTAAAATATTACTTAATACTCAAGTTACATATTAATTTCATGTAAGCTACTAGCAAAGTTAGTATTTTATTTTTGGAATCTATTATTTTGATAGAAGAAAAATCACTATCGAACAACTTTTTAACAATTAAACATGTTTTAGTTACATATGGAGAAGCATAATCTTGCGAGATTTTCACCAAAAGCTCTACCTTGACTAACTTTTCTCAAAAAGTTTTAATTTTGATATTTTCTTTATTATAAATCATGGAAAATTTAGAAAAATATCGTATCTTTGCCCCCGAATTGAGGTGTTCTTTGCATATTGCAAAATACAGAAACGAGCAGAAGTCCGCTCGTTTCCATATTGTTACCTATATAATATAGGCAAACGCCCAACTTCTTGATTTTCAATCAAAGTCCAATTTAGAGCGAGTTAGGATTTTTAACGAAATTCGGAATCAGAGGCTGCAGAAAATCGGCCCTTATCGCCACCCGAAATTTGGCGGTATCAGAAAAAAGCCGTACCTTTGCAACGTCATTCAGAAGAAAGGCTGCTGATGACAACGAGAATATGAACACTAAGTATTAATCATTAATCACTAGAAAGCTTATGGGACAAGGAAACATTAAGTATCGCAAAGTAAAGCGCACCCCTCAGACGGGTGAGAACGCTGGTAAGGAACTCTGGTATGCCACCGTGGTTACCGACAGAGAGATGAACTTCGAGGAGTTCGTGGATCACATTTCATCCCACAACTCGCCTTACAGCCGCGGCACCGTGCACGGCGTGATGATGGATATGCTCGACTGCCTGAAGGAGCTTATCCTCGACGGCAAGAGCGTGCGTCTGGGCGACCTGGGCCTCTTCTCCATCGGCATGAGTTCGCGTGGTGAGGTGAGCAGAGACAAGGTTACTTCGGCTAGCGTGGAGGGCATCCATCTGTTGGTGAAAAATACCAAGAACTGGAGTAACAGCGAGCTGAAGAAGCTCTGCAAGATTACTGCCTACGACGCCCGTGGCGGCGAAGAGACCGATGGAGGCGGAACCTCAGGTGGTGGAACCAACGGAGGCGGAACCAACGGCGGTGGCAACACCAGCCAGGGTGGCGGCGGAACCTCTGGCGGAACGGGCAGTGAAGGCTCGGGCGGCAACACCAGCCAAGGTGGCGGAACCGACCAGGGTTCAACTGGCGGTGGCGACAAGGGCGACGGCGATTCTGCTGACGTAACCATCTAGAGCAAGCCCCTTCGGGGGCTACTCTTTCATCCTATCACATCTCGAAAAAAAATTAACCACCAATCATTAATCACTAATCATCAATCATTAATCACTAATCATCAATCATTAATCACTAAAACGACTGCCTATGAAGAAGGAAAACTGGAAGACATTAATTCAGATTTTAATCTCGATTCTTACTGCCGTAGCCACTTCGCTCGGCGTTACGAGCTGCATGAGTTAAACGATTGAGCTGCAAGAGTTAAACAAAAAGCGATGCCTGCAAATTCATGCAAGCATCGCTTTTATTTTTATAATCTCTTTCCGGAAAGTCTCTTTCAGAAAATTCTCCTTCCGGAAAATCTTCCGGAAGGAAAGGATATCTTTTATCCGAAATTATCGTACATGATACTCTCAGGATCAACTCCCAGAGAATCCAGATAATCTGTAACAGTCTTGATCAGCATTGGAGGTCCGCAGAGATAGTACTCGCAATCCTCTGGTGCCTCGTGATCCTTCAAGTAGGTGTCACGGATGCAGTTAACTGCAAAACCCTCGTAGTACTTCACGCCCTGAGCATCTGCCACTGGGTCCTTGCGGTCCAATGAAAGATGGAAGTGGAAGTTAGGGAATTCCTTCTCAAGCTCCCAGAAGTCCTCAAGGAAGAAGGCCTCACCCAATGCACGCGCTCCGTAGAAGAAGTGAAGCTCACGATCTGTAGTGTGCAAAGTCTTGGTCATGTGCATGATCTGAGCACGCAATGGAGCCATACCGGCACCACCACCAATCCAGATCATCTCCTTGCCCGAGGTGAAGTTAGGATGGAAGTCGCCGTAAGGACCACTCATCATTACCTTGTCGCCTGGCTTCAATGAGAAGATGTAAGAAGAAGCGATACCTGTTGGTACGTTCTGGAAACCTACCTGCGGACGTGGCAAGAATGGAGTTGTGGCGATACGTACGGTCAGGGTGATGATGTCACCCTCGTCAGGATAGTTGGCCATAGAGTAAGCACGAACGGTAGGCTCTGGATTGTGAGCCTTGAGAGAGAAGATGTTGAACTTCTTCCATGCTCCGATGTACTCCTCGCCAATGAGATCCTTGTCGAAGTCCTTGTCGTAATCGATGCAGTCGTATGCAGGAATCTTGATCTGAGCGTAAGAACCAGGAACGAAGTCCATGTGTTCGCCTGGAGGCAGAGCCACCTTGAACTCCTTGATAAATGATGAAACGTTCTTGTTGGAGATAACCTCGCACTCCCACTCTTTCACGCCCATCACACTCTCAGGCACCTTGATCTTCAAGTCGCCCTTCACCTTGCACTGGCATCCCAGACGCCAGTGGTCCTTAATCTGCTTGCGGGTGAAGTGAGGCTTCTCGGAATCGAGAATCTCGCCGCCGCCCTCGAGCACCTGAACCTTACACTGGCCACAGCTTGCCTTACCGCCGCAGGCAGAAGGCAGGAAGATGCCGTTCTCATTCAGCGTAGTCATCAAACTGCTGCCCTGAGGCACGTTGATGGTCTTGTCGCCATTGATTTCGATATTTACATTTCCGCTAGGGCTCAGATACTTCTTAGCCACGAGCAGGATGATAACCAGCAGGAGAATCACCACGAGGAAAACTCCGATACTAGCCAATATAAATGATGTATTACCCATATCTATAGTCCTCCTATTTTAGATTTTCAAGCCTGAGAAGCAAAGCATAGCCATTGCCATGAGGCCTACTGTGATAAATGTGATGCCGAGTCCCTGCAATGGCTTTGGCACGTCGCAATACTGCATCTTCTCGCGGATGGCTCCCATCAGAACGATGGCGAGTGTCCAACCCAGTCCGGAACCTACGGCATAAACGATGCTATCCCATACTGAGGTGATGGCCTGAGTATTGGTAGGCTCCATCAGGATGCGCTGCTGCATGAAGAGCGATGCACCCATGATGGCACAGTTTACGGCAATCAATGGCAGGAAGATACCCAGCGCTGCATAGAGCGATGGTGAGAACTTCTCTACAATCATCTCTACCAGCTGCACGATACCGGCGATGACGGCGATGAAGAGGATGAAGCTCAGGTAAGTGAGGTCAACACCCAGAATGCCGTCGGCGCTGAGCACCTTGGTCTGCAACAGGTAATCTACAGGCACGGTGATGAGCAACACGAAGGTTACTGCCAAGCCCAAGCCCAAAGAGGTCTTCACGTTCTTGGATACTGCCAAGTATGAGCACATACCCAGGAAGTAGGCGAAGATCATGTTATCGACGAAAATCGAACGGAAAAACAAACTTATTGCGTGCTCCATCTTACTTCTCCTCCTTATAAATATAGGCACGATGTACCCAGATTACACATCCAACGAGAATCAATGCCATGGCTGGCATGGTCATCATACCGTTGTTAACATATCCAAAGTCGTAAGCTCCCTCTGGAATCAGCTGGAAACCGAGCAAAGAGCCGCGGCCCAGGAACTCACGAACAGCACCCACAATCACGAGGATGAGGGCGTAACCCAAACCATTACCTACACCATCGAGGAATGAAGGCCAAGGCTTGTTCATCATGGCAAACGCCTCCAAGCGACCCATCAGGATACAGTTGGTGATGATCAGACCCACATACACTGAGAGCTGCACGCTCACGTCGTAGGCGAAAGCCTTCAGCACCTGGCTCACGATGGTAACCAGGGCAGCCACTACCACCAGCTGGACGATGATACGGATGCGCTGAGGGATGGTGTTGCGGATGATGGAAATAATCACGTTAGAGAATGCCGTGATGATAGTAACGGCAAGTCCCATCACAATGGCTGGCTTCAACTGGGAAGTAACAGCCAGGGCACTACAGATACCAAGCACCTGAACGAGGACAGGGTTGTCGCCGTTCAGTGGCTTGATGAATGCCTCCTTATTTTGTTTACTAAATAATGCCATAATATCGCTTAATTATTTAATGAATTTAGCAAGACCTTCCTTGAGCATGGCATCCACACCGTCGGATGTCAATGTAGCACCGGTAACGGCATCCACATTGTTAGGGTCGCCGGCAGGAGCGTCTTTCTCAACGCCCAGAGCGATGCCCTCTACTCCATCCTTGTGAATCTTCTTGCCCTGGAATTTCTGCTGCCACTTCAGGTTGTCCTTGATTTCAGCACCGAGTCCGGCTGTCTCGCCTTCGTGGTTGAAATATACGCCATAGATGGTGTTGTTGTCGGCATCCACGGCGATGAAGCCTGAAATGCCGCCCCAGAGACCCATACCCTTTACAGAGTAAACAGTCTTCTTCTGACCATCAATCTCGCACTCGTAATACTTCATGCCATCCTTCTCCTTCTCGTCCTTCACCACCTCTTTATATTTGGCAGCCGCAGTAGCGTTGTCAAGGTCGCG
This sequence comes from Segatella copri, assembly GCF_019249655.2. Taxonomy (NCBI): domain Bacteria; kingdom Pseudomonadati; phylum Bacteroidota; class Bacteroidia; order Bacteroidales; family Prevotellaceae; genus Segatella; species Segatella copri. The sequence goes on from NZ_CP137557.1 coordinate 2,678,292, forward strand.
CAGGTTCAGGGAGTTCAGAATCTGCTTCTGAGTATCAAGTGCCACGTTGGCATCCTGTGTTGCCTTCAGCGAAGAAGACACGAATGCGAGCAGGAATGCCACGATTACCACGATGATAACCGAATAGATAATAGTATAGCTATTTGAATTTGTCTTCATATCTACATTCCTCCTACATTATTTAATAGCACGTTTAGCACGGCGAGAGATGTTGCCCTGAACTACACAGTAGTCGATGAGTGGAGCAAACATGTTGCCGAAGAAGATAGCGAGCATCATACCCTCTGGATAACCTGGGTTCATCACGCGTACGATAACGGCGATGGCACCGATGAAGAATCCGTAGAAGTACTTACCCTTCTCTGTACGGGCAGAGGTTACAGGGTCGGTAGCCATGAATACGGCACCGAAGCAGAAACCGCCGAGAACGATGTGCTCATACCAAGCGATAGGAGTCATACCGAGAGCCTGGAAGATAAGCGCCATCACGATGCCGCCTGCGAATACGCTGCCCATGGTCTTCCAAGATGCGATGCCTGTCCAGAGAAGGATGATGGCACCGATGGCGATGGCGATGACTGAAGTCTCACCGATACAGCCAGGAATGAAACCGATGATAGAGTCGCAGAGACTAGCTGAAGGCATGCTGCCCTGAGCCAGCTGACCGAGAGGAGTAGCAGCTGTGAAGCCATCAGGCAGGGTGTTACCCAGACCGAAGATAGCGTCCTTAGCCACCCAAACCTTATCACCACTCATAGCCAATGGATATGAGAAGAAGAGGAACATACGGGCACCTACAGCCACATTGAAGATGTTCATACCCGTGCCACCGAAGATTTCCTTGCAGAAGATAACTGCGAAGGCGCACGCCAGGGCGAGCATCCACAATGGTGTAGAGATAGGAATGATCAATGGGATGATGATACCGCTGACGAGGTAACCCTCCTGGATTTCCTCGTGTTTCCACTGAGCCCAGGCAAACTCGATGCCGAGACCCACGATGTAGCTAACCAGCAACTTAGGAAGGACAGCCAGGAATCCGAAGCCGAAGACCTCGATGAAGCTGGCAGCATCCAGTGTGCCTGCAGCCTTGAAATTCTGGTATCCCACATTATACATACCGAAGAGCAAAGTAGGAATCAGGGCGATTACCACAAAGCTCATGATGCGCTTCGAGTCGATGGAATCGTGGATGCTGGCTCCGCTCTTCGCTGTCGTATTTGGCACGTACAGGAAGCTCTCAAAACCGTCAAACACGCTCTCGAAGGCATGCAGCTTACCTCCCTCTTGGAAGTTAGGCTTTATCTTATTGAGATAATTTCTTAATGCACTCATTATTATAATAATTAATAGTTAAGAGTTTATAGGGGTTTAGCAGCATTGCTATCAACTATAAACTATCAACTGTAAACTAAAACTAAGCGTTCTCCTTGCGCAGGATGTTCAGGCCCTGGCGTACTATCTTCTGCAATTCGAGCTTAGAGCTATCCACGAACTCAGCCACCGCAAAGTCCTCAGGACTAATCTCGTAGATACCGAGCTGCTCCTGCTTGTCGATATCGCCTGCGATGATGGCCTTGATGAGATACTCACCGAAGATGTCCATAGGGAGAACCTGGTCGTACTCGCCGCTCATGATCATGTGGCGCTCGCCACCCTTGATGCGGGCATCGAGATTGTACTCCTTGTTCTTGCCGAAGAGCCATGAGAGATAGGAACGGGAGGTAGAGAACTGGTTGGTACGTGGAAGAATCCAGCCCAGCATCTCGTCGCAGTCGTCACCCTCTGGGATGGCAGTGATTTCTGAGGTGTGTCCACCTACGTAATCTGCCAGGGTGGTCTTTACGCCTGTAAGAGGATTGCCATTGATAAGGCGAACGTGAGCTGTGGTCTTCAACTGTGCTTCAACGAAAGCAGCCAACGGAGTACCTACCAGCACGTTAGCATAACCTGCCTTCTTCATCTCGCTACCAGCGATAGCCACCTTCTTGTGGAGATCCACCTTACCTGTGAGGAAGAGGCGACCGAAGAAGATAACCGAAGCTGGGTCAACAGTCCAAACCACCTCACCCTTGTTCACTGGGTCGATGTGGTTCACCTGAACGCCTACGTTTCCGGCAGGACATGGTCCATCAAAAACATTGAGTTCTACGTTCTTAGCCTCGCCGAGAGCATTTGAGTGCTGATCTACGCCGACGCCAAGATAAGTTTTCGCAATTTTGCTCAAGGCTGTCAAACCTGTCTGGAAAGCCTGCTCATTTCCCTCGAGTTCCACCTCGAAGTCAGCAGCAAGCGGCATGTCGCGGAGGGCAGAAACGAAGATAGCCTTAGGAGTTGTATCCGGAGTAGTGGATACAGCATAAGGCAGCTGGTTGATGTAACCGAACAAGCCTGCCTCGAGCAGGGCCTGCTTAACGGCTGCGCCATCCAATGACTCAACGTTTTTCTTACCAAAATCCGTAGAGGTCTGCTCAGCGTCTGCCTTCACCTTGATGCAGAGCACCTTGCGTCGCTCACCACGCTCAATGGCGGTAACTTGACCGCTCACTGGCGAAGCGAACTTCACCTCTGGGCAAGCCTTGTTGACAAACAAGGCGTCTCCGGCGTTGACATGGTCGCCTTCGCGCACCACCACCTTAGGTGTAACTCCCTCGAAGGCTGCAGGCACGAGTGCGTACTCGGCTGCCTGTACCACAGGGATGGCTACATCCTTGGAAGCTTTACCCGTAAGGTTAATGTCCAAGCCTTTACGTAACTTAATTACATTTGCCATAACTACATTAAAAATATTATTTTTTAAAAACTGATTTTCTTACTTATTCTGTTATTTATTCCGTTTCTCCGAAATTTCAGAAGTTATTTTTGCTATTCATACATTCTATGCTGCTGCAAAATTAACAAAAAAAAATAAAATAAAGAAGAAAACGAGAGATTTATTTGTTTTGGGAATCGAAAAATCGGGTATTTTGATAGTGTTGTAACATCTTATACTATCAAATTGACTACTACACTTGACAATTCTATCATAATATAATGAAAGATTCTGTTGCATCTTGCGAATTTTCTATCCTAAAAAAGATTAATTCATATCCGTCTCTCCCCATTTTTTAGTACCTTTGCATCTTATCAGGGCATAAGGCCCATCTGGTTTCAACAGAATAAACAACTGAAGTTTCGCAAGTAGCATTCTACCGTCCCCGAAGGGGGCGAATGTGAATAACCGCGGGTGGAATGACCGAAGGGAATGGAACCTGCGGATAGTGACAGATACTCTCTTACCGTCCCCGAAGGGGGCGAACAGGAGCAAGGCTGGATGTGGTTCGCCCCCCTTGGGGACGCTTTCTCCCTACTATTGGTTGTCCGCAGGTTCCATGACCTTCGGTCATTCCACCAGCGGTTATTGAAAGTTGGCCCCCTTCGGGGACCGAAGGTTACTTGCGAAACTTGAATAAACAAGATAAGATAATGGAAAATAAAAGCAAAAAGATTGAAGAGATTTTCAAGCAGGATCTTCACATGTATCTTGCAGGTAAGAACCGGGTAGACGAGCAGTTGCCGGATGCTCCGGACATCGAGGAGCAGTGGGCAAAGATTGGCGAGGCCTATCTGCCTGATGCCATGAGGGAATTCACCAAATACCCTACCGTGGCACTGGGTTGGATCATGTTCGTGGGCATGGCCGTGGCAAAGTATTGGGACGAGGACTGGGAGCTATATAGTAAGGTAGATAATCTCTACACCTACCTGCGCGACCGCATCGACTTCGACCACATGGACGACCACATTCTCGACAACGTTCTCCTGCTCGATGAGAACGAACACAAGGCTACATCGGCACTCGTGGCAGAATGCGCGGCACGCACCTATACCCTGCTCATCCACCAGGGTTTCGAGCCAGGCACCGAGGCAGCCTTCCGCGGCTTCATCGCTGCCCTCCACCAGATGTATCTGATGGGTGCCGCCATCCAGCTGAAGGCACTGGGCTACCACATGACGCAGCTGCAGTAAGCTCTTTGTGGCTCAAAACATTAAGAAAGTTTAAAAAAGATTTTGTTATATGAAATAATAGTTGTACCTTTGCACTCGATTTTCGGATAACGAAGCAAAATCACATTAATTTATATAACAAAACTTTTTAAATGAAGGCAATAGCAATTAAGTCGAGTTTGTTTTCTTGCTTGAAGAACTACAACAAGAAAACATTCATGTCTGACCTCATGGCAGGTATCATCGTTGGTATCGTAGCCCTGCCTCTGGCCATCGCATTCGGTATCGCTTCTGGCGTGACACCCGAGAAGGGTATCATCACCGCCATCGTAGCAGGTCTCATCATCTCCATCTTCGGCGGAAGCAAGGTGCAGATCGGCGGACCTACAGGAGCATTCATCGTCATCATCTATGGCATCATCCAGAAATATGGATTCGAGGGATTGACCATCGCTACCCTGATGGCAGGTCTCTTCCTGGTGCTCTTCGGACTGCTCCGCTTAGGTACCATCATCAAGTACATCCCTTACCCTATCGTGGTGGGCTTTACCAGCGGTATCGCCGTAACCATCTTCACCACGCAGATTAAGGATCTCTTTGGTTTGACATTGGCTTCTAACCCTTCTGACTTCCTTGAGAAATGGGGTGTCTACTTCCAGAGTTTCGACACCATCGACCCTTGGTGCGCCCTCATCGGCGTGGTAAGCGTGGTGGTCATCGCCATCACTCCTAAGTTCAGCAAGAAGATTCCGGGTTCGCTCATCGCCATCATCCTGATGACCGTTGTGGCACTGCTGCTCAAGCAGTTTGCTGGAGTTGAGAGCATCGAGACCATCGGCGACCGCTTCTCTATCAGCAACGAGTTGCCTGCGGCTCAGGTTCCAGAAATGAACTGGGAGACTATCAAGAGCCTCGTGTCTCCAGCCATCACCATCGCCATCCTCGGAGCCATCGAGAGCTTGCTCTCTGCTACCGTAGCCGACGGTGTAATCAGCGACCATCACGATTCCAACACCGAGCTGATAGCCCAGGGTCTGGCCAACATCGCCTCTCCTCTCTTTGGCGGTATCCCTGCCACTGGTGCCATCGCCCGTACCATGACCAATATCAACAATGGCGGCAAGACTCCTGTAGCGGGCATCATCCACGCCGTGGTATTGCTGCTCATCTTCCTCTTTCTCATGCCTCTTGCCAAGTACATCCCGATGGCTTGTCTGGCGGGTGTTTTGGTAGTGGTTTCTTACGGCATGAGCGGCTGGCGAAGTTTCCTGGCACTGATGAAGAATCCTAAGAGCGACGTTACCGTGCTCCTGATTACCTTCTTCCTCACCATCATCTTCGACCTGACTGTTGCCATCGAGGTGGGATTGATTATCGCCTGCCTGCTCTTCATGAAGCGAATGAGCGAAACCACTGATGTTACGGCAGTTACCGAGGATGAGATTGACTTGAACAAGGAGTATGACTTCCTTTCTACCAACCTGGAACACTATACGATTCCGAAGGGTGTGGAGGTTTACGAGATCAACGGTCCGTTCTTCTTCGGAGCGGGTAATAAGTTTGAGGAGGTGATGGCTGCGTTCGGCGACCGTCCTGAGGTTCGTGTGATTCGCATGCGCAAGGTTCCGTTTGTTGATTCCACGGGTATTCACAACCTCACGAATCTCTGCGAGATGAGTCAGAAGGAGGACATCCAGGTGGTTCTCTCTGGTGTTTGCGAGAAGGTAAACGCTCAGTTGGAGAAGGCCGGTTTCTACAATATGCTCGGCAAGGAGAACATCACGGATCATATCAGCAAGGCGCTGAAGCGTGCTGAGGAGATTATCGAAAATAAGAAGTAATTGATTACGATTACAATTACAGTTGAAAAATCATCATGATAAGAAGTAATTGATAACAATAACAATAACAGTTGAAAAATCCGATGGATATCTATCAAAAAGATATGCATCGGATTTTTATTTTATAGTCATAACATAAATAGTCATAACATAAATAGCCATACTATAAATTGTTAACTATAAACTATTAACTCTACAAAACTTTCCCCAGGAATTCCTGGAGTCTAGGCGATTTCGGGTGATTGAACACTTCATCCGGCGTGCCATCTTCCGTGATATAGCCATCACTGAAGAAGAGAACACGATTCGCCACTTCACGGGCAAAGCCCATTTCGTGCGTCACCACCACCATGGTCATGCCTTCGGCAGCCACATCCTTCATCAGCTGCAACACCTCGCCCACCATCTCGGGGTCGAGCGCAGACGTAGGCTCATCAAAGAGCAACACCTCTGGATTCATCGCCAGGGCACGGGCAATGGCTACACGCTGTTTCTGTCCGCCCGAAAGACTGTCGGGATAGCTATCTGCCTTATCCAGCAAGCCGATGCGGGTAAGGAGTTCTGTAGCCTTCTCATCGGCTTCTTCCCTTGTCATCTTGCCCAGTTCCACCGGAGCCAGCATGATGTTGCGGCGGATGGTCATGTTGGGAAAGAGGTTAAACTGCTGGAACACCATGCCTACGCGCTGGCGCATCTTGTTGATATCTACATCCCAGGCGGTGATATCCACGCCATCGATGTAGATTTTGCCATGGGTTGGCTGCTCCAGCAGGTTGATGGAGCGCAGGAAGGTGCTCTTGCCACAACCCGATGGGCCAATGATGGCTACCACCTCGCCTTGATGGAAGGAGGTGGTAATGCCCTTGAGAACCTCGTTGTCGCCGAAGCGCTTACGAAGTCCCTCTATCTTGATTATCTCGTTTTTATCCATATCATATAAAGCTTTTGCCCTTTCAGGGCGTGCTGCGAAAAAACTTGCAAATTGTCTTTCAGGGCACTATTTCCTTTCACTCTTTCTTAATCGCTTTTCCAGCTTCCTTACCCCGGCATTCAAGCCAAGCACCAGGAAGAGATAGACCAGTGCTACTACGCCCAATGGCATCATAGCCTCGTAGGTGATGCTTCGGATGATGTCCGAGCCCTTGGTTAAATCCACCAGTCCGATGTAGCCGCTGATAGACGTTTCCTTGAGCAGGGTGATAAGCTCGTTGCCCATTGCCGGAAGCACATTCTTGAAGGCTTGCGGCAGAATAATGAGACGCATCGTCTTGCCATAAGAGAGACCGAGACTCCTGCCCGCCTCCATCTGTCCGTTATCCACCGACATGATGCCCGAACGGATTACCTCGGCAATATATGCCGCTGAGTTCAAGCCGAAGGCAATGACGGCAACGAAAATCTTGTTGACATCTGCCGACGCAAACACCACGTAATAGATGATGAGCAACTGCACCATGGTTGGCGTGCCTCGCATGATGGTAAGGTACAACTGGCAGATGATGTTAGGAATCTTCCAGTCGCCCTTGCGCTCGTGGCGGGCACGGACGATGGCTATCAGCGTTCCGAGAATCACGGAAAGGATGATGGCGAAGAAGGTGATGATGAGGGTATTGCCCAAGCCCTGGAGCATATACTGATAGCGGTTATCATCGATAAAGCATGACTTGAACTTATCAACGAATCCACGCTGTGCATCAGCTACTTTCACATCACCCGAGTTCACCATGATTACCTGACGCACATCGGCATAGGAATCTGTGAATCCGATATTCTTCTCTCGTTCCGGAGTAACCGTGATACCAGCGATTCCGGCATCTGCCTTGCCCGCCTGCACCGAGGTGATGATGGCATCAAATTCCATATCGAGAATCTCCACATCCACACCCAGCACATCGCCGATGGCATTCGCCACATCCACATCGATACCCACAATCTTACCATTCTGGTAATACTCGAAAGGTTCGAAGGTGGCATTGGTGGCGAAGCGAAGACTCTTCTTCAAACCCAGCTTCTGCAAGGCTTCCGGTCCCATCTTCTTCGCACCAGAAGGGTGCTGGGTATCAGAAGATGAGTTCAGCTTATCAGCAGATGTCTTCGGCGTATATGCCACGGCAATGCCCCGTTCCAGATGTCGGTTTACGATGGAATCGATGACGCCATTCGCTTTCAGGATGCGGATGGCATGGTTGATAGACTGCTTCAACTCGCCATGATCCTTCGCCACGCAGATGGCGAAAGAGGAGGCATCGAAGGTTTCGGGCAGGATTTGGAGCGATGGGTTCACCCGCTGGAATGCCTTGGCAGGCGCTTCATCGGTCACCATGCAATCTATCTTACCCTGAAGGAGTGCCTGGATGGCATCGGCTCCCTTGTTGTATCGTTCTACCTTGGTGCCATCTCCTTTCTTTTCCAACTCTGTGGCAAGGCCGTCGCTGGTGGTACCCAACTGTACGCCGATTACGGCGCCCTGCAAATCCGCCTTCGTCTTCATCTGCTTCTTCGCATCGGAAGAATCCGAACCGCAGGAAGACAGGAGAAGACAGACTGCTATTACTAAAGTACTTAAACTAAATCGTTTTAATCTGTTATAAATCATCTAATTAATAAAAAGCTTTTGCCCTTTCAGGGCGCATTGCTAACTGCTATTTTTTACCCAGGGTGTTACCCTGGGCTAGGAGCTTCTGCCCTTTCAGGGCGTGCCGGGAAGTCCGAGTATTCTACTTCAGGGCAATTATTCTCCTTTAAAGCCTTTTGCCAAGCCGCCCTCACTAGTTTCCTTGTAGAGCGATGGCAGGTCGTGACCGGTTTGTCTCATCACCTCTACCACTCTATCGAAGGATACGCTGTGGTGACCATCAGAGAAGGAGGCGTAGAGGTCGGCATCCAGGGCACGGGCGGCAGCAAAGGCGTTGCGCTCGATGCATGGAATCTGAACCAGGCCGCAAACAGGGTCGCAGGTCATACCCAAGTGATGCTCCAATCCCATTTCGGCAGCATACTCCACCTGGGCGGGACTGCCTCCGAAAAGCTGGCATGCCGCAGCCGAAGCCATCGCACAAGCCACGCCTACCTCGCCCTGGCAACCCACATCGGCACCACTGATAGAGGCATTGTTCTTCACGATGTTACCCACCAGTCCGGCAGTAGCCAGGGCACGGAGGATGCGGTCTTCGCTCATATCGTGTGCCGTATGCATGTGATAGAGTACGGCAGGAAGCACGCCGCAGGCACCACAGGTAGGTGCCGTAACGATGGTGCCGCCCGAAGCATTCTCTTCGCTCACCGCCAGGGCATAGGAATAAACCAAGCCGCGGCTCTGCAGGGAAGCCCGATAGCCCTTTGCCTTGATATGATAGGTGGCAGCCTTGCGCTGAAGCTTCAACGGACCAGGCAGCACACCCTCGTGGTTGAGACCGTTGCGGATAGACTGCTTCATGGTTTCCCATATCTTACGGAGGAAGTCCCAGATGTCCTTATCCTCGCATTTCTCTACGTATTCCCAGAAGGCACGACCATTCTCGTAGCACCATTGCTGGATATCAGCCATGGTATGAAGGTCGTAAACATCGTCTGCGCCCAGTTCCTCGTGGCCCTGGATGCCATCAGAAAGGGCACCGCCGCCGATGCTGTACACCGTCCACTCGTCGATGACGTCGCCATTCAGGTCCTTGCCCACAAACTTCATTCCGTTAGGATGGAAAGGCAGGAAGGTTTGAGGCTCCCAGTTGATGTGCACGATATGCTTCTTCAGCACCTCCTCGATGGCAACATCGGTCATGTGACCCTTGCCGGTAGCAGCGAGGGCCCCATAGAGTGTCACCTCGTAAGAGGAAGCATTGCCACATCGCTCCAGGAAGAGCTTGGCGGCACGCTGGGGACCCATGGTATGACTGCTCGATGGTCCCTTTCCTATTCTGTACAATTCCTTTAATGATTTCATATCCGTCTCGTCTATAATGTTTTGGTTATTAAATTGTTAATTATTTATTTCACCTGAGTTGCTTTCTTGATGACGATATCATCCAGCGGACGATCGTTATTCTCCTTGTTGGTAGCAACATTCTGGATTTTACCTACCACGTCAAGGCCTTCCAGCACCTCTCCGAACACGGTATATCCGTTGTCAAGATGCGGCACGCCACCATATTTAATATATCCCTGCTGCAGTTCGGCGGATGGGATGGCATACGACTTGCCCTCTCTCTTCTCCTTCTCCACATAGTATTCCATCTGTCGAGGCGAGAAGTTTCTGCCCCAGGTGATATAGAAATCGGTGGAAGCCGAAGCCTTGGTTGGGTTCTCATCGTCTCCCTCGCGAGCCGCACAAAGCTGTCCACGCTTGTGGTAGTACTTAGGATAGATGATTTCGGCAGGCACGGTATAGTCTACATCAAACTTCTCAACCTTTCCCGGAGTCACCTTTCGGCAGGAGTAGTCACCACCCTGAATCATGAAGTTCTTGATGACTCGCTGGAAGATGCAGCCGTTGTAATAGCCGCTGTTCACGAGTTTCAGAAAGTTGTCGCGATGGTGCGGCGTGTCGTTATAGAGGGCCACACGGATGTTGCCCATCGTGGTTTCGAGCAGCACCTCGTGGCAGGTGGTGTCGCGAGGAGTCTCCCATGGGAGAAGCTGTGCCTGGCCTGCCTTTGCATCCGAAGCATTCTGCTGTGCATTCGTCTGAGCCTGCGCATTTACCGAACAAGCCATCAGCAAGATTGCGCAGAAAGATAGTATTTTTTTCATTTTCTTATGAATTTTATCGAATCAATTGTTATCGATTGCAAAGATAATGATTTTATTCTAAAAAGTTATGCTTTTCTCGAACTTTCTTTATATCTTTGCGTTCAAAATAAAGAAAATGATAAAATGATGATAAAAAAGAGATTATATCTTCTTCTCTTGGGCTTCGCTCTGTTTGGAATGAAAGCCCAAGCGCAACATGTGAGCTTCGGACCTCTGCATAGTCCCGACAGTCCGCGCGAGGATTGGCTGCTGCCTGGCGACACCGTTTATCAGGACGGAAAGACCGTGGTTTATGGCGGCAAGCCGATGAAGCATACCTATACCCCACTGAGGCATATCGCTTCCGGTTCATTAAATGACGAGATTTACGGAATGAAGGATTGTTTAGGGGATGGATTGAATAATGCCCTAAAGAATCCGAAGGATAGCGATTATTATAATAATCCGATTTCCAACCTTGCCAATAGCGGGGCTTTCGGGGATAGATTTGGAAATGATGGATTTGGAAACGGATATGGCTGGAACCGATATGGCTACGGCTGGGGACTGCACAAGGGATTGAATCTTTCGATAGATCTCTCGGTTTTCGCTACTTTCGGCAAGAATGCCCCTCACTGGGGCGGCTTCACCCAGACCATCAACGCCACCTATCTCACACCTCTCACCAAGGACAACAAGTTGTGGATGGCGCTGGGCACCTACATCAACAACATCAATTACGGAAGCGACAACTTCCACGATGGTGGCGTGTATGGCATGCTGGGGTATAAATTCAACGAGCATTGGGAGGCTTTTGTTTATGGTCAGGTGAGCGTGGCTAATAATTATAACTCTATATATAATAGGTATGCCGGATATGGCTATGGCCCATTTGGTTATAGAGGATATGGCTATGGTCCATTTGGTTACGGCATGTATCCCGGAGCCTGGGGCATGGGTGTGATGCCAGGCGGATACGGCATGGGTGCCGCCGGTGCCAACGTATTGGGAGCCGGAGTAAGATACACCAACAAGAATTTCTCCATCGGAGTGAGTGTTGAGGGGAATTGGTATAATACCCCAAAGACACCTACCTATTATAAGCAATACGATTATCCGGTGAAATAAACGAAAGCCCCACACGGGCTGAAAGCCCAGAAGCTCCTAGCCCAGGGCAACACCCTGGGTTTACAAGGTATATAGCAAAATCGCCCTGTAAGGGCAAAAGCTTCTCATACACAAAGCTTTTGCCCTTACAGGGCGACAAACTTGCGCTCATGATTACCCAGGGTGTTGCCCTGGGCTAGGAGCTTCTGCCCTTTCAGGGCGTCTGGATTTTCTTATTCTCCACAAATAATCTGAACGATGCGCTCGGCCGATCTGCCATCCCATCTATCCGGAATGCCGGCCTTCTTCCATTCGCCCTTCACAATCTTCTCCATCGCCAGCTGCAGCTTCTCAGGGTCTTCGGCTACCAGCTCGTTCGTACCCACGGTCACCGTTTCCTGGTGCTCGGTATAACTGTTCAGCGTGATGCAAGGCACACCGTTGAAGGTAGCCTCCTCAGCCACATTGCCCGAATCCGTGATCACACCCATGGCATGGGCAGCGAGATAAGAGAAGTCGAGATAGCCCTGAGGCTGCACCACCATGATGCCCGACTGATGATCAGCCACATCCTGGTAAGCCTTGAAAGCCAGCACGAATCCCAATGCCTTGCCACGCAGAGGCGCCAACACCTTGATGCCCGCCTTTCTTGCCACCCCATCGATGGTGGAAATCAGCTTTTTCATCTCCTCAATGTTGTTCACTATCGCCTTGCGGTTCAAGGTAAGCAACAGATACTTGCCTTCCTCCAGATGCTCCTGGTCCATCACGGCAGGGCGCTGCATGCGCTGCTGCAGGAATCGGATGTTGTCGATGAGCACATTGCCCACCATATATACCTTAGAGAGTTCGGCTCCCTCCTTGTTGGCGATGCTGTTGTTCGAGATACCCGCCGTGAAGAGGATATCCGACAGACCATCAATCACCAGTCGGTTGATTTCCTTCGGCATGGTGATATCGAAGCTGCGGGTACCTGCCGCGATATGCGCCAGCTTCACGCCCTGCTTCTTGGTAACGATAGCCACGGCCATCGTAGAAGCCAGGTCATCTACCACGATGACCACATCCGTAGGATGCTGCTGCAGATAGCGCTCAAACTGAGCCATCACCTGTCCGGTAAGCTCGTTCATGTTCTCGCAGTCCACGCCCAGATATACATCCGGCTTCCTGATGTCCAGATCAGAGAACAGAGAGTCTTCCAGCGTCTCGTCGTCCTCACGACCCGTGAACACCAGTTCATACTCCACCCCTTCGCCCTGCTTCTGGGCGTTCTCTATCGCTCTAATCACCGGAGCCACCTTAATGAAGTTAGGTCTCGCTCCGGCTACAATACAAATTTTCTTACTCATACTTTTAAGTTTACTTACTGTTAGACAAAAATTTACTTACTGTTAAACAAATCCTTGATGCCACCGATGGAACCCATCAGATTGGTAGCCTCGTATGGCAGATAAACCACCTTGTTGTCCTTGCCCTGAGCCACCTCTTGCATCATGGTGATATACTTCTGTGCAAGCAGATAGTTGGCTGGGTTGGTGCTCTGGCCCACCGCCTCGGTAATCTTCTGGATGGCAATCGCCTCAGCCTCAGCCTTGCGGATGCGCGCCGTAGCCTCACCCTCGGCTCTGAGGATAGCCTGCTGCTTGGCAGCCTCAGCCTTGTTGACGATGGCAGCCTTCTCACCCTCAGAGAGCAGGCGCTGCTTCTCCTTCTCACCTTCACTGGTCAGGATGGTGGCACGCTTGTTACGCTCAGCCTGCATCTGCTTCTCCATCGCCATGAGCACGCTCTCGGGAGGCGTGATGTCCTGCAACTCCACACGGTTCACCTTGATACCCCACTTGTTGGTGGCATCATCGAGCACGGCACGGAGCTTGGTGTTGATGGTATCGCGCGAGGTAAGGGTCTGGTCCAGCTCCATCTCTCCGATGATGTTACGCAGGGTGGTCTGGGTCAGCTTCTCTATGGCGTTAGGCAGGTTGTTGATTTCATACACGCTCTTGAAAGGATCCACAATCTGGAAATAAAGCAGCGCATTAATCTGCATCTGGATATTATCCTTGGTAATCACATTCTGTCGGTCGAAGTCGTACACCTGTTCACGAAGGTCGATGTTGTTGGTATAGGTATATCTACCTCCACGCATCGCCACGATGGTCTTCGCCTGGTCGATGAACGGGATAATGATGTTGATACCCGGCTTCAGGGTGGCATAGTAGCGACCCAATCGCTCGATAATCTTGGTCTCACTCTGGGGAATGATCACGATGGTTTTCTTTACCACAACCAGTGCAAGTAACACTAGAGCGATTAATACATAAAGTCCTATTTCCATGATGTTTATAATTTAAATTAATACTTTTTCTATAGCTTTCTTCGGGTTGCGGCAAGATGCTAGAACTCCTCAACCTGCAGGATGATAGACTGATGTCCCTTCACCCTTACTCGGGCTCCCTCGGCGATATCCTCCCTGCATCCGGGTGCCTCCGCCTTCCAGTCGTCGCCATCGAGCTTCACTCTTCCGTATCCGCCCGCCACAATGGTCTGGGTCACCTCTCCTATCTGTCCCTTCAGGGCATCCGAATTGCTCTTGCGCTCATCGGCACCCTTTCGGATAGCCTTCACCAGATGCGGACGGATCAGCAGGATACTCATCACGGAGCATACCGCCCATACCACCACCTGCACCCAGAAGGGAGCATCCATCACCGCCACCGGTATGCTGATAAGCGCACCGATGGCAAAACAAGTTACGTAGAAGTCGCCCGAAGACAACTCCAGAATCAGGCAAATGAACATAATGACTGTCCAGAATAGCCATAGGTTTTGAGAGATGTAGTCCATCATAATATGAATTCTATTATTGAGATTTTACAAATAGCATCCAACACTCCTTGGGGGATATTTTAGGCGTTACCCCCTTATCTCTTCTTCGTTGAAGAAACCGCTCATTCTACTTCTTTGTAGACGAGAAACCGCTTAGCGAACTGGCTTTGATGGTTCTTACCGGAGTCTTTGAAATCTTGGAAGATTTCGATGACTTCGATGATTTTGAAGACTTTGAAGATACACCAGAAGTAGAATATGCTCCATTCTGCGGCTTGTAATACTTCAAGGCAGTAGGCATCGCCGCTTTCAGGGCTGCGATTCGCTTGGCATCCGAAGGGTGGTCGCTGAAGAGATCACTCTTGTTGCTGTTGCCCGAAGCCGCAGCCATGCGCTCCCAGAAAGGAATCGCCTGCTGAGGGTCGTAGCCTGCCATGGCGGCGAAGATAAGACCCATGTAGTCAGCCTCCGTCTCGTTTTCACGCGAATACTTCAGGTTGCGGAAAGAAAAATACTGTCCTGCCACGGCACTCGCCATGTCGCCCACACCGCTTCCCACAGTCTGGTTGAGCACACTGCCCAGGATGCTGGTGCCCACCTGCTGGTTCTGCGCCTTCGACATCTGTTCGGCGCTATGCTTAGCCACGGCGTGCGCTATCTCGTGTCCCAGAACGATGGCGAGCGAATTGTCGCTCGAAGCCACTGGGAGCAGTCCTTCGTAAACCACAATCTTTCCACCCGGCATGCAGAAGGCGTTTACGCTATTATCCTGCACCAGGTTGAATTCCCAGGAATAGTTCTGCAAGTCGTTGGCATATCCGTTTTCCTTGAGATAGGTTTCCACGGCAGCCGCCAGCCTCTTGCCCACTCTCTCCACCTGCGCCGTCTTCGTGGCATTGGTAGATTTTTTGGCAGAAGCCATATATTTGGTATATTCCTGGTTCGACAAACTCAACACCTGCGCATCCGAAACCGAGATGCGGTGTGTTCTACCGGTCAGAGGCACGGTCTGCGTGGTGCCGCAGGAAGCCAACATCAAAGTTGTCATCGCTCCCAGCGCCCAAACTCTCATTCTCTTCTTTTTCATCTTTATATTTTGTTTACATTATACAATTCATTATATCAATTCAATCTCTGCATCAATTTATTATATTAATTCAATCTCTGCATCAATTCATTATATCTTCCATTCCAGGCAGTTCACCTCGTCCTTCACCGAGAAGTTCAAGCCTATCTTCACCACCTTCTTGCCGCTCATCTTGAAAGCATCGGCATAGTGCTTTGCCTCTATCTGGGCGAGAGCCTCCTCGGCACTCTTGTTGAATTTCAGCTCCATCACGTAGATGATATCTGCAGTCTCCATCGTGATATCGATTCTGCCCTTCGCCGTATGCTGCTCCACGAGGATATCATAGTTGGTGAGCAGGGCAAACATGATGTAGAGCGTCTGCTGCCAATGCCCCTCGTAGTGGGTGTTGTCGCAGTAAGGAATGGTTTCCAGGAAATCAGCCAGCAATTGCAGGGCTTCATCTATTTCACCACTATTAACATAGGTAGAAATATCTGCTACCACAACC
Organism: Segatella copri; assembly: GCF_019249655.2. NCBI lineage: Bacteria > Pseudomonadati > Bacteroidota > Bacteroidia > Bacteroidales > Prevotellaceae > Segatella > Segatella copri. The sequence continues at coordinate 2,694,355 of NZ_CP137557.1, forward strand.
CTTCCCGCATCAATTCCCGATTCAAGGTAGCCCGGCAACAAACTGTCGAACAGTCCCACCTCGATTTCCTTGTTAGGAAAGTCGAGCGTATAAACATCTATTTTCTTTTCATAATCCTTGATGGTAAGATAGCCACTCTGATACAGCAGCGGAGTGAGCGATGTCATTCTTTCCGTTGCAGCATCAAAGGATGCAGCCTTAGCCCTCACCCGCCCCAACTGCGAAGGCAGCACATGAAACTCCCTCATTTTTTCAATCAGGTAGGTAGGTGTGCCCGATCCAAACCAGTAATCATCCATTCTGCCATCAGCAAAGCAATTAAGCAGACTGTAAGGATTGAAGACATCAGGCGATGGCCAGCAGAAATGATAGCCATCATAATGGTCTTTCAGTTCCTGGATGGTCTCCTCCCTGCTCAGTTCCAGATGCTCGGCAAGAGCGTCGATGTCATCGCTCATCTGGGTCAACAGTTCCTCTTTGGTGATACCGCAGATACCAGCATAAGGCTCGTCCATGCTCACATTCTTGATATTGTTCAGCTCGCTGAAGATGCTCAGCTGCGAGAACTTCGTGATGCCCGTCAGGAAGACGAAACGGAGCATAGACTCATTGCCTTTCAAAGGACTATAGAAGTTGCGCATCGTGTTGCGGAGCTCATCGAGTTTTTCCTTTTCATGCGCCACATCCAGCAGCGGTGCGTCATATTCATCAATGAGCACCACCACCTGCTTGCCCGTCTTCCAGTAAACCACTTCTATCAAGTCATTGAACCGATTGTTGTTTCCGTTACGGTGATTTTCTATACCATACTTTTGTTCATAATCTTCCAAAAGGTAGCCCAGATACTCTTCCAGCTGCGCCTTCTCCATGTGCTTGCCCTTGCTCAGGTCGAAGTGCAGCACGGGATATTCGTTCCACTCCTTCTCCAGCTTCTCGATGGCAAGCCCCTCGAAGAGTTCCTTCTTGCCCTCGAAATAACTCTTAAAGGTAGAAACCAGCAGCGACTTGCCGAAACGGCGTGGTCGGCTCAGGAAGAAATACGTTCCATCGGTATGGGTCATACGATAGATGTATTCCGTCTTGTCCACATAGAACTTGTCCTCCTTGCGGATACGTTCAAATGTCTGAATTCCTATAGGATATAATTTTCTTGCCATAATCAAAAGCTATCTAATGAATTGCAAATATACATCAAATCCCCGAAACAACCAAGTATTTCTACGATTTTAACAAAAAATAAATCCCGACCCAGAGATTCCACTGAATCTCCGAGCCGGGAACATCAATATTTCGAAAGCTTCACTTAAAGCGAAACGGTTTTCTTCTTACCCTTGCTCTCGTTGCCTACACGGTCGAGAGCGGTGACTACATAAGTATATTTCCTGTTCTTTACGTATGGAAGCTTATAGCTGGTGCCATAAACCACCGCCTGAAGGGCTGACACATCACGGAGATCAACCTTGGCACCCTTGGCAAAACGGTAAACGGCAAAGCGGTTGGCTACATCGCCCCACTTTCTGCGGCTCGCCTTCGGAGCCTTCCAGGTGAGCATCGGACCCTGGGCTGTCCACTCCATCTTCAGGCTCTTCACCTTCTTCGGTGCCTTGTTGTCGAGGAATGGCATCAACGGTGGGAGGGCCGGGTACTTCCAGTAATAGTTGCGCAGGGTATGGCCGATGTTGCCTACATTGTCGGCAGCAGTCTTGGCATACCAGAGCACGGTTCCCTGCACATTGTTCATCTGCTGGTGCAGGCGGTGCTTGGCTGGCAACTGGTGGCTGCGTGGATTCACAGGGTCGGGATACTTGGCGGTGCGCTCGATGTCCTCGCCGATATAGAGAGGTCGGTTGCCCGCATATTTGTTCCACCACTGGATGAGGGTCTTGTAATCGGCAGCCTTGTTGCCTATCTCCCAATAAATCTGAGGCACGCAGTAGTCAATGAAGCCATTGTTCACCCAGAGGAGCACATCGGCATAGAGGTCGTCGTAGTTCTGCAATCCGAAGGTGTTGGAACCGATTGGGGAATTGCGCCTGTTGCGATAGATGCCGAAAGGTGACACGCCAAACTTGACCCATGGCTTGACAGCATGGATGGTTTCGCCCAACTGCTTGACGAAGCGGCTCACGTTGTCGCGTCGCCAGTCGCCGATGTCTCTGAATCCCCTGCCCTGCTGACGGAAGAGCTGCTGGTCTGGAATCTGCTTGCCGGCTACGGGATATGGATAGAAATAGTCGTCGATATGGAAGCCGTCGATGTCGTAGCGGCTCACGATGTCGGCAGCCACACGGCAGGTATAGTCGGCTGCCTCCTGGAGTCCCGGATTGAGGAGCACCAGGTTATCGTAGTTGAAGCAGAGATTAGGATGGGTCTTCACCACGCTTCGGGGTGATACCTGGCTCAGGGATGTGGAACCGTGCTTGGCACGATAGGGGTTGATCCAGGCATGGAGTTCCATGCCGCGGCTGTGACACTGGTCGATCATCCACTGCAAAGGGTCCCAGTAAGGGGATGGTGCCTTGCCCTGCACGCCTGTGAGGAACTTGCTCCAGGGTTCTATCTTGCTGGGATAGAGTGCATCGCACTCGGCTCTGACCTGGAAGATAATGGCATTGACGCCATCCTTCTGCAGTTCATCGAGCTGCCTGGAAAGCATCGTCTGAATCTGATGGGTACTCTTCCCCATAAACTGTCCGTTGACGCACTGAATCCAGGCGCCACGGAACTCTCGTTTGTTCTGTGCCATCAGCGATGAAGACTGGAACATCAGCATCATCGCCATCAGAAGCATCCAAATTGTTTTCTCTCTTCTCATTAATTATTGTTTAATTATTGTTATTGCTTAATTTTTAATTGTTTTTGTTTAATTATAACAATACTGCGTTAAATTAATATTTAATCGTCTGTAAATCAATAACTTATATTAAGAAATGCTTATGAAAACTTAACTATAGAAAGTTGGTCAAGTCGCTGATTTTCAGTAACTTTGCAAATCACGACAAACGCAAAATTATATGAATACAGGACTTGACCAATATATGGATATCTTTAAAGATGCAGTTGAAGATTCGGCTGCAAAGTTAACAAAAAGTTTCGAGAAAATACTCATCGAGGTGATAATTTTGTTCATGGTAATACCAAGAAAGATAAATTTCACCCAAATGGGGAGGTATGGCTCGCATGTTGAGCAAACCTATCGCAACGCATTCGGCTTAAAAAAGTCGAAAAGCATTGACTGGCTCAAACTTAATGTCTCACTTGCCAAGCGCTTCTTTGGTAAACAGGGAAGATGGGCTATTGCCATTGATCCCAGCTACATCAGCAAAGCTGGCAAGAAGACTCCACATATCGGTCGTTTTTGGTCGGGATGTGCACAGTCTGTTAAACATGGTCTCGAAATCATGGGTATTGGCCTCATTGATATTGATGCCAAAGACTGCATGATGTTAAAAGCACACCAGTCGCTAAGTAATAAAGAACTGAGTCTTAGAAACAAGACTATGGTAGATTTCTATATCAGCGTCATTAAGCGTTACCGCAAGGAACTTCTTAAACTCTCAACCCTCATAGTTGCAGATGCTTACTTCTCTACAAGTACATTTGTTAATGGGATAAAGAAAGAAGGGTTCTCTTTGATAAGCCGCTTTCGTGACAATGCTTGTCTCTTTTATGTCTATGCTGGTCCACGTACTGGAAAACGTGGTCGCCCCAAGACCAAGGATGGCAAGATTGATATGAAGAATCTTGACCTCACTCGAATGGAGAAGATGGAGATGAAAGATATAGAAGGAACAGCTTATACTTTGATAGCCTATTCCAAGGCACTCAGGTGTAAAGTTAGACTTGTCATCTGGCAGATGCCGAATGGCAAGAAGAAACTATTCTTCTCTACAGACACCTCACTTTCGGGTGAAGAAGTACTTCTTTATTATAGAACCAGGTTCCAGATCGAATTTTGCTTTCGTGACGCCAAAGGCTATACTGGTCTTATGGACTGCCAGGCTCGCGATAAGTGGAAACTCGATTTTGCTTTCAATGCTTCGTTCACATCACTAAATGTTGCCAAGGTAACTATGAAGGAGATGGGAATGGAATATTCTATGTCTTCATTCAAGTCACTGATGACCAATATTTATCTGGTGAAACGAATTTTTAAAGCAAGCGGGTACACCCCGAACCGAACTTTAATTAGCAAGATTTTCAAAGATCTCTCGTGCTTACAGCGTATAGCTGCTTAGCACATTATTGAATTATTAACGAACTATTGTTATAAATTATTCATTATAAATTATTCATTCGTCTCATCGCGCAGCGTAGGCAGCGAGATGTGGTACTTCACGGCAAGCAGGCGGATGATGCAGACCGTAAGGAAGGAGGCGGTGGACGTGATATAGACGCTCATGCCCAGATAGGTCAATCCCCAATAGCAGAGGCCACCCAGCACGCATGCCATCGCATAGATTTCCTTACGGAAGATGACAGGCTCCTCGTTGAGCAGCACATCACGGATTACGCCGCCGAAGGAACCCGTGATGCAGCCCATGATGATGGCCACCCAGAACGGGAAACCGCAATCGAGGGTTTTCTGGATTCCGGCGATATTAAACAGCGCCAGACCGAGGGTATCGAAAAGAAACCACGTGTTGTCGAGACGCTTGAGATAATGGTGGCAACCGATGACCACCAGCTGCGCAAACAGCGTACACAAAAGGTAGATGGGGCTGAGCATCCAGAAAGGATGCTGGCCAAGCATCACATCGCGGATGGTTCCGCCGCCGATGGCCACAGCCACGCCACACACAAAGCCGCCCAGCCAGTCGTAATGCTTGCTGGCGGCAAGTCGGATGCCCGAAAGGGCAAATGCAAAGGTTCCAATGAACTCGATGATGCGCTGCAGCGTCATGACAAGTTCCGGGTCTTGATGAATAGTCATTTTTTCTCGTAATAAATTATTTGTTTAGTTTTTAAACCGCTCTCCCCAGCATGTTACCATCCAGTTATACAGGCGCTCCTCGGAAGGAGAATGCTGCGGATGCCAGAAGCGGGTATCTTTCAGTTCATCAGGTAGATACTGCTGCTCGGTGAAATGACCGGGATAATCGTGCGGATATTTATAGCCGTCGTGATAGCCCAGGTCCTTCATCAGTTTGGTCGGCGCATTGCGGATATGCAGCGGCACAGGCAGATTGCCCGTCTGCTTTACGGTGGCGATGGCATCGTTGATGCCCAGGTAGGCACTGTTGCTCTTGGGACTGGTAGCAAGGTAGACCACCGCCTCGGCAAGGGCGATTCTCGCCTCGGGCCATCCTATCTTCATCACCGTATCGAAGGCAGCATTCGCCAGGAGCAGGGCGTTGGGATTCGCCAGTCCCACATCCTCGCTCGCACTGATCACCACTCTGCGGGCGATGAACTGCGGGTCTTCGCCTCCTTCTATCATGCGCGCCATCCAATAGAGCGCCGCATCGGGGTCGCTGCCACGGATACTCTTGATGAAGGCGGAGATGATGTCATAGTGCATATCGCCCTGCTTGTCGTAGGCAAGGGGATTCTGCTGAAGCTGTTCTTCTACCATCTTGTCGGTGATGACCACCTCACCGGTGCCTGCCGATTCCACCACCAGTTCCAGGATATTGAGGAGCTTCCGGGCATCGCCTCCGCTGAACCGGAGCATCGCCCCAGTTTCCTTCAGATTGATCTTCTTCTGGCTGAGTTCCACATCCTGGGTGATGGCACGCTGCAGGAGTCCCTCCAGGTCTTCCTTTTCCAGGGGTTTGAGCACGTAGAGCTGGCATCGGGAGAGTAGCGGACGGATAACCTCGAACGACGGGTTCTCGGTGGTGGCACCAATCAGTGTAACGATGCCCTTCTCCACTGCGCCCAGCAGGGAGTCCTGCTGACTCTTGGAGAAGCGGTGTATTTCGTCTATAAACAAGATAGGTGAAGCAGCGTTGAAGAATCTTCCACTCTTGGCACGCTCAATCACCTCGCGCACATCCTTCACGCCGCTGGTTACGGCAGAGAGGGTATAGAAAGGCACCTTCAGGGTTTGCGCCACAATCTGCGCCAGGGTAGTCTTGCCCACGCCCGGAGGTCCCCAGAGGATAAAAGAGGAAATGCGGCCTGCGTCGATCATCCTGCGCAGCACGGCACCCTCCCCCACCAGATGCTTCTGGCCCACATAGTCGGTAAGCGACCGGGGTCTCATTCTTTCAGCTAACGGTTCACTCATTCTATAATTCTTTTTACTTCGGTATTTTTAGCTGCAAAGATAATGAAAAAAAATGAAACGTGCACAAGAAATCGGGATAAAAGAAAAAAAATCGTGGAAATAGAAAAAAAAACGGGCTGAAAATTTGGATATATAAAAAGAAGTATTTAATTTTGCATTCAAAACATTTATAACAATGAAACAAGAAAAGACTATCACCCTCAAAACATTGTCAAAAAGCAGTGTTTGGGATATCCAGGAGAATGATGTTTTCCGACTTTGGGAAGCTGCCGAGAAAGACAACGACCTGAAGGACAATCAGCGTAGATACCTCGACATCATTCGCAGTGCATTCGAAGTTGAGCAAGTGAAAGTGGACCGCACAGAAGTGCTCGACAAGTTGATTGAACGTGGTTTCAAGATCGGCACCCTCCGCATCGACGACAAGAACGAGAAGTTTGCCATCAAGAAGCGCCCTATCATGCGTGTCACCGACCTCACCTACGAGAACATCGGTCACATCACCGCATCCAAGCTCATCGAAGTATTGGAGCGTAACTTCGGCGGTGGCTGGGACAGTCTTTCTCAGAGTATCAAGGATATCATCGAGAGCGGTTTCGACATCAGTACCACTACCCTTCCTAAGGATCGCCTGAAGAAGCCGGGTGGTCTCTACGAGAAGAAGCTGGCTGACGACTACGAGGTGCTCGTGGTGCCTAAGGGTACCTGGGTGGAGGCTATCTTTGCCAAGGAGAAGCCAAAGCAGGAGAAGATTCGCATGAGATTCATGGATGAGGACGAGTTGGACCGCAACGACGACCTGCTCGACCCAGACGAGGATGACGATGAGGATGCACCAGAGATTGAGGATCACTACAACGATCCTGATGAGGACGATGATGCATTCGATGACGACAAGCTGACCGAGGAAAGCTACCGCACCACCTTCGAGGACCCTGAGAACCTGGGACTCGACGATGCTGAGGACGTGGCTGACGACGACTACTAAGCCGCGGGAAGCTGGAGTTACTGGAATTTACACATTATTATATATAATAAAGAAAGAAATGGAAGCATTATTAGGACTGATCGCATTGATCGTGGTAGCACTCGTAGGTTGGGCTATCGCAGAATTTAAGTACAAGGCTTTCACCTTCACCCGCTCAGAAAAGGACATCGAAGAGGAGGCGGAGTTGGAAGAGCAGCATCGTGCCGACGGATTCAAGGAGATGAACATCCGTGACATCATGCGCAAGAACTCTACAAATGGCTACAACGCTGTAGGCTAAACGCCGGCGTTTTTCAGCTATAGGAGAAATTGATATGATGACTGCTCAGTATATCATCATTCTTACGATATTGGCGGCATGCATCGCGTATGCCGCCATTCGTATTTATCGGGCGTGGAAGAAGGTGAACCAGTGCCACGACCGGAATTACAAGTGTGCGGGCTGTGCTTTCTATGAGCAGTGCAAGAAGAAGAAAAAATGATTAGAATTGATTGTTTCTAAAGATTTTTTCATTATTTTCGAAAAAAGATGGCGAAAGATTTGGTGGTTTCAAAAAAAAGTAGTACCTTTGCACTCGCTTATCAGAAATGACAGCAAATAACTCTACAAGGTGTCTTAACCGAGCGGTTAGGTAACGGTCTGCAAAACCGTGTAGAGCGGTTCGACTCCGCTAGACACCTCTTAATGACTTCGTTTCATAGGAGTTAATTTGTAAAATTTTTAGACTTGGTGTCTTAACCGAGCGGTTAGGTAACGGTCTGCAAAACCGTGTAGAGCGGTTCGACTCCGCTAGACACCTCAAAAAAGAGATCCTTGTGAAAGGGTCTCTTTTTTGTTTTTATACCCCCTCTCTTCTTTCCATCACTATACTAAACTTTCGCAAGTACTTCCCCACACGCCCTGAAAGGGCAGAAGCTCCTAGCCCAGGGCAGCGCCCTGGGTAATAATGGATGCAAGCCTGTCGCCCTGTAAGGGCAAAAGCTTTATTTTTTTGGGGGAATAATTATCATTTTGCACTAAAAAGTAAATGAACATGACAGGAATTATTAAAAAATTAATTTTTTCCAAAATTAATTATCATTTTATTTTTTTATTCCAACAAAAATTCGTACCTTTGCAAACGTTATCCTGAATACAATCTTTTTACCTTAAAGAAAACTAATACCTATTGAGATAGAGCAGTTGTCTGAGAAGATAGCTGCTCTAGTTTTTTATCCCCCTATCCTATCACTTGATAACATAAACCTCTATCATCCACTTGATAACATAAACCTCTATCATTCTATACAATAAAACCCCACTCATCAGCGTTATTCTTATATGAAACAAGAAATAGCTAACATCATACAGCTTCCGAAGATATTCGACCCGCGCGGCAACCTGACCGTTGCCGAGGAGCAGAAGAATATCCCATTCCATATCAAACATGTGGAATGGCGCTATGGCATGCCTGCCGGAACCTCCCTTGAGCCTGATGCCCATCACCCGAAACTGGTGTTCATCGCTCTATCAGGATCCTTTACGATAGAAATCAAGGATGGGGAATCTACTGACTCTTTCTTCCTTAATCATCCCTATCAGGGACTTTATCTGGCAGAAAATGTAGAATTCAAGGTCAGGAATTGTTCAAGTGGGGCGGTTATCCTGCAAATTTCTTAAACAATCCTGCAACTTTCTTAATCTAAAGAACAAAAAAAAGAGAAATGAAAGAAATCAAATATTTAAGTCTGAAAGACCTGAATGCTCCTTATGAGAAAGACATTCAGCATGCCATTTCCGAGGTGGTGAGCAGCGGTTGGTATCTGCAGGGCAAGCGCATCCACGACTTCGAGGAGCATTATGCTGCGTATATCGGAACCCGCCACTGCATCAGTTGCGGCAACGGACTCGATGCCCTGAAACTGATGTTGCAGGGCGAGATGATTCTGGGCAGAATGCAGCCTGGTGACGAGGTGCTGGTAGCTGCCAACACGTATATTGCCACCATCCTCGCCATCACGAGCGTGGGTCTCACTCCCATCCTCATCGAACCAACGATAGATACGCTGCAGATGGATGATTCACTCATCGAGAGCCATATCACCGGGAAGACCCGCGCCCTGCTCACCGTGCATCTTTACGGCAAATGCAGTGTTACGCCGAACATGATAGCTATCTGCAAGAAGCATCATTTGCTGCTGTTTGAGGACAATGCACAGGCGCATGGCTGCATCTATAGAGGAAAGACTTCATCGGATGGATGGAATGGCAAACGGACGGGAAGTCTGGGCACTGCTGCCGCCCACAGCTTCTATCCAGGTAAGAATCTGGGTGCACTGGGTGATGCGGGTGCCGTGACCACGGATGACGATGATTTGGCTGAGGTAATCAGGGCATTGGGCAATTACGGAAGTGCCAGGAAATATGTTTTTGATTACCAAGGAAGGAATTCGAGAATGGATGAGATTCAGGCTGCAGTGCTTGATGTAAAACTGGCACATCTGGATGAAACCAATGAAAGAAGACAAGATTTGGCGCAATTATATCTGAAGTATCTGGGAGAAGACAATGTAAAATACCTTGGAGAAGACAAAAAGAATGGGAAGCAAGACCATGAATTGATTCCATCCAATTTGTATTCTCCAAAAGAAAGCAATGTGGTTCATATTTTCCCGATTCTTTCATCCAGAAGGGATGAGCTGCAGCAATATCTCAAGGAGAATGGCGTTGGCACGATGATTCACTATCCGATTCCGCCTCATCAGCAGAAATGCTATGCGGAATGGAATCATCTGCACCTGCCTATCACGGAGAAGATTCACCAGCAAGAACTCAGTTTGCCATGCAATCAGAGCATGACGGAAGAGGACGTGGAAAGAATTGCCGAGCTCATCAGGAAGTTTTAATGCTATTTCCTTCTTTTATCCTTTAATCTGCGATAGAAATCCTGGAGTTGGCCGGGGGCAACACCTTTCTTGATGAGTGCCTCCAACTCGGTGTAGGCATCCTGCTTCCTGCCCAGAGTTACCAGGAGGTCGATGTGGTTGATGCGGTAATCCTGATTATCCTCATCCAGCGACATCGCCTTGGCATAATCATACTCTGCCAACTCCAGCATGCCCCTCTCCTTCTCTATTCCGCCACGAGCCGCATACGCCAGAGCACTGTCAGGATACTGTTCTATCAGATTATTGATGCCATCATACGCCTCCGTATAATGCTTATCCTTCTCGTTCAGCAACGCCAAGCCCAACTGTGCCTGGAAATTGCCTGGAACCAATACCAAGAGATTCTGATAATCCAAACGGGCGAAATTGTAACGCTTCATCTTCTCATTGACGAAAGCACGATAAAAGAGACCCGCAATATTGGTATTGTTCAGAAACAACACCTTATCCAGATCGTCCTTGGCATACGCCCACTGCTCCAGCTGGATGTTCCACGCCGCCTTCTTCAATCGCAAATCAATACTGTCGGGATGATACGCCAGCACATTCGTAGCTGCCGCCAAAGAATCACGCAGCGCCTTGTTCTGCGCCTTAGAATCCGACGCATGGTTCTGCTGCGCCATCAACGGCATCGACAGCAGAAAACAACTATATAATAGGATACTTTTCTTTTTCATGCTGCAAAATTACAAATACTTCAGCAATCAACCAAAAAAGCAAAGATAAAAGTTGTTTAGGAATTTCAAAATAAAATAAACTTAAGCAAAACCTCCGTATTTTCTGAGATTATAGGATACGATATCATAGCTTAAGGGAAAATATATTTAGCCTTAAGGGAAAATATAATTAGCCTTAAGGATAAATATATATAGCCTTAAGGAAAAAAAATATCTTCCTTAAGGCTATTCAAATCAAAATTCTATCTTGTAAGAATACTTCTAAAGATTAACCTAGATTAAGCATTCTTGATCCAGTTGACAATCCATGCGCCAACCTCTGTTGTGCCATACTGTGCACCACCCTCTACCTGAATCTCAGGAGTTCGGACATTGGCATCGAGAGAAGCATCTACTGCCTTGCGGATCAAAGCGCCCTCCTCGTTCAAACCGAAGTGCTCCAGCAACATTGCTGCAGAAAGAATCTGAGCTACTGGGTTTGCCAGGTTCTTGCCAGCTGCCTGTGGCCATGAACCGTGAACAGGCTCGAACAATGGTGTGTGCTCACCCAATGAGCTAGATGGCTGCAAGCCCATAGAGCCGGTGATGCAAGAAGTTTCATCGGTGAGGATATCACCGAAGGTGTTCTCTGTAACGATGACATCGAAGAAGGTAGGCTCAGTCAACACGCGCATAGAAGCGTTGTCGATGAACATATAGTCGGTGTTTACCTCAGGATACTGTGGCTCCATCTCCTTGGCAATCTGACGCCAGAGACGAGAAGATGCCAATACGTTTGCCTTATCTACCACGGTGAGGTGCTTGTTGCGCTTCATGGCAAACTCGAAAGCTACCTTCAGGATGCGCTCAATCTCAGGACGGGTGTAGATATCGGTATCGTATGCCTTGTCGTTATCCTGATACTTCTCACCGAAGTACATACCACCAGTCAACTCGCGGATGACTACGAAGTCTGCACCTTTCAAGAGCTCATCCTTCAATGGAGACTTGTGGAGCAGGCAATCGAATGTAGCCACTGGGCGGACATTGGCGAAGAGGCCCAACTTCTTACGCATAGCGAGCAAACCCTGCTCAGGACGAACCTTGGCTGTAGGGTTGTTGTCGAAACGTGGGTCACCAACGGCTGCAAAGAGCACTGCGTCAGCATCCATACAAGTCTTGAAGGTCTCCTCTGGGAATGGATCACCTACCTCGTCGATAGCGTGAGCGCCGCAGATTGCCTCGTTGTAAGTAAACTCGTGGTTGAACTTCTCTGCAATGGCCTGCATTACTGCTACGCCCTGCTTCATAATCTCTGGTCCGATACCATCACCGGCGAGAACTGCAATGTTTAATTTCATCTTATCTGATTTTTTAATTGTTTTTATTCCATATCTAAATTTCGAGGCGACGCTGGCTGTTCATCGCTCTTATCTGCCTCATACATATTAAGCATTTTGAGCGTTGCCTTGATAGCAGCCTCCGTCTGGTCGGCATCCAAGCCTCGGGTGCGCCAGATGCGGTCGCCTTCACGCCAGGTAATGACGGTCTGGACAAGGGCATCGGTACGACCACCGGGTGGGATGGTTACCTGATAGTTGTCGAGCTTAGGGAAGGTCTTGCCGAGCTTCACCTTATAGATGTTGCGGAGGGCTTTTACGAAAGCATCATACTGACCATCGCCTGAGCTCTGGTCTTCATACTCCTTGCCATCGATTTCCACCTTAACACTTGCTATAGGCTTCAAACCATAAGAGGTTGAAACCATGTAACTTACCAGTTTCACCTTATCCTCCGGAGCGCCATGCTTCAGCACATCGCTCACGATGTATGGCAGATCGTCCTGGGTTACCAGCTCCTTGCGGTCGCCGAGTTCGGTGATTCGCTTGGTCACAGCCTTGGTCTGTTCCGGAGTCAGTTCCAATCCCAGTTCATTGAGGTTCTGGATGATGTTAGCCTTACCGGAATTCTTGCCCAATGCATACTCACGATGTCTGCCGAAACGCTCAGGCACCAGGTCGTTACAATAAAGCTTGTCCTTGTTGTCGCCATCGGCATGCACACCAGCTACCTGAGTGAAGACATTATCGCCCACCACAGGGGTATTTGGAGCCACGGCGATGCCGCTGTATCCTTCAACCAATCGGGAAATATCGTTCAGGCGGTCTTCCTTGATATTGGTCTTTGCCCCAAACATATCCTTCAGAATCACCTGAACGCTCGCCAATGGTGCATTGCCGCAGCGTTCGCCCAAACCATTCACGGTAACGTGAAGACCCTTGGCGCCACTCAATACGGCAGCCAGCGAGTTGCTCACAGCCAAATCGTAGTCGTTGTGGGCATGGAAATCGAATTGAGAATCCGGATAACGGCGAACCATCTGGCGCATATACTCCACACACTGCAATGGGTTCAGGATACCCAGAGTATCAGGAAGCAGGAAGCGCTTGATTGGCAGTTTCACCAGCTCGTCCATCATCATGAAGAGATAGTCACGGCTGTCGCGCATACCGCTCGACCAGTCCTCCAGATAGAGATTTACGGTGAAATTCTTGCTCAAAGCATAATCGATGGTCTGCTTGATATGAGCGAGATGCTCCTCAGGCGACATCTTGAGCTGCTGGGTGCAGTGCTTATAGCTACCCTTAGCCAAGAGGTTGATGACATGACCACCGCATTCGGCAATCCAATCCACGCTCTTGTTGTTATCCACGAATCCCAATACCTCAACGGAATCCAGTTTACCTATGGTCTTGGCATAACGGCAAATTCGAGCGACAGCATCCTTTTCGCCTTCCGACACACGTGCTGAAGCCACTTCAATGCGATCAACATTGATATCATGCAACAGCATTCTTGCTATCATCAATTTCTCGTGAGGAAGGAAACTGACACCATTGGTCTGCTCGCCGTCACGCAGCGTGCAGTCCATGATCTCAATCTCCTTGATGCGGGAATTATCTCTCTTTGCGTTAACGTTCATAATTACTTGATTACTTGTTCTTAGCTTCCCAAGCCTCTACCTTGTCACGGTTCTGAACGAGGAAGTCTACATCGTCCAAACCGTTCTCCAGACAGTGCTTCTTGTAGCCATTGATTTCGAAGTGCTCGCTCTTGCCAGTAGCAAGGTTGGTCACAGTCTGGTTAGGAAGATCTACCTTTACCTCTGTCTTGTGATCCTTGTCGATGCTCTCGAAGAGTTCCTTCAGGAATTCCTCGCTTACCACTACTGGCAATACGAGGTTGTTCAACTCGTTGTTCTTGTGGATATCAGCGAAGAAAGAGCTGATAACGACACGGAAACCTGCGCCTGCGATGGCCCAGGCAGCGTGCTCACGGGAAGAACCTGAACCGAAGTTCTTGCCAGCTACGAGGATGACGCCACTGTAAGAAGGGTCGTTCATCACGAAGTCTGGCTTTGGTGTTCCGTCGGCATTGTAGCGCCAGTCGCGGAAGAGGTTGTCGCCCATACCCTCTTTATCGATAGCCTTGAGGAAACGGGCTGGTATAATCTGGTCTGTATCTACATTCTCCAATGGAAGAGGAATGCAGCTTGATGTAATTACATTGAATTTCTGTTTCATTTCAGTTTTTCGTTTTACGTTGAACACTTAACATTACATGAACTCTCTTGGGTCGGTAATCTTACCAGTGATAGCGGCAGCTGCTGCTACGTATGGGCTGGCAAGGATGGTGCGGGAACCTGGTCCCTGACGACCCTCGAAGTTACGGTTGGATGTACTTACAGAGTACTTGCCTGCAGGAATCTTATCATCGTTCATTGCCAGGCAGGCAGAGCATCCTGGCTGACGGATTTCGAAGCCGGCAGCCTCAACAATCTTATCAATTCCCTCTTCACGTATTTGTTTATCAACCAGCCAAGAACCTGGTACAAGCCAAGCAGTTACACCCTCTGCCTTCTTCTTACCTTTAACCAATGAAGCAAAGGCACGGAAGTCTTCAATACGACCGTTGGTACATGCGCCCAGGAATACATAATCGATAGGATGACCCTCCAGTTTCTCGCCTGGCTGGAAGCCCATGTAGTTGAGGCTCTTCTTGAAACCAGCCTGCTCTTCCTCAGGAATCTCATCAAGTGTTGGGATGCTTTCGGTGATGCCGATACCCATACCTGGGTTGGTACCGTAGGTGATGCGTGGTTCGATATCCTTTGCCTCGAAAGTCAACTCCTTGTCGAATACAGCGTCATCGCCACTCTTCAAGGTCTTCCAGTAAGCCACAGCCTTGTCCCACTCTTCACCCTTAGGTGCATATTCACGACCCTTGATATACTCGAATGTTGTCTCATCAGGAGCTACGAAACCGCCACGGGCACCCATCTCGATGGAGAGGTTGCAGAGAGTCAAACGACCTTCCATTGACATATCCTTCACTACATCGCCACTGTACTCAACGAAGTAACCGGTAGCACCGGACGTAGTGAGCTGGCTCATCAAATAAAGAGCTACATCCTTGGCTGTAACACCCTTGCTGAGCTTGCCGTTGATACTGATGCGCATAGACTTTGGCTTGCTCTGGAGAATACATTGTGAAGCCATCACCATCTCCACCTCAGAAGTACCGATACCGAAGGCAACGGCACCCATGGCACCATGGGTAGAAGTATGAGAGTCGCCGCAGACGATGGTCATACCTGGAAGAGAAAGACCCTTCTCAGGACCTACCACATGGATGATACCATTGTCCTTGGTGTTCATGGCAAAGTGAGTTACGCCGAAATCAGCGGTGTTCTTTGCCAAGGTATCTACCTGCTTCTTTGAGATTGGATCCTCGATAGGCTTGTCCTGATCGTGGGTAGGAGTATTGTGGTCAGGCATACAGAAAATCTGGTCTGGACGGAACATCTTGAGTCCGCGTGCTCGCATACCAGCGAATGCCTGAGGTGATGTTACTTCGTGACAGTAGAGACGGTCGATGTAAAGCTGTGTAGGGCCGTCTTCTACAATCTGGACAACGTGCTTGTCCCAAATCTTGTCGAATAATGTATTCATAATATCCTGTTTATTATATATTTATCTGAATTATACTTTATCATACCTTGAACTTGTTGATACAGTCGATGTAAGCCTCTACGGAAGCTGTCACGATGTCGGTATCTGCACCGAAGCCATAATATACATGGCCATCGTACTCCACCTGCATGTGAACCTTACCCACATCGTCAGAACCCTTGTCGATAGCCTGGATGGTGAACTCCTTGAGGTTCATCTCCTTGGTGATGACCTTCTTGAGGGCACGGATGGCAGCGTCCACAGGACCATTGCCAGATGATGCAGCCTCGAACTTCTGACCAGCGATGTTCAAGCCGATGCTGGCTACACTCTTCACGCCCTTGCCGGTAGTTACCTGCAACCAGTCGAGCTGTACGCCATGCTTATCGGCAGAATCAGCACCAGCGAGCATCAATACATCCTCGTCGGTAACTTCCTTCTTCTTATCAGCCAACTGGAGGAACTTCTTGTAGATCTTGTCGAGCTTCTCCTCGTCCTCGATGTTCACGCCGTTTACGTGGAGGCGATACTTCAATGCCGCACGACCCGAACGGGCTGTCAATACGATGGCGTTATCATCCAAGCCCACATCCTTAGGGTCGATGATTTCGTAAGTCTGAACATTCTTCAGCACGCCATCCTGGTGGATACCGGAAGAATGAGCGAAGGCATTGCGGCCCACGATAGCCTTGTTAGGCTGCACAGGCATGTTCATCAGACTGCTCACCATGCGAGACATAGGAACAATCTTGGTGGTATTGATGTTGGTATCAATGTTGAGGTGCTTGTGGCACCTCAAGATCATAGCGATTTCTTCAAGCGAAGTATTACCAGCACGCTCGCCGATACCATTCATGGTTACCTCTACCTGGCGTGCACCATTCAATACACCCTGCAGGGTATTTGCCGTAGCCATACCGAGGTCGTTGTGGCAGTGGGTAGATATGCGTGCATTCTCGATGCCATCCACATGATCCATCAGATACTTGATCTTGGCACCATACTCATCCGGCAAGCAATAGCCAGTGGTATCAGGAATGTTGACCACCGTGGCACCTGCCTTGATGACAGCCTCAACCACGCGAGCCAGATACTCATTATCCGTACGACCCGCATCCTCAGCGTAGAACTCCACATCCTCTACGTACTTCTTGGCATACTTGACGGCAGCCACGGCACGCTCGATGATTTCCTCGCGGGTAGAGTTGAACTTATATTTGATGTGGCTATCGCTAGTACCGATGCCAGTATGGATTCTCTTGTGCTTGGCATACTTCAACGCCTCGGCAGCGCAATCAATATCCTTCTCCACTGCACGAGTCAACGCACAGATGGTTGGCCATGTAACCGCCTTGGAAATCTCCACCACCGAATTGAAGTCGCCCGGGCTTGAAATAGGGAAGCCCGCCTCAATGACATCAACGCCCAACTGCTCCAGCGCCTTAGCCACCTGAATCTTCTCAACCGTGTTCAACTGACATCCTGGAACCTGCTCGCCATCGCGAAGGGTTGTGTCGAAAATAAATAATCTGTCACTCATATCTCTAATCAATATTTTTATTATTCACCTTATTATATATATAAGAGCCGTGATATATATATATGTGATATATATATGTGATATATATAAGAGAAAAAGCCTTTCTCACTCCCAGATACGGAAGTGTAGAAAGGCTTGATATATCCCCAGCATTGAACTATACGCACACCTTATCACTTCCGCCTACATGCTGCAGTCGAAGTCGAATAATCATGATGCCTGTAATATTCAACGCTAATGCTCTCATATCTTTTATATTTTTATGTTATACTTAATTCGCTTGCAAAGGTAATATATTTCTCTGATATACGCAAACAATTTATCACTTTTTTAATAGAAAATCTTTCAAATTACCATAAAAATACAAAAAACGGCTCATTTCCCAAAGAAATGAGCCGTTTTTATATGAGATTATTCCCTGAATGAGGGGTTTTCGTGTCAGTTTATTCCCTTTTCTGCTAGAAAGGTAACGGACCGTTAGGTGCAGGTGGCGGCAGAGGAGGCAAGGAACCTTCTGCTGCAGAACCGCTGCCAGAGGGTGCACCGGCAGCACCACCATTCATCTTGGAGCCCATGATTTCTCCACCCTCCTGCACCGGAGTATAGGAATCGGTAGGATCCTGGAATCGGGTGAACTCGCCACGGAAGTTGAGAAGCACATCGCCCGTGGCACCCTTACGGTGCTTGGCAATGATGATCTGAGCCATGCCATGGAGGTCGTTACCCTTTTCGTCCTGATAGATGTGATAATATTCCGGACGGTGAACGAAGAGCACCATATCGGCATCCTGCTCGATGGCTCCGGATTCACGGAGGTCGCTCAACTGTGGTCGCTTTCCTTCGAGACCCTCGCGGTTCTCCACGTTACGTGACAACTGCGACAGAGCGAGCACCGGAATATTCAACTCCTTGGCAAGACCCTTGAGCGAACGGGAAATGGTGGAAACCTCCTCCTGGCGGCTACCAAACTTCATGCCGTTGGCATTCATCAGCTGCAGGTAGTCGATCATCAGAATCTTCACCCCCTTCTCGCGCACCAGTCGGCGAGCCTTTGTTCTCAATTCAAACACCGAGAGTCCAGGAGTATCATCCACATAGATCGGCGCACCCGTGAGGGCACGTATTTTCTTGTCGAGACGCTCCCACTCAGCAGGGTCGAGCTGTCCGTTCAGAATCTTCTTACCCGAAATCTCACAGACATTCGAGATAAGACGGTTGACCAGCTGGACGTTGTTCATCTCAAGAGAGAAGAAGCCGATAGGTACCCCATAGTCCACAGCCACATTCTTGGCGATGCTCAGCGCGAAGGAAGTCTTACCCATGGCAGGACGTCCGGCGATGATAACCAGGTCGGAAGGCTGCCATCCTGAAGTCATCTCATCCATCTGCTGGTATCCGGTAGGGATACCGGTGAGTCCACCCTTGTTCTGAGCGGCACGCTGCAGGATATCCACGGCATCCTTGATGACGGGGTCAATCTGGGTATAATCCTGCTTCATGTTGCCCTGTGACAGCTGGAAGAGTTCGCCCTCGGCATGCTGCATCAGTTCGTCAACATCCACGCCCTCGTCGTACGCCTGAGTCTCGATATCGCCGGCATAGTGAATAAGCTGTCGCTGCAGATACTTCTGCGCCAGGATTCGGGCATGATACTCTACGTGGGCAGCCGAAGCTACTTGAGACGAAATCTCCATCAAGTAAGCCGCCCCTCCCACCTTCTGTATTTCGCCCATCTTGGTGAGTTCATCGATGATGGTCATGATATCCACCGGCCTCTCCTCCATGTTCATGGTCTGGATGGCCTCGTATATCTTCTGGTGTCGCGGATCATAGAAAGTGGCAGGTTTCAGCACTTCTGACACCACCGAAAAGGCATCGGCATCAATAAGGAGCGAACCCAGCACCACCTTCTCCAACTCCACCGCCTGCGGCTGCAGGTGGGCGTAGTTGGTATCTATCTGAGTTTTATTCGTTCTATTATTACTTCTATTACTATTGTTATCTGTCGGCATATCAACCTCGATTCTATATTTTCAAGATAAATTATCTTTATTTTTTCTTCTTGTCATCAAATATTTCGCTTATGCCATGAATCATGTTCTCGAAATCATGCACTGCATAGTTATACAGGAGCAGCGCATCTTCCCAGGAAACTCCATGCTCTTCAAGCCACTCGCGGTCATTTCTCAACATCTCATCCAGTTTTCCAGTCGATCTCTTACATGTAGTAAGGATTCTGAGCATCTTGTCGAGAGCCATTTCAGGATTGCCCTCTACCATATAAACCAGACAGTAGGAATAGCTATTGATGAATTCTGCTTCCTTGTCTTTCTGCATCATTTTCAGGAAAAGACCCATGGTAGAGGCAAATATCTGCTCCAAATTCTGGTTAGAACCAGTCCCCTCCATCATATTCGCAATATCCATCTCGTCAGCGAAATAGGCTCCAATGCGCTCCTTGGCTTTCAGGAAAGACTCTTCGGCATTTTCACCTTTTCTTTTCAGCAGACAATAAGAGAGCATAGCAGAAACCAATTCCAGGTCTGGATAATGATATTCCAGATCGTAACCCAGCCCGATGGCATCCTCATAATGCTTCGCCTTGAAGAGCATGTTCATCTTCTGTATTTTAAGTAATTTCTTGAAATCATCAGATAAGGAATCGCCCTTCTTGAGCAGCTCATCATAGACCTCGAGATAAGGCTCAAGCATATTCAAATCATGATAGCAATCGGCCAACATGGAATAGGCTTTCTTCATGCCAGGCTGGATTTCCAACATCTTCTTGAAATGAATCACTGCCATCATCAAATTCTTTTCGCCTTTCTTTTTCATCAAGGACCATCCTTTCATGTAATGGGTTTCCAGGTCGTTGGCTTCCATACCGTTCAGCAAAACCCCAACCATACTTGGCACCTCGAGACGGGTGGCATAACGGGCAGCAGCGAGACGATAACTATCAAAGAAAGGATACTGGAACACAGGCGAAGCAAGCACGGCGTAACCCGGAACTTCATCTTTATCGTCCTCAAACACATTGAAGAATTCGTCACGATTGAAGCAGAATCTGTAGAAACGAAGCAGATTGCGCAGGTATCTGGTGCGAATCATGCAAATTTCAGTTTCAGGATCATCTGGAGTCTCATCATCAGAATCATCTTCAGCCTCATCATCCTGCTCATCGCCATCTTCAGAATCACCCTCAAACGTCTCTTCATCTTCCAGTTCTTCGTCATCCTCAAACTCATCGTCATCATGCTTTGACATCTCTGGAACTTCAGGAATATCATCAGGATGATTCAACATCAACACGGCAAGCGCATACGCATCGGCAGCACACGAACGATTGGCAGTGGTAGTGAACATTCTGTCGGTATCGTTCTTTGTGTCAATGGCAGCAGCCTCAGCAAGAATCGGCTGATTCTCATCGAATGGCAAGAACCAATTGGAAATCTCTTCAAAGAACGGATGGTCAGACAGCTTGTTAAACTGACCCAAGAGAATATCCATGCCCTTTTCCATCATTTCCTGGGCATCGACATCCTCATCCATCTCTATATCAATTCTCTTGCCGTCATCCGACATACGGACATTATCTGCCTCATCATCATCCTCGTTGCCGATGCCATCATCAGCCAGCAAATCCTTCAAATCATCATCAGCATGCTTAGCAATGCTGTGCTTCAAGGCACCTATCATTCTATTGGAAATACGATCTCTGAAACTATCTGTATATTCCTGAGACAACATTTCACTCTTAAGGGTCATGGCAAGCTGCTTCTGAATCTCAAGAATCAGCTTTGGAAATTCTATTTCCAACTCTTCACGGTACTCCTTTTCGCAAACTCCCTTTGGCATGCGGGTTGAAGCCAAGAGTAAGCCTATCAAGGCACGCTGCTTCAGCTCTTCATCCTTAGCCTCTTCGAAAACAGTTTTCAGCAAATCAAACTTCTGGAAGCTGAATACCGTGGTACATGCCAAGGTGACGGCACTAACCAGCAACTGGGAAGTGACGGCATCAACGGTTGGCGAAAGAATGAGATCACGATAGAGGCACCATGTTTCCCAACTCCAGTTACCCGAGGTTACAATTGCAGCAAAGATAACGTGACGAATTTCATTAAGCTCTTCCTGCAACTCAATCTGACGCTGTTTGAGTTTCTCGTCGGTCTGGTTGGTATCGATATATAACATCGCCATATCAGAAAGCTGAGATTCAAGGGTGCTCAGGAAATCTTTCTTGTCTATCTGATCACCCGTTTTCTTCAAATCCATAAAAACACCCGGCTTGGAACAACGGAAAGCAACCTCAAAATCACACAGATATTCATTAAATTCTCTCTGAATTCTACACAACTCTGCCGCTCTGCCTTCTGGAGTCTTGATATCCATACCCGTGATACAAAAATCATGTTTCTTACCTTCTGCATGAAAAACAGCTTTGCCAGCCTCATGCTTCGTATAATCAATCCCCATTCCTTCGCATACCTGGGTTAACCATCCAAGCATATAAAAAATATCGCCATCTGAAACCGAAGCTTCAGGGATTTCCCTATTAAGAAAGGTAAGGGAGGCACATAAAGTGAGATAGTCGCCATGAGACAACTCCGAACGTGCCTCGGCTAAAGCCTGCTCTATTTTTTTTTCTTTCATTGTTTCGTTAAAATTAATTATTTAAAGATTACTTGTTCTCTGCTCTTTTCCTAGCCAACTGCAAATCGCGCTGAAGCGGCTCCATGGCATGACTGTATTTGAGCTGAGGCAGACTTTTGATGGTATGGGCATCTAGGTCATAATACTTCTTCAACAGGGTAGCGTACTTTCGAACGCCATTTTTGTTAATACTATCCACTGCAATGTCGTATGCGGTCAAGAATCTGTCTATCTGTTCTTTACGGCGACGTTCGGACTTCAGCTTGGTGCGAAAGGCAATGGCACCCAGGTTGATGTTCTTGTCGCGGCTATCCATCAGCACCACGTTCTGAGCCATTCGTGCCCTGGTAGCGTAAGGCTCAGGCAGGAGCATGGCATCCATCTCGTTGTTGAGAAGCATGCTCAGGCGAATGTTCAAATCGTTGATCTGCACGCGATACACCTCGTACTTCGGCTTCGCACTGTCGATGGCGAGGTCGGCGAGATAATCGGTGGCAGAATGGCGGGTGATGGCAATCATCTTGTCGGACAACTGCTTGAGTTCCGACACACGTGCCTTTCTATTGGAGATTAACTGCCAATAGAGATTGGTTGATACGGGATAGAAGAGCGGCACTCCCTTCTTCTCGATGTGGGCAGCACGAACCAGGTCGGTCACCGTTCCCTCTACCCTGCCACGGGCGATGGCGGTATCGCAGTCCATCTGGGCATTATAACGATACAGATGCACCGTTACTCCCTGCTTCAGGAAGATGCTGTCTTCGTACGCCAGATATACCGGAAGGCAATCGAGCGTAGGCATCACACCTATCTTCAGGGAAGCCCGGTCGATGCTGTCGAGGCGGGCTTTCTCCTGCTTGCTCAGCCGATGACGCTCCTGTTCGGAATGTCCACAACCCGACATTCCGAACAAGAGTACAGAAACCAAGCATATCATTAATGAAAATTTCTTCATAACAAATTATTCTACGTAGAGAACGAGTCCCTTCAAATACTCACCCTCAGGGTGATAGATATTGATAGGATGGTCGGCTGGCTGATGCAGCTGGTGCAGGATGCGCACCTTTCTGCCAGCCTGGGCAGCAGCCGTGAACACAGCGTTGCGGAAGTTATCCTTGGTAACCACCTGCGAACAGCTGAAGGTGAAGAGGATTCCACCCTTCTTGATGCGCTGCAATCCCTTGACATTGAGACGGGTGTATCCCTTCAGGGCATTGCGCAAGGCTGCACGATGCTTGGCAAAGGCAGGAGGATCGAGGATAATGAGATCATACTGCTGATCGTGCTCATCAAGATACTTGAAGGCATCCTCGCAGAAAGCCTCATGGCGTGCATCGCCAGGGAAATTCAAGGCGATGTTCTCGTTAGTCAGTTCTACGGCCTTGGCACTGCTATCCACCGAGTGAACAGCCTTGGCGTTGCCACGCATGGCATAGACTGAGAAACCGCCGGTATAGCAGAACATGTTGAGTACACTCTTGCCCTTGGCATAATGCTCAAGCAGAGAACGGTTCTCACGCTGATCGATGAAAAAACCGGTCTTCTGACCACGCAGCCAGTCGATATGGAACTTCAATCCATTCTCCACAGCCACATCATCGGCATCACCGCCCAGGATAAAGCCATTCTCCTGACGCAGGTCGGCCTTATAAGGCAAGGTAGTCTCACTCTTATAATAGATATTCTGCAGCTCATCGCCCATCACCTCTTTCAAAGCCTGGGCTATCTCCATACGGCAGACGTGCATGCCCACACTGTGAGCCTGCATCACGGCAGTAGGACCATAGCAGTCGATAACCAGTCCTGGCAGGTTATCACCCTCGCCATGCACCAGTCGATAGGTGTTGTTATCCGGATTGCCTGCGATATCCACTGCCAGGCGCATCTTGTAAGCTGACTCCAGGCGGGCGCGCCAGAACTCATCATCGATGGCAACATCACTGAATGAGAGCACACGCACGGCGATAGATCCAATCTGATAATGACCTACCGCAATGAAATCGCCAGCGTGGTTAAACACTCTAACAACCTCACCTTCTTCTATATCATTGTCCATGCGCTGGATAGCACCGGAGAATATCCATGGGTGGAATCTCTTGAGAGATTCTTCCTTTCCTTTCTTTAAATATACGTTCTTATACATTATTATATATAGGGATTATAATTCGTCAATCTCGTAATCGCCAGTCTGGATGAGGCGATTGAATTCCTCATATAGGTTGATGCAGCACCAGGCATCTGTGGCAGCATACAGGCACTGGGAATCGCGGAGTTCGTTGGCCTCCCAATTGCTCAGGCGCTGCGCCTTGCTGATTTTCTGATGAAACAGGTTGGCATAGAGTTTCTGCAAACTCATATCCTTGATGCCGAAATCCTTTGCCACATCCTGCAACTCCACAAAATAACCTGCCTTGAACTCGCAGCGGCGATGCAACTGCAGGAGGTCATCATGCCAGGAAAGGCCAACCTTCGGCACCTTCGTGTCTTCCAGGAAACGGATGATGGCAGGCGTCATGCCCGTGTGATGCAGACGGAAGAGATAACAGCGGGTACGACTACTCACCTGCAGCAGCGACACCTGGTAGTGATGACCCTTGGAGAAGCTAGGTCGCGTCTCCGTATCCACTCCCAAAACGTCTTGTTGCAAGAGGTAATCCACTGCGGCATCTGTATCCTCAGCCTTATCTATCACAATCACCTTACCTGGGAAAAGAACCCTTGGCAAACTGTTGACTGTTTTCTTGTCAAAACTCGTGAAAATAATCTTCATTTTACATTTTATTCATTACAAGTTGCAAAATTAAAAAAAAAAGCCGAGAAAAAGGATTGTTTCTCGCACTTTTTTACTAATTTTGCAGAGAAATATTTTAAAACAAGATAAAAATGGCAAGAAAAAAGACTTCAGGCAGAGCTAAATCATTTAGCGAAGCCATTGGTTTACAATATATTTTCAACAATACCATCACCGATTTCTTCCTCGGACTCGCCCTGGTGGTGATGGCTGTGGTTCTGATCATCGCTATGGTTTCATTCATCAATACGGGTGCAGCTGACCAAAGTCTGCTAGAAAACCTGAGACCAGGCGAATGGACCAACACCGAAAAGCAGTTTCAGAACTACTGCGGTTCGCTGGGTGCCATCATCTCCTACTGGCTGATGGCAGTGAACTTCGGATTCCCAGCCTTCCTGCTTCCATGTTTCGTGGTGATGGCAGGATTCCAGCTGATGCATGTATATAACATCAACCTGTGGAAATGGTTTCTCAGCATGATGATTATCATGATATGGTCGAGCATCACCTTCGCCAAGTTCCTCACCCCGCTGATGGGCAGCCTTATCTTCAACCCGGGCGGCAAGCACGGACTCTATGTGGTGCAGAACCTGGAGAACGTGGTAGGTCCTCCCGGACTCACAGCCATCCTCCTCTTCGTGGCTGTAGCCTTCCTCACCTATCTCACCACAGAGACCATCACCATCGTGAGAAAGGCACTCAACCCTATCGGATATATATCTAATAAGGTGAAGTTCGAAATCACCAACCATGGAGATTCGAATACGGAAGACATCGACCTGGCTTACCAGAACGCTGAAAGAGGAAGGGATATGGAGGAAGAGCAGACTCCAGAGAAGGAAGAGCCTGAAAAGGAAAATGCAAAACAGGAAACTCCTGCGCAGCAGAATAGCGAAGAGAAGAAGCCGCAGGTAGTGGATCTCGATGCCAACAAGGATGAGAATGAAACGGAAGACAGCGTAGCCAATGCCACTGTCACCCCGACAGAGCCGATAGCAACCACCACTCCAAGCGCTACACCTAGCTTCCTGGAGATGAAAAGAAAGCAGCGTGCCGAGAAAGCGGAACGAGAAAGAATGGAGATGGAAGCTGCCGCTGCCGCTTCGGAGCATGTGGGCATGGACATCTCCGTGGCATTGGGCGAAGAGAAGGCTACCAGCAACACGGTGAGCAACGCCGAGGTGCTCAATACGCCTATCAACCCGAAGGAGCCTTTCACCAAATACAAGTACCCTACCCTCAACCTGCTGAAGAAGTATGACGACCAGGAGGTTTCCATCGACGAGGAAGAGCAGAAGGCAAACAAGAACCGCATCATCGAAGTGCTCAACAACTTCGGCGTGCAGATCAAGACTATCCGTGCTACGGTGGGACCTACCATCACCCTCTATGAGATTCAGCCTGCCGAGGGCGTGCGCATCTCGAAAATCAAGAACCTGGAGGATGATATCGCCCTGAGCCTCGCAGCACTGGGTATACGTATCATCGCCCCTATCCCAGGCAAGGGGACCATCGGTATCGAGGTACCTAACGCCAAGGCGAACATCGTGAGCATGGAGAGCATTCTGAACTCGAAGAAATTCCAGGAAACCAAGATGGAACTGCCTATCGCATTGGGTAAAACCATCACCAACGAGGTGTTCATGGTGGATTTGGCCAAGATTCCTCACCTGCTCGTTGCCGGTGCCACCGGTCAGGGTAAGTCTGTTGGTCTGAATGCCATCATCACTTCCCTGCTCTACAAGAAGCATCCTAACGAGTTGAAGCTGGTTCTCATCGACCCTAAGAAGGTGGAGTTCAGCGTATATTCACGCATCACCAATAAGTTTATGGCTGCCGTTCCAGATGAGGAGGAGCCTATCATCACCGATGTTACCAAGGTGGTGAGAACACTGAACAGTCTCTGCGTGCTGATGGATAGCCGTTACGACTTGCTGAAGAAGGCGGGAGCCAGAAACATCAAGGAGTATAATCAGAAATACGTGAACCATCGCCTGAAACTTACTGACGGTCACGAATTTATGCCATACATCGTGGTGATTATCGATGAGTTTGGCGATTTGATTATGACAGCCGGCAAGGAGGTGGAGCTTCCTATCGCCCGTATCGCTCAGCTGGCACGTGCCGTGGGTATCCACATGATCATCGCTACCCAGCGTCCTACCACCAGCATTATCACCGGTAACATCAAGGCCAACTTCCCTGGACGTATCGCCTTCAAGGTGACATCTGCCATCGACTCCAAGACCATCCTTGACAGAACAGGTGCCAACCAGTTGATTGGTCGTGGTGACATGCTCTACCTGAACGGCAATGAGCCAGTGCGTGTACAGTGTGCCTTCGTAGATACACCGGAGATTGAGCGCATCAACGAATACATCTGCAATCAGCCTGGTCCTATCGAACCGATGGAGTTGCCAGAGCCAGCCAGCGAGGATGGCGGTGTAGGAGGTTCAGGCAGCGTGGATGCCCGCAACCTGGATCCATATTTCGAGGAGGCAGCCCATGCCATCGTTCTATCGCAGCAGGGCAGCACCAGTATGATTCAGCGTAGGTTCAGCATCGGCTACAACCGCGCCGGCAGACTGATGGACCAGCTTGAAGCAGCAGGCATCGTGGGAGCCGCACAGGGCAGCAAGCCAAGAGAGGTGCTCCTGCAGGATGAAAACCAGCTCAACACCTTGCTGATGCAGCTGAGAAACTCGTAAGTAAACGCCCTGAAAGGACAAAAGATAATATTCGCTCCAAACGCCCTGAAAGGGCAAAAGCATTTAAACCTTGAAGCCACAGAAGCGTCTAACATTTTTAAAAAGCAGCGCTTCTGCGGCTTTATATGTAGTAATGAACAAAATAAACAGTAAGGATATGAAAAAGATTTTAGCCATCGCTTTCGCAGCGATGATGAGCCTCGGCACCATGGCGCAAACCGCCCAGCAGGTGCTCGACAAGACAGCTACCGTTATCGGCAACAAAAAAGGAGCCACCGCCAACTTCAAGATGTCAAGTCCGAAATTTGGTTCGGCTAGCGGCTCCATCACCATCAAGGGCAACAAGTTCAATGCCCGCACCCCACAAGCCATCGTATGGTTCAACGGCAAGACCCAGTGGTCGTACATGAAGAAAACCAACGAGGTGAACGTGAGCAATCCTACCCAGGCACAGCAGATGTCGATGAATCCCTATACCTTCATCCACATCTACAAGACAGGATATAAAAGCACCCTCAAGACTGTGGGAAGCAACTATCAGGTGCATCTCGTAGCCAACAACCAGAAGCGCAGCGTGGCTGAGATGTATATCACCATCGACAAGAGCACCCACGTGCCTTCGCAAATCAAGATGAGACAGGGTTCTACCTGGAGCACCATCAACATCTCGGGCTTCAAGGCAAAGAACATCTCTAACAGTGCCTTCACCTTCAACAGCAAGGAATTTCCAGGTGCAGAAGTCATTGACTTAAGATAGAAAAAGCTTTATAAATATTTAAAACCAAACTAAAATGAAAGATCTTACAGCTATTCTAAAACAGTTCGATATCATCGGAACTGTAAAAGAGGTAAAACCTCTCGGTAACGGACTCATCAACGACACCTACAAGGTGACAACAGCAGAAGCCGATGCCCCAGACTATGTTCTGCAGCGCATCAACGACTCCATCTTCACCGATGTAGACCTGCTGCAGCGCAACATTGAAGAGGTTACAACCCACATCCGCCAGCAGCTAGAAGCCAAGGGCGCTGACGACATCGACCGCAAGGTGCTTACCTTCGTCAAGGCAACCAATGGCAAGACCTATGTGAAAGATGCAGACCAGCAGTACTGGCGCGTCTCTGTATTCATCCCTCGTGCCATTACCCAGGAGGCAGTGAACCCAGAAAGTTCCTACTACGCAGGCAAGACCTTCGGTGAGTTCGAGGCTCAGCTCACAGATATCACCGACCGCCTCGGAGAAACCATCCCAGATTTCCACAACATGGAATTGCGCCGCGACCAGCTGCGTCAGGCTATCAAGGAAGACCGTGCCGGACGAGCAGAAGGCGTGAAGGACTTCATCGCCGACATCGAGAAGTATATGGACGAGATGTGTCTCTGCCAGCGCCTCTTCCGCGAGGGCAAGTTGCAGAAGCACGTTTGCCACTGCGATACCAAGGTGAACAATATGATGTTTGACGAGGAAGGCCGCGTATTGTGCGTCATCGACCTCGACACCGTGATGCCATCCCTCTTCGTGAGCGACTACGGTGATTTCCTCCGCACGGCAGCCAATACCATCGCCGAGGATTCTCCAGAGTTCGAGAAGATAGATTTCCGCATGGACATCTTCGAGTCGTTCACCCGCGGTTATGTGGAATCAGCCTCAGCCTTCCTTTCTCCTTTGGAAATTTCCCTGCTTCCTCATGCTGCCGAACTCTTCCCATACATGCAGGCAGTACGCTTCCTCTGGGATTACCTCAACGGCGACCACTACTGGAAGTGCAAGTATCCAGAACACAACCTGGTAAGAGCCCAGAACCAGTGGCATCTCTTCCTGAAGGCGAAGGAACACGAGGCAGAGATGAAGGCGTTCATCGAAAAACTATAGTTTAAGGAGTTAAGAAGTTAAGGAGTTAAAGGAGTTAACTCCTTTAACTTCCAAACCAAAAAATAAAACAATGAGTAATATTTATAAGAAATTATCTGTTGGCAACCTGATGGCAATGGCGGTAACCTTGCCAATGGTTGCCAACGCAACCAACCCAGCATCTCCCCTGCTTCCATCCGCTCCCGATGCCCAGAAGGCTTCACAGACCGTGAAGACCGGAGATGTCCAGATTCTCAGAATCAATCCTACGCTGGTGGAGATTGTCTTCGCCAACCAGCAACGTGTCGCCGTAGACTTCTATGGCGAAAGCGTTTTCCGTATCTTCGAAGATCGTAACGATGGCGTGATGAGAGCACCCGAAGCTAAGCCTGAGGCAAGCATCCTGGTGGATAATCCACGCACTTCAGTAAACAAACTGAATGTGGAGGAAAAGGACAACTCCATCATCGTTTCTACCGGAAAGGCACAGGTCATCTTCGACAAGGCTACCCAGCTCTTCAAGATCATCAACCTGGAAAACGGAAAGACCGTGGCTGAGCAGATCGCCCAGGCACAGTTTACACCTGAAAAGGTAACCCTCAGCCTGCGCGAACAGCCGGATGAGTATTTCTTCGGTGGTGGCGTACAGAACGGAAGATTCTCTCACAAGGGTGAGAAAATCGAAATCGTCAACACCAACAACTGGGTAGATGGCGGAGTGGCTTCCCCTGCCCCATTCTATTGGTCTACCGCTGGCTACGGCTTCATGTGGTACACCTTCAAGCCAGGTCTCTACGACTTCGGTTCTACCCAAAACGGAAAGGTAGAACTCTCTCACGAATCCAAGAACTTAGACGTTTTCTTCATGGTGGGCGAAAAGCCTACAGATTTGCTCGATGGCTATTACCAGCTCACCGGCAACCCTGTATTGCTGCCTAAGTTCGGCTTCTATGAAGGTCATCTCAATGCCTACAACCGCGACTACTGGAAGGAAACCGACAATGCCAACGCCATGGTTTTCGAAGATGGCAAAGCCTACAAGGAAAGTGCCAGCGACAAGAGCGGCATCAAAGAATCACTGAACGGCGAGAAGAACAACTACCAGTTCTCGGCTCGTGCGGCCATCGACCGATACATCAAGCACGACATGCCATTGGGCTGGTTCCTGCCTAACGACGGATATGGAGCCGGATATGGCCAGGACAGCACCCTGGACGGCAACATACAGAACCTGAAGTTATTCGGAGATTACGCCCGCAAGCACGGTGTGGAAATAGGACTCTGGACACAGTCTGACCTGCACCCAAAGCAGGGCATCGAGGCGCTTCTGCAGCGTGATATCGTGAAGGAGGTGGGACATGCAGGCGTAAGAGTACTCAAGACCGATGTGGCCTGGGTAGGCGACGGCTATTCGTTCGGACTGAATGGTGTATCTGACGTGGCTCAGATTATGCCTTACTATGGCGAGAATGCCCGTCCGTTCATCATCTCACTGGATGGATGGGCCGGCACACAGCGCTATGCATCCATCTGGTCGGGCGACCAGACCGGTGGCGACTGGGAGTACATCCGCTTCCACATCCCTACCTTCATCGGTGCCGGACTTTCGGGAATCTCCAACATCACATCCGATAACGATGGTATCTTCGGCGGAAAGAATCCGATAGTGAACATGCGCGAGTTTGAATGGAAGGCCTTCACCGCAATGGGATTGAACATGGACGGCTGGGGCAGAAATGCCAAGTATCCGCATATCCTGGGCGAACCGGCAACTTCCGTGAACCGCTGGTATCTGAAACTCAAGTCGGAGCTGATGCCTTACATCTACACCGCTGCCCACGAGGCCGTGACCGGCAAACCGCTGGTAAGAGCGATGTTTCTCGACGATGCCAACCCTTATACCCTGGGCAAGGCTACACAGTATCAGTTTATGTGCGGTCCATCCTTCCTCGTGGCTCCTATCTACAAGGAAACCAAGATGGATAAGGAGGGCAACGATATCCGCAACGGCATCTACCTGCCAGAAGGCGAATGGGTAGATTACTTCAGCGGACATATATATAAAGGTGGAAGAATCATCAACGAGTATGATGCTCCTTTCTGGAAACTGCCTGTCTTCGTAAAGCGAGGTGCCATCATCCCGATGGTAAATCCTAACAACAATGTATCGCAGATAGACAACACCCAGCGCATCTTCGAACTCTATCCATACGGCGAATCAGATTACTCGCTCTATGATGATGACGGCAAGACCGAGCTCTATCGCCTGGGCGAACATGCCTCTACCCACATCCACTCTTCCCTGCAGAAGAACCGTCTCACCGTCCATATCTACAAGACCGTGGGCAGCTTCCAGGGACAGGAGAAGAATCAGGCTACAGAGCTGCGCATCAACCTGAGCCAGATGCCTAAGAAGTTGACGGCGAAGATGGGCGGAAAGAGCGTGAAGCTGACCCAGGTGAATTCGCTCGATGAACTCAACAACACCGAGAATTCATGGTTCTACAACGAGGCACCTCAGCTCAACCGCTTTGCCACTAAGGGCAGCGAGTTCGAGAAAAAGGACATCCACAAGAATCCGATGGTATATGTACGTCTGGCTAAGACCGACATCACCGCCAACGATGTAGAACTCCGCATGGACGGTTATCAGATGGACGATGCCGATGTGATGCTCCACTCTACCGGTGCTTTAGCAGCTCCTCAGGCAAGCATGAAGGAAAATAAGAACGCCAACAAGGCATTCACCCTCACCGCTGCATGGAATACACAGACCAACGCCGACTACTACGAGATGAAGGTGGATGGCATGATTCACTCTACCATCCGCGGCACCGAGTTCACTGTAGAGAACCTGAAGCCGGAGACCGACTACGAAGTTCAGGTGAGAGCCGTAAACAAGGATGGCGTATCAGACTGGACTACCCTGCAGGCACATACCATCAAGGATCCTCTGGACGAGGCCATCCATGACATCACAGCCACCAACTCCGTAGAAGACTGGGGAGGACTGGACGTATCGAAGATGTTCGACTTCAACGAGAAGAACTTCTGGCACACCAACTATTATAAGAAGGATATATTGCCATTCGATGTTACCCTGAACCTCAACGGCATCGCCAAGCTCGACAAGATTCACTATGTGCCAGCTTCAGAACGAGAAACCAACGGACAGATTCAGAAGGGTAAGTTCGCCATCAGTAACGATGGTATCAACTGGACAGAAACAGGAAGCTTCGACTGGAAGAACGAGGATGCCGTAAAGGAATACCAGTTCAAGGGCAACCCAGAGGCGCAGTATATCAAGATGACCGTAGAGGAAGCCAGAGGCGGACAAGGTTCGGGAACCGAGATGTACGTATTCAAGATGCCAGGCAGCAAGATGGAGAAGGCTGGCGATATCAACCACGACGGACGCATCGACGAGAACGATTTCACCTCTTATCTCAACTACTTCGGATTGCGCAAGGGCGACAAGGACTTCGAGGGCTACGTAAGCAAGGGCGATATCAACGGCAACGGTCACATTGATGCCTACGACATCTCCGTGGTAGCTACCCAGCTGAAGAGCGGCGTAAGCAGCAAGCAGGTTCCTGCCATATCAGGCAGCATCAGTCTCATAGCCGACAAGAAGGTATACAAGGCAGGCGAGACCATCACCCTCACCATCAAGGGCAAGGATCTCGTATCACTCAATGCCTTGAGCTTCGCTCTGCCATACAGTGCCAGCGAATATGAGTTCATCGGCGTAGACGTGAAAGACATGGGCAAGATGGAGAATATCACCAAAGACCGTCTGCACTCAGATGGCAGCAAGGTACTCTACCCTAGCTTCGTGAACATGGGCGAACAGCCTGCCGTTGAGGGAACCCACGATCTCTTCACCATCAAGTTGAAGGCAAAGAAGGCTTGCAAGCCAGCCTTTAAGCTGAATCAGCTGATGATGGTAGATAAATTCCTGCGTGTAAAGAGTGAAAAATAGCCATTTTTGGTAAAATACTATTTAATTCTGTAAATTATCCAAAATAATATTGGATTTTTTACAGAATTATTTGGTGGTTACAAAAAAAGTTCGTACCTTTGCAACCGTAAAACAAAACTTAGAGTTAAGAGCATGAAGAAATCAGAAGCATACACTCGATTGATGGAGAGAGGAATCCGCCCTTCAATGCAAAGGCTGGCCATTATGGATTACCTTATCAACCATCCCATCCATCCAACGATAGATGACGTGTACCAAGCACTGTCTAATAAGGTGCCAACCCTGAGTCGCACCACAGTATATAACACGCTCCGTATGTTGAGCGAGAATCAGGCAGCACAGATGATTACCATCGACGAACATCGCGTTTGTTATGATGGCAACGTTGAAAGCCACGTACACTTCTACTGCAAGAAATGCGGTAAGATTATCGACCTCTTCGGTGAACAGGCGCCAAAACTGGAAGGCGAGAAAACCGTGGAAGGTAATATCATACAGGAGGAGCAGCTCTACTACAAGGGTATCTGCGCCAAATGTGCCAAAAAGTTGAATTAACTCATATACAATAACATTATAAATACATTAACATTATGAAGAAGAAATTTATTTGCACAGTTTGTGGTTATATTTACGAGGGAACAGAAGCTCCAGAGAAGTGCCCTATCTGCAAGGCTCCAGCCAGCAAGTTCAAGGAGATGGAAGATTCTGTAGATGACGACTTGACATTCGCTACAGTTCACGTTCTCGGCCAGGCATACAAGGATAGCGTTAACGAGGAGGTCATCAAGGGTTTGAAGGATCACTTCGCAGGTGAG
Source organism: Segatella copri (assembly GCF_019249655.2). Lineage (NCBI taxonomy): Bacteria > Pseudomonadati > Bacteroidota > Bacteroidia > Bacteroidales > Prevotellaceae > Segatella > Segatella copri. Next base: position 2,728,513 of record NZ_CP137557.1, read on the forward strand.
TGCGGTGAGGTTGGTATGTATCTCGCTATGGCTCGCCAGGCAGACCGCGAGGGTTACCCAGAGATTGCAGAGGCTTACAAGCGCTATGCTTTCGAGGAGGCAGACCACGCTTCTCGCTTCGCAGAGTTGCTGGGTGAGGTTTTGGGTGACACCAAGAGCAACCTCGAGGCTCGTATCGCTGCAGAAAAGGGTGCTTGCGAGGACAAGTTCCGCATCGCTAAGCTCGCTAAGGAGCAGGGATCTGACGCTATCCACGACACTGTTCACGAGATGGCCAAGGACGAGGCTCGCCACTGCGCAGGCTTCGCTGGTCTCTACAAGCGCTATTTTAAGTAATCCGCCAGGGTTGCCCCAAAAAGGCATCGGATTACTGGGTATAGATTGAAATATGATTACATAAGTAAAAGTATTCAACCCAAGATAAAAGGACCTGCACAGAGAGGATTCACATACCCTCCTTGCGCAGGCCCTTTCAGTCGTTTAGGCAAACATGGCAGGTGGGAAGGCCTCAGCCATGGGATATACTAGTCAAGAATATAAAAAACAAAACGCTCTGAAACGCTTTAAGCATATCATCAACTGCATCGTATGGACGATATTCTCGCTCTACGTTTTGCTCATCGTACTGTTGCATCTGCCACCAGTACAAACCTTCTTTGGCTCTACCATTGCCGACGCTCTCAGCAAAAAATTCGGAACAGAAGTGAGTGTGGGCAGAGTAAACCTTGGTTTCCTTAATCGTATCATCATCGACAATGTGAGAATGCTAGACCAGAAAGGCGACAGCATGATCTATGCCACCCGTCTATCTGCCAAGGTGGATATTCTCCCTTTGAAGGATGGAAAGATCTCCATCTCTTCTGCCCAACTGTTTGGCCTGAATGCCAACCTTTACAAGCAGGATGACAAGAGCCCACTCAACATACAGTTTGTACTCGATTCTCTGGCTTCTAAGGATACCACCAAGCATACTCCACTCGACCTACACATCGGTAGCGTAATCATCCGCCATGGTGCCATCGCCTATAACCAGCGCAACGTGGCAGACCCAAGCGGCGTGTTCTCTACCCATCATATCGGCGTAAGAAACCTATCTGCGCATATCGTATTAAATCATTTAACTGACAACGATATCCATCTGCTGGTAAAGAAGATAGCACTGACGGATAAATCAGGACTTGAACTCAAGAATCTTTCTTTCAAATTCGATGCAGACAAGCAGAAAGCCAGACTGAGTAACTTCATCCTAGAACTTCCCCACTCCAGTTTGCAGCTGGAAGACCTGCTTGCTTCTTACCGCACAGACGACAAGGGCAAGCTCATCAGCGAATCGCTTCAATTTGAAGGCGGCATCAAGCCATCGCATATCACGCTGGCGGATGTGGCATGCTTTGCACCTATCCTCCGTAAATGGAATGATGCCCTGCTGCTAAGCACCCATTTCTCAGGAACCAGTTCTTCTGCACACATCCACCATCTGAGTCTGAACACAGAAAGCGGCAGCGTGGTGCTCGAAGCCAACGCTAAGGCGAACAAGTGGGACAACCAATTACGCTGGAACGTAAACATCGAAAAGCTGAAGGTTTCGGATGATGGCATCAGCCACATTGCACAGAACCTGGGCAACAAGGTGAAGATACCGAAGGAAGTGCTCCGCCTGGGCAACATCCACTATCAGGGCAACATTCATGGCAAGAACATAACAGGCAGCAAAGAGAAGAACAAAGCAGGCAGCAAGGGAAACAGGAATGCAGCCTCAACCAACCTGATTGCAGCGAAAGGCATCCTGCGAACTGACGTAGGAAACGTACAGCTCGACCTTTCGAAAAATGGAAATCTGCTGCATGCCAGCGTTGATACCAGGAGCATCAACCTGGGCAAAATTTTAGACAACAGGAAATTCGGAACCATCGCTGCCAAGATAGATGCATGCGGAACCACCCAGCATCTGATGGCTAACGGAAATATAGGACATATCATGTTCAACAAATATAATTTCCGCAATATCAAGCTGGATGGCAGCTATAACAAAGGACTCATCAATGGACTTGCTTCCATCGCTGACCCAAATATCAAACTGCAGGTAGCAGGAAAATACAATATCAAAAGAAAACTCTATGATGCCACCCTCAACCTGGAGCACCTGCAACCTGCTGTGCTCGGCGTGAAGATGGCAGACAAGGAATATACGCTGAACGATATCAAGGTAAGCGCCAAGAACGAAGGTGACGACAGCTATCTGGACATGGAAGCACCCTTCGCCGACCTGCACGTGAAAGGCAGATACGATTACGCAACATTGGTACAAAGCATGACCAACATGATAGCCAGTAAGCTGCCTACCCTGCCAGGCATCGGAAAGACAAGCAAGAAGGTGCACAACGACTTTACCATCCAGGCGCAGATAACCTCTACCGAGATTCTGCAACGCATGCTGGGCATACCTCTGCAGATAGCAGAACCCGTATATATAGACGGAAACCTCTCGGACAACGACCGATCCGTGAATCTCTATGCCTCCCTTCCAGCCTTTGCCTACAACGGCAAAGCCTACAATGGCGGCAAGCTGCAGATGCATACCACAGGCGACACGCTGAAGGTGGATGCACAGATACAGAAAGGACTGGCGGGTGAAAACGGAATAGAACTGCACGTGAATGCAGCCGCTGCCGACAACACCCTGAAGGCTATGCTGGGTTACGACAACCACTCGGAGAAGACACCTATCAAGGCGGCACTGAATGCCGAGGCGCAATTCTACAAGGCAGACGGAGACATCTCTACTGCCCACATCGGCATCCAGCCATCCGTGGTGCATATCGGAAACAAGCCATGGCAGGTGCATCCGGCAGAAATCATCTACAGCAAGAATCATCTGCAGATAGAAGATTTCGCCATCAGTCATAATAACCAGGAGATTGCCATCAACGGACTGGCTACGCCTAATAAGGAAGACTCCATCGTGGCGCAGCTGAAAGATGTGGATGTGGAGTACATCCTGAATCTGGTTAACTTCCACTCGGTGGATTTCGCAGGAAAAGCTTCAGGAAAGGCCATCGTGAAGAGCATCTTCAACGACCCGGATGCCTATGCGCAACTTGACGTAAAGGACTTTGAATTTGAGCAGGGTCCACTGGGCGTGCTCCATGCCAACGTAAACTTCAACAAGGAAGAGAGCCAGATAGACATCAAGGCAGTGGCTGATGACGGACCGGAACATCAGACGCTCATCGACGGCTATGTATCGCCTAAACGCAACTACATAGACCTGGGTATCGAGGCGCAAGGCACCAACATGAAATTCCTGGAAAGCTTCTGCGGCAGTTTCATGAACAACATACAGGCATGGTGCAGGGGTAAGCTGAACGTAGTAGGCGACCTGAGCAACATCAATCTGGTGGGCGACATTGTGGCAAACGGCAAGATGCACATGAAGCAGCTGGGCACAGACTACAGTTTCAAGAACCTGAGGGCGCATGCCATTCCGGATGACATCCAGCTGCTGGGAGACACCATCTACGACCGCAACCACAACTTTGCGATAGTAAATGGAGGCATCCACCACAAGCACCTGACCCGACTGAGCTACGACATCGACCTGAAGGCACACAACTTCCTGGGCTACGACACCCATGAGTTTGGCGACAACACCTTCTACGGCACGGTATATGCCACCGGCAAGGTAGGCATCCACGGCAAGAGCGGCGAAACCATCATCGACATTGATGCCCAGCCGGAAGCCGGTAGTATCTTTGTATATAATGTGGCAAGTCCTGACGCCATCAGCGACAAGAGCTTCATCCACTGGCACGAAATCATTCCGCAGCTTGCCGACAGCATCCCTACCATCAAGGAAGAGGATGACATCGACTTCTCGTCGGATATGCGAATCAACTTCCTCATCAATACGAACGAGAATCTGACACTGAAGCTGATGATGGATGCACAGAGCGGAGACTGTATCACGCTGAACGGCAACGGAGTAATCAGAGCCAACTGGTTTAACAAGGGTTCGTTCGATATGTTCGGCAACTATGTGGTAGACCACGGCGTATATAAGCTCACCATCCAGAATGTACTCAAGAAGGACTTCGAGTTTATGCCGGGCGGAACCATCGCCTTCGGTGGAAACCCATACAATGCTCCACTCAACCTGCAGGCAAAATATACGGTGAATGGAGTTCCGCTGAGCGACCTGAGCATCGGACGTTCGTTCTCAGCCAACAATATCAGAGTAGACTGTCTGATGAACATCACGGGCACGCCGCAGAGTCCGAAGGTAGATTTCTCGATGGACCTGCCTACAGTGAATGCAGATGCCAAGCAGATGATTTACTCCATCATCAATTCGCAGGAAGAGATGAACCAGCAGGTGCTCTATCTGCTTGCCATCGGCCGCTTCTACGCACAGACCAACAACAACCAGGCTAGTGAGGATGCCGCCCAGCAAAGTCAGACTTCGCTGGCGATGCAGAGTTTCCTGAGTGGAACCATCTCGCAGCAAATCAACACGGTGCTGTCGAATGTGGTAAAGAGTAACAACTGGAACTTCGGAGCCAACATCTCTACGGGTGATGAAGGATTCAACAATGCGGAATATGAGGGCATCTTGAGTGGAAGGCTGCTGAACAACAGACTGCTCTTCAACGGTCAGTTTGGCTATCGCGATAACGCCAATGCCACCCAGAGTTTCATCGGAGACTTCGACCTGCGCTATCTCATCTATCCGAACGGCAACCTTGCCATCCGCATGTATAACCAGACCAACGACCGCTATTTCACCAGAAACAGCCTGAACACCCAAGGCTTGGGTCTGATTATGAAGAAAGACTTCAATGGCTGGCGAGACCTCTTCGGTATCAAGAAGAAGAAAATGAAGATGAAGACGAAGAAGGAAAAGAAGAAGGAAAAGGAAAAAAAGGAAGAGAAAAAGAGCACGAAATAAGGTAGTGTCACTAGGCTCAGCAGAGCTGCCGACTGCAGTCAGCAGACGTGCTGACTAGGCTCGGCAGAGCTGTTGAGTCTAGTGGCAAACTCACAGAAGCAATACTCTTGAACCTGGAAAGCTATGCTTCCGAACTCGGAAAACCATGCTCTCCGACTCGGGGTGTATATTTCCCAACATGGTGTACTAAACAAAAAAAACTCCTTTCATACTCAAGTTGCTGATTTTCAACCAAGCTAACTTAAGTGTGAAAGGAGTTTTTATTTCATCTGATATTTCCTTGCGGAAGATGAGGGATTCAAACCCCCGATACCCGGAAGAGGGTATACCGGATTTCGAGTCCAGCGCATTCGGTCACTCTGCCAATCTTCCTCGACTTATTTTGTCAGATGCAAAAGTACTACTTTTTTTGCATCCGACAAAATATTCGGTTTATTTTTTAACTAACTTAACGCTAGAAGCTAATTATTAAATAGCATTACCCCCCATTTATCAATTTATTCCATTTATTAAATAGCTTTATCCCATTTATCAAATAGCTTTATCCCAACTGCTGCAAATATCTATCTGCCTCGATAGCAGCCTTGGCACCCGAACCAGCGGCTACAACGCCCTGACGATAGATAGGGTCAGCTACATCGCCTGCAGCAAATACGCCAGGAAGATTGGTGCTGGCTGTGCCGGGAACCACCTTGATGAAGCCCTGATCATCCAAATCGATGACACCCTTGAAGAGGTCGGTGTTAGGCTTATGGCCGATAGCCAGGAAGAAACCATCGATAGCGATATCAAACTTCTCCTCGTTAGCCTCACCCATGTGGCGAACCAGGTGAGCACCTTGCACTCCATCATCACCAAAGAGTCCAAGCGTATTGGTCTCAAAAAGAATCTCGATATTCTCCTTGTTCTTCACACGCTGCTGCATGATTTCTGCTGCACGGAGATAAGGCTTGCGAACTATCATATACACCTTCTTGGCAAGACCGGAAAGATACATCGCCTCCTCGCAGGCAGTATCACCACCGCCCACTACGGCAACCACACGCTTGCGATAGAAGAAACCATCGCAGGTAGCACAGGCAGATACGCCCTGTCCGCGATACTTCTCTTCATCTGCAAGACCGAGATACTTGGCAGATGCACCGGTAGCAATGATAACGGTGTCAGCCTCGATTTCGTTGCCACGCTCATCCGTGAGATGATATGGGCGGGAACCGAAGTCAATCTTCTCAATGCTTCCGTCACGGATATCAGCACCGAAACGGGCAGCCTGCTCCTTCATGTCCATCATCATCTGGGTGCCATCCACTCCGTTAGGATAGCCAGGGAAGTTTTCTACCTCTGTGGTGATGGTAAGCTGGCCGCCAGGCTGCATACCAGAATAAAGAACCGGGGTGAGTCCCGCTCTACCTGTATAGATGGCAGCGGTATATCCCGCAGGACCGCTACCTATAATCAAAGTCTTTACTTTTTCCATGATGTTGTCTATATTTTAAATAAAATGATTGTTACTATAATGCTATCGGATACCCACAATCTTGTGCATCTGCACCGACAGCTGCCACTCTGGGTGAGCCTTGATATACTTGATGCACTCATTCAGGATAAGATAGTTTCTGCTATCGTTCCCCACATCGCATGGCTGCAAATAGCGGAAAGTGCAGGCAATGCCATGGTCGCTGATTTGATGTTCGCCATCGAATATCAGCTTCAGCTCATCTACCTGCTTTACTACAGGTTCCCCACCCTCGGTGAAATCTACCTTTGGAGAACAGGTTACCCAGTCGATACCTTCAGGAATGGCATGGGTTCCGTTGGTTTCCATCGAGAGATAATAGCCTGCCTGATGAAGGGTAGATATAAGTTGCTCATCAACCTGCAGAGAAGGTTCGCCACCCGTAAGGACAATGAAACGGCATTCGCCACCTTCTTCCAGGCATCTGGACAAGATATCATCTGCACTCATTTCGCTGTAGCCACGAAAATCGGTATCGCAGAAAGGGCATTTCAAGTTGCATCCACTCATCCGGACGAACACTGCAGGTCTGCCCATCCATCTGCCTTCACCCTGCAGCGAATAGAATATTTCGTTAACTTTATACATTTTCAGAATCTTTATGGAATCAAGTTCTCTATGCCTTTTATCTTTTCTTCGTCGATAACCACTGCCGTGTTCCCGAAACTCTCCTGCACGCTTGCCTTATAGCACTCAGGAAAGAGATTCACCAGCCATCTTCCGATGTTTTCGGCAGTTGGATTAAAGTCGAATACCTCGTTCAGGTTGGCGTGGTCCAGTTTGCTATGCACGGCTTTCTTCACGTGCGTAAAGTCGATAACCATGCCATCCTGGTTCAATTCCTTGCCTACAAAGAAGAGTTCAATCTCCCAGTTATGTCCATGCAGGTTGCTGCACTTACTCTCGTAGCTGAGGGTAAGCGAATGCGCAGCAGATATTTCCAGTTTCTTTGAAATGAAGTAAATCATTTGTTCTATTTTATTATTATATTCTTCATGCAAAGATACATTAAAACATTTACAATACAAAATAAAACCGCATGTTTTTTGAAAAAAAAGCCGTAAATGTGCATGTTTTTTTCTTTCTTAGAGAAATTATTGCTATCTTTGCACTCAAATTAACAGATGCATGCCTTCATGGGACTGTAAAATGATATAAAAATGATATAAACGATAAAAAAGATATATGAATACAATTAAGAAGATTGTACTTACGGGTGGTCCTTGCGCCGGCAAGACCACAGCCTTAGTCAAGGTGATTGAACATTTTTCGAGTTTGGGCTACAAGGTCTTTACCATTCCTGAGGTTCCTACCCTGTTCACACAGTCGGGCATGAACTATCTCACCAAGAACGAGAAGTTTTTCTTCGAGGGAGAGAAGGCTACTTTCCTCACCCAGATAGGATTGGAAGACAGCTTTACCCGCATGGCGGAGACGCTGAACCAGCCGGTTATCATCGTATGCGACCGCGGCACGATGGATATCTCTACTTATCTTTCACCTGAGTTCTGGAATCGCATCATCTCTGAACAGGGTTATACCAATACCCAGCTCAGAGCCCGCTATGATGCCGTACTCCACCTGGTGAGTGCTGCCGATGGTGCAGAGCAGTTTTATACCACAGCCAACAATGCGCAGCGCCTGGAGAAGGCAGACGAAGAAGGTCTTCAGATAGCCCGTGAGCTGGATAAGAAGATTGTTTCTGCCTGGAAGGGACATCCTCACTTGCGCGTAATCAACAACCATGAGGATTTCAACAACAAGTTGAACCGAGTGCTCAAAGAGATAAGTAATGTGCTGGGCATTCCTCAACCTATTGAGGAAGAGCGAAAGTATATCGTGAAGCTGACTGGCGATGTGCCTAATGCCATCGATAGCGACATAGTTCAGACCTATCTTTCTGGAGAACCTGGTAGCGAGATCCGTCTTCGCAGAAGAGGTTTCGAGGGAGGCAAGTTTGTATATGTTCATACTTCCAAGAAGCGTGTTTCCGATAATGAACAGGTAGAAACAGAGCGCCAGATTAACGCAAACCTCTATGAGACCATGCTCCAGCAGGCAGACCCATACCGTTCTACCATCAGAAAGCATCGCAAGAGTTTCATCTGGAAGGGACAATATTTTGAGTTGGATGAATTCATGGAGCCTATCAAGGGCCTGATGATTCTGGAAACCAAGGGAATAGCCAAACATGAGAGCGTAAAGTTCCCGCCTTTCATCCAGGTTTTAGAAGATATCACTGGCAATACAAAATACTATAATTACAATATTGCCCTGAAGCGATAGAAAAGATTGATTGATTATTAAAAGATTGATTGATTATTAAAAGATTGATTGATTATTAAAAGCAATCAACAAAAAGAATGAAGGTGTATCATAAGTCATCCCCTACCCTTTTAAAGGGCGACGGGAGTTGAACAACTTATGATACACCTTCTTTTTATCTGATAACAGATTTTTTTCTGATAACAGAAACTTTTTTCTGATAACAGAAACTTTTTTCTGATAACAGAAACTTTTTTCTGACAACAGAAACTTTTTTTCTGATAACAGGAATCACTTATTCGATAACAGCACCAAACTGCTTGACGAATCTGATAGACTTTCCCTCCATATTGGCAGGTTTCTTCCATTTACCACCTAAGACAAGGATGGTGGCAGAAGAGTTGGCAGGAACCGCATCCACTGCTTCCTGAAGCTTCATGTAGTTTCCTCTACCCTCTGCACTCACCACGTAATCGTAATGACGAATGTGCTTCTTCAGCGCAGGCACCTGCTCTGCCAGGGCATCAGCCAAGGCATTAGCCACAACATGAGCACCATAAACATTATAATGAGTATTATCCTGCTTACCCTTTGATACCTGAGGATGCTCACCCGGCAGGAACCACATGTGCAACTTTCTGCTGCCCTTGATGCCAAGGCTAGTTTCAATATCATGAGTTATCCTGGTAGCATCCACAAACGGCACATTCAATGCCTTAGCCACATGACGTGGAGCCACCACGTAGGCTCCGTGGGTATCTATCAAGGTATCGCTGTTGATTTTCTCTTCTCCAGCATAAGCCTTTCCACGCAACTTCTCATCGTCATCATTCTCCAAATCAGCAGAATAGTAGCAGCGGCGCACCACACTGTTCATGAGTACAGGAATGCCACCCTTCTGTCGGGTTTCATTCACATACTTAGCAAGATGAGCATCGAAAGTGCCACCAGGAATGGTGTAACGATTAGGGAACTTCTTCTCATCATTATGACCAAACTGGATAATGACATAATCGCCTGGCTGCATCTTATCCAGAATTTTCTGCCATCTGCCTTCATCCAGGAAGCTCTTCGAACTTCTTCCGTTTACGGCATGATTATCAACGATAATCTGATCGTCGAAGCACCCCTGGAATACCATACCCCAGCCACGCTCAGGATAGTTTCTGTAATTTCCCTTCTCGGCAGCAGTAGAGTCACCTATGATGAAAATCGTAGTTTTATGACTGCTTGATGACATCAGCAAAGATATCAAGAGCACGGCTACCAGCGGCATCGCCACCAGGCGAAAGGTAGGAGGAAATATCTTTCCCAAAGAAATATTTTTATTCATTGTCATTGATTTGATTTGTAGTTTATAGCTTCAAAATGTATAATGAAAATACAAAATTATAACTTCGAAATAAATCGAAAATAAAAGATATCCGCCCCTCCATACTGAGTTTTCACAAATTCAAGCATGAAGAAAACGGATAAGCTGGGGGAAACCTTTTTCAATTACCCTCATTCCCCCAGCGTGTTATAAAGGTTATTTCTTAAAAGCAGCAACCAGCTCCTCGGCAGTAACCAGGGTCTGCTCACCGCTTTCCATATTCTTTAAAGTAACCTTGCCTGCAGCCATCTCATTCTCACCCGCAAGTACCACGAATGGAATCTGCTTGGCATTGGCATAGCTCATCTGCTTCTTCATCTTCGCCTTGTCTGGGAAAATCTCGGTGCGGATGCCTGCTGCACGAGCGGCACTCACGATAGGCAGACAGTAGGCTGTCTCCTTCTCGCCGAAGTTGATAAAGAGCACCTGAGTAGAGTTCACAGCCTCCTTTGGATAGAGGTCGAGTGCATTGAGCACATCGTAGATGCGGTCGGCACCGAAACTGATACCTACACCACTCAAACCAGGAAGACCGAAGATGCCAGTGAGGTTATCGTAGCGACCGCCACCGGTGATACTACCCATCGGTGTATCGAGTGCCTTTACCTCGAAAATGGCACCAGTATAGTAATTCAAGCCACGAGCCAAGGTAAGGTCGAGTTCAATCTCGTTGTTCAAGCCCACGGTTTTCAAGGTATCGAGGATAAACTTGGTTTCCTCTACACCCTTCAAGCCAATCTCAGAACCTTCGAGAACCTTGGAAATCACTTCAAGTTTCTCATCGTTAGAACCTGACAATGAGATGATTGGCTGCAACTTCTCGATAGCTTCCTCAGAGATGCCATCATTGCGGAGTTCCTCGTTTACATTGTCGAGACCTATCTTGTCGAGCTTGTCGATAGCCACAGTGATATCCACAATCTTCTCAGCCTCGCCGATAACCTCGGCAATACCAGTAAGAATCTTGCGGTTGTTGATCTTGATGCAGACACGCACGCCAAACTTGGTGAAGACGGTATCTACAATCTGCATCAACTCTACCTCGTTGAGGAGAGAATCAGAACCTACCACGTCGGCATCACACTGATAGAACTCGCGATAGCGACCCTTCTGTGGGCGGTCGGCACGCCAAACCGGCTGAATCTGATAACGCTTGAAAGGCATCTGCAACTCCTCACGATGCTGCACCACGTAACGTGCGAAAGGCACGGTAAGGTCGTAGCGGAGACCCTTCTCACAAAGTTTAGCCGCCAGCTTCAATGAACCGAGCGAATGAATATCCTCATCGCTCACCTTATTCATATAGTCACCTGAATTCAAAATCTTAAAGAGCAGCTTGTCGCCCTCCTCGCCATACTTGCCCATCAAGGTCTGAAGGGTTTCCATGGCAGGAGTCTCAATCTGCTGGAATCCATAAAGGGCATACACTTCCTTGATGGTGTTGAAGATGTAGTTGCGCTTTGCCATCTCAACAGGACCGAAGTCTCTGGTACCCTTTGGAATACTTGGTTTCTGAGCCATTTATTAATGTTTATTGTTTAATGTTTAGTGATTAATGTTCAGCGCAATGTTAACCCCTCAAAGTAAACATTAATCACTAAACATTAATCACTATAAAATTATTTACGTACGATAGTCTGAGCACGGTCTGGACCGATAGAGATGACACCAATCTTGGTCTCAAGGAACTCCTCGATGAATGCGATGTAATCCTTGAACTCCTGTGGGAACTGATCCTCAGAAGTGAACTTGGTCATATCTGTCTTCCAACCCTTGAACTCCTTGTAAACAGGCTCAACGTCTGTAATCTCGTAAGGGAAGTCTGTGGTAACAGTGCCATCCTTCAGCTTATAAGCCACACATGCCTTGATGGTATCGAAGCCATCGAGCACGTCGCTCTTCATCATGATAAGCTCGGTTACACCGTTCACCATCACAGAATACTTAAGCTGAACCAAGTCGCACCAGCCGCAACGACGCTCACGACCCGTAACGGCACCATACTCATGACCGAGGGCACGGATCTTGGCACCTGTCTCGTCGAAGAGCTCTGTTGGGAATGGACCTGCACCTACGCGAGTACAGTAAGCCTTCATGATACCATACACATTACCGATGCGGTTAGGACCGATACCCAAGCCGATGCAGGCACCTGCGCAGATGGTATTAGAAGATGTCACGAAAGGATAAGAACCGAAGTCAACATCGAGCATAGTACCCTGAGCACCCTCGCAGAGGATATCCTTGCCAGAGCGGAGCACCTTGTTGATTTCCACCTCGCTGTCGATGAGCTGGAACTGCTTCAAGTATTCGATGCCCTCCATCCAGGTCTTCTCTACCTCAGTGATATCGAAGTCAGTATAGCCAAGGCTAGCGATAGTCTTGAGATGGGCAGCCTTGTGAGCAGCATACTTCTCCTCGAAGTTTTCGAGGATATCACCTACGCGAAGACCCGTACGGCTTACCTTGTCGGTATAAGTAGGACCGATACCCTTACCTGTGGTACCCACCTTGTTCTTGCCCTTAGCTGCCTCGATGGCTGCGTCGAGCACGCGGTGAGTAGGCATGATGAGATGCGCCTTCTTTGAGATGAGGAGACGGCTCTTCAAGTCGTGTCCGCTCTTCTCCAAATCCTTAGCCTCACCCATGAAGAGGTCTGGAGCCAAGACTACGCCATTACCGATGATATTCACCTTACCACCCTGGAAGATACCAGAAGGGATAGAGCGAAGCACGTATTTCTCACCCTCGAACTCAAGAGTATGACCAGCATTAGGACCACCCTGAAAACGAGCAATGACATCATACTTAGGGGTCAATACATCAACCACCTTACCTTTACCTTCATCGCCCCACTGCAAACCGAGCAGGACATCTACTTTACCTGTGTTCATTTTTATATAATAGTATAAATTATTTTATTACTTTTCGTTACGCTTTCGCGTTATCTTGGCCTGGCATGAACTACACACGCCATAGATATAGAGCGCATAGGTGTCTTTGCGGAATCTCGTCAACTTGGTTTCGTTCACCGCTTCAGTCACTGCGGGGGCATAAATCTCGGTTACCACACCACATACGGTACAAACCTGATGGATGTGGTTGTCTTTCGAAGAATAGCAAGCTTCGTATTTCACTCCGCTCACCAGGCTGTGCCTCATCACGAGTCTCAGTTCAATAAAGAGATGCATCGTGTTATAGAGCGTAGCTCTGCTCACTCTGAAGCTTCTCCTTTCCAACTCTTCGTTCAATTCTTCTAGCGAGAAATGCCCGCCAATGCTATACACTGCATCGAGAATAGCATACCTCTCTGGAGTTTTTCGATGCTTATTGCTCTCCAGATAGTTGTCCAAAATCGCTCTGACTTTGGCATCGATTTTCTCTGTCATAATCCTTGTTAGTTACATAAAACGCACAAAGATACTCATTATCCATGACATGAGGAAAGATTTAGAATTAAAAAATCTAAATTACATTACTTTTTGAGAGTTACAGCCCCTTTTTGCTTACTTTATCTAACATTCGAAGGGGTAAATTCTTATCATTTACCCTTTCTGCATCATGATTCCCCAAACATCATGATTCCTCCTGCATCATGATTCCTCCTGCATCTTCAGCATTTCCTCGTAGATGCGCTGCACCGGCAAGCCCATCACGTTGAAATAGCTTCCGTTCAGCCCGGTGCATCCGATATAGCCGATCCATTCCTGGATGCCGTATGCTCCGGCCTTGTCGAAAGGCTTGTAATGAGAGATGTAATAATTGATTTCCCAGTCTGTAAGTTCCTTGAAAGATACTTCTGTGGTTACTGAAAAATGACGCTGCTCTTCCTTGGTGGTGAGGCATACGCCTGTTACCACATGATGAGTTTTCCCACTCAACATCCTGAGCATGCGAACGGCATCATCGGCAGTTTTCGGTTTACCCAGAATGATACCCTTTCCTTCCTGATCGTTCTGCTCATTGGCAGCTGGTGCGATGACTACGGTATCAGCCGTGAGAATCAGGTTTTCCTCTGCAGAAGATTCTTCTTCATTCAAAAGAGATCGATAAGCCTCCGCCTTTTTCTGGGCGATGAACTCTGCCACATGATAGGCATCCAGGTCATCCGGATAACTTTCATCAATGCCATTCAACACCTTTACTTCGAAATTTACATCCAATCCTGCCAGCAGTTCTCTGCGGCGCGGCGAATTGCTCGCCAAAAATATCTTATACTTCATCTATTTTGAACTTTATTACTTTGAACTTGGAACTTTGAACTTTATGATTAGAATTCAGTTACAAACGTTCAACTATCAACTATTAACTTTCAACTATAAACTATTAACTAACTTCTACCATCCGAAAGCCTTGGCGCTTGAAAGCCAGTGACCCTGGGCACGCAACACCTGCTCCACGATGTCGCGACCTACTCCATCTCCTCCCTCACGAGACGAGATATAACGGGAAATCTCCTTGATATCTGAACAGGCATCAGAAGGACAACATGGACAGCCGCAGCGACGCATCACCTCGTAATCAGGGATATCATCGCCTACATAGATGATTTCCTCATCAGAAAGCTGATACTTTTCCAGGAAGGCATCATAGGTGTTGATTTTCACGGCACACCCCATAAAGATGTCCTGTACACCTAAACCTTCATAACGCTTGCGGATAGCCTCGGTGGTTCCACCTGTCAAAATGACGATGCGCAAGCCCACCTTCTGGGCCAACTGGATGGCGTAACCATCCTTGATGTTCACCGTGCGAAGAGGTTCGCCGGTACTGGCGAGCGTGATAGTCTGGCGAGAAAGCACGCCATCCACATCAAATATAATCGCCTTTATCTTTTTTAAATCGTAATTTATCATAATATATGCATTAATTCAACTCGTGAATACTCTTGCTCATGCTGTCATAAATCTTCTGAAAATAAGGCTGATTCTCCAGAAGCTGGATCTGCTTGCCTATCACATTCTCATCATATCTCACGGCTGGTCCGGTCTGGGCATCCTTCGGAGTCATCCCGTGCACCTTGGCAGCAGTTTCGTCGATGAGCGGAAGCATCACATCGAACGGGATGCCATGCTGCTGCAGAAGTTCCTGGCTGACAGCGTAGCAATGGTTGGCGAAATTGCAGGCGAAGACCGCAGAGAGATGCAGATATCTTCTATCTTCGCTGGAAAGCTGATATACCCGATGACTGATCTGTACAGCCAAGCCCTCTATCTGCTTCTGCGCAAACTCATCATTTGCCTCAATGAAACAAGGAATGATGCTGAAATCCACCTCGCGCTGCTTCGAGAATGTCTGCATCGGATAAAGCACGCCATAATGCAGAGCCTTTCCCCGGAAAACCGACATCGGCATGGAACCAGCCGTATGCAGGAACACCTTCTTCTCCTCCTCACAAAGCCGTTCCTCCCCAGAAAGCATCTTCTCTTCCCCGCAGAGCCGCGAGATGAGCAGCTCCAGCGCACTATCCTTCACCGAGAAGATATACACATCGGCATCATCACGCACCTGCGAAATATCCGTGAGCGGCTCCGCATCCAAAAGCGAAGCCAGGGTTTCTGCCGACTGCATGGTTCGGCTGAACACCTGAACCATATCGTGCCCGGCAGCATGCAAGGCCTTGCCAAGATGGGTAGCAAGATTTCCTGCTCCTATCAAAACTATCTTCATAAATCTATTCCTTTTCTTTGAAATAAATTAAACTTCTATCATTTAATGTGCAAAAATACTAAAAAACAACGATACTGGGGCAGAAAAGTTGTTTTTTTATAATTAATTTATTATTTTTGCAGAGCGAATATATAAGTGGTTATGTAAATATGAAGAAGAATTATGAAATAAAGGTATATACGAAAAGCGAGGAACTGCCCCAACTTCTGGAGGGCAATTTCTTTCATAGCCTGGAACTCTTCGAGATTAGCGAAGGAGTATCAGGAGATACCCCCTTCATGGTCGTAGCAACCGAAGACGGAAGAACTGCAGGTCAGATGCTTGCCGTGCTCCACACACATCGCACATGGTTTCCACCTTTTATATATACGCACGCGCACGCACATGGAGAGGGCATCTATCTTTCCGAAGAAACTGAAGAAGAACTCTTCCCACTCCTTCTCCACGCCCTTACCCGCAAACTTTGCAGTCACCACTGCCTCTACATAGAGTTCTCGGAGTTGCAGAAGAAAATGTTCGGTTACCGGCATTTCCGCCGCCTGGGCTACTTCCCTGTGGCTTGGCAGGAAATATACAACTCCCTTCACAGCATGAATCCCGAAGAACGACTCACGGAACGTGCCAGTCGACAGATAGAGACCAGCAAGAAGAAGGGCCTGGAATGCCACGAGGTCCACAACCAGGAAGAAGTAGAAAAATTCTACCGCCTCTACCGCAACTTCTATCGCTTCAAGCCACGCCGCTATGTACCCCCTATCGAATACTTCGAGTCTCTGAGCCAGAGCCACGAGGCAAAGGTCTTCGTAACCACCTACGGAGGAAGAAGATTCGGAAGAGGGAACGAAGAAAAGGAAACGATAGACGGGGAAGATTTCTGCATAGCAGGCAGCCGGAAAATCGTGGGAGGATGCACCCTTGCCTTCAGTAAAGACGACGCCTACCTATGGCATCTCGCCTCACGCCGAAAGCGCTACATCTATCTGCATCCCGACACGATGACTGTGTGGCACGCCATCAACTACGCCCACCGGCATGGCTACCGGCATATCCACTTCATGGACGTAGGCTTGCCTTGGAAACAGAATCCCTACCGCGAATTCATCCGCAGCTTCGGCGGCAAGCCCGTGGCAAAATACCGCTGGTTCAGATTCAACATCGGCATTATCAACCGACTGCTGAAATGGATTTACAAGCTCTGAGCATGCTCGGAGCTTTCCATTGCCTTTTCGAGCAATCTTACACCTTTTTCCGTGCAGAGACCCCGAATCACGATGAGGAAATGATGAGCAAACAAATCCTTCATCGAATACTTGCGATAAAGCTGCCTATGCATGATTTCCTCCATGCTCACATTGGCCGTATCTATCAGAATTTCATAATTCACGTCGGCACGGAAGAGCCCTTCACTCACTCCCGCCTCGAAGAAGCGAAGGCTATCATCACGTTCCTGGGCACGCAACTCCTGCAAAAACTTTACCACACGCGGCATCCTGTGGATTTCCTCATAGAAAACCACACCCACCATCTTGTTCAACTCCATCTGCTGGCGATAAACATAACTGATGACATCAATCACATTCTTCGCCTTCGCCGAGGCATAAGCCTCCACTTTCCGCTTCATCTCCTCATGCTTTGCCTTGATGCCCGCAATCAGCATCTCCTCCTTATCGCCGAAGATTTCATAAACCGTACGCTTAGACACATGGAGTTCCACGGAAATCTCGTCCATCTTCACTGCCTTCACCCCACGCTTATAAAACTCGGGCATGGCAAACGCAATGATTTTATCACGCAATTCCAGTTTATTTTGCTTATTTTCTACCATTTCTTTAACTTGTTAATTGCAATATCTATATGACATTTTCACACCTAAACAGGATTTTTTTGTGCAAAGATACAAAAAAAAACAAAAAACCATCTTATTTTCATAAGTTTTTTATTACCTTTGCACAAACTTTTAGGAAACGCGCAAGTTTTGCGCCAATCTGTAAGAAATTAAATCTTTAAACCAATATATTGTTATGGTAAAAATCACGAAAGAGGCGGCTCTTGAATATCACGAAAGTGGCCGTCCTGGTAAGATTGAGGTTAAACCAACAAAACCTTATCACACACAAACAGACCTGAGCCTTGCTTACTCACCTGGCGTGGCATATCCATGCCTGGAGATTCAGCAAAACCCAGACGACGTTTACAAGTACACAGACAAGGGCAACCTGGTTGCAGTAATCAGTAATGGTACTGCCGTGCTCGGACTCGGCGATATCGGTGCCATGAGCGGCAAGCCAGTGATGGAAGGAAAAGGACTGCTGTTTAAGATTTACGGCGGCGTGGATGTATTCGATATCGAAATCGACGAGAAAGACCCAGAGAAGTTCTGCGAGACCGTGGAGAGAATCGCTCCTTCATTCGGCGGTATCAACCTGGAGGATATCAAGGCTCCTCAGTGCTTCTACATCGAAGAGCGACTGAAGAAGTCCCTCGACATCCCAGTGATGCACGATGACCAGCACGGAACTGCCATCATCTCTGCAGCAGGTTTGAAGAACGCCCTCGAAGTAGCCGGCAAGAACATTGCCGACGTGAAGATTGTGGTGAATGGTGCCGGTGCTGCTGCCATCAGCTGTACCAAGCTCTACGTAGCTCTCGGTGCACAGGTTAAGAACATCGTGATGCTCGACTCTAAGGGCGTGATTACCAGCGACCGTGAGAACCTGACAGAGCAGAAGAAGCTGTTCGCTACCGACCGCCGTGACGTTCACACACTCGAAGAGGCTGTGAAGGGTGCCGACGTATTCGTAGGCCTCAGCAAGGGTAACGTGCTTTCCAAGGACATGATCCGCTCGATGGCAGCCAGCCCTATCGTATTCGCACTCGCCAACCCTGTGCCGGAAATCAGCTACGAGGACGCTATGGACAGCCGTCCAGACGTACTGATGTCAACAGGCCGTTCAGACTATCCAAACCAGATTAACAACGTAATCGGTTTCCCATATATCTTCCGTGGTGCACTCGACGTTCACGCCCGTGCCATCAACGAGGAGATGAAGATGGCTGCCGTTCATGCCATCGCAGATTTGGCCAAGCAGCCTGTGCCAGATGTAGTTAACGACGTTTACCACGTCAACGATCTTACATTCGGCCCTAAGTACTTCATTCCAAAGCCAGTAGACCCACGTTTGATTACCGAGGTTTCTGCTGCCGTAGCCAAGGCTGCCATGGAAAGTGGCGTAGCCCGCACTCCTATCACCGACTGGGAGAAGTACAAGCAGGGATTGCGCCAGTTGCTCGGTCAGGAAACCAAGCTCACCCGCAAGCTCCATGATACCGCCCGTCTCCATCCACAGCGCGTGGTATTCGCCGAGGGTGGCAACCCAACCATGCTGAAGGCTGCCGTTCAGGCTAAGAACGAAGGCATCTGCGAGCCTATCCTGCTGGGTAACCCAGACCGTTTGAACCGTGTGGCTAGCCGCTTGAAGCTCGACCTCTCTAACATCGAGATTGTGGATATGCGTGCCGACAACGAGCAGGGTCGCCGTGCCAAGTTTGCCAAGCATCTGGCAGAGAAGCGTGCCCGCGAGGGATACAGCTTCGAGGAGGCATACGATAAGATGTACGAGCGCAACTACTTCGGTATGTCTATGGTTGAGCAGGGTGATGCTGACGCATTCATCACAGGTCTCTACACCAAGTATAGCAACACCATCAAGGTGGCTAAGGACGTAATCGGCATCCGCGAGGGCTACAAGACCTTCGGAACCATGCACATCCTTAACACCCAGAAGGGCGTATATTATATTGCAGACACATTGATCAACCGTCACCCAGACGAGGATATCCTCACCGATATCGCCAAGTTGTCTGCAGGCACCGTGAAGTTCTTCAATGAGGAACCGGTAATGGCCATGTTGAGCTACTCTAACTTCGGTACCGATGCCATCGGTTCTCCTGTAAAGGTGAAGAAGGCAGTGGCAGAGATGCAGAAGGAATTCCCAGAGCTCGCCATCGATGGTGAGATGCAGGTGAACTATGCACTCAACAAGGATCTTCGCGATGAGAAGTATCCATTCTCCCGTCTCAAGGGCAAGGATGTGAATACATTGGTATTCCCTAACCTGAGCAGTGCGAATGGTGCCTACAAGCTTCTCCAGGGCTTGAACCCAGAGGCAGAGATCATCGGTCCTATCCAGATGGGCTTGAACAAGCCTATCCACTTCACTGACTCAGAGAGCAGTGTACAGGATATCGTAAACATCACAGCCGTGGCCGTGATCGATGCTTACGTAGAGAAGATTAAGAATCAGAAATAATTTTTATATGGGGAGGTAATATCCTCCTCTCAATCTTTTACTCAGACGGGGCAGGAGCTTGTGAAAGTTCCTGCTTTTTTTGTTTCCGTAGCCATCCTTTCTACGTTCCTTTATGTGAACGATAGTTAAATATCGCATTTGTGCTCCCACACACTTGATATAGAGCAAAAAAACATCGCAAAAAATTTGGCGATATGAAAAATAAGTCTTATCTTTGCAGCAGTTATCCTGAAAACAATCTTTTACCTTAAGAAGACTAATACCTATTGAAGATTTGGAGCGGTAGCCTGTGAAGGTCATCGCTTTTTTTTGTTAATAACCCCACGCCATTTTTTTGTTAATACCCCTCTTTTTTGTTAATTCTTCCTAAAAGAAGAAAGATTTTCATTCCCCTATTCTCTTATTTCAAAGAAAGTTAGTAATTTTGCACCCCGAATGCTCATGGATTGGGCAAATATTACAGAAAAAGTTAAGTTCGTTGGGGCTCGGTCAAGATCCGGCACGAAGCTGGACGCCTCGCGGAAAAACCCGTTTATATAAATAATTAAATGTACGCAATCGTAGAAATTAACGGTCAGCAGTTCAAGGCTGAGGAGGGCAAGAAGCTCTTCGTACATCACATCAAGGATGTTGAGGCAGGTCAGACTGTTGAGTTCGACAAGGTTTTGCTCGTTGACAAAGACGGCTCAATCACTGTCGGTGCACCAGCTGTAGAGGGTGCAAAAGTAGTAGTAGAAGTAGTGAACCCACTCGTTAAGGGTGACAAGGTTATCGTCTTCAAGATGAAGCGCCGCAAGGACTATCGCAAGAAGAACGGTCACCGTGCACAGTTCACTGAAGTATCAATCAAATCTGTAATCGCTTAAAATTAGGAGGAATTAGAAAATGGCACATAAGAAAGGTGTTGGTAGTTCTAAGAACGGCCGTGAATCAGCTTCACAAAGATTAGGCGTTAAGATCTGGGGTGGTCAGAGCATCATCGCAGGTAACATCATCGTTCGCCAGCGTGGTAACAAGCACTTCCCAGGTGAGAATGTAGCTCAGGGTAAGGATGATACATTGTATGCTCTGGCAGACGGTATCGTTTACTTCCACAAGGGCCGCAAGGACAAGAGCACAGTTTCTGTTCTCTCTCCAGAGGTTTACGCTGAGAAGACTAAGAAAGCTGACGCTTAAATTTTAAAGTTTTAGAAAAAACTATTCCAAACAAACAATATAGAAGCCTGCTCATACCTAGAGCAGGCTTTCTTCGTTTATTTCCAAGCTCCTTAACCCCATAAAATCACGAAAAAACTTTAATTCTACCCTTCTCTGCAAAAAAGTTGGCTTTTTTTTGCGCTATCACAAATATTTTTTGTAATTTTGCCTTCAAAATAGGAAATTAATATTAAAAAGAATTTTTATGCTTACACTTAAACTCATCAGTGAAGAAACTGAACGTGTAGTTAAAGGTCTTGAAAAGAAGCATTTCCCAAATGCTCGTGAGGCCGTAGAGAAAGTTTTGGAGTACGACAAGATTCGTCGCGAAGCTCAGCAGAAGCTGGATAACAACAAGCAGCAGGCTAACCAGTTTGCCAAGCAGATTGGTGCCCTGATGAAGGAAGGCAAGAAAGAGGAAGCTGAGAGCGCTAAGGCTCAGGTAGCTATGCTCAAGGCTGACGCCAAGGCTCTTGAAGAGATCATGGAGAAGGCACAGAACGATATGACCAACCAGTTGCTCGAAATCCCTAACATCCCTTGCGAGCAGGTACCTGAGGGCAAGGATGCAGCCGACAACGTGGTTGTAAAGGAAGGCGGCGAAAAGCCTAACCTCGGCCCAGACGCTCTCTGCCACTGGGATCTTCTCAAGAAGTACAACCTGGTTGACTTCGACCTCGGTGTGAAGATTACAGGTGCCGGTTTCCCTGTATATATCGGCAAGATGGCTCGCTTCCAGCGTGCGCTCGAGGCATTCTTCCTCGATGAGGCCCGCAAGAGCGGATACCTGGAGATTCAGCCTCCATACGTTGTAAACGAGGATTCTGGTCGCGGCACAGGTCAGTTGCCAGACAAGGAGGGTCAGATGTATCATGCTAATCTCGACAACCTCTTCCTCATCCCTACTGCCGAGGTTCCTGTAACCAACATCTTCCGCGATGTTATCCTCGACGAGAAGGACCTCCCTATCAAGCGCTGCGCTTACTCTGCCTGCTTCCGTCGTGAGGCTGGTAGCTACGGCAAGGACGTTCGTGGCTTGAACCGCCTGCACCAGTTTGACAAGGTAGAGATTGTACGCATCGACAAGCCAGGTCACTCTTACGAGAGCCTGAACGAGATGCTCGACCACGTAGAGGGTCTCTTGAAGAAGCTGGAGTTGCCATACCACATCCTCCGTCTCTGCGGTGGTGATATGAGCTTCACATCTTCTATCTGCTACGACTTCGAGACATGGAGTGCAGCACAGGGCCGCTGGCTGGAGGTTTCATCAGTATCTAACTTCGAGAGTTACCAGGCCAACCGTCTCCACTGCCGCTACCGCCATGCAGAGGACAAGAAGATTGAGCTTTGCCACACCCTTAACGGTTCTGCTCTCGCCTTGCCACGCATCGTAGCAACCATCCTGGAGAACAACCAGACTCCAGAGGGCATCCGCGTACCTAAGGTATTGGTTCCTTACTGCGGATTCGAAATGCTCGACGACAAGAATTTCGATTAATTCGATTCATTCGATAAAACATCGATTCATTCGATTCATTCGATAAAATTTAAATAAAACATATTGTACGAGGATAACTTCGGCTACCCCATAAAGGCGGCCGCAGTTATCCTTTTGCGTTTTCTATACCATGAGCAAACTTATAACAACTAATAATAAGAAAGAGAAAGAACAGATAATATTCAACATAAAAAGTTAGTAGCCAATGAACAAGATTATCAAGAAAATACAATACTCAGAAAAGGTATTCCGTTTCGATGTGGAAGCTCCACTCATCGCCAAGAGCCGCAAGGCTGGCAACTTTGTGATTATCCGTGTAGATAACAACAGCGAGCGCATGCCGCTTACCATCGCCGATGCCGATATCGAGAAAGGCACCATCACGCTGGTGGTACAGAAGGTAGGTCTCTCCTCTACCAAGCTCTGCGCCCTGAACGAGGGCGACGAGATTCACGACGTGGTGGGACCACTTGGCAACCCTACCCACATCGAGAACTTCGGCACCGTAATCTGCGCCGGTGGCGGCGTGGGCGTGGCTCCTATGCTCCCTATCATCAAGGCGCTAAAGGCCGCAGGCAACCGTGTGCTCAGCGTGATTGCAGGTAGAAGCAAAGACCTCGTCATCATGGAGGATGAGGTACGTGCATCCAGCGACGAACTCATCATCATGACCGACGACGGAAGCTACGGCGAGAAAGGTGTGGTAACCGTAGGCATCGAAAAGCTCATCAACCAGGAGCACATCGACAAGGTGTTCGCCATCGGTCCTCCTATCATGATGAAATTCTGCTGCCTCCTCACCCAGAAATACAATCTCTCTACCGATGTATCGCTCAACACCATCATGGTGGATGGCACCGGCATGTGCGGAGCCTGCCGTCTAACCATCGGCGGCAAGACCAAGTTTGTCTGCATCGACGGTCCTGAATTTGATGGCGCCCAGGTAGATTGGGATGAGATGTTCAAGCGCATGGGCACTTTCAAGGATGTGGAGCGCGAGGAGATGGAGCACTTCGAGGAACATCTGGCTACAGTGGATGCCGAGAAGAAGAAGAAGGAGACCACAGACGTGACGATGGATGTGGAACCTACCGATGCATCCATAGAAGAACTTACCGACCGTAATGCCGAGTGGCGCAAGGAGCTGCGCTCAGCAATGAAAGCCAAGGAGCGCACCGCCATCCAGCGCGTCAAGATGCCGGAGCTAGACCCAGCATATCGTGCTACCACCCGCACCGAGGAAGTGAACATCGGCTTGACCAAGGAGATGGCACTCACCGAGGCAAAGCGCTGCCTCGACTGTCCTAAGCCTACCTGCATGGAGGGCTGCCCAGTGAGCATCAACATCCCATCCTTCATCAAGAACATCGAGCGTGGCCAGTTCCTAGCCGCCGCCAAGGTTCTGAAGAACACCTCAGCCCTGCCAGCCGTTTGCGGTCGTGTTTGTCCGCAGGAGAAGCAGTGCGAGAGCAAGTGCGTACATCTCAAGATGAACGAGCCAGCCGTAGCCATCGGCTATCTGGAGCGTTTTGCAGCTGACTACGAGCGTCAGAGCGGCAATATCTCCGTACCGGAATGCGACCCGGCAAACGGCATCAAGATAGCCGTAGTAGGTTCGGGTCCTGCCGGATTGAGCTTTGCAGGCGATATGGCGAAGAAGGGATTCAGCGTCACCGTGTTCGAGGCTCTGCACGAGATAGGCGGCGTGTTGAAATATGGCATCCCGGAGTTCCGACTGCCAAATGCCATCGTGGATGTGGAGATTGAGAATCTCCAGAAGATGGGCGTAAAATTCATCACCGACTGCATCGTGGGCAAGACCATTTCCGTAAAGGATTTGGAGCAGCAGGGCTTCAAGGGCATCTTCGTAGGTTCGGGAGCCGGACTCCCTAACTTCATGAATATCCCTGGCGAGAATGCCTTGAACATCATGTCATCCAACGAGTATCTTACCCGTGTCAACCTGATGGATGCTGCCAATCCTCATACCGATACCCCTATCAACCTGGGCAAGAAGGTGGTGGTAGTAGGCGGCGGAAACACTGCTATGGACAGCTGCCGCACCGCCAAGCGTCTGGGAGCCGAGGTAACCCTGGTATATCGCCGTTCGGAGGCAGAGATGCCAGCCCGTCTCGAAGAGGTGAAGCATGCCAAGGAAGAAGGCATCAACTTCTTCACCCTGCATAACCCTAAGGAGTATGAGGCTGACGAGAAGGGTGCCGTAAAGGCTGTGGTGCTGGATGTGATGCAGCTTGGCGAGCCAGATGCCAGCGGTCGCCGTCGCCCAGAGACTACAGGCAAGACCATCACCCTGGAATGCGATCAGGTGATTGTAGCCGTGGGTGTGAGTCCTAACCCACTGGTACCTCAGAGCATCGAGGGTCTGGAACTTGGCAGAAAGAACACCATCGCCGTGAATGACGAAATGCAGAGTTCCATCGGGCAGATTTATGCCGGAGGCGATATCGTGCGAGGTGGTGCCACCGTGATTCTCGCCATGGGAGATGGACGGAAGGCTGCACTCAACATGAGCAAGAAGCTTTTGGAGAAATAAACTCTGAAGCCAGTCTGAATCAGATTTGATTATATAAACCGAGAGGGTGTATCAAAAGCCTTGATGGCTTTCAGATGCACCCTCTCATTTTGCGGAAAACAAAACTGTTATTGTTATTGTTATCATCTTCGCTGATTCCGCTGAGGAATGACGTGAAACTGCAATTGATAACAATAACAATAACAGTTTTAAATTCCGCTCCATCACCCTAGCGGAAAAGAAGTAAGAATTAAAGTTATATATTATATATATTTATATATAATATATAAAATTTCCTTACACCTTTTTCTTCCCTCGGAAAATAAAACTGTTATTGTTATTGTTATCAAACGATGCTTGTTCTCTCTTACAAAACTATGTTTCTTAGCACAAAAGACTATGTTTCTCAGCACACAAAATTGCGAGTTAGCTTTATTAACATAAAGCTCTAAAGCAGCCAAAGGAGAATAAGAGAGGTTGGAACGTAAACAGTTGGGAATGAGCAGATTTGCACAAAGTTGCCAAATCGACATAAAGCAAGCGAGCGAGGAATATTGAAGTAGTTCAGTTACTAAATCGTGAGCCACAGTTACCTATGCAAAGCAGGTAACAATGCGGAAAGGCAACTTTGGGCATTAACGGATTTTATTGCGCTGATTCTCAATGTTTTGCGTATCAAGGAACGCTTACAAAATGATTATATTTGCACACTCAAAATGTAAGCGTTATGAAAATCGAAAAATTCAAGGTGTTGCTCTACCTGAAAAAGAGCGGAATGGACAAGAATGGAAAAGCTCCCATCATGGGACGCATCACGGTGAACAGGACTATGGCGCAGTTCTCCTGCAAGTTGTCTTGCACTCCATCGCTTTGGAATTCTCGTGCCAGCCGATTGGAGGGCAAGAGCAAGGAAGCCGTGGAAACCAACAAGGACATCGGGCAGTTGTTGCTTTCCATCCAAAAGGCTTTCGATGTGCTTGTGGAAAAGAGAACGGACTTCGAGGCTAAGGATGTCAAGGAGGCCTTGCAGGGCAGCGTCAAGACACAGACCACCCTTCTCTCCTTCGTGGACGAGCATATCAGTGAACTCAGCACCCATGAGGGCATCGATATGTCGAAGAGCAGTGTCTGGACTTACAGAAAGATTCGCAAGAATCTCGCTGAGTTCATCGGGGAGAAGTATAGGTTGACTGATTTGGCTTTCGGACAGCTGACCGAGCCTTTCATCAGTGACTTTCACCATTACCTGCTTGACGAGAAAGGCTTTTCATCAGGAACCATCACCATCTATGTGTCGCTCTTCAAGAAGATGTGCCGCATCGCCTTTGAGCGAGGCCTGTGCAAGAACCTGCTGTTCGCCCATTATCGGGTTGGCACTCCAAGGGTTATGACACCCAAGGCTCTCAGCATGTCTGATTTCATAAAAATCCGTGATGTGGAACTGCCCGAAGACAAGCCGAGACTATCCGTTAGCCGTGACCTGTTTCTTTTCGCCTGCTATGCAGGAACAGCCTTCATAGACACCGTTTCCATCACGAAAGCCAATGTCAAGGTGTTGGAGGATGGTGACAAATGGCTCATCTATAACCGCAAGAAGACCGGAACACTTGCCAGGGTGAAACTCCTGCCCGAAGCGTTGGAGTTGATGGCGAAATACGAGGACGAGGCAAGAGATACCCTTTTTCCAT
The DNA here is from genome assembly GCF_019249655.2 of Segatella copri. Classification (NCBI taxonomy): domain Bacteria; kingdom Pseudomonadati; phylum Bacteroidota; class Bacteroidia; order Bacteroidales; family Prevotellaceae; genus Segatella; species Segatella copri. The sequence goes on from NZ_CP137557.1 coordinate 2,755,507, forward strand.
TGCTGAGCACGAATCGTGTTCGTATCGATCTCATCACCATCTGCAAGTTGGCGGAAACGAGCAAGACCTATTCCTACCATTCGGGACGACACTCGTTCGCCAGCCTCATTACGCTGGAGGCAGGTGTGCCGATGGAGACCATCTGCAAGATGCTCGGTCACAAGGATGTGAAGATGACGCAGCGGTATGCGAGAGTGACCCAAAAGAAGCTGTTTGAGGACATGGACAAGTTCATCGCTGCAACCGAGAAGGACTTCGTTCTCGCATTATGAACAGGGCTTTCAACTTTTCTTTTTACAGTTCAACCACATTATTATATTATAAGGACAACAACTATGAGCAGAAGTACATTTTCAATTTTGCCTTACATCAACAGACAGAAGGTGAAGGCAGACGGAACAGCCAACATACTTTGCCGCATCACCGTTGACGGCAAAAGCGCAGCCATTTCCACAGGCATATCCTGTACCCCACAGGAGTGGAACGCCAAGAAGGGAGAGGTACGGAACGCAAGGGACAACGGACGATTGGCAAGTTTCCTTGCTGAGGTCAAGGATAAATACAACTCACTTCTTTCCACCAACGGCATCATCACCGTGGAAATGCTGAAGGCAGTGTTGAAGGACAAGGACACGACAGGAAGGTTCTTGCTGAACTTTGGTGATACCATCGTAGAATGGTATCGAACCGCAAAAGCCAGACAAACCTTTCTGCACAAGCGGACATGGCAGAAGAACCTGAGAGACTTTGTCCATTCGTTGGATAAGGACGACATCGCCTTTGAGGACATAGACGAGAATTTCGGGGAGGAATACAAGCTATTCCTGAAACGAGACCAGGGACGTATCGACAGCTACGTGAACCATTGCCTTCTCTGGCTGAACATGTTGATGTACAAGGCAGTGGACAGGAGCATTATCCGCTTCAATCCCATAGTCAAGATAGGGTATGAGAAGAAGGCAGCCCCGAAGATGACCCATATCAGCAAGGCAGACTTCATCAAGATGCTCTCTACCCCGATGGCTGACGAGCGAACGGAGCTTGCACGCAGATGTTTCATTTTTGCCTCGCTCACCTCCTTATCCTATATAGATGTAAAGAAACTGTACCCTCGCCATATCAGTGAGAACTCCGAGGGTAGGAAGTTCATCCGCAAGGAAAGAGAGAAGACAGGCGTGGAGTTCTTCGTGCCACTCCATCCGATAGCCGAGAAGATTCTTTCGCTCTACAATACCACGGACGACAGCAAGCCTGTTTTTCCACTGGGTGAGAAGAAAGACATCTATCTTGATGTGCATACCCTTGGAATGGTGCTTGGCATAAGTAATAAGTTGGGATTCCACGCCAGCCGCCATACATTCGGAGTCTTGATGCTCAACGAGGACATTCCCATCGGCAGCATAGCCAAGATGATGGGACACGCAGACATTACAAGCACACAGGTCTATGCGCAGGTGACGGAGCAGAAGATTTCAAATGACATGGATAAGCTTATTGCCAAGCGAGAAAGGAACAAAAATCCAATGGCATAGACCTGCCATAAAGCAACGTTCCTTGGAGGCTTTGCGCCTCCAGCCACTTGGGCGAACCTCCGCAGTGTGTTTTAGCATGGTATTAGATTTATACAGGTAACACAAATGATACCCGGCAAACACGAACAACTCGGTATAGCCAATAAAACGAGGCGACAACCTATAACAGCCACACTCGGTAAGTTATACGTTGTCGCCTTGTTCATTTCACACACTCATCAAGGACATTCTCCTACACACCTTTCATTCTGTACGCCTCACGATAGTTAGCCATCAGAATCTTCTGAATGTCGGACTCGCGGTAGAGTATCTTTCCGCCAAGCTGGATATACGGGATGACACCGTTGTTTCGGTAGTCCTGCAGGGTTCTTCGGCTCAGTTGCAGCCTGGCGCAAAGCTCCTTGTCCGTCATGAAGCGCTCACCGTCAAGCATGGGGCGGTAGTTCATCACGGCACGTTCAAAATTGTCAACCATTCGGTTGAGGTGGTTCACGATGTGGTTCATCCACTCGCTGTTTTTTGTCATTACTTCATTGCTCATAGTTGTCTCGTTTTATTGTTGATACTTACGTTACTCGGTTTACTTGCTGCTTTGGATTAAGTGGCTGTTGTATATTGACAGCCTAACCTGTGCGCTTGCGAAAGCGCATGTCCTTTTTCTTGTCCTCCACTACCGCTACGATAGCCATCACGTCCTCCGGCTTGTAGTAGGTCTTGTGGCTGATTTGCGTATAAGCCAAAGTTCCGTTGTCCCGAAGCGTCTGCACTGTCCGTGGGCAGATGTTGAGCGTCTGACACACGTCCTGCGTGTCGAGCCACTTGTTCATGGTCTTGTCCTCACTGCGCTCACGGATTCTGTCCATGCGCTTCACGAAGTTCTCCAACTGGGCATCAAGATAGTTGAATGCCTCTTCCTCGAATACGATGAATCCCATACTTTTCTTTTTTCTAAGTTAATACTATGTTTATGTCGCAAAGCTCCACGCATATGCAGTGCTCCACGTTTGTGAGTGCAAAGATAAGGCACGGCAATCTAAAAACAAGCGTTTTCAATTTCTGTGGCAGTATGTTGCCAGGGTTTGCCGACTTCAACGCCAAAAACAACAAGAAAAACTTGCACGACTGCAACGAATACATGAACAATGATGAGTTGAGAAATACGTTGAAGTTCTCACAACTATCTCGGTATGCAAATAAGCAAGCCACAACTAAATTGCCACGTTACACCCAATCAGTTGCATGGCTGCACTCAGTACACTTACTTTGCACCCGACAATCGGTCAATGGTGCAAACCGTGACCACTATACTAACAAATAAAACAGCATAAGCTATGGCAAGAACAAAAGAAACGAAAATGTCTCCTGAACAGCAGGAGAAAATGACACAGGAGGTGGTGGCTTCGCTTCAATCATCCACTTATGGTAAAGACTATGCCCAAGAACATAGCTCTTTCTTTGAAGAGGTGGAGAACTCCGATTTAGAAGTTGTGACAGAGAATGTGGCTGCAACAACCTCCTGTATGGAGGACGAGCTAACAAACGAGGCTCAATCGCCACCGAATCCGCAGAAGCGCATCAGTGGCAAGCAGCGCAAGGCGACATTGGAGGAGTATCAGCAGACCTTCCTCCAGGTTCCAAGGATTGACGACCGCAAGCCAGTCTTCGTCAGTTCCGATGTACGAGACCGTCTTGATCGTGTCGTCCGCATCCTCGGAGGGAGACGCATGAGCGTATCGGGCATCATCGAGAACATCGTGCGCCACCACCTAAGCCTTTATGAAGAGGACTTCGAGGCTTGGCGCAAATTGTGAGAATTAAGGTCTGCGACCTTGGACGTGGATAGCTGAAAGGCTGTAGTTCCAACTAACGTGTTATGAGAGGGAGCGAGGTTATGTTTTGGGAACCCCAAAACGCCTCGCTCCACCATGAGGGCGGAGGAATTTTGCTCCCGGCGGTCGCAGAAAGTGAGTGTACCAACTGTAAACAGTATATCGAATGACAAACATACAGGAACAGAATAGGAAAAAGGGCGGAAGACCGCCTACAGGCAGGGTTCGCAAGCTGTCGAAGTCTGTCACGGTGAAGTTCTCGAAGCCAAGCTACGAGGCTTTGAGACTGAGGGCGAGGAAAGCCAACCGCAAGTTGGCGGAGTACATCCGTGAGTCCACCTTGAACGGCGAGGTGGTCAGCGGACACAACACAGATACGGTTGCCATTGCCAAGAACCTCATCGGTATGGCGAACAACCTCAACCAACTTACCAAGCTGTCGCATCAGAGAGGTTTCCACGAAACCCATGTGTATGTGGTGGACTTGTTGAGAAGATTGAAAGCCATCCTTGGCGAGTATCGCCAAGTAAGTTATAAACCGAAGCCAAGCAGTATGGGCAGAAAGGAGGATGCCACATGATAGGCAAGCTAAAGAAGGGCAGCTCATTTGCTGGTTGCATCCGCTATGTTACAGGCAAGGACGAGGCGAAAATCATCGTCTCGGATGGCGTGTTGCTCGGTACGAATGCCGAGATGACGCAAAGTTTCGAGCTACAAAGGCAACTAAATCCAAGGATTAAGAAGCCTGTTGGGCACATAGCTTTGAGCTTCAAGCCAGAGGACAAGCCACGTTTGACGGATGAATTCATGGCTAAGATAGCCCTTGAATACATGCAGATGATGGGGATAAAAGATACTCAATTCATCATCGTAAGGCATCACAACACGGACAATCCACATTGCCATATAGTATATAACCGCATCAATAACGAGGGCAAACTCATATCAGACAGGAATGATTACAGACGTAATGAGCAAGTTACCAAGGCTCTAAAATCCAAGTATGGACTTAGTTACGGAACGGACAAGAGCAAGACTAACACTCGCAAATTGCGCAATGCGGAGCGTGCCAAATACGAGATTCACAATGCAGTTAAAGGTGCCTTGAATAACTCAGATAGTTGGCAGAAGTTCAAGAGCGAGCTTGCAAAACGAGGTATTCATTTAGAGTTTGTCTATAAGGATAAGGAGCAAACCAAGGTGCAAGGCATCCGTTTCTGCAAGGATGGATATAGCTTCAAGGGTACGCAGATTAGCCGAGACTATAGCTTTGGCAAACTAAATGCGAGATTAGAGGGAACGGAGAACCTTTTATCAGCAAGAGCCAAATCTGCTCAGCAATACGAGCAAGGCAATCACAAGAACAACCAGGAACCATCCATATCGGAGAGCAGTCAAAACCCTTGGGACGGCATTTCTTCCATTGGACTTTTTGCTTCTGCCAACGCTCAGACCTTTGAGTCTTTCCCAGAGGACGAATCAGCCAAGAAGAAAAAGAAGAAACGCAGAAGAGGCTTTAGCCTTTGATGCAAGTTACAAACCAAACAACATCAGAAATATGAAAGAAGAATTATTGGAAGCCATCTACGGCACAGTTGAGAGATTGGAGCAGAAAGTCGATGAACTTTCTGCTTCCACAAAGAACGCAGGAGCGGAAACCGTTCCTGCAAATAATGACATAACCAAGTTGGATAAGTCAATCAATGCGATGTTTATCAAAGAAGAGGAAGTCAGAGGTAAAATATCCAAATTAAGAGATGCCATTATCGTTTTTGCTGACCTTATTAAGGTTGAACTTGGCAAAAATGAGCAGCGAAGCAAGTTCTTGGTTGATGAAGTCAAGCAGATGAGACAAGGGAATGATGTTTCCTCGAAGGCATTGCAAGACAAACTTGAAGTGATGAACAATTCACCTCAGAAGAAACTTGTCACCCATCGCTTCGAGCCTACATCAAAGTATGTTCTTCTTTTCATTGGCGGCTTGGCTCTATCTCTTGTCCTCTCCATTTGGGGCAATCTCACCCAATGGCGAGAGCATCAAGATTGGGAGGAGGCAGACTTGAAATATAGGGCATTGAAAATGGTTCTTCCATCTGATGAGCCGAATATTCGCTACATCGAAAAGCATTTCAATGTGCAACGAGATGAAGATGTGATATACAAGCTCAGAACCAGAGTTGATGTTTATGAAGATTCTGTCTATCAACACCATAAAATGGTTGAGGTAGCATCATATAAAGATAGTGTAGCAAGAAACTTATTAATGAATCAAATAGAATAAAGATGCAAGTAAACCGTAAAAAAAAGTAAGTGAAAATGCTATTTTAGCGTTATTATGCAAAGTGTAATCACGTACAACATAGTTTAATGTAGTTTAAATATTCTCTGAAAATTACTTTGTTTCAAAAAGTCTTCATATCTTTGCACTCGGAATACAAAATGAGGCAAATAATTGCAGTTTGCTTTTGTTTTGGTGCAATTGTTCCAATAACCTTTACACAAGGTTGATACAGCCCCGTCTGTTTAAAAGGCGTAACTTCTAAGACACGTAGAATCCTAGGCAATTAACTGATGGTTTAATTTTAAAACTAAAGATTATGATTGTAAGTTTTAAAAATGGAGAAAGAGTGTTCACAATGGAAAACGCAGATTTGCGTTCCATTTGTGGTGGTACTGCGGTAGCAACACAAAGTTTCCCTTGTACAGTTCATGAAAGTGATGGTTCTGTACACACGAAAGTGGTTTCTAGTGTTGAGGAATGTTTAGAATATGGTGGACTTAAGTAATTAAGTAATGTTGAAAGTTCTGAGTTTCGACTCAGAACTTTCTTCTTAATTTTTAAATTTCTTAATATGCTTAGACTTATTTTTATATTTTTGCTTATATTGGCTCATTCTGTTTCGTATGGGAAAAAGTATACATTGTCAGAAACCCCTAATGGGTTATGTCTAAAGCAATGGTTAGGAAAGGATTCTGTCATAGATTTCAACAGCCATAAAGAACTAAAGAAAGTTAAGATTATAGGTGAGATGGCTTTTGAAAAGAACAATCATATAAAAAAAGTTATATTGCCAGCACAATTAAAAATTATAGAGAAGAGGGCTTTTAACACTTGTGAAAAGTTAGAACAGGTAAAGATTCCCCCGTCTGTAACATATATTGGTAATAGTGCATTTAATATGGACAGAAATTTACTTTTAGCTTCCTTACCAGATAGTTTAACAGAAATAGGAGAGTGGGCTTTTTGGGATTGCAATAAAGTCTCTATATCTACCATACCGCAATCTGTCATAAAGATTGGAAGACAAGCATTTACTTGCTGTGAAGGTATCACAACTCTGATTTTCAAAAATAATATGGAAGTCATTAATGATAGATGTTTTTCTGGTTGCAAAAACATAGAAAGAATAGTGTTTCCAAAAAATCTCAAGGTCATCGAGCATTTTGCATTTGCTCGTTGTATAAAACTAAAATGTGTGGATTTTCCCAAAAGTCTTGAAAAAATCAGTCATCAAGCATTTGCCAATTGTTGGGATTTAGAAATAGTGAATTTTTCATCAGCTCCCAATGTTGATTCGACGGCATTCGACAACTGTAAGTATCACTTTGGTAAATAGCAATAAACATTTAAATACAGAAAATCATGGATGTTTTGAAGCATATATTATTTCTTTTAAATATAAAATTTACATGCACATTCTTGCATAAACTTTATATGGAAAATCCTAACAATACTAATTTGTTAGGATTTTCAAATATGCTTAGACTTTATGGCATTGATACACAAGCAGGGAAAATTACCAATACGGAAACTTTTGGAAATGAGATTCTTCCATTTCTCACAAGAATAGATGATGCTTTTGTAGTTGTTGAAAATTGCAAAGAAAACATATATAAGCTATATACAGATGAATATACATATATAGAGAAAGATGCATTCTTTGAGAAGTGGGATGGTACCTTTCTTGCCTTTGAGAAAACACAATATAGTGGTGAACCTCAATATGAAAATCATAGAAAGGAGGAAAGACTGCAAACTCTTTATATAATATTGGGCTATTGTGGCTTATTGGTATTGTGTGCGTTTTCTGTTTTGGCAAATGAGAATATTTTTTCAATTTGCATGAATCTTTTAGGATGTGGAATCGGAGGATTTCTCACATACTGCATTATGGCTCAGCATGTAGGCAAAAACATTGCTAAGAAAATATGCACAAATAGTCATCATTTTGATTGTAATATAGAATATCGGTTGGGTGGTATAATAGACTTGGCTGATATTTGTGCAGCATATTTTGCTACCTTTTTCTCGTTAATAGTATTTTTAAAACTTTCAACATTATTTACAACATTATTTTGGGCATCAGCAATACCTGTTGTTGCCTGGAGTTTGTGGACACAAATCTTCGTGGTGAAGAAATTTTGCCCTATATGCTTATGTTTGCTAACAGATATATTTGTATTAAATGTATTCAATATATGTACTTTAGATTTTGGAAATGTGCATTTTTCGAACTCTGATATTAGGGATGTTATGTGTTGTGTTCTTCTTTTTATTGTATATTTGTCATTTTCGTTAAAATATTCAAAAGATATATTGGGGAAGTGTGTACAAACTGAAAATATTAGAAGAAGTAATAATTATCTAAAAGAACAATATTTATTGATGTTAAATACTTTCCCTCAAAATATAGATTCTATATCACAATGTTTGGATAGTATTAATTGGGGAGAGACAAATGCGCATAAGCATCTTGTTGCTGTATTGAATCCAACATGTGCTCCTTGTGCTTTAGATTTCTTGAACATGTATAATGCTATGGCTTTAAGTAATTCCATCAAAGTACATGTGTTTTTTGCATATTGGACAAAAGAGCAGCATGAAAAATTGGAGCTTTTAGTTTCTGCAATATTACAGAATCCCAATAAGGCAATGTATGTTATTCAAAATTGGTATGAGATTGGAGTTTATGACCAAAAGCTATTTGAGGAAAAATTCTGTGCAAAAAATATAGAACGTAAGTCTATAGACCAACTTATTGATAGGCAAAAAGAATGGTGTGTGAATAATAACATTCACTCCACCCCTTCATTTATGCTTAATGGACACTTCTTGCCAAAAGGATTTAATTTTATGGACATAATAAACTTTTAGATATGAAAATAATAAGACTAACTTCACTTATTTTGTTTTTAGGTATGACACCTACTATAATGGGACAAAACAGTTCAACTTCCGTAGATGAATACGAATGTATATACGAGTATCAAGTAAAGAATGACAAAGGTTCTTCGGATGTAACTTCTACCATTTTGCAAATCGGCAGAAACATAGCCATGTTTTCCGATTACACTGCATTCCGAGCTGACTCTGCCATTGCCTGTAAAGCTCCAGAGACAGACATTCAGAAGTTCAAGACACAAGAAATGAGAAACGATATGTTCTTCGACCAGTCTGTCTCTCAAAATGTGCCAAAGGGTAAGCTGTCTGTTTATAGTGTCATTACGCCTAATTACTACAGCTATGCGGAGAGTGGCACACCGATTGTTTGGAATTTTGACGAGGATACAGACACCATCTGCGGATATACTTGCCAGAAGGCGGTGGGAGAATATGGCGGTAGAACTTGGATGGTTTGGTATTCCACCGAGATACCTGTGTCTTTTGGTCCTTGGAAACTTTGTGGTCTGCCAGGGTTGGTATTGGCGGCAAAGGATTCTGAAGGCATACATCAGTTCAAGGCAATCACTTTCCGCAAGTCGAGCACTCCTATGAACTTGAAACCATACGCCAATGCCATCAAGACCTCAAGGGAACAATTCATCAAGTCGAAGAACAAGTTTGAGCAAAATCCGCTGGTCAACATACCTGCTGAATCCATCAGTGAGATGACTATCGAGAAGTATGAGGATGGTGGACACAGTGCCTTGGTTAATGGTGTGGTGCTGAGAATGCGCCCTAACGGATATGTTCCTCTCGAATTAAAATAGACAAAAGGAGATTTTGGTATATGAGAAGATTTTTGTTTTTGATGATGTTGGCTTGCTTCTGTAACTGCACTTTTGCACAAAGTGTGGTTACAGGAGTTGTGCGTGATACCACAGGCACGAACTTGGAAGGTGTCATCGTTAGAATAAATGCCGACAAGGCAACGCTTGGTTTTGCGAGAACGGCAGAAAATGGCTCTTACAAGATAACTTTCAAGACCGATGCCAAGCAGATAACTATTACAGCCGAAGCCATCGGATATGAGAAAGCCAAGAAGGAAATCAAGAATCTCTCACAAGCGTGTAACTTCAATCTGAAGGAGAAGTCAACAGCCCTCAAGGAAGTTGTCGTAAAAGCCCCTGCCATCTATCAGCGTGGTGATACCTTGTCTTACAACTTAGCCTCATATATCGGAAAGAACGACTATACGCTGAAGGATGCCATGAAGAAACTTCCAGGAATCGAAGTTGGTGACAAAGGTTCCATCAAATATCTGGGCAAGGAGATTTCCAACTTTTATATCAATGGCATGGACTTGTTGGGGGGAAGATATAACATTGCCACAACCAACATACCTGCTTCCTTTGTCAACTCCGTCCAAGTGCTCAACAACCATCAGGCAGTAAAAGCCGACAAGGATGTTTTTTCAGACAACGTTGCTATCAACGTGAATATGAGCAACAAGGCTAAGTTCAAGCCTGTAGGCTCTTATGGCGTTTCGCTCGGTGCTGGCAAGCATACCTTGTATGAAGTGAATGGTGCGGGAATGCTCTTCAAGTCAAACTTCCAAATGTTGGCTTCGCTAAAAGCAGGCAACATCAGTCAGTTCGCATTGAATGAAGGAACGAACCATTTCGATAGCAAGGAAACTGTATCTACAGTGTCAAGTTTGCTGGGAAACATTTCCGCTTCCACTCCTCCCATTGAGGTGGATAGGTATGCCTCACCAACTGACCGCTTGTTGTCGTTCAACATATTGAGGAAGATTAGAAAGGATGTTACCATTAAGGGAAATGTCGGATATAGCTATGCGAAAAGTCAATATGACTATAGCTTGACTAGAAGCTATACCGATGCGGAAAACAATATCGTTATCTCACAAGCATATTCACCTCTGTCATCTGTGCATCGCCCAAGCATTCAGTTGGAATACAAAGACAACTCAGACAAGACTTATCTCGTCAACACTTTGTCGGGCGTTGGCTCTTTCTTGACATCAGAGTTGCCGACAAGGGAAAACGGCACGCTCTTTAACCAGAAGCAGACCATGCGAGAGTTCTTTCTGAACAACAAGTTTTCTACATTATGGCATCACAAGGACTTGCGATGGTCGTTGACGTCGGTTGTCTCATACCAAGGTTCTCCCATGGGAAAGGTAGCTCTTGACAAAGAAACGAAAGATGCTGTTGTACAGAATGCCAATGGGCAAAGTTTCCGCACAGAGAACACACTCTCTCTGTCTAAGAAGCATCGTAATTCACGTATCTATTTGCCGATATTACTGAACTATTACATGGATAAAGTACAGACGACTTTACATCCTATGGATGAAAGCAACGATGTGAGTATGCAAAATCTCAGAGTGGCATTGGCTCCACAATATGAATATTCGCATTTTCAATACAGATATGTCTTACGTTTGGAAGTGCCTGTGCGCATGGACTATATAGCTCACAGAGACCACATGATTGCATCTTCTTCTGGCTCTTGGTATTTTTCTGTTTGCCCAAGTATGTATTGCAACTATAAGCTCACTTCTCGCTCAGTGCTTCGTACCAACATATTCTACGCCCGTACATTCGGAGACATCTTGGATTTCTTGAAATCTCCTGTCCGAATCGATGATACTTCCATGAAGATGGGTTCGGGCATCTTGGCGGATAACAAGAGTTTGAACGCCTCGTTGCATTACGACTATAAGATACCGCTGAAAATGTGGTTCTTCAATGCTGATATTCTGTATAATCAAGAGAGAAGCAACATTCTGGCAAGCCAGGATGCAAGCAATACGCTCGTAACCATGTCGAAGGTATATGCCCCAAACACAGCAAAAAGTCTCATAGGGCAAGTAGGCATTACCAAATTCATAGAGTCCATCAAGACCAAGATTTCCTTGAACGGTGGCTATCAGTGGAGACGGCAAATGACCTTGCAGAATGGTTATCAACAGAAATATACATGGAAAAGCTTGACGTTCTCTCCTTATCTGACATCGCAACCTTGCAAATACGTAGAGTTGGATTACAATGGCATGTTTGCCAAGACTTATCTTTATGCTGCTTATCAAAACGACAGCTATCTGAGCCAACAGCACAAGGTTTCTTTGAAAATCATGCCCTTTGATGGCTTCGTATTTGACACATCTACAGATATTGTAAAAAATGAGTTGACGAAAGATGTGACCAAGACGATGGCTCTATTGGATATGGGCTTGTCTTATCGAAAAAAAGCGGTAAAGGTATCCCTTGACATCAGAAACATTCTGAACCAACATCAATATGGCTACACCATCTACAATTCCGTCAACACTTTCACATATAATTATCAACTGAGGGGAAGGGAGTGTGTCTGCTCGGTAAAACTAACGATATAAAGAATGAATAAAATACATTTCATAAAGCAACACGATGGCATGCAGTGTGGTGCTGCATGTTTGGCAATGATTGTCAATTCATATGGTGTCAAGTGTTCCTTAGAATATGTTTCACAAATGTTACATATAGGGAAAAATGGCGTCTCAATGTTTGCTATTACAGAGGCTGCAAATGAAATTGGTTTCAATTGCCAAGGGCAATTGTATACTGTTGAACAATTGAAAGAAGCACAAATGCCTTGTATTTTACATTGGAACCAGAACCACTTTGTTGTATTATTTAAGATTAGTAAAAAAGAAGTTTTTTGCATTGCAGACCCAGGAAAAGGATTGCTAAAATTAACTTTCGAAGACTTTTGTAGACATTGGATTAGTACAGAACAGCAAGGAACGAGGGGGACTGTGTTATTGCTGACTCCTACAGAAAAGCTGGAAAACTTTCATATAGACAAATATCACTCAAACAAATCCAAGCATGTTTTGTGGAAATACATATTGAAATATAGGTATTTGTACATTATGTTATTATTGGGGCTATTTGTCGGTAGTCTCTTGCAACTTGTCTTGCCATTCCTTACCCAATCCATCGTGGATGTTGGTATCAAGAACCAAAACATAGGATTCGTTTGGCTTATACTGTTGGGACAGTTAATGCTCACAATCAGTAGAACGGCTATTGACTTTATCCGCAGATGGCTGTTGCTCCACATATCACTGCGCATCAACATATCGTTGGTGAGCGACTTCTTCATCAAGCTATTGAAGTTGCCGATGTCTTTCTTTGACACGAAACTCATGGGCGACTTGATGCAGAGAATGAACGACCATAGTCGAGTAAATACTTTCTTGACACAGCAGACTCTCAACATAACTTTTGTAATATTCACCTTTGTGGTGTTCTCATTGGTTCTGTTCTTCTACAACAAATTGGTGTTTGTCATCTTCTTGTTGGGAAGCATCCTCTATGGTGTATGGATGACCTTGTTTTTGAAACGAAGAAAGGTTCTTGATTATGAACTGTTTGAGCAGCAAGCCATCAATAATAACAAGACTTATGAATTTATCACTTCTATGCAGGAAATCAAATTACAGGGTTGTGAGCAACGCAGAAGATGGGAATGGGAGGACACACAAGCTGACTTGTTCGGCGTGCAGATGAAGTCGCTCAAACTCCAACAGACTCAGGAGGCAGGAAGCATCTTTATTAATGAGGTGAAGAACATCATCATTACGGTAGTCGCTGCAACCGCCGTGATTCATGGGCAAATGACACTCGGTATGATGCTTGCCGTGCAATACATCATCGGACAGCTCAACTCACCAGTGGAGCAACTGATGAACTTCTTCTATTCTCTACAAGATGTGAAGATTAGCTTGGAGCGAATCAACGAGATTCACCAGATGGATGATGAGAATGGAAAGGAAGGCTTGCTAACTTCTATTGAAGATAAGAATGAGGGCATTGACATCAAGAACATCATGTTCAAGTACGACCCACATGCTTTGCGCAAAACCATAGACGATGTGAGCATTCACATTCCGCAAGGTAAGGTAACAGCCATCGTTGGCGCATCTGGCAGTGGAAAGACCACCCTCATCCGTTTGATGCTTGGTTACTATCCTGTCTTGGAAGGACAAATCAACATAGGCAATACAGACATCAACAAGCTCAACAAGAAATGGTGGCGCAGACAATGTGGCGTTGTGATGCAGGAAGGTGTCATCTTCTCGGAGAGTATCGCACGTAACATAGCCGTTGATGATGGTGACATAGACAAGGAACGGTTGCTAAAAGCAGCCGAGATAGCTTGTATCAAGGATTATGTGATGGCTTTGCCTCTGAAGTTCAACACCAAGATTGGACGTGATGGCGTGGGACTGAGCCAGGGACAGAAACAACGCATCTTGATAGCGAGGGCGGTGTATAAGAATCCTGACTATATCTTCCTTGACGAGGCAACCAACTCGCTAGATGCTAACAACGAGAGAAGCATCGTGGAGAACTTGGATAAGTTCTACAAGGGCAAGACTGTTGTGATTGTGGCTCATCGCCTGAGTACGGTGAAGAATGCCGACCAAATTGTGGTCATCGACCATGGAAATGTGGTTGAAGTTGGCAATCATGAATCGCTGACAGCCAAGCGAGGAGCATACTATAATCTTGTGAAGAATCAGTTGGAATTGGGAAACTAAAATGCTTTTGACATGGAACAGAAAGAAAAAGAAACAGATAATATCGAGTTGAGAAGCGAGAAGGTGAGGAACGTGATAGGCAAGGTTCCTCCTCGCCTCGTCAGCTTGGGAACGGTTGTCATTACGATAATAGTCCTCGCCCTCGCAGTTGCTTTCTACAAGATACCTTATCCTATATCCATAGAGGCTAATGGTGAGGTCATCAATCAAAGAACAGTGCAAGTGTTTGTGCCATACAAGTATTTGTATCTTTTCAATGAGCCAAGGACGGCTCATGTATCTTTCGAGGGCAACGATAATGCATCTTATAACTGCGACATCACAAGCCATAAAGCCAGGCTCATACATAGGGAAGATGGTAACTATTTTATGGCTATAGCCACTGTGAGTACACAGGGACAAAAGTCCCCTGTGTTGCAAAAGTACATGAAAGCCGATGTCAGAATCATCGTCAGCAACAAAACGTTATGGCAGCAGGTATTCGGATAAGCTATATCCGAATACTGCTGTTTGTTTTTGGATACATATTGTTGGTAAGCATCAGATTTAACTCAAAAAGTTCTAAATTCCGTAAATTTCTCCTTGCTAGTTATGGGATATTTAGAAAATTGTCGTATCTTTGTCCCCGAATTGAGGCGTTCTTTGCATATTGCAAAATACAGAAACGAGCAGAAGTCCGCTCGTTTCCATATTGTTACCTATATAATATAGGCAAACGCCCAACTTCTTGATTTTCAATCAAAGTCCAATTTAGAGCGAGTTAGTTTTTTTAACGAAATTCGGAATCAGAGGCTGCTGAAAATCGACCCTTATCGCCACCCGAAATTTGGTGGTATCAGAATTTCATTGTACCTTTGCACCGGCATTCAGAAGAAAGGCGCCTGATGACAACGAGAACAAGAACACCAATAACAGAAAAGCGGGTGTGCCATAGTCATTATCCTGACTTATAACAAACCCGCTTATATATAAAAGCCATCTTACAGATTGAACCTCAAGCCAAATTGAAGATTGAAATTCAGCTTCTTATCCTTGAAGGTATTCTCTATATCGCTTCCGTTGTCGAAGTAATACTTGGCGCCCGGCTCGATGTATAAGCCCAGACTTGGCGAGATGTCATATTGCGCACCGAGCGAAGCCTTCCCGGAGAATTGCACTTTGTCTCGCTTGGCATCCTGCTTTTTGGTTCCATCTTCGTCGGTATCATTCTTCACGTTGTAAGCTGCCTCGGCGCCAGCCATCACGTAGGCATGGAAGCCGCCACTCCTCCACAATTCATAATTCAAGCCTACCGGGATGCCTACATAATGAAGCACCTGATGAACATTGTAGTCATTGTTTGGAGCATACGGATAGAAATCGGAAGAGGTGCGGGTATAAACCACGCCCGTGCTCAACAACAAGCGAGGAGCCACGCCAAAGGCTATCTGCATGCCCACGGATACTGGAGCATGATGCTTCGCCTTTCCCTGCGGCGATTTCTGGAGTGCCTTATAGGCTGCCGCCATCAGATAATCCACGTCGTTGCTTCCACCCACCGAAGGGGCGGGATATACGCCTGGCATCGGATCTGCCATCACTCCCGAATCAGAATAACGATTGGCGATGTTACTGCCGGAATTGACACTCCCCATTCCTGCACCCAGATTTTCGGCATAGAGCTTCATCGATACTCCCGCCACTTCGCTATTCCTGGAGAAATGATAAGAAGAGGATGAATTTGGTTCAGCGTGACTCTGCGCTGATTCTGCTGATTTGTATTTCGAAGCAACCAGCGGAGCCTCATCCGAAGCAACAGCTACCATTGTTTCGCCTTCATCATTCATGGGTGCAGCTGATTGAACTGGCACAGAGGCGTAATCGGAAGAAAGCAGAGAAGCTGCCGATGAAGCAGCCTTTTGCCTACTCTTGGAATCTGCGGATTTGATATCAGCAGCAAGCAGCGGAACTTGCTTCGAATGAGAGGAAGATGCTGCCGACAGAGAGGGAGATGCTGATGACAGAGAGGGAGATGCTGCCGACAGAGAGGAAGATGCTGCTGATGATGCAGATGAAGCTTCTGATGACGCCAGGGATGCCAACTGTGCATTGCCCTGCTCCACATCCTCCTGATGCAGATAAACATAGCTTCCACCTATTCCAAGCAAGGCCACGGCGGCTGCGGCTGCCGACCATCGTTTCAACGTGACAACCCGGGCTTTCGATTCCTTCTCCACCCTTTTGACAGGATGATTTTCAGGAACCCCATTCTCCCCTGCTACAGGCTGATTCTGAGCAAGCGATTGTGCAATGCCAGCCCACAAGTCGTGCTTGACAGGCTCCTGATAGTCTGTCATCTGATCTCGAAGTTTGCTTGTCCAATCCTTGTTACTCATATTCTTTCTCGTTTAATGTATTCAAATAATCGTTTATTTTCTTTGCCAAGAGCTTTTTGGCTCTCAGATATTGCGAAGCTGAGGAGCTTTCCTTGATGCCTAGCTGCTCGGCGATTTCCTTGTGGCTGCGCTGCTCAAACACAAACATGTTGAGCACCAGGCGATAGCCCTCGGGCAATTCGCCTATCATCCTCGTTAATTCTGCAGGCGGCACCCGTTCTACCTCAGGATCCTCGTCTGGAACCTCTTCCGGAACCTCATCCACAAAGGTGAGTCGGGACTGCTTCCTCGTCATACTGATGGCTTCGTTCACCACGATGCGGAGGAGCCATGCCTTCAGCGAACCCTCGCCCCGGAAATCGAAACTGGCGATGTTGGAGAAAAACTTCACGAAACTCTCCTGCACCACATCCTCGGCATCATCACGCAAAGGGACATACCTCAGCGCTACCGCCATGGCATATCCTACGTAGCGCTCATACAGCCGGTGCATTGCTGCCTGACTGCCGCCTTTCACGTCATCCAGAAGTTGCTTTTCTGTTTCCAATTTTTCTCTTTTTTACTGATTAAACGAATATCATAGCAAAACCTTGCACCAAAAATCAAACTTTTTTTGATGCAAGGCTTTTTTCATCTTATTTTCTATACAGATTTTCTATACAGATTTTTCTATACAGATTTTCTATACCGAAATCACCATTCCCTCATTGCTCAGATAGCTTTCCCCGAATACCTCTTTTGCCTCCTTGAGCAACACTTTCTCGTCGTTATACCGGGCACTGTAATGCCCCAGGAGCAGCTTTCCTACCCCGGCATTCCTCGCCACCATCGCCGCCTGACGGGCGGTGCTGTGGTTGTAGATTTTGGCACGATCTTCCTGATCTGAGGTGTAGGTACTCTCGTGATAAAGCAGGGTAACACCCTTCACCTTCTCCCAGAGATTCGGGATATAGCGGGTATCACTCATGTAGGCATAGCTGCGGGGCTGGTCGGCAGGTGTCACTAATTTTTCATTCGGAATTACCTCGCCCTCCTCGTTGCTCCAGTCAGCCCCATTCTTGATATTGTTGATCTGACTGATAGGAATGCCATAGTAATCTATCATGTCGCGGCGGATATGAGGCAGCGTAGGTTTCTCCCGGAAGATGAAGCCGCAGCATGGCAGGCGATGCTTCAGGGGCACCGTCTCCACCGTGAGCGAATGGTCTTCGTAGATAATCTGCTGCTTCTCGGTATCCACCGGAATCATCTCCATCTCATACTCCATGGTCTGCATGAAATACTCCACCTGCTGCTTGAACAGGGGTTCATAATCCTTTGGAGCATAGATTCTTAACTTAGATGTTCTACCGAGCATTCCAAGTGTAGAGAGCAGGCCCATCAAGCCGAAGCAATGGTCACCATGCATGTGGGTAATGAAGATGGCATTGAGCTTGGAGAAATGAATATGGGAGCGGCGGAACTGCATCTGTGCTCCTTCTCCGCAATCCACCATAAAGCACTTGCCTCGCATCTCTATGAGCTGCGAGGAGGCGTTATGCTTAAGGGTGGGCAGCGCACTGCCACACCCCAGAATATGTATCTTAAATGGTTCCAAAATTTTTATTGCAATCTTATAGGTTTGAAACGGTGTATTATCATTTTCAGAGATGATATTCCGTCATTTCCATAGAGATAGAGATGACGTACTACCGCTTAAAAATCATATTCTTACTCCTGGCGCTTGAAGACGTAGATGCCCTGCGTATTCTCCAGCGTCAGACTATCCGGACCCAGATTGTCGATGGCAAAGGTATCCTTGTTAAGCAGGAGCTTACCATTCAGAATCTTCCATGAAGTCCAAGGGTTGGTTTCCGCCTTCACATTGTTCTTCACCTCGCCACCTTCCAGGATATCGAAGTTTTTGTCTATCGAAGTCCACTTGCCGAGGAGCGAAGTAAGATTGATAACTTTCTGTGCAAGCATCTCGCCATCCTGCGCCTTGTAGCCGATGAGGGCGATGCGGTCGCCAGCCAAGAGTCCGCCCTGCACGATGCCAGGCTGCTCATCGTCGATGAAGACGGTGAGGGTATCACCTGCATCTGATATCAATTCCAGGCTGTGCATAGAGGTACCCTCGCCACACACGCCATAGATGGTTGAGTCGTTCTCCGCATCCTCCAGCGCCACAGAATCGTTGGTGCTGATTACTGGCACTGTTTTCTTATCCTTACAGCTATTGGCAGCGAAAAGTACTACCAAAGCCATCATTACATAAACTAATCTTTTCATAATCTTTTATCTTTAAAATCTGATTATCTTACTTTTCTTTACTTCTCATCTTGAAGCATAACTTTTTGAAGCTTTACTTCTTGAAGCTTTACTCCTCATCTTGAAGCTTTTCCTGCTTCTTGGCTTCATCCCAGAGTTGATCCATCTCTTCCAAGCTCATGTCTTTCAGATTCTTGCCCTGCTTGAGCGAGTGATCTTCCACATAGTTGAAGCGGCGGATAAACTTCTGGTTTGTCTTCTCCAGCGCATTGTCAGGATTGAGCTTATAGAGACGGGCTGCATTGATGACGGAGAAGAGGAAATCGCCGAGTTCCTGGGTGGAATTCTCCTTGTCGCCCTTGGCAAGTTCAACCTTGAGTTCCTCCAGTTCTTCGTGTACCTTATCCCATACATCTTCCTTCTCCTTCCAGTCGAAGCCCACGTTTCGTGCCTTGTCCTGAATGCGATAGGCCTTGATAAGGGATGGCAGGGAATTTGGCACACCGCTCAGAACGCGCTCGTTGCCATCTTTCTCCTGCTGCTTAATCTGCTCCCAGGTTTTCTCTACCGAGGCAGCATTCTTGGGTTTGGTGGCACCAAGAGCCAGGGTTTCTTCCGAGCTCCCCGCCTCTGCCTTCCCGGTTGCAGATTCTGCCCTCCCGGTTTCTGCTTTTTCAGACTCCTTATATACCACCTGTCCCGCATCATTGATATACATATCAGGATTTGCCACAGTCCATTCTCCCTCTTCCTTCCAGTTGATGAAAGGATGTCGGAACATCAGCTTATCAGCTTCCTGATTGCAGACATCGCAGATATCGAACTCGCCGTCTTCTCTGCCGATGATGCTATAGAACATCACGTGCTCCAGCACATCGCCCAGCTCCTTCTTGATATCCTTGTAATCGCGCTTCATCAAGGCGTCACAAAGCTCGAAAGTCTCCTCGATGGTATTCGGACGAAGACTTTCGAATGTCTGCTTCTTATCCCATGGACACTGCAGGCGCAAACGGTCCTGCACATCCAGCAAGCGGCTGAACGCCGCCATTTTCTCTTCTTTCGTATGCATTGTTTTAATTATTTCTTTCGTATGCATTGTTTTATTATTCAAGTCTCGCAAGTAACCTCCGGTCCCCGAAGGGGGCCAACTTTCAATAACCGCTGGTGGAATGACCAAAGGTCATGGAACCTGCGGACAACCAATAGTAGGGAGAAAGCGTCCCCAAAGGGGGCGAACCACATCCAACCTTGCTCCTGTTCGCCCCCTTCGGGGACGATAAAGAGTGTGTGTCTGCTATCCGCAGGTTCCATTCCCTTCGGTCATTCCACCAGCAGTTATTCACATTCGCCCCCTTCGGGGACGGTGGGATACCACTTGCGAAAGGTCAGTTCCATAATTTTTAAAGGTTCTTCTTCCACTTCTTCCCCGCTTTCGTATTAAGAAATATGGCGAAAGAAACAGCAGCCACACACATCATGACATTGAAGAGAAACCAAGCCCCCATAATATCCCAATTCATATTTACTAACCATCGTTTTGTGCAAAAATTAATAATTTTGATGCAAAGATAGCATTTTTCGCCCAAAAATTCGTATCTTTGCACCGTTTTTTAAGGAAAAAGAAAGAAAAAGAATAAAAATTAGATAGAAACAATGGAATTAGCAAGTAAATACGATCCACAAGCAGTGGAAAGTAAATGGTATCAGTACTGGCTCGACAACAAGCTTTTCAGCTCTAAGCCAGATGGTCGTGAACCTTATACGGTGGTAATCCCTCCACCAAACGTAACGGGTGTGCTCCACATGGGACACATGCTCAACAATACTATCCAGGATATTCTCGTTCGCCGTGCACGCATGGAGGGCAAGAACGCTTGCTGGGTACCAGGTACCGACCACGCCAGTATCGCTACCGAGGCTAAGGTGGTTAACCGCCTCGCTCAGCAGGGTATCAAGAAGACCGACCTGACTCGCGATGAGTTCCTCAAGCATGCTTGGGACTGGACTCACGAGCACGGCGGCATCATCCTCAAGCAGCTCCGCAAGCTCGGTGCCAGCTGCGACTGGGACCGCACTGCATTCACCATGGACGAGACCCGCTCTCGTGCCGTTATCCACGTATTCTGCGACCTCTACCAGAAGGGTCTCATCTATCGTGGCGTACGCATGGTTAACTGGGACCCTAAGGCTCAGACTGCGCTCTCTGACGAGGAGGTTATCTACAAGGACGAGCACTCTAAGCTCTATCATCTGAAGTATTACGTGGTAGAGCAGGACTGCCAGCAGGTGGATGAGGAGAACGTGATGCACAAGGATGAGAAGGGTTACTATGCCGTGGTAGCAACAACCCGTCCTGAAACCATCATGGGCGACTCTGCCATGTGTATCAACCCAGAGGATAAGAAGAATACCTGGCTGAAGGGCAAGCACGTGATCGTGCCTCTCGTAAACCGCGAGATTCCTGTCATCGAGGATACATACGTAGATATCGAGTTCGGTACCGGATGCTTGAAGGTAACTCCAGCTCACGATATCAACGACCACGCCCTCGGTTTGAAGCACGGTTTGGAGACCATCGATATCTTCAACGACAACGGTACCATCAGCGAGGCAGCAGGCCTCTATGTAGGTATGGACCGCATGGACGTGCGCAAGCAGATTTCCATCGACCTTCAGAACGCCGGTCTGATGGAAAAGATTGAGGACTATAATAATAAGGTGGGCTTCTCTGAGCGTACCAATGTGCCTATCGAGCCAAAGCTCTCTACACAGTGGTTCCTCAAGATGCAGCACTTTGCCGACATCGCCCTCCCTCCTGTGATGGACGACGACATCGAGTTCTATCCTAAGAAGTACAAGAACACCTATCGCCACTGGTTGGAGAACATCAAGGACTGGTGTATCAGCCGTCAGCTCTGGTGGGGTCACCGCATCCCAGCCTACTACTTCGACAATGCCGGCAAGAAGGATTTCGTGGTAGCAGAGACTGCAGAGGAGGCTCTGAAACTCGCTCAGGAGAAGAATGCCAACATCAAGGCTGAAGATCTTGAGCAGGAGAGCGACTGCCTCGACACCTGGTTCTCTTCATGGTTGTGGCCTATCTCTCTGTTTGATGGCATCGAGCATCCTGACAACGAGGAGATTAACTACTACTACCCTACTTCCGACCTCGTAACAGGTCCGGACATCATCTTCTTCTGGGTAGCACGTATGATCATGGCTGGCTACGAATATCGTGGCAAGATGCCATTCAAGCACGTATATTTCACAGGTATCGTCCGCGATAAGCTGGGCCGCAAGATGAGCAAGAGTCTCGGCAACTCACCAGACCCATTGGATCTGATTGATAAGTTTGGTGCCGACGGCGTTCGTATGGGTATGATGCTCAGTGCTCCAGCCGGCAACGACATCCTCTTCGACGAGAGCCTTTGCGAGCAGGGACGTAACTTCAACAACAAGATCTGGAATGCCTTCCGCCTCGTGAAGGGTTGGGAGACTGCGGATATCGAGCAGCCTAAGAGTGCTGAAATCGCCGTGAAGTGGTTTGATGCCAAGCTCAAGGAGGTGAACGAGGAGATGCAGAAGCAGTTTAAGGACTACCGTATCTCTGAGGCATTGATGACAGTATATAAGCTGTTCTGGGATGAGTTCTCATCTTGGTACCTGGAGATGGTGAAGCCAGCTTACGGTCAGCCTATCGACCAGAAGAGCTACGACGCTACCCTCCGCTTCTTCGATGCCCTGCTGAAGATGCTGCATCCATTCATGCCATTCATCACCGAGGAGTTGTGGCAGCACATCTACGACCGCAAGGATGGCGAGAGCATCATGCGCGAGAAGCTGGAGATTCCTGCACCTACAGATGAGGAGCAGAAGTTGGCAGCCGACATTGAGGCTGTAAAGCAGATTATCGCCGGTGTTCGTACCGTTCGCAACCAGAAGAACATTGCCCAGAAGGAGCAGTTGTCTCTGCAGGTAGTAGGCAAGAACGATTTCGAGGCTTACAACGACGTAACGCTGAAGATGGCCAACCTCGACAAGATTGAGGTTATTGCCGAGAAGAGTGCCGATGCATCCAGCTTCATGGTAGGCACCGACGAATTTGCCGTACCATTGGGCGACCTCATCGACGTAGCAGCCGAGATTGAGAAGGCAGAGGCTCAGCTCAAGCACCTGGAGGGCTTCCTGATGGGTGTACGCAAGAAGCTCAGCAATGAGAACTTCGTAGCTCACGCTCCTGAGAAGGTAGTAGCCCTGGAGCGCAAGAAGGAGAGCGACTCTGTAGAGAAGATTGCTGCCCTCAAGGCAACCATCGAGGAGCTCAAGAAGAAGTAATTATAGACATAATTAGAAATAATTATAGAAATAATTACGGAAAATAATTATAAATAATGTTTAGTGTTTAGTGTGTCATACACTAAGCACTAAACATTTAACCTTTTTAGATATAAACATGATCAAGAAGCTTTTCACCTTATTTATATGCATGATTTCGCTGGCAATGACATTCACGAGTTGCAGCGAAGAGGCTTTTGATACGGATAGCGTCAACAAGCAGACCATCCTGGTGTTCTATCCATGGACGGGAAGCCAAAGCAGCACGGGATTATTGGGCTATTTGCAGAACAACATCGACAGCATCAGCGATGGAATCATCGACAGAAAGGGACTCAACAACTCCCGCGTTCTGGTGTTCCTGAGCGATAAATATAACCACAGCACGCTCTATGACTTGCAATATAATGCTACTACCAAAAGCGTGGACCGTGTTCCCCTGAAGGAATACGAGGGTGCTTCGTATGCCTCAGCCGAGGGCATCGCAGATATTATGAACGAGGTGAAAACGCAAGCCAGTGCACTGAACTATGCCCTCATCGTGGGAGTACATGGTTGCGGCTGGACTTATGCCAGCGACTGGAGCAGATACCCTTACTATGCACGTCCAAGCGTAACACGTCCAAGGGATAATAACTTCAGCGGCATTCAGTTTGGTTCTGATCCCAACGCCCCCCTCACCCGTTTCTTCGGCAGTGTGAGTCTGGCAGAAAACGCCATGGATATCAGCACCCTCGCCGAAGGCATCAGAGAGAGCGGATTGAAGATGCAATACATCCTCTTCGACGCCTGCTACATGAGCAATATAGAAACCGCCTACGAGTTGAAAGATGTTACCAACTACATGATAGCCAGCGGAAGCGAAATCATGGCAGCCGGACTGCCATATCGCTCGATGTGGAGCTATCTGAACTCTGCTACGCCTAATTATTCGGGCATCGTTTCAACCAGCGTAAACTTCTACAAGAACTCCTCTGCCCCATTCTGCAACCTGGCAGCCATCGACTGCCGACAGGTGGAGAAATTAGCGAGTGTGATGAAGGAGATCAACGCCCAGTATCAGCTATCAGCCAGCGTAAGTCTGGATTCCATCCAGCATCTGGACGGCTTCCGTCCCAACCTCTTCTACGACCTGGAGACTTATGTGGATAGTCTCCACCCAAGCGGATATCTGCTCGACCAGTTCAAGAGTCAGTTGAAGCTCACCATCAAGGCATCAGATCATACCGACGAGGCGTACACCTGCATCTACAGTTCCGACAGCTTCAAGATCAAGAACTATTGCGGCATCACCATCTCCGACCCAAGCCAGCACAGCGTGGCCATCAAGGGTAGAGAAAAGACAGGCTGGTGGAAGGCTACGCACTAATTGATTTAAAATATAAATAGGTTATGGAATTTTTTATAATTGATAATAATGGACAACAGGCAGGACCATTCAGTATGGATCAGCTTGTTCAAAAAGGTATCAGCCCCGAAACTCTAGTTTGGAAACAAGGCATGGCTGATTGGACGCCAGCCTGGAAAGTAGAGGATTTAAGAGCCGTATTGGAAGCTGTAGAAGCTGATAAGGTTAATCAGAATTCAAACCAGAGCCAGGGGTTCAACCAGAATCAGGGGTTCAATCAGAATCAGGGGTTCAATCAGAATTCAAATCAGGATTTCAACCAGAACCAAGGCTTTCAGCAGGGATTCCAGCAAGGTTTCCAGCAAGGCGCAAGCATGAATCAGGGCTTTAACACGACTCAGAACACAAATCAAGGATTCAATCCTAATTCTAATCAGGGATTCAACCCAACCCCGAATCCTGATTCGAAGCAGCCGAAAAAGAAGTCGAATCACTTCGTTATGAAGATGATTATCGGCCTCATCATCTTCATCTTCGCCATCTTCGCCGTTACAAACCCAAGCGAAGAAGAGCACAAGGAGAAGGTTCGCACGGAAGTAAGCAAGGCGATAGAGAAAGCTGTAAGCACTACGGATAACAACTTCTTTACCCAAGCCCTCCGTTCAGCAGCTAAGATGATGGCAGACAATATGATGGGCGAAGCCATGAACCAGCTCTTTGAATATCACAACTACATCGTGTGTTCCAAGGGCTCAGTTGAGTTTAATGGCAAGCAGCATACCATCAGTTTCGGTATTCTGGGCAAGGTTTATACCATGAATGCAGATGATATGGTGAAGGCGCTGGAAAATACGGATAATCTGCAGATTGAGGAATCTTCCTCAACATCAGACGATAATACCGTCGGAGATAATTCAGCCTCATCTTCATCTGATAGCAATGCAAATCTTGATGAAAACGGAAATCCTGTTGATGAATCTGCCGATGGCAGCATCAGTTCGAGAGTTCAGAAGAAGCTGGAAGACAAGGCTAACGAAGCCATGGATAAGGCTGCCGACAAGGTTCAGAAAAAGCTGGAAGAAAAAATCAACCAGAAACTGGATCAAGCCACAGACTCATCAAAGATTGAAAAAATCATAAATACAATTTTAGAGCTCATCTAAAAGAGTTTATAAAAGAGCTATTTAAAAATAAAAAAAGGTCGTTTCCCTTCTTTAATGATTGGGAAACGACCTTTTTTATTTATTATTTCTTCTCCTCTGGTACCAGAAACTTGTCGCCACTCTGCTTGACAAGCTGCTTGGCAAACTTCTCTGGGTAACCAGGACGGGCTGGACGAGCACCCAAGCCATAAGGGGTCTTCTCGAAATTACCATTCTTATCGGTTGGCTTGATAATCATATCATTATACTTCACCACCATGAACTCGAAAAGCTGGTTCCAGCGAGCCAACATCTGCTGTGCCTTCTCAACACTATAATCGTTGAGATACTTCACGGCAGCCTGTGGATTCTGAGCATAAAGCTCCTGAGCCTTCTTCTCAACACCTGCCTGAGCAGCAAAATAGCTGTTGTCCAAGCTATCACGAACCTCCTTCAAGGTTGGGAACATCAGGCTGTAACGAGGATAAACCATGTTGCTGGTCATATTGCAAACCCAGTAAGCATTCTTCTTGCTGAAATGCACCGCATCAACACCAGGAGTGTTATAGCACTCAGGACGCTGGGTCATTGAGCAGTAAACCGGTGTGAACGCAGCCATGTTGGCATCATCGTTGGCAAACCAGAACACACCGCCAATTTCTCTTGGCAACCATGAACGCATCTGGCTCACGAATACGAAACCAGTCTGCTGGGTGCTTACAGGACGCTCGTTGAAATACTGCTTGCCATCCACCTTGTACATCAATGGTGTAGGACGATATGGCATCTCCCAGATACCGCCACCGATATCAGAACCGTCGGCCACAGAAAGAGGAGTACCCTCGTAATGATCGCGCATCACAGCCTCCACATCCTTCACGCTCACCTTCTTGTTAGGAACCACCCAGAGAGGCATATCCTGCGCATCAGGATTCTTGCCGAGTGCCCAATCCAGGTAAGGACTCATGTCATAGAAATGGTTCAGCATCGCCCAGGCACGAGCATCGCAGAAACGACGACCCGAGAAATCAGGCTTCGCATACGCCATCTTCCAAGAGAAATCAGCATCCTTGCCCCGGAACCAGCCCTTGCTTCGGGCAAAGGAAACCACATCCTTGGCATACATCACGTTCTTCTTGTCCTTCATATTGAACTTGCCGATGCGGCTCTGGTTGGCATGCGCACAGATGGCATCATCCGGAATGCGGAGTGCTACCCATACAGCACCCTTGGAACCGGCACCCTTACCCATCATCTCCATGATCCAAGCCTCGTTAGGATCGCAGATGGTGAAGGTTTCACCGCCAGAGTTGTAACCATAGGTATTGGCGAGGGTGGTCATCACCTTGATAGCCTCGCGTGCCGTCTTACTGCGCTGCAAAGCCACGTAGATGAGCGAACCGTAGTCCATGATACCGGTGGAATCCACCATCTCCTCACGACCGCCATAGGTAGTCTCGGCGATGGTAACCTGCCACTCGTTGATGTTGCCGATAACGTTATAAGTTTCGGCTGCCTCTGGAATCTCACCATGATACTTGTTGCTATCCCAGTCGTAAATCTTGCGCATCTCGCCTTTGGCGTGCTTAGCCGCAGGATAATGGCAGAGGTACTGGAACATACCGTAGTCGTCGGCACTGTAAGAACACATCACGGAACCATCCACAGATGCCTTCTTGCCCACGATGAAGTTGCTGCAAGCCTCAGCCTCAGAGACGCAGCCCATCATAGCCACAGCCATCAAGGCTGAAGCAAAAATCTTATTCATAATATATATCTTTATTAATATACACCTAAATAGAATGTGGAGTTAGAAAAGTCTCCTAACTCCACAAAATTATTTCAGAAGAAGAAAGAGAAAAGCATTTGAATTCTTCACTCTTCCCTCTTCACTCTTCACTTAAATCACTCTTATTCGCAAGCCTTGAAGCTCATATCCAAGCCCTTAACACTGTGTGTCAAGGCACCTACAGAGATGAAGTCAACACCCTGCTCTGCATAATCGCGGATGGTATCATAAGTGATACCGCCTGAAGACTCAGTCTCATACTTGCCGGCGATGATATCCACTGCCTTCTTGGTATCAGGCACAGAGAAGTTGTCGAGCATGATACGGTTTACACCGCCGTGCTTCAACACCTGGTCGAGCTCATCGAAACTGCGAACCTCGATTTCAATCTTCAGATCTAAGCCCTTCTCCTTGAGATAAGCATGGCAACGGTCGATAGCATTATCGATGCCGCCAGCGAAATCGATGTGGTTGTCCTTGAGGAGAATCATATCGAAGAGACCGATGCGATGGTTCATACCGCCACCAATCTTCACTGCCTGCTTCTCCAACATACGGAGACCTGGAGTGGTCTTGCGGGTATCGAGGATGTGAGTCTTGGTACCTTCGAGGCGCTTCACATACTTGGCAGTCATGGTAGCGATACCGCTCATGCGCTGCATGATGTTGAGCATGAGGCGCTCTGTTTGAAGCAGAGAACGGGTCTTACCCTCTACGATCATGGCGATGTCGCCCTTCTTCACGTGGGTACCATCCTGCAACAGAACCTCCACCTTCATGGTAGGGTCGAAGCGGGCGAACACCTTCTTAGCCATTTCTACACCAGCCAATACGCCATCTTCCTTGATGAGCAAATGGCTCTTACCCATGGCGTCCTCAGGAATGCAACACAAGGTTGTGTGGTCGCCATCACCGATATCCTCAGCAAATGCCAAGTCTATCAACTTGTCTTCTAATTGATCTACGCTTAACATATTATTAATGTTTTATTGTTTAATGTTTATTGATTACTTTATGCAGGAAAGAACTATCAACTATTAACTGTAAACTATTAACTATCAATTCTCTTCCCGTTCCACAGGGCTCGGAGGATGCCATCCTCGTCTCGTTCCACCCGGATTTCGCCACCTAACCATTCGGTCATCGGCAACTCCTCACGAAACTCAAAGTAGTTCACCACCCTGCCCTCCTGTATTTCTACCACAGCCTGCTGCAGTATCGAGCCATCGGGCAATATCACCTGATGGGCTCCGCATCTTCTTAAATCTTCCATCACTTTTCTATCGCAGATTGGTTGCCTTCAGCGGTTCACCCTTCAGCTGCTTAGGAGGAAGCATCCTTATAGGTCTTCCTGGAGGAAGCGTTCCCGGTTTGCCCGGAAGCGGTTCCGGATGCATCATCTGAGTCTGAGAGGATGATGAAGGAGCAGAGGATGCTGCTCCCATGCGCTGGGCACTATCCTTCTTCAAACTGTCAGTAGAAGATGTTCCGGCAGAAGAAGCCGGAGTCTGGACAGTCTTTGGCTGATGCATGCGAACCAGCTTGATATGCTCTACGAACATCAGCTTGAGCGTGGAAGAAGACGGCATGTCCGAAGCAAAAGAACCATCAGACAGCATAAAGTATCCCTTCACACTCTTGATGCCAAGATTGTCATTATCAGCCACCTGAATAGAGCAATGCTGAGAATTGGAAATCTGGGTAACCTGTTGGGCAATGCTATCATTCTTAAACTGCACGGCGAGCAAAGCCACACCACCACGCATGCCATCCTGGAAGATGAACTGCGTATCGAAATCGAGCATCAGGCGGTCGCCCTTATGAAAGGCGGTATCCACCGGAATATCGAAGCTTACCGCATTAAACGGCTTGGTGGCAGAAAGCACCATGGCTGGTGCCAGATTCCATACGTTGGCAGTATCGCCCGTGGCAGAAAGATTATCAAACTGGCTGGCGTCTGCATTACCACCCAGGGCTACAATCTCGTTGTTCAGGCGGTCGCCCAATTCCTTATATACATCCTCCAGCAATTCGGTGTGGCGCATGTAATACACCATCGAACTGTCGAATTCAGCCGAGGTAACGTCGTGCTTTCTGAGCACTGCCTCGCGATATGTGATGCTCTGTCCGGTATCCCCTCCATCAGCCGTATGCGCCATTGAGAGCGCCACGTGATAATCGTAGAGGATATCCGCCATCTTGCCCTTCGACAACACATCTCCAGGCAAGGATGGCTTACAGGAAACCACACCCAGAAGCAGGCATATCAATATCGAGAAAAACGCACAAATCTTCTTCATCCCATATTCCTCCTATCTTATGATTTCTGGGCAGATTCTTCAGAAGATTTCCCTGATGAAGATTTCCCTGATGAAGATTTCTCTGATGAAGATAACTTATCAGAAGATTTCTTCTTTCCCTCTCCCAACTCTTCCAATTCCTTACGGCAGAAGATGAGCATGGCGATGATACCCACGCTGACACATGAATCTGCGAAATTGAACACAGGGTCGAAGAACGTGCCCTGCTGTCCACCCCATATTGGGAACCACTCCGGCCATGTATAGGTGAAGAACGGGAAGCGGAACATATCCACCACCTTGCCCATGAAGAAAGGCGCATAACCTTCACCAAACGGCACCTGGTAAGCCACATAATAAGGCGAGGAAGCCGTGAACATCAAGCCATAGAACATGGAATCAATCATGTTGCCGATGGCGCCGGCGAGCACCAGTGCCACCAGGAAGATATAGACCAGGCGATGCTTGCCCTGCTTGATGATGCGGTGCAGATACCATACCAGGAAGATGATGGCTACCGAGCGCACGAGGCTCAGCCAGAACTTGCCGATGAACGACATGCCCCACGCCATACCGTTGTTCTCAATGAAATCGATAAAGAACCAGTCTGTAACACGAACAGACTCGCCAAGGCAAAAGTGGGTCTTGATGTACAGCTTAATCCATTGGTCGATGATAAGCAGCACAACCACCATTGCCGTGACGAGCCAGCCGATATGTAATTTACTTTTTTTCT
The DNA here is from genome assembly GCF_019249655.2 of Segatella copri. Taxonomy (NCBI): domain Bacteria; kingdom Pseudomonadati; phylum Bacteroidota; class Bacteroidia; order Bacteroidales; family Prevotellaceae; genus Segatella; species Segatella copri. The sequence continues at coordinate 2,785,918 of NZ_CP137557.1, forward strand.
CCATTTATTATTTCTTTCTAGCCTCCTTGGAAGCTACACTCAATGTGGCATGAGGTACAGCACGCAAGCGCTCCTTAGGAATCAGCTCGCCAGTCTCACGGTCGATGCCGTAAGTCTTGTTCTGGATGCGAACCAACGCTGCCTCCAATCCCTTGATAAACTTCTGCTGGCGCTGTGCCATCTGGATAATCTCCTCCTTGCTCTGCGCCTCGCTTCCCTCCTCCAGGGCCTTGTAGGTTGGTGATGTATCTACCACATCATTACTGTCTGAATGGTTCAGCTGAGCCATACACTCGCAATAAGTCTGCTTTGCCACCTTCAATTTCTCTTCAATGATAGCGCGGAACTCCTCGAGCTCCTCATCGCTATAACGTGCCTTTTCGTTAGCCATAGATGTTTCTTTAAACGTTATAAAGTTATTAATTTTTAAAAGGTTAAGGAATAGAAGTTAGAAGCAAGTAGCTTCGGATAACTCCTGACTCCTAACTTCCAACTCCTATTTATTTAATTCTTCTCTACGAGAATGTTCAACTTAAAGTCATCAAACTCGGTCTCAACACCTGCGTTGTCACCGATTTCGATGCTGTCTGCCAATACCTGACCCTTGATGTAGTCGCCGAATGACTCGATGGCAGCATTGGTCTCCTCGTTAGGAGCCACAGTCACCTTGATGCGGTCGGTAATCTCCAAACCAGTCTCCTTGCGGAGGTTCTGGATACGGTTGATCAGCTCACGAGCCATACCCTCCTTCTTCAATTCAGGAGTCAACTCTACCTCAAGTGCCACGGTCAGATTGCCCTCGTTAGATACGAGCCATCCTGGGATATCCTCTGAGATAATCTCCACGTCGGCTACCTCTACCACGGCTTCCTGTCCGTCAATATTCAATGTGATGTTGCCTGCCTTCTCGAAGGCTGCAATCTGGTCTTGATCGAGTGCTGACATCTGGGCAGCAACACCCTTCATCAGCTTGCCGAACTTCTTACCCATCACTCTGAAGTTACACTTCACCTTCTTAACGAGAATGCCCTGACCCTCAATGAAGTTAACCTCCTTCACGTTCACCTCGTTCTTCAACAGTCCTGCTACAGCCTCGATGTGTGCCTTCTGTACATCATCTACGGCTGGAATCATGATCTGCTGCAGTGGCTGACGCACCTTGATGTTCACCTTGCGGCGCAATGCCAATACCATAGAAGTAATCTTCTGGGCGATGGCCATACGCTCCTCCAGGTCGGCATCGATAGCAGCCTCATCAGCTACAGGGAACTTGTCGAGGTGTACGCTCTCCAGTTCGCCGCCCAAGTCGTGATACAACTCGTCTGCATAGAATGGAGCAAATGGTGCCAGCAGCTTAGCCACTGTCATCAAACAGGTATAGAGAGTCTGGTAAGCACTCAACTTATCCTCGCTCATCTCCTTACCCCAGAAACGTTTACGGTTCAGACGAACGTACCAGTTAGAGAGGTCATCGTTCACGAAAGCGTCGATGAGACGGCCTGCGCGGGTTGGATCATAGCCAGCCAACTCTCTGTCAACACCCTTGATGAGGGTATTGAGTGAAGAGAGAATCCAGCGGTCGATCTCTGGGCGCTTCTCGAATGGCACCTGAGCAGCCTCAGCATCGAAACCATCTACATTAGCATAGAGGGCGAAGAAACTGTAGGTATTATATAAGGTACCGAAGAACTTGCGACGGGTCTCATCCACACCGTTAGGGTCGAACTTCAGGTTGTCCCAAGGCTCGCTGTTGGTCATCATATAGAAACGAACAGGGTCGGCACCATACTTATCGATCATCTCGAATGGGTTGGTTACGTTACCCACGTGCTTACTCATCTTGTTACCCTTGGCATCGAGAACGAGACCAGAAGAGATGACGTTCTTGAAGGCTACGCTGTCGAATACCATGGTAGCGATGGCATGCAGGGTGAAGAACCATCCACGGGTCTGATCCACGCCCTCGTTGATGAAGTCGGCTGGATAGAACTTAGGAGGAATAGCATATCCCTCGTAGGTGCTGTGGATGAGTGCATCGCGGTCGGCCTCTGTGCCACGAGCCATCTCTCCCTCGAATGGGTAGTGGAGCTGGGCATAAGGCATTGAACCTGAATCGAACCAAACGTCAATCAGGTCGCTCTCACGATACATTGGCTTGCCCTCCTCGTTAACCAATACGATCTTGTCAACGTATGGACGGTGGAGGTCAATCTTATCATAGTTCTCCTGACAGTAGTCGCCAGGAACGAAACCATTCTCCTTCAATGGGTTGCTCTGCATGATGCCGGCAGCCACAGACTTCTCGATTTCAGCATAGAGTTCCTCCAAGCTGCCGATGCACTTCTCGCCACGGTTCTCGTCACGCCAGATTGGCAATGGAGTACCCCAGAAGCGTGAACGTGAAAGGTTCCAGTCGTTCAGGTTCTCGAGCCAGTTGCCGAAACGGCCTGTACCGGTGCTCTCAGGCTGCCAGTTGATGGTCTTGTTCAATTCTACCATGCGCTCCTTGCGGGCGGTATCCTTGATAAACCAGCTATCCAATGGGTAGTAGAGGATAGGCTTGTCGGTACGCCAGCAGTGAGGATAGTTGTGAACATGTTTCTCGCTCTTGAATGCCTTGCCCTCCTGCTTCAACTCGTAGCAGAGTACGATGTTCAGATCTTCAGCCTTATCAGAAGCCTTCTTGTCCCAAACACCATCCACATTAAACTGTGGGTCGTAGGCATTCTTCACGTAGTCGCCTGCGTGATGAGCGTATGCCTCCTTGTTGACGCAAGCGTTCACGAAGTTGGCATCGAGGTCTTCGATGAGATAGAACTTACCCTGCAGGTCAACCATTGGGCGGGTCTCACCCTTCTTATTAATAAGGTAGAGGGCTGGGATGTTGGCATCCTTAGCCACCTTGGCGTCATCAGCACCGAATGTAGGTGCGATGTGCACGATACCAGTACCGTCATCGGTAGTAACATAGTCGCCGAGGATTACGCGGAAAGCCTCGCTATCCATCTCAACGAACTTATCGCGACCATCCTCAGAAGCGAATACCTTCTCAGGATGAGCAGCTGCATATTCTGTTACGAAAGCTGGAGCAAAGGCATCTACCTTCTCGCATGGCTTCACCCATGGCAGGAGCTGCTCGTAGTGCATGCCTTCGAGGTCGGCACCCTTCATGTGGTCGATAATGCGCCATGGGCACTGCTTCTTCTCCTTGTCGAATGGAAGGAGATCGCCTTCCTTGCACTCCTGGTCTGCCTTCAGATATGAACCTACCAGCGCCTCAGCCATCACGAGAGTCATAGGCTCGCCATTGTAGAGGTTGTAGGTCTCGATGGCTACATAGTCAATCTTAGGACCCACACAGAGAGCCACGTTTGATGGCAGAGTCCAAGGTGTAGTGGTCCATGCGATGAAGTATGGCTTGCCCCACTTGGTCCACTCTGCCTTAGGATCCTTGATGAGGAACTGGGCTGTGGTGGTGAGGTCCTTAACATCGCGGTAGCATCCAGGCTGGTTCAACTCGTGAGAGCTCAAACCTGTACCTGCGCCTGGAGAGTATGGCTGGATGGTGTAACCCTTGTAGAGCAGGCCCTTGTTGTAGAGCTGCTTGAGGAGCCACCAGAGAGTCTCGATATACTTGTTATCGTAAGTGATATAAGGATGATCGAGATCTACGAAGTAACCCATCTTCTCGGTCAACTCGCGCCACTCGGCGGTGAACTTCATCACGTTCTCGCGGCACTTGTGGTTGTAATCCTCGGTAGAGATATACTTCTCGGAAGCCTTGTTGTCGATATCCTTCTTGGTGATGCCGAGTTCCTTCTCGACACCGAGTTCAACAGGGAGTCCGTGGGTATCCCATCCCGCCTTGCGGTGAACCTGGAAGCCCTTCATGGTCTTGTATCTGTTGAATGTATCCTTGATACTACGTGCCAACACGTGGTGAATACCCGGGTGGCCATTAGCTGATGGAGGTCCCTCGAAGAAGATAAACTGAGGGCAGCCTTCACGCTCGTCGATAGACTTGTGGAAGATATCGTTTTTCTCCCACGCTGCTAGTACGTCATTGTTTGTCTGAGTGAGATTCAGACCGTTGTGCTCGGCAAATTTCTTAGCCATATTATCTATTTTAATTTTATATTGTTTTTACTTTTGGGCGCAAAGTTACAAAAAAAATATGTTTTTCCCGAATAAAGGGGTAATAAATTAATAATTTTTCTATTAAAAATCCCGATTTGAGCACCAAAATCGTATCGGATGCTCAAATCGGGAATCAATATTCTGTTAAGGCTGGCTGGAAAACTACAGGTTTTCCGCCTCCTGCAGCCAGATGGAGGATGCGGCATCGCTAGGCATGCGCCAGTCGCCACGAGGACTGAGGCTCACGCTTCCCACCTTCGGACCATCAGGCAGACAGCTTCGCTTGAACTGCTGGTTGAAGAAACGGCGAACAAATGTCTTGAGCCATTTCTTGATAGTCTCCTCATCGTAGGAATCAGGATCGTTGTCGCTGATTTTCACACGCTCCAGCTTGGTATCGATAAACGCCTTCTTAGCCAACATGTAAATCTTGGCTGGACGGAAACCGAAGCGCAGGAAGTAATAGAGGAAGAAATCATGCAGTTCGTATGGTCCCACAAGGTCTTCTGTCTTCTGCTTGATGTTTCCGTTCTCATCGGCAGGAATCAGCTCTGGACTGATTGGCGTGTCGATGATGTCGCGCAGGGTGATGCGACTCTGCTCATCTACCCCACTCTCGGCAACATGGTTCACGAGATGACGGATCAGGGTCTTAGGGATGCTGGCATTCACGCCATACATGCTCATGTGGTCGCCATTATAGGTAGCCCAGCCCAGAGCCAGCTCAGAGAGGTCGCCGGTACCTATCACCATACCGCCCATCTTGTTGGCAAGGTCCATCAGAATCTGGGTACGCTCGCGTGCCTGAGAATTCTCGTAGGTAACATCATGCACGCTGGCATCATGACCGATATCCTCGAAATGCTGGGTCACCGCCTTGGCGATGCTGATTTCACGGATGCTGATGCCCAGACTCTGCATCAGCGAGATGGCATTATTATATGTTCTGTCGGTGGTTCCGAAACCTGGCATGGTAACACCCACGATGCCACGGCGGTCCATCTTCAGCTTATCGAATGCCTTGACGCAGACGAGCAGGGCAAGAGTGGAATCCAATCCGCCGCTGATGCCCACTACCACCGTCTTGGCATGGGTGTGGACGATGCGCTTGGCAAGACCCATCAACTGGATATTGAAAATCTCCTCGCAGGAGGCATTCATATCGCTGCTGGTAGGAATGAAAGGATGCGGATTCACCTCGCGCTCCAATACGAATTCACGCTCGTTCTCGGTAGGCTCAGCATCGATGTTTCGGATATTGAACTGTCCGCCCAGAACCGAATATTTGATGTTGCGCTGGGCATTGACGTAGGTGGAATTGGTGCGACGCTCCGAACGGAGTTTCTCTACATCAACCTGCGCAATAACCATCTGAGGGTCAAGAGAAAAACGTTCACTCTGTGAAAGTAATACTCCATTCTCGTAAACCAGGGCATTTCCGCCATAAACCACATCCTGCGTGCTCTCGCCGAAACCACAGGAACTGTAGATGTAACCCGTCATGGTGCGGGCACTCTGCTGACTCAGCAGGCTCTTCAGATAGTTGTGCTTTCCGATGAGTTCATCGCTGGCAGAGAGGTTGAAGATAAGGTCGGCACCAGCCAGCGCCAACTTGTTGCTAGGAGGAGCCGGAGCCCATACATCCTCGCATATCTCCACGCCAAACTGCACGCCGTCGAAGGTGTGGAATATCTGAACATCGGGTGTCAGTTTCACCTTATGTCCGGCATAGCGAACCTCGCAATCGCGCAAGTCCTGCGCAGAGGCAAACCAGCGCTTCTCGTAGAACTCGCTGTAGTTAGGCAGATAAGTCTTTGGCACGATGCCCAAGATCTGTCCGTGCTGAATCACGATACCGCAATTCAGTAGCAGGTCGCCTACCACTACCGGAGCACCGACAATAGAGATGATGTCGAGCTTTCGGGTGAAATCGAGCAGCATCATCACTGCCTGCTCGGATGATTCCAGGAGCATCTGCTGTCGGAAGAGGTCCTGACAGGAATATCCCGTGATGGATAATTCCGGAAAAGTGATGATCTCTACGCCCTTGCCTTCCGCCTGGGCTATCTGGTTTTCTATCTGTTGGGTGTTGAAGATGACATCGCCCACCTTGACGGCAGGGATGGCACTTGCCACCTTAATAAATCCGTACTTCATGTTACTTTGAACTTTGAGATTTGAACTTTGAACTTTATGATTACTTTTATCGGATAGTAACCTGTGTGGCACCATATCCATACTCCTGGAAGGAAGCATCCTGATAGGTGCAGCTCTTATAGCGATAGTTCAACTCATGGATGAGTGCCTGGCGCAATACGCCCTCGCCCTTACCATGGATGAAGATAATCTTCTGTCCCTTGTTCTTCTTGTTCTCAGCCATCGTCTTCTTGAAGATATCCATCTGATAATGAAGAATATCGGCAGAGTTCATTCCTGCAGTTGTTTCAAGCACTTCATCTGCATGAAGATCGATGATGAGGGTACCGTCATCCTTCTTACTCTTCTTCTTGCTGGTGTTGGCTATCACCTTCTCGTCCTTGTACATCTGCTCCTTCAAGCGCTTGGAATCAATGACCAGCGGACGGGCTACCTCGTCGTTCTCTACGATGGTGAAGAGATAGGCTGGCGTCTCGAAGAAGTCATTCTCCTCGAAGAGATGAAGCTTGTAGAACTTCACCGGGTCGAGGCGGAACTGAACGTCCGTGGCTGGCTTCAGAAGGAAAGGCTTATCCTTCTTATAGGCAATCAGCTGGATGGCGATGTGCTCCATCTCGTTCAGGGCTTCACGACCGAATTCCTCGATAAAGAGTTTGGTGTTCGGCTCGATTTCGCCTTCAGCCTTCAGGGTCCATGCATTGCCCTCGGCTACGAGATAGGTGTAGCGCAGATAGTAGTTGCTGTCGTTCACCATATACGATTCGAAGCGGGTATTGGTCACGTCCTTGATGTCGATAGGCACGAAGGCGAGGTAAGCGCTGAGTTTGTTGCCGCCCGTACGCTCCTGAATCTGCTTCACGAAGGTAATCTCGCGGTCGGCAGCATCATATTCCTCTACGTTCATATCCACGTCGTTCTCGTGCTCGTTCAGGATAGCCTTGATGCTTCGGCTGTCCTGATGCAGTTCGGTGTTGGCATGCTCCTCCGCTCTCTGCTTGGCATCCATCTTGGCAGAAATCATCTTGCCCATGGCATAGTCGTCCTGCTCCACCACTACCACCTCGTTGATAGGCATCGGAATCTCGAATCCGTCTTCATCCTCCACCAACACAATGTTTTTGCCCTGGAAGCCGGCCACCTTTCCGCCGCCCACTTCACTCAGGAATCTTACTTTATCACCTTTCTTCATAGCTATTTTATTTTTTATTTTTATCTAATCAATTATTTAGCCTTAAGGATAAATATTTTTAGACTTAAGGCTAAATATTATTAGCCTTAACTCAAAATAAATTTTCCCTTAAGCGGAATCACTCTTTCTGAAACGAGGATACATTTTGCAAAGATACAAAAGATATTGCAAAATAGGGATGATTTTAATATTTTTAATGGTGCCAGGAAAATAATCTGTAGGAAATGGGCTGGAATTGGGATATTTTTTATATCTTTGCATCAATATTATAATGATATTAGTATTATCGACTCTTAAACAATATTGATTATGATTACATTTCCATGCGCCAAAATAAATCTTGGCTTAAACATAGTAAGCAAGCGGGCTGACGGTTACCACAACCTGGAGACCGTGTTCTACCCTATCCCGCTTACCGACGCCCTGGAAATCAAACTGATGGGCGATGAATTTCCAAGCGAGGTGCCTTGTGACTTGAAGATTACGGGCAACGCTGTAGATTGCGATGAGCAGAAGAACCTGGTGGTGAAGGCATACAATATGATTGCTGCCGACTTCAAGATTCCTCGCATCCATGCTCATCTGGTGAAGCGTATTCCTTCGCAGGCCGGAATGGGTGGCGGCTCGGCTGATGCTGCCTACATGATCCGTCTGCTTGATGAACGCTTCCGCCTCAACATCGGAATCCCGGAGATGGAGCGATATGCGGCCAAACTGGGTGCCGACTGCGCCTACTTTATCAGTGCTGACCCTGAGGATGGAGATACAGCCTGCTATGCTGAGGGTATCGGCGACGAACTGATGCCGGTGAGCGGTCCTGGCGACAACATGAAGGGCTATTACATTGTGGTGGTGAAGCGCGACGACATCGCCGTAAGCACCAAGGATGCCTATGCTGCCATCACCCCGAAGCAGCCTGCCAAGTGCTGCCGCGACATCGTGCGCCAGCCTATCGAGACGTGGAAGGAGGAGCTCATCAACGATTTCGAGGCTCCTATCTTTGCGATGCATCCCGAGCTTGCCGAAATCAAGCAGAAGCTCTATAATCTGGGTGCCGTATATGCAGCCATGAGCGGAAGCGGGAGTGCCATCTTCGGCATCTTCAAGCATAAGCCAGCGAATATCGAAGAGCAGTTCGACGGAATGTTCTGCAAGGTATTAAAACTCTAGATTTAAATAATGATGAACGAAGAAACACATCAGAAACTGATGACTATCAAGCGAAGCTTTCGCTTGCTGATGAACGGTCCGGGTTCGCAATCCATGCGCGACAAGGGCTTGGGATATAAGCTGAATTGGGGTGTGCCCTTCTATGAATTGAAGAAGATGGCGCAGGAATACGGCAAGGATTACGACCTCGCCATTGAACTTTGGAAGGAAGACATCCGAGAGTGCAAGATTCTTGCCACCCTCATCATGCCTGCCGACAGGATGCTTGCCGAGATAACGGATATCTGGATGGAGCAGGTGCAGAGCCAGGAGATGGCAGAGATGCTTGCCTTCAACCTGTTGCAGCATGTGGAGTATGCGCCTGTCATTGCCTATCAATGGATAGCCAGCGACAAACCGCTTTACGAAATAGCCGGTTTCCAGCTTCTAGCCCGTCTCTTTGCGAATGGCAAAGAACCTAACGACCGTGGTATCAATGAGTTCCTGGATCAGGCTGCCGTTGCCTTCCAGGGTGACAACATGGGTGTGAAGCATGCAGCCGCCAATGCAGTGATGCGTTTCTGCGATTTCGGAGAAGATTTCGAGAATATCGCCAGAGGGGCACTCAAGGGTATCTTCGAGATATAATTTTATCTGCGGAGTTTTTATTCATCGGATCTCACGCGGAGTTATCGGAAACATTCTTGCTTTTCGGATTACGCACGGATTAAACGGAAAGCGACCTGTTCGGTCGAGTAACCGGAACTGCATGATGTATAGTCACGCAGATTTCGCAGATGACGCAGATTTTAGGTCAAAAATCTGTGTATATCTGTGGAATCTGTGGGACACAAGTGGAAGCTGTGGGACATAAAAAGAGTCAATCAAAAAATCTGCGTTATCTGCGAAATCTGCGTGACCTTATAACATGAAAAACTTCTGGTATTCGTTTTCGAAATTCGGAGTGAAAACACCTTTGCCTATATTTTCCTTGATTTCATCCTTACTCCAGAATCTGCCGCCAGCCAATTCCTCCTGGCTCGGTTTCACCTCGCCATCATACACACAGCGATGCACATATACCAGTTCCTTTTCTCTCTGACTCTCAAACACATAGTGTCCTAAAGACTCCGGTTCGAAATCCGTGATTCCCAGTTCTTCCCTCACTTCACGATGAAGCGCCTGGTTCACGCTCTCTCCCAAATCCACATGTCCGCCACAGGCAGTATCCCACTTATCAGGCTGGATATCCTTCCATGCCGGACGATGCTGGAGATATAAATCTCCCTTACTGTTGAATACATGCAGATGAACCACAGGATGCAATATCTTGCTTCCATCATGGGCATGACCTCGGGTGATGGCACCCAGGATATTGCCCATTTCATCTACTATCGGAAATTCCTCGTTCTTGTTATCTGTCATCGTTTTTTTTAAAGTTTATAGTTAATAGTTTATAGCGGCTTCGCCGTATAGCAAAATTGCCGTATAGCAAAAATTGCCCTATAAACTATCAACTCTTAACTATTAACTATCTATAGCGTTCCGTACTCCTCAGAATAGCGGAGCATCTGGTCGGTATAGCTCTCCTCGTAATCGAGATTTACATCGATAGGATTGCCCTCCTCGTCAAACATCAGCGTCATCTTCGGATTGATAAAGCCCTTGTATGGAGCCAGATTCAGCTTCTTGTATCTCGCCAGAATCTCGCGATGCAAGGCTGGGTCTATATTCACGGCATATTTCTCCACCAACTGGCGGGCTGCCTCGTAATCACCCTCGCTCTTGATACGCTGAATCTCAGCAAGCAATTCTCCAAACAGATGGCGGAGCTTCTCGTAATCATTCACCTTCACATAGGTTCGGGTGGTTACGATATTACCCTCAGCATCCTTCAGGGCATCCTCGGCAGAAGCATAGCTTACCTCTTCCGTCACCAGTTCCACGGCACCCTCGGCATGCTCCAGCGTCCACCAGACAATGAGGGCACGGTTTCTCATGTGCGCCTCCTCAATCTTGTCGCCCTCCTTGATGCGGATGGTCTGGGTGAGCAATCCGTTCATCAGATAACCATAATACTGCGCCTTGTAAGCCTCGTCGTTAGGAGTCAATCCCAATTCCACCAGCTTGTGGTCGGCTACATAATATAATCCGAAAAGGTCGGCTCTCGCCTCCTCTATCGTGTTGCCATACGCCTTCAGGGCATCAGCATCGGTACCAGGCAGAAGCTGACCGCTGCCATGACCCAAACACTCGTGCAAATCCGTATGCAGGTCGTCGGTGATATCAGCATACTGGTTCATCAGTGCTATGGTCTCCTCGTCGATAACAAATTCATCTCTGAATCCGTTGCCCTGCGCTGCCTTGTTGTAGGCATCGGTCAGGTTGCCGATGGTCACACTCTTCGAACCGTGCTCCTGGCGAATCCAGTTTGCATTAGGCAGGTTGATGCCGATGGCGGAAGCCGGATATTCCTCACCGCCAAGCATCGCCGCACAGATTACATTGGCTGTAACGCCCTTCACCTCCGGCTTGCGGAAGCGGGGATCCACAGGCGAATGATCCTCAAACCACTGCGCATTCTTGCTGATGGTCTGCGTGCGCTGGGTGGCCTCCAGGTCCTTGTATTCCACGATTCCCTCCCAGGTACCTTTCAGTCCCAGCGGGTCGCCATAAACCTCGATGAATCCGTTGATGAAATCCACCATGCCCTCGTGCTGCTGCACCCAGGCGATGCTATATCGGTCGAAATCCACGAGATTACCCGTGCGATAGAACTTCACGAGCAGGTCGATAACGTGCTTCTGTCCCTCATTCTCGGCATATTTCTGTGCCTTGAGCAACCAGGATACGATTTCTCTGATGGCCTCACCATAAAGACCATCTTCTTTCCAAACCAGTTCCACCATCTCGCCATTGCGCTTGGTGAGCTTGGAATTGAGTCCGTAAGAAGGCGGGGTGGCATCGTCGGCATCCTTCATCTTGTCATAGAACCGCTCCACTTCCTCCTGGGTCACATCCTCATAGAAGTTGCAGGCAGAAGTCTGCACCAGGTCCTCGCCATCCGTCTGGTTCACGCGTTTCGGCATCACCTCCGGGTCGAAGATCACGGGTACCAGCAGTCGGAGCAGGTCTTCCTTGCTCTCTCCACGCTTCAGCGGTAGTTCCGCCTCGTTGATGTTCTCCATCAGTTCATAGAAGAATTCCTCAGAGAATCCCGGCTTGAATTTCTCGCAGCCATAATGGTGATGGATGCCGCTGGCGAACCATACTCGCTTCAGATAAACCTCGAAAGCCTTGAAATTATCGCTTTCGCAGATATCTTTTCCAGAAGGCTCTCCGCTTTCGCAGATGTCAGATGCCAGCGTCTCTGCTTTCTCTCCTGTTCCCTTATAGTGGCGATAGATTGCCTCCAGGGTCTTGCGGATGCGCAGGTTGTACTTTCCCTGCTGATCGAACGTGATGTCACGTCCCATCAGCGTTGCCATTGACAAGCAATAGATATACAATTTCTGGTTGAGCGACAATTCGTCAAAACCCTTCAGTTCGTAACGAAGCATCTGGATGTCGGCGAAGCGCTCTTGGGTGTTTACATTACATTTTGCCATGTTTAAAACCTTTATTCTACCGCAAAAGTACGACTTTTATTTCAATTTTCAAACTTTTCTGCCTACTTTTCTTATTTTATAGAAGGAAATGTAATAAATATCCCGTTTTTTTAGTAACTTTGCAGGAATTTCTAACGAAAAAGATGTAAAAACAGTTAAGAGATATGCAAATCAACGAGATATTAAAATCGTACTTCGGTTACGACTCCTTCCGACCGAATCAGGAGGCCATCATCCAGGAAGTGATGCAGGGCCACGACTGCCTCGTGCTCATGCCTACGGGCGGAGGTAAGAGCCTCTGCTATCAGGTTCCGGCACTGGCGATGGAAGGCACTGCCGTGGTCATCTCGCCCCTCATCAGCTTAATGCACGACCAGGTGGAGGCACTCAAGGCAAACGGAATCCCTGCCGAGGCACTGAACAGCGGTAATGATGTCACCGACGATGTCATCATCCGTCGACGATGCGAAGCTGGCGAACTCAAACTGCTCTATGTTTCTCCCGAAAAACTCATCAGCGAGATACCTTATTTATTCAGCAATATCAAAATCTCGCTCTTCGCCGTGGATGAAGCCCACTGCATCAGCCAGTGGGGGCACGATTTCCGTCCGGAGTATTCCCAGCTCGGACTCCTTCACGAGAAATTCCGTGGCATTCCGGTGATGGCACTTACGGCTACAGCCGATAAGATTACCCGCGAGGACATCATCAACCAGCTGCATCTGAACGGACGAACCTTCGTGAGCAGCTTCGACCGTCCCAACCTTAGTCTCTCCGTGCGCCAGGAAAGCACCAAGAAGGAGAAGCTGAAGTTCATCTACCATTTCATCGCCCGTCGTCCCGAAGAGGCAGGCATCATCTACTGCCTCTCGCGCAAGAACACGGAGATGGTGGCAGAGGCGCTCCAGTCGCATGGCATCAATGCCGAAGCCTATCATGCCGGACTCTCCGCCCAGCAGCGTGCCTCTGTGCAGGAGCGTTTCAAGATGGACCAGATAGAGGTGGTCTGCGCTACCATCGCCTTCGGAATGGGCATTGACAAGGGCAACGTGCGATGGGTGATTCATTATAACATGCCGAAGAGCATAGAGAGTTTCTATCAGGAGATAGGACGAGCCGGAAGAGATGGTGCACCAGCCGATACTGTATTGTTCTATTCGATGGCAGATATCATCACCCTCCGTTCGTTCTGCGAAGAAAGCGGACAGAAAGCGGTGAATCTGGAAAAGCTGCGCAGAATGGAAGAATACGCCGAATCGAGAGTGTGCCGAAGGAGAATCCTCCTGAATTATTTCGGAGAGACGGCGGCGAAGGATTGCGGTCACTGCGATGTGTGCAAGAATCCGCCCCATACCTTCGATGGCACCGTGCTCACCCAGAAGGCGCTGAGTGCCGTGGTCCGTGCGGGCGAAAAGATTGCCGTGGGCACCTGCATCGAGATATTGAGAGGGATGATGACGCCTGCCGTGACTCGCAACCACTACAACGAACTGAAAACCTTTGGTGTGGGCAAGGACGTGAGCGTCCGCGACTGGCAGGCATACATGCTCCAGATGCTGCAGATGGGGTTCTTCGAAGTGGCGTACAATATGCATAATCAGATGAAAGTCACGCCATTAGGCTGGAAGGTTCTCAAGGGAGAACATCAGGTTTCGCTGGCGATTGTTGAGAATGAAGAGCGTTCTCCTCGTCCGCAAAGGGTCAACAGACCTTCAAGAGGAAGCAGCATCCCTGTGGTTCATGCCGAGCGTGTGATTTTCGAAGATGAAACATCCAATGTAGAAGATAAGAAGCTCTTTGAATATCTGCGTAAAATCCGTAAGAATCTTGCCGATGAACAGGGCTATCCTCCATACATCGTGTTATCTGATAAGAGTCTGCACGAATTAACCAGGATGAAGCCAACCACCCTCCAGGCATTCGGTCTCATCAGCGGAATTGGAGAATTCAAGATTAAGAAATATGGCGATACTTTTATCAAAGCCATCAAGAAATATACAGGAAAATAAAAAAAGAGGGTGTGTCACAAATCCATGACACACCCTCTTTTTTTATGATGAAACGGGGAAGCTTAGTTATTCACGCTACCTCCCACAATATCGAGCAATTCATTCGTAATGGCCTGTTGACGACTCTTGTTATACTGAAGATTCAGTTCACGCAAGAGTTCATCGGCATTATCCGTAGCAGTCTGCATGGCTACCATACGGGCAGCATGCTCACTCGCCTGACTATCCAACAAAGCAGTGTAAACCATCAGATGAAGCTGCTTAGGAATCAATACACCCAAAACAGTCTCCAGATCCGGCTCCACGATGAAGTCATCGTTCAGAGGATGCGCCTCTGCACGCTGTCTTTCATCCTCACTAGCCTGCTTCTTGCGCAGATACTCCTGAGCCTTCGCCGTAGCCACATTCGATGTGAGGTCACGGTCGTTGTCCTCTCCTATCGCCTCCGTGCTGAGGTCGATAGGCAGGAAAGTCTTCTGGGTCAGGATCTGCGAACCGGCACTCTTGAAGTGGTGATAGATCATCTCCACCTTGTCGAGTTCACCAGCAGCATACTGCTTGGCAAGCTTGCGGGCGATGTCGGCACAAGCGCTTGAATTAGGATGATCGGCAATATCCATGAAGTTACCGCCAATCTTCAAGCCCAGTTTCTGTGCCTTCTCAGCCACCTTTCTGCCGATAGGATATACCGTGATGTCGTCAATGCCATGAGCCTTATACTCGTCCACCGCCTGAATCATCATCTTGATGACGTTGGAGTTGAATCCACCGCACAAGCTGCTGTTAGAGCTATATACGATGAGAGCCACACGCTTGATTTCCTTGTGCTCCACCTGCAACTCATGGTCCACATTCGGAGTACTCACCAGGAAGCTCTTCAGGATATGCTCCAGCATATTCTCATAAGGCAGCATATTCTGGATAGCTAACTGAGCATGATGCAACTTGCTGGATGCCACCATCTTCATCGCACTCGTAATCTTACGGGTACTGTTGACGCTGGCGATGCGAGTCTTAATCTCTTTTAACGACGGCATAGGCTATTACGCTTTATATTGTCCTGCTACATTAGCCATGGTATCCTTGATCACCGCGATGCAATCGTCGGTGAGCTTACCATCAGCCAAAGTCTCGATTACGTCGGCGTGCTGGCTGCGCATAGCGTCGAGGAACTGATCCTGGCACTCGCGTACCTTATCCATTGGCACTTCGTGCATCAGTCCGTGCACACCACAATAGAGGATAGCCACCTGCTCGCCCACTGGCATAGGGCGATACTGAGGCTGAACCAGCAACTGGTCATTCTTTCTACCACGGTCCAGTGTCATCGCTGTTACGGCATCCATATCGCTAGAGAACTTGGAGAAAGCCTCCAGCTCACGATACTGAGCCATATCAATCTTCAGGGTACCAGCCACCTTCTTCATACTCTTGATCTGGGCAGAACCACCTACACGAGATACAGAGATACCTACGTTGATAGCTGGACGGAAGCCCTGGTTGAAGAGGTCGGTCTCCAGGAAGATCTGACCGTCGGTGATGGAAATCACGTTGGTTGGGATGTATGCAGAAACGTCACCAGCCTGGGTCTCGATGATTGGGAGGGCTGTCAAAGAGCCACCACCCTTCACCTTGCCCTTCAGGCACTCAGGAAGGTCGTTCATCTGCTCGGCTACCTCCTGCTGGTCGTTGATACGAGCGGCACGCTCCAACAGACGAGAGTGGAGATAGAACACATCACCAGGATAAGCCTCACGTCCTGATGGACGGCGGAGGATCAGTGATACCTCACGGTAAGCCACAGCCTGCTTACTCAAGTCATCGTATACTACGAGGGCTGAGTATCCACGGTCGCGGAAGTACTCACCGATGGCAGCACCGGCGAATGGTGCGTAATACTGCATGGCTGCAGGATCGGCAGCGGTAGCACTTACGATGATGGTATATGGCAGGGCGCCGTGCTCCTTCAGGTTCTGTACCAATGCAGCAACGGTAGATGCTTTCTGGCCGATGGCTACATAGATACAATATACAGGCTTGCCTGCCTCATAGAAACTCTTCTGGTTGATGATGGTATCCACTGCGATGGCAGTCTTTCCGGTCTGACGGTCGCCGATGATCAACTCACGCTGTCCACGTCCGATAGGAATCATGGAATCCACGGCCTTCAAACCTGTCTGCAGAGGCTCCTTCACTGGCTGACGATAGATCACACCAGGAGCCTTACGATCCAGCGGCATCTCGAAAGCACCGGTGAGATCGATATCACCCAGACCGTCAATAGCCTGACCAAGAGGATTAACGACACGACCTAAGAAGTTGTCGTTCACGCGGATAGAAGCGATACGGTGAGTACGCTTCACGCTCTGTCCCTCCTTGATGCCAGCCGTAGGACCTAAGAGGACACAACCTACATTGTCTTCCTCCAAGTTCATGACGATCGCCATAGTGCCGTTCTCGAACTCAAGAAGCTCGTTAGCCTCTGCATTGCGAAGACCGTAGATACGAGCCACGCCATCGCTGACGGTAAGCACGGTACCCACCTCGTCAAACTGCTGAGAGCCATTCACCTCCTGGAGCTGCTGCTGAAGCACTTCAGACACCTCACTTGGTTTAATTTTATCTGACATTTTGTTATTTACTTTAATTGTTAAATGAGGAGTTAAGGAGTTGAAAGAAGTTAAGGAGTTAAGACAACACCTTTAACTTCTTAAATTCTTAACTACTCAAAAAAATTACTTTTTGAGCTGTGTCAGAATGTTGTTGAGCTTAGTCTTTACGCTCGCATCCATTCTATAAGTATCATACTCAAGGATGAAACCGCCGATGAGTTCAGGGTTCACCTCAGTCTTGAACTCCACAGTACCTTGCGTTCTCTGCTCCACCATCTTGCGCATCTTCTCCTCCGTAGAGACGTCAACGGCAGTGGCGGTGATCAGCTTACCGCGGATGATGTTCTTCTGTTTCCTGTAAAGAGTGATATACGAAGCAGCCATGAATTGCAGGGTGCTCTCCCTATCCTCCTTCAGGACGAGTGCGATGAACTTCTTGCTCAGTTCGCTTGGGTTCTTACCCAGGGCCGTGGTGAGAAGTGCCTGCTTCTTGTCCTTTGAAAGCATAGGGTTGTCTATCGTAAATCTCAGTTCAGGCACGTCGATGTAGCTCTGGTAGAGCGTCTGCATCTCCTGGTACACCTGATCTTCGAGCTTCATGCCGAGTGCAGCCTTGATGAGGGCACGGGCATAACGCACCGATATTACACCTATATCCATAAGCTTTACTATTTGTTTTCAGAAGAAACCTCGTCCAGCAGTCGATTTATCATATCCATCTGTGCCTTGTCGTCAGAGAGCTTAGCCTTGAGCACTTTTTCTGCAATCTGAACAGAGAGCTCGGCAACCTGTCCACGGATTTCGCGAATGGCGTTCTGCTTTTCTGTCTCAATCTGCGCCTTGGCGTCAGAGAGCAGACGGGCGCCCTCTTCGCGAGCCTTGTCCTGTGCTTTCTCTACGATGGCATCGCGGGTATCAGCAGCCTCCTTGAGGATGGCAGCCTGCTTCTCGCGAGCTTCCTGCAAGATGGATTCACCTTCTTTTTGGATATTGGCAAGCTTCTCGTTGGCTTCGTGAGCTTTACGCAAGCTCTCGTCGATGAAGGCCTTACGATCGTTCACCATCTTGATGATGGCACCGAAACCACCAGCCTTCCAGAGGATGATGACTACGATGATGAAGACCAGCGTCATCCAGAAAAGCAAACCGCTATCAGGAATCAATAAATCCATATATACTGGTTAAAGTTTTACTTAAACGTTTTATTTTAACTAACTCTAAAGAATCACCTTCTCCACCCCATGCTTACTGGTTTTAACAACCAATAATGCCGAAACGCATGGGGCGAGAAGAGTAATATTCGTTTATTACATAACGATAGCCAAGATGGCGATGATGACAGCGAAGAACGCAACACCCTCAACCAACGCAGCTGCAATGATCATAGAAGAACGGAGATCGCCCATCTTCTCTGGCTGGCGAGCCATAGCGTCCATAGCCTGGCCACCAATGCGACCGATACCAATACCTGCGCCAATAGCGGCCAAACCTGCGCCTACTGCGGCACCCAACTTTGCAATCTCTGCTGCTAATAAAAGTGATAACATAATCTTAATAATTTAAGTTGTTAATATTTTCTTTATTTATAATTCTATTTTACGATTTCTGGCTCAGCCTCATGAGACTTTACATGAGCCAGCGAGATGAATACTGCACTCAGCATGGTGAATACCAATGCCTGAATGTAGCTTACTAATACTTCGAGGAGCATCATAAAGGCGCTCATCGCAACACTTACTATTGTCATACCCGTACCTGCCACATAGTTGGCGATAGCATTCTCACTGATGTTGAACATGATGAAAATGATAGCCGCAAACGAAAGTGCGATGGCGTGACCCGCCATCATGTTGGCGAAGAGTCGGATAATCAGAGCCAGCGGTTTCGTGAAGATTCCGAAAAGCTCGATGAATGGCATCAGTGGCACTGGCACCTTCAACCACGTTGGTACCTCTGGCCAGAAGATTTCCTTCCAGTATTCCTTGGTACCGGTGAAGTTGGTGATCAGGAATGTCGTTACACCGAAGAATACGGTGCAGGCGATATTACCCGTCAGGTTACCACCACCTGGTGGGAATGGTACGATACCCATGATGTTCGCCACGAAGATAAAGAAGAAGCAAGTAAGCAACCATGGTGCGTACTTTGGGGCTTCCTTACCCAGGGTGGCCTCAATTACATCGGTATATACCGACATAATGAACATGTGCATCAGTCCCACAAATCCCTTTGGTGCAGGGTCATCCACCTTGTGCTTCCTGCACCAGCGGGCTGGTATCAGGACACAGAGCAACAGGATGATAGCATCGATGAAGAGCACGCAAACGGTCTTCGTGATGGAGATGTCGAGCGGACGAACCTCCTGGCCTCCCACCTTCTCTACTATCTTGTTGGGATTCGCCTGCGCATCAGCGTTCTTGATCACCAGGTTGAATGGTCCGGGGCGGTCTCCATTGGCATCCTTCTCTTCCGAGAATTCGCTGCTGCAGAACACGTGCCAGCCTGTGGTGGTATTCACGATGATAGGCAGATGAATCACTACGGGATGGTCTCCCACCTTTGTGATATGCCATTCATAAGAATCCTTGATATGACCCCACAATATCTCTTTCACGTCGATATTCTCCTTGGCTGATACCTGCACAGGTGCCAGCGTAAAGAGCAGCATCGCCATCAAGAGGAATTGCTTGAGATGTTTCATATTCTTTAATTCTTACTTTGTTTATTAATTATTTGTATCAGAACCGCTTATGAAAGACGGTTCTTTTTCTCTACCCGAGCGAAGTAGATGCAGTCGAACACGAGAAGCACGACATAGAACAGGGCGAAGACGGCGGTGAATCCCAGGATGTTCTGCTTGTCGCATACCAGCACGTAGATGAGGAACACCAGCGTGCCTGCCATCAGCTTCAGCACCAATGCTGCCAGATAGAACTTGGCGAGATTGGCGGGCGATGACTTTGCCACAGCCTTCCAGGCTTCACCATAAGCAGTACTTGCAACGAGCGAGAATATCGCACTCACTATCAGCGGGTTAACAACCCGTGGCAGAATATCATCGCATAAGGCAGAAACCCTACAGGCAAAGAGGATGGCCAAAGCCATGAGAGCTGTGAGCCACAGAGATATCTGCTTATACTTGATGCTCGCCTGCCTGATAGTCTGCAAGCGCAACTTTTCATCTTTTTCCATTATTCTATTTTATCAATATAGCTGTCAACTATTAACTGTCAACTATTAACTAAATTATACTTCCACGCAAAGGCTTACTTCGTTTTTCTTACATTCCACGAATCCGCCCTTGATGTTCATTGCCTGCTTGCCTTCCTTGGTGGTATACTCTACCTTGCCCACTTCGAGCGAAGAGATGATTGGCGCGTGATCCTTGAGAATCTCGAACGAGCCGAGGGTTCCCGGAACCAGTACGCTCTCCACCTCACCCTGGAAGACTACTTTCTCAGGAGATACTATCTTTAGCTGTAACATAAGCCGTGGATTTAAAGATTACGCCTGTGCTGCTGCGAGCAACTGCTTAGCCTTCTCCTTCGCATCCTCGATAGTACCTACGTTGAGGAATGCCTGCTCTGGCAGGTCATCCACCTCGCCGTCGAGGATGGCGTTGAAGCCCTTGATAGTCTCTTCGATAGGTACCATCACACCCTTCAAACCGGTGAACTGCTCTGCTACGGTGAATGGCTGACTCAGGAAACGCTGTACACGGCGTGCACGGTTCACGGTCAACTTATCCTCATCCGAAAGCTCATCCATACCGAGGATGGCGATGATATCCTGCAACTCGTTGTAACGCTGCAGCAACTGCTTTACTCGCTGTGCACAGTCGTAATGAGCCTTGCCCACAATCAGCGGGTCGAGGATACGAGAGGTAGAACCCAGTGGGTCTACGGCAGGATAGATACCCAGAGATGCAATCTTACGCGAAAGCTCTGTGGTGGCATCCAGGTGAGTAAAGGTGGTGGCTGGAGCAGGGTCGGTCAAGTCGTCGGCAGGCACATAAACGGCCTGTACTGAGGTGATGGAACCATTCTTGGTAGAAGTGATTCGCTCCTGCATGGCACCCATCTCAGAAGCCAGCGTTGGCTGATAACCTACGGCTGATGGCATACGGCCCAAGAGCGCAGATACCTCAGAACCAGCCTGGGTGAAACGGAAGATGTTATCGATGAAGAACATGATGTCGGCAGCCTCGCCGTTCTTGCCTCCGTGGTCACGGAACTCCTCGGCAACAGTCAAACCTGAAAGCGCTACTGAAGCACGTGCCCCAGGTGGCTCATTCATCTGACCATACACCAGGGTAGCCTGACTCTTGGCAAGCTCCTCAGGGTCAACGAGTGAGAGGTCCCACTTACCTTCTTCCATGGCTTTGCGGAACTTCTCGCCATACTTGATAACGCCAGACTCGAGCATGTCTCGAATCAAGTCGTTACCCTCACGGGTACGCTCACCTACACCAGCGAATACGGAGTAACCGTTATGTCCCTTGGCAATGTTGTTGATCAACTCCATGATGAGCACCGTCTTACCTACACCGGCACCGCCGAAGAGACCAATCTTACCACCCTTCATGTAAGGCTCGAGCAGGTCGATCACCTTGATACCAGTGGCAAGCATCTCCTTGTGCGTAGAGAGCTCGTCAAACTTCGGAGCCTCGCGGTGGATAGGATAAGCACCCTTCATGTCCAATTCGTTCATACCATCAATAGGCTGTCCGATAACATTCATCATACGGCCCTTGATCTGCTCTCCAGCAGGCATCATGATTGGGTTGCCTGTTACGGCAACTTCCAAGCCACGCTGCAAGCCGTCGGTGTTGTCCATGGCGACGCAGCGAACCGTGTCCTCACCAATGTGCTGCTGCACCTCGATGACCAGGTCGCGTCCGTCTGGGCGTTTCACCTTCAGAGCTTCGTGAATTTTAGGAAGCACCTTCTCTGGATTCTCGCCCTTGGTATCGAAGTATACATCGATAACCGGACCGATAATCTGCGAGATGCGTCCACTTACTTGTGACATAAGCTTTATTAGTTTAAAATTTATTTATATTTATTATTTCGTACTTTTAGTATTCAATGTGCGTGAAGCGGCTTCGGAACCCGTAGCACGCACATCGATTAACGGCTGCAAAAGTAACAACAATTCATGGAACCTGCAAATTTTTAAGGAGTTTTATCACTAAATTACTCCGGATTAAAACATTTTTAGTTCCGTTTAAACCATTTTTACTTTTGAAACATTTACTATTGCCAACGCCGATAACAGTATCAGATACTGAAATGCAACGGAAGGAGAAGCTGATTAGATGCTCAGCTCGTCCAATACCTTGATGAGCTTGCGGTCGAATGGCTTGTCAGAACGGATAGCCTCTGAAAGCGGTACGTATACCACCTCGTTGTTGCGAACTCCGATCATCACGTTGCGCTGACCCTGCATGATGGCCTCGATGGCACCGCAACCGGTGCGGCTGGCGAGGATACGGTCACGGGCTGATGGGCGACCGCCACGCTGCAAGTGACCGAGGATAGATACACGCACGTCGAACTCAGGGAACTCCTTGCGCACACGGTCGGCATAGTAGAGCGCACCGCACTTAGGACTCTCAGACACGATGACGATACAGCTCTTCTTTGACTTGCGGATACCACGCTCCATGAACTGTGCCAACTGGTCAACATCGGTGGAATCCTCTGGGATGATGGCTGCCTCTGCACCGCTGGCGATGGCTGAGTTCTGAGCCAGGAAGCCGGCATCACGGCCCATCACCTCGATGAAGAAAATACGCTCGTGGCTCTGCGCCGTATCACGTATACGGTCTACACACTCCACGATAGTGTTCATCGTAGTATCGTAACCGATGGTATTGTCTGTGCCATAGAGGTCGTTGTCGATGGTGCCAGGCAAACCGATGCAGCAGACATCAAACTCTCTTGCGAAGTTCATCGCACCAGTGAGCGAACCGTTACCGCCGATAACCACCAGCGCATCGATTTCCTCCTTCTGAATATTCTCGAAAGCCTTCTGTCGGCCCTCTTCTGTCATGAATTCCTTAGAACGTGCAGTCTTCAGTATCGTACCGCCGGTACCGATGATACCACTCACATTCTCTGTGGTAAAAGTCTTGATCTCGTCGTTGATCAAGCCATCGTAGCCACGATAGATACCCTTCACGTTGAAACCGTTGTAGATAGCCGCGCGGGTCACTGCGCGGATAGCTGCGTTCATACCTGGAGCATCACCTCCGGATGTCAAAATACCTATAGTCTTAATCTTTGCCATAACTATATACCTTATTATATTTATACCTTATTATATTAATTGATACATTATTTTAATTAGTTTCTTCAATTTTGTCTGCATCCAATGCCTCCGAAGACAGATTTCCTGCAGAGATAGATTTCTCGCAAAGATAAATTTCCTGCAAAGATAAATTTCTCGCAAAGATAAATTTCCTGCAAAGAGGATTTCTTAATAAGTCTTATAAGAGGGCATTGTCAAAAATCTACGTCTTTTCGTTCGGGATGCGTGTTCACATCCCCTTTTCATCATCAGATATGGTTTAAATCATCAAGTACATGGTCCCGCCCATCAGGGTGTGCGAGAGCCAGAGGATGGCGAGTCCCAGCACGCCACCCACCAGGGCCTTCCAGCCTATGTTGCGGAAATACCAGCCCATGTGCATGTGCTCCATCTTCATCAGGGCAAGGCCGCTGATGGTGCCGATGCCGAGCACGTTGCCACCCGCCATCACACAGTAGGCGATGACCTGCCAGTATACTCCATTGGTCTGATATACAGAGTCGAGGGCCGACTGAGGGTCGCCCAGTCCCACCACGTCGTGCAGCGAGAAGAAGTTCATCGCCGTAGCGAAGTTGTCGAGCACGGTGCTCAGCACTCCAGCCACAATGCCATGCAGCCACACGCTAGGATGCTCATCGCTTACGCCCAGCCATGCTGTGAGATCGTCGAAGGCACCCGTTTCCGTCACCACGCCCACAGCCAGCATCATGCCCATCACGAAGAGCATCATCTGGATAACGCCATACTGCAAAACCAATGGGGTACGACGCTCCACCATCGCATCCATGTTCATGAGCTTGCGATTGAAGATTTCGTTCACGATCCAGAGGATGCTGAGCACGCACAACGCACCCAGGAACGGACTCAGCTTGGTGATGTTATGAAAGGTAGGGATAAACCACAGGCCTCCGATGCCCACCAGGAGCATCAGCAGTCGCTGCCACACGTTGAGGCGCGTGTCATCGCCGCGGAAAGGCATGGCAATCCACTCCGTCTCCACCCTATCCGGCAACATGCGCTGCATCATCGCCGTTGGGATGAGCCACGCAGCCAGACACGGAAGCAGGAGCGAAAGCGAGAAAATGGTGGCAGTAACGGCTCCGGAATTCCAGAGCACCAGGCCTTCTGGGTTACCAATAACGGTAAGCGCACCGCCGCAGTTGGCGGCAAGGAGGATGGAACTGCCGAATATCATACGCTGTCGGCGGCTTGGGATGATGCCGTGCATGATGGTGAGCATCAACACGGTGGTGGTAAGATTATCGAGGTTGATAGAGATGATGAAGGTGACGATGGCGAGCATCCAAAGCATCTTCCTGCTGCTGCGCGTGCGAAGCAACTGGCGCACGAAGTCGAAGCAGCCGTTGTTATTGAGTATATCCACGATGGTCATGGTGGCGAGCAGAAAGAGCACGATTTCGGCAGCCCTGCCCACCTGTGGCAGGAAGATGTGCCTGGAGATGAAGTACTTCACGTTGGTGCTGGTGGATTCCAGGTTCGTGAGGTATAGATAATGGCTGTAATCTGCTGAGTGTTCGTTAGTCACGAAGTCCATACCAAAGCATATATATAGCACCCATCCCACCGTTCCGGCGAAGATAGCCACGGCAGCACGGTTCACTTTGGTCACGTTCTCGGTTGCAATGAGTACGCAAGCCAGTATCAGTATGGTCAAGATGACTAGTGTCATAATACTCAATAGTTATTCATTTTTTCATATTTCGGGGCAAAGGTAACAAATATTTTGTAATCCGCAACATTTCGGGATGATTTTTTAATGATTTTAACGCATTTTACATGCAATTGATTTTTTCGCAGCAATTCTGCCGCATTTCAAGTCCTGAAAGGACAAAAGCTTTTCCATCATTCTGAACTTTCATAAGTGGAATCCTGCCGTCCCCAAAGGGTGCGAATGTGAATAACCGCGGGTGGAATGACCGAAGGGAATGGAACCTGCGGATAGAAGACATACTCTCTCTGCCGTCCCCGAAGGGGGCGAACAGGAGTAAGATTGGGTATTGTTCGCCCCCTTTGGGGACGATTTCTCCCTCCTGATGCTTGTCCGCAGGTTCCATGACCTTTGGTCATTCCACCAGCGGTTATTGAAAGTTGGCCCCCTTCGGGGACCGGAGGTTACGTGCGAAACTTTACCACCATTAATTAATGTAAGAAGAGAAAAAAGCGAGAAGAAACGCCCATTTTAGTTAAATATCATTAACAAACAAAAGAAAAGAGATGCCAAACGCTTGTAAACCAAAGAAAATGAGTAACTTTGCAGCCGATTTTTAACAATATATATAAAGTCTAACTTTATTAATTTAAATTTTTAATTATTTTTTATGTCAAATTTTAAGAACGTACAGCCACTCGACGACTTCAATTGGGACGAGTTCGAGAACGGCACAAACGCAGGCGTCAGCAAAACAGACCTCGAGAAGGCCTATGACGAAACATTGAACAAGGTAACTGAGCACCAGGTTGTTGAGGGTACCGTAATCTCTGTAGACAAGAAAGAGGTTATCGTAAACATCGGCTACAAGAGCGATGGTATCATCCCAGCTTCAGAGTTCCGTTACAACCCAGACCTCAAGGTAGGCGACAAGGTTGAGGTTTACGTAGAGAACCAGGAGGACACAAAGGGTCAGTTGGTACTCTCTCACAAGAAGGCTCGCCTCAGCAAGTCTTGGGAGCGTGTTAATGCAGCTCTCGAGAACGAGGAGATCATCCAGGGTTACATCAAGTGCCGCACTAAGGGCGGTATGATCGTTGACGTCTTCGGAATCGAGGCTTTCTTGCCAGGAAGCCAGATCGACGTTCACCCTATACGCGACTACGACGTATTCGTAGGCAAGACAATGGAGTTCAAGGTTGTAAAGATCAACCAGGAGTTCCGCAATGTCGTTGTATCTCACAAGGCTCTCATCGAGCAGGAGCTCGAGCAGCAGCGTAAGGAGATCATCGGCAAGCTCGAGAAGGGTCAGATCCTCGAGGGTACCGTTAAGAACATCACTACTTACGGTGTATTCGTTGACCTCGGCGGTGTTGACGGTTTGATCCACATCACAGACCTCTCTTGGGGCCGCGTAAGCGATCCACACGAGGTTGTATCTCTCGACCAGAAGATCAACGTTGTTATCCTCGACTTCGATGAGGAGAAGAAGCGTATCGCTCTCGGTTTGAAGCAGCTTACTCCACATCCATGGGATGCACTTGATCCAAACCTCAAGGTAGGTGATCACGTGAAGGGTAAGGTAGTGGTTATGGCTGACTACGGTGCATTCGTTGAGATTGCTCCAGGCGTAGAGGGCTTGATCCACGTATCTGAGATGTCTTGGAGCCAGCACCTCCGTTCAGCTTGCGACTTCATGAAGGTAGGCGACGAGGTAGAGGCTGTTATCTTGACTCTCGACCGTGCTGAGCGCAAGATGAGCCTTGGTATCAAGCAGCTCAAGGAAGACCCATGGGAGACAATCGACGAGAAGTTCCCTATCGGCAGCAAGCACGTTGCTACTGTTCGCAACTTCACTAACTTCGGTATCTTCGTAGAGCTTTCTGAGGGTGTTGATGGCTTGATCCACATCTCTGACCTCTCTTGGACCAAGAAGGTTAAGCATCCATCTGAGTTCACTCAGGTAGGCGCTAAGATTGATGTTGTTGTTCTCGAGATCGATAAGGAGAACCGCCGCTTGAGCCTCGGCCACAAGCAGTTGGAGAAGAACCCATGGGATGAGTATGAGAACATCTACACTCCAGGTTCTATCCACCAGGGTACTATCATCGAGATGATGGACAAGGGCGCTGTCGTAGCTCTCGCTGAGGGCGGCGAAGGCTTCGCTACTCCAAAGCACCTCACTAAGGAGGACGGCACAATGGCTAAGAAGGGCGAGACTCTCGACTTCAAGGTTATCGAGTTCGTTAAGGAGACAAAGCGTATCATCCTCTCTCACTCTCGTACATTCGAGGAGGGCAAGGACGAGCCAATCTCTAAGCCATCTGGACGCAAGCACAATGGTGGTCGCAAGAACAATGATACTCCAGCTATCAACAACGTTGCTGCTGGTACATCACTCGGCGACATCGATGCTCTTGCTAAGTTGAAGGCTCAGATGGAGGGTAAGGCTTAATTCTCCGGAATATAAGAATTTACTTATCATTTGCATTTAAGATTATTAAGGACTGATTTCTCTGTGAAGAGAGTCAGTCCTTTTTTTTGTTTACTCAAGTTTCGCAAGTTACCTCCGGTCCCCGAAGGGGGCCAACTTTCAATAACCGCTGGTGGAATGACCGAAGGTCATGAAACCTGCGGACAAGCATCAGGAGGGAAGAAGCGTCCCCGAAGGGGGCGAACCATATCCAGTCTTGCTCCTGTTCGCCCCCTTCGGGGACGATTGGAGAGTGTGTCTGTTATCCGCAGGTTCCATTCCCTTCGGTCATTCCACCCGCGGTTATTCACATTCGCCCCCTTCGGGGACGGAAGGATGCTACTTGCGAAAGTTCAGTACAATATAAAAAGGAAACATAAAAAAAGGGTGTGTCATAAACCTATGACACACCCTTTTTTGTTTGAGAATATCCTTTACTTCACAAGATTCTTATGATTCTTACTTCACCAAAATCTTCTGATGGTTCACTACGTAGATGCCTGCAGGAAGACCGAGACGCTGGAGATCTGAACCAGCAGCAACCCTCTTTACCTTCTGACCACTCAGCGTATATACATCCCAGAAACCAGAGGCATCCTTCTCGATATGAGAAATGCCGGCAGAAGTGCCCGATACATAAACCAGCTGCATGGCTGGCTTCATACTGAAACCTTGGTAGTTATCTATCGGTTCCACATAATACAGAATGTAAGGAGACAGATAGGTTGGGAAATCCACCAACTGAGAGGAACTGATAGCCATTATACATCCACAGATAGAATGAGAACCTTTCTCCTCTGGAGTCACCGTCTTCGTAAAGGTAGTCACCTCACCATTACCTGCCAATGCAACATCTTCAATGGAATATCTGAAAATCGGTTCTGGATCATCACCACTTACTGCAGCAAAGCCCATATTAATTGTACACGCAGGACCATCGTTCTGAATCTTATAGGTAAACACAGCCTTGTCGTCATTCACTCTTGGCGCTCTCACCAGTTTGCCACCAAAATAAGCCAGCTCGGTTTCGTAAAGTTCAGGCTCGGCATTCGTTGATGCCTCAACCAGATAAATGGTTGGCACTTCGCCCTGCTCCACCGTAAACTTCTGGGCATCAATCAGGTTCATGCCTGCTTTAGTACCACCCACGTTCACGCATGCCATTGCATCATCAAGCCAGAGATAGAGATCGCCAGCCTTCTTCGGAAGCAGTTCGAAACTGCGGGTGATGGTGCCATGGGCAGGAACGCTGACGAAGATGTCCGTAACCAAAGCAGATGGTTTCTCGGCAATCATATCAGAGAAAACATTCACGATGCCCTGATATTCGAAATCACAGTCGTTGCTCAATGTTACCTGGAAAGTACTTTTAGCACCCGTCTTCAGCTCCGCAGACTCCAGCTTCAACTGGGCATTCAGCGCAGAAGCCAGCGAAAGTTCGTAATCCGTAGCCTTCACCACCAATGGAGCATTGCCGTTCATATAGTCAGCCTTCTCCCAAGTCTTTCCATCAGTGCTGTAGATGGCATAAACAGGAGTCTTACCCACCTCAAAAGCCTCATTCACAGTGAGTTTCGGATCCAGGGAGCTCATCATTCCATCCTCCCGCTTTCCATCGAAAGAAACATATTTCTTGTCGCTCACCAGCTTATAGCTTCCGTCTTTCTGCAAGATTCCCAAGCCCAGGAAGCCCTTGAAAGCCTGCTTAACCTGGTTCACGAAGGTAACCTGCTGCGTGAATTCAAACTTATCGCTCTTCGACTTTCGGGTACCCTTGGTGATAACCACATAATCCGCATCATACAACACCGAGATGGAAGGAATCTGTGCCAGCGGAGCATCCACCACTCCATTGTCGGGCGCAATACCGATGGTCATCGTGCAATAGCGGTTGAATCCGTCGGCCGCACTTCCCGAACCGGTGCCGCCCTTCTCAGGGTTGAGGATAGAAAGATCAAAGTATGCATTCTGGTTGCCGCTCCATCCCCAGTTGATGTGATAGAGCCCATTTTCATCCTTGCCATCGCAGATAAACTGGTGGCCATTTTCCGACGACTGTCCGCCATAGAGCACAGGTCTGCCCGCCGCCAGTTCGGTATCGATGATCTGCATCCACTTATCCAGGGTGAAGGAAGAGCGGCTCAGATCCATCATCAGGTCGGCATCATAGCCGAAGTATTTTGCCAGTTTAGAGGAAGATACGGCTGCTCCCGATTCCGGGCCATAGCTCATTCTCACGGCAGCACCGCAATGATACATGAGTTTTGCCACGGCATCCTTCTGCTGCTGTGTGGCATTTGCCTCCTTATTATATTTAGGCAGCATGTTGTCCCAGTCGTAGACGCCTTCTTCCTGGGTGATGGTAGGAATCTCCATCGGGATGCCGTTCCATCGGTTCACGTAGCCCGGAATATCCGCCTTCAGCTGCTTTGGATATTTGTAATATGCCATCACCTGCGCCATCGCCGTTGCCACGCATCCGGTGGCAGCCACATGCACGCTGTCGTATTTTGGACACATATTATTATAAGGCGAAGTCTGGTCCCATTCAATATTTCCCAGGAGCGGAGCTACGGCAGAGGTAGATGCTGCTGATGCATTTTTCTTATTTCTCCACGCCTTGATTTCCGCCAGATTTTTCAACGCCTCTGCATCGCCCAAGTTCACCTTGTTGTAAAGATTCTGATAGGCTTTCATAAAGCTGACGAATCCCTCTGGGAGATTGTTTTCGTCGTAGGACCCCTGGCTTGAGTATCCCACGATTTCGGGCAGTCTGTCGTCTCCCGACACGATGGTGAATCCCTTGCTGTTGGCATTAGGGAACACGTAATAGCTTTGCTGCGATAGGTTCATTTCTCCCTTATCGCCCTGTTTTCCCTCAAATCCGCAACCTATAGGGTTTAGTGGGATTTTGCTTGCAAAGCGACAAAATTCATTTTATTGTACATATTTCTTGCACAACAGAAATGTCGCAGACACAAAATCCCCTTACCCCATAAAGCGACTTGAGGTAATACGCTGGTTTAACCAGAAAAGCATGGTCTTTAACCAAAGTCTGTCTTGAACAGGTTGGCATAAGCATTGTTGTCTGAGTAAATATTCAATACATGCCTACGTGATGTCTTAATCCATTTCGCAGGAACAGAGATGAACTTGAAAACAAAGGTCTTGATTCTGCTGGTGGCACGCAATCCAAATTCATGGGTTTTCAATCTCTGCATAATAGCTTTGTAGAAGTTTCTGATGAGAGCTGTCATAAGCAGGAATACAGTATTCTGTGCCATGAACGATTTTGGCAATCGATTCCAGCCAAAGCCATTGTTCATGTCATCGAAGATGCGTTCCTTGCCACCACGAAGATTGTAGAATTCCACGATGTCTCTTGCACTCGACTTGTAATCGTTAGTCAGTATACATCTGTAGGTATATTCGCCTTCCCAAATGTCAAGGTCTCCATCTATTCGCCTTTGTCTCTGTATGACAAGACGATACGGTTTTCCTTTCCATTTCTCAACAAGGATGGAATTCAGCTCAAATTCAATACCGTTGATTTCAACAGTTTTCCATCCAGTCAAGGCAAACATGGAATCGTAGAAGGAAGAGCATCTGTTGGCACGAATATAAAAATGCCTGCAATGAGCCTCTACCATATCTACGATTTCCTCCGAGCATGAGCCGCAATCCATGCGGGCACGGGATATATATACTTCTGATGCCTCCAGTCGCTTGAAGATTCTTTCCAAAGTCTCTCTTTGGTTGAAGCGCACGTTTGTGTTGCCGTCTCTATTTTCAATACCGACAATCATGTCGTTAATGACTGCCACACCTGGACTATAGCCCAGGAACTTCTTGTAGGTTGGTTTTGCATCATGCTTCTCTGTTTCAATGAACTGATGGTCAAAGTCAAAATCATACTCTTGACCGGATTTCAATTGACCAGTAGCAAGCAGGGCTTTGATCAATAAGCAGTTCATCTTGTCTGCAGTATTGAAATCATAGGAGTTGCCAGAAGCAGATTTATAGGTGATGTTCTTACAAGTCAGTTCTTCGATAGCACGCAATATGGTGTCTGCGCTGCAAGTGCGAAGAGTTGGATGAAGAGACAAATGTTTCATCAAGTGAGTTGTAACATCCTCAATACATGAGCCGCCACAAAGATATACGCACATCAGAGAGCGTAGAATTTCGCTATATTGATAACCAAACATAGTGCATCTCAATCCCAAGGTGGAATCTATGGTTTGAGCTAAAAGAGCATCAAATTGCTCCATAATAGAAAAAATTCCTCCAAAAGGAGTGAGTTTCTCAGATTTTATTTGTATCTTTGCCATGTCATATTAGAGTTTTGCTTGTCTTCTTTTCGCAACACTAAGGTAAGTGAAAATTCTGACATGGCAAAATCCTGGGCAACTTTTTGTTGCTCAGGCACTTATAAATAATGTTAAACTATAGTGTTGCGGAATTAAGGTTTTCTTGCCTTGGTCATCGCCTTCTGGTCGATGGTAACGCCCAGCAGTGCCGCCTGTTTTTCGGCGATAGCCTTAGCCTGCTGGAAGCTTCGCGGACCTGCCATCACCACCATAGGGATGAGCAGTGAACCTGCGAAGAGAAGTAATCTGTTATTCTTCATAAGCTCTTATTTTGTTAAATTGTTTGTATTCTTCAATTTTATATAGTTCATTCTCCTACCCTGCAAATATACGTCAATTATCCGAAACTACCAAATTATTTCTGTTAAATCTCGCAAAGCTTTGCAGATTTTTTGAAAAGCGAAAAGCGAGGAAGAGAATATCATAAATTGCAAAACTTACGCAAGTAGGCTCCACACGCCCTGAAAGGGCAGAAGCTCCTAGCCCAGGGCATCGCCCTGGGTATAATAACAATCAGCAAAGCGCCCTGTAAGGGCAAAAGCTTTGTATATTGCTGGTATTTAAAAGCTTTTGCCCTTACAGGGCGACAGGCTTGCTTCCATCATTACCCAGGGCGATGCCCTGGGCTAGGAGCTTCTGCCCTTTCAGGGCGTGTGGAGGAGATACTTGCGCAAATTCTGTTACGATTTATTATTACAAAAACAAAGTTTTTCATACTGAAAACAAAGTTGGGTCGGAAACAATTTTCAATACTTCACGACTATAGTATAGGAAGTATTGAGCTTTTTGGCTATGTCAGTTTTTTTTAATTCTTTTGTAGTGCGTAAGGCAAAGTCGCCTTCGTGAAAAGAAAAGAATAATGGAAAAAGGAAAAGGAAAGCCCGATGACTCATTGGGCAACATCTACATCACATACGATGTAGAGATGGCTCAGAAAGATCCGTTCTACTTGGAAAGATGGGTCTTTCTGAAAAAGGAGAGTAGCAGAGTTAGCAGCTTTGTACGAAAGCTGCACAAGCACTTTGGCATACACAAGAATGTGTTTGAAATGACCCTTAACATGAACAACAGCACAGTGAATAAATACTTCGATATCCCCGATAATCACAGCCTCTCGAGAGATGCCATCGACCGCATGGCCGTATGCATCATCCTGATGGAGCCTCCGCTCAACAAAAACAGCGAATTTATCGAAAGTTGCAAGAAAGCAGGAACAAACTTCAAAGGGGTGATTCCCTGCATGAATGATAAAGATTTCGAAAATCTGAGAAAGGAGTTTTGCAAGGCATTCGGCACATTTGGCAGTTATCTGACAGAAGATGTCAAGAGCATTGAGGCGGTTAACAACCTGAATAAATTCTACTTCAACAAATTCAATCATAAAATTCAGAATTATAATGACAAACAACACAACTAGCTATGCAAGCGACTTCACCATCAAGCCACTCACCACCAGCGTCGACATCATCACCGAGCGCCAGCTTCTCGCCTCCTGGGCAAGAGCCGGGCTCTCGGATTCGCAGATTCTCAAGATGCTGAAGCTCTACTTCGGGGAGCCGGCATGGATGAACACCGACAAGGTGTACGACTGCAATATGTTCGGACAGATAGCCAAGGGGTTGAAATTCCACAACCGCCATGACTTCGTAGAGCTTCTTATCAGATGCAAGGGCTTCGGATTTATCTGGAAGGATGACGAGGGGCGCCATGCTGACAGAAATCTACTGGCTTTCTACACTCCCATCTGGCATGAGCCCCAAGTTGAGGATATGAATTCCGAGGATTTTTCGGTTGGAAACGGAAATGATTCAGCCGGAAACGAGCAAGCTGGCTTCTGCTATAATAATAATATATATAATAAAAAGAAAAATATAAAAAAGAAAAATATTTCTCCCTATACTAGCGGAAGCCAACTTGCTCAAATCGGAAATCAGAAGGCTACGCAGGCTTCTACTCCGAGCACTCAAAATTCTGCCGAATACCGACAGCTGGTGTATACCAAGGCCAGGGCGCTGCTTGACTACGTGAAAACCAACCCCGATGCCTACGCCAATGTGGTGAAACCCGTGAACGATGCCACCGAGAAAATGATGGTAGGGCTCTACACCGACCCCAACGCCGCATGCCCTACCAACATTGCAACGAAACTGTTCTTCAACAACTATCTCTATCCCTATCTGCTGAACAACAGCAATCGCATGATGAGCATCCGTACCATAGAGGGACAGAGCTGCTGGCTCAAGAACCTGATCAACCAGGAGTTCATGCTAAAGAAAGTGACGCAGGCCATCGCCGACACGAAGAAGTATCTGGCAGAGCATCCCGGGGAGAGGATCCGACAGAATCGCCCCGTCTCTCCATTCGAGTATCAGGACCAGGCGTCGAAGCAGAGATTCTACGACACCCTGCTGCCCAATGGTGCCAGCGCACAGCACCGCATCCCGCCAGAAGCCCCACCCCGACCATCCGACCAGGCCACCTGGAGCAAGTTTACACACTGCTGGAAGATGGAGGAGATGGCATGCTCCCTTGCTGCGGATTGCAAATCCGCAGAGCATCAATAGGTTGGGACATTTTTTAACGCCAGATTGCAAATCCGACGGTACGCCTAGCGGAAGACGTAAGAGAAGAAACACCCTCTCATCAAAACAACAACAATACTGAATTTTTAATTTAAACAAATTCAAGTTTCGCAAGTAACCTCCGGTCCCCGAAGGGGGCCAACTTTCAATAACCGCTGGTGGAATGACCGAAGGTCATGGAACCTGCGGACAACCAATAATAGGGAGAAAGCGTCCCCAAAGGGGGCGAACCACATCCAGTCTTGCTCCTGTTCGCCCCCTTCGGGGACGATAAGAGAGTATCTGTCACTATCCGCAGGTTCCATTCCCTTCGGTCATTCCACCCGCGGTTATTCACATTCGCCCCCTTCGGGGACGGTAGAATGCTACTTGCGAAACTTCAATACTGAATTTTTGAATTTAAACAAACATAAATTATGACTGACAATCAGCAACTAAACAAAAGAGAGAAGCCTCGATACTATGCAACAGACTTCCCCGAAATCCTAGAGAAAATTTCTCTAGCGGATAGAGTACTCTATCTGAGATACCAGGAACAATTCCATGGTATCGGAAAATTCGCATCCAAGAAAAGCGATGATTCATCATTCAACGATGCATCATCATTCAGAGATGCATCCTCATCCAGCGATGCATCCTCCGAAAAGGTAACCCTGGCGCAACTCAGAAAAATCACGCAGGACGCCATGAAGGAGATCCACAAGCAGCCCGTCAACATCAAAGTGACATGCCCTACCTGCGGAAAGAAACACTGCTACGTGAAACGTTCCGACGGCAGAATCTACTGCTTCTCGTGCGAAATGAAGGGACAACTCGACGAGATGAAATCACGCAGCTACAACGCACAGCAGGGAGCCGACGGCAGCTTCAACCCCGACGGCAGCTACGCCGCCAAGAAACGCAACGGCAAGGACCTGCCCGACAACTACGTGCCCATGAGCACCGACGACTACAAGGAAATAGATGCCGCCACCCGCTCCATCCTCTACCCCATCTACCCCTTCAGCGACCCCGAGGAAGAGGCACGGTTCATCGAGCACTTCCACCCCGCCAACGTTGCCCAGCGCAACCCCAAGGCGAAACCCATGCTCCCGCCGCAGCGCATCCTCTCGCTCCAGGGCATGGTGCAGAGATACATCCAGGCGATGAACCTATCGCCCGACGTCATCCGAAAGGAGGGCGTGATGTGCGCCTTCATCATGCAGCCCGCCAACGACGCCAAGAGCGAGGACCCCAAGGGCGTGGAGGAAGTGCCTGCCATCGTATACTGCAACCGACTGTTCGGAAAAATCATCAACGCCAAGTTCCGCAGCGTGCAGCAGAACCCCGTCATCGGCGAATGGAGCAAGGGATTCACCCAGATTTCGCCCACCAAGCCCTGCGCCCCCTACGGCATCGACAGCATCAACGACCTGCGCCCCGAAGCCGGAATCATCCGACAGATCATCATCACCGAGGGCGAAAAAGACCGCCTCACCCTGATGAGCTGCGGATTCCCCTACGTGCTGAGCGTAGCCAACGGCGCCGCCACCAACATCGCCGAGAGCCACGAGGCCTTTGAGGAATGGATTCTGCAGGCTGAGGACATCGTGATATGCGGCGACTCCGACCGTCCGGGAAGAATGCTCGTCAAGTCGCTCATCAACCAGTATCCCACCCGTGCCAAGGTGGCGAGCCTGCCCAGCGGCAAGAAAGACATCAGCGAGGTGTACGAGGCGTTCGGCAGGGACGAGGTGGCGAGAATCATCAGCGAGGCCAAGCCGGCGAACGAGGGCGACGTGTACGACCTGGAGGAGAATGCCGACGAGGTGCTTGACATTCTGATGGGCAACTACGACCACGGCTACGAGGTGGGCATGGGCAAGCTCACCGACGGCATCTTCCACCCCACTTCGGATGGCGGGCTCATCATCCTGACGGGTCGCCCGAACTCGGGAAAGACGGATTTCCTGAACTGCATGATGGCGCATCTGATGTACAACTGCAACAAGCGCGTGGCCTTCTTCTCGTTCGAGAAGCCTATCAAGGGCAAGCACGTGAGGGAGATAGCGCGCATAGCCCTGGGCGTGGAGAACACGGAGACGATGGACGGCAACGAATCGCCCGAGGAGGCGCGCCTGGTGAACCGCCACGCCCTGAAATTCCTGATGAGCCACATGGTGGACTTCGACACCAAGAGCCGTCTGCCCGACAGCAAATACATCACGGAACTTGCCGAGAGCGAGATGAGGAAGAAGAAGCAGAAGATAGATTTCCTGGTGATAGACCCGTATGTGTTCATCAACGTGACGGAGGGCGGCAGCCGTGCCACGGAGACGGAGAAGGTGAAGCTGATGCTTACCCGACTGCAGCAGTGGAGCCGTGCGCATCACGTCTGGACGGTGGTGGTGGCGCACCCGAGAATTCAGTATAAGGACGGCCACGAGGCATTCCCGCCGCTGGATCTCTACAGCATTGCGGGCAGTGCGCAGTGGGCGAATCTTGCGGATTATCTGCTCACGGTGACTCGCGTGAACAAGCCTCAGGAGGGCAAGACGTATTCCATCGTAGAGATGCTGAAGGTGAGAGACCAGGAGTTCTGCCGTCCGGGCAAGGTGTACTACATGAGGCAGCCCTGCGGCAGATACGACGAGCGTGCATCAGAAGAGGAATGCATCGCCGAGGTATTGTATGCCAAGGTATTGCCGAAGGACGAGGAGCCGTGGGAGAGTTGAGAGTTGAGAGTTGAGAGTTTATAGTTGATAGTTGATAGTTGATAGTTAACAATCTTATTTTCAAGACGATACACCTATGACAAAAGAAGAATACAATGAATTGAAGGAGCGGGCACACGAGATGATGCTCGCCGACTATGAGTGGATATTGCAGCAGGACCCGCAGCGGTATCAGTGGACGCATACGCAGTGCTGGCTCATCGAGTTCGTGCACGACGTGAGGGATATCGCCTCGCAGAAGAGCATCAGCGGGGAGGAAGCGGAGGACCCCTGCGACGCCTGGCACGACGCCCATTTCCGTCCGCTGTCGTTGCAGCAGCTCTATAAGGTCATCTGCCGCCAGGTGGGCATCCCCGTGCCCCAACACCCCGCCAATGCACTGAGCAAGCTGAGATCCATGGAGCAGCGCCGCCGCATCTTACCCGACAGCATCACCCTGTTCTACATGAAGGAGATGCAGAAGAATCCTCCCTGCCGCATCATCGAACTGCTGCTGATGATGAACAGAGATTGAGTCAAAGGGAGGCTAGATTGAATCTGAAGTGAGGCTTACTCCGAGCCGGGGTGAGGCTCAAACGAACGTTACGTAAGGCTCATTCCAAGCCGGAGTGAGCCTTACTCCGGATTGGAGTAAGGCTTTCTTCCTGTTGGCGCAAAGCTTGCCTCTGAAATGTCACCCACGATGTAACCCACAATGTAACCCTGAAACTCTTGACAAGAGCCATTTTTTTTTGTATCTTTGCAGTGTAATTCAGAAGAAAGTAGTAGGCAAAAGTTTGATTCACAAATTAATAATCTAATGCGTATGGAACAACACACAGAACTGGAACTGGAGAGGATGCAGCAGATGCTCCTCTCCACCCACTTCACCCTAGGAGAGTTTCTCCGTTCGGGCACCGCCATCAAGTATGGCATCGACAACACGCCGCAGGATGCCATCATCATCATCCGCCTGATGATGCTCTGCGAGCAGGTATTGGAACCCCTGAGAAAGAATTTCGGAGTCATCACCGTTACGAGTGGCTATCGCTGTCCGCAGCTGAACCTGGCTGTGCACGGCGTGCCGGGCAGTCAGCACACCCTGGGCGAGGCTGCCGATCTTTTCATCCCCAACGATGAGATTCTGAAGAAGTATTCCGGCTTCATCGAGGAGCATTGCCATTTCGACCAGATGATCCTGGAGCCTCGCGGCGCCTCGCCCGGCACGCAGCGCTGGCTTCATGTGAGCTATACGATGCGAAGGAAGAACCGTTATCAGATTTTATTTTAATGATTCAAGTTTCGCAAGTAACCTCCGGTCCCCGAAGGGGGCCAACTTTCAATAACCGCTGGTGGAATGACCGAAGGTCATGGAACCTGCGGACAAACTAATAGTAGGGAGAAAGCGTCCCCAAAGGGGGCGAACCACATCCAGTCTTGCTCCTGTTCGCCCCCTTCGGGGACGATAAGAGAGTATCTGTGACTATCCGCAGGTTCCATTCCCTTCGGTCATTCCACCCGCGGTTATTCACATTCGCCCCCTTCGGGGACGGTAGAATGCTACTTGCGAAACTTCAGTTAATGATTCAAGAAAGGAGATTGTATGAAGAAAGAGACATGGAAAGCAGTGATTCAGATTGTCATCTCGGTGCTCACAGCCATCGCCACATCGCTTGGCGTTAGCTCGTGCATGAGCTGATAGCAATCAATTTGATTCACCAAATTATTTTATTAAATTATTTTATTAACCCTTTAAATCTTTGTATTATGAGCGTAAAGTACAGAAAAGTGAAGAACAACCGCAAGGGCTCAGCAACCCGCGGCAAAATCTACGGCAAAGCCGTAGTAGACGGCGTGATCCGCACCAAGGAAATCGCCGAGAAAATCGGTAAGCGATGCACCCTCACCGAGCCAGACATCATCGCCGTGATCAACGCACTGGAAACAGAAATCGCCTATGCCCTCGCCGACGGCAAGCGCGTGATCCTCGACGGATTCGGTTCCTTCAAGGTGGGCATCAGCACCTCCCCTGCCGATACCCCGAAAAAGTTCACCATCGCCAACATCAAGGGCTTCCACGTGGTCTTCGCACCAGCCATCGAGATGTACATGAACAAGCGCATCAAGTCGATGCTCCGTGGCGTGAAGGTGGAGGAGATGACCGAGTACAACGGTCTCGACGATGGTTCTGACGGCGGCGGAACCAACGCCGGTGGCAACGCTGGTGGCAGCAGCGGAAGCTCCACCGGAGGCACCACCGGCGACAAGAATCCGGGCAGCACGGGTTCAGGCAGCGACGGCGGCGGTAAGGACACCGGCAGCGGCGGCGACTCTACTGACGTAGTAATCTAGACGGGGGAAACCATCTAGATTACGCAGCACAGGAAAATCTGAAAGTACTATAGATTGATATAGCACTTGAAAATCTGAAAGGCGACGAAGTCTCTAGGGCTTCGCCGCCTTAATTTTGTTTAATTTCGGAACTAATATATCTAAAAAGAGGAAAATATTTGGTAATTTCGAGTTTTCTGCTTAATTTTGCAGCTGAAACATCACGAATAAATATAATATAAGGAGACATTTATGAAAAGATATTCAAAATTCATACCTATCCTCGCGATAGCACTATCTGCCCCAGCATTCACCTCGTGC
Organism: Segatella copri; assembly: GCF_019249655.2. NCBI lineage: Bacteria > Pseudomonadati > Bacteroidota > Bacteroidia > Bacteroidales > Prevotellaceae > Segatella > Segatella copri. The sequence goes on from NZ_CP137557.1 coordinate 2,825,530, forward strand.
TTCAAGGATGAACCCCTCAATGCCGAATGCGACATTGAGCAGGCCTTCATCCCCAACAACGGCAACTGGGAAGAATGCTTCCTCAAAGCCACAGATACACTGCAGAACGTGATGTCTACGGAAAATGAAATCTGCTTCCTCGTAAAAAAGGGAACCGATCTCTCGCACTTCGCACCGAAATTCCAGATTACACCAGGCGCAACCCTATCGCCTGCCAACGGTTCGATGCAGGATTTCACCAACGGGCAAGTAACCTACACCGTTACTTCCGAGGATGGCAACTGGAAACGGCAGTACAGAGTGGGATTCACCTTCCCGCCCGTGGTTTACGAAATGATGAAGTACGACTTCGAAAACTATTTCCTCAACGAAAACAAGCCCGTTCATAAATATTATGTCTGGAGCGACAAGAACGACGACGGTACGCTTGCCAACAACTGGGCTACGGGAAATCCGGGCTTCTACATGAGCCGAAGCTCAGCCAAGCCAGACCAATATCCAACGGTACCTGTGGAGCAAGGCTACGACGGTGCCTGCGTGAAGCTCACCACCAGCGATACCGACCAGTTTGGCGCAATGGCCAAGATGCCTATCGCTGCGGGCAACCTCTTCATCGGAAAGTTCGACGCCAGTCAGGCACTGAAGGATGCCATGAAGGCCACCCAGTTTGGCGTGCCCGTAAGTTTCAAGCCCACCAAATTCAGCGGCTACTACCGATACAAGCGTGGCGATGTGTTCACCAACCGCCAGAAGAAGGTGGTGGAAGGCAAGAAAGACTACGGCACCATCTATGCCGTGTTCTACGACAACCACGACGCCGAGGGCAACAGCATCGTGCTCTATGGCGACAACGTGCAGACCAGCCCTCAGGTGGTGGCAATCGCCAAGTTGCCAGACATCGACGACACGCCCGAGTGGACCCATTTCGACCTCGACTTCGTTTATAAGAAGGAGGTGGATGCCCAGAAACTCAGAAACATGGGCTACAGCATGGCCATCGTCTGCTCATCGAGCGTAGAAGGCGCCTCGTTCATGGGAGCCATCGGAAGTACATTGTGGGTGGATCAGTTCCGCATCGCCTGCGAAAAGGAATAAATGATTCTGCCAAAGAAGATTCAATGAGAAGATTCTTACAAAGAAGATTCATTAAGAAGAGATTGAGAAGATTTAGAAAAAAGAAGACAAGACAATGAAAAAGCCATTCATCATATCAGCCGCAATCCTATGCCTCTGCTCTGCTGAGGCATGGGGACAGAATCTGGGAGAACTGCTCCACAAATTCACCTACCAGGCACGCATCGGCTACAACCTGGGTGGCACTGCCCCTATCGGCATGCCTGCCACCATCCGAACCCTCCACAGCTACACGCTGCAGCCTAACCTGCTGCTCGGCATCGACGCCCACTATCCCCTGGACAACAAGTGGGGACTGATGTTCGGTCTGCACTTCGAAGGCAAGGGCATGAAGATTGATGCGGGCGTAAAGAACTACCACATGACCATGGTGAAAGGTGGTGAACAGCTGGATGGCGTGTTCACGGGCAACGTTATAACAAAGGTTGACCAGAGCCTCGCAACTATACCAGTGCAAGCCACTTACGACGTTACAGAGAAGCTTCGTCTGAAGCTGGGTCCTTACTTCTCCTACGTCACCTCGCATAAGTTTGAGGGCAGCGCCTACGACGGTTATCTGCGCCAGGGCGACCCTACGGGGCCCAAGGTAGAACTGGGACATGAGGACGGAGAGCGTGGCGAATACGACTTCTCGGGCGATATGCGCAACTGGCAGTTTGGCATCGACGTAGGTGCCGACTGGAATTTCTCGAAGCGCTGGGGCGGCTACGTGGGCTTAACCTGGGGCTTATCAGAAGTGTTCAAGAAAGACTTCCACGTGATAGAGCAGTCGATGTATCCCATCTACGGCACCATCGGACTGAGCTATCAGCTGAAATAAAGGAAAATCAATTATTTCAAAATAAAAGAATTATTTCAAAAATATAATAAAAGAAAGGAAAAATTATGAAGAAAATTTTTACTCTAGTAGCAGCAGCACTCTGCTCCATGTCGATGATGGCAAAGGAGTACACCTGCCCTCTCGTAGTTAACATGATGGGAATGGACATGCCAGTGGGCGACGTGAAGGTGAACGTAGATGAGCAGGGAGAAGGCAAATATACCATGAGTTTGCTCAACTTCAAGATGACCGATTACATGCAGATTGGCAACATCGTTATCAAGGACGTAGAGGCAACTAAGTGTGGCAACGTCATCATGCTCAATGCTGCAAAGGACATCCAGATTACCGAGGGTGACGACAAGAACGTAGAATGGATGGGACCAGGTCTCGGCAACGTGAACATCATCTTCAAGGGAGAACTGAAGGGCGACAATTTCAACGCCTACCTCAACATTCCATTGGCTGGCGGCATGATTGTCGGCGTGAAACTCGGCGAAAATTGCAATGAGATGGGTCAGTTGCCAAACGCCGGTTTCGAGAAATTCCACGAGGCATCATACAGCAGCGCCAAGAGCCAGGAGCCTGACGGATGGCACTCATTCATGAGCTCTACCGGCAAGTACGCAAGCATGGTTTCATCACCTGTACATACCTATGCTTCTTCTGAAGTGCGCGAGAACGCAGCAGAAGACAACAAGCAGTGTGTAAAGATAGTTTCTACTCCAGTGAAAGTGGGTCCAATTGTTGCAGCTTCTGCCAACGGTACCATCACCACCGGTCGTCTGAAGGCAGGCAACATGGATGCAACTAGCAAGGACAACTGCTCATTCCTGGATTTCAACTCAACAGATGTTGATGCCAACGGCGATCCATTCTATGCTGTGCTCAACAACAAGCCTGATGCCATGAAGGTTTGGGTGAAGTTCAAGGCTGGCGACGGCAACAAGAATCCTAAGGCTACCATCAGTGCCCTCTTGACCAACGGCGAGTATGCTCAGGACCCAGAAGATGACAAGTATGCAGCCAACATCATCGCCCGTGCCAACAACTCTTCTATCGAGAGCAAGGACGAGTGGCAGGAGATTACCATCCCATTCACCTATGATAATGAGAATGAAATGCCTAAGGCAGCCCTGGTTACCATGTCAACCTGCGCTGTGCCAAGCGGCGGCAGCAAGAGCGAGACCAATCCTGATGTATTGTATGTAGACGATGTAGAGATGGTTTACAATGCTGACGTGAAGAAGGTTACCATGGATGGTAAGGACATCACAAACGAGTTTGATGAAGCCGGCGAGTTGGAGATTGAAGGCTACAATAAGAATTTGGATATCAACAACTTCCAGTTGGAGGCTATCGGTGCCGGTGCTTATGTTACCAAGAAGATTACAGCAGATGACTTTAATACCTACGTAAGCTTCACCGTTACATCCAACGACCTGAAGAACTGCGTAACCCGCACCATCACCTTCAAGGACTATACCACTGGCATTAAGAACCTCGAGACCATCACCTTGCCAAATGGCGTGAAGGCCATCTACAACATGGCAGGTCAGCAGGTTACCAGCATGCAGAGTGGCCAGGTTTACATTGTAAAGTATACCAACGGCGAGAGCAAGAAGATGATTAAGAAGTAAATGATCAAGAAGTAAATGATCAAGAAATAATTGATCAAGAAATAAAAGTTAAAATATATTTAGATAAAAGGCATGCGCCCCACTCCGGGACGCATGTTTTTTTTATATAGAAAATAACTGAAGTTTCGCAAGTAGCATTCTACCGTCCCCGAAGGGGGCGAATGTGAATAACCGCGGGTGGAATGACCGAAGGGAATGGAACCTGCGGATAGCAGACAAACTCTCTACCGTCCCCGAAGGGGGCGAACAGGAGCAAGACTGGATGTGGTTCGCCCCCTTTGGGGACGCTTTCTCCCTGCTATTGGTTGTCCGCAGGTTCCATTCCCTTCGGTCATTCCACCAGCGGTTATTGAAAGTTGGCCCCCTTCGGGGACCGGAGGTTACTTGCGAAACTTGAAAAAATAATAAATTATACAGAAAACAAAAAATTATATAGAAAATATATTTTTTATAGAACATGAAAAATCCCCAGCCATCAAATGAATGATAGCTGGGGATTCAATCTTTTCAAAATCTAGAGGCTAAACTCCCTATGTGTTATCACTAACACGATAAAAAATTTAGCGTCGGATTTACTTCACCTTAGCAACGATAGCCTTGAAAGCCTCTGGGTTGTTAACAGCGAGGTCAGCGAGAACCTTGCGGTTGATCTCGATACCTGCCTTGTGAAGAGCACCCATCAACTGGCTGTAGCTCATACCATCGAGGCGAGCAGCAGCGTTGATACGCTGGATCCACAATGCGCGGAATGTGCGCTTCTTGTTACGACGATCGCGATAAGCGTAGGTAAGACCCTTCTCCCAAGTGTTCTTAGCTACTGTCCATACATTCTTGCGAGCTCCATAGTAACCCTTAGTGAGCTTCAAGATTTTTGTTCTCTTTGCTTTAGATGCAACGTGATTTACTGATCTTGGCATAATTTTTTTTCTTTAAAAGTTCGACTAAAAAGTTAATAATTAACGGAGGCAGAGCAAGTCGCGAACCTGCTTCAAGTTTGAACGGTCTACGAGAGTCTCGCCGAGGAGGTTTCTCTTCTGCTTCTTTGTCTTCTTAGTCAAGATGTGACTGTGATAAGCGTGATGACGCTTAATCTTACCTGTACCGGTGAAACGGAATCTCTTCTTTGCGCCGGAATTAGTCTTTACTTTTGGCATTTTTACTTTTAATTTAAATTGTTATTTATTATAGCGATGGCAACGCATATACCAGGGCGTTACGCATCTTTTTCATTCTTAATCCTCTGCTCCCTCTGCGAGTTTCTTCAGGGCATCGCCGCCTTTGGCATTGGCGAGCAAGCCATTCTTCTCGGCATTAGCCTCGCGCTCTGCATCAGCAGCAGCCTTGGCTTCAGCCTCTCGCTTCTCACGGTCCATCTTCTGCTGGCTCTTCTTGGCTGTGCCAGCCTTCTTTGGACTCATGTAGAGGAACATCTTCTTACCCTCGAGGCGTGGCATCTGCTCTACCTTTCCGTATTCTTCCAAATCATTGGCGAAACGGAGGAGGAGAACTTCACCCTGCTCCTTGAAGAGGATAGAACGACCGCGGAAGAACACGTATGCACGAACCTTGTTACCCTCGCTGAGGAACTCCTTGGCGTGCTTGAGCTTGAACTGGTAGTCGTGCTCATCGGTCTGAGGTCCGAAACGGATCTCCTTGGTCTCCACCTTCACCTGCTTCTGCTTCATTTCCTTAGCATGTTTCTTCTGCTGGTAAAGGAACTTAGAATAGTCAACAATACGGCAAACTGGTGGCTGGGCATTAGGGGATATCTCGACCAAGTCAAGCTCTTGCTGACGTGCCAAGTCCAACGCTTTACGTGTAGGCATCACTTCAGCTCCGCCTTCACTTACAACTCTCACTTCACGTACGCGTATCTGTTCGTTTACGCGGTACTGATTTTTCATTTTGTCATTTTTCATTAACTATTCGATATATTCTTTTGTCTTTTTGATTAAACGGCTGCAAAGTTACGAATTTTCCATGAAACCACCAAATTTTCAGCTGGTTATTTTCATTTTTGCCCGCAGATTCTTTGTTTTTCTAATGGATTTAATATTTTAACCCCACAGATTGCTTTTTAAGTCACGCAGATTTCGCAGATCTTTCTTGATACTCTCCCAAGAATGTCATGGCAATGAAAATCTGCGTCATCTGCGAAATCTGCGTGACTAAAAAAACATAATCAAGCGTGAGAAAAAAACATATCAGCGTGAACTAAAGGTGATTAACGACCCGATGAATAGATGAACGAATATCAGACGTATCAAAATTAACCAGCAATCCAAGTTTTAGATGAGATATTTTCAGATAAGTAAGAAGCTGTTTGCCATAAACCGCCTTCATTTCTGCAACCGCCTTCAATTCTACGATTACCTTATCCTCAACCAAAACATCCAATCGCAAATCTACAGGCAAGACGTGCCCATCATATATTACAGGGAGTCTCACCTGGTTATCAACCTTCAAACCATCTTTTCTGAGTTGATAGCAAAGGGCAGCTTCATAAACAGACTCTAACAAGCCAGGACCAAGCTCATTATACACCTTATATATTGCTCCGATAACCTTATAAGATATTTCGTTTTCTGTCATAACATCAAGTTTTTAGTATTCCCTAAAAAACTCACGCAGACTCCCCAAACTACGCCGTTTTTCCAGTACCCTACAACAAAGAATACCCCAAGAAAAAATCTGCGTCATCTGCGAAATCTGCGTGACTAAAAAAAATATTTCAGCGTGAAAAATATTTCAGCGTGAAAAAATATCTATCAGCGTGAAAAAATCTACTCCTCAGCTGCCTTCAGCTGCTCTGCAACCTCGGCGTTGATGCGCTGAGCAAACTCTTCCATGCTCATGGTAGCCTGCTCGCCACCACCCTGCTTACGCATGGAAACGAGGCCCTCGGCACTCTCCTTCTCACCTACGATGACCATGTAAGGCACACGCTTCAACTCGTTGTCACGAATCTTGCGGCCAATCTTCTCGTTACGATCATCTACCAAAGCACGAACACCCTGCTTGTCGAAGTACTGGCGTACCTTCTGAGCATAGTCGTTGAACTTCTCTGAGATAGGAAGAATTGCAACCTGGTCTGGAGTCAACCACAATGGGAAGTGACCGGCGGTGTGCTCGATGAGAACGGCTGTGAAACGCTCCAGTGAACCGAATGGCGCACGGTGAATCATCACAGGAGTCTTCTTTGAGTTATCCTCAGCGGTATACTCCAGCTTGAAGCGCTCAGGCAAGTTGTAATCCACCTGGATGGTACCCAACTGCCAGCGACGACCGATGGCATCCTTCACCATGAAGTCGAGCTTAGGACCATAGAAGGCAGCCTCGCCAATCTCCTCACGAGTCTCAAGACCCTTCTCCTTGCAAGCCTCGCGGATAGCGTTCTCACTCTCTTCCCAAATCTCATCAGAACCGATATACTTCTCTGTATCCTTAGGGTCGCGGAGAGAAATCTGTGCCTCGTAGTTCTCGAAACCGAAAATCTTGAATACCTTCAAGATTACGTCGATTACATTCTCGAACTCAGACTTCACCTGATCTGAACGAACGAAGATGTGGGCATCATCCTGAGTAAATGTACGAACACGGGTCAAACCGTGGAGCTCACCGCTCTTCTCATAGCGGAATACGGTACCGAACTCAGCGATACGCAAAGGAAGATCCTTGTAAGAACGAGGCTTACGAGCGTAGACCTCGCAGTGGTGAGGACAGTTCATTGGCTTGAGCATATACTCCTCATCCTCCTCAGGAGTCTGGATAGGCTGGAATGCATCCTTGCCATAGTGAGCATAGTGACCAGATGTTACATAGAGGCTCTTGCCGCCGATACCAGGACAGATAACCTCCTGATAGTTATAAGGCTTCAGGAGAGAACGGAGCAACTCCTGCAAGCGGAGGCGGAGCTGAGTGCCCTTTGGCAACCAGATAGGAAGACCCTTACCTACACGCTCTGAGAACATGAAGAGTTCCATCTCCTTACCAATCTTGCGGTGGTCGCGCTTCTTAGCCTCTTCGAGGATAACCAGGTACTCATCGAGCATCTTCTTCTTAGGGAAGCTGATACCATAGATACGGGTCATCTGCTCGCGCTTGGCATCACCGCGCCAGAAAGCACCTGCCACACTTGTAATCTTCACTGCCTTGATAAGGCCAGTGTTCATCAAGTGAGGACCACGGCAGAGGTCGGTGAAGTTGCCCTGGGTATATGTGGTGATGGTACCATCCTCCAAGTCCTGCTCAATGTGCTCGCACTTGTAGGTCTGACCATCGGCCTTGAACTCAGCGAGAGCATCAGCCTTAGCCACCTCCTTGCGAACCACTGGTTCGTTCTTCTTGGCGAGTTCCATCATCTTAGCCTCAATCTTGGCGAAATCATTCTCTGAGATCACCTGACCCTCGGCTGGCATCACGTCGTAGAAGAAACCGCTCTCTACGGCTGGACCGAAACCGAACTGGATGCCTGGGTAAAGCTCCTGGAGAGCCTCAGCCAACAAGTGGGCAGATGTATGCCAGAATGTGTGCTTACCCTGCTCATCCTCAAACTTGTAGAGTTCTACGTTAGCATCCTCATTGATAGGACGGTTCAACTCTACTGTCTCACCATTAACACCGCAAGATACAACGTTGCGAGCGAGAGCCGGTGAGATGCTCTCGGCGATTTGTAAGCCAGTTACGCCCTGCTCATACTCACGAACAGATCCGTCTGGGAATGTGATTTTTACCATAACAACTTAGTATTTTTATTAAATCGTGTGCAAAAGTACTATTTCTTTTTGTAACGAGCGAATATTTTTGCATAAAAAATGCATTTATTTTCAAATCTCCACTAAATGGCGACACTTTTGTGGTTACACCTTATTATATATATAGGATTTCTGAAAAAACGCAGGATTGGAAGGAACCGGCAGGATTTGCTATCGAATGATAACAAAATGTTAAAACATGGCATATTTTTCGGGGAAACACTTGGTCATATCGAATATTTTCTGTATATTTGCACTCGATTAAGTGACAAAAAGTAAATATTGATAAATAAAATGGCAACACCCAAGATTCTCATCATCTATACAGGAGGTACCATCGGCATGGGAAAGGATCCCGTGACAGGCGTACTGGAGCCTCTCGACTTCAACCACCTCGTCTCTTCCATGCCAGAATTCAAACTGATTCAGGCGGAAATCGACGTGAGAAAGTTTGACCCTCCTATCGACTCCAGCGACATGGACCCGATGAGATGGGCTGAAATCGTCAGCATCATCGCCAAGAACTATGATGACTACGACGGATTCGTTATCCTGCACGGCACGGATACGATGGCTTACACATCATCAGCCCTGAGCTTCATGCTCGAGAATCTGACCAAGCCGGTGATTCTGACCGGAAGCCAGTTGCCTATCGGCGAACTGCGCACCGACGGCAAGGAGAACCTGATGACTGCCATTGAGATTGCTTCGGCAAAGGACGAGGAGGGACATCCGATGGTGCCGGAGGTATGCATCTTCTTCAACGGCAAACTGATTCGCGGCAACCGTGCCATCAAGATCAATGCCGAGGGATTTCATGCCTTCGAATCGTTCAACCATCCGCACCTCTGCGATGTGGGTATCAACTTCCAGTATCACAGGCACCACATCCTCACGCCAGACTACAACAAGCCGATGGTGCCCCATCTGAAGCTCGACCCGAACGTGATTGTGTTCAGTCTCTTTCCGGGCATCCAGGACAACATCGTGCGCCACGTGATGGAATCGCCCGACTTGCGAGGCATCGTGATGCGTACCTTCGGTTCGGGCAATGCGCCACATGCGCCATGGATCATGCGCCTGCTCGACCAGGCAGCCCACCGCGGCGTGAACATCGTTAACATCAGCCAATGCCTCACGGGCAGCGTGGAGATGGAACGCTACGGAGCGGGATTCCAGCTGAAGACCGCCCACGTAATCAGCGGCTACGACTCTACGGTGGAGGCGACGGTAACGAAGCTGATGTATCTGCAGGGCAGATACGAGGACAACCGCAAGGTGAGAGAGATGCTCAAGCAATCGCTTGCGGGTGAAATCACGATTTAAATAACAAGATCGATATTAAAAACAATATATCTAAAACCTTGTAAGTTTCTACCAGCGGATAGAAACGAAGGTTATTAAGAGCACTTACCCGTGATGGGCAGGTGCTTTTTTATATTTATACACTTTTTATTCACTTTCGTTTTAAAAATGATTAAAAAATATAGTATTTTTCTACACACACTTGCTTTATATCAATTTTTTGCGTACCTTTGCATCAGAAATTAAGATGTAAAGATATAGAAAAGTAAAAAGATGATATGATGAAGGGCGAGAGCCCATGCTATCTATCACCGATATAGTCAATCCAATAATTCACAATCAACAAAACCAACAATTATGCAGATCAACAACACTAAGAAGTATGGTGAGTTCGTAGAGATTACTGCTCCCGTAGAAAGAACAGCATCTGAAGAGTATCCAAACGTTTTAGGCGGAGAAATCTGGTACAATTAGTATTGAATTCCACCAGAATCAGAGAAAACAGATGTAACAAGCGTCAGATATAACCAAAAACTAACAAAATGGAGAAATCTGATGCATTTAGAAGAAATGAAGAGCGAGATCAAGGAATCATCAAAAATCTATCTCTTGCAGAAGTCGTATTCTCGCAGCTAGATAAGTTTTCCTTCATTTCATGACCAACCTCTTAATCTCAAAATGATAAAGGCTCAATCCTCGATGCATCGGGAATTGAGCCTTTATTGTATTTGTACCCCCCACGGAGATTAAATTCAATGTCCCACGGAGATTAAAGTCAATGTCCCACAGAGATTAAAGTCAATGTCCCACGGAGATTAAAGTCAATGTCCCACGGAGATTAAAGTCAATGTCCCACAGATTTCACAGATTTACACAGATGTAATTCTCTAACCAGAAAAAAATCTGTGTAAATCTGTGAAATCCGTGGGACTAAAAAAAATAATCCGTGGGACTAAAAAATAATCCGTGGGCTAGTGCTTGCAGCAACCTCCGTCGTGGTGATGCTCGTGCTTGATGCCACCCTCTACGGCCTGATGCTGGTCGCGGAGCAGATCGTTCACGGTCTTCACTGGGTTGAAGGTGCCCAGAGGAACCTCTACGAATATGGTGTTCCAGTCGCTCATCGCACCATTCCAGAGACCTGGCAACTCCAAGGCCTTCAAGTCCTTACCGTTCTTGCTCTTACTTGAGATGAAACCGGTGGATGGATCTACGAACTTAGGAAGATCGAAAGCATTGCCCTGGTAATCCTTGGTTGCGCAAACGAGATCTACCGGATTGAAGTGTGTACCCTCGGTAAACATCTTCATGTACTCCTCGTTATTCTTGTCAATCTGTGAGCTCTCCAGAATCTGAAGACTAACAGTGCCATCCTGGTTGTAGGTAAGGAATGGACCACCGCCAGGCTCGCCCACGTTCTTAACCACGCCGCATACACGCATAGGGCGGTTGAGCTTCTTGCGCAGATAGATAACCAGTTCGGCATCCTCCAGCTCCTTGATATCAGCCTTGCGGCAGCAGAGGTCGCGCTGAACGAAGCGAATGATTTCCTCCAGCTTCTCGTGGTTGTACTGTCCGGAATCCAAAACCTTCAGATAATCGAAAGCCTGCTTCTGGAGGGTAACCAATACACCTGCAATCACCTGCTTCCAGGTAACAGTCTCTGCCTTCAGGCGATCAGGAACCACATTGTCGATGTTCTTGATGAATACTACATCTGCATCAATCTCGTTGAGGTTCTCGATGAGTGCGCCATGACCGCCCGGACGGAACAGCAATGATCCATCCTCGTTGCGGAATGGAGTATTATCCGGATTGGCAGCGATGGTATCGGTGCTAGGCTTCTGCTCAGAGAATGAGATGTTGTACTTGATGCCGTATCGCTGTGCATACTTATCTGCCTTCTCGGCTACCATCTGCTTGAAGAGTTCCAGGTGGTCGTGAGAAACGGTGAAGTGAACGTTTGCCTCGCCGTTGCTGCTGGCATAGAGCGCAGCCTCAACCAGGTGCTCCTCCATTGGGGTGCGAACCTCGTCCTCATACTCGTGGAACTGGAGCAATCCCTTAGGCAACTGTCCGTAGTTCAATCCCTCTGGCTTGAGGAGATTAGCCACAATGGCCTTGTAATCGCCCTTCTTGATGAGGCACATGATGCCCTTCTCATTGTTCACATGACACTTGTCGCAGAGCGCCTTGCGGAAAGCAAACTTCTTGATATTCTCGAAGAATTGTTTTTCGAAGTCAGTAGTAGGAACATCGTATGGAGCATCGAGGAATGCAAACATGTTCTTGAACATGCGGCTTGCCGCACCTGAAGCAGGTACGAACTTCACAATCTTGTGACCCTCAGCCTTGTAGTCGTTCCACGCCTTCTCGTAGTCTTCCACTTCCTGGGCTGTAGGAGCCATGATACCCTTACCGATGGCAGCCGCACCCTCTAGTTTGAGGAATGGGAAACCATTCTTGATTTGTTCCAACTGGTGTTCAATCTGCTGCTCGGAGATGCCGCGGGCAGCGATTTGGTTTAGATCTTGCTGATTCATAATACCATATTTATGTTAAATTTACACTATATGTGCTACAAAGATAATAGTTTTTTCTGATAATCAGAAATATTTCCGCTTTTTTTTGTACCTTTGCAATGAAAATTTAACGAAGTAGGCGTTTTTTAACGCCGAAACGCCATTGTTTGACAAATTTAAAATAGGATCTTTCAGATATGGTTAGTAAATTAACAAGAGAACACGACCGCAGAACAGGCCTATCACACTATCTTTATGGAGTGTCTAATCTTGTTCTTAGCGGAACAGGAATCGGTGGTTTATCACCACTTGTCACAGGTGAAGAAATAGCAGTATTCAATTACCTCTGTCTAGCATTTGGTACATTATCTGCTTTTATGTTCGCCTATGCAGCAAACAAAGTAATGAAATATAACGATTAAAATTTTTAATTATGGAAGTATTTACTCTATTCATGTTTATCATGATGGTAATAGGAACCAGCTTCGCCATCTGGCTCAACACCAAGTCTGGCCAGAAATGGATAGATGAGCTATAATCATGGAACTATATACTATATTTATGGGGCTAGGAGCCTTGATAGGAACCTGCTTCGCCATCTGGCTTAACACAAAATCAGGCCAGAAGTGGATAGATAGTTTATAACATATAATATAAGTTTTATGGAAGGATTTGCTTTAGTAATGTGTATAGGAGCTGTTATTGGTATGAGCTTAGCCATTTGGAGCTACACCAAATCTGGCAGAAAGTGGATAAACAATTTATAATCCAAAACTATCGTAATGATGGATGGATTAATGTTTATTTTTTCGCTGGGACTAATTATCAGCACCAGCTTCGCCATCTGGCTCAACACCAAGTCAGGCCAGAAATGGATAGACGAGTTATAAAACTCAATAATATATAATCAACGGGAGGGAACGACAATGAATGAAACAACTTTTAAATTCACAACCGAAGAAAAGGAACAGACACTCCAGATACTGGAGCGCCTGAGAAACGCCGTGGGCGACACATTCAAGCCGGGCGACGAGCAGCATCTGCGTGAAGACATACAGCATGCCTTCATCAACCACCAGATTAAGCGCAACGTCTTCGGCATGAACCCTATACTCGCAGCCCTGCAGACAGCAGAAATCGCTGTGAACGAAATCGGTCTGAAAAGAGACGGCATCATCGCCATCCTGATGCAGACCAGCGTTATCGACGGCTATCAGACCATCGAGGACATCCAGCAGAAATACGGCGACAGCGTGGCGCACATCATCAGCGGACTGCTCCGCATCCACGACCTCTACAAGCGCAACCCTATCATCGAGAGCGAGAACTTCAGAAACCTGCTCATCTCTTTCTCGGAAGACATGCGCGTGATTCTCATCATGATAGCCGACCGCGTGAACGTGATGCGACAGATTCGCGACACCGACCAAAAGGAGGCGAAGCACGAGGTGAGCGAGGAAGCCAGCTACCTCTATGCCCCACTCGCCCACAAGCTGGGTCTCTACAAGCTGAAGAGCGAGCTGGAAGACCTGAGCCTGAAGTATCTGGAGCACGATGCCTACTACATGATCAAGGAGAAGCTGAATGCCACCAAGGCTTCGCGCGATGCCTATATCGCCCGATTCATCCAGCCTATCCAGGAAAAGCTCGATGCTGCCGGACTGAAATATCACATGAAGGGACGCACCAAGAGCATCCACTCCATCTGGCAGAAGATGAAGAAACAGAAATGCGCCTTCGAGGGCGTGTACGACCTTTTCGCCATCCGCATCATCATTGATGCACCAAGAGAGAAGGAATACATGCAGTGCTGGCAGACATTCGCCCTGATTACAGATATGTATCAGCCGAACCCGAAGCGTATGCGCGACTGGCTCAGCGTGCCTAAGAGCAACGGATACGAGAGTCTGCACACCACCGTTCTGGGACCTGAGAACAAATGGGTGGAGGTGCAGATCAGAACCGAAAGAATGGACGATATTGCCGAACACGGTCTGGCTGCACACTGGCGATACAAGGGCATCAAGCAGGGAGAAGGAGGCATAGACGAATGGCTCGCCAACATCCGTGCCGCCCTGGAAAGCAACGACGACCTGCAGCTTATGGACCAGTTTACCACCGACCTGAAGGAAGACGAGGTATATGTGTTCACGCCTAAGGGCGACCTGCTGAACTTCCCTAAGGGTGCCACGGTGCTCGACTTTGCCTACTACATCCACTCGCGCATCGGCAACACCTGCGTGGGCGGAAAAATCAACGGCAAGGCGGTGACCTTCCGACAGGAACTGCACTCGGGCGACCAGGTGGAAATCCTCACCCAGAGCAACCAGAAGCCTAGAAGAGAATGGCTCAACATCGTGCAGACCTCGAAGGCAAAGGCCAAGATTCGCCTCGCCCTGAAGGAAACGCAGAAGAAGGACGGACTCTATGCCAAGGAACTGCTGGAACGCCGATTCAAGAACCGCAAGATAGAGATTGACGAGAGCACCATGGCGCGCATCATCAAGAAGATGGGATACAAGGAGAACTCTGATTTCTACAAGGATGTGGCAGAAGAGAAACTCGACGTGAACACCGTGGTGGAAAAATACATCGAGGAGCGCGACCACGACCTCAACCTCAGCAACGCCAACAAGCCTGCCGAGAGTGCCGAGAACTTTGAGTTCGAGAACCCTACCGAGGAACTGCTGAAGCAGAGCGACGACGTGCTGGTAATAGATGAGCACCTGAAGGGCATCGACTTCGAGCTCTCCCACTGCTGCCACCCTATCTACGGCGACCCTATCTTCGGATTCGTGACCATCAGCAAGGGTATCAAGATTCACCGCATCGACTGTCCTAACGCCAAGGAGCTGCGCCGCCGTTTCGGTTATCGCATCGTGAAGGCGAAATGGAGCGGCAAGGGTACATCGAAGTATGCCATCACCCTGAGAATCATCGGAAATGATGATATCGGCATCGTGAGCAACATCACGAACATCATCTCGAAAGAGGATAAGCTCGTGATGAGAGGCATCAACATCTCATCAAAAGATGGCCTGTTCTCGGGCAATGTAACCGTGATGATTGATGATGCCGGCAAGACGGATGCACTGATCAAGAAACTGAGTGCCGTAAAGGGCGTAAAGCAGGTGACGAGAATATAAAAAAAAATCCCGCAGACTATCAATCTGCGGGATTTTTTTATTATTATTTCGCCTTATTCAATCGCTTAATGACAGAGTAAGCATCATACAAGCCCAGCTCTCCAGCCTTGGAGAGATCCTGGATGCCAGCCTGCTTATTGCCACTCTTGGCACGGGCGATACCTCTATTATAATAAGCCTCGGCCAATCGATTATCAATCTTCAGGGCGATGGAATAGTCGTCTATCGCCTTGGAAAGCTCGTTTCTGCCGGCATGCAGATTACCTCTGTTATAATAGATGTAGGCATTGTTGCTGCTCAGGCGGATGGCATCGCTGAAATCAGCCTCGGCAGAATGGATATTCACCACTCCCTTGCCCTCTGCCTTGTTGAACTCGTCCATCTCAGCCTGGCATACGGCACGCTGCCAATAGGCCAGGGCATTCTTATCATCCAGAGATATATAATAGGTGAAATCGCTGATGGCTGCCTCGAAATCGCGAAGCACACTGTGGGCGATGGCACGACGCATGAGAATCAGCTTCTTCTGCTCGATATCCTTTGCCACACTCAGCTCTGCCGAGAGCTTATCTATCAGAGAGAATATCTTCATGGAACCATTCTCATCCAACTGCTCCTTAGAGCATACGATATACACCTTATCAGAAGTCTTACCCTTAGCAGCAGCCTTGGAACCTGATGCAGAAGAACCTAAAGCAAGAGTACTAAGCTGCTGGTTCAAATCCTCCACAGCCTTATCGAACGCCTGTACCCCACTCACATTCTGAGCATTAGGGAAATAAGAGAGCTGGAACATAGGCAGATAGTTGGTTTCCACCTGGCGGTTCTGCACCCTGCCACGATACTCACTCTTGTAATTGTGCTCATACTTCGGCTCATCATCCACCACGAGCGAAGCAAACTTATCCGGGTCTATCTCCGAACGCTTGCGCATCTCCTTCTTGGTCTTCGCACTCCAACGAGGCTGAATGCCGATGTGCTTGTTCATCTGCGCCTTGAAGATGCGGAACTCATCCATCTCAGCCTTTGCCGTCATACCCAGGCGGCGATAGCAGCGGGCACGATAGGAAAGACCCGTCCAGAAGTTTGGAAACTGCCCGATAACCGTAGAATAATCACGGATAGCTGCCTTCAGGTTACCCGTCTTGTCGTGCAGCAGGGCACGGTTGAAGATGGCCATGAAGTTCTTCGGCTCCATCTTGATGACGAAGTCGAAATCGGTGATGGCACGGTTGTCATCGCCCAACTGCACACGCATCAAGCCACGGTTGTAGTGGGCCAGGAAATTGTTGGGATCAAGGTCGATGGCAGCATCATAGTCGCTCATCGCACCTCGTAGATTATTGATGTTGATACGAGCCAACGCACGGTTGATGTAACTGTTTACATTGTTCGGCTTGAAATGCAGCGACTTGGTGAGCGCCTCATCCGCCGTCTTCCATTCCTTTCGGGCAAGTGCCATATAGGCACGCGTGGTCCATGCATCTCCATCAAAAGGGTTCAGCTTGAGGCTCTGGTCGAGCCATTTCTCCGCCAGCACGGTATCCTTCTGATGCAGATACACCTCGGCCTTCAGGGAATAGGCGTTGGAATAATCCTTCCATTTGGTGATGATGGTATCCAGCTGCAGCTGCGCCTGGTCGTAATGCTTCTCCTCCATGAGGCAGAGTGCACGATTGAACCAGTAGTTGCGGTTGCGCGGTTCCAGACGGATGGCTGCATCGTAATCGGCGATGGCATCCGAGAAACGGTTCTGACGGATACGGCAGATGGCACGCAAGTCGTAGATATCGTTGATATAGGGATTGAGGTTCAATGCCTCAGAGGCATCGCTCTCAGCACCCATGTAATCATCGAGATTAAACTTGGCAACACTGCGGTAATACCAAGGCTCATAGAGATAAGGCTTGGCACCGATGGCTAGATTAAAATACTTAATGGAAAGAACGAAGTCCTCGTAATACAAGGCACTTCTGCCGGCAGTGACGAGCCGGTCAACTCTATATTGCGCCGATGCCGACAAAGCGGTCAGCATCAGCACAAAAGTGAAAATAAACTTTTTCATCGACGAATCTTAGTACGATAGCTGCAGCGGAACTTGCCCTTGATGATGTTCTTGAGCTTTCCGGCAATCATGTTCTTACGCAGTGGAGACACACGGTCTACGAACATGGTTCCCTCCAAATGGTCGAACTCATGCTGCATGACGCGCGCCAGGTAACCAGATACCCATTCATCGTGCTCCTGGAACTGCTCGTCCATATACTTCACGTGGATGCGTGTAGGACGAACCACCTTCTCGTTGATGCCTGGGATAGAGAGACAACCCTCGTCAGAAGAATCCTTCTCAGCCTCCTCATCATACTCCAAGATATGCGGATTGATGAACGCATGGCGGAATCCCTTATACTCAGGAAGATCTTCGCTGAGCACATCCAGGTCGATGACCACCAGGCGGATGGCCAAGCCAATCTGCGGCGCAGCCAGGCCGATGCCATTGCTGGAATCGAGGGTTTCATACATATTATTAATCAACTCCTTGAGTTCAGGGTAATCTGGAGTAATATCTTCAGCCACTTTTCTCAAAACAGGCTGACCATAAATATAAATTGGTAAAATCATCTTCTTGATTGCATAAAATCCTGTAATATGATGGTAGCGCTTATCTCATCTACCAATCCCTTGTTTTCTCTTCTCGTCTTCTTCTTCACGCCGCCGTCTATCATCGCCCTATGGGCAAGAACAGAGGTGAATCGCTCATCGTAATACTCGATAGGCACCTCGGGATGCGCCTTGCGCCAGCGATTGTAGAAGTTCTCTACTCGCGCCAGGTTCTCGCTGGGCTGCCCGTTGGGCTGAGTAGGCTTTCCGATGACGATGCGCTCCACCTGCTCCTTCTGGATATAGGCTTCGCAAAACTCGAAGAGCTCAGACGTAGCAACAGTTGCCAACCCATTAGCAATGATCTGCAATGGGTCGGTAACTGCCAGTCCGGTACGTTTCTTACCGTAATCTATTGATAAAATTCGCATTCAAACGAAAATTTCAGAATCTTGGTGAAACGCAAAAGAATTACTTCTTCAAGAGCAACCATGCATCAGGATACTTGCCTGCGCGGAGCTTGTTGCGGCTCTTAACGGCACCTGCCTTGTCTACGAATGTAGCAGCGATGACACGATACATGTTGCGCTCGCTGTTGTATGCAATCTGAGAATCATAGCCGGCACTCTTCAATGTGCTAGCCAAACCCTCTGCGTTAGCCTTGAGTGAGAAAGAACCTACAACAACGCTGTAGTTCTGCAGACCAGAACCTGAGATGAGGTCCAAGTTCTCCTGACGTACTGTAGCATTGTCAACCTCTGTAGTTGTGCTCTCTGCAGGAGTAGTAGTCTCCAATGGAGTAACCACTGGTTCTGGAGCTGGAGTCTCCTGCTGAGCCTCCTGCTGCTGAGCCTTCTCGTATGCCTTCTTGTAAGCACTTTCCTTAGATGATCCACAACTAGCGAGTGCCAATACAGCACACAATCCTAAGCTGAAAACTGATAATTTCTTCATAATTGTTTTAAAAAATGTATTGATGTTTAAATGTTATATTAATTAATTCACCTTATTATATATAGCGCCTACGCTGCACTTTTTTACTGGTTATACAGGCATAGTTCGCTTTTGTTCTGCGAAAATACAAAATATTTTGCTAAGAAAGAAAGGTTTACTGCATAAAGTTTGTTAAACTCAAGGTAAAACAACACTTTTAACGAAAAATTAAGAGTTAAAAACTTGTTTTTTGGAGAAATATTAGTATATTTGCAGTTGATAAGCAAAACACGCACAACAGATGCCCCTGGGGTGTCGAGGCGCATTTCGGCTATCAACAGCTATATAATTGTATAACATTTAAAACTTAAGAATTATGAAGGCATTAGGTTACATTGGTGCATTCCTCGGTGGTGCACTCGCAGGTACAGCACTTGGTTTGATTTTTGCTCCTGAGAAGGGCGCAGATACACGCAGCAAGATTGCTGGCGCAGTGGATGATTTTTGCAAGAAGCACGATATCAAGTTGAGCCGCAAGGAAGTGGAAGACTTGGTTGACGACATCAAGGAAGCTGCTCCTGAGGTATAACAGCAAGAAATTAACTTTATCAGGCGATAAGGATGTTTTCTAGTGACAAGAATGTAGAAACCATCGGGCAGCTCGTAGAGGTGCTCAAGCATTACATCGGGCTTCAGTCGGAGTACATGAAGCTTGATGTCGTGGATAAGGTGGTCAGGTTGATTACGGCAATTGCCATCTGCTTTCTGCTGTTCACCCTGCTTGCCATATCAATGATATATCTTTCGTTTGCTGCCGCATTCGCCCTGGCCGACTATGTGGGCTTGGCACCTGCATTCTGCATCGTGGCGGGAGCATACTTATTGATATTGGTTCTCTTCATCCTGTTCCGACATCAATGGATCGAGAAACCGCTGGTGAAATTCCTGGCCAGCCTCCTCATGCAAAAATAATACCTGAGCATTATGATGACTAAAGAGCAAGACAACGACGAGCTGTGCATGAATGACGGCGATAGCTGCATCGAGTACAGGAGCCTCAACGACATCAGACTGCGCAAGGAGGCGCTCCGCAAGAGCATTGAGGCTGACGACAAGAAGATCAAGACCCTATGGAACTCGCTCTTCACCAAACCTGACGCTTTCTCGAAGGAAGCCAGCAGGGGCAGAAGAATAGCAAGCATGATTTCCGTTGGAACGGGTGCTTTCGATGGAGCGCTTCTGGCATGGAAGCTCTATCGGAAATTCAAAAGAAAGAAATAAGATTCCAAATATCCCAAAGCGGAAATGAGGGAACTCTATAATAAGAAGTGCGGCTCGAAAGGCCGCATTTTTTATGCCCATACTTTATTTACTGAAGGGAGAAAAATGCATTTACCGAAGGGAGAAAAATGCCCATACAAAGGGGTAGAAATAAAAAAAGGGTCACCGCCGTGACCCATTACCTTGTTAACCTTAAATCTAATACTATGAAAAACACACATGCAAATATAGAAATAATATACGAACCCTGCAAGCTTTTTCTAAGAAAAGTACACTCTTTTAATTCTTATTAACTATAAATGTAGTGCTTTTTTATTTTTCGCCATAAAACAAAGGCTTTTCTTATCCTAAAGACAGGAATAAGAAAAGCCACAATGTTATATTTTTATCAAAGTATCAATCCATCATAGGCAAATTGGAACCCTTCGGGCAATCGGGCATTGGCTGCATCATGCAAGCCTATCTGATGGGTAACATGGGTGAGATAGGTTTGCCTAGCCCCTATCCTGCGAGCCACCTTGATGGCATCAGCTACCAACTGATGGCTATGGTGCGGCTTATCGAATCTAAGGGCATTGATCACCAGAGTCTCTACCCCATCCAGATAGGCGTACTCAGCATCGTCCATCGACTTCATATCCGTGATATAGGCAAACTTTCCGAAACGGTAGCCCAGAATAGGCATCTTGTCGTGCATCACCCGGATAGGCATGAACTCGATGTCGCCTATCTGATAGGTATCATGCGGATTGATGGTATGTAGCTTCAGTTTCGGTGCGCCCGGATAGAGTTTCTCGGCTTCCTTCGGAAAACAGTAGGGCATGGTATGCGGCAGGGAATCCGTTACCAGCTTATCTCCATAGATATTGATATCACCAAATATGCAGAAACCGCGCAAATCATCTATGCCTCCTACGTGATCATAATGGATATGAGTAATCAGCACACCATCTATCTTGCGGAAAGGCACACGCAGGAGCTGCTGGCGGATATCAGGTCCCGCATCTATCAGGATTCGGGTATTCTCCGTTTCTATCAACGCTGCACAGCGCAAGCGGTTGTCGCGCGGATCCTTGCTGCGACACACCTCACAATTACAACCTAAAACAGGAACACCACTCGATGTTCCTGTTCCCAATAAAGTTACCTTCATTAATATTCAAATCTTTATCTGAAAAACCGCGAATTCTTAACTCTTCGTTCTTAACTCTTCGTTCTTCACTCTTCGTTCTTCACTTTTCACTTAACATTTACCTCCGGATGAATATCGATGCCAAACTTCTGCTTCACATCCTTGCGGATAGTTTCGCAGAGGTTCACGATTTCCCCGCCCGTGGCACCACCACGATTCACCAGTACCAGCGCTTGCTTATCGTGCACTCCGGCACGGCCCAGGCTCTTTCCCTTCCAGCCACACTGGTCAATCATCCAGCCTGCAGGAATCTTCTCGTGTTCCCCATCAATGGTATAATGAGGCATGCCCGGATATTGCGCAGCCAGCTCCTCAAACTTTGCCTTCTCCACGATAGGATTCATGAAGAAGCTGCCCGCATTGCCCTGCACCTTAGGGTCTGGCAACTTGGCGTTGCGAATCTCAATGATGACGTCACGAAGCTGCTGGGCTGTAGGATTCTCGATATGCTTGGCAGCCAGGGATGCACGGATATTGCCGTAATCCAGATCAGGCACAAAGCTCCGGGAAAGTCGATAGACGACATGGGTAACCAGATACTTATCCTTCCACTCGTGCTTGAACTTGCTCTGGCGATAGCAGTAATGGCAATCCTGGTTATCGAACACAACTACCCTGCCCGTAGCAATCTCCACGGCTTCCACCTTATATATAATATCCTTCGCTTCCACGCCATAGGCTCCGATGTTCTGCACGGCACTCGCTCCCACTTCGCCCGGAATGATGCTCAGGTTCTCGGCACCATGATAGCCATGCTCCACGGCGTAAGCCACCACATCGTCGAACACCTCGCCACTGCCGCAACGCAGGAACACGAACTCCGGATTCAGCAAGGCATCATCATGCTCAGCAGCAGCCAATTCGCCATTACCAAGCACCTCGATACCCATGATGGAAGAATGGAGCACCGTGCCCGCGTAATCGCCTGTAAGCAAGAGATTACTGCCGCCACCCAAGATGAGCAGCGGCTTATCGGCATCGGTAAGTGCAGCCACAATCTGCTGCGCCTCTTCTACCGATGAGTATTCAAGGAATCTCCTGCACTTGGCATCAATTCCAAACGTATTGTGAGCCAAAAGGCTATAGTCACGAATATCCTTCATATCTGGTTAAACTATTAACTGTTAACTATCAACTTTAATCTATCAACTATTAACTTTTAACTATCAACTTTAAAAGAACTACATCTCCAGCTTCATCAGTTGCCACTTGCCACCTATTCTCTTGAAGGTAAGCTGGGTCTCCAGCCCATTGGCAATGCCTCGAATCACGAAGATTTTCTGGCTGCTTTCGGTGTATTTCTGACCATAGATGATGTTGTAAATCATGCCATGAGGCAACTGCGGTGCAAAGGCTGGCCAAGTCTCCGGCTCGATGTCACCGGTCATCGTACTGAAATCATCATCAGGATCAGGACCGGTGAATTTCACTGGATTATGCAGATGGCGTGCCTGGAAAGCCGTATCAGTGGCAAAGGCGCCATAGAACTTCAGGAAGCTGGCATTCATATTCTGATACATCGGCTTGTAGTTGATGCTGGTCATCATCCAGAGACCGTTGATGCGATTGAAGAGGAACTGCTGCACCACTTTCTTGCGATAGAACACCTTCTCTACAATCACATGGTCGATGGTGGTATCCTTCACCAGATTCATCTGCCTGCGGTTGTCGAAGATGAGCGTGTAGTAGTCCTGGCGCATAAAGAAATGCTCCATCCTCCAATGTTTCTTCTCAATCTGCTTCTTCAGCTTGTCGTTGTGATAAACAGGAAGAGGGAAATTGATACGACTCATCTGCAACTTACGGTTTGCCGCAAAATTGAACACGAAATCATCAAACAACTCATCGGCTGCCTTCGGCATCGGAGTCTCCTCGATGATCTTCTCCGTTGAGTCCATAGCTTGTGTGTCGGCCACGGTTGTATCAGCCGCAGTCGAATCGATGGCAGGTGCCGGCTTCTTGTCTGTGCATCCCACAGAGGTGAAGCAAACGATGGTAAACACCGCCATCATGACTGTTATCAAAGATAGTTTCTTCATAAACTTATAAAATTTCTCAAATTTTCCATGCAAAAGTACAACTTTCTTTTGAGATATTTCATATTTTAAGCAAAAAATGTTATCTTTGCACTCAAAATAAGCAAATAAGTGAGTTTTGCAAGCCCAAAGGCACGCAAATCACCCGCTTTTTCATTTGCAAACAGACAATTCAACAAATTTGTAAACAGACAATTTAATAAGATATGTTATTAGAGAAAATTGAAGAACTCTTGAAGGAAGTGGATGCCCTCACAGCCCAGAACGCTGAGGAGGTAGAGCAGCTTCGCATCAAGTATCTCAGCAAGAAGGGTGAGATCAACGCCCTCATGGTCGACTTCCGCAATGTGCCAGGCGACCAGAAAAAAGAGGTGGGTATCAAAATCAACGAATTGAAGCAGGCAGCACTTGCCAAGATCAACGGATTGAAGGAGCAGATGGAAGAAGCCGAGTCATCTAGCGATGATATCGACCTGACCCGCACTGCTTACCCAGTGGCTCTCGGTACACGCCACCCACTGACTGTAGTCAAGAACCAGATTATCGACATCTTCGGCCGCATGGGCTTTACTCTGTTCCAGGGTCCTGAGGTAGATGACGACAAGCACGTGTTTACCATGCTTAACTTCGCTGCCGACCATCCAGCCCGCGACATGCAGGATACCTTCTTTGTAGAGAAGACCAATTCTGACGACGTTACCAAGAATGTGATTCTCCGTAGCCATACTTCCAACGACGAGGCTCACTATATGGAAACCCACGAGCCACCTATCCGTGTGCTCTGCCCAGGACGAGTATACCGCAACGAGGCCATCAGTGCCCGTGCCCACTGCTTCTTCCACCAGGTGGAGGGTCTCTATGTAGATAAGAACGTAAGCTTCACCGACCTGAAGCAGGTGCTCCTTACCTTCGCCCGCGAGATGTTTGGTGCTGATACCAAGATCCGCCTGCGTCCTAGCTACTTCCCATTCACAGAGCCTAGTGCCGAGATGGATATCTCCTGCAACATCTGTGGCGGTAAGGGATGTAACTTCTGCAAGCACACAGGATGGGTTGAAATCTTGGGCTGCGGTATGGTTGACCCTCACGATCTGGAGGCTTGCGGCATCGACAGCAATGTCTATACAGGCTATGCCTTCGGTATGGGCGTAGAGCGTATCACTAACCTGAAGTATCGCGTGAGCGACCTTCGTCTCTTCTCGGAGAACGATACCCGCTTCCTGCGCGAATTCGAATCAGCCAAGTAAGCCGACACAGCATTGCGCTATCAGACTGGCCAGAACAAGCCAGCCTCTACCAGCTTGAACGGCTATACATCCAGAATAAAATAGTACATGGGCTTGTATGCTTGTATTATTTGGCATGCAAGCCTATTTTTTATAACCTCTAAACAATTAGAATAATGAAGAAATTTATGGTTAATGCAGTCATCGCAGTCTCATTAGGCGCCATGACTTTGAGTTCCTGCATCGGTTCTTTCGGTTTGACCAACAAAGTGCTCGACTGGAACAAGGGTGCAACTGACAACAAGTTCATCAACGAATTGATCTTCCTGGTTATCTCTCCTGCCTACGCAGTATGCTCGGTAGCCGACTTGTTTGTACTCAATACTATCGAGTTCTGGACAGGCGACAAGGTGGTAGCCAACGTGGGCAAGACCAAGAACGTAACCGGCAAGGACGGCAGACTCTATGCCATCAAGACCTTGAAGAACGGTTACGAGATTACCGACCCAGAAGGCGAGAAATCATACTTTGTATTCGACAAGAAGAACAAGAGCTGGTCATACAGCAAGGATGGCGACATCCGTGAACTCTTCAGTTTCAACGAGGATGGCAGCATCCAGGCTTGCTTGCCTAGCGGCGAGAAGATGAACGTTTCTGCCGATGAATATGGTCTCTACCAGGTTCGCATGGCCATGAACGGCGGCTTGTACTTCGCTATGAACAAGTAATATCACATTAAAAATCAAATAGGAGCCCTTAAGGAATCAATTTGTTTTCCTTAAGGGTTTTTTATTGAACTTTAGCCAGCATTTATAATAAATCGCCCGTTTCTGCGTTTAATAAGGTATGAAACAGAGAATCATCATTTTTACAATATGCCTGCTTGCCACCCTGAAGATGATGGCACAGGAATTTACGCTGCAAGGTAGAGTCATGGACGATGACAACAACCCTGTGGAACTCGTTACCGTCTCGGTATTGAGCCAGGGGAAGGTGGCTTTCACCTCCCTGAAGGGAGAGTTCAGCATGAGGCTACACTCGGCTGACAGCGTGGCAGTTAAATTCTCCATGATTGGATACAAGTCGAAAACGAGAGTTCTGCGACGCCCGCGCGGCAAGCAGACCCTGCAGATAGTGCTCCATGCCGATGCCACCATGCTCGGCGAGGTGAACGTAACAGGCGAGAAAATCCAGACCGACCAGACCCAGGAAATCAAGATCAAGGATATCAAGATGGCTCCTTCGGCTAGCGGAAACACCGTGGAGGGTATCATCCAGCAACAGGCAGGCGTAAGTACCCACAGCGAACTTTCCTCGCAATACAACGTACGTGGCGGTGCCTTCGACGAAAATTCCGTATATATAAATAATGTGGAAGTCTATCGCCCGTTCCTCGTCAGAAGCGGTCAGCAGGAAGGTCTCTCCGTCATCAACCCTTATATGGTTGATAAGATTGGCTTCTCCACCGGAGGCTATGGGGCGAAATATGGCGACAAGATGAGTTCGGCACTCGATATCACCTATAAGACCCTGAAGGCGAAGGGCAAGAAACCGGTGGTGGAAGGAAGCGCAGCAGCCAGTCTGCTGGGAGCCGATGCCTACGTGGGGCTGGGAACCCAGAAACTGTCATGGCTCAACAGCGTAAGATACAAGACCACCTCCTATCTCCTGGGCACCATGGAGACCAAGGGCGAGTATAAACCAAACTATCTCGATTACCAGACTTATCTGAGCTATCAGCCCAACAAGCGCTGGAAACTGGACTTCATTGGATACATCTCGGATAATCATTACAACTTCGAGCCATCCGACCGTGAGACCACTTTCGGAACGATGGAGAACGTGAAGAGCTTCAAGGTGTTCTTCGACGGACAGGAAAAAGACCGATTCCTCACCTACTTCGGAACCCTCGGCATCACCCGCAACATCACCGACAACACTAGCATCTCGCTGCTGGGTAGCGCTTTCTACACCAAGGAGCAGGAGAAATATGATATTCAGGGACAGTATTGGCTCGATCAGACCGAAACTTCGGAGAACCTGGGTGTAGGAACCTATTTTGAACATGCCCGCAACTATCTCTCAGCCCGAGTGATGAGCGGCAAGCTGATGCTGAAGCACAAGGCAAAGAAGCATGATGTAGAGGCAGCCTTCACCTTCAAGCGAGAGCATATCGAAGAGAACTCCATCGAATACGAGATGAGAGATTCCGCAGGATACAGCATTCCGCACAACGGCAAGGACCTCTACATGGTTTATTCGATGAAGGCCAGAAACGAGCTGAATGCCAACCGTATAGAGACCTACATTCAAGACACCTACCGCTTTGCGAGTGGCGCAGCCGACAGCACGGGACATGGTCAGACCCACTACACCCTGAACTATGGTGTGCGCATGAGCCACTGGAACTTCAATCAGGAAACCATCTTCAGTCCTCGTGTCTCCCTCGCCATCATTCCGGCTTACCACGAGAATACCACGCTCCGCTTTGCGGCAGGCCTCTACTATCAGGCTCCATTCTTCAAGGAACTTAGAGATACATCCACCGTCAACGGCATCACCGTGGCAACGCTCAACCAGAAGATCAAGAGTCAGCGAAGCATCCACTTCATTGCCGGCTACGACCATCGCTTCTCGCTGAACAACCAGCGATATAAGTTCTCGGCTGAGGCATATTACAAGGCTTTGAACAACCTGGTGCCTTACTCCGTAAGCAATGTGAAGGTGGTTTACTATGGTCAGAACGAGTGTAGCGGCCATGCGGCAGGCTTGGACTTCAAGCTCTATGGCGAGTTTGTACCGGGCACAGATTCCTGGATCAGTCTCTCGCTGATGAATACGAAGATGAAGCTCAATGGCAAGAGCATCCCATTGCCTACCGACCAGCGATATGCGGTGAATCTCTATTTCACCGACTATTTCCCTGGAAGCAAGAAATGGCAGATGTCGCTGAAGCTCGCCTTCGCCGACGGTTTGCCTTTTGCAGCTCCACATAGAGAATTGGAAACCAACAGTTTCCGTGCTTCCGCCTATCGCCGTGCCGATATCGGAATGAGCTATCATCTGCTCGACAACAAGCACCACGAGAAGAAGACGTTCCTCAAGAGCGTGATGCTCGGTGTGGATTGCCTCAACCTCTTCGGCATCGACAATGTGAACAGCTACTACTGGGTAACGGATGTAACCAACCAGCAGTATGCCGTGCCTAATTACTTAACGGGTCGACAGCTCAATGCACGAGTACTGATAGAATTCTGATAAGTAAGGACCCGGAAACTGAGAGCGCATAGCCAGAAACGGAGAGCGCAAAGCCAGAAACGGAGAACATATAGCTGAAAGCCGGGAGATTTAGAACCCGAAAATAGTGATTTTTCACATTATTCTAAATATTTAACCGTAGATAGTTCGCTATCTGCGGTTTTTTTCGTATCTTTGCGCCCGAATTATGCGATGTTGGTTCGCTCCATCACCCCATATATTCAGAATATCATTCTAAAAGAATAAGAAAATAATACATAATAATCAATTATGAGTAAACAAGTAGAAAAGATTAAGGAGCTGATCGCTAAGCGCGAACAGGCTCGTCTTGGCGGTGGCGAGAAGGCCATCGAGAAGCAGCATGCACGTGGCAAATATACCGCTCGTGAGCGTATCGAAATGTTGGTTGACGCTGGTAGCTTCGAGGAGTATGACATGTTCAAGTTGCACCGTTGCACTAACTTCGGCATGGAGAAGAAGCAGTACCTCGGTGATGGTGTGGTAGCTGGTAGCGCTACTATAGCAGGCCGCCTGGTTTACGTATATGCTCAGGACTTCACCGTAAACGGTGGTTCACTCTCTGAGACAATGGCACAGAAGATCTGCAAGGTGATGGATATGGCTATGACCATGGGTGCACCTGTAATCTGCATGAACGACTCAGGCGGTGCTCGTATTCAGGAAGGTATCTGCGCTCTTGCCGGCTATGGTGAGATCTTCGAGCGCAACATCCTCGCTTCTGGTGTCATCCCACAGATTTCTGCTATCATGGGCCCTTGCGCCGGTGGTGCAGTTTACTCTCCAGGTTTGACCGACTTCATCATCATGAAGGAGCAGACTTCTTACATGTTCCTGACTGGTCCTAAGGTGGTTAAGACCGTAACTGGTGAGGATATCGATGCAGAGCACCTTGGTGGTGCATCTGTTCACGCAACCAAGAGTGGTGTAACCCACTTCGCTGCTAAGACAGAGGAAGAGGCTATCGAGATGATCAAGAGCCTGCTCTCTTTCATCCCTAGCAACAATACAGAAGAGGCTCCACGCGTAGAGTGCACAGACCCTATCGACCGTATGGACGACTCTCTGAACGAGATTATCCCTGAGGATCCTAACCAGGCATACGATATGTATAAGGTAATCGGCGCCGTAACCGATAACGGTGAGTTCTTCGAGGTTCAGCCTAAGTTCGCCAAGAACATCATCACAGGTTTCGCCCGCTTCAATGGTCAGAGCGTTGGTATCGTAGCCAACCAGCCAGCAGCTTACGCAGGTGTACTCGATGTAAACGCTAGCCGCAAGGCAGCCCGCTTCGTCCGTTTCTGCGATGCCTTCAATATTCCTATCGTATCTCTCGTTGACGTACCAGGATTCTTGCCAGGTACAGGTCAGGAGTACAATGCTGTCATCCTTCACGGTGCACAGTTGCTCTACGCTTACGGCGAGGCTACCGTGCCAAAGATTACTATCACATTGCGTAAGAGCTATGGTGGTAGCCACATCGTGATGGGTTGCAAGCAGTTGCGTGCCGACTTGAACTTCGCTTGGCCATCTTCAGAGATTGCCGTAATGGGTGCCAGCGGTGCCGTTGCCGTTCTCTGTGGTAAGGAAGCTAAGGCTAAGAAGGAAGCTGGCGAGGATGTAAAGGCATTCCTGGCAGAGAAGGAGCAGGAGTATACAGACAAGTTTGCTAATCCATATCAGGCAGCTCAGTATGGTTACATTGATGACGTTATCGAGCCACGTAACACCCGTTTCCGCATCTGCCGTGGTTTGGCTCAGCTCGCAACCAAGCGTCAGAACTTGCCAGCTAAGAAGCATGGCTGTATGCCAATGTAATGATATAATTAAACATTAGAATAAATGGATAAGAATATTTATGCTGCGATTGCCATGGCACTCTATGAGTACCAGGGCAATAACGTACACGACAAGGAGCCTGGCATCATCACTATCAAGCCACGTCAGACGATGTGGAACGCCAAGTTCTTGAGTTTAACAGCTAAACCATAAAGATATAGAAATGAAAGAGTTTAAATATACAATTGACGGAAAAGAGTATAAGGTTCAGATTGACGGTGTTGAGGGTAACATCGCAAGCGTGAACGTGAATGGCGAAGCTTACAAGGTTGAGATGGAACAGGAGGCTGAGCCAGAGAAGAAGAAGGTAGTGCTCGGTCAGCCTGCCGCTGCATCTGATGATGCTGAGGCTACTCCAGCTGCCAACGTAAACACAGCCAACGCTGTGAAGGCTCCTCTCCCTGGTACTATCACCAGCATCGAGGTAGCAGTTGGTCTGGAGGTGAAGGCAGGTGACACTGTTGTCGTTCTCGAGGCTATGAAGATGCAGAACAACATCGAGGCTGAGAAGGATGGCAAGGTTACAGCTATCTGCGTAAAGCCTGGTCAGGCTGTACTCGAAGAGGATGCGCTCGTGGTTATCGAGTAATTTGAGAATTATACTTCCTGATTCGGGAATTTATGATTCGGGAATTTATAAAGAATATCAAAGGTCGCAAGCTACGATAGTTTGCGACCTTTTTCTATACTGCTGTATGAGCATAAACTGCTATACAAAGTATTTTTTTACCAAAGAAAAAAGACATAAAGTACAATAAAATGATAGATTTAACAGAAGAACAGATTGAAAGATACAGCCGCCACATCCTCCTTCAGGATGTAGGACTCGAGGGACAGGAAAAGCTCCTCAATGCCAAGGTGCTCATCATTGGTGCCGGAGGCTTGGGTTCCCCAGTAGCCCTCTACCTCGCTGCGGCTGGCGTGGGACATATCGGTATCGTGGACGCCGATGTGGTTGACCTCAGTAACCTGCAACGCCAGGTCATCCACCAGACCAAGGACTTGAACACTCCTAAGGTGGAAAGTGCCAAGGAGAAGATGATTGCCATCAATCCTGATGTGGAGGTGACAACATATCATACTTTCCTCGCCTCAGACAATGCCGAGGAAATCATCAAGCCATGGGATTTCATCATCGATGCCACAGACAACTTCCCTGCGAAGTTCCTCATCAATGATGCCTGTGTGCGCTTGGGCAAGGCATTCTCGCATGGCGGCATCCTGAGATTCCAGGGCCAGACCTTTACCCACCTGCCAGGCACGGCATGTTACCGTTGCTTCTTCAAGGAACCACCTCCAGCAGGCACTGTTCCTACCAGTAGCCAGGCAGGCGTTCTGGGAGCCATCGCCGGTATGCTCGGAACCATTCAGGCTGCCGAGGCATTGAAGTACTTCCTCGGTGTAGGCGAACTGCTCACCGACCGACTGCTCACCTTCGATGCCAAGACGATGAACTTCCGCACCATCAAGGTGAAGAAGCGTGCATCCTGCGAAATCTGCGGCGACTAAAACATAAAAATCTGCGTGACATAAAAGAAGGTGTGCCAGAAGCGAGATATTCACTTCTGCCACACCTTCTATCATTTTCCATTGAATAGAATCCTATACCTTGTTTCCCTCTTTTGGGAAAACCACGGTAGGCTTGAAGGTCTTTGCCTCCTCAAAGTCCATCAGGGCATAGGCGATGATAATCACCGTGTCACCCACCTGAACCTTGCGTGCCGCAGCACCGTTCAGACAGATGCAGCCGCTGCCACGCTCACCCTTGATGATATAGGTCTCCAGGCGCTCACCATTGTTGTTATCCACAATCTGCACCTTCTCGCCTGCTATCAGATTAGCTGCGTCCATCAAGTCCTCATCTATCGTGATGCTGCCCATGTAGTTCAGATTCGCCTCAGTCACAGTCACACAATGGAGCTTACTCTTCAATACTTCAATCTGCATAATACTATAATAACACTATAATAATACTATATTTTATCCTTTATACTTGATATGGTCAATCAGGCGGATAGGAGTCTTGCCGCAGTAAACGGTGATGCAACCTACCACATAATCACTCTCATCCCATGAAGCCACATCCTGCAGGCTGTCGCCATCCACAATCTGGAAATACTCCACCTCCAGTCCGTCCACGGCGTTGATTTCGTTCACCACCTTGTCGTGAGTCTCCTTCACACTGTGATTCTTGGCATACTCCACGCTCGCCTTCAAAGCCTTGAAGATAGCAGGAGCAATGGCACGCTCGTCAGCAGCCAGCAAAGTGTTGCGGCTACTCTTTGCCAAGCCGTCCTCATCGCGGATGATAGGGCACTCCACAATCTTCACGCTGCTGCCCATGAACTTCACCAGCTGCTTGATCACCGCAATCTGCTGCCAGTCCTTCTCGCCGAAATAGGCACGGGTTGGGTTAACGATGTCAAACAGGCGGCTCACCACCTGGCACACACCGTTGAAGTGACCCGGGCGCTTGGCACCCTCCATCACCGTGCTCACCGGTGGAAACTCAAAATGACGGGTATCAGGAGTAGGATACACCTCCTCCACCGAAGGCGCAAACACATAGTCGGCACCACACGCCTCCACCAGCTTGCAGTCGGCATCCAGGGTACGAGGATAGCGGTCCAGGTCACCCTTGTCGTTAAACTGCGTAGGGTTCAGGAACACCGAAACCACCGTAGCACCATTTTCCTTCACACTTCGCTTCACCAACGAGGCGTGACCCTCGTGAAGCGCACCCATTGTAGGCACAAGGCCAATCTCCTTTCCCTCCTTGCGACACTGGTCAAGTTCGCTCTGGAGGTCAACAATCTTATTGAATACTTTCATCTTCTTAATCTGTTACGGGGTGCAAAATAACAACTTTTTTCTCAAATAAGAAAGAAAAAACCTAAAAATATGCGAATTATTGCCGAAATTATTGAATTTCAGAGCAAAAATGCCACTTTTCGGATATTTTTTTGTACCTTTGCACCTAATTCGTAAGAATAAAATTTAAATTTTATGGCAAAGAAAGTATTATTTATCAATCAGGAGATCGACCCATACGTAGCCGAGACCCACATGTCCATCATGGGACGCGAATTACCTCAGAAGATGCAGGAAGCAGGTTTTGAGATTCGCACCTTTATGCCTAAATGGGGCACCATCAACGAGCGTCGCGGCCAGCTGCACGAGGTTATTCGCCTGTCTGGTATGAACCTCATCATTGATGATACAGACCATCCGCTGATCATCAAGGTAGCATCTATACCAACAACACGACAGCAGATTTATTTCATCGACAACGAAGATTACTTCAACCGCCGACAGATGGCAGCCGATGAACAGGGAGTGGAATATGCAGACAACGGCGAGAGAGCCATCTTCTTCGCACGTGGCGTTTTGGAAACAGTGAAGAAGCTTCGCTGGCAGCCAGATGTCATCGTATGCCAGGGATGGGTGAGCGCCGTGGTGCCTTTCTATATCAAGACCGCATACGCTGAAGAGCCTTCATTCGCAAACTCGAAGGTAATCCTCTCACTCTATACCAACGAGCTGAAGGCCGAACTGGGAACCAACTTCAAGCAGTGCGTGGACTATCGCGATGCCAAGGCAGAACTGCTCGCCGACTACAAGGAGAATTTCGACTTCACGGAGCTGGGCAAGATGGCCATCGATTATAGCGACGGTGTCATCCAGGGTGAAGACGGTGCAGGCGTCAAACTCCTCGAATATGCCGGGGAAAAGAACAAGCCTGTGCTCAACTATCCAGGTGATGACTTTGCAGATGCCTACAAGACATTCATCAACGAGGTGTTCCCGGATGAGGAATAATACCTCGAAACCATAGATTCACATTTCAAGGATAATGAAGATTTTAAGACTATTTACAGCGTTATTCATCGCAGCCATGGCTATCACCGCCTGCGATGACACGACTGACAACATCGGTTCGTCCGTCACCAACGAGGTGGACAACCTCTCTATCCAGCAGAAGGTGTTCAACGTAACATCCCGCTCGGTAGTCTCAGGACCGGTTTTGAGCCGAAACAATACGGGTATGATAGGCATGGTGAAAGACCCAGAGACGGGGACCTACGTCACCGGCGACTATATGACCCAGTTTGGCGTGTTGTCATCGTTCTCTCTCGACACACTGGAGTATATCCGCAATGCACACAATGGAAACATCGAGGCAGACTCCTGCTTCCTGCTGGTTTCCTACAAAACCATCTACGGCGATTCGCTGGCACCCATGAAGGTGACGGCATACGAGATGAGCAAGCCGATGACGGAAGACGAGGAATATTACTCCGACTATGATGCCTTCAAGGGCGGATGGGTTAGCGAGGACAACTACCACGCCAGCGCCACCTACAACCTGAGCGAGGGCTCTACCATGGCGTTCAGAATCTATCTCAACGGGCCTTACAAGGCAAGAGACGGAAAGACCTACAAGAACTACGGTACCTACATCATGAACACCTACGTGGAGCATCCGGAGTACTTCAAGTCTAACTACCGCTTCCTCAACAACGTATGCCCTGGATTCTACATCAAGAACACCGGCGGTATCGGAAACGTGGCCAACATCTGGAACACCGAGCTGCAGCTCTACTGGAAGATTCAGAAGACCGTGAAGGATTCTCATGGCAACGACAGCATTGTTTCGGGCTACACCTACAACCGCTTCGACGGAACCGAGGAGGTGCTTCAGCTCAACAAGATTACCAACGATACCAAGACATTGGAGACGCTGGCCAGCAACGAGGAGTGTACCTTCATCAAGTCGCCTGCCGGAATCTTCACCGAGGTAACGCTGCCAGTGGAAGACATCATCAAGGGTCACGAGAAGGATACGCTCAACACAGCCTCTATCTCATTCCCTAGAATGAATAATGTAGAAGACAGCAAGTATCAGTTCAGCGCTCCTTCCACCATTCTGATGGTAGAGGCTGATAGCCTGAATGCCTTCTTCGAGCAGAGCAAGCTCACGGACAACCGTTCTTCGTATACGGCATCCTACAGTGCCTCTACAAGCAGGAAGAACGCTTATACCTTCTATAATATCAGTAACCTGGTTACGAAGATGCATAATGCCAAGCTGGAGGGCGAGAAGAAGAATGCCAACTGGGTGAACGAGCATCCTAACTGGAACAAGGTGATGCTGGTGCCAGTGACGCTGAAGACGAGCACCATCAACAACTCTACGGTGGTTACCAAGATCAACCACGATATGTCGCTCTCTTCTACCCGTCTCATCAAGGCTACGGATGATGCCAACAAGGATTACACCCTGGATAAGAGTGGAAACAAGGTAGCAGCGGGCCCAGTGCAGATCAAGGTGATTTACAGCCGATTCAAGGAATAAGTTCATCATTTGAATGAATTTATTTGATAGATTTTATTTGAT
Organism: Segatella copri; assembly: GCF_019249655.2. Lineage (NCBI taxonomy): Bacteria > Pseudomonadati > Bacteroidota > Bacteroidia > Bacteroidales > Prevotellaceae > Segatella > Segatella copri. Next base: position 2,860,633 of record NZ_CP137557.1, read on the forward strand.
AGAATCATGGCAGATAATTTCCTTGAACGCCACCGCGAAGATTACGAGCAGCGCAAAGCTGCATGGCTCAGAAAGAAGCGCCATCTGCCCAAGCTGAAAACGCCAGCGCAGATTCAGCGGCCGGATGACGAAGCATTATAGATAACGAAGCATTATAAGAAAGCCTGTTTAGCGAATCTGCTAAACAGGCTTCTTTCGTATTACAACTTGGGCACAGCTGCTTTCGTATTACAACTCGGCCACAGCCTTTTTCTTCGATTCCTTCTCCAGTTTCTTCTGGCTTACGCCACCCCACGCCACGTTCATGCCGATGGCGATGCTGGCGTTGGAACTCAGAGGGATGAACTCCTTGCTGGTCTTGCCCAGAAGATGATCCATGCCGATGAAGAGGTTATAGCCGCTAGGATGGATGTTCAGCACCCAACCCATGCTGGTTGAAAAACTGTTCACGGCGAAGTTCACGCCGCCATCCAGCCATCTCAGAGGCTTCCAGTTGGCACTCACTCTACCCTCGGTCCAGGTGTAGGAACCGTTCAGACGGGTACTGCTCAGGGCACCGAACGACAGTTTCTTATACATAGGCAGGGTGTATTCAGCACCCAGGTTGATGGTAGCAGCCAACGCCGTAGAACGGCTTCCGGCATCGCCCATATCCTTCAGATTGGCGAAATCAGAAAGCTGGTCGCCGTAACTGTCCATCTTGTCATCCAGGGTTCCGCCCGAACCGCTGCCCACAGTGGTATCATGGAAACCGTTGAAAACAAACTGGTTCTTGGCATTCACCGCCTTCATGTTGTTGCTCCAGTTGATGAAACCCAGGTCCATCACGGCAGCACTCACCCTCCAGTCGTCGTTAATCTTATATTCAGCACCCAGATCCAGTGCCATGCCGAATCCGTTCAGTCCGAATCCATCCACGTCCACATCGTCCACATGCTCATACTTGCCCTGTTTGCCGTCTGGCGAAACGTGGCTAGGGTCGTTATACTCCGAAACCTTGCTCTTGTAAGTAAAGCCCTTCACGGAAACCTGTGCGGTTCCCTCACCCGAAAGCGTCCACTGGTCTGTGCCCGCCAGATTAGCCTGCACATTCTTCAAATCCACGTCGGCAGCGCCCACACCCAGCAGGAACTTCAACTTGGCACCCACTCTCAGTTTTTCGTTAATCTGATGGGAATGGCCCAGCGCCAGCTCAGCGTATGAACGGGCACGCAGACTCACGTCGCCGATGTTGTAATTCTGGTTGCCCGTGTTCTTGGCAAACTCAAAGAGCTCGTAAGGAAGCACCATGCCGAAGCTGGTCTTCTCGCTCAGTTCGATGGTGTTGTATCCGCCAAAAGCCTTGAAGCCAGCGGCAAGGATGGTGAGGTTCACGTCGCCCACAATCTTATTATCGCCCTTGCTGAAACCCTTCAGCGCATCGCCCGTAGAGATGTAAGGGTTCATGAAGGTGGTCATTCGCTTCTGTCCCGGCTGTCCGTACATCGGATTCTTCATCACCACGTCCTGATAGCCGAAGTTACCACGGGTATTCACGCTGATGTTTCCCAAAGCCGGGATAGAGATGAAACTGCATGAATCGCCAAAGGCAGGATTCAGGTTGTGGCGATAGTGATAGCCCTCAGTGAAATAGGCAGAGTTCAAGTTCTGCGCCATCGCTGCGCCACTCAGCACCAGCAGGGATGCCGAGAGGATATATTTCTTTGATAAAATCTTCATAATCATCTACTTAACTGTTATTCAATTAAAATCATCTTCGAAAGAGATTTCTCGATTTAATTAAAATCACCAATCACCTTTCCTACCAGTTTAATCTTGATGTCGTTCAACTTCAAGGTATGCTTCTCGGCATTGAGCACCACGCCCGTAACGGCATTTCCGCCCTCGCCCTTGGCCTTGCCCGAAACCACCACCTTCAAGCCGTCGAGCTTCTTGAAGGCATCTGCTTTCTTCTGCAGAATCTTCACGCTGAGAGGCGATGTAGCTGGGGTCGTGCCATCGGCAGAAGCCTTGATTTCGCCCGTAATCTCCACCTCCAGCTCGTCCTTGCTGATCTCTCTTCCGTACACATCCACAGGGGTTGCCTTCACGTTGAGATAAGCTGGCACACAACTGGTTACCTGGGCAGACAACTGGACATAGGCACCATCCGCCATGTTCAAATCCTTGATATCGTCGTTCCATCCGTCCAAATCATCGGAATATTCAATGCAGGCATCCTCGGCAAAGGCGATAGGCGAATCGATACTGTAAGATGGAGCCACCTCGTAGTCATGATAGCCCAACTTAAAGGTACCCGCCTTCTGGTTGTTGGCTCTGGCGTTTGCCTGGAAGGTAATCTCATCAGGCATGATCTTCACGAGATTAGAAAGATTTGGAACCTCCACTTTCTCCACGTCGCTGCCAGCTTCCGTTGCCGCAGCATTTCGGCAGATTACCACATGGGTAGTGCCATTCGCCTTGACGGCAAACTCAGGCACCTCAACGCTGGCGATTTCCCTGCCATCCTTCAGACTTTTGAGCGTACCGCCCGCAAAGCCCTCGATATCGAGGTTGCTGTTGAGTGTGAGATAGATTTGCGGATTATAGAGATCCACCACCACGTTGCCATCCTTCAGGAAGTCTGGAATGCCCGAGATGTGAACATTGCCCAGGGTATTCAGGTTGATGGTTGGGTTAAACTTACCCGTAGCGCCGGTAATCTTGATATCGCTCATCGAGAGATTGTTCTTCATGGAAACGGATGAGATACCGGATGAAAAAGAGTAGTTGCTGGTTTCCACCGCCATGTGAACCTTACCGGTGAGCTGAATTTTCTCGCCAAGTGAAGTCTTTGCGATTTTCAGTTCGCCCAGTTCATCCTTCTTGGTGAAATCGAGTCCCACGATGTCAATCTTCTTCTCCAGATCTTCCGAAGTAAACACATTATTTAATGTGATGGTATTGCCCTCAACCGGCTTTCCATCCACGGCAAGTTTCATATAGGATGGGAAGGTAAGGGTAATCTTGTCGAATTTCTCTACCATGTTAGCCAGGTTCTGGAAGTCAACCTTCAGGTTGATGGTGCTGCTCACCTCGGCAGCAGTCAGTTCTTCCACCTCCTGAGGCTTGTTACCCTCGTAAGAGAATTCAAACACGTCGCCCTCGCCATGGAGCATGACTGCAGCTCTTGATGCTCTTGAATTTCGAGCCGAAGAGTTGAACGAAAGCGTGATATTGCTGGAGCTTGACTGTCGGCGTGCCACCGTGATGCTGTTGATAAAAGGATGAGCCGCCTCCACCTCATTTCCCTGCTGGCGGAATACATAGTCGAATCCGGTAGAGGCATCAGCCACCACGGAGCCGTTTTCCTCCAGGTCGAGCACTTCAGATAGTTTGATGTTATCGGTATTGCTGACTGGCAATTCCAACCCATCTCCTCCGATTCCAATGGTAGCATCTATGTTGTTGAAATCATAGTCGCTATCAGAACAACCGGTTACCAAGAGGCTTCCCATCACGATCAAGGATGAGAACAGCCTGATTTTCAAGTGTTTTGTTTTCATTGTTCCTAAATATGATTAAATTAAAATTCATGTTCTTAAAAATCAGTACAAATTTAAGGAAAAAAGATAAGAAATGCAAAGAAAGCATAAAAATATTAAGGTATTTTAAGGTAGAGGGATAAAAGGAAAGCCCACAGGGGTGTGGCATGGATTGATGACACACCCTCATAGGCTTCTATTCGATAATCGTATATTTTGCAAACTTCAGCAGAAGCTGCTTGGTGCCGGCATGGGTGAATGCCACCGTTGCCTTGGCATTCTCGCCAGAGCCTTCAAGCTTCAAAACTTCACCTATGCCGAAACGCTGATGCTCTATCTTGCATCCTTCTCGAAGAGAAGAAGAAGATGATGATGCAGGCTTCAATGAAGAAGAGGATGATGCAGCAGATGCAGGCTTTAATGATGAAGAGAATGATGCAGATGATGCAGTTGGCTTTGGCTTCGGCGATGTATAGGATGGCTTCGGATCTGCCTTAAACTGCGATGACACAGACTTAGAATCCCACGGCATTCTTCCGCCATAACCGCCATCTGAACCATAAGAATCTCTGCCGGAACTCCTATCTGAACCATAGGAACTTCTATCTGAACCATAGGAACTTCTTCTTCCATAGCCACCAAATGATGATCTCGACTTCATTCCCTCTTCCTCAATCAACTCAGGATCAATCTCTTCTATAAATCGGCTCGGATTGTCAAACTCCATTTTGCCATATCTGAACCGATTTTGCGCATTCGTCAGGATGCAATGCTTCTCGGCACGGGTTATCGCCACATACAGCAGGCGGCGCTCCTCCTCCAGCTCCCTCATCGTGGTAGCCGCAATCGGACTCGGGAAAATGTTCTCCTCCAAACCCACCACGAAAACCGTGGCAAATTCCAGACCCTTCGCCGCATGAACCGTCATCAGCGAAACCCTCGGCTCATCCTTCTCGCCGTCACTGTCGGCATCCGTCAGCAACGCCACATCCTGCAGGAAATCCGTCAGGAAAGTCTCATCCATCCTGCCCTCCTCCTGGCGCTCAGCCACAAAGGTCTGCATACCGCTCAGGAACTCCTCCAGGTTCTCCTGTCTTGCCAGGTCGTCGGCATCCTTGCCCTGCATGATATCCTCGCTGATTCTCGCCTCCTTGATGATGGCATCGCCCAGGGCATACACATCAAGCGTATGCGAACGGTCGATGAACGAACTGATCAGCAGTCGGAAATTCTCCAGCTTTGTCAAGGTACCCTTGTTCACGTTCAGCCCGTAATGCGCCGCCTCGCCTATCACCTCCCAGATGCTCACCTGGTTCTCGTGGGCGCAGGCAGCCACTTTTGCCACCGTGGTAGCACCGATGCCGCGCGCCGGATAATTGATGATTCGCTTAATCGCCTCCTCATCGTCAGGATTTGCCACGAGTCGGAAATAAGCGATGATATCCTTGATTTCCTTGCGCTGGTAGAAGCTCAGTCCGCCATAGATGCGGTAAGGAATACCCTGCTTTCTGAACTCCTCCTCGAAGCTTCGGCTCTGGGCATTGGTGCGGTAGAGAATGGCGAAATCATCATAGCCGCAATCGTCCTGTCGCTTGATGCGCTTGATGTCCTTCGCCACAATCAGCGCCTCCTCCTTGTCGCTGTAGGCTGGCTTATACTGTATCTTCTCGCCCTCGGCATTCCGGCTGAACACCTCCTTGGGAATCTGGTTGCGGTTGCGGCGAATCAGACTGTTTGCCGCCTCCACGATGGTCTGCGTACTGCGGTAGTTCTGCTCCAGCTTGAAGAGACGGGTACCCGGCAACTGATGCTGGAAGTTGAGGATATTGTCGATGTTGGCACCACGGAAACTGTAGATGCTCTGCGAGTCATCGCCCACGGCACACACGCGCAACTTCTCCCTGCACAGCTGCATCACGATCGACATCTGCACATGGTTGGTATCCTGATACTCATCCACCAGGATAAAGTCAAACCTCTCGGCATACTTGCGTCTCACCTCCTCATGGTCTCTGAAAAGCTGGAAGGTAAGCACCAGCAGGTCGTCGAAATCCATGGCGTTCGCCTGCTTGCATCGCTGCACATACTCCCTGTACACCTCACCCATCTTCTCCATGTTGCTGCGCTTGTTCTGCATAAAGATGTCGGCATCGGCATCGTATGCCTCAGCACTCATCAGGTTGTTCTTCGCCTTCGAAATCTTGGCGTGCACGGCAGCGGGCTTGTAGGTTTTCTCGTCCAGCCCCTTCTCCTTCACAATCGCCTTGATGAGCGAACGGGAGTCGGATTCATCATAGATGGTAAAATTGCTGTTGAATCCGATATGCTCCGCCTCGGCACGCAGGATGCGGGAGAAGATGCTGTGGAAGGTGCCCATGTAGAGATGCTGAGCCAGGTCGTTGCCCACCAGTTTTCCGATACGCTCCTTCATCTCGCGGGCTGCCTTGTTGGTAAAGGTGAGTGCCATAATGCTCCAGGGCTTCATACCCTGCTGCAGCAGATAGGCAATCTTATAAGTAAGCACACGCGTCTTTCCGGAACCTGCACCGGCTATCACCAGCGAAGGTCCATCTATATAACTCACAGCCTGTTGCTGCGCTTCGTTCAAGTCTTTCAGTAAATCCATGAATCAATATTTGAGACTAAAATCCATTTTAAGGTCACCCCTTATCAATTATTAATTATTAACTGAAGTTTCGCAAGTAGCATCCTTCCGTCCCCGAAGGGGGCGAATGTGAATAACCGCGGGTGGAATGACCGAAGGGAATGGAACCTGCGGATAGTGACAGATGCTCTCTTACCGTCCCCGAAGGGGGCGAACAGGAGCAAGACTGGATGCGGTTCGCCCCCTTTGGGGACGCTTTCTCCCTACTATTGGTTGTCCGCAGGTTCCATGACCTTCGGTCATTCCACCAGCGGTTATTGAAAGTTGGCCCCCTTCGGGGACCGGAGGTTACTTGCGAAACTTGAATTATTAATTATCAATCACTTCCCCCTATATCCTCCCACGGCAGTACCCGGGTCGTAATCCTCGCCTTCGCGAGGGAAGGAAGGGATGAACTTCATCTGATGCTCTATCTGGCGCTGGCGCTTCTTCATGTAGGCGCTAGGATGCAGGGAGCTGAACTTGCGGGGATTAGGCAGCGTGGCCGCTATCAGGGCACATTCGCCACGAAACAGATCCTGCGCCTTCTTGTCGAAATGATACTCCGCCACGGCATCCACACCATAGATTCCGGGACCCATCTCGATGCTGTTGAGATAAACCTCCATGATGCGCTGCTTGCTCCACATCAGTTCGATGAGGAAGGTGAAATATACCTCGAATCCCTTGCGCGTCCACGAACGGCCCGGCCAGAGGAACACGTTCTTCGCCGTCTGCTGACTGATGGTGCTGGCACCGTGCACCTTGCCGCCACGGGCATTGTTCTTCGCCGCATGCTCAATGGCATCAAAGTCGAAACCATGATGCTTCAGAAAACGGGCATCCTCGCTCGCCATCACCGCCACAGGCATGTGGGGCGAGATTTTCTCCATCGAAACCCAATGATGATGCAGCGTAATACTCTCGCCATCAGCCACTTGTTGAAAGCAGCGGATAATCATCAGCGGAGTGAGATACACCGGGATGAAACGATAGGCTACTACAGCAAGAATGGTGGTGCTGAAAAACAGCACCACCACCCATTTGATTATATTTCTAACTTTTTTCAATACCATAGATTGAAAAACAAAAAATTTTAAAGTCGATTTATTACTTCTTTCCTAACTTCGAAGCAAAGAAAGATTCTTACTTCAAAGTACCGTTGTTGGCAGCGTTAACCATTGCCTGGCTAGCATAGAGATAAACCTCTACACGGCGGTTCTGGGCACATGCAGCCTTGGTAGCAACCACTGGGTTAGAAGAACCCAGACCCTGTACGCTCTTTACCTGACTTGCAGATACGCCGCAAGAAGAAAGATAGTTGTATACCGCCTTGGCACGATTCTCACTCAGAGGAACGTTTACGGCATCAGAACCTGTAGCATCAGTATAACCCTGGATAGCAACCTCACAGTCGCTGTTGTTCTTCAACACCTGAGCAAACTTAGCCAAATCGTTCTTGGCATTGGCGTTGAGAGTAGAACCGTTCAATGGGAAGAGGATACCAGAATCGAAGGTCACCTTTACGGCAGTCAGTCCGTTGGCATCAGTCACTGTGGATACCTGTGCATTCTTCACAGCCGCAGCCTCTGCCTTTACCTTATCCATGTGCTTTCCAATCAAGTTACCCGCAGTACCACCCACGGCAGCGCCGATGGCAGCACCCACTGCAGCACCTGTTCCACGATGGCTATTGTTCAGCAAACCGCCAACGAGAGCACCCAAAGCAGCACCAGAACCGGCACCAACGGCAGTACCTGTCTGCTGATTGGTTCCACAACTACCAAGAACAAGCAGCATAGAGAGCGCTGCTGCAGTTAAATTCATCTTTTTCATTTTAAAATTCTCCTATAATTATGTTATAATTGTTCAATAAACCTATTTTTTGGTGCAAAGATACTTATTTTTCCCCAAAAATGATAGGTTTCTAATATTTTTTTTGTAATTTTGCATGCAAATTTACATGTATTTGCCGAATTGAGGCAGGGAAAATGCCTATTTCCATGTAGGAAATCCCCTAAATGCCAATTTCGGGAGACTCAGGACGACCCTTCCATCAAGGTTTCTCCTTCTCCGCCCAGGGCGCTATACATTATTATATATAAAGTGAAAATATAAAAAAAAAGAAATATAAATAGGAATATGGCTAAAGAACTTAAGAATTTGACCAAGCGCGCTGATAACTACAGTCAGTGGTACAACGACTTGGTTGTGAAGGCTGACCTCGCAGAGCTCTCGCCAGTTCGCGGATGTATGATCATCAAACCATACGGCTACGCTATCTGGGAGAAGATGCAGCAGCAGCTCGACAAGATGTTTAAGCAGACTGGTGTACAGAACGCATACTTCCCTCTCCTCATCCCGAAGAGCTTCTTCTCTCGTGAGGCTGAGCACGTGGCTGGTTTCGCCAAGGAGTGTGCCGTGGTTACACACTATCGCCTGCGCTCTACAGAGGATGGCACCGAGGTGGAGGTTGATCCGAATGCAAAGCTCGATGAGGAGCTCATCATCCGCCCTACTTCCGAGACCATCATCTGGAACACCTACAAGAACTGGATTCATTCCTGGCGCGACCTCCCTATCCTCTGCAACCAGTGGTGCAACGTAATGCGTTGGGAGATGCGTACCCGTCCGTTCCTCCGCACTTCAGAGTTCCTCTGGCAGGAGGGCCATACAGCCCACGCCACCAAGGAAGAGGCTGAGGCAAAGGCTCAGGAGATGCTGAAGGTTTACGCTGAGTTCGCCGAGAAGTATATGGGCGTGCCTGTATTGCAGGGTGTGAAGAGCGAGACTGAACGCTTCGCCGGTGCCCTGAACACTTATACCATCGAGGCTATGATGCAGGATGGAAAGGCACTGCAGAGTGGTACATCCCACTTCCTGGGCCAGAACTTCGCCAAGAGCTTCGACGTAACCTATCTGAACAAGGAGAACAAGCCTGAGTACGTTTGGGCTACTTCATGGGGTGTTTCTACCCGATTGATGGGTGCCCTCATCATGGTTCACAGCGATGACAACGGACTGGTATTGCCTCCAAAGCTGGCTCCAATCCAGGTGGTTATCATTCCTATCAACAAGGGCGACGAGCAGTTGGCTCAGATCACAGCCAAGTTGCAGCCGGTTATCGACCAGCTCCGCGAGCTGGGCATCAGCGTGAAGTATGATGACAACACCGCTAAGCGTCCTGGCTTCAAGTTTGCCGACTATGAGCTGAAGGGTGTTCCAGTGCGTCTCGCCATGGGTGGCCGCGACTTGGAGAACAACACCATCGAGATTATGCGTCGTGATACATTGGAGAAGGAGAACGTCAGCTTCGATGGCATCGTAGATCGCGTGAAGAACCTGCTCGACGAGATTCAGGAGAACATCTTCGAGAAAGCCCGTGCTTACCGTGATGCTCACGTATACGAGTGCGACAACTACGAGGAGTTCAAGGAGCGCGTGAAGGATGGCGGTTTCTTCCTCTGCCACTGGGACGGTACAGCCGAGACAGAGGCAAAGATCAAGGAGGAGACACAGGCAACTATCCGTTGCGTGCCATTCGCTTACGAGCAGACTCCTGGTGTAGATATGGTTAGCGGCAAGCCAGCCGTAGCCCGTGTCATCATCGCAAGAAGTTATTAAAAATTATATAAAAAAGTGGGTTTTCAAAATCATAATTTAGGTTTTGAATAAAATTTAGATTTAGGTAATGATGAAGCAGCTGGTGCGATACATTCTTTTGATTGTATCCATGGTCTTAATAGGTCATGGCGATGTATCGGCTGCTTCTAATTTTGCTTCCGGAGCCCTCCCGAAGAAGGACGGCTTGGCGAAGGTAGAGCACCACGACCAGCAGCAGGAAGCCCAGTTGGAGAATGCCTCTTCACAGGCCTACAGGGCATGCAGCGAGCGTCCTCAGCGATTATTGCCGAGTGGCAATATTCATGGTGGCAATCAGGCAGCAAGTAGATTGCTCTTACATAGAATCCGTTTATTATCCACCCTTTTATCCGCCTTTTATGGTGGCATGGAGCCTGTCCGCCAGGAGAGTGCCCCTATCCACTTTGATGTCGCCAGCAAATATTATGTCATTTGCCTGCGGCGTCTCCTCTGCTAGTTTCCTTTTTTCATTTTATTGATGAGCATATATATCGTATATCCCTCTGGTATGCGATAAGGATTTGCACACCCCTATCCTAAATCAGCAGGATTAACAGAATCCCCTGATTATCAAGAAAAAACAGTTCAATTATATATATACAAAACAATTATATTTAGAAAAGGAAACATTATTATGGCAAAGATAAATCATTTGGAAATGACAGAGAATTTGATGGCACTCAACGACATCGAGGTAAAGAAAGGCTTCATGGGTTGGACTATGAAACTTGTTTACAAGCCAACCAACAGCGTGCTCAAGGTGAAGGAACAGGAGTACCCCATAGAGGATGGCAGAAAACTGGAGAACATCCTCTCTTCTGCCCCTGAGAACATGGAGGCAGCCATCAGCAAGTTTCCCGTTTCTGCCGTAGGTATGGGCAACATAAAGCTGGAGGCATGCATCTCGCAGGATGGCCAGTTTGTTGCCGCCCAGCTTTTGAGCTTCAAGGACTTCAGCTACCAGCCAGTCACCGAAATGAAGGTATATACCGGCAAGACAGCCGAGGCATTCGCCAAGCTGTTCTAAGAAAAAGTTGAGGAGGGTGTGTCTTGGACTTTTGACACACCCTCCACTTTTTCGATTATACAATGGTAAGCCAGATGGCCTCATCCCGCTCCTTCGCTTCCGAAATGCGCTGCATCAGGCGATGCAGCCAGATGCGGGAATTCACAACCATTCCCTTCACCTTGTTCTCACCCACCAGAATACACCCCTGCGTATCCTTCGGCTCATTACCCACATGAATCCGGATGCCCTCGAAACCGGGCACGCCCTGCACATAGGGTAACCACTCCTTAAATCTCGGCGACTTGGTAACCAGCACGGGGTAAGTGCCCTCGGGAATCGCCGTGGCGCCCTTCATCTTCTGCGCCTTCTTACCCGACACACGCCCCAATCGCACATTCTCCTCTTCGGGCTTCAGCTCCACCCCCAGAAGATTGCGCCAAGTAGGCTCCAGGGTATCACAAAAACAGGACTCCCCGTTCAGCAACCCGGGGTCGAAGGTGCTTGTGAACCAACGCTTCAGATGCGGGTTCATCATGGCACAATTCACCTTTCTCGTCACCTCCCCATCCTTCAGGATATACAGATGCCCAATGGTATAGGCATCCTTCCTGGCAATACGCTTCAAAATGATTTCCATAAAAAAGAACTATAAACTATAAACTATAAATTGTAAACTATAAATCGTGTCTATACTTAAGCTTTCTAAAACTGTCACAACTGTAACTGTCACGCCCATCCTCGCCCTGCGGCTTGATTCGCTCGATATACTGTCGGTGAACCCACTGGCGGATGATGCCCTTGGTGCCCTTCTGCTCCAATCCATGTTCCAATCGGAGAGCCTCCAACTGCGACAGGGTGAACACATCGGGCAAAAGCTGCAGCAGATTCTCCGGTCCACGCTTCGAACTTCTCTCGGCACTGTTCATTTCCTTCGCAATCATATCACCAAAGAAACGCATCTTGCACCACAGGTCGTAACGCTCGCTCCAGCGGATAAAGTCATCAATCTCAGGCTCCCACTTGAAACCATTCGCCACATAGAGCACGCATGCCTTGAGATAGGCTATCACGTTGGCACGAAAACTGAAATTCTCGTAGATGCGGTTCTGGGAGGTGCGGGCAAACTCGGCATTCTCGTTCTTCAGCACCGTGGCAAGCTGGAAGGCTTCCGGACAATCTACAAGTCCAGTGGCCATGCAGAGGTTCTCGATGTAAGGCTTCAAAGCCGTGCGATAAGCCTCGTCGTAGGTGCCGTAAACAGGAATGTCCTCGCCTATCTCCCGTTCGGGGATGGTGCAGAAATTGATGCGGCTCAGCGGTCCGTCTATCAGCACCTTCGAGAAATAGCGCTGTCCCTTGTCGATGGTGGAAGACGCATTCCAGTTGAACCGGATGGTAACTCTTTCCGTAACACTCTGAACACCAACACGCTGCTGACCAAAGGTATTTCCTGGGTCAAAGGCGAGGCACATGATGCGAAACTGCTGGTTTCCCATTCCCCTGAGGGCGTCAAACTGGTCGAGCTCGTTCATGGAAGTATAGAGAAAATGCTCCTGCGCCTCGGCGGTACGCATCACGAAAGCCGGATTGGTCATATCGGCATCAATCTCCTGGATGATAAGGTTTTCCGGACGTTTGCGCTTGTCCTTGTTGGCACCTTTTCGCACCATTTCATCCTTCCATTCCTTTTCACGGCGCATGTTTTCCTTATCACGCTTACGGATATCCTCCATGATATAATTGATGGGCATCTGCACGCACGATTTTCCGGCACCGGTACCGGCAAGCAGGCACACGGAAAGTGTTGCTTCATGCTCCACGTTATCAATATATCTGAAGCGTGTTCGCCAGAGATGCGTGGCGAGTGGCGGAAAGATGGCGCAAGCCACGGCAGGCTTGTAGATATCCGGAGTCTTGGATACCAGGAGTTCTACCAGCTTGGGCAGCTTCTCGGGCATGGGTGGCGGAGCTGGGTATTCATCGTCTTCACTTTGAACATCGGAATTAAAGCCCGCCAGGCGCCCCGGGGATTTGCAATCCCCGGCAAGCAAGCTGTACCCAGCATCCCCCATAATAGTACCCCCAACCAAGCCGCTGGCAGCCTTCTCTGCCGTGGCATTGATGCGGATTACATCACGCGAAAAAGGCTTCGAACTGTCTCCATATTTCGCATAGAAGTCATGAATCAGCTGGTGGCAGTCTCGCTCCTCATAATAGCTAGGCATCTTCTTCGCCACCACCTTCATCAGCTCCTCCTCGCTCATTACTCTAGATGCTCCTGCGCTCATAATAGCAAGCAGAGAGGAATGTCTGGACCCCACGGTATCGATATCCATCCCGCTCAATCCCGCAGCCTCCTTGAAGAGTTCGAAAGCTATGAGATTCTTCTCACTTGCTTCTTGGGTTGCCACTCCGCCAACATCTTGAGCATCTCCAGCAGGGCTGAGATGAGAATCATCAACACGATGGCTATCAACAGGTTGGGCAGGCTGAGCAGCAGTGCCAGCATAAACAGCGTTATCGCCGTTAGTGCCCTGAAATCGATTACTTTGAACATTGTCTTTACTTTGAACTTTGAGATTTGAACTTTGAACTTTATGATTACTATTAACTTTTAACTCTAAATTATTAACTTTCTGAAGGCTATTAACTTTTAACTTTAAACTATTAACTGCCACACCTCTTCCGTCAATCGTCAGCCCCCTCTTCACGAAAGCCTCTCTTCTCAATGAAATCTCCTCTGCGGGCAGCACCCCATACCACTCCTTCGAACGGTAAATCTCGGAATCCTTATCCGTGATGTAAATCATTCTCTCGGGCGATATGCAGCTCTCATCATAAGGCACACCCAGCGCCTCGCAATACGCACGCTGCGTCTCCTCGATGGTCATCCCCACCGGCATGCGGATATCGATATGCAGTTTCTTTCTGGCGGAATACTCCAGATGCAGCAGCATCCCCTTCCAGATGGTGTCGCTGCAGTTCAGCACCCTCGCACGCTCAATCGCCTGATCCACATACTCAGCTTCATCCACATCCACGGTAGTCTGAAAGAGGAAAGCCGTAGGATCAGCATTATCCTGCGCCCTTCGATTCTTCAGAAAACGATAGTAATGCGCACAACGGAAAGGCAACTGCCCCTTGATTCTCTGTTGCGCCTTGGCAATCTTGGCCTCATCAGCCCTGTCCACGCTGCGAATGGACTTCTCGCCACGAATCTGCAGCACCATCTCGTGCAGCCAAGGCAGCGAGATGGTCTTGTCATACTCCGAGAGCGGCTGGCAGCATGCGCTGCCCTTGTTGCCCCCTCGGAACTCATTGAATGCAATCAGATGTTGCATCGTTTCATTTTGTACACTCATGATTTTTAAATTTTCTTCATCGGATTACGCAGAGTTAACGGAACATTCTTGCGTCACGGATAATTTTCTTCATCCCAGACCGAGCAGGTCAAAAATCTGCGTCATCTGCGAAATCTGCGTCATCCCAGACCGAACAGGTCAAAAATCTGCGTCACATCTAAAGAAAAAGCAGCAAAGAAAAATCTGCGTCATCTGCGAAATCTGCGTGACCTAAAAAACAATCCGCGTGACCTAAAAAACAATCCGCGAGTAATCCGATGAATAAGATGAATAATAAATGATTAATAATTTACCCCAGATTCTTCACCTCATACATTTCTGCGAGTTCCCAGAAGCGATGCACCAGGTCGTGGATAAACTTTCTGCCCTTCTCGGTCCATACCAAGTAAGTGTTCGTCACCACTTTTCCCACCTTACGCTTCGTTCCGTCGCCCGCAGGCGTCATAAAGGCACGATACTTGGTTCGGCTCTTCGCCAACCCCATGTGCGCATACTCCGCATAGAGCATATACTGTCCGCTCTGGTAATACTGCACATGCAGCGAACAGAGCGAGCGGTTCAGCTCCTGCGCCGTGATGCCCAGCTCCTTCGCCACCTGGGTGGTGGTGAAGCACGAAACGGAATCCAGCACATTATCCGAATACATCGCCTTTGGCAGAAGTCCGTCCACCTGACGCTCCAGAGCCACCACATTCTGTCCCTGAATAGCCATGCGGACCATCTGGTCGTTCACCTCCTCATTGAGTCGATGAATCTCCTCATCCTGCTCGCCGATGAGTTTCTTGTCGAGTCCCATCTGCACTTCCTGCTGATGCAGTTTTGATTTCTGCTCCTCCATCAGAATCTTCTGCTCCTCCATCAGAATCTTCTGCTCCTCCATCAGCTTCTTCTGTTTCTCCAGCAGGTTCTCCTTTTCCTTCAGGGTAGCACGGAGAATCTGTTCGGCATTGCGAATCATCTCCTCCTCGCTCTCCCCCTCATTCACCGGGATATAACCGCCCGTCTTGCGAATCTGCGGCAGCACCACCGAGGTAACCCAATCCTTAAACATCAGAGCCGATGGCAGCTTGGAACCCAACACCAGGGCATAGAATCCGCTTTCGTTAACGAAGATCATCTGCACAATCTGCATTTTACCCTCGCAAACACCAAAGCGATTTTTGGCAGGTCTAGCAACATAGCGTTTTACGATATCGCTAGACCTAACATGTTGACTTACAGCACTTGACGAATTTTTATATCCCAGCGCATCACACAAATCCTTAGCACAGAACCAAGGTTCGCCCTTCTCATCAGTAGCCGTGCGAACCATTCCAAACTCCGGATTTTCAAACACACACACAGGTGCCGCCTTCTTCTTATTCTTAGAAGACAGCGCACCACACTTGGCAGAGCCAGCAGCCTTGCTGCCCTCTGCCTTCTGATTCATTGATTTCATCATAACGAATAAAATTTAATGTAAATAACTCAAGTTTCGCAAGTAACCTCCGGTCCCCGAAGGGGGCCAACTTTCAATAACCGCTGGTGGAATGACCGAAGGTCATGGAACCTGCGGACAACCAATAGTAGGGAGAAAGCGTCCCCAAAGGGGGCGAACCTCATCCAGTCTTGCTCCTGTTCGCCCCCTTCGGGGACGACAAGAGAGTTTCTGTCACTATCCGCAGGTTCCATTCCCTTCGGTCATTCCACCCGCGGTTATTCACATTCGCCCCCTTCGGGGACGGTAGAATGCTACTTGCGAAACTTCAATAAATAAAAAATAGAAATTAAAAAATTGTATCAGCCTTGTCAAAGAACGATGGGCTGATACGCTGCGCCAACTACAACATGGCACGAAATCCATGCCAGCACCCTGGCGATAGGAAACGGAAAAGCCCCGAATCCCAGAACACGGCTCGTTCTGAAATCCGGGGCAAAAGTAGAAAGAAATCTCCGTTACGCCATTTCCGCCAAATGCGCCAAATTGAATTCGGCGGAAAATAAAAAAGGGCAACCCTTTCGGATTGCCCTATATACTAACAAGTTATGCCATTAACTATATTTTCTTTACGTCAAATAGAATCCATATAATCCGCAACATTACACTCCACATCCACATCAACATGACCGGCATTAATCTTCTTTCTGATATAATCGCCATACGACTTGGGAGTCACCTTCATCTCTAGCTTACAGTCTTCCTGCAGGAATCTAGTAATGGAAGCCCCGTTGGGAGTACCCGAATATAAGTAACCCTGCTCGGACCAATACTGGTAGAAAGCCACCACACTCTCATTCATCACCCCATCCGAAGTAGAAAGCTGCTCGTTCGAAAGATGATGCAGTTTGAGATAATTCACAAAGGCATTCGCCATCTTCCCCGTCAGGTTCACATCCTTCCCGCCATTCTTGTCGGGAAAGAGCACCTCGGCAGTTCTTCCTGCTGCAGAAGAAGAGCATTTCACCTTAACACTCTGCTCAAAAACAACTTCATCAGAATCGTTCTTCTTTTCAGAAGAAACTTCAGAATTCTTATGCTGAAGTCCTACCCCCTCATAGTTATTTTCTATATAGGTAACAGGGCCATTAATACGAAAAATTCTACTCATCGGTAGCCTCCTTCAAATCATCATCATTAGAATTCACGTAATTATTCTCGATATATTTGCTGTTAGGCTGCATATATACCACGATCTTAAACAAACAGAATCCCCCATGTTTACAAAACAGGCGGATGAGTCTAAAGAAAAATCTCTTACCCATAACTAAAAGGTATTAAATTAAATAATATAGTTGATTGGGTCCTCTAGTGGTTGCGGAGAGGGCTAGACTAACGAATAGCCAAGGAGAGCTTCATAGGGTGGCATCCTCGATACCAGCAGACTAGTCTTCCCTAAGTAAATTTGCTTGATTTCTTCATTTCTGTAATTTTGTCATTTGTTTATATTATTAGTATTTATTTGTTAGGCACAAAACGCCTTTGGTATATTTCTACCTGTTCTTCCAATTTGTTAAGTTGTTTCAAGTCTCTCGCAAATGTAATCCACTGCGAAAAAGCTTCATTGAAATTCTTTTCAAATAGGCTCTTATCAAACTTTTTACTTTCCGCCCTATGCCGCTTCTCCAGCTCATCAACAATTGTATCCCAATGTAACAGAATACAACAACACCATCTTCGCTGCTGATAAGTACGGAATTTTACTTCCCTGTTCAAGATTCCGGTTACTGTAGAAAGTCTGATGTGAATGATATTAGAAAACTGATATGCGGATATCAGTCCACCACCATTACCAATAAAAGAGTTGAGATACAAGATGATGCACTCTTCTTGTATCCAATCGATTTGGTCCTCTAGCTGAGCTAGATTTTCCCGCATCAACCCTCTTCTATGTTTTGCAATATCCAACATACTGATGTAAATTTTTGCGAATTTACTACTAATTGTTGACACGGCAAAATCAATGTCACACCTAAAAGCAATAGGCGTGAGTATTTTTCAGAAACGTTAATACTTGAATAAAATTAAACTACAGAATAACAAAAAAAGGAGAAAAAGTGCGCATTTTTAGTGCTACACTTCCTCTCCTTACTTTCACGATTGTTCCGGCAATTCCGTTACCATTTCCACGGCCTTCGTAAATGTCATGATAGGCGGCAGCTTTACCCCCTTACTTCTCAAATACTTCACCATTTTCTTCTTAGCCCAGTTGATTCTTGAATCTCGCTCGTTATAGAGTTCTCTGAGCTGCTTCACCTTGGATGGAAGCGTTTTCAGCATTTCCCGCAGTTCTTTCGGGTCGCCATACTCAGCCTTTTCATCTTCCATCTCCTTGATACGAGCCTTCAAGGCCTTGTTCTCCACCACCAGCTGGTCGTAATGGTGGAGCAACAGTTTTACCTGCTGCTCGTAGGGCAGGTCTTTGTTCATTTCATACATAAGCTTTCTCTTCACCGTGTAGAGAGGAGGGCTGAAAAACATTTTAACTTGCAACTATCCGTTCCTTATTAGAGTTACACCCTTCTCCTAAAGAAGGTAGAATGCTAATGCCATGTTACACATTTGCATAATCTCTATTTGCTATAAACCCTTTTATGGCTTGCAGCAAGCCATACTGAAACGAATCATTACCCTTGTACTCATCATAAAAGCTCTTGTCTCCTTTGCGCATAGCTCTCACATAACGAGCAAGGATTTGACTCATAACCTCGTCAGCCGCATCTTTATCCGAATTATCTTTTACTAGCGATACATAATCCTCATCCGACTCTACATGACGCATAAGATGTATCAACTTGGATTTCTGCTCCTGAGGATCAGCCTTCCAGCCTTTGAACCAACGTTCATTAAACTCTTTCACAATTTTATCCAAAGGATCCAGCCTTCCATCCTCTCCACCTGCGTTTACCATATTCGGACTTAATGGGTCAATGGTGCTTTCACCAGGGTCTAAATCGATATGCTGATTCAATGCAGTGCGACGAGTACCGTAAGTATTGAGATCAATACTATTCAGCAAATCCTTTAAGTCATCATCCTCAGATTCTTTAACTTTCAGTTCTGGAATCAAGACACGGAAGAACCAGAAAAGGCGCTCCCATTCTACCACTTCGTATTCCAAAATAGCCGAAGTGCGAGAATAGATTTTTACGAACTGCTTACACTTCATTTTAAAATCAGCCTTTCCATTTCCTTCGAATTTTATTTCCTCATTAAAACGTTGGGCGCAAGTATCAATAATCGGTGACCATTCATCCGCAGGAACTCCTTTGATAAAGAGATCTGAGAATAACACCACTTCTTCCATAGTGAAAACACCGATACTGAGTAAAAACGACTTGAGTTCATACAATACATTCACATCAGTATATCCACTTAATGCAGTTGCTGTATAGTATGGCTCAAAGGATTTTTTCATATCCTCCGTGGTATTATAGAAGTCGAGAATAAACAAGTCTTCGCTTTTCTTACCTAGTTCGGGTGCCGACCGATTCAAACGCGAGAGAGATTGCACTGCCAATACATCAGCCAAAGGTTTGTCAATATACATGGCACATAGCTTTGACTGATCAAAACCAGTCAGATATTTATTGGCAACAACCAAGATTCGGTTATCATCCTCTTCGTCGAATTTGTCAGCCGTCTTGTTATCCGAGAATCCATTCATTGTGGTCTCGGTATATTTTTTTCCACCCAACTCTTTCTCGCCAGAAAATGCTATCAATGCTTTATAAGGCAACTTCTTTTTAGCTATAATATCGCAGATAGACTGATAATAGTGGATTGCACACTCTATATCACGGCAAACCACCATTGCCTTTGCTTTATTATCCAACTTATGCGAATGATATACTTTTACATCAAAGTGCGCCATCATTATTTCCGCCTTTGCCTGGATGGTCTTTGGATTTCGTTCCACTGCCTGGCGTATTTTCTTTTGAGCCTTATCATTGTTAAACAGCGGATTATCCTTGACATTTTTTATCACCTCATAATAGCCTTGATAAGTCGTATAATTAGTGAGGACATCCAAGATAAAGCCTTCCTCGATAGCTTGCTTCATACTGTAGAGATGGAACGGGTAAAACTTACCTACCTCACCACGTTCACCTTTCACATCTTCCCAGCCGAATCGTTCCAAGGTTTCACGTTTTGGAGTACCTGTAAAGGCAAAATAAGAACAATTACTGCTCATCTTACGGTCCCTTATAAGTTTCTCAATTAAAGCATCTGTATCAGCATAATCAACATCACTCTCTTTCTGCATGGATGCGTTCATCTTATCAGAAGTGATTCCAGACTGCGAACTGTGAGCTTCATCAATAATGATGGCAAAGTTGCGATCGCTTACGTCTTTAATGATATCACAAATTTCGGGAAACTTCTGTATCGTCGTAATAATTATTCGTCTATTTTGCTCTATTGCATCCTTTAAATCCGACGAACTATCAGCATGAGATACAATTTTATCAGAATTCCCAAACGCATTGATATTTCTTGCATTTTGTTTGTCCAAAAGGCGACGGTCTGTTACCACAATAGCCGAATTAAACAACTTATCTTCCAAACCTTTCGCTCTTTTTGCAGACATTGTCTTTGGACAAACATTAATAATCTGATATGCCAGCCATGTGATGGAATTTGTTTTGCCTGAACCTGCAGAATGTTGAATCAAATAACGTTCACCTACTCCTTTCTCAGCAACATCAGCAAGTAACTTATTAACAACATCTAACTGATGAAAACGAGGGAATATAAGTTTCTTGGCATTCTTTAAGACATGTGGTACCTTTTTGCCCGTCTTTGCTTCACCATAATCGAAATAAACGTAATTATCTATAATATCCGCAACAGAGTCTTTCTGCAATACCCACTCCCACAAATATGAGGTTTTATATCCATGCGGGTTTACGGGATTTCCTGCACCTTGGCCATTTGGAAGACCTTTATTAAAAGGCATGAAATAGGTATCCTTCCCCTCCAACTTGGTAGTGAAGAATATCTCATTTTTATCGCCTGTAAAGTGAGCAAGACAACGTCCGAATCTCAACAGTCTATCTTTCGGATTGCGATCTTCCTTATATTGTTTTTGCCCATTATATCTAGCCGTTTGCCCTGTCCATGGATTTTTCCACTCAAAGGTAAAGAGAGGAAGTCCATTAACATAGAGTACCATATCGATTTCATCGCCTGGATGCAACGTCGAATAGGTTTGCTGGCGAGTTATAGAGAACTGATTCTGCATATAATCCTCCTTGCTTATCTCCGCATCAGCAGCCGACGGCTTTGGATACCAAAGTTTTAACTTGATATTATCTACATCAATGCCTTCACGCAAAACCTTGATGACCCCAAACGTTTCAATTGTTTTGGTGATACGTTCTGCAATGGCAAATTCAAGCGTATTTCTTCCCTTATAACTATCAAGAATCTCCTGCTGAGTAGCATGGAGAAAAGACATGAGACGACGAGTGTCAATCGCCCAATCCTCGTCTGTCTTAAACTTAAAATCACTTGGCACACCCCAGTAATATTGGTTACTGTCGGGATGCTGAGAATCCACATCTTCCTTGGTAATCCCCAGCTTCTCACGTTCTTCTTTCGTTGAGCCTACGAGAGCTTTTTCAATCAAAGCCTCAAAGGCCTCTTCTTTAATATCTGACATGCTCATGATACACGTACCTTTCCTGTTACTACTTCGTTAATTATAATTTGCTTACGCTCCTGAAGGAGGGAGATTTGACGTGAAATATTCTCTATCGATTTTTCTATGGCAGAGGTTTTTTCATCCAAAAATCCCACTATATGCTTTTGCTCATCCTCAGAAGGAATTAACAACATTGATGTTTTTAAAATTCTACGCCCAATACTATAAACCTTTACGCCATTTACCAAAGATTGAATTTGGCTTTTCCATGCTTTCGACTTGAATAGGTAAGCATAATATTTAGGGAAGAACAAATCTTGAGGTCTTGCTATTACAGTATGATAACCAGCAAATAATTTATTTTCAAAATCATTAAAAGCAAAATTACCCGACCCTTCAATATCCTCAGATGTATCAGCAAATACAAAATCATTTTGATTCAACAGACATTGGGTATGAGATTCTAAATATTTAGGCGAAACATATCGAACCAGCGATTCAGTCATTGTTGTACCTAAATTATTTTTAGCATGAATCTGACCATAACTTATCACAGCAACACCTTCTTCTTGAAGATTTGCTTTTGTTATAGGCAATCCCTTGCCAAATGTAAAATGCTTACCAAAAGGTTCTACCTTCCAATGATTCGGAATCATACCAATCATATCAACACCACTATCCTTCATTTCTACGTTTCCGTCCAAACCTTTCGTCACAGCATTTTGGATGATAATCTGCTTACGCTCATTCAATAAGTCAATCATCTTTTGTTGCATAGCTATCGCTTTGTCAATACCAAAAGTCTCTTTATCTAAGAAATCAACAATAGCATCCTGCTCTGAAGGTAAAGGAAACAAAAGAAAATTATCCTTTAGTTGTTTTCTTCCAATACTATAAACCTTTACTCCATTAACAAGATTTCTCACACGATTTTTCCAAGCATCAGACATAAATAGATATGCATAATATTTAGGATTATACAGACTATCTTGCCTTGCCACTATCGTATGATAACCAGCAAATATATCATCCTTAAAATCATTATAAACAAAGTTTCCAGAGCCCTCTATATCTTCCGAAGTATCTGCAAAGACAAAATCATTTTTTGTCAATAAACATCGAGGATGTGTATGCAGGTAATCTTGCGAAACATAACGAACCAATGATTCGGTAAGAGTAGTTCCTAAATTATTCTTTGCATGGATTTGTCCATAACTAATAACAGCAATACCATTCTCTTTTAAATCAGCCTTTGTTATAGCAATACTGCGTTAAATTAATATTTAATCGTCTGTAAATCAATAACTTATATTAAGAAATGCTTATGAAAACTTAACTATAGAAAGTTGGTCAAGTCGCTGATTTTCAGTAACTTTGCAAATCACGACAAACGCAAAATTATATGAATACAGGACTTGACCAATATATGGATATCTTTAAAGATGCAGTTGAAGATTCGGCTGCAAAGTTAACAAAAAGTTTCGAGAAAATACTCATCGAGGTGATAATTTTGTTCATGGTAATACCAAGAAAGATAAATTTCACCCAAATGGGGAGGTATGGCTCGCATGTTGAGCAAACCTATCGCAACGCATTCGGCTTAAAAAAGTCGAAAAGCATTGACTGGCTCAAACTTAATGTCTCACTTGCCAAGCGCTTCTTTGGTAAACAGGGAAGATGGGCTATTGCCATTGATCCCAGCTACATCAGCAAAGCTGGCAAGAAGACTCCACATATCGGTCGTTTTTGGTCGGGATGTGCACAGTCTGTTAAACATGGTCTCGAAATCATGGGTATTGGCCTCATTGATATTGATGCCAAAGACTGCATGATGTTAAAAGCACACCAGTCGCTAAGTAATAAAGAACTGAGTCTTAGAAACAAGACTATGGTAGATTTCTATATCAGCGTCATTAAGCGTTACCGCAAGGAACTTCTTAAACTCTCAACCCTCATAGTTGCAGATGCTTACTTCTCTACAAGTACATTTGTTAATGGGATAAAGAAAGAAGGGTTCTCTTTGATAAGCCGCTTTCGTGACAATGCTTGTCTCTTTTATGTCTATGCTGGTCCACGTACTGGAAAACGTGGTCGCCCCAAGACCAAGGATGGCAAGATTGATATGAAGAATCTTGACCTCACTCGAATGGAGAAGATGGAGATGAAAGATATAGAAGGAACAGCTTATACTTTGATAGCCTATTCCAAGGCACTCAGGTGTAAAGTTAGACTTGTCATCTGGCAGATGCCGAATGGCAAGAAGAAACTATTCTTCTCTACAGACACCTCACTTTCGGGTGAAGAAGTACTTCTTTATTATAGAACCAGGTTCCAGATCGAATTTTGCTTTCGTGACGCCAAAGGCTATACTGGTCTTATGGACTGCCAGGCTCGCGATAAGTGGAAACTCGATTTTGCTTTCAATGCTTCGTTCACATCACTAAATGTTGCCAAGGTAACTATGAAGGAGATGGGAATGGAATATTCTATGTCTTCATTCAAGTCACTGATGACCAATATTTATCTGGTGAAACGAATTTTTAAAGCAAGCGGGTACACCCCGAACCGAACTTTAATTAGCAAGATTTTCAAAGATCTCTCGTGCTTACAGCGTATAGCTGCTTAGCACATTATTGAATTATTAACGAACTATTGTTATAGGCAATCCTTTTCTAAATTTAAAATGCCTTCCAAAAGGTTCAATCTTCCAGTGACTAGGAATTTTCCCCAGCCACTGAACACCACTATCCTTATATTCTTTATATCTTTCCATTTACTATTCCTCCTTACCTAAAAGTTGACGAATAAAGCCATCATTCTCTTGGTCGAGAGCAAGAATATCTGCCTCATTTTCTGCAAGCGAGCGCAATGGAGCAGGCTTATAGAAATACTTGGTGAAGGAAATCTCACAACCAATTTTTGTTGGCAGTAAATTTATCCATGCGTCCTTTACGTATGGACGCACCTCACGTAGGAAGTATTCATAAATATCTTCCTTAACAGGTATTTTCTCCGTATCACGTAAGTCACTATCAGACTCATACTCTACATATATTTTACTGTCATCCAAAGCTGCCCAATAGCCATAATCGTTCAATTGCTCTTCTTCAACACCATAGTTTCTCATAAGGTCCACAATGTCCTTACAGTTAGCTTTACATGTTCTTTTCACTACAGGTTGCGCTTTCGGATCAACAACGCTCATAGCTCTAGCAATAGCTTTCAAGTCCGCAGCACTCGTTTTTTCGGTCAAAAATTCTGCCGCAGTTTTAATGCAACCAAAGAACTTATTATAATCCATATATTCCTCTTTGCCCACAATTTTCATCAGCTTACGAGCCAAATCAACCAAACCTCTGCGCCCCTGCCATTTCTTAGCAGAAATCAAATTGCTAAGCTGCTTATCCGTCTTCTTAATCTCATGCTCTTGCAGATAGCCTTTAATAGCTGGCATCTCACTTTCTATACCAGCAAATACTTTTTCGCCATAAGTCTGATAAAGCCACTTTGAAAGCACCACATCTGACTTATCGTAAAGCATTTCATCAATCTTCAATTGAGAAAACTTGCTACGCAAGCGAAGTGGACGTTCAATAGTAACATTATAGAATCGGAAATCATCATTATCAAAAACCTTTGACTCCACCTTATTTTCATCAGAAGCATCTTTTTCGGAAAAATTCTTCTATAATCTGCTGAATAGCTTAAAATGAGCGATTTATAAGTGTTCAACCTCAATAGAGGTAATGACTTGGCAATAGTCACAACTTCTGCAATATGCATATGTTTGCTTTGCCTAACAACTCTTTACAGTTGCAAAAATACAAAATAAAAATGAAACCACACTATGTTGGTGCAAAAAACAATAGTCATAAAACAAAGATTAACTTCGCCTTATGACTATTGTTGTTATATAAGCTACATTCAATTGCGTTATCCACATTAAACTTATTTATCATTTAATTGGTTCCGCATGCACATAGTATTCACTGTTTATAGGGTCTTCCCCGTCAGTTTTAAGTATCAGTACCATGCGAGAATGTTTTGTACGCCAATATGCTTTAATATCAGCATCTTCGGGTAGTGCCTTAAACGTTTTACACAGCGAAGCCTTTTCTGTTTTTTTTATAGTACTATGTGCTTCATAGTACTGGTCCATAATCTTCAACAGACCTTCTCTTTCACGTTCAAGCACGCCTAACATATATTCCTTGTCGTTTTTGTCTTTTGCTCCTTTCAGTACAATACGTAACTCTGCATACGGTTTTGTAATGTCTTCTTTGTAGGCAGTAGGTGGAGTTAGGATAAACTCACGGCTCTTGTCCAGCAAGCAATATTCTGTTAGTTCGGGGTTCTTGGAATTATACCTTACGTTATCCCAATCGTAACCAAAGAATCCATCATTCACCAAATAGAGCCTCTTTCGGGCTTGATAGACAATACGGCCATCTTTATAGCCATTGGCATAGACAATAGTATTGTCATGAGGCGTGAAGAAGTATGTGCTCCACCAATAGGAAGTATTCAAACAGTTTGTCTTACGTTCCATGATTCCAAAGCTATCTGGCATATCACGACAATCACTCGTCCAAGTAATTGAATCGTAGTAGTTGTAATAGGCATTATCTGAAGAGTTGAAACCATATTCATCGGTAAGCTCAAATGTTACAAGGCAGAAGGTCTGAAACACAGGGTCTGTGTTGTCTTTGTCGTCTTCTGCATAGTATGCCTTAATCTTAAACTTGCAGTTGTCGGGAACAGAACGGTCAATATCCGTATCATACGTGTAACTTTTCTTCATCATTTCCAAATCGGTTTCGGTCATGCGTTTATATACAATCATGCCATATATAGACTTGTAACCATTGCTGCCATCACTCGTCGCTCCCAATTTTTGTATGGTGTACATTAAGGTTTTGCCATTCGACTCGTCAAGCTTAAGAATCTGCATGTATCTGCTGTCTGTTGTCTGCTTGTTGCTGCCAAACAGTATGAAGCCTTTGTCCATGTCATAAGTCCATGATACACGACTGAAACAAAAGGCTGGCAAGGCATCACTATAAAAATAACTAAAAGCTTGCTGTGATGTCTCAAACCAAAAGTGTGTAGGGCTGCCACCAAATCTGTCTTTCCAAAATTCCTCCTTGCTCAACTTTCCGTTTTCCTGTACCTCATAAGTGGCAATACTCTCCCAACCATAGCCCTTGACCTTACTCTGTATTTCTTCTGCTGCTATTGGCTTTCTCCCTTTTAGCACACAGCACCCCTCATCATTAACAGTATAGGTTTGGTTGAATAGATTCATATCCAACTTACATTGCTCAACACTCAATTCCTCAGACTTATCGCAACTGCCAAATACAACAGTGCAAGCTACGATGAGTGCTATTAACCAAAACTTCTTAGTCATAATAATCCAAATTTAAAGATTTTACATATAGACAGATTACGGATTTTCAGTGTTTCAAATTCTGCTGTCCAAGATAACTGAGTGCAAAAATACAAAAATATCAACGTAATAGTGCATTTTTTTATTTTTTATAACACTCAAAACATACTTTTGTGCAAATAAAGGAAGAATAAACTACACCTGACAAATCTATTTACATATTTCTATGCACTGCCTACAGTTGGTACACTCACTTTCTGCAACCGTTGGGAGCAAAATTTCTCCGCCCTCATGGTGGAGCGAGGCGTTTTGGGGTTCCCAAAACATAACCTCGCTTCCTCCTCTAAGAACAAAAGACGAGATATTTGCCTTTCGGCTTTCCATGCCCAAGGTTGCAGACCTTAATTCTCTCAATTTACGCCAAACATCAAAGCTGCCACATTGAAAGAACAAGGTCACAGACACAAGCTACTTTGTACATGGAGTTTGCAAAGGAAAAGGTGATATTTTCAGTGTGAAACTTGCCAAGTGTTTCAGTTGTGTGTTGTTGATTTCCTTTGTGAACTATGCCGAGTGTGCTGTGTGTCCTCGGTATAGTCTGCATAAATCTAATGCCATGCTAAAACACTGCGGAGGTTCGCCCAAGTGGCTGGAGGCGCAAAGCCTCCAAGGAACGTTGCTGCAACCATTTCGGAGAATAGAGCGGTTGCCAATTAATCCACAAGCACATTTTACAGCGTACCAAGTGAGGGCATGTAAAACGTTGAATTGTTGAAGATAGGTGTTATCTTTATGAGAACCAACCACTTATACCCTCAACAAACTCTCAACAAATAGCTCTACACAACAAATTACTGGGCTAAAAAGAAAGAAAGGAATGGTGTTCATGGTTTTCTCTTTTCAACATTATCTTTCTTTTGTTGAGAGATTTGTTGAGAATATGTTGAGCCGTAAATGCCTGATGTTCAATACTTCTTTCATCATATTCAACAATTCAACAAAAATAAGGGGTGTTTTGTCCGTCATTTTTAGGAACAGAACTCATCCCCCTACAAGTAAGAATGTCATGCTTATGCTTCAGTACTTATTCACGACAGTACGACAGCGCCAAGCCAACAAACAAGCAAGAGGACATTCAACTAAAGGCGGTTGTTCTTCTATTGAGTTGTAGGATAATGACACTACTTTTCTCTTTTGCCCCGTACAATCTCTTGAAGATGGTGACACGAAACCGAGCTGCCCCGTATGAGTTTATACGGAAGCAAAGGGCAACAATCATCGGAAAGCCATACAACGTTTGCCAAATGCCATTGGAAGTTTCCTGTTTCTGTTGGACTTTCGACACCGTCAATAAACCATCCTTGTATATTGACCTTATCACAGCATGGAGTTTCATGGCGGTGACATGAAGCATATCAACCAATTCACCCTCACTCATCCACAAGTCTTGCAAGTTGGACGGAATGGATAACATTCCATTTCCGTCCACGGTGATTACTGTCCTTTTCATGCCATTCCTCCCATTGTAGGCAAATGCCCCTTGATTCGACTTTCAAAAGCTGATATGTCATGCTCCAATTTAGTACTTGTCACCTTTGCGTAAATTTGTGTTGTGGCGATGTCCGTATGTCCCAGTATCTTGCTTACACTCTCTATCGGCATACCGTAGTTTAAAGCCAAAACTGCGAACGAATGCCGGCTTACATGAAATGAAATTCGCTTCTTGATGCCACACATTTTTGCCACTTTCTTTATACGCTTGTTTACCATGTCAAGTGAGCCAATATTAAACAAGTGCATATCTTTTCTCAATGGCTTGTAACGTTCAATTATCTGTATGGCTGCATCTATCAGTTTAATTTTGAATGGTACGCCTGTCTTTTGACGCTGAGAAACTATCCATGGAGACCCACTTATAATGGCAACATTGTCCTCTGTAAGATTCTTGATGTCAACGAAAGAGATACCTGTCCAACAACCAAACATAAACAAGTCTCTCGCAAAAGCAAAGTTGGGATTTTCCAACTCTATTCCTGCCAATATGTCCAATTCTTCCTCTGTCAAGAACTCCCGCTCCTTGTGGTCTGGGTCAACGTGGTACATGGCAAACGGATTTCTCTGTATCTTGCCGTTGTAGTGTGCTGCCGTGACGATATGCTTCAATGGTATGGAGTATATCCAAATGGTAGATTGCGTGAGTCCAATGACATTCTTCAAATACAGACAAAAATCACGGATGAACTCCTCGGTAAGCTCATTCATGGACATATCGCTGCGCTTGTACTGAAATTTGATGAACTCGGCAACGTACTTTCTTACCGTCAGATACTTGCGGTAGGTTCGGACAGCTCGGTCTTTTCCCACGCGTTGGGCAAAGGCTGCGTTCTCCTTGTCAAAAGCTCTGAGTAATGTCTCATACTCCGTACCTATGCCTTGATATGCGTTTCTCACCATTTCAGCGGTAACGAACGCCTCACGGTCGGAAAGCCGTTGGTAATGCTTAGCGATTTGAGCCTTGATGTTATCAAGCGCAAAGTTCACCTCATTGGCTTCCTTGCTTCTGCCTTTGGCTCTGTTGCCCTTGGCATCCCATATCGCCTTGGTCACGCTCAGCTTGCAACTGAACTGTGCGATAGTTCCGTTGATTGTCACACGTCCCATGATAGGGACAATTCCGTTTCTCTCCTTGCTTCCGTTTACATAGAAGACTGTCTTGAATGTACTTCTCATAATTCCTTGCTTTTTGTTCTGTGCAAAATTAAATCATGAGAGTTGCATGGCAAATTCACAACCTGTGCAGAATTGAGAAGTAAAAACCGAAGCCGTTAAAAATGCTTATTAGAGAGTTTCTTTGAGGTAATGACTTGAAAGCGTTTCTACTTCTCAAATCCGTCATTTTCGCATTTCCTCACGAACGTCACTTAAAGCCAACAACTGCCACAACCACTTGAAACTCAAAATAAAAGCCCAAATCTGCTATTTTTTGCTTTTTTAGTCATTCTTTTTCTTCAAAAGCGATATAAGCGTCCAATATCTGCTGACGATATTCATCAGTAATCATGCAATTACGAGAACCCTGATTTCTACGCAATTTTTCATAACATTCAGACGCATTAATCAACTGTACTTTTCCCTTACGCTCAGGACGTTTTTTATTCGTAAAAATCCATACATAGGTTGTAATACCCGTATTATAGAAAATATTATTTGGCAACTGCACAATAGCATCCACCAAATCATTCTCCATCAAATATCTACGAATATTACTTTCGCCACTTCCTGCATCACCTGTAAAAAGAGAACTACCGTTATGAATGGATGCGATGCGACTTCCCATTGGTTGTAAATCCAAAGACTTCATCTTATTGATTTCTTCCATTACAAAGAGAAGTTGACCATCGGAAGTTCTTGGAGTACAATCCAGCACTTCTTTCTTTCCTGCAAAATTGGTTAACGCCAGCTCAAAGCGAGAATCTGTCAGTTGTTTTTTATCGCTGTCGTAAATCTTCTCCTTATCAGTTTTCCAAGATTTTCCATAAGGAGGATTCGTCAACGTAAATCCAAAGCTAGTCTGCGAGAAATGGTTTGTTGTAATAGTATTACCCAAATGAATTCCCTTAGGATCTACACCCTTAATTATCAAATCGGATTTACAAATAGCATAAGTCTCTGGGTTAGTCTCCGTACCTGACAGTTGGATAGCCAGAGGACGAACGCCAATACTCCTTAAATATTCATAGCCCTCGGTAAGCATACCGCCAGAACCACAAGCAGGGTCATAGAGGGTTATTATTTTAGGTAATTCGTCCTTAACCGGCTCAAAGATAAGATGCGTCAATAGTGAGATAGCATCACGTGGGGTGAAGTGCTCACCAGCTTCCTCATTATTCTCTTCGTTAAAACGGCGCAACAGTTCCTCAAATACGGTTCCCATTCCTACATTGTCAAGAGCTGGCAAAGGTAATCCATCTGGATCGTATTGCAATGTATTCGTAAGGTTGATACGAGTATCGGTAATCTTCTGAATAATAGCCAACAGGCGATCATTATCAGCAAGTTTGCGCGCTTTGTTTAAGAAATCAAAGTTCTTCAATACATCGCCCACATTCTCACTAAATCCATTCAAATACTCTACAAAATTTTTATAAAGCAAATCATTGTTGTCTGGAGCCTGATTCTTTATACGATTCAAAGTCCATTTAGAGGTATTATAGTAAGAGAGCTTAGTTATATCACGCATTACCCCCTCATCTATCTCATCATTTGGACCCAATTGTTCCAGCTCTTTTAAAACTTCATCCTTTGTTGGCTCTAAAAGTGCATCCAATCGACGCAATACTACCATAGGGAGGATAACATCACGGTATTGACCACGAAGGAACACATCACGTAACACATCGTCCGCAATGTTCCAAATAAGAGAAACTATCTGATTATAATTAATATCTGCCATAAAATGTATTTTAATTAATGATTAAAATGGAGCGTAACCTCCCCATCAGGCATTTCTTCAATGCTCTGCACCCATTCGATGCTGCCTGTATCGGGATTTACGTCTATCAAATATTCAATACCTTTCTCCTGTTCACCAAACTGCACGGCGAAGCGCCAAAGGCCATCGTTTAGGACTTTGGTTCTCGAAATATTCATCGTTGATACTTGGGTAAAGGATATGTCAAGGTGCTTAGCTATCTCTTCATAGCTAAGTATCCATTTGGGATGCTTGATGTCGTGATTGATAAGATATACTATACCATCGGTGGTATAAGTAATGCCGTCGGTTTCATTTATGGCATAGTAAGTGCGTGTACCACTAGCTGAAATGCAGATGACACGCTCACCTGCATCCATCGTTTCATCCTTACTGCAACTGGCAAGGACAAACGCTAATATAAAGGCTACTAAAGCCTTGATGCCCGCCGATATGGGGGAGGCCGTCCGAAAACTTAATTAGGGAAGCAAACAACTGAATTGGGCATTTTTCTTTTGCTCTTTATAGTTAATTAACCTCGTATCTTCTTGATTCTCAATTATTTTATGTATCTTTGTAGTAAAAAACAAGAAAGATATGGCATATAAAAAAGGACAAGATAGACGACAGAGGGTTCTTTTCCCTGATTGCATTGACGAGTATGTAGAGGCTGACGCCCCTGTTCGCTTGTTTGATGCTTTTGTCGATAATCTCAAAATGGATGAACTGGGATTCGTCCGCAGTACTCCTGCAGAGACAGGTACTCCTGGATATGATCCTCGCGATCTCCTCAAACTCTATATTTATGGTTACTTCTATCAGGTACGTTCCTCTCGCAAACTTGCTCGTGAGTGCAAGTGTAACGTAGAGGTAATGTGGCTGCTCAACAAGCTGACTCCTGACTTTCGTACAATCTCCGATTTCCGCAAGGACAACAAGAAGGCTATTACTAAAGTTTTTAAAGAGTTCAACAAGTTTTGTATGGGACTGAAGCTCTTTTCCAAGTCGTACATCTCTATTGATGGAAGCAAGTTTAAGGCTGTAAATGCTAAAGACAACAACCTTACTCTAAGCAAACTCGATGACCGAATCAAGCGTCTTGATGAACATATTTCAATCTATATGGAAGAACTTGAAGCATACGATCATGAGGAAGGACGCAGGCTCTCTAAAGATGAGTTGCAACGTAAGCTTGATGTTTGCAAGGAGCGCAAGGAACGCTATGAGGGATACCGTGATACACTTGAGAAAAGTGGTGAAAGCCAGATTTCCTTAACCGATCCTGATTCCCGACTAATGAAAGCCAACGAAGGCTTTTGTGTCGGTTATAATGTGCAAACTGCAGTTGATGCGGAGAGCCATATGATAGCAGGCTTCCTGGTAACCAACAGTCCAACAGACCATGGTCAGCTTACAAGCGTAGCATCTGAGGTGAAAGCCGATTATGGTGTTGACGTTCTTGAATCAACTGCAGACAAGGGGTACGAGTGTCCCGAGGTTCATGCAGATGCATTGGCTAATGGTATCGTACCAAATGTCATCCAACGTGATGGCAGCTGCACGGAGCAGGTTCAGTTTGACTATAACGAAGCTACCATAACTGACGAACAAAAGTCAAGTACTAATCCAGAAGATTTGAAGGCATGTCTTGAAGCTGCAGTCATACCGGAAGCCTACAAGGATTTTTTAACCGATGCACAGATTGTAGAGGTCAAGGAGTACACTTCTGATGTAGCAGAGTCTGCTGTACTGAAGATGACTCCCGGGCAGATGCGTGCCAAGGCTCTTGAAGGATACTTCGTGAGGGATGCCGAACGCAATCTTGTCTATTGTCCGCAAGGAGAAATCCTGAGGCAAAAGTCTATCAAAAGAAACGGTATGATCCGCTACTGCAACAAGCTTGCATGTAAAAAATGCAAGTGCAAGTGTACCATCCAGAAGTTCAAGGAGGCAGACTTCAACAAAGACACCTTGATAAAGGCAACCGAAGCAAAACGCAAGCAACTCAAAGAAGAGAATAAGGACAAGCCAAAACCTCCAAGAATGAAGATCGTGAAGAAGGGTGTCCGTTACGTTTTACATCTAGATCAGAACAAGATGGACAATCGCAAATGCCTCTCCGAGCATCCTTTTGGAACCATGAAGCGAGCACTTGGGCAATACTACTTTTTACTGAAAGGCAAACTGAAAGTAACTGCTGAGATGGGTCTCTTTTGCCTATCTTATAACCTTCGTCGTGCCATATCTCTCAAAGGTGTACCTGCTTTGATTGCTTCTCTTGGATAATGACCTGTAGGGATCAATACCATCGAAAAACACGCTCTATTAGTGTTCATATCGGCCATTTTAAGCCCTTATGACGAATTGTTTAACATAAACTAAAATTTTAAGATGAAAAAAGATATGCCCTTAGAGGGGCTTAGGTGGAGTCGTGATAGCGGTTCTGCCCTCTATGATACACCCCAAAACGGCCGTTCTCGGACGGGCTGGGGGGGTAATTTATCTGATATTCATAGAGTTACATTGTTTTTAAGATCTACTTTCTATCATTTATTCCCCCAAAGGTACAACAATATTTTGAAACAAGCAAGAAAATCGGGAGAAAGTTTTGAAAAAAAGATGGTGGGGTATATTAAATTTCCCCCAAGTTGGGGGAAAATTACAACCATAACAAAATCCTTTTCTATTTCCGTTCTCCATAAGAAAAGCAAGGTTGCAAGTTTTTCAGCTTCTGTTCGCCCCCCTTGGGGACGATTGGAGAGAGTATTGCAGCTATCCGCAGGTTCCATTCCCTTCGGTCATTCCACCAGCGGTTATTGAAAGTTGGCCCCCTCCGGGGACCGGAGGTTATTTGCGAAACTTGAGTGCTTTATAAAGCTTTTGCCCATTCAGGGCGCAGGGCGAAATGCGATGATACCCAGGGCGATGCCCTGGGCTACGAGCTTTTGCCCCTTCAAGGCGTGGGGGGCTATCCTTGCTCCTTCTGCCCCTTCAGGGCGTGTGGGGCAATAGAAATTACATCAACTGCTGCATCTGGCTCTCCGTCAGCCCCGTTATCTCCATTACCATTGCTGCATCCATGCCTTTTGCCAGCATATTCTTAGCAATCTCAATACTTCTTTGGCTTTTACCTACTTCTTCGCCTTTTGCCATGCCCTTTTCCATGCCCTTTGCCATGCCTTCTTCCATGCCTTTTGCCATGCCTTTTTCCATGCCTTGCTGATAGCTGTCGTACTGAAGGGTCTTCTCTACCCTTACAGAATCCCAGAATTTGTCGTAGGCTCTGAGTTCGGCATCTGTAAAGCCGGAAATCTTCAACTCCTCTACGGCTTTTCCTATCTCCGGGTCACGAAGCAGATCGGAAGGAATCTCCTGCGTATTGGCATTGATTTCCGTCAGGAAACGGAGCCACAATACCATCATGCGCTTGTCGGAGATGGAATGAGGAGTGAACTTAGGAAGCTCTATGAAGGTGAAATGCAGACCTTCGATTACCTTGTTGCTGTCCTTGTCGTGCACGATGCGATAGTTGTGGATGAATTCAGGAGTATCACGCTCGAAGATGTCATTCACAAGATTCAGGGAATATACCGGTTGCAGATCGCTGTATTTCTCGCGCTTCATCGCCTGACTCACGTAGAGCTTGGAGGCATTGAACAGTACTCGCTGCTTGAAAGCGTTAGACCATTCCATCTGCATCTCTACGCAAAATTTCCTTTCTCTGGCATCAGTGCAGAGCACATCTACTATCGTATTCTTGTGACCTTCCAGTTCGGGCACAAGTTCCGTTGGCAGATACTCTATCTCGTGTATCTGCTCTTCTTCGCTGAGTGGCAGAAGGGCGTTCAGGAGGCTGATCAGTCTTTTAGGATGATTGCCGAATATCTTCTTGAACGTGAGGTCTGCCTTAGGGTCTAAGTACTTCATAACCTTTCTGTTTTAAAATGATACGGTTCTGTTTTGAATGCTACCGCAAAATTACGCTTTTATTTTGAAACCTGCAAGAAAAAAGGGAGAAAAGTTTGAAAAAAATAAGGTGGGGGCTTGAAGCCATCAGATTTTTTATCAAGGAGATAAGCGAACAAGGTGCTCTGTACAAAAACTAAAAAGAGGGAAAACTACCTAGAAGGCGTTACGTTACAGATGTGACAGTTTTATCCGGAGGGGTAAACCTCTTTTTTTGAACTTTCAATCTGTAAGTAATATAATTTAACTTATATATATAATATATATAAGTTACTTCTAAAAACTGGCTATAAGGGGGTTGCGATAAAAACTGTCACATCTGTAACGTAACGCTTTTTGGCAGGATGATGAATCCCTGCACCCCGAGTTACTTACAGAAACTCATAGTTTTCGGAAAATCATCTCGTAGAGTTCTCTCAAAAGAATCTATGAGTTTTTTTATTTAACGGAAAACGGCGCAAACGTTAATTCCGTTTAACACAACTGTGCTGGGTGATTTTTGGCGGTATCAGATAAAAGCCGTACCTTTGCACCGTCATTCAGAGAAACCACCCACCCTGGTTTCTCGGAACGGCAAGAGTTAATCACAAATTTATTCATCACTAAAAATCACTAAAATTATGGGACAGGGAAATATTAAGTATCGCAAAGTGAAGCGCACTCCCCAGACGGGCGAGAACGCAGGTAAGGAACTCTGGTATGCCACCGTGGTGACCGACCGAGAGATGAACTTCGAGGAGTTCGTGGACCACATCTCATCTCATAACTCGCCCTACAGCCGAGGCACCGTGCATGGTGTGATGATGGATATGCTCGACTGTCTGAAGGAGCTGATTCTCGACGGCAAGAGTGTTCGTCTGGGCGACCTGGGTCTCTTCTCCATCGGCATGAGTTCTCATGGCGAGGTGAGCCGCGACAAGGTTTCAGCCGCTAGCGTGGAGGGCATCCATTTGTTGGTAAAAAATACCAAAACTTGGAGCAATAGCGAGCTGAAGAAGCTCTGCAAGATTACTGCCTACGACAGCTACGGAGCTGAGGAGACTGATGGCGGCGGAAGCAATCCGGGCGGCGGTTCGGGTAACACCAGCCAGGGCGGCAGTGGCAGCCAGGGTGGAACCGGCACCCAGGGCGGCGGCAGTGAGAACCCGGGGCAGGGCGGCGGCTCCGATTCTGGCACGACCGGCGGCGGAAGTGACGGCGACAATACAGACGTAACAATCTAGAGCAAGCCCCTTCGGGGGCTTCTCTCCTCTCCTATCACATCGCTAAGAATTAATCACTAATCAATAAAAATTAATCACTAAAAAAATAATCACTAAAAACATTACTTGAAAATGAAGAAAG
The DNA here is from genome assembly GCF_019249655.2 of Segatella copri. Classification (NCBI taxonomy): domain Bacteria; kingdom Pseudomonadati; phylum Bacteroidota; class Bacteroidia; order Bacteroidales; family Prevotellaceae; genus Segatella; species Segatella copri. The sequence continues at coordinate 2,897,108 of NZ_CP137557.1, forward strand.
AAACTTGGAAAACCGTGATTCAGATTATAATCAGCATTCTCACTGCCATTGGCACTACGCTGGGCGTAACGAGCTGCATGAGTTATTAAGGAAATGAGTTAAGAAAAAATGCAACGGCATTAAAACTATAAGGGCTGCAGACGGCATGATGCCGTCTGCAGCCCTTTCTCATTTCACCTACTTTTCACCAGCGGCTATTCACATTCGCCCCCTCCGGGGACGAGAAGAATGAAAAACTAGGCTGCTTTTCCAACGTTCGGGGCAGATTAAAATTTATGCACCCCATCACAAAGCATGGCAAGTTCTTTTTGGAAAAAATCTATATCAGGAGAAACATCATCGGCAGTCTGCAATCTTCCATCAATTGATAAAAAGATTCCAGCATGTAACGGTAATCGCTTGCTTGGTTTTGGCAATAGCTCCACCCTTCTGTTGTTAAATTCATAATCCAGGTTTCGAACATCCAAAATATTCAGAAATGTAAATCCATATCGAGAGTCTCCTTTCGTTCTAGGACGAAAAACAGCTGATACAGAATCTAATTGATCTACATTATATCTCAATACTGAAATATAGTCTTCAGCACCACTCTTCAACTTTTCAAGTTTAAAAGCCTTCGGCGAAACACGCCCTTTATAGATATGAGAAGGCGAGAACAGGATTCTTGCAACCTTTTCATCGTCTGCTATTTCAGAAATCAGTTTATCCATGAGCTTTTTCTAATAATGACAATACTTCCTTTTCATCCAACTTATCAAAACTGAATTTTGACAAATGACCATCCCGTTTGATAAATGCTACAACCTGATGATTGGTTATAGTAACACCTGCTATATTATTGTCTTCCGTGTAATCTAAATATATACAACCTCGTGCATCAGGAAAAGCTACCCAATTTTGCAGACTAGTATCAGCAGCTAGCAGAATAATTCGCTTCACAAAATCCACGATATTTCTTGAGAGGGCAAGACTACCTTCACCATCCCAACCATCTGGAAGCTTTGACAATTCATCTAAACGATTCAAAAGTTCTTTCTTTACTGAAGATTGTAAAGTTTGCTTTTGACTTGACAAGAAAACCAAACAACTATACAAAGCATTCTGATCTGTTGTAGCATACACCGCATCCATCACATTATGGCGCAAGGTAACAATATCCGTATCAGGAGTAATACGGACTGCCATGGAATCAGAAACTATGCTAGTTTTTTCTTCCGGTAATTTATATGGCTTTACTTCACTCATACTTTTTTCTTTTTACTAAACATGTGCTGCAAAGATACGTTGCTTTTTCGTAACTACCAAATTTTTCGAGAAGAAAACAATATAAACCACATTATTTTCCGATTCTGTCTGTATTCGTATCATATCACAAGTGATTGAAAGCTATATATTCTAGCCCTCACGCTTCCTACCCCCGCCCAGAAGCGTTACATGACAGTTGTGACAGTTTTATTTCGCAGGGGGTATTACGATACCTTATAAAAATAAAAATAGGTCTAGCAATACCGCGTTTCACGGGGTCGCTAGACCTATCTTATTATATATCAAGAACTTATATTCTTATATACTTATATAATCATATACTTATCTTCTTATCTTACTCCGCATCAGCAAACTCATTCAGAGTATATGCGCTGCTGCCATCAAAACAATGGGTACATACCTGGCACTTTGGAAGACCGATAGCCTCAACCAACTGCTCGATGGTGTTGAACTTCAATGTGGTTAAGCCCAACTGACGGGCAATCTCATCCACCATCTTCTGATACTGAGGAGAACCCGTGGTGGCATACTTATCCAAATCCTTGTTGGCATCACCCTCAAACTTCTCGATGATGCGGCGCGTAATCAGCTCCATATCACTCTTGGAAGAAGTGAAGTTGATGAACGGACAACCGTATACCAACGGAGGACACGCAATGCGCATGTGGCACTCCTTGAGGCCAGCCTGGTCGAAAAGCACCTTCACGTTGTCGCGAAGCTGGGTGCCACGCACGATACTGTCGTCGCAGAACAATACTCGCTTACCCTTCAGCATCGCCTTGTTAGGAATCAGCTTCATCTTGGCCACCAGCGAACGCATGCTCTGGTTGCTAGGAGTAAAGCTGCGAGGCCATGTAGGCGTATACTTGGCAATGCAGCGCTGATAAGGCACACCCTTGCCGGCAGCATAACCCATCGCCATACCCGTGCCCGAATCAGGGATACCGCTGCAGCAATCCACCTCCACATCATCCGTCTTGGCAAGGTTGAAGCCGTTGGTGAAACGCGCCTCCTCCACATTCTTGCCCTCGTAGGTAGATGTAGGGAATCCGTAGTAAACCCAGAGGAAAGAGCAAACCTGCATCTTCTTGTTGGCAGGACGAATCTGCTCCATGCCATCAGCAGTAATCTTCACGATTTCGCCCGGTCCCACCTCGTGTACGGTCTCGAAGTCGAGATTAGGGAAGGATGTACTCTCGCTGCTCACGGCGTAGGCATCCGCCTTCTTGCCGATGATGAGAGGCGTACGTCCCCAACTGTCGCGCGCACAGATGATGCCATCCTCGGTGAGGATAGTCATGGTGCAGGAACCCTTGAGGTGATGGAATACGTTCTCGATGCCCTCGCGGAAGGTTTTGCCCTGAATGATGAGCAAAGCCACCAGCTCGGTGGGGTTGGTACTGCCTGAAGACATCTCTGCAAAGTGCATGTTCTTGTCTAGCAGGTGCTGAGTAAGTTCTTCCTTGTTTACAATCTTGGCTACGGTGCAGATGGCGAAACGGCCCAGGTGTGAGTTCATGATCAATGGCTGCGCATCTGTATCGCTAATCACTCCGATACCCGATGTGGCACCCTCAAACTTGTCGAGGATTGATTCAAACTTAGTTCTGAAATAAGAGCTTTCGAGGTTGTGGATAGAGCGCACGAAGCCCTTCTCACTGCTGTAGGTTGCCAAACCGCCTCGACGGGTGCCGAGATGTGAGTTGTAGTCGGTGCCGTAGAAAAGATCTGCGACACAGCTTTTCTTGGAAATAGTTCCGAAAATGCCTCCCATAAGAGTATAATTCTATGTTTTATGTTTGAAAATATGGGTGCAAAGTTAATATAAATTCAGAAAATATGCAAAACTTTTTGCGATTTTTCTACAAAAAGATGAAAATGATTAACGCTTGCACCCATATTTTATACATTATTATGTTTCTAGAACTGATATTGCAATCCCAGACTCAGGTCGAATGTCTTGCTCCTGACGTCGTCGTGATAGGAGTAATGCGTATCGCGCCAATAGTTCGACACGTTGAAATCGAGCTTCAGGCGATTCGACAGGGCGAGGCCGAAGCGGGCATTCACCACCAGCAGCGAGGCATTGCCCTTGTCGCCCTGGGCGTTGAGATAGAGCGGGTCGGTGGTAGCCAGGTCCTTGCCCTCGTAGCCCTTCCAGGTGAAGATGCGGTAGTAGTCGGCTCCTATCTGGAAGCTCGCCACCTTGCCGAACTCCATCAGGCTAATGGCCTTCACGCTGTAGCCGCTGCCCATGTTGTAGTCGCGGTCTATCACATTATAATAATCGGTGAGACTGCCGCCCAGCAGGATGCCATCCACGAAGATGCGCTGCTCCAGTTTGGTGAGATTGCCCACCTGAGGGAAGCGGTAGATGATGCCGGGACCCACCGACGCTGCCTCGGAGATGCGATATGGCACAAGACTGGTTCCATCCTTCACCGGCTGCGAATCGTAGTAGTTGAAGTGCTGGAAGATGCCGAACTCCATCTCCGTGCCCTTGCTCACCTCCACCGGCACGCTCCACAGGCGGCCCAGCAGATGCAATCCCGTGATGAACGGCTGGTTGCTGCTCAATCCGAAGGTGGCATCGAGGGTGAAATAATCGTAAGGCTTGGTGGTGGCACCATCAAACGGGTCGCCATAAACCAGATTGAACCGCACGTAGGGATTTCCCTCGCCACGGAACAGCGTATTGTTATCGGCAAGATAGCGATAACCCGCTGATGCCGAAAAGCTGACAGGACTGCGACCGTAGTCGTGATACTTGTAATATCTGCCTCGCACGCGCCAGGCATCGCCGCTCAATATTCGGTTCAAGCCCTTGATAGGACAGATGATGGTGCCCAGGAACTCTCGCCAGAAGCGTGGGAATCCGCGCAGCCGGTCGTCGTAAACCAGGTCGCTGATGCGATAGGTTACTTCGCCCAGGCACACACCGCCTATGGTGGTGGCCATCAGGTCGTTGATGGCTGGCGGTTCTATCTCGCAGGTAGTCTCCCACATCAGGCTTCCGCAGAAGGAGTAAGGCACTGATTCCCAGAAGTTCATGCCGTGGGTTCGGGCAGCGTTGGAATAGAGTCCGCCGTGGTAAGGATGGGCGAAAAGATTGGTGGAGAACTGGTCGTTATCCCACACGAATCCATTCTGGATGTTGTGCTTGATGCTGTGGAAGGAGATCTTGGCGAACTCCTCGTTCATCACAAACTGGTCGAAGCACTGCACGCCCACGTTGATGGCGAATGCCTCCACTGCCGCCTTCCAAGGATGCTTCTTCTGCCGCTTGGGGTCATCGAAGGCAAAGATACTCCCCTCTTTCCAGGCCTCCATATCGTAATCTGACAAGGTAGAAGAGGAGGATTTTCCTGAAGATGATTTTTCAGAAGATGATTTTTCTGAAGAACCTGGGGCATAGAACGCCTGATTGCGCTGCAGCTTTACGGCTAATCCCGCCTCAAGGATGGCACGGCTGCGATATCTGCCGCCATGATAATAGCGGGTGTCGCCATAGCCCACGGAGGCGAAGGCGCTGGTGTATTTGCCCAACTGGTAGTCGGCATTGATGCGAGCCTGCAGGGAGTAGAGTCGTTCGGGCTTATCCTGCGAATTCTCCTGGAAGGATTCCACGTGATAGAAGCCCAAGTCGCCACTGATTGAAAACTTTGGCGAGAGCTGGAAATACTGTCCGATGCGATAGAACAGGCTGCCCGAGAATTTCTCGTCCAAGCCGAAGTAATGGGTGCCGATGCCTAATATATTATAGGTAGACCGGTTGCGGAAGCGCACGGCGAAGTTGGTTTTGGTGGCAGAACCGCCATAGAGCATGTAATCAATGCGGGTATGGGGGTTCACGTTGACGAGACCTATCTTGTGCGCCACGGTATCACGGCTGTAGTTGATGAGACCTATCTGCACGCCTCGCGGATGGCTCACGCAGACATTGAGGATGCCTATCTGCGAACCGTTGAGGGTATCGGCATAGTTGTATCCGCCCATCTGCAAGCCGCGCATATACGAGGAACTTACGTTGGCGGAAGCAATCTGCAGTCCCCTCTTCATGCCCATGGAGACATTAGAGAGTGCGCTGACCTGCACGCCACGGAATGGCGAGGAGGATATATTATTGAATAAAGACAGCTGCACGCCGTTGCCACCCTTCACCACATTGGATACGCCCGAAATCTGAACGCCCCTCATATCGCCACCCACGGAGTTGATGACGCCAGCCAGGCTGAGTCCCCTCATCTGCCTGTAAACCACGCTGGAGAAGGCGCCCAGCTGAGCCCCTCGCAGGGTATCGGGCGAGCAGAACAGCCCCACGTTTCCGCAGCTATAGCCCTGGGCATAGCCGGCAGAAGGTGCAAGCAGGAGCAAGAGCCCCAAACCGATGATTTTTCTTTTCTTATTATTCATAAATCAAAATTTTATAAACTAAAATTGCAAGTTTCGCAAGTAACCTCCGGTCCCCGAAGGGGGCCAACTTTTAATAACCGCTGGTGGAATGACCGAAGGGAATGGAACCTGCGGACAAGCATCGAGAAGGAGAAAGCGTCCCCGAAGGGGGCGAACCACATCCAATCTTGCTTCTGTTCGCCCCCTTCGGGGACGATTGGAGGGAGGGTATCGACTATCCGCAGGTTCCATTCCCTTCGGTCATTCCACCAGCGGTTATTCACATTCGCCCCCTTCGGGGACGGCAGGCAGCCTGACAGCTTCCCTATTTTATCGTAAAGAAGAAAGCTCCCTTATCTAATAAAGAAATTTCAATCGCAGCCGCAGACTTTGCAGTCTTATACAACTTGCCGAGCGTTCCAAACTGAGCATGAGATGTGGAAAATCCCATCACCAATGCAAAAAGAATAACCTAAATTCCGCAGCATTTTAGTTTAACTTATTTTATAAGTACCTGAGCAACAAAAAGTTGCTCAGGATTTTGCCATGTCAGATTTTTCACCTATCTTAGTGTTGCAAATCAAAATATGTATCAAACCCGACAGACATGGCAAAGGTAGCAATAAAATCTGAGAAACTCTCTCCTTTTGGAGGAATTTTTTCAATAATGGAGCAATTTGACTCCAATCTCTCATCTGTAATCGACTCAACCCTCGGTATGAGATGTAGGCTGTATGGTTATCAATACAGCGAAATCATCCGTTCGCTTATGAGCGTTTATTTCTGTGGCGGCTCATGCATAGAGGATGTCACCACTCATCTGATGTATCACCTCTCGCTTCATCCGACACTTCGCACATGCAGTGCCGACACGATTCTCAGAGCCATAAAGGAACTGACCCAGGATAACATTTCCTACACATCCGACACTGGCAAGACCTACGACTTCAACACGGCAGACATGCTGAATACACTGCTCCTCAATTGCCTATTGTCCACAGGGCAGCTGAAAGAGGGCGAGGGGTATGACGTTGACTTCGACCACCAGTTCATAGAGGCTGAGAAGTTTGATGCGAAACCCACATACAAGAAGTTTCTCGGGTACCGTCCAGGTGTGGCTGTCATTGGCGACATGATTGTCGGCATAGAGAACAGCGACGGCAACACTAACGTTCGTTTCCACCAGAAGGACACGTTGAGGAGATTCTTTGAGAGGATTGAACAGAAAGGATTGACAGTCAATCGTTTCAGGGCAGATTGCGGATCCTGCTCAGAGGAAATTGTGGAAGAGGTCGGAAAGCATTGCATGACTTTCTATATCCGCGCCAACCGCTGCGGTTCGCTCTACGATGACATCTTTGCACTCAGAGGGTGGAAGAGAGAGGAACTGGGCGGCATTGAGTTTGAACTGAACTCCATTCTTGTTGAGAAATGGAAAGGGAGGGCATACCGTCTTGTAATCCAAAGGCAGAAGCGAATTGACGGTGAGATTGACCTGTGGGAAGGCGAATACACCTACCGCTGCATCCTTACAAATGACTACGAGTCTTCCGAGAAAGAGATTGTCAAATTCTATAACCTCCGTGGAGGGAAGGAACGCATCTTCGATGAAATGAATAACGGATTCGGCTGGAACAGGCTTCCAAAATCCTTCATGGGAGAAAACACGGTGTTTCTTCTGCTTACGGCACTCATACGCAACTTCTATAAATTCATCATGGCGAGGCTTGACGTGAAGAGGTTCGGACTCAAAGCAACAAGCCGCATCAAGGCGTTTGTCTTCAAGTTCATCTCTGTGCCAGCCAAATGGGTCAGGACATCAAGGCAGTATGTGCTGAATATCTATTCATGCAACAACGCTTATGCTGATGTGTTCCAGAATGACTTTGGATGACACCGACAACTTATGGTCGTGATTTTGCGTATTGCCTCAAGTCGCATGGTGGGGTAAGGGGATTTAATGCGTCTTTGTGGCGATTTTTGCTGCGTTGCACCCTCTTTTGCCACAGTGTCGCTACCTTTTTGACCTCTGTGTCATCTTATGAGGGCGGTTGCGGATTTGAGGAATAAATAATAATTTCTTCATTTCTATTATGTTTTATTAAATCAAAATGGCGAGAGGTCAGGATGACCCCTCGCCGAAAAAATGCGCATTATCATGTCCCCTAATAATGCACAAAAAAAATCTTTTAATCCAGCTTCAAGCTCTTCTTGATGGCCTCAATCTTATCCATTGCAGCAGCTGTGCAGCGGTTGTAGCAGCCAGCACACTTGAATGAAGGATCCTTTACTTCAATATAGAACTTAATCTTAGGCTCTGTACCTGATGGGCGAACACTCACCTTGGTGTTGTCATCGCAGAACCACTGGAGCACGTTGCTTGTAGCAGGCATGTCGAGCTTCTCTACGCTGCCGTCAGCATGCTTAGTCTCCAGACTCTGGTAGTCCTTCCAGGTAACCACCTTGCTGCCACCCAACTCCTGTGGAGGGTTGGCACGGAAGTCTGCCATCATCTGCTTAATCTCGTCAGCACCAGTCTTACCAGGGCGAACCACGTTAACCGTGAACTCCTTGCTGAAGCCATACTCTGCGTAAATCTGCATCAGGAGGTCGTAGAGAGTCTTGCCCTGATCCTTAGCCCAAGCTGCAATCTCGCAAATCAGGCAGATAGAAGCAGGAGCATCCTTATCGCGTACCTTATCGTATGGCAAGAAACCGAAGCTCTCCTCACCACCACCGATGTACTGCTGCTTGCCCTCAGAGATGGCAATCTCGCGTGCAATCCACTTGAAACCAGTGTAGCAGTCGCGCAACTCTACGTTGTTCTTCTTGGCAATCTCAGCGATAACCTCTGTAGTAACGATGGTCTTAACGAGGAAGTCTGTTGGCTTCAGCTTGCCCAACTTCTTCTTGTTCTCGATGATGTAGTAGCAGAACATCATGGCTGTCTGGTTACCATTGATAATCATCCACTCACCCTTGTCGTCGCGGCAAACGATGGCAAGACGGTCAGCGTCTGGGTCGGTAGCAACCACGAGGTCAGCGTTCAGCTTGGTACCGAGCTTCATACCGAGGGTCATAGCCTCAGCATTCTCTGGGTTAGGAGAAACCACTGTTGGGAAGTTGCCATCTACAACCATCTGCTCAGGCACTACATTGATGTTCTGGAAGCCCCAAGAACGCAGGCAGAGAGGAACGATGACGCGACCTGTGCCGTGCATGGCAGAATAAACGATGTTGAGGTCCTTCTGGCGGTTGATAACATCCTGGTCGATCATTGCCGAATGAACGGCTGTCATGTAGTCGTAATCCATCTCACCACCGATAATCTTGATCAAATCCCAGTTAGCCTCGAACTTCACCTGGTCGATAGTAACCTTGTTCACCTCTTCGATGATACCTGTATCGTGTGGAGCCAGAACCTGGGCACCGTCGCTCCAGTAAGCCTTGTAACCGTTGTACTCCTTAGGGTTATGAGAAGCAGTTACGTTGACACCAGCCTTGGCGCCGAGCTCACGGATGGCGAAAGAAATCTCTGGTGTAGGACGGAGGCTCTCGAAGAGATAAGCCTTGATGCCATTGGCAGAGAAGATGGCAGCTACGGTCTCAGCGAAGAGACGGGAGTTGTTACGGCAGTCGTGACCTACCACTACAGAAAGGTTCTCCTCGCCTGGGAAAGCCTTGAGGATGTAGTTAGCGAAGCCCTGAGTAGCCATACCAACGATATACTTGTTCATGCGGTTGGTACCTGCGCCCATAATGCCGCGCAAGCCACCAGTACCGAACTCCAAGTTCTGATAGAAGGCATCAACGAGTGCTGACTTGTCCTCAGCCTCGAGCATTGCCTTAACTTCTTTACGAGTTTCTTCGTCGAATGCAGGTGTGAGCCACTGCTGTGCTCTTTCTTCACACTGCTTAATCAATTCTGCGTTATTAGCCATAGTTTGATTCTATTTTGTTATTAATTATAGTTCAATCAGAGGGTTGTGCCCGAAAACAGCACAATATTTCTCTTTTTGCGTACAAAGATAAATAAAATATTTGAGAAACCAAACAAGATTGGAGTTTTTTTTGTATTTTTGCACATTGAAAAAGAAATGAAATAAAATAAAGCTTATGGAATTATATTATACTGGCGTGATCATCGCCGTTTCCACCTTTTTAATAATAGGAATCTTCCATCCTATCGTTATCAAGGTTGAGTATCATACGGGCACCCGCTATTGGTGGGTGTTTCTGGTGTGCGGAATCATCAGTGTGGGTGCAGCCTTCCTGGTTGCCAACGTGCTCTGCTCGGCACTGCTGGGCGTGCTGGGTGCCTCGTGTCTATGGAGCATCGGCGAGCTTTTCGAGCAGAAACAGCGCTGCGAGAAAGGCTGGTTCCCGAAGAATCCGAAACTGGAGAAGAAAGGATACTATAAGAGTTAAGAGTTGAAGTTTCGCAAGTAGCATTCTACCGTCCCCGAAGGGGGCGAATGTGAATAACCGCGGGTGGAATGACCGAAGGGAATGGAACCTGCGGATAGTGACAGATACTCTCTTACCGTCCCCGAAGGGGGCGAACAGGAGCAAGACTGGATGTGGTTCGCCCCCTTTGGGGACGTTTTCTCCCTACTATTGGTTGTCCGCAGGTTCCATGACCTTCAGTCATTCCACCAGCGGTTATTGAAAGTTGGCCCCCTTCGGGGACCGGAGGTTACTTGCGAAACTTGAATTAAGAGTTGATAGTTGATAGCTTATAGTTAAGAGCTATCCTATATTAATAAGGAGGATACTATTTAGGAAATGAAGACAGAATTGATATTGGTCGGAAAGACCGTGAACAAGCATTTCGTGGCGGGCATCAAGGATTATGCCGAGCGCATCACCCACTACATGCCCTTCAACATCACTACCATCCCAGAGCTCAAAAACACCAAGAGCCTCAGCGAACAGCAGCAGAAGGAACGGGAGGGTGAACTGATTCTGAAGCAGATTCAGCCTTCGGATACCGTGGTGCTGATGGATGAGCACGGACAGGAGTTCCGCAGCATCGAGTTTGCCAAGTGGATAGAGCGCAAGCAAGCCACTGCCCGAAGACTCGTATTCGTGATTGGCGGCCCCTACGGTTTCTCGCAGGCAGTGTACGACCGCGCCAACGAAAAAATCTCGCTCTCGAAGATGACATTCTCCCACCAGATGGTGAGACTCATCTTCACCGAGGCCCTCTATCGCGCTTGCACCATTATAAAAGGAGAGCCGTATCACCACGAATAAGGGAAAGAAAAAAGAAGAATAAAGAAAATGCCAAAAGATAAATATATAGAAATAAAAGGGGCGAGAGCCAACAACCTGAAGAATATCGACGTGAAGATTCCACAGGGCAAATTCGTTGCCATTACGGGAGTCTCCGGGTCGGGAAAATCTTCTCTGGCTTTCGATACCCTATACGCCGAGGGCCAGCGCCGCTACGTGGAGTCGCTGTCTTCCTACGCCCGTCAGTTCCTGGGAAGAATGACCAAGCCCGAGTGTGATTTCATCAAGGGATTGCCGCCAGCCATCGCCATCGAACAGAAGGTGATAGCCCGCAACCCACGCTCCACCGTGGGCACCAGCACGGAGATTTACGAATACCTGCGACTGCTCTTCGCACGCATCGGAAAAACCTATTCGCCTATCAGCGGACAGGAGGTGAAACGGCATACCACCGAGGATATCCTTGCCTGCACCCGACAGTATTCCAAGGGCACCAAGTTCGTAATCCTCGCCCCAATCCATGTCATCGAAGACCGCACCCTCAGAGAGCAGCTGGAGATGTACATGCAGGAGGGTTATGCCCGAATCATGCAGAAGGGTGAATTCATCAGAATAGAGGATTTCCTGGAAGCTGGAGATATGAATTCTCCGGAAACAGGCGATGAGAATTCTGGAAACAAGGAGCTTCTGGATGCGAGCGGTGAAGAACTCACCCAGATGCTGCAAGAGAAGAGCCGCGAAATCTATCTCGTTATCGACCGCGCATCGGTAAGCGACGAGAAGGATGATATCAGCCGACTCTTCGACTCTGCCGAAACCGCCTTCTACGAGGGCGACGGCGCCTGCCGACTCGTCTTCCCGCCAAGCAACATCTGCTACGACTTCTCCACCCGATTCGAAGCCGACGGCATGAAATTCGAGGAACCTACCGACAATATGTTTGCCTTCAATTCGCCGCTGGGCGCCTGCCCTACCTGCGAGGGCTTCGGAAGCGTCATCGGCATCGACGAGAAACTCGTGATTCCTAACACTTCGCTGAGCCTCTACGACGGTTGCGTGGTGTGCTGGCGTGGCGAGAAGATGGGCATGTGGCTCAAGGAATTCATCCGCCGTGCGGAACCTTACAAATTCCCTATCTTCAAGCCGTACTACGAGCTGACGCAGCAGGAGAAAGACTGGCTCTGGCACGGACTGCCATCGGAAAAAGACCGTGAACCGCACGACCGCGTGAGCATCGACGAGTTCTTCAGAATGGTGAAGGAAAACCAGTATAAGATTCAATACCGCGTGATGCTGAGCCGATTCAGAGGCAAGACCGTATGCCCCGACTGCCACGGCACCCGACTCAAAAAAGAGGCTAACTACGTGAAGATCGGCGGCAAGAGCATCACCGAACTGGTGGAGATGTCAATCTTGAACCTCAGCACCTGGTTCAAGAACCTGGACCTATCGGACAACGAGAAGGAGATAGCCAAGCGCCTGCTCACCGAGATTACCCATCGCCTGCAATTCCTGCTGGATGTGGGACTGGGATATCTTACGCTCAACCGACTGTCCAACACCCTTTCTGGAGGTGAAAGCCAGCGCATCAACCTGACCACCAACCTGGGGTCCTCGCTGGTGGGCAGCGTGTATATCCTGGACGAGCCGAGCATCGGTCTGCACAGCCGTGACACCGACCGACTGATCAAGGTGCTGCGAGAGTTGCAGGAACTGGGCAACACCGTGGTAGTGGTGGAGCACGACGAGGAGATCATGCGGGCTGCCGACTATCTGATAGACATCGGTCCGGATGCCGGACGCCTGGGCGGCAGACTGGTATATGCCGGTCCGCATTCAGAATATTCCACCACCGACCCTGCCGAGCAGCAGGCGTTGCTGGAGAAATATCCCGAGAGTCACACCATCCAATATCTCACCCACCACGAAACCATCGACCGTCCTGCGAGCCATCGCATCTGGAACCGATTCATCGAAATCAAGGGCGCCCGGATGAACAATCTGCGTGGCATCGACGTGAAGATTCCGCTCAACGTATTCACCGTGGTAACAGGCGTATCGGGCTCGGGAAAGAGTTCGCTCATCAAGGGCATCCTCTACCCGGCAATGCGCAGAAAGCTGGACCTGGTGGCTGATGCTCCGGGCGAATATACATCGATGGAGGGCGACGTGGACGCCATCAAGCACGTGGAGTTCGTAGACCAGAACCCTATCGGCAAGAGCACCCGCAGCAACCCAGCCACCTATCTGAAGGCATACGATGCCATCAGAAGTCTCTTTGCCAACCAGCCGCTCGCCAAGCAGATGGGCTTCACGCCGCAGTACTTCTCCTTCAACACCGAGGGCGGAAGATGCGAGGAATGCAAGGGTGCGGGATACGTAACCATCGAGATGCAGTTTATGGCCGACCTGACGCTGACATGCGAGGCATGCAAGGGCAAGCGGTTCAAGCACGATATCCTGGAGGTGCACGTGGCAGGAAAGAACATCAACGATGTGCTCAACATGACCGTGAACGAGGCCATCGAGTTCTTCAGCGACGAGAAGAACCAGTGCCATGAGGGCGACTTCGACTTCTGCCGCACCATCGTGAGCCGACTGAAGCCTTTGCAGGATGTGGGACTGGGATATATCAAGCTGGGACAGAGTTCGAGCACGCTTTCGGGCGGTGAGAACCAGCGCGTGAAACTGGCTTATTTCATCAGCAAGGAGGAGCAGGCACCAACGCTCTTCATCTTCGACGAGCCAACCACGGGTCTCCACTTCCACGACATCAAGCGCCTGCTGCACGCCTTCAATGCCCTGATAGAAAGGGGTCATTCGCTGGTGGTCATCGAGCACAACCTTGATGTAATCAAATGTGCCGACTACATCATCGACCTGGGTCCTGAGGGCGGCGACAAGGGTGGCAACCTGGTGGTGGAAGGAACTCCCGAGGAAGTGGCAGCCTGCCGAGAGAGTTTGACGGGACAGTTCCTTGCCAAGCTCTAAAATTCGTTGCTAATTAATAAATATCGCCACTTATTTTATAAATAATGTAAAAAAGTGGCGATATACTAAACTTTATATGTAATTTTGCATCCAAATAGATAAAAGAAATTTAAATAAGAAAGGATATAAAATGAAAAGAATCATATTGGCTCTGACCATGCTTGTAGCCATGGTAACAAGCGCTTCTGCCCAGGCAGAGATCAAGTTTGAGAAGGTGGTACACAACTTCGGCACCTTTGAGGAGACTTCGCCAGTTCAGAAGGCTACATTCACCTTCACCAACGTGGGCAACAAGCCTCTCGTTATCAATCAGGCCATCGCCAGCTGCGGTTGCACGGTGCCTTCTTACACCAAGCAGCCTATCGCTCCTGGTCAGAAGGGGCAGATCAGCGTTACTTACAATGGCAAGGGCATGTTCCCTGGCCACTTCAAGAAGAGTATCACCATTCGCACCAATGGCAATGTGGAGATGTCACGCATCTACATCGAGGGTGTGATGAATGAAAAGAAATAAGCATGATATTTTATTTCTCAGGAACAGGAAATACCAAGTGGGCGGCGTCAAAACTGGCGTCGGCTACTCATGAAGACTTGATTTCCATCGCTCCCTACATGAGGGCTGATGATTCAAGCCATACCCTAGCCGAGCCGTTTATTCTGAAAGAGAATGAACGGCTCGGATTCGTTTTCCCCGTACACGGCTGGAGAGTTCCCAAGCTGGTAAGGGAGTTTATCGGAAAGATGAAGGTTCAGAGGGCTGAACCGGATGCTGCTGGAAGCCTTCCTTTCACCTATTGCGTTTGTACGGCGGGCGACAGCATCGGGCTCACCATCGAGAACCTGAACGAGGTCATCTCTCAGAATCCGTCGCTTCAAGCCCTGGGCATCACGAAGGTATCTTCCTCCTACTCCCTCATTATGCCAGAATCCTACGTGGGTCTTCCCTTTATGGATGTAGACACTAAGGAGAAGGAAATCTGGAAGAAATCGAAATCGGCTCAGGAACTTGCCGTAATCTGCGAAGAGATTTTCGACCGGAAGGAAGGCGTAAGCCAATTGGTAAAAGGGCCTATCCCATGGTTCTTCACCAAGGTAGTGGGCGGTTTCTTCGAGAACGTGTTCATCACCGACAAGCGATTCCATGTAGAGAAAGACAAGTGTGTGAAATGTGGCATCTGCGCCAATGTCTGTCCGGTGGGCGATATCAAGGGCGGCCATGGCGAATATCCCGAGTGGCTTCACCACAAGGATTGCCTCACCTGCTTCACCTGCTATCACCACTGTCCGCACCACGCCATCGAATTCGGAAAGCAGACTCAGAAGAAGGGACAATATTATTTCTGAAGTTTCGCAAGTAGCATTCTACCGTCCCCGAAGGGGGCGAATGTGAATAACCGCGGGTGGAATGACCGAAGGGAATGGAACCTGCGGATAGTCACAGATACTCTCTTATCGTCCCCGAAGGGGGCGAATGTGAATAACCGCGGGTGGAATGACCGAAGGGAATGGAACCTGCGGATAGTCTCAGATACTCTCTTATCGTCCCCGAAGGGGGCGAACAGGAGCAAGACTGGATGTGGTTCGCCCCCTTTGGGGACGCTTTCTCCCTACTATTAGTTTGTCCGCAGGTTCCATGACCTTCGGTCATTCCACCAGCGGTTATTGAAAGTTGGCCCCCTTCGGGGACCGGAGGTTACTTGCGAAACTTGAATTATTTTAAATAAAGCACCTTGAATAAAAAAGGTTCAAATAACCCAACATGAATAAACAAAAATCAATGAAAAGAACAATACTAAGCTTAGCTTTTGCCTTGCTGTCAGCCACTTCCATGTTCGCGGCAAAGGCACAACCAGGCATCTGCCAGGTTCAACTCGCCGACGGCAGCATCGTCTCAGCTTCACGCTTTGGCGATGAAAACTTCTGCTATTACATCACCACCGATGGAACTCCTCTTAAACTCAACGACAGCGGAAAATACGAAAAAACCACCATCCAGGAACTCGAGGCACAATACTCCGCAGCGATGCAGGCACGGCAAATCAAAGCCAATCTGGTTAACCAGGCTTATCAGGCTTATCAGGCAAATCAGGCTTATCAGGCAAATCAAGCCAGCAGAGCCAGCGGCATCAACCCTCAAAACAGATACTTCCCACATACGGGCAGTCCCAAGGCACTGGTCATCCTCGTTGAATTCCCTGATTTGAAATTCAAGAGCAGCGACCCAGTGGCTACCTTCAACCACTATCTCAATGCCGAGATGGGCGAAGCAGCTCCAGAGGCCGATGCTGCCGTGTATTCCCAGAAATCAAAACACACCAATTATGGATCTGTAAGAGAATACTTCAAGTTCTGCAGCGAAGGAAAGTTCACCCCTCAATTTGATGTGGTGGGTCCTGTCACCATGAACGAAAGATACGCCTATTACGGAAGAAACAGAAACGACTATGACATCGACCTGGGCAACGATCAGATGCTCAGCGAGGCATGCGACAAGATAGACAGCAAGGTGGATTTCTCGAAATATGATTCTGACGGCGATGGCGTCGTAGATCTGGTATACATCATCTACGCCGGCTATTCCGAGAGCATTTCGGGCAATGAAGCCAACTGTCTCTGGCCGAAATCGGGTACCACCACTTTCTACCGCTACGACGAATACGGCAAGAAGCAAGGCATATTGATGTGCGATGGCAAGAGTTTCTCACGCTATGGTATCAACAATGAGCTGAACGGCAAGCCAGCAGATACCAAGAATGGCCTCTACCAGATTAATGGTATCGGTCTTTTCTGCCACGAGTTCTCGCACACCCTGGGCTTGCCAGACCATTATCCAACCAGATTGCCAGCCAGCACAGCCGATAACCAGAGTCCGGAATACTGGGATCTGATGGATGCAGGCGAATACACCTATGATGGCTATCGCCCTACCCCATACACCCCATGGGAAAAGATGTTGATGGGATGGGTGAACCCTATCACGCTAAGTCCTGCGGAAGCTGCACAGATAACCCTGGAGCCATACGATGTGGCATCGAAGGCCTATAAGATTGATGCCGATGTGAACGACGACAACTTCTCCATCAACCCGAACTACACATCGGGCGATGTGAGCGACCAGACCAAAAAATTTCTGAAGGAGAGAGCCCAGGGCGAATTCCTGCTGCTCCAGAACATCCGCAACGAGGGCTGGTATAAGTATCTCACGGGATATGGCATGCTGGTATGGCGCATCGACTATGCCGACAAGAGCACCGTGAGCTTGGGCGATTTTCCTAACAACGAAAAAGGCATTTCAAGGGTGATGGTGGTTCCAGCCGATGGCCTCGTCATCAACCAGGCTAACTGCGGAGACGGCATGAAATATACCTGGGACGAATACACTCAGAACGCCCAGAACGACCCGTTCCCAGCCTATAACGCAGGCGAAGACGGCAAGGACATCAACAGTCTCACTGAGGTGAAGTTCAACTGGAGCACCCTGACCACCCGTCCTCTCTACAATATCAAGAAGGATGAAGCCACCGGCATGGTAACCTTCGACTACCTGAAGGATTTCGCTGCCGATGCCGCCGTCAAGGGCATCACGATGGATGAAGACAACCAGCCAACGAAATACTTCGACCTGGAAGGCCGCAGCGTGCAGACCCCGAAGAAGGGCCATCTGTATATAACAAACAAGGGAAAGAAAGTGGTTTTCTAGAAAACGGAAAAAAAATCTATCCGCCACTGGCGGATACACATTCGGCACTGGCGTATATGCATCCGCCAGTGCCGGATTCATATCTGCCAGTGCCGAACAGAAAAGTCATATCATTAAAAAATCTATTATACCCTAGGAAATATTTCCTAAATCTTAATATACCCTAGGTCCGAAGATGGTGGTACCCACACGAACCATCGTGCTGCCGTGCTTGACGGCGATGTGATAGTCGTGACTCATGCCCCAGCTGCGCTCGCAGAAGGCAGGAGAATCGGCGAAATACTTCGATTTTACTTCATCAAAGAACTCAGCGGCAGCATCAAACTCACGGGCTATCTGCTGCTCATCGTCCGTATTCGATGCCATCATCATCAAACCGCAAATCTGAACATGAGACAACTCGCGCCACTCACCAGCTTCCAGAAGCTCGCGGCAGGCATCCAGTGACAATCCCGATTTCGTATCCTCCTCGGCAATATGAAGCTCCAGAAGAATCTTCACCACACGGTCGTGCTTCGCTGCCTGCTTGTTAATCTCCTTCATCAGTTTCAGGCTATCCACCGATTCAATCATGGAGATATAAGGGGCAATGTACTTCACCTTGTTGGTCTGAAGATGACCGATGAAATGCCACTCTATGTCCTTAGGCAGGGTCTCCACCTTCTTGGAAAGCTCCTGCTCATGGCTCTCGCCGAAGATGCGCTGACCTTCGGCGTAAGCAGCCTCAATATACTCGTTGGGATGAAACTTGCTGATAGCCACCAGACGGACACCGGCAGGCAAACTGCCCAACACCTCATGAAGGTTTCCTTTTACATCATACATTTTTCAATTAATAATTTATAATTAATAATTAATAAATGATTCCTTAGCCATTTGCTCTTGCCGGAAGTATGACATCAGGATATCTATTTACTCGGCTTTGCCCTGCTCGTACTCTGGAACGTCGTTCTTCTCCTCCTTCTTCTCGCCAGGAGCGTGGTGCTCGAATACATCCATCAGCTTGGTCTCGTTGAGACCCACGATGTCGTAATCAATCATGGTCTTGCCCATCACCTCGTCGATATAGCGCAGTGCACGGGCCAATGACTTAGCCTGAACCAGGTAAGTAACGTTAGAACGCTTCTCCTTCTCACTCTTCTCATCGATGGTGATAAACTGCAGCTTAGCCTTGTACCACTTGTCGTCATCATCCAGGTCGCTGAAGAAAATCTCGCCATAGCAAGCCTTGCCGATGCCGCTCACCTTCAACTCGCCACTCACGTAAACAGACATCTCGTCGATGATGGCGCTCTCAGCCTCGGTGAAGCTTAAGGCATCTACAACGTAAGCCTCAGATACAACCTTCTCTGAACCATCTTCCATGGTCTTCTGATATTTAACTTTAGTCTCAAACCAAGTGCTTGTTCTACTTCTCATAATTTCTTTTCCTTTTCTTATTTTTTTTAATTTTCGTTTATTTTCTACTCTTGTCCTCCCGTACCTTATTATATAAGGTAGCCGGAAAAAGGCGCAATTGTGATGCAAAGTTATAAAAAAGAATGCAGAAGAACAACAGAATAAAGAGTTTTTTACTAAAAAATGATTTTTTAACCGAATCTATTACGATTTTTCAATGAAATTGCTTACCTTTGCAAGCGAATTGCGAAAAGTTGGGATTTCGATTTAATCGATTACACAACCCTCGCTATGGATAATTAACAGATAGAATTTTTAAAAGATGCCTGAAATATCAGTACGCGGCCTCGAAATGCCTGAGTCACCTATCAGAAAGCTGGCTCCTCTGGCTGCCGCAGCAAAGAAACGTGGAGTTAAGGTCTATCACCTCAATATCGGTCAGCCAGACCTCCCTACTCCTCAATGTGGTCTCGATGCGCTCAAGCACATCGACCGCACCATCCTGGAGTATTCTCCAAGCCAGGGCTATCTCAGTTATCGTGAGAAGCTGGTAGATTATTACAAGAAATTCAATATCAATGTTACTGCCGATGACATCATCATCACATCGGGAGGTTCAGAAGCCGTGCTCTTCTCGTTCATGAGCTGTCTGAACCCGGGAGATGAAATCATCGTGCCAGAACCTGCATACGCCAACTATATGGCGTTCGCCATCTCGGCGGGTGCCAAGATCCGCACCATCGCCACGACCATCGAGGAGGGTTTCTCGCTGCCTAAGGTGGAGAAGTTTGAGGAGCTGATCAATGAGCACACCCGTGCCATCCTGATCTGCAACCCTAACAACCCTACGGGCTATCTCTACACACGCAGAGAGATGAACCAGATTCGCGACCTGGTGAAGAAGTACGACCTCTACCTCTTCTCTGACGAGGTTTACCGTGAGTACATCTACACCGGCAGCCCATACATCAGTGCGATGCACCTGGAAGGCATCGAGCAGAACACCGTGCTCATCGACTCTGTGTCTAAGCGTTACAGCGAGTGCGGTATCCGTGTGGGTGCCCTGATTACCAAGAATGCAGAGATTCGCAAGGCGGTGATGAAGTTCTGCCAGGCCCGTCTCTCTCCTCCTCTCATCGGTCAGATTGTAGCCGAGGCTTCGCTCGATGCTCCTGAGGAGTACTATCGCGATGTATACGATGAGTATGTGGAGCGCCGTAAGTGCCTGATTGACGGACTCAACCGTATTCCTGGCGTATACTCCCCAATTCCAATGGGTGCCTTCTATACCGTGGCAAAACTGCCTATCGACGATTCAGAAAAGTTCTGCCGCTGGTGCCTGGAAGAGTTTGATTACGAGGGCGAAACCGTGATGATGGCACCAGCCTCCGGTTTCTACACCACTCCTGGAGCCGGAAGAAACCAGGTGCGTATGGCATACGTGTTGAAGAAGGACGACCTGAACAGAGCATTGATAGTGCTTGCCAAGGCACTTGAGGCTTATCCGGGAAGAGTGGAGGATGAAGGACTGTAAGATATGAATTTTCCTCTATTTATAGCAAAGAAATTGTATAGCGACCAGGGCGATAAACGTAAAGTTTCTCGCCCTGCTATCCATATAGCCACCGCTGGCGTTGCCATCGGACTCGCCATCATGATCATGTCGGTATGCGTGGTGCTGGGATTCAAGCATACCATCCGCGACAAGGTGGTGGGATTCGGAAGCCACATACAGGTGGCGGATTTCATGACCCTGCAGCAGCAGAACCAGTATCCCGTGGTGATGAACGACTCCATGATGGGCGTGCTCCGAAAGATTCCGGGCGTGAAACACGTGCAGCGATTCGCCATGAAGGAAGGAATCCTCAAGACCGACAGCGACTTCCTGGGCGTTGCCTTCAAGGGCGTGGGACCGGAGTTTGACTCCACCTTCATCCACCAGAACATGGTGGAAGGAAGCATACCGAAGTTTGACGACAAGGCAAGTCACAACAAAATCCTGATTTCCAAGCTGATGGCCGACAAGCTGAAGCTGAAGAACGGAGAAAGAATCTTCGCCTATTTCATCGACGACAACGGAGTGAGAATGCGACGGTTCACCATCCAGGGCATCTATCAGACCAATCTGAAGAAATACGACGAGACGATGGTCTACACCGACCTCTATACCGCCGTGAAACTGAACGGATGGATGGACGACCAGACCAGCGGAGCCGAACTGACGGTGAACGATTTCGAGAAACTCAACGAGACGGAAGACTATATTATAAATAAGGTGAACCGCACCGTGGATCATTATGGCGAAACCTACAGCAGTGCCACCATCAAGGACTTGAATCCGAACATCTTCCAGTGGCTCGGACTGATGGACCTCAACGTGTGGATCATCCTCGCCCTGATGCTCATCGTGGCAGGCGTAACCATGATCAGCGGACTGCTCATCATCATTCTGGAACGCACCTCGATGATTGGCGTACTCAAGGCCTTGGGTGCCCGCAACCGCACCATCCGCCACACCTTCCTCTGGTTTGCCGTGTTCATCATAGGCAGGGGAATGCTGCTGGGCAACATCATAGCCCTGGCAATTCTAGCAGTGCAGTATTTCACAGGGGTGCTAAAACTCGATGCGCAGACTTACTACGTAAGTACGGTGCCCGTAGAGTTCAACTGGCTCTTCATCGTGGCGCTGAATGTAGCCACCCTGCTCATCAGCGTGTTCATGCTCGTAGCCCCAAGCTACCTCATCTCGCATATCCATCCAGCCAAATCGATGAGATATGAATAAAAGCTTCCATCCCATTATTGCCACCTCTAAATATGGTAATAATGGGATGAAACTTATACCTTTTTTTTCCGGTTTTACAATCAATTTTTCCGGTTTTACAATTAATTTGCCCCTTTATCAAAAATAGTGCACATATTTTTTTGTAGTGTGCAGTATTTTCCGTATCTTTGCACAAAATTTTGTAAATTGTGCAATGAATTCAATACCAAGTTTTAACTCGTATATTGAGAGAAGCATCATCAAGAACTGGAACCTGGATGCGCTCACCGATTACAAGGGAGCCACCCTGCAATACCACGATGTTGCTAGAAAGATAGAGAAACTGCACATCCTGTTTGAAAACAGCGATGTGAAGAAGGGCGACAAGATTGCCGTCTGCGGAAGAAATAGTAGCCAGTGGGCAGTAGCCTTCCTGGCCATTATTACTTACGGTGCCATCGTCGTACCTATACAGAACGAATTTAAGCCTGAGCAGATTCACAACATCGTGAACCACAGCGAGAGCAAACTGCTCTTCGTGGGCGATGTGGTGGCTACGGAAATCAATCCGGAAGAAATGCCTACACTGGAAGGCATCATCTATCTGCCAGACAATTCGCTCGTCATCTCCCGTTCAGAAAAACTGACCTACGCGCGTGAGAACCTCAATGCCATGTTCGGCCACAAATACCCAAAGTATTTCCGAGCTGAGCACGTAAAGTATCACGTGGATGATCCGGAAGAACTGGCGATGATCAACTACACCAGCGGAACCACAGGGTTCTCGAAGGGTGTGATGCTGCCTTACAGGGCACTGTGGGGCAATCTCGACTATCTCATCGACTCCGTGAGACCGAAGATAGGAAAGAACTGCAACGTCCTCTCTACCCTGCCGATGGCACACATGTATGGACTGATGACAGAGTTCCTCTACAACATCGTTGAAGGAAACCACATCTTCTTCCTCACCCGCCTGCCGAGCCCAACGCTCATCTCTGAGGCACTGGCTGAGATTCAGCCCGACATCCTCTTCGCCGTTCCGCTCGTGGTGGATAAGATTGTAAGAAAGGAAGTGTTCCCACATATCCAGACCAACCGTGCCCGCCTCCTGATGAACATGCCTGTCATCAGCAAGCGCATCAAGGAGAAGGTTCGCGAGTTCGTGCTCCGCAAGTTTGGCAATCGCCCTTACGAGGTGGTTGTGGGTGGCGCACCACTCAACAAGGAGATTGAGAACTTCTTCATCAGCGTGGGCTTCCCTATCGCCATGGGCTACGGAACCACCGAAACCGCTCCACTCATCACCTTCGCCCATCAGGACAACTATGTGGCAGGAAGCTGCGGCGTTGCCGTGAAGCACATGGAGGTGAAGGTACTGAGCGATGACCCTGAAAACGTGGCCGGCGAACTGGTTTGCCGTGGCATCAACGTGATGAAGGGCTACTACAAGAACCAGGAGGCTACGGATGCCGTAATCGATGAAGACGGATGGTTCCACACGGGCGACCTGGCTACGATGGACGCCGAAGGCCACTTCTTCGTAAGAGGAAGAAGCAAGAACATGCTGCTGGGCCCTAACGGACAGAACATCTATCCGGAGGAGATTGAAGACAAGCTCAACTCCATGCCGATGGTGAACGAGAGCATCGTACTCCAGAAGGACGACAAGCTCGTGGCACTGGTGCATCCGGAAATGGACGAAAGCCAGGAGATGGGATTCAGCCAGGAAGACCTCGTCAACATCATGGAGCAGAACCGAAAGGACCTGAACCTGCAGATGCCAAGCTTCGCAAAAATCTCGCGCATCCAGTTGCACGACACTGAATTTGAAAAGACGGCAAAGAAGTCGATTAAGCGCTACCTCTATCAGGACGCTATATAAAGAATAAAACGAGAAATGAATAAGAATATGGAAATTCCTAGCTTTAACGCACTTATACAGAAGAGCATCATAGACCATTGGGATATGGATGCCCTGACCGACTACAAGGGAGCCACCTTGCAGTATCACGATGTGGCACGCAAGATTGAAAAGCTGCACATCATGTTTGAGAACTCCGGCGTAGTGAAGGGCGACAAGATTGCCCTCTGCGGTCGTAACAGTGCTAATTGGGCGGTGGCATTCCTCGCTACCTTGACCTATGGTGCCATCGCGGTGCCTATCCTGCATGAGTTCATGCCTGAACAGATTCACAATATCGTGAACCACAGCGACGCCAAGTTACTCTTCGTGGGTGATGTGGTGGCTACTCAGGTGGACGCAACCAAGATGCCAGGGCTGGAGGGAATCATCTACATTCCAGACTACTCGCTCGTGGTTTCACGCACCGATAAGCTGACATACGCCCGCGAGCACCTCAACGAGATGTTCGGCATCAAGTATCCTAAGTACTTCCGCAAGAACCATGTAAGCTACTACATCGATCAGGACCCAGACGAACTGGCGATGATCAACTATACCAGTGGAACCACCGGTTTCTCCAAGGGTGTGATGGTTCCTTACCGTGCCCTCTGGAGCAATGCCGATTTTGCCGAGAATGTACTGGGCAAGAAGATCAAGGCAGGTGATTCAATAATCAGCATCCTGCCGATGGCCCACATGTATGGCATGGCATTCGAGTTTATCTTCGAATTCCTCAAGGGCTGCCACGTCTTCTATCTCACCCGCATCCCTAGCCCGGCCATCATTGCTGAGGCATTCGGCCGCATCAAGCCAGCAGTTATCATCGCTGTGCCTCTGGTCATCGAGAAGATTATCCGCAAGAAGGTGTTCCCTAAGATTCAGAACAACCGCATGCGCATGCTGCTCCACATGCCAGTGATCAGCAAGAAGGTGAAGGAGAAGATATGCGACCAGGTGAGCAACGCCTTCGGTGGCAACTTCTACGAGGTAATTATCGGCGGTGCTGCGTTCAACCGAGAGGTAGAGAACTTCCTGTATGGCGTAGGATTCAGATATACAGTGGGTTATGGTGCTACAGAGTGTGCACCTATCATCTGCTACGAGGATTACAAGAACTTCGTGCCGGGTTCTTGCGGTAAGGCAGCGCTCCACATGATGGTTCGCATCGACAGTCCAGACCCAGAGAATGTACCGGGCGAAATCCTAGCCAAGGGTCCTAACGTGATGCTGGGTTACTACAAGAACGAGGAGGCTACCAAGCAGACCATCGATGAGAAGGGCTGGTATCACACCGGCGACCTCGGAACCATGGATGGCGACGGCAATGTATTCATCAAGGGCCGCAGCAAGAACATGCTCCTGGGTGCATCGGGCCAGAACATCTATCCTGAGGAAATAGAGGATAAGCTCAACTCCCTAGCCCTCGTTGCCGAGAGCGTGGTGGTCCAGAAGGGCGAAAAGCTCGTAGGTTTGGTTTATCCAGATTTCGACGAGGCGCAGTCGCTGAACCTCGGCAGAAAGGAACTGGAGGATATCATGGAACAGAACCGCCAGGAACTCAACACGATGGTTCCAGGCTACAGCAAGCTGAGCGAAATCCGCATACACGACGAAGAGTTCGAAAAGACGCCAAAGAAGAGTATCAAGCGATACCTCTATACGGCGGAGTAATATCCAATAAACAAATGAGGGTGTGTCATTGTTTTATGACACACCCTCATTTGTTATAAATTATAATAATGTATTCGATCTGATTCTCGACAACGTTTCAGGCGTCATCTGCAGATAACTGGCGATATACGTAAGCGGCGCACGGAGCACCACCTGCGGATTCAGGTCGCACAGACGCTTGTACTTATTCGGTGCCGTCTCGAATCTCATCAGGTCGGCATGCACCTGCGACTGAATCAGACTCTCCTCCAATATCTTACGATAGAGCATCTGGATATTCACGTTACGCATGGCGGCAGCCTCCAGCTTCGCCTTCGGCAAGGCATATACAAGTGTAGGCTCAAGCGCCTCCACCTGCAATTTCGTAGGCTCTTCCTTGAAGAGACTTTCTATGCACATGAAGATGGAATGATCCACACCCAAATGTTCCGTCACTTCCTTGTCGTTCTTGAAGTAATACTGGCGGATCAATCCCTTCTCAATATACGAGATGTTCTTGCACACCTCGCCCTCAACCAGGATTTTCTCTCCCTTTCCATACTTGATCGGTTCCAGAATTGACTCCAGCACGTCCAACTCGCTATGAGTCATCGTACTGTACTTACGTGCAAGCTCTCGGGCTATGTCGCGCGTTGGGGTGATTACTTTAAATGCATTCATATTCATGTTCCTCCCATTATAAATTTCGGTTTAGTTCATATTAGTCTAACTTCAATACCGCGAGGAATGCCTTCTGTGGCACCTCTACGTTACCAATCTGCTTCATACGCTTCTTTCCCTTCTTCTGCTTCTCAAGCAACTTGCGCTTACGGCTCACGTCACCACCATAACACTTGGCGGTCACGTCCTTGCGCACCTGCTTCACAGTCTCACGGGCCACAATTTTGGCTCCGATGGCTGCCTGGATAGCAATGTCAAACTGCTGACGAGGAATCAAGTCCTTCAACTTCTCGCACATGCGGCGGCCGAAGCTCACGGCATTGTCGCGATGAGTCAAGGTACTCAGCGCATCCACAGGTTCTCCATTCAGGAGAATATCCAGTTTCACCAGGTCGGAATGGCGGAACGAATCGATGTGATAGTCGAAGGAAGCATATCCCTTGGAAATACTCTTCAGCTTATCGTAGAAATCGATTACAATCTCGCCCAGCGGCAGCATGAAGTGCAACTCCACACGGTTACCGCTCACGTATTCCTGATTAATCAATTCGCCACGCTTATCCAGACAAAGCTTCATAATCGGACCGATGTAATCGGCTGCGGTGATGATGGTGGCACGGATATATGGCTCCTCGATATGGTCAATCATCGTTGGGTCTGGCAATCCCGAAGGGTTGTGAACCTCCTTCTCGCCGCCCTGCTTGTCGTATACCATATAAGATACGTTAGGCACGGTGGTGATAACATCCATGTTGAACTCGCGGTCCAGACGCTCCTGCACAATCTCCATGTGGAGCAGACCGAGGAATCCGCAGCGGAAACCGAAGCCCAATGCCACGGAACTCTCTGGCGAGAAAGTAAGCGAAGCATCGTTGAGCTGCAGCTTCTCCAATGAGGCACGCAGATTCTCGTAATCGCTAGGATCGATAGGATAAACGCCGGCAAAGACCATCGGCTTCACTTCCTGGAAACCGGCAATCGCCTTCTCGCATGGTCGGGCAATGTGCGTAATGGTATCACCCACCTTTACCTCGGTGGCATTCTTGATACCCGAGATGATGTAGCCCACCTCTCCGGCACCCAGTTCCTTGCGAGGAATCATATCCATCTTGAGCACACCGATTTCATCGGCATCATATTCCATGCCGGTGTTAAAGAACTTCACCTTGTCGCCCTTGCGGATAACACCGTTCTCTATCTTGAAATAAGCGATGATACCACGGAAGGAATTGAACACGGAGTCGAAGATGAGTGCCTGCAATGGCGCCTTGTCGTCGCCCTTAGGAGCTGGCACACGGTTTACCACCGCCTCCAGAACATCCTCAACGCCCTCGCCGGTCTTGCCGGAAGCGCGGAGGATATCCTCATGCTTGCATCCGATGAGGTCAACGATTTCGTCTTCCACTTCCTCCGGCATAGCCGAAGGCATATCTATCTTGTTGATCACTGGAATGATTTCCAGGTCGTGCTCAATAGCCATATAGAGGTTAGAGATGGTCTGCGCCTGGACACCCTGAGTGGCATCCACGACCAAGAGCGCTCCCTCGCAGGCTGCGATGGAACGGGAAACCTCGTAAGAGAAGTCTACGTGTCCCGGAGTATCGATGAGGTTGAGGATGTAAGTCTGTCCATCCTTTGCCTTGTACTCCATCTGGATGGCGTGGCTCTTGATGGTGATACCACGTTCCCTCTCCAGGTCCATGTCGTCAAGCATCTGTCCCTCAGTAATCTTGATAGTCTGAGTCTTCTCCAACAAACGGTCTGCCAGGGTACTTTTACCATGGTCGATATGTGCAATAATGCAGAAATTTCTTATTTTATTTATATTCTCCATATAATTTTCTCTCTTTAGACTGCAAAGATACTTATTTTTTTTGTATCTTTGCACAAAAGATTGAAAATAATAGAGTTTTTTAGATAAAAAAAGGAAAAATCATGAAGAAAAAGTTGATTTACATCGGTATTTTCGCTTCTTTGCTGGTTTCTTGCACCGAAAGTCTGGAAGATAAGGCGGCGAGAGAGGCGAAGGAATATACGGAAAAGTACTGCCCTACTCCCTACGTGAACGACAGCCGTACGGATAGTGCCACCTTCGATAAGACCACCAAGGTTTACACCTATTATGTAACCCTGAGAAACAAGGCTGACAACAAGCAGGCGATTGATGCCAACAGGGAAAAGCTGCATAAATTGCAGAAGGAGGCGCTGGATAACAACCCGGGCTTGAAGAAATACAAGGAGGCGCATTTCTCCTTCCGCTTCATCTATCATTCAGAGAAAGATCCGAAGCAGGTTTTGCTGGATGACAGTTTCAAGTATTAGAAAAGGCACGGATTACGAGTGTAATCCGTGCCTAAAAACTCTTAATATCCCATTTCCTGCAAGGCTGTGGCCAGCTGGTCTGGACAGCTTGTAGGCTTGTTACCACAAGTGATACCCTTCAGTCGGACGATGACTTCCTTGGCCTTCATGCCCTGAATCAAGGCACAAACGCCCTTGGTGTTGCCATCGCAGCCACCGATGAACTGGGCATCCTGCACAGTTCCATCTTCATCAACACTGATGCAGATGTATTTTGAGCAGGTGCCATGAGTCTGATAAGTTACTTTTGTCAACTTATCTTTCTTTTCTTGCTGCAACATAAGGCTTATTCTGCGTCTGCAGGAATCTCTGGCTTCATGTTGGTGTAAACAGTCTGAACATCGTCAAACTCCTCCAACTTCTCAACCATCTTGTCGATAGTCTCGCGCTCCTCAGCAGTAACATCCTTCAAATCGTTAGGAATGTAGGTGAACTCAGCACCCGTTACCTCGAAGCCCTCAGCCTCCAGGTGCTTCTGAATCTCGCCGAAGCTTGTAGGAGCACCGTAGATAGTGATTTCGCCAGTCTCCTCGTCCTCATCGAACTCGTCCTCTACGCCGTAGTCAATCAGGTCGAGAATCATCTCGTCCATATCCAGACCATCCTTCTTCTTGAATGTGAACACAGCCTTGTGGTCGAAGAGGAAAGACAAAGAACCTGTTGTACCCAAGTTACCGCTGAACTTGTTGAAGATAGAACGAACGTCAGCCACTGTACGGGTTGTGTTATCTGTCAATGTATCAACGAACACAGCAACTCCGTGAGGGCCATATCCCTCGTATGTCACCTCCTTGTAATCGCTGGTATCCTTGCCACAAGCGTTCTTGATGGCACGAGCGATATTATCCTTAGGCATGTTCTCACGCTTACAGTTAGCGATGATAGCACGCAATGTTGGGTTGTTCTCTGGCTCTGGACCGCCTGCCTTCACTGCAATAGCAATCTGCTTACCCAACTTAGTAAATGTCTTGGCCATGTGGCCCCATCTTTTCAGCTTTGTAGCTTTACGATATTCAAATGCTCTTCCCATTGGAATAAAATTTTAAATGTTTATCGTTTTTTAAATATAATATTATCTTAATTCTGCATTGAGCACCTTCTGCATTATCTCAATTCTGCGTTGAGCTTGCCTGTGAGGTTGGCAATGAGCTTCTTCATGATGGCATCAATCTGCTTGTCGTTCAATGTCTTCTCCTCATCCTGCAGGATGAAGTTCACGGCATAGCTCTTCTTGCCCTCTGGCAGGTTCTTACCCTCATATACGTCGAAGAGTACCACGCTCTTCAGGAGCTTCTTCTCGGTCTGATGGGCAATCTGCTCAATCTGTGCAAACTCTACGTTCTTGTCAACGAGCAGTGCAAGGTCGCGGCTCACAGATGGATACTTGCTGATATCTGTGTAAGTAAGGTTCACCTTCTTCACGGTCTTCACCACGTTATCCCAGTGAACATCAGCATAGAATACATCCTGCTCAATGTCGAATGCCTTCTTCAGCTTGTTGCTCAGGATACCCATCTCTACCAATACCTTTCCGGCACGGGTCTCGTAGTTCACGCCCTTGGCAAAGATGTTGTTGTCGCTGTGCTTGATAACCAGGTTGTTCTGTGGCATACCCACACGGCGGAGGATATTCTCTACCACTGCCTTCAGCTCGTAGATGTTGCTCTGCTCATCTGCATGAGCCCAACTGCCCTCTACACGCTTACCGGTGATGAAGAGTGACATGTGAGCCTCCTGGGAGTAAGCCTTGATAGGACTCTCCTCGCTCCACTTCTCCTTATTATATAAATAGGTGTTACCCACCTCGAAGAACTTCAGGTTCTGGCTCTTGTGGTTGATGTTGCGGGCTATGCTCTCCAAACCGCCGAAGAGCATGGTCTGGCGCATCACGCCGAGATCAGCACTCAATGGGTTCATCACCTTCACTACATTCTCCAAAGGATACTTGTTCAGCTCCAGGTCTGTGTAGTAGCTGGTCTTGCTCAGAGAGTTGTTGAGAATCTCCATGAAGCCCTCGCCTACCAACTGCTCTGCCACGAGGTTCTGGCTGTGATAAGCCTTGTCCTCATCGCCCTGAACTGTCAGGGAACTCTTCAACTGGGTTGGAATCTCCACATTATTATATCCGTAGATACGGAGGATATCCTCTACCACGTCGCAAGGACGCTGAACGTCTACACGATAGGCAGGAACCAGAAGGTCGATGCCCTCAGCATCTTCCTTCACGATCTTCATCTCGAGAGATGTGGCGATATTCTTGATGGTCTCAGCACCAATCTCCTTACCGATGAGGCGATGCGCATACTCATAGTTCAGGCGAACTGGGAAATCCTGCATTGGCTCTGGATATACATCCTTGATCTGCATGGAAATCTTGCCGCCAGCCAACTGCTTGCAGAGGATGGCAGCCTGCTTCAATGCATAAATCTGTCCGTTTGGATCTACGCCACGCTCAAAACGATAGCTGGCATCTGTGCTCAAGCCGTGACGGCGAGCGCTCTTGCGAATCCATGTTGGGTGGAAGTAAGCACTCTCCAGAACCACGCTCTTGGTGGTCTCGTAAGTACCTGAACCCTTACCGCCGAAGATACCTGCGATACACATTGGCTCCTCAGCATTGCAGATGCTCAGGTCGTGCTCACCCAGGGTGTGCTCCTCGCCATCCAGGGTCACGAACTTGGTACCCTCTGGCTGGGTGCGGACAACAATCTTATGACCGGTAACCATGTCGGCATCGAAGCAGTGCAATGGCTGGCCGTATGCCATCATGATGTAGTTGGTGATATCCACGATATTGTTGATTGGACGCAAGCCGATAATGTTCAGCTTATCCTGCAACCACTTAGGGCTTTCCTTCACCTCGCAGTCGGTGATGCTTACGCAGGCATAGCGCTTGCAAGCCTCGGTGTTCTCAATTTCTACATCGATAGGAAGATCCTCGTTGTCTACTACGAATTCATCGCAAGATGGGCGATGCAGACTGGTTTCATAGCCGTTCTGCTTCAACCAGGCATAAAGGTCACGAGCCACGCCCCAGTGGCCGAGTGCATCGGCACGGTTGGCAGTGATATCAATCTCGATGAGCCAGTCGCTCTCCAGGTGATAGTACTCGGCAGCAGGCTGACCTACAGGTGCATCCTCAGGGAGCACGATGATACCGTCGTGAGAAGTACCCACGCCAATCTCATCCTCAGCGCAGATCATACCCAAGCTCTCCACACCGCGCAGCTTGCTCTTCTTGATGGTAAAACTCTGGTCGCCGTCGTAGAGCACGCAGCCCAGGTCGGCAACGATTACCTTCTGACCGGCAGCTACGTTTGGCGCACCGCAGACAATCTGCTGTGGCTCGCCCTTGCCCAGGTCAACGGTTGTAACGTGCAGGTGGTCGCTGTTAGGATGCGCCTCGCATGTCAACACTTTACCTACGTAAAGACCTTTCAGTCCACCCTTGATAGACTGAACTTCCTCCAAAGCGTCCACTTCGAGTCCGCAAGAGGTCAGCGCATCGGCAGTCTCCTGTGGTGTCAGGTCGAAATCGACGTATTCTTTAAGCCATTTGTATGAAACGTTCATTATAATGTTTTTTTATTATTTTCTCATTGTCAGATGCCAGGGCTTGCAGCCAGCATTCATGCCCGCAGCGCACTATTGCCCTAAAACTTTGCAAAAATACAAAAAATATTGCAGATAAACAAAAAACATCCGCCATTTTTGCACTATTTAAAAGAAATAGGTGCAAAAATGGCGGATAGCCTTTTTTATGATGCCTTGGGGAATACGCCCCCAAGCCTTTTATTCAAATACTTCGTCGATGGCATCCACCTTCTCAAAGGTGTCCTGCTCGCCGCCGCTGCCCGCATGATAGCATGGGTTGTAATCGGCTGGCATATCGAACTTCACGGTAGGACTGTAGCCCAGCGATGGGTCGGCATAAACCTTCTTCATGAAGATAGCCCAAATAGGCAATGCCATGGTGGCACCCTGACCCATACTCATCGAATCGAAGTGGATATCACGCTCCTCGCCACCTACCCAGCAACCGCTCACCAGCTGCGGCGTAAAGGCGATGAACCAACCGTCACTGTTGTTGTTGGTGGTACCCGTCTTGGCACCAATCTGTCCCTCCAGTTTATATCTGTAGCGCAGGCGGCCGGCAGTACCGTTATCCACCACACCCATCATCATGTAGAGCATCTTCATGGCGTTGTCGGCACTGATCACCTCGTTCATTCTCGGCTGGAAGGTAGCGATGGTGTTACCCTCGTTGTCCTCGATGCGGCTCACGAACATCGGAGCCGTACGGATGCCGTGGTTGGCAAAGGCGGTATAGGCACTCACCATCTCGCTCACGCTCACCTCGCACGGACCCAGACACAAGCTCATAGAAGCATGAATATCAGGGTTGTTGATACCGTAGTCGTGCAAGAGCTGGACAAACTGCGACGGGTTCAGCTTGCTCATCAGATAAGCACTTATCCAGTTGTTACTCTGCGCCAATCCCCAGCTCAGCGGCACCATCTGGCCGTATCTCGAATGGTTGGCATTTCTAGGCGTCCATGGTCTGCCAGCCACCATGTAAGTCTGCTGGCGGTTAGGTGCCATGTCGCAAGGCGAGAAGCCGTTAGACATCGCCAGACTGTAGAGGAATGGCTTGATGGTAGAACCCACCTGTCTTCTTCCCAGACTCACCATGTCGTACATGAAGTGAGTATAGTCCAATCCTCCCACATACGCCTTCACGGCACCCGTCTTAGGGTCCATACTCATGAAACCGCTGCGCAGGAAGGTCTTGTAATAACGGATGGAATCCAGCGGACTCATCACCGTATCGATATCTCCGTGATAGGTGAACACGGTCATCGGAATCTTCTTCCTGAAGGCTGCGTGGATTTCGTCAGCCGAGAATCCATCCTCCTTCATCTGGCGATAGCGCTCGCTCTGGGTCACGCTGCGGTTCAATATCACCTTAATCTGCTGCGGCGTCAGCTTGTCGCTGTATGGCGAACTAGGCTTGCGTGCCACCTCCTTGCTGAAGGCTGGCTGCAGATAGCGTGCCACATGCTGATACACGGCCTCTTCGGCATATCGCTGCATGCGGCTGTCGATGGTGGTAAACACCTTCAATCCG
This sequence comes from Segatella copri, assembly GCF_019249655.2. Taxonomy (NCBI): domain Bacteria; kingdom Pseudomonadati; phylum Bacteroidota; class Bacteroidia; order Bacteroidales; family Prevotellaceae; genus Segatella; species Segatella copri. Next base: position 2,930,577 of record NZ_CP137557.1, read on the forward strand.
TCGCTGTAGATATTGTATGGCGAACCATCCTTCTTATAGTTCTTGTTGCACCAGCCAAACAATGGGTCGGTGTTCCAAAGGATGGAATCGGTTACAAACTGCGCATAGTTCCACGATGCATAATCCTTTCTCTCAGGGCGGGTAGCCATCATATATTTGCGCAGATATTCACGCAGATAAGTGGCAGAACCGTCCTTGTGGTCGGTGCGGTGGAAGTTGAGCGTGAGTGGTTCAGCCGCATACTGGCTGTATTCGCTGCTGCTCAGATAGCCCGCCTTCTCCATCTGCGAGAGCACCACGTTTCTTCTGTCGCGGGCACGCTCCGGATAGCGCACTGGGTTGAAGAGCGACGGGTTCTTGCAGAGTCCGATGAGCGTAGCTGCCTCGGTGAGGGTCAGGTCTTTCGGCTCCTTATTAAAATAGGTGTTTGCCGCCGTTTTGATGCCCACGGCATTGTGCAGGAAGTCGAAGTAGTTGAGATAGAGAGCCAGGATTTCCTCCTTGGTATAGTACCGTTCCAATTTCACGGCGATGACCCACTCTATCGGTTTCTGCAGCAGTCGCTCCAGCGTGCTCGATGCCTTTTCGGAATAGAGCTGCTTGGCAAGCTGCTGCGTGATGGTACTTCCACCTCCGGCATTGGTCTGTCCCAGGATGCCGCGCTTCACGATGGCACGCCCCAGCGCACGGAAGTCGATGCCCGAATGCTCGTAGAATCGTTCATCCTCCGTGGCAACGAGTGCCTTTATTAAATAAGGTGACATCTTCTTGTAAGGAATCACGATACGGTTTTCCTTGTTCAGGTTCCATGTACCAAGCACCTTCCCGTCGGCAGAGTACACCTGCGTGGCGAATCTGCTGATAGGATTCTGCAAATCCTCGATGTCGGGCATGTAGCCAATCCAGCCAAACCAGATGGCCATGAAGGCAAGTGCCACACTCACGATTCCGGCGGCAAAAATGCCCCATAACGTATAGATAAAATGTCTTCTCATTGTCTATTTCTTCAAATACATTGTCTATTTCTTCTAATATTTGTGCAAAAATACATAAAACTTTTGAAATATCGCACATAAATCAGAAATTATATGTAACTTTGGGGGCGATTTTAGAACATTCAATCAAAATTCAAATGGAAAAACATAATTTTGTGACAATTGCAGACCTCTCGAAGGAGAAAATCATGTACCTCCTCGAAATGGCGCAGGAGTTTGAAAAGCATCCTAACAGGGAGCTGTTGAAGGGAAAGGTCGTTGCGACCCTTTTCTTCGAGCCTTCTACTCGTACACAGCTCAGTTTCCAAACCGCAGCCAACCGCCTCGGTGCCCGTGTCATCGGCTTCTCTGATGCCAAGACTTCCAGCACCACCAAGGGCGAAACGCTCAAGGATACCATCCTCATGGTGAGCAACTATGCTGACGTCATCGCCATGCGCCACTTCATCGAAGGCGCAGCACAGTATGCCAGCGAGGTGGCTCCAGTGCCTATCGTCAATGCAGGCGACGGTGCACACATGCATCCATCACAGTGCTTGCTCGACCTCTACTCTATCTTCAAGACCCAGGGTACCCTGGAGAACTTGAACATCTATCTTGTGGGTGACCTCAAGTATGGCCGCACCGTTCACTCACTTATCACCGCCATGCGCCACTTCAACCCTACCTTCCACTTCATCGCACCTAAGGAACTTGCCATGCCTGAGGAGTATAAACTCTACTGCAAGGAGCATAACATCAAGTACGTGGAGCATGAGGATTTCAACGAAGACGTGATTGCCGACGCCGACATTCTCTACATGACCCGTGTGCAGAAGGAGCGTTTCAGCGACCTGATGGAATACGAGCGCGTCAAGAACGTGTATATCCTGAAGCGCGACATGCTCTGCAAGGCGAAGGAGAACATGAAGATCATGCATCCGCTGCCACGTGTGAACGAGATTGCATACGATGTGGATGACGATCCACACGCATACTACATCCAGCAGGCACAGAACGGTCTCTATGCCCGTGAGGCTATCTTCTGCCACTGCCTCGGCATCACACTGGAGGATGTGAAGAACGATAAGACCATTATTGAGTAGTTTATAGTTAATAGTTTATAGTTAATAGACAGATGGGAAACAATAAAAGTCAATTAGTGGTTGCGGCTATCGAGAACGGTACCGTAATCGACCATATACCAGCCGAAAAGACCTATCAGGTAGTGAATCTGCTCCAGTTGGAGAAGATGGATACTCCTGTCACCATCGGCTACAACCTGCCTTCCAAGAAGATTGGCAAGAAGGGTATCATCAAGGTGGCAAACAAGTACTTCACCGACGAGGAAATCAACCGCCTCTCTGTGGTGGCTCCTAACATCGGACTGAGTATCATCAAGGACTACGAAATCGTGGAGAAGAAGACCGTGAAGACTCCAGACACACTGAAGGGCATCGTAAAGTGCAACAACCCTAAGTGTATCACCAACAACGAGCCTATGCAGACCCTCTTCCACACCGTAGACAAGGTGCAGGGCATCGTGCGCTGCCACTACTGCGACAAGGAGCAGAAACTGGGCAAAGTGGAGCTTTGCAAGTAGTTTTTCAATAGAAATATAACAAAAAGTAAGCAATATCACTCAAAATACTTCAATTTATTTGGTAGTTTGAGAGATATTGCTTATTTTTGTACCCGAATTCATTAATATCAACCATAAAAAGTATAAAGAATGGTAAAAGATCAAGAGATTTTCGACTTAATCGAAAGAGAACATCAGCGTCAGCTGAAGGGTATGGAGCTGATTGCTTCTGAGAATTTCGTAAGTGACGAGGTGATGAACGCTATGGGTTCTTACCTTACCAACAAGTATGCCGAGGGTCTGCCTGGCAAACGCTACTATGGTGGCTGCCAGGTGGTGGATATCGTGGAGAACCTCGCCATCGAGCGCGTCAAGAAACTCTTCGGCGCTGAGTATGCCAACGTGCAGCCTCACTCAGGTGCACAGGCCAACGCAGCCGTTCTGCTCGCCGTTTTGAAGCCGGGCGATACTTTTATGGGACTGAACCTCGACCACGGTGGCCACCTCTCTCATGGTAGCCACGTCAACACTTCGGGCATCCTCTACAACCCTATCGGCTACAACCTGAACAAGGAGACGGGCCGCGTGGATTACGACGAGATGGAGAAGCTGGCGCTGGAGCACAAGCCTAAGCTGATTATCGGTGGCGGTAGCGCCTACAGCCGTGAGTGGGATTACGCCCGCATGCGCAAGATTGCCGACGAGGTGGGTGCCCTCCTGATGATTGATATGGCTCACCCAGCCGGACTCATTGCAGCCGGACTGCTCGACAACCCATTGAAGTATGCACACATCGTTACTTCTACCACCCACAAGACCCTGCGTGGTCCTCGTGGCGGTATCATCCTCATGGGTAAGGACTTCGAGAATCCTTGGGGCTTGACTACCAAGAAGGGCGAGGTGAAGAAGATGAGCATGCTCCTCAATTCAGCCGTATTCCCTGGCCAGCAGGGCGGTCCGCTGGAGCACGTCATCGCTGCCAAGGCAGTAGCCTTCAATGAGAACCTGCAGCCTTCATGGAAGGAGTATGCAGCTCAGGTGAAGAAGAACGCAGCCGTGCTGGCTGACGACCTGATTGGTCGCGGTTTCGGCATCGTGAGCGGTGGTACCGACAACCACTCCATGCTCGTTGACCTGCGTTCAAAATATCCAGATCTTACAGGTAAGGTAGCCGAGAATGCTCTCGTTGCTGCCGATATCACAGTAAATAAGAATATGGTTCCTTTCGATTCCCGTTCAGCCTTCCAGACCTCAGGAATCCGTCTCGGAACAGCGGCCATGACAACCCGTGGCGCCAAGGAAGACATGATGCACCTCATCGCAGAACTCATCGAGGAAGTGCTCAATGCTCCTGAAGACGAGAAGGTGATTGCCCGTGTTCGCGAGAAGGTGAACGAGACGATGAAGGACTATCCGCTATTCGCCTATTAGGCGATCATTTGTTTTAATAGTTTTTAGGAGGCTGTGGATGTGATATCCGTGGCCTCTTTTTTGATTTTCAAGATATCATTTAAACAACATTTTAATATTTAAAGAAAAAGATTTATGAAAAAGCTGAAAAGCCTGGTTCTCATGGCATTGGCATTGCTTCCTGCAAGCAAGGCATTAGCCCAGACCAACGCTCAGGTGCTCTATGATTTCGGCACCGACCGCAAGTATGTAACTTTGACATTGGAGATGTTCAAGCAGGACAAATGGGGAAGCACGTATTTCTTCGTTGACCACGACTTCAACTACGACAAGATGGACCCCAACAGCGACAATGTTTCCCTGGGCGGAACCTACACCGAGATTTCGCGCGCGCTGAATTTCTGGAAGGATTCAAGCCTGAAAAACTGGAGTCTGCATGCTGAGTACAATGGCGGTATCACCAAGAACTACCCTATCAACAACGCATGGCTCTTTGGTGTGGAGTATCTCATTCACGATGCCACCTACAAGAACACCCTGAACCTGGATGTGCTCTACAAGACCATCCGCAAGAAAGACCAGAATGTTCCGATGCAGCTGACAGCCGTATGGACCTGCAACGACCTCTTCGGCGTAAAGGGATTGAAGTTTGACGGCTTCGCTGATTTCTGGTGGGAGACTCACGCCACATTCGATGGCGACGGACAGGCAAAGACCCGCCACACGGTATTCATCACCGAGCCACAGCTCTGGTACAATGTAGGTCAGCACTTCGGCTGCGAGAACCTGAGTCTGGGTGGTGAGGTAGAGATTACGAATAATTTCGGTAGCACCGATGGAGCAAAGGTTCGCCCTTGCCTGGGTATGAAGTGGGACTTCTAAGGACTGCTGATAGCTTGACGAGAATTGCTTGAAACAAGCATTTTTTACTTCTCTCTAACAACTTTTGTTCAAATTTGAGCAAGTTAGCTTCCGCTAGTATAATATATTATATAATATATATAAAAGAAAAATATATAAAAGAAAATATATAACTATACTAGCGGAAGCTAACTTGCTCGTTTGTTTTTTTGAAAGTCAGATTATCTTCCGACTTTCAGTCTTCCTTATCTTCCAACTTTCAGTCCTCCGTCAGAGATGCTTCCCACACCATCCTTGTGACGGGTATATTTGCCGGTAACGCCGCTCAGATGCACGCCGCCAACACCATCCAGATCCACGTTCAGAACCTGGCAATCCACCTTGGCGCTAACCTTGCCCACGCCATCATTGTTGATCTTCAGATTTTCGCCCTTAAAGAAATCGAGCGTTACGGAGCCTACACCCTCGTTATCCACCTTCAGGTCGCCCATAGCCACGCGACCCACTTTAACGGAGCCTACGCCTTCGTTATCAATCTTCATCACATCGCCCTTGGCATCATCGATGCTGACGGAACCCACACCTTCGTTGGTAACATCCAGTTTGTTGGCGAGAATCTTGTCGATGTTAACGGAGCCTACGCCCTCGTTATCGATTTCCAGTCGGTCGCTGTTGATGGTCTTGGCATAGAAGGAGCCCACGCCTTCCTGTGTAATCTTCACCAGGTCGGGGCTGGTGATATAAATCTTGAGCCTATTCTTTTCTGAGCTGCACATGGCAGGCACCTTGAGTCTTCCGGTGAGACCGATCTTCACCTCGCCGTCACGATAAACCACTTTGAGTTTCTCCTTGAGTTTCTCTGCGAACTCAGCATCCTTGATGGCAGAGTAATCCAGTCGAACGCTGCATTCATCGCCATTGTTCTGTGTATAATAAACGCTGGCAACCACATCCACGTCGATTGCCTTGAAAGGTTTCTCTCTCAAATCATCCTGCACATAGTCCAGTCCTCCCTTCATTTCAGAAGTGGTAGTAGACCCCATGCTGCAGGAACAGAAGCCCATAGGGGCAAGTAACAAGGCGGCAGCCACCGCCCAAAAACCAAATTTCTTCATATCTTTCCAATTTTACGTTTCTAAATTCTGATGGTTAGACGAAAGAAGTTGCAGGAAAGTTGCAGGGAAAAGAAGAAATTTAAAGAAAAAAAAATCAAGTTTCGCAAGTAACCTCCAGTCCCCGAAGGGGGCCAACTTTCAATAACCGCTGGTGGAATGACCAAAGGTCATGGAACCTGCGGACAACCAATAGTAGGGAGAAAGCGTCCCCAAAGGGGGCGAACCACATCCAGCCTTGCTCCTGTTCGCCCCCTTCGGGGACGATAAGAGAGTATCTGTAACTATCCGCAGGTTCCATTCCCTTCGGGCATTCCACCCGCGGTTATTCACATTCGCCCCCTTCGGGGACGGTAGAATGCTACTTGCGAAACTTCAGAAAAAAAGAAGTAAGCCTCATTCCGAATCGAAGTAAGCCTCATTCCGAATCGAAGTAAGCCTCATTCCAAGTTGGTTTGAGCCTCATTCAACCTTTACGTGAGTCTCAGTTAACCTTTACTTAAGCCTCATTCTAGCTTCAAGTAAGCCCCATCTCAGTGACTTACAGAGAATCCTCAGTGACTAACAGAAATTTCTCAGTGACTAACAGAGAATCCCCAACAAGCCATTGGCGAAATGGAGTCAAAACAGAATCGAAATCGAGTCGAAAATGGTGAAGGCAGGGTGTGATGTGAACCCTACTCCCTAAAAAAACTATATTATTTCATATAAAAACCTATATCTAAAACCCTGATATTCATTTCCTTTACCTTTAATAACACGCTGTATATACAAAGTTCGGAAGCATAGGGTTCACATCACAGGCAAAAACAGGGGTACCCAACCAACACCCCAACCCATAAAAAACCTGTTTTTCTCGAAAAAAAGCCGCTTTTCCTTGTAGGTTTCACAAAATAATCGTATATTTGCAGCGGTTTTAAAACGAAGAGAATTATGACAGCATTAGAGTTACAATCAGAATACCAATCACTCGTCAGCAGAATAGCCAACGAGGATTACGAGACGATAAGCAAGGCAGTCAAAGCACTGAAGAAAATATTGTCTCCCAACAAGGCTGTGTCTACCAACAAGACAAAGACTAAGAAAATAACCAGGGCAGACTTAGTTATAGACCCAAGAATTGCAGCCATGACTAAAGGCATCAACTCACCAGAGTCGTTCGACTACAAAAATGAATATAATTATGATTTCATAAAAAAAGAACTAAATAGCTATCGCTTGACAAGCATGGAAGAGCCAACAGACGAGATGCTGGCCCAGATTATGCATGAGGCTGCGGAAATCTACAACAGAGAAAACCAGGAAGCCCATGACAAGCTCTTTGCCAACATGCAAAAAATGGCAAAGGAACAACGACAAAAATTCAACTTGAACTAATGGACACAAAACAACATAAACCAGTTCTCATAGTCATTGCGGGACCAAACGGATCCGGAAAGACTACCATAACCAGCCGAGTTCTGCAACACGACTGGCTAGAGGACTCGCTCTATATCAACCCCGACAATGTAGCCCAACACATGTTTGGCGACTGGAACAACCAGGAAGCCGTTTTGAAGGCTGCCCAATATTGCCAAGAGCAAAGAGAAGAGTGCCTGAAAAGCAAACATAGTATGATTTTCGAGACTGTCATGTCAACAGACGAGAAAATAAACTTTATCCAAAGAGCGAAAGAAGCCGGCTTCTTCATTCGCCTCTTTTTCGTTGGAACTTCATCTCCAACCATCAATGCTTCAAGAATTGCAGCAAGAGTCATGAAGGGTGGTCACGATGTTCCAATCGCAAAAATCATTTCAAGATACGCAAAGTCCATCATCAATTGCGGAATAGCATCACAATACGCCGACCGCACCTACGTCTACGATAATTCTACAGACGGCGTAGAGGCCCAGCTTCTCTTCCGAATGACCGACGGCAAGGTGTTCAAGGAGTACGTAACGGAAATACCGGAATGGGCACAGGGCATCTCTGGCAAGTAAATACTCCCTCGTTATCGTGCACAACAAGTCAACATGGTGGCAATCAGCACAAAACACGAAAAATTAAGCTTATTTAACGCAGAAAATTGTCTTGTTTTGGAAAATTTACATTAAATTTGCACCCGATAATAGCAGGTATGAGTAAAATAGCGTAGCAACTAAATACACTATCAAGCGCATAAACTACTGAATGTTAAACCAAAAACAAAGACGAAGATCGTAAAAGATAATAAATTCGTAAGTACAATTTAAACTTATAATAGATATGAAAGTAATCAATTCTAAGCTTGCTGCCATCGGTTTGGCGGCATTCGTTTTCGCATCATGTAGCGACAGCAACAGCGATCCTACTGGTGGCGATGGTGTAAAGCCAGAGGTTAATTCTGTTGAACTTACAGCTTCAACCCCAAGTTCTGTAATCAATTACAAGAACAGCACTGCTATGGCTCGCAAGTTCTTCGCTACAAGAGGAGCTTCAGCTACAAACTTCGTAACTGCAATGCCGGATTTCCCAACAAAGCCAAATGTAATCAAGGAGCTCAATGCTGCTACTGATTTGATTTACAGCAAGGACAATCCAACAAACACTTACGTTATCAAGAACCAGAACAAGCTTGACTTTACAGGCAAGAAGATTCAGGGTGTAACCATCTTCATTAGCGGTGACTGCAAGATGACTTATAATGAGTCTCTCGGTGGAAACACGATTGTATTGGCCAAGGGTGCTATCCTTGAATATACAGGCACAGGCTCTATGATTCAGGCTACCGATAAGGTATATGGCGCAGCCAGCAGTATTATCAAGGCTACCAATAGCAACAACAATATCGTTGTAGAAGGTGAACTCTATGCTTCTTGGGAAGGTCAGGGCGAACAGGATAAACTTCATGGCGGCTTCGGTGCTGTAGAATCAAAGGTTAACCCTACCCAGAATATCACTTTCAAGAGTGGCGCTAAGGCTTACATCGACGGTTCAATCCGTGCTAAGAACCTTACCATTGAAGATGGCGCTGTAGTTACAGCTACAAGAAACATCCTGAATGCAACAAAGGTTGACCTTGCCGGTGCATTGAAGGTGGGTGGCTTCTGCAAGTCAGAAAACCTCAATATCACAGGTCTTTTGGATGCATCTAACGCAAATGCAGTAGTTAAGGTTACTAAGCAGCTCAACCTGGAGAATGGTTCTCTCATCAAGGCTAACTACGTAAATGTAACCAACAACACATATAAGGGCGAAAAGGACCACAAGGTTATTGATAAAGTGGGTGAAGCCCAGCTTAACTTGAAGAATGGCGGTCAGATTCAGATTGCAGACCTCGGTGTTATCAACGTGAACAACCTCGTTACAGACAACGCTTCTGCTGCTCAGATTGAGTTGCAGGGCGATAATGCCGTAGCCGTCATCAAGGCAGATAACTTCACAAACAATGGTAATGCTACAATCAATGCATTCGCTACTCCTGGTACAAACTCTGTACTTCTGTTGCAGATGAGCAAGTGCTTCATGGGTACTACACTAATGCCTTCTTCTGGCGACCTTGACATCTCTGCATCATACCTCGACTACGACAAGGCAACTGATGGTGCACTTGTTGAACGAAAGGATGAGGCTAATGAACAGTATGGCTATATTCTGAGCAAAGATGCAAAGAATGCCAAGGCTACTCCTAAGCTCGACTTGGTTGCTTCATTCGGCGACAACAATGGCATGTCTGCATCTTGCATCCAGACCGTTGGCAACTACGTATATGTATCTTACCACACTCATGGCAACGGCAAAACAAACCTGAAGGGTGGTCTTGAGGTTCTCCACATGGCTGACAACAAACTTGTCGGCGACCAGGCAGTTCAAGGAAATACATCGATTGACATCAATCACGTAATGGTTGACAACAACAAGGCATACATCGCTGCTACCGACATCGACAAGGGTGCATTCCTCGGCGTTGTTCCTTTGGAGAACAATGTTTATTCTACAAATATGACCCAGTATGTTCTCGATGCATTGAACAAGAATAACGGTATCGATGCTAACTGCGTAGTGAAGTATGGCGATAATATCGTTATGTCTTCTACAAGAGGTTACGAGTTCTACGACAGCAACTTCGGTCATACATATTTCCAGACTACAGCAGACGCCAAGGGGCTTGCTTCAGCTAACGGCAACCTCTATAGCTTGTTGGCTACAGGTAAGAACACAACAGGTACTGTAAATGTATTCAACGGCATTGACCTCAGTCAGGGTAAAGCTACAACAACATTTACTACTAATGGTAATGTAGGTCCTGAGGATGGCAAGAACACTGTTGCTGTTGACGGAACAGATATCTATGTTTGCCAGGGCGAGGAAGGTCTCGTTCGCTACGATGCCAACGGCAAGAAGGTTTGGTCTTACAAGGTTCCTGTCATCGCAAACCAGAACAGCGAAAAGTATGGTAGCGTGAAGGGTTACTGCAATGGCGTAGCAATCAGTGGCGACTACGTATATGTAGCAGCAGGTGGTTACGGTGTAGTTGTTCTTAACAAGAAAGATGGTACGGAGCTTTGCCATCGCACCGCATTCAACGGCTTCCTGGAGAACGGCAAGTGGGCAAAAGCTAACTCTGCGAACTATGTAACAATTGGTCAGGACGGCTATATCTACGTAGCTTATGGTAAGAGCCGCGTACAGGTATTCAAGTTGACCCAGACAAAGTAATAATTAATCAATTATCAAAAGAATGTTCTCTCACTACCATCCCAATGGGGTTCTAGTGGGAGAACAAACCTATAAAACTAGAAAGACCGCTCAAAAAGAAAGTATAACGTTAAGGATGTAAACTAACGATTTAAAAAGCGAACTGATATGAAAACAAGAAATATCAAATTGGCAACATTCGGTTTCGCTGCAATGCTCCTGGCATCTTGTAGCGACTCTAATGATACCCCTACTCCAACTCCGAATCCTGCAGAAACAGGAATCATAGGAAAGGAAGTAACCTCGATTACGGATGCTCAGCAACTGGCTGCACGTGTCTATAACTTCAAAAGACCAAGTGCAACAAGAGCGGCAGGAGTAACATCTGCCGATTTAAACCAGGCATATACCATGGAGGCTGAACCAACAGGATTGGACTTTGCCAAAATGGAAAAGATGTCAAACTACAAGCCATATAATTTACCTGCAAACACAGATATGTATATTGCACCAGGCGAAACCATCGCTTTCAATCAAAACTACCATCTTAATGGAAATACAATATACGTAGCAGGAACTTATGAATGCAACTCAACTTGGACAGAGGGAAACTACACCATCGTAGTATTAAAAGGTGGAACACTAAAATGGACAGGTGGAAACATTTTTCCTAATCAGAACGGCGGAAAAATCCTCTGCTACGGAAACTTCGAATGCAATGCAGACCTGGAAGTTCACAACAGAGGTATCTTCAAGATTGCAGGCGATTTAAACTTAAAAGGACATACATTCAAAGTGAACAATGCCAGTGTTTATATCGGAGGCAAACTTATTTGCAACGAATTCAAGAACCAGGCTAACGCTTATACAAATATACAAGGCGGCATCGAGGGAATCGAAGACAAACCCGTCGAACTTGATGGTGTCGTAAACATTGATGGTAACTGCAAGATGAAAGACCTGATTCTCCAAGGAAGCGGTCAACTCTTCTGCTGTTCTCTGGAGCTGACAGGCGAATTCAAGTCTACGGGCGGTGATGGACAAGGCAGCGCCTTACATACCAGCTACCTGAAGGCAAAGAATCTTTTGCTTGCTTCCAGCAACAACATCTATCTGGTGAACAACAGCAGCATAGAAGTAGAAGGAACCCTTCAGTGCAACAAGAATGCCAGTGCCATGATCTTCCTGCAGGGCGCCAACTCTAAAGCTTATATCAAGGCAAATGTCATCAAATATAATGGTAGCGGAAGCCCTGCCTCACTGATGGACTGCTATATGTTCAACGCTATGGATACCGGTGGCGAATTCTACATAGATGCAGATCATTTCGACAACGATGATTCTGGTAACCTCGCATTCAGCGACATCCAGTTCCTGGGATCAGGTAAAGTCCACAACTTCAGAAACAACAGTGCACCTGTTACCCTGGTAAAGGCAGAATGTGGCTACACGCTGAACCCAGACGTTCCTACTCCACCACATATTGATGAGGTGGGTGAAGTCCTCTACGACCATACCCATACAGACATCACTGCTACCTGTATCCAGCCATACAACGGAAAGCTCTATATGTCATACCACACTCGTGGAAAAGGACATGGCGGATGTATCGAGGTATTCGAGACAGACAACCAGAAGCAGACAAAACTCTTGCAGTTCTTGCAGGATACTGATAAATCACTGGATTTCAACCATCTGATGGTAGATGGCAAATCATCTACTCCAAACCTGTATGTGGTAGGCAACTACGGATATACAAACAAGAATACTGGCAAGCAGAGTGATGCAGGAGCCATGATGGCAAGAATCGACCTCAAGAGCAACGGACTGCTGAATACTGAGGTTAAGAATATCGGTGATGCAGCCATCAATCCGCTGATCATCGTTCCTCTGGAGAACAACCAGAGCAACAATGAGGATGAGAATGCAATCGTTCGCGACGGTGACAAACTGCTCGTAACAAGTACCAGAGGTTATGAGGTTTACGACCCTAACACACTGGAACTGCTGAGCAACAAGAAGACTCCAGGCAAGGCTAAGCACATCGCATTGAACAATGGCGAGATTGCCACCTTATATTATAATGACGAAGTTAATAGCGCAGAAACGCCTGTAGCTGGAACACTGGAGATTTTCAATGCTGGTGATGACATCACAACTGTAACACCACAGAAATCAATCGCCGTTTCAGAGATTGCACCAAACAATGGTAAGAACACCATAGCCATCGACGGAAACAACGTCTATGTATGCCGAAGTGCAAACGGTCTTACTTGTTACGACAAGAATACCGGCGCAGAGAAGTGGACATGGCAAGCTCCGCTTACTGCATCCACATTCAAGCCTCAAGGCTATGCCAACGGTGTGACATTCGACGACAAGTATGTCTATCTGGCTTGCGGAGGTTACGGTCTCGTAGTTCTCGACAAGAACAAGATGGTGGATGGCAAACCAGCAGTTTACGCCAAGACCCGAGTTACTGGTATTACCAACGAACAGGGAAGAGTAGTTTGGAACTCTGCTAACTACGTAACACTCTATAATGGTCTGATTTACGTAGCTTACGGTAAGAACCGACTCAAGGTTTACCAATTGGTTGATGGTGCCACTTCTGGATCAAATACAGGCTATGGCACTAAATAGCAAGATAAGAAATACTAGAGAATAAAAAACTCAAGAAGACACTAGTTGAATGCAGCTGCAACAGCTTGCGGCTGCATTCATAGTGTTTAAACCAAAAAACAATGAAGCAAAATTTGATACTATATACGACTACTGCTCTCCTCATCACACTCGGAGGACAAAGCGCTATGGCTCAGGCTCAAAGGCAGCAACAGCTGAAGAAAAAGAGCTTTAGCCCTAAAATGCTCGTATATGAAAATCTGAAAAACAACAACGTACTCAGACACTTCAAACAACGCTTCGCACAACTCGACACCCTACTCAATAACCCAATATGGGTAAAATCACCGGTCATTGACCTGGGACTCAACAAACAACATACAGCGGACATCAAAAAAACTGATTCCCTGTACTGGGCGAAGACGGCACACGAACAGCTCGCCATCAAACGCCACAACGGACTGGAAGTAACCGGACAGGTTTATGCCCGGCCAGACGCCTACTTTGACTCAGAAAACGACGACGCCGAACAGGTATCAAAATATAAGGCTAAGGTTCAAGCCGAACTGGGATGGAACATCATCAACAGCAAATTCTACCAGGGAAAAGAAAAAAGAACCAAGGTGGCTCTAGCCAACGAACTCTCAAGACTGCAAGGAAAGAAGAGACAGACGGCCGACATCTACGAAAAAGCAGCCGATGACCTCACCGAACAGTATAACTTCTACATCGGCACAGTGATAGCCCACCGGCTGGACAACCTCGACATCATGAACGAGGCATACCAGTACATGCTGGAGAAAGACCGAATCAGCAACGACAAGATGCTGAAGGTGATGAACGAAAAACTGGAAGCAGAATACGACATCTCTATCCTCTGCTCCGACCGTGACATCTCCAACAAGCCTATCTACAGAATGAAGCCATCCAAAGTGCTCGTAGATACGGCGGCCCTCTGGCGACACATAGACGAGGAAAGCATCGACGCACGAATCGTGATGGTGAAGGAACAGATAGCCGACAACGACAGCAAACTCTCGAACTATCTGGGAACAACAAGAATCACACCCTTCGCCAGATGGTCAAGCTACTGGCAAAGCAACAACAAGATAAGCAACAACGGCGACGTGGGCGTAAGATTCACCTTCCCTATCTATAACGAGAATCCACGAAAGCGCAAGGCACTGGAAACGGAGAAGGAAATCATCAGAAGCAGCCGCAACACCGACGTGAAGGAAATCAAGCAGTCGGTAAACATCCTGCTCAAGAGAATAGAAAACCTGAACCAGGCCATCGCCACCGAAGCTTACCACATCAACCAGACCAGCAAATACATCGACATGCGAAGATTTGCCTACAAGAACCAGAAGCAGGGGTACAACTACCTGATGCGAATGGACGAATATACGGGACTCCTGGAAAGCATGGAGAGAATGTATAAGCTGATGTTAAACCGCGGACTCGCCATCATCAACATTGAGAAGGCAGTAAGCATCTACGACAACAACAATATATTCAAGGAAATAGAACTATGAATGAGTTTCAATATAATAATACGCCACAAGAACAGGCTATGGCCGACTTGCTGAAGTCGCAGAGCCACCGACTGGCCAGGCAGCAGATTATCTTCGCGCTGATATTCCTGCTGGTCATCGTTCTGGCGGCATATTATATCATCACCCGAATGATATGGGTTATCTACGACGGATACATCACCCTGGATGAAAATCCGATATCTGCCGTAGATGACATCTACATATTGAAGGTGAACAAGGAAATAGGCGAGGTGGTACACAAGGGAGACACACTCTACTCCTACGTGCTGCTGGGAAACATCGTAAACCAGTATGACCCCAACATCCTGCCTACTGCCGTGAAGGAAACCCACGACATGGAGGTACAGGCACAGCTGGCAAGAGAAGAGATTCCCGTGCTCAGAACCCGACTCGCCGAACTGAAGAAGCAGAAAGCCTCGGAAACATCAGACATCTACTACGGACTCACCGACAACAGCAAGCGAAACGCCCTGGATGCGGAGATTGCCGAAGTGGAAGAAGAGCTGAGAAAACAGGCTAACAAGGTGGAAATCTACGCACGAGCCAAGAACACCACCTATAACTTCATGGCAAGAAGAGGTGCCGACATGCAGAATGCCTCGATGCCTTACTCAAGAACAAGCCTCTACAGCAAGGGACTGATACACTACTGCTGCGCTCCAGCCGATGCCTACATTACCAAGATTAACGTGAGCGACAAGACGCTGGTGTTCAAGAGCGACGAAGTAATGGCCATCCAGCATACCGACTATGCAGCATGCCACCTGGGAGTTATCACCTACGTGCCCAACTCGAAGGTGAAGTACATGGAAAGCCCAGACGATGCTGACATCATCATCAACAACGACCTGGAACTGAAGGCGAAGCTGCAGATGGTGGGTCTGAGAGTGGAGGAAATTCCGAAGCACCTTCAGAGCAACTTCTCGCACGATGCCAACGCCGTGGTAGCCATGTTCACCTTCCGCCCCAACCAGCGAGTTCCGGCATGGGTGATGAGCAACCGACTGCCAGTGAGAGTGAGAATCAACAAGTTGAGTGCCATGCTCGACCCAAGACCGCTGCCGATGTACACCATCCCAGTGGATAGAAACCAGAACGTAGTGAGAAGCTCGAAGCTGATCTCTACGGAAAAGAATAAAGAAACAGACAACACAGAGAAGAAATGATTGGACTCAGAAGAAACAAGCGTGGAGACATGGTGCTGACCATCGACAGCTTCGTTGATGTTGACTCAACACCAGATATCCAGTCCGACTACTTCGATTGCATATACATCAATACGGCGAGTGAGCGTGCGTTCCATGCAATCATGTTTGGAGCCAGCCCTATCCTATCGTATAAATGCAGCTATAAACCGATATTTGCCAACACGGCAGTATCGGGAAAGGAACAGATGATTGACTACATCGTGGATGCTTACGTGAGCGACATGAGCAACGAGAAGGTGTACGAGATTATCGACAAGATTAAGAAAGCCAGGGAGAAATACGGCATCAAGCAGGAGATAGCACGACCTACGCAGCCCAACCAGCTGTTCTCCAACATCCTGAGATACCTGCTATCCAGAGACCAGAGAGTGCTGGGCCACCGACTGATGGAGAAATCGTCATTGGGTTACATCAACCCTATCTTCGAGCACTACCACAGCATGAGCCTCTTCCATCTTGCCGAAATGTTCACCTTCAAGGACAGTATGGTGGAATGCGGAGCACTGCGCAAGAGTCACTACCTCATCAAGGAGCACCTCTGCCCTAAGTGCAACCACAGCCATCTGCTCTACACAGAGTGCTGCCCAAACTGCGGCAGCTCTAATTTGAAGATTCAGAACATCATCCACCACTTCTCCTGCGCCAACGTGGCTCCGGAAAGTGCCTATAATGTGGGTGGTATGCTCATCTGCCCGAAGTGTCACAAGAAGCTGCGCCACATCGGTGTGGACTACGAACGTCCGGCGGTGATCTACTCCTGCAACGACTGCGAGAGTTCGTTCACCACCCCACTCACCAAGGCCACCTGCTGCTACTGCCAGAGCACCTATCCGGTGAACGCACTGGTGCCGCGAGATGTGGTAGACTATGAGATAACGGAAGAAGGAATCCGTATGCTGACAAAGACTGGACTCATGTTCAGCAACATGTCGAACACATACGATAACTATATGGAATACTCGCTGCTGATCAACCGCCTGCGCCGCCAGTTGCTGGAGACATACCGCAAGGACGAGCTGACCGTGATGGTGGGTAAGATATGGATACTCGACAAGAACCAGGAGACGGTGAGAATCAAGGAGTCTATCCAGGCTCAGTTATGCCGCCTCTTCAACAGTCACAAGGTATCCTACAACAACAACATCTTCTACGTCACCTTCATGGCGTTCGACGACATGAGCGTGGAAGCGGCACAGCAACAGCTGAGCAAGGAGATGTCGAAGGCCATCCGCAAGATTGCTACCGACATAGAACCGGAACAGATAGTATGCTGCGTGCTGAGCACGAAGAGAGCACTGACCAGCGGACAATATGAAGACTTCTTTAACCAGATGAGCTTTATAGAGCTGACGCCGGATGACTACTGCGGCTACGCAGAATCGCCAATATCGGAAGAAGAGGAAGTGAAACCACAACAGGAAACACTCGACCTCACTCCGAAGGAAGACGACAAGATCATGAAGCGCGTGAAACTCTACAAGCAGCTGGTAGCCGTGCTCATCCTCATCGCCGGCGTACTGATACTGCTTTCCATCCTGACGCTCACCGTGCTGAGATAAGCAAACAGAAGAAAGGGAACTACGCCTATGTTTAACATTGCAGAAAACTTGAACCACTTCTGGGACTGGATATCGACACTCTCGCTGTCGAGCATCGTGAGCACCTACTGGTTTCTCTTCTACATCGAGATGCCTAGATACTACATCCTGGAATACCTGGTGATCTTCTGGCGACTGATGGACAGGAACAAGAGAGAAAAGGAAAATGAGATTGCTAAGTTCTATCTCTACCGAGAGAATCCCCTCATCAGCATCCTGGTACCGGGAAAGAACGAAGGCAAGAACATCTATAAGATGGTGAAGTCGCTGAACGAGCAGACCTACCGGAACTACGAAATCATCGTGGTGGACGACGGTAGCGACGACGACACCAAACTGATATGCACCGACCTGTATCGTGCGAAACTCATTACGCACTATCTGCGACTGGAAACCCGTGGCGGAAAGGCAGCAGCCAGCAACTACGGAGCCTACATGGCAAGGGGCAAATACATCGTGAGCCTCGACGCCGACTCCTCGCTCGACCGCGATGCCCTGGAGAAAGTGCTCATCCCATTCTATCTGGATGGAGAGGTGAAAGCCGTGGGTGGATGCATTGAGGTGAGAAACTACAAGGCTACCATCTGCTCGTCGCTGCAGGCTTTTGAATACCTGAAGCGAATACAGGTGGGACGCATCGTGACCAGCGAACTGGGCATCTACCATATCATTTCGGGAGCCTTCGGCGCTTTCGAGACGCAGACGCTCAAGGAGGTGGGATACTGGGATATAGGACCGGGACTCGACGGCGACCTGACGCAGAAGATAAGAAAGGCAGGCTACAAGGTGAAATTCGTGGAGGATGCCATCTGCATGACCAACGTGCCTACCAAATGGTACAAGCTCTATCACCAGAGAATAAGATGGTCGCGATCGCTCGTGAGATTCCGCCTGCGCAAGCACATCGACATCCTGCTGCCTACCAAGAACTGGAGCATCCTGAACTGGATATCCAACATGGAGAGCGTGATGTTCGACTGCTTCCTCAACTTCCTGTGGCTGTGGTATATCATCAACCTGGCGATTACCTTCAACACACACATCGTGGAGGTGCTGGCTCTGGGCTACTTTATCCGAGTATGCTTCTCGCAGTTTGCCTTCCTGCTGGTGCTTCTGGTAACGGAAAGAAAGAAGACGGCACTGTTCCTCTACAGGTTCACGCCGCTGATGTCGCCATACACAGGTTACTTCCTGCGCTTTGCCCGACTCTCGGCACATCTGCAGGAGCTGTTCTTCAGAACATCCTACAAGGATGCCTGGAATCCGAAAAAGACCTCCCGCTATGCTCAGCTGGAAGGTATCTAAGGTTTACTGACCTGGGAAACGGATGACAGGGAAACGGACGTCTGGGAAATGAAAATCAAAATAGAAATTAAACAATTAATAAAACGATATTATATGATAAACAAATCTTTTGAGTTTAAGATAGGAGTAATAGGATTGGGTTATGTGGGTACCCCCCTTGCCTGCTTATTCTCAAAGAAATATGAGACATGGGGTTACGACATCAATGCCGCCAAGGTGAATAAACTCGCCAACAAGCAAATGTCTGACAACAAGCAACTGTCGAAGGCTTTGGCTCACGGGCTGAAGTTGACGAGCGATATAGAAAACCTCAGAGCCTGCAACGTGTATATCATCGCAGTGCCAACGCCCGTCAACAAGTCGAACAAGCCAGACATCAGCTGCGTAAGAAATGCCACACGCTCCGTGGGCAGCATTCTGAAGGAAGGCGACATCGTGGTATACGAATCAACCGTATATCCGGGACTCACCGAAGAAGTATGCGCCCCACTGCTTGAGGCAACCTCAGGACTAAAACTTAACCAGAGTTTCTACGTTGGTTTCTCACCAGAGCGCATCAATCCGGGCGACACGGTGCACACCATCGAGAACATTGTGAAGGTAACCAGCGGTTCTACCCCTGAGGCAGCCGCGATTATCGACAGTCTCTATGCTTCGGTACTTACCCACGGCACCCACAAGGCGCCAAGTATCAGGGTGGCAGAGGCCTGCAAACTGATGGAAAACTGCCAGCGCGACGTGCAAATAGCCTTCTTCAACGAGATGGAGAAAATCTTCGACAAGATGGGCATCAGCATTGAGGACGTAACGGAAGCGGCAAAGACCAAATGGAACTTCGTTCCTGCCACACCGGGACTGGTGGGCGGCCATTGCATCGCCGTGGATCCTTACTACCTCATCAACAAGGCACAGGAGGTGGATGTGGTTCCGTCACTCCTCTCTACGGCACGCGAGGTGAACGAGCAGATGGCGGTTTGGATGGCGGGTAAGATCAAGAGTGCCTGCGAGAACAGAAAGTTCGTGGCTCCCGAGACCAACGTGCTGATTCTGGGCTTCTCTTTCAAGCCCGACAGCGACGACATCCGCAACACCAAGGTGGCTGACCTCTACATCAACCTGGTGGGAGCCGGCTACAAGACGACCCTCTACGACCCATTGGTAGACAGAGACGAAGTAAAAGAAGAATACGGAATTAAAGTAACCGGCGACGAGGCAGTGCTCAACAAGCAGTATCAGATTGTCGTAATCGGTACAAATCATAAGATATTTAATAACATAGACATGAGTAAGATTCTCACAGACAAGGGTTTCATTTGCGATATCTATGGAATTCATAAAGCGAGAACTTAGGCATGCCCTAAAAAACGAGAACTAAAATAGCATGAGTATGAGTAAGTGTAGAGTTTTAATAGTAGATGATATTGCTGAAAACATAGCACAAATGGTGAATATGCTCAGCAATCTGGACATCGAAATCAAGAAAGCCTACGGTGGCAAGGAAGCCATCCAGCTGGTAGAAACCTTCAGACCTAACATCATCTTGCTCGACTTGATGATGCCAGAAGTTAATGGTTGGGATGTAATTGAGCATGTAAGAGCCCGTTACGACAAGAATGAAATGATTATCATCATCACCTCCCTGCTCAGCAACAAGGACAACATTGATGAGTGTTACGAAATGGGTGTGAACGACTATGTGTCCAAGCCTATCATTCCGGGCCGCATCATCAGTTCGGTAGAGACCCAAATGCGAAATGTGAAGTATGCGGAATATGAGCCTAAGGCTGAGCAGCATCAGCTGAACACGACGAAGCCTGCATCAGTAGTAGAAATGGATTCAGTCAAGCATATTGGCTGAATCCATTGAAATTATTTCTGAAGTATCGCATTAGCATGATCAATGCGATCTTTTGAAGGAGACTCTATCCCTTGCAAAGGGTAAGGGATACCGAGTTTCTCGTACTTATATACACCCAGTGTATGATAAGGCAGGATATCTATGCGCTCAATGTTGGTGAGCGTATCGAGGAAACTGCGCAGCTGCTGCAGATATTCATCCTTATCCGTGATGCCTGGAATCAGGACATGACGAATCCATACCGGCTTGTGTATATCGCTGAGATAGCGGGCACAATCGAGTATGTTCTTATTGCTATGAAGCGTCAGCTTGCGATGCTCTTCATCATTGATATGCTTGATATCAAGAAGAACGGTATCGGTTACGGCCATCAGACGCTCGAATTTCTCAAACATCTCCCCTTCTTTCCTAAAGGGTTGAGCCGAGGTATCAAGACAGGTGTTGATGCCGCGCTGATGGGCTTTCTCGAAAAGTTCGATGAGAAAGTCTATCTGCATCAGGGCTTCTCCGCCGCTCACGGTGATGCCGCCCTTGTCTCCCCAATAACTCTTGAATCGCTCTGCCTTATCCAGCAGGTCATCGGCACTCCACTCTTCTCCTACCCCCGTCTTCCAGGAATCCGGGTTGTGGCAGAACTGGCAGCGCATGGGACAACCTTGCAGAAAGATCAAAAATCGGATGCCTGGTCCATCTACTGAACCAAAGCTCTCTATGCTGTGAACAAATCCCTTCATGCGCCAGCTTCAGTTTTTTCTTGTTTGTGGATTATATAAACAAGAGTTAAACATGCTCCGCAAATCAAAAAAGTTACGGCACCTAAAAAATAAATCAGTCCCATATTATTTTATCTTTTTAGAAATGATTAAAAACAAGAAGCCCATTTAAGCCTACATTTTACGATAATCATTATAAGCCCATAGGGTAAAAGCACCAGCAAGCAGAGCAAAAAATCCCATAAACATTAATAGTTCCATATTTATTTTCCTTTCTTTTTTTTATCTTTAGACATTAATATTAAAAAGAATCCAAATACAGCAAGAAACATTGTTATGAGAGCACCAAAAACTAAAAGTTTCCCTGTATCTATATCCTTTTTCATGATACTTGCCAAGATGATACCACCAAATATTAGTTTGGCTAAATCCAGGCAAAACTTTCCTCCTTCACTCCAAAGAGTTGTTTTTTGTTCTATATTCAATTTCATACTGCAAAATTAGTAAAATAATCAATATCTTGTTCTATTTTGCAGTTAAATAAGCTAAATTGCCCGCTAAATATCCTCGGAAAGAAAATCTAGCGGGCAATCTATATGTTACAAAGAGACAAGAGAATTCTTCCCTCTTCATTCTTCACTTCCTTAGAGTCTCTCGTGAGCCTGACGAGCGATTACGTCGAGCTGCTGCTCGCGTGTCAAGTCGATGAACTTAACTGCGTAACCACTTACACGGATGGTGAAGTTCTGGTACTCTTCCTTCTCTGGGTGCTCCATCGCATCCTTGAGCTTGTCGATACCGAATACGTTCACGTTCAGGTGGTGAGAACCCTGGTTGAAGTAACCATCCAATACACCTACCAATGTCTGGGCACGCTCCTCGTCGTTGTGGCCGAGAGCACCTGGACTGATGGTCTGAGTATTAGAGATACCATCGAGGGCATACTCGTATGGCAACTTAGCTACTGAGTTCAATGAAGCCAAAAGACCATTCTTCTCTGCACCGTAAGATGGGTTAGCACCTGGAGCCAAAGGAGCACCGGCTGGACGACCATCAGGCATATTGCTGGTGAACTTACCGTATACTACATTTGATGTGATAGTCAAGATAGATGTAGTAGGCTCTGAATTGCGGTATGTATGATGCTTCTTGATCATGTTCATGAAGGTCTTGAGCAACCATACTGCAATCTCATCAGCACGCTCATCATCGTTACCGTAACGTGGGAAGTCGCCCTCGGTCTTGAAGCTGAGAGGGAAACCAGTCTCATCACGGATGATGTTTACCTTGGCATACTTGATAGCTGAGATAGAGTCAACCACGTGGCTGAAACCAGCGATACCTGTAGCGAAAGTACGACGAACATCTGTATCGATGAGCGCCAACTCTGCTGCCTCGTAGAAGTACTTATCGTGCATGTAGTGGATGAGGTTCAATGTCTTCACATAAACGCCAGCCAACCAGTCCATCATATCCATGAAACGTGGCATGAACTCATCGTATGTCAATACATCACCCTCAACGGCGCGATACTTAGGACCGCACTGCTCGCGTGTCTTTGAGTCAACACCGCCAGAAACAGCGTAGGTCAAGCACTTAGCCAAGTTGGCACGGGCACCGAAGAACTGCATCTCCTTACCTGTCTGTGTAGCAGATACACAGCAGCAGATGCTATAGTCGTCACCCCAAACTGGGCGCATTACATCGTCGTTCTCATACTGGATAGAGCTTGTCTTTACAGAGATGAGAGAAGCGTAGTGCTTGAATGACTTTGGCAAGCGAGAGCTATAGAGTACAGTGAGGTTTGGCTCTGGTGAAGGACCCATGTTCTCCAATGTGTGGAGGAAACGGAAGTCGTTCTTGGTAACCATTGAGCGGCCATCCTGACCCATACCACCTACTTCGAGAGTAGCCCAAACTGGGTCGCCAGTGAAGAGCTCGTTGTAAGAAGGGATGCGGGCGAACTTAACCATACGGAACTTCATGACCAAGTGGTCGATGAGCTCCTGAGCCTCATCCTCTGTAAGAGTACCCTCGTTCAAGTCGCGCTGGATATAGATATCGAGGAATGTAGAGATACGGCCTACAGACATCGCAGCACCATTCTGAGTCTTCACAGCTCCGAGGTAACCGAAGTACAACCACTGTACAGCCTCGCGAGCGTTCTTAGCAGGCTGGCTGATATCGTAGCCATACAACTGAGCCATCTCCTTCAAGCCCTTGAGAGCCTTGATCTGCATAGCAACCTCTTCACGAAGACGGATAACGTCGTCGATCATCTCACGGTCGCCCATGTTAGCGAGGTCGTTCTTCTTCTCCTCGATGAGGAAGTCGATACCATAGAGAGCTACACGACGGTAGTCACCTACGATACGTCCACGACCGTATGTATCAGGAAGACCAGTAAGAATGTGGTTATGACGCACGAGCTTCATCTCTGGAGTGTAAGCATCAAACACGCCGTCGTTGTGAGTTTTGCAATACTTGTGGAAAATCTCATGCAACTTCTCTGATGGCTGGTAGCCGTATGTAGTACAAGCCTGCTCTGCCATCTTGATACCGCCGTATGGCATGAAGGCACGCTTCAAAGGCTTGTCGGTCTGCAGACCAACCACCTTCTCCAACTCCTTAGTACCCTCGCCGATGTAAGCAGCACCATAAGCTGTCAATCCTGAAACCACCTCGGTCTCCATATCGAGCACACCACCCTTGGCACGCTCTTCCTTCTGGAGCTCCTTCAACATACCCCAAAGGGTATTGGTAGCCTGAGTAGGTTCTGCCAGGAACGACTCGTCGCCATCGTAGCTAGTATAGTTGTGCTGGATGAAATCGCGAAGATTTACCTCACTCTGCCACAAGTTTCCCTTGAAACCTCTCCATTCTGTTTTCATCATTTTGATATCCTTATTTTATAAGTTAATAATATATTTATTTTGTACACACTGTTTTCTTCAAAGTCCTGCTGAATCTTTATACCTTTTGTCTATAAAATTCTGCTATCGTTATTTTCGATGCAAAGGTACTATAAAAAAACGGGAAAAGAGAAGAAAAACCAAAGATTTTTCACCTCTTTCCCCTAAAATCATCATTTATAAGTAGCATTTCTGCACAAAACAAATTGAATGTGCAATATGAATATTACATTTGCTTCAAATTCTATGTTACATTTGCTTCAATTTCTTGAGATACTCTGATGAATCACTGCCAGCTTATGCTTCACAGCCTTCGAGATATCCGACGAATGAGAGATATCGTCGAGCGGTCCCAGGATGAGCGTGAGCGGCGTGCGGAGCTCGTGGGTGATATTGGTGAAGAAGCGCAGACGCTCCTCGTTGAGTTTCTGCTCCTTCTCGTGGTTCACCTTCTCTGCCCTGAGCTGGTACTTGCCCGTGGCGGGATCCAACTGTTCCACACCCGCCCAATAGGTAGAAATCCAGAGTTTGCCATCCTCCGATTGCGTCATACTGGTAATATCGTTGGTAGCAATGCTGGCAGCATCCTTGGCATCATCTATCACGCAGTTCAGTTCGCTGCTCGAGATGCCCTGTCTGTCTCTCCGCTTATAATAATTAAAGAAGCGGTTGCCATCAAAACGCCCTAAATCTGCCCAAAACGACTCAAAAATAAACTAAAAACGATACATAATCGTATTTTTGAGCGATTTGTTACCTATTTTGAACGAATTATTTCCTCCTTTTTGCCCCAATCCATGTACCTTTGCTGCCGAATTACAACAACATTTAGATTTTCAAAACTAACAATAACTAAATCGACTATTCAAATTCGTTAAGATTCAAAAAAAGATTTATGTTTTGAATAGGTATTAGGAATCTGAAAGGAAAAAGACTGTTAGTAGGGATAACTTAACTATAGACAACAACGACAAATACATAAATATAACGATAACAACAAATACATATTATATATGATGATATACAAAGCACTCTCAGTTCTCCTCTTGATGACGGGCAGCCTCCACATGATGGCAGCTCAAGATGGAACTACAGAATACACTATTCTTACCCAGAGCCCCGAACAGCACATTCAGCATTTCGGAGCCAGTGATGCATGGAGCATGCAGTTTCTCGGTCTGTGGCCAGAGAAGCAGCAGGAGCAGATAGCCGACTGGCTTTTCTCTACCGAAAATGATGCTTTGGGCAAGCCTAAAGGCATCGGACTCTCTATCTGGCGATTCAACCTGGGAGCCGGAAGCGAGGAACAGGGAAAGGCTTCGCAGATTCAGCCGGGCACCAGAACACAGTGCTTCCTCAATGCCGACGGCTCCTACGACTGGAGCAAGCAGGCTGGCCAGCGCAAGTTTCTGAAGCTTGCCCAGCAGAGAGGCGTGCCTTATTTCCTGGCCTTCTGCAACTCAGCCCCGGTTTTCTATACCCAAAACGGACTTGCCACCAACACGGGACGCGGCGGTACGCTCAACCTGAAGGATGACTGCTACGGAAAGTTCGGCAAGTTTATCGCCACTTCGCTCAAAGGCATCGAAGAGCACGATGGCATCCACTTCGACTACATCAGTCCGATTAATGAGCCTGATGGCCACTGGAACTGGACCGGACCGAAGCAGGAAGGTAGTCCGGCAACCAACCGCGAGTTTGCCAAGGTGGCAAAGGAAGTGAGCAAAGCGCTGGTAAAGAACAAGCTCAACACCCAGATATTGATCAATGAATCGAGCGACTACCGCTGTCTGCTCGGCACGCACATGACCGACTGGCAGCGAGGCTATGAAATCAACTCCTTCTTTACCAAAGACAGTACGCAAACCTATCTGGGCAAGGTGAAGCAACTGCTCCCCCTCATCGGCGGTCACAGTTACTGGACCAACACCCCTATCCCCTACATGAGAGAGATAAGAATGCAGATACGCGAGGCGTGCAAGCAGAAGAGCATCAAGTTCTGGCAAACCGAGATCTGCATCATGGGCAACGATGAGGAGATAGGCGGCGGAACCCCTTACGACTTCTCGATGAAGACAGCCCTCTATGTGGCTCGCGTCATCCACCACGACCTGGTGTATGCCAATGCCGAGAGCTGGAGCTGGTGGCGTGCTGCCGGCGGCGACTATCGCGACGGCCTCATCCGCATCTACAGCAAGGATGGCTGGAAAAGCGGATGGGCTGTGGATTCCAAACTGATGTGGGCGATGGGCAACTACTCCCGCTTCATCCGTCCGGGAGCACGGCGCTACGACATCGCCACCACCTCAGCCGATGGCAAGCAGATAGAAGAAGGCTTCAACGACCCTTACGGAGTGATGTGCTCTGCCTATCAGAATGCCGACGGCAAATGGGTGATTGTAGCCATCAACTATGCAGAAGATGTGAAACCGGTGAACTTCAAGTTCGATAATCAGGAGAAGAAAAACTGGCAGATGTACCGCACCAGCGATATCTCTGCCGAAAGTCTGGCACCCGTGGGAACCTGCGATGGAAACACGCTCCTAGCCCCACGAAGCATCACGACTTTCGTACAGAAATAAGTTAAGGAATAAGCTGAAAACAAGAAAAAATAGCCATTTATACTAAAAATTAACGAAAAATCCTCATTTTTGAACGATTTATTAACGTCAAAAAGAGGATTTTTCTGTAATTTTGCAATCGCTTATCAGAGATAAACTGTAATCAAGCAATAATCGCTTATCAGAAATAAACTGAATATAGATAAAAACGTATTAAGATTATAAAACAAAAAAAGATATATGACATTATCAACTACAATCAAGACACTCGCCCTTGCCTCTATTTTGGCTCTGGCTCCATCACAAATGATGGCAGCACAGAAAGGCGGTACTTTCACAACAGGAGATAAGACATTTCTCCTCAATGGCAAGCCTTTCGTGGTGAAGGCTGCCGAGTTGCACTACCCACGTATTCCTCGTGCCTACTGGGAGCATCGCATCAAGATGTGCAAGGCTCTGGGCATGAATACCGTCTGCCTCTACGTGTTCTGGAATATACACGAGCAGCAGGAAGGCAAGTTCGACTTTACAGGTAATAACGATGTGGCTGCTTTCTGCCGACTGGCTCAGAAGAACGGCATGTATGTCATCGTTCGTCCGGGTCCATACGTTTGTGCAGAATGGGAAATGGGCGGTCTGCCTTGGTGGCTTTTGAAGAAGAAGGACATCCGCCTTCGTGAGCAGGATCCTTACTTCATGCAGCGTGTTGAAATCTTTGAGAAGGAAGTGGGCAAGCAGCTGGCTCCACTCACCATCCAGAATGGTGGCCCTATCATCATGGTTCAGGTGGAGAATGAATATGGTTCTTACGGCAAGGACAAGCCATACGTAAGTGCTATCCGTGACATCGTCCGCAAATCAGGCTTCGACAAGGTGAGCCTCTTCCAGTGCGACTGGTCATCCAACTTCCTGAACAATGGTCTCGATGACCTTACCTGGACCATGAACTTCGGTACAGGTGCCAACATCGACCAGCAGTTTAAGCGTCTCGGCGAGGTTCGTCCGAATGCTCCTAAGATGTGTTCTGAGTTCTGGAGCGGCTGGTTCGACAAGTGGGGAGCCCGCCACGAAACCCGCCCAGCCAAGGATATGGTAGAAGGAATGGACGAAATGCTGAGCAAAGGCATCAGCTTCTCTCTCTATATGACCCACGGCGGAACCAGCTTCGGCCATTGGGCAGGTGCCAACTCTCCTGGTTTCCAGCCAGACGTAACCAGCTACGATTACGATGCCCCTATCAATGAATGGGGATTGGCTACTCCTAAGTTCTATGAACTGCAGAAGATGATGGCGAAATACAACGACGGCAAGAAGTTGCCAGCCGTGCCTAAGGCTCCAATGCAAATCATCAAGGTGCCTGAGTTCAAGTTCACCGAGTACAAGCCTCTGAGCTATGGCATCGGAAAGGAGAAGGAAAGCAATGTTCCTCAGAGTTTCGAGGATATGGACATGGGATGGGGAACGATGGTTTACGAGACCCAGGTTCCTGCCATCCAGGGAACCTCTACCCTCACCGGTGAGTTCCACGATTTTGCCCAGGTATATGTGAATGGTAAGTATGTTGGCAAGATAGACCGTGTGAAGAACGAGAAATCACTCGAATTGCCAGCCATGCCACAGGGTGCTCAGCTCACCATCGTGGTAGAAGGTATGGGACGAATCAACTTCGGCCGTGCCATCAAGGACTACAAGGGTATCATCGGCAACGTAACCCTCACCACTCAGAAGGAGGATTGCGAACTTGCCCTCACCCCTACCCGATGGAACAACAGTACCATCGCTGATGATTATCAGACGGCAGTGAAGGCACTCGCCATGCCAACCAACAAGATGCGTGGTCTGCAAAGCAAGGCAGGTTACTATCGCGGCTACTTCAACCTGAAGAAGGTGGGCGATACCTTTATTAATATGGAGGCATTCGGCAAGGGACAGGTTTATGTAAACGGACATGCCCTCGGCCGCTTCTGGCAGATTGGTCCTCAGCAGACCCTCTATCTCCCAGGTTGCTGGTTGAAGAAGGGCAAGAACGAGGTGATTGTTCTCGATGTAGTAGGTCCTAAGGGCGAAGCAGGCAAGCCAGGTTCTAACGTGGCTCCTACCGCTTTCTGCCAGGATCATCCGGAGCTCGACAAGCTGAATCTCGAAAAGAGCAACAAGCACAACGAGCCAGGTCATCGCATGGATCTCAATTCTGCGACTCCAGTATTGAAGGGCGAGTTCAAGGCTGGCAACGGCTGGCAGACCATCAAGCTCGACAAGCCTGTAACAGGTCGCTACTTCGCCATCCAGGCAGAAAGCAGCCAGAGCGGCGACAACCAGATTGCCATCGCCGAGGTTTATCTTCAGGATGCCAGCGGCAACCGCATCGACCGCAACAACTGGGTAGCCTTCTATGCCGACAGCGAGAAGGGCAACTCAACACTCGACAAGATGTTTGACTTGCAGGAGAGCACTTACTGGCAGACCGAAAAGGGAGCCAACTTCCCACACCTCGGCATCGTGGATATGGGCAAGGAGGTTACCATCTCAGCCTTCGAGTATTTGCCACGTGCCGAGCAGGGTGCTCCAGGCAGCGTGAAGGCATTCAAGCTCTATGTAAAGAAATAATAGTTTTTAGCATAAGTTTATATAGAATATTTGTGAAAGTTAGTTAGAATGATAAAGAGGCGAGTCGTGAGACCCGCCTCTTTTAAAACAACTTGTCAATATCTACAGATAATCCTACCTGAAGATTCACGCCATCGGTGATAGGACTGTTCAGATAATAATACTTCGGCTTATAACCGAAGAGATTATCCAGCGCCGCAGTCACCTTCACCGCCTTGCCGATGCGCTGCACCAGCGAAAGCTTCCAGATGGTGTAGGCAGGATAGCTCACCGTAAGGGTTCCCTCGCTTACATTATAATAATTCTTATACTCCACGTTTTCTACGCCCGAAAGATAGCGGCCGCTCAATCCGATGTTCAGTCCATAGTTTTTATTAAACTGATGGTCGTAATCCATGCGGGCATTGAAGGCATGCTCACGAGTCGGAATATACTGGTTGTTGATGGTGTTGCCATCCTTATCCTTCGCCAGCTGCTCCTTGGTATAGGCATAGGTGAAGCGGGCAGAAAAACCGTTGTTCCATCGTGCCTGCACGCCTACCTCTCCTCCACACACGCTGTAGGAATCCAGATTGGTGTAAGGCAGATAAGGCAGCTTATCCTCTACACTCTTGAAATAAGGAGCCGATGTAGACAGCTTGTTCTTCACCTTATTATAATAGAGGGATGCCGTATAGTTGTAATGTCCCTTGGTGTATTCGGCAGAGAGATTGAAGTTGTGGCTCACCTCCGCCTTCAGATGCTCGTTACCTTCCACAATCCAGATGCCGCTCATATCGAAGTTGTAGTATTTCTCCTTGAGCGATGGGGCACGGAAGCCCATACCGTAACCTGCTCTCAGCGAGAGATTGCGTATCGGGGTATAACGGAGATTCAGCTTCGGGGTAACATGCGAATCCTTGCCATCCGAGAAATAGTCGTAGCGCAAGGCGCCCACCATCTCCCATTTTTCAGAGATGCGCCAGTCATACTGCGCAAATACATCGAAGGTATCCTGCTTGCGGGTGCCATTGCTCAAATTGGTATTCATCAGATAGTCGTGCATATAGTCGGAACCGATGGTCAGCACGTCGCCGCCCTCGAATGCGTGGTTATAGAGCAGGCGGAATGTGTTCTGCACATTGCTGTAGTCACGGATATCCAGATGGCGAATTTTCTGATAATCAGACTTATCATATTGATCGAAAGCATAGCTCAACTGCAAGGCATCATCTGTAGTGATATCCCAATTCATCTTCAAGCCACCCGAGAAATCACGATAACGCTCTGGTAAATCGGCTGTTCTCACGGTTTCGCGGAAGAAATAGCCGGCCCGACCGGTGAGACTGAAGTTCTGGGTTGGACTCCATACCAGCTGGTTCTTGAAGTTGGCTGTCTTATCGCCATAAACAGTAGCAATGACGCGGGTCACGGGATTTTCGGCACTATGCACATTGTAATTATCCAGACGGTTGAAATTTGCCGTAAACATATTGTTCCAATGCTTGCTGTTCAGTCCGAAGGAAGCGCCATATCGCTGCTCGTTATGCTTGGCAAGTCTGCCGTTCACATTCAGCGTCCAGGGTTTCTTACCCTTCTTGGTGATGATATTGATGACGCCGCCCGTGGCATTGCTGCCGTAAAGGGCAGAAGCCGCACCCTTCACAATCTCGATGCGCTCCACATTGTCCATGTTCAATCGGGTGAAATCCACATCATCCATCGTCTCTCCAGCCAGTCGCTCGCCATCCACAAGAAAGAGAACTCCCTGACCGCCGAATCCGGAAAAGTTGAGATGGGTCTGCTGATTCATGGCATAAGAGAACTCCACGCCCGGCAACTCCTGCTGAAGCAGATCCTGCACATTGGTGGCATCGAGCCTGGCGATATCCTTGGAGCCGATCACTCGGGTCTGGATAGGTGTATCCTTCAGGAACTTAGGGGTACGGGTGCCCGTAACCACCACCTCGGTGAGGTCAAACTGGCGACTGATGGAATCGAGATAGGCCTCGAAAGCCAGGGAGTCACGGATGCTCTTCTGGTCTACGCCCGGCACATTGTCATGGGTAGGCACATTGTCGGCGCTGGCAGAAAGCGCTGCGCCAGCCGGAAGAGCCGCCATATTGGCTAATAATATCGAGTATAACAGATATTTCTTCTTCATTGTTTTCGTAAGGATACAATTAATATGGATATTTATAATTAATATGGATATTTATAATTGATAGTCATCCAGCACTTTACGCCCTTTGGTGAGAGATAGTTCTCAAGCTGGATAGCGGCGTAGGTACCATCCTTCAGTCGGAGGATGAACACATGGTTGTTGAGCGAGAACGATGGCGGCATCGGTGGAATCTCCATCGAGAGCCAGGAAGACAACACCTTGTTTATGGCGATGCCCTGCGATGGCACGGAACCCAGAAGCATCTGCTCCTGACTGTCCCAAACCTCATTCTCCGACCATTCATCTTCGGTAAACTGCTTGTTATGGAAGGCTTCGCTGGTTTCAGGCAACTGATCCATGGAAGTATAGCTGGTTTCCAGAACGGCTCCGCCATTGGTACGCACATTGTTGCGATGAATGGCAAGAGTCCATTCGCTTGGAGCAGTCTGCTCAGCAGTAGGCACAAAGTAAGTAAAAGTATTCTTCCTGATGCCTTCGCCGAAGACATCAAACCAATACATATATTGTCCAGCCTTTCTGCCCGCTGTGGCAGCAGCATGCCCGGCTTCCGATTCATCCTTCTCGCCAGTGGCAGTCATCGGGATGGGATAAGCCTCAAACTCGGTCTGCGCCTTCAAGAGCGCAGCCTCATCGCCAGCCTCCGTCAGTTTCTGCAACCGAGGCAAATCAATGTAATACCAGTCGGTCCAACTGGTGGCATTCATCACAATCTGTCCCTTAGCCGGCACAATCTCTTCCGGCTCATCATATATATCATCAAAAATACCGTTGCAGGCAGTAAGCATCAGCATGCCCAAGCCTGCAACGGTCATTTTCAGATGATTCATTTTTATCCAATTCGTCATCTATTCTTGTTTGTCTGATAATTGATACTCTATTTCCTGCGAAATATCGCTTTCTTGAAATCTTTCAGTTTTATTTCTTGAAATATTTCTTGCCGTTTACGATGACTACACCCTTGTAGCTCTCGCTGACAACCTGACCGTTGAGGTTGTACATCTTGCCATCGTTCTTCTTCTGAACATCGTTCTTGACAGAAGAGATGCCGGTAGCCGCGCTATTGAAGCTTGAAACGATGCCAAAAGGCATGGCACCCATCTGGAAGGTGTTCACGATGTCGGTAATCTTGCTGCCGTCATACTTCACGAGGATGTTGTTATCCTTCGCTGTATTGAATCCATACTCACCGTCCATGGACTTGTTGCCATCCTTCTCTGCGGTGAAGTGGAAGCTCAAGCCATCGTTCTTGTAATCACGGTAGAAACCGCCCTTCTCCTCATCGTAGGTCAAGCCCTTCACGGTGTAAGTACCCAGCGTCAGGTTACCCATCAAGGTGTTGTCCAGTTTATAGGTAGGAATCTCAACATCCACCTTCTGCACGTCGCCATCCATATACTTGCGCACATTGTAGGTTACACCCTCGTTTGCATAAGGGAACATGCCGCCTACATTCACGGTGATAGCACTGGTAACAGCCTTTACATAATATGACTTGATGTTGTAAGTCATAGGGAAAGGCATAGCACCATACTGGAAGACAGCCTTCAAGGTAAGCGAGTTATCTGCCATGTTATAGGTGCCAGATACTGATGAGCCCTTGATAGCCTTCTCAACGCCATCCACGGTAACCTGAGCTTCAAAAGGCTGCTCAGCCATGGTAATCACATGATTGTCACCCTTGGTGAAAGCTACGTTCTTGATGGTGAAAGAAGGGATGGTAGCCATGCCCTTCATGGCTGGAAGCGTGATGTTGCCAGCACTCATGCTAGCCATTTCAAACTTTACGGTATCGCTGGCATTCTCAGTATTCTGAGTCAACACGCTCATGGTTGAAGCACCAGCAAAAGTCAAGGCACCATGCATCTGTGCCATCATATTACCTGCCAACATGGTGGCAAAGACGAGAGTAAAGAATTTCTTCATATCTATTCTATTTTCTATTATTTGTTTATTAAAATTATTATATCTATTTTGTTTCACTTATCGTTTTTGGGGTGCAAAGGTACGGAGTTTCCTCCATACCTGCAATACCCATAAATAAGGATTCTCATCAATACCTACTTTTAGGTACCCAATGAAAGAAGCAACTCGAAAGAAGCTTCTTACTCCTTTATTTCAATCTCTCCCCCGTTATCCTTGGCGTTGTAAAACCAGAAACCGAGAATCAATCCTACAAACACCAGCAGGATGCCCACCATCTCTGCAACATGGTTGCCCGGATCCACCCAAATCTCCTTGAAGAATCCGTTGCGGGCTGCAATCTCCACAGCCGTCCACAATACGATGACGTTGGCAAGCGACATGCGCAGGTTTCTACCCCAATGACCGATGTACAACTGCTTCTTGAAGATCATGCCCGAACCGATGAGACAGAGGATGCCGATGGCATAAGTCACAGGATGAGTGGTGCCGAGGAACACCGGGTCGTAGCAGAACATTAATAATAGGTATAAGCCCCACATCATGATGTTCCACTCCATAAAGGTAACTATGCTGGCATGATGAGCCATCGGACGAAGCTCTACATGGTTCTTCACGCCGCAATGGTTCTGAATCCAACGGATGAAATTGCAGCCCGTCTTGGTGCAGAATATATACATCACCAGGAACATCATCCACATGCCGAAAGTGGCTGGCATAATGAGATATTCAGGGCGTGAGCCACGAATTTCCTTCAGTTCCGCACGGCTGAATTCCTCCAGCGGAGTGCCGTTGATGGTATAGGTATGATGCACGCCGATGCCATTCACATATTCTGTAGCAGTCTGAACCACGCCATTGCCCACCAGGTCGCAATGCACACCATAGCGCTGGGCATAATAAGCCAGCAGGAACTCCACCCAGCCGGTCCAGAACAGCAGGGCACCCGCCATACCGAACACGGTCTGTTTGGTATCACCCTTCACGAATACGCCCCAGATGGTAATCACCAGTCCCACGAAACCCATGGCAAAGGCAGAATAATGCAAGGTGGCAGGCTGCATGGTATGCTCCATGATAATCATCAGCGCATGGCCCAAAGGCATCAACAACAAGATAATCAATATAGACCCTATGGTCATTCCCAAGTTTTTTGTCTTCATCATGTTTTATTTCTATTTATTACTACTTATTACTATTTATACTGTTTATTATTATTTCAAATTGGGTTGCAAAGATACAACTATTTAGACTTTTTCGCAATACCTAGAAATAATGATTTGATTTCACTCGGTTTATCACCATAAATGATGATTCAAATTCATCAGTCTTTATCATTAGTTTCCCTATAAATCATGATAAAGCCTGATATTCTGCCCCTTTTGTTTTTTTTATACTTTCTTATGCCGCAATCTGAATACTTTTGCGTATCTTTGCACCACAAATACAAATTCATTATTTATGTTGACAGATATTGAAATAGCTAAATCAGTTAAACTGCGCCCTATCAATGAGGTAGCAGCAGAACTAGGAATTCATGAAGACCAGGTTGAAAACTATGGTCGCTACATTGCCAAGATTACTACTGGCGACATCGATCCTAACAAGTTCAAGAATCATCACCTTATCCTCGTTACCGCTATCAGTCCTACCAAGGCTGGTAATGGCAAGACCACTGTATCTGTGGGTCTCGCCCTGGGTATGCAGAAGATTGGCAAGAAGGCTGTAGTGGCTCTTCGCGAACCATCTCTGGGTCCTTGCTTCGGCATGAAGGGTGGTGCTGCCGGTGGCGGTTACGCCCAGGTTTTGCCTATGGATAAGATCAATCTCCATTTCACTGGCGATTTCCATGCCATCACCGAGGCTAACAACATGATTGCTGCCCTTCTGGACAACTATCGTTTCCAGCACGAGGCAGAGGGATTCAAGTTGAAGAAAATTCTCTGGCGCCGTGTGATGGACGTAAACGACCGTGGTCTCCGCCGCATCATCACCGGTATCGGCGATAAGAACGGCATCGAGACAGAGGCTGGCTTCGATATCACTCCTGCTTCTGAAATCATGGCTATCATGTGTTTCGCAACTAGCGTTGACGACCTGCGTCGTCGCATCGACAATATTCTCCTCGGTATCACTGAGGATGACAAACCATTCACCGTCAAGGACATGGGTGTAGGCGGAAGTATCGTGGCTCTGCTCCTCGATGCCCTGAAGCCAAACCTGGTTCAGACCACAGAGGGCACTCCTGCCTTCGTTCACTGCGGTCCGTTTGCCAACATCGCCCATGGCTGTAACTCAGTGATGGCTACTGCTGCCGCTCTGGAGTATGGCGACTATGCCATTACAGAGGCTGGATTCGGTGCCGACCTCGGTGCAGAGAAGTTCTACAACATCAAGTGCCGCAAGACCGGTCTGCAGCCAGACCTCACTGTGCTCGTGGTAACTCTCCAGGCATTGAAGATGCATGGTGGCGTAGCTCAGGAAGATATCAAGAAGCCAAATGTAGCTGGCATGGAGGCTGGTTACTGGAACCTCGATAAGCACGTGAAGAACCTGCAGAGCTTTGGTCAGACCGTGGTTATCGCCTTCAACAAGTTTGCCACCGATACCGACGAAGAGATTGATGTATTGCGCAAGCATTGCGAGGAGATGGGTTGCGGTTTCGCCGTGAACAGTGCCTTCGCCGAGGGTGGCAAGGGTGCGATGGAATTGGCAGAGCTGGTAGTGAAGACTATCGATGAGCATCCATCTGCTCCTCTCTACTTCACCTACGATGACGATGAGCCAGTGGAGAAGAAGATTGAGGATGTAGCCTTCAACCTCTATGGCGCCGGCAGCGTAACCCTGAGCGATTCTGCCAAGGCAATGATTGAAGAAATCAAGAAGTTGGGTGCCGAGAAGTTCCCTATCTGTATTGCCAAGACCCAGTATAGCTTCTCTACCGATGCCAAGGCATACGGTCCTACAGAAGGTTTCGAGCTCCACGTTCGCGACATCACTGTCAACATGGGTGCCGAGATGATTGTAGTCATCGCTGGTCCTATCATGCGAATGCCAGGTTTGCCAAAGAGCCCACAGGCAGAGCGCATCGACGTGGTAAATGGTGAGATTACTGGTCTTTCTTAAGTCCCACAGATTTCACAGATTCACACAGATTTTTATATAAAACTATTCGCCCTGAAAGAGCAAAAGCTTTCGATAGACAATGCTTTTGCCTTTCAGGGCGATTTCTTATCTCATGCTGAATTCACAACCGCAATACAATTGGTTGTAGAATTCATTCTGTTTCAACAATTCTCCTCGGCGATTCTGCAAACCGCCTTTTCTCCAGTTCATATCCCACCACTCTACATCTGGGCATCCCTCAACGGCGATATGTCCGGCAGCATCAATCTGCCTGATG
The DNA here is from genome assembly GCF_019249655.2 of Segatella copri. Classification (NCBI taxonomy): domain Bacteria; kingdom Pseudomonadati; phylum Bacteroidota; class Bacteroidia; order Bacteroidales; family Prevotellaceae; genus Segatella; species Segatella copri. Next base: position 2,967,599 of record NZ_CP137557.1, read on the forward strand.
TTCTTCCATCTCGACGAAGCCAGCGTAGTGGTAAGCAGATGGAAGCCATGCTCCTGCGCATACTTAGCCGCATGCTTCAGGCGATAGAGGAAACAAGCCGAGCAGCGGCTTCCCCTTTCCGGTTCATTCTCCAAACCCTTGATGTTGGCAAGCCATTCCTCATGGTCGTACTCATCCTCCACGTATGGCACGCCCTGCGCCTCCAGGAATCGCATCAGCTCGTGCTTGCGAATCTCAAACTCCTGCTGCGGATAGATATTACTGTTGCTGAAATACACCGTAGGCTTCATACCATTACGAAGCATACACTCCACGATGGCAGACGAACAAGGGGCGCAGCAGGCATGCAGCAATACGGCATGACCATCGGCCTTGCTTCCATCAGGGAGAGAAAGTTTCACGAATTTATATTGTTCTTCTACTGGAATCTTCATTTTTATTTTGAACTTTAAACTTTGAACTTTTTACTAAAAAAAACAAATGGAGTACAATCTCTCGACACCCCCCATTTGCCCAAATATATGCGAAAACTATTGCAAAGTTACGATTATTTTCTGAATCACCAAACTTTTAAGCGATGATTTTTCAAATTAATCTGTTTTTCTCGCCTTTTTTACCAAGGCTTAACACTTTGCGCCAGTTTTTAACTATCGTAGCTCTCGCTTCAGGGTAATCACGGTCATTTCCGGCCATGCTCCCAAACGGAACGGGAAGGAGCCGCCCAAGCCAGCCGATACATAAAGCAGCTGCCTGCCCAGCCAGTATTCGCCGCCCCACTCCTTGAAAGCCATCTTAGCAGGAGTCAGATTGCCTATCTTCAACTGTCCGGCATGGGTATGACCAGCCAGTGTCAGGTGGGCACCCGTCTTCTGCACCTCTCTGCGCCAATGATGCGGGTCGTGGGTCAGCACAATCTTAAAGGCATCCTTCTCCACCCCCTTCATCGCCTTCTTCAGATTACTGCGGTTGGTAAACGGCGGTTGTCCCGCATTCTCCACACCAATGATTTCTATTGAAGCCATGCCATGCGATATGGTGAAATGCTCGTTCATCAGCTGGTGCCATCCCATCTGCTCCTGCAGACTGAACAGCAGTCGTCTATTCTTTCTCAAATCCCTGATGCCATGATGCGTATTGTATTCGCAATAGTCATGGTTGCCCCACACCGAGAAGATGCCATCGGGCGCATGCAGTTTCTTCAACTCATCCACATAAGCCTCCACCTCGCTGGCATCATTGTTCACCAGGTCGCCGGTAAAGAGCATCATCTCCACCCCCTCGGCATTGGCACGTTCTACCACCTGCTTTACGAAGTCAGAACCCTTAGGGAAGGTACCCAGATGGAAATCGCTGAAATGCAGAAGCTTGTATCCGTCGAAATAAGGAGGAAGATCGGGCGATGAATAAGTGATGTATTTCACCTCCAGCCGTTTCCATCCCGCCACGAAGCCAAAGAGGAACCACCCCATCAAAGCCAGTGCCGGCAAGATGGCGAAGAACCAAGGCATGATGAAATCGAAGAGGATGAACACCACCTTCGGCATCACGGAGAAAAGAATCAGCGTAAAGAGCACCCTTACGGATGTGCGATGAAACTTGCCCAGCTGCAACCCCACCTCGGCAAGGAGGATGAGCAGCGTAGGAACCCACCAGAGGATGGCAAGCGCCAGGGGCCATTCGTCCACTCCGATATGCCAGAGCCACACATCGGGCACCATCGAAAGCGCCACGACGCCCACGACATATAATATGGATCTAAATATCTTTTTTATAATCTTATTCATATACCTATTATTATAGATAGCAGCATCTGGTTTATTACAGATTGCAACATCTTGCTGCAAAGGTACTGCAAAACGGAGACACTACAAAATAAATCCCCATTTTTTTATCCGTCAAGCCAGATTATTCCATTTATTCAGCAAGTCAATAATCCCCCTTCTTTCGTTTTAACTTTCTTTTGCTAAATCTCACGCAAGTTTTTCCTTCTTTCGTTATTTTACAGACAGAACATCTAAAGAGAGAATCAACACGTGTACTCTAGTTCTAATAGATAATAGTGAAAAAATAAACAAGAAAGGAAAAAGAATAAGTATGAGAAAAATAGAGTTCAAGAAGGCGTGGCTGGCAGTGGCACTGCTCCTGTCAGCCCTCACCTTCCAATCGTGCAACAACGACGATGACACCGATTGGGATCGTATTTTACCAAACGCATTGGTAACAGTAAAACAGAATGGCGATGCCTGCTATTTGCAGCTCGACGACAACACCACGCTGCTCGCCAAGAACCTCAACAAGCCATTCGGCGACAAAGAGGTGCGTGCACTCGTCAACTACTCCGTCACCAATGAGAAGAGCGACCTTTACAACCAGGTGGTTCATGTAAACTGGATAGACAGCATTCTGACCAAGAAGCCAGTGCCATCTCTGGGTTCCGACGAAGCAAACAGCGAGAAATATGGCAACAACCAGGTAGATATCGTTCGCGACTGGGTAACCGTAGCCGAGGATGGCTATCTCACCCTCCGCTTCCGTGCTCTCTGGGGAGGTCAGAAGCCTCATTACATCAATCTCGTAACAGGAGTAAATCCAGAGAATCCATACGAGGTAGAGCTTCGTCACAACGTAAATGGCGACCCTCAGAACTACTGGCGTGATGCCCTGGTAGCCTTCAATCTCAACGAAGCCCTGCCAGATACCAAGGGCAAGACGGTGAAGCTCACCATCCGCTGGCGTTCAAGCCAAGGCTACAAGAAGGTAGATTTCGACTACTGTTCCCGCAAGTCCATCACCAGCACCAGGATGCTGGAAGGCTATAGCGAAGCAGGCGAAAGCATCAGATAAAAGAAAGATCTGAAAAGGAAAAGGATATATGGAATAAAAAGAAATAAGGATACAAAGAATCCCCTGATGACAACTCCCCCATCGGAGTTCATCAGGGGATTTTTGTATTTATTAGTATACACCATTCGATACAAAATTAATCTTTTCTCATGAAAACACAAAAGAAAAAGCCCAAAAACTTACATAAAAGAGAAATATTCTAGCTGTATGGTAGAAGTTTTTCGTGAAAAGTTTTGGAGATTAGGAGACAAAGTGTTATCTTTGCCATCAGATTCAAAAACGAATAATCAAACTGAGTTATGATAGTAAGACCAAAGCGCATTTATCGCAAACGCATACCATACGGCATGCAGAATTTTGAGGATGTCATAAAGGAGGATTGTTACTATGTGGACAAGACTCCTTTCATAGAGCAAATAGAAGAATCCAACAAGTATTTCTTCTTCATTCGCCCTCGCCGTTTCGGCAAGAGCCTTACTCTCTCCATGCTTGAGAATTACTATGATATCAATAAGAAAGACAAGTTTGAGGAAATCTTTGGCAAGCTTTACATCGGTCAGAATCCTACACCGGAGCATAATACATATCTCATCATCCACCTCAATTTTGCCGAGGTAGCAGCAGGATTGGATGATTATAAGGATGGACTGGACAACCATTGTCGCCTTGTGTTCAATTTCTTTTGTGACATCTATGCACATATTCTTCCTACTGGTACCAAGGAAGGATTGCAACAGGAGCCTGATGCGGTATCCAAGTTGAGATTTCTTTGCCAGAAGTGCCAGGAGGTGGGAAAGAAGATTTATCTCTTCATCGATGAGTACGACAACTTCACCAATATGATTCTCGCCCATGAGGAGCATCTTGTGAGGTATCGCAACCAGACCCACGGTGAGGGATACTTGCGCCAGTTCTTCAACACCATCAAGGGTGCGGCTGGCAATACCCTGGGCAGAGTGTTCGTCACGGGAGTAAGCCCTGTGACCATGGATGACCTGACCAGCGGATTCAACATCGGAACCAACTACTCGCTCTCACCTGACTTCAATGAACTGACGGGATTTACCGAGGAAGAAGTGAGAGAGATGCTGGATTATTACGGCAGCGTCCTGCCGTTCAATCACACCACCGATGAACTGATCAAGGTGATGAAGCCTTGGTACGACAACTATTGCTTTGCCGAGGAGAGATATGGTGAGACCACCATGTACAACTCGGTAATGGTGCTCAACTTCGTAGATAATTACATCCGAAGCGAATACCAAATCCCTAAGAAGATGGTGGAGACCAACATCCGCATCGACTATGACAAGATGCGAATGCTTATCCGCCACGACAAGGAGTTCGCCCATGACGCCAGCATCATCCAGCAGTTGGTAACCCAGGGATTCGTGACAGGTACGCTCAACGAGAACTTCCCTGCCGAGCGAATCAACGACCCAGACAACTTCCTCAGCCTGCTGTTCTATTTCGGCATGGTGACGATAGACGGAACATACAAGGGTGAGACCAAGTTCATCATCCCGAATGAGGTGGTGCGTGACCAGATGTACACCTACCTGCTCGACACCTACAAGGAGAATGACTTGGTATATGATAGATATAGCAAGGGTAAACTGGAGAGCAAACTGGCATACGATGGACAATTCAAGCCATACTTTGAGTATATTGCCGACTGCCTGAAGAAGTACTCCTCCCAGCGAGACAAGCAGAAGGGAGAGGCTTTCGTGCATGGCTTCACCTTGGCGATGACGAGCCAGAACAAGTTCTATCGCCCTATCTCAGAACTGGACAATGACGGCGGCTATGCCGACATCTTCCTCTCTCCGCTCTGTGACATCTACAAGGACATGGTGGATTCATATATCATCGAGTTGAAATATTGCAAGAGCCAAACCACCGATGAGCAAGTGAAAAAGCTCTTCGAGGAGGCTTCAGCTCAAATCTCTCGCTATGCGGACAGTGATATGGTCAGAGAGGCGGTAAAGACCACAAAGCTCCACAAGCTGGTGGTCATCTACCGCGGAGCGGAAATGGTGGGTTGCGAAGAGATATAAAACTTAACCCACATTGCAGCCACTCGTTATGTAACTCCTTGAAAAGAAAAAGCCCAAAAACTTGCATAAAAGAGAAATATTTCTTATTTTTGCAGCAAATAAAAAGAAAGAACGATGGCAAAGGAAAATATAGACTTATCAGTAGTCCTTCATGATGATAGCGACTATAAGGACTGGCTCGTAGAACTCAAGGAACGATTCTACAGCCATCGCCTAAAGGCATCTTGCGCTACTAATGGCTACCTGTTAGACTTCTATTGGAAGCTGGGACGAGACATTGAAGCTAAGCAATATACCAACAATTATGGTTCTGGTTTTTACAAGAATCTCAGTCAAGATTTGAAAAATGAAATGCCGGGGGTGAAGGGATTCTCGCCAACCAACTTGAAGTACATGAGCTACTTTTATAAGCTTTATGCTCCATTGGCAGCAAATCGTCAGCAAGCTGCTGACGATTTTACAGAACACTTAATTGGTTCTGATATTCAAACAGTTGCAGAACAAAACAAAAATCGTCCGCAAGCTGCGGACGATTTCAAGATGCTTTTTCTCATTCCTTGGGATCATCATCGCCGTATCATCGACAAATGCAAGGATGATATGGACAAAGCCCTGTTCTTCGTAAGAAAGACTTGGGAGAACAATTGGGGACGTGACGCTCTTCTCAACTGGCTTGATACCGACCTTTATGAGCGTGACGGCAAAGCCATCACAAACTTCCAATCCACGCTCTCTGCTGTGCAGAGTGACTTAGCGCAACAGATAACAAAAGACCCTTATCAGTTGGATTTTCTTAATCTTAGGGAGAAGTATGACGAGCGTGACATTGAGAATGAATTGGTAAACAACGTTACTCGTTTTCTTTTGGAACTTGGAAAGGGATTTTCCTATATGGGCAGACAATTTCGTTTGGAAGTAGGTCAACAGGAGTTCTTCCCCGATTTGCTTTTTTACAATACCCACCTCCACGCCTATGTGGTCGTAGAGCTAAAAGCCCAGTCGTTCCATCCATCGTTTTTGGGGCAACTGAGTTTCTATGTATCTGCCATTAACCATCAGTTCAAGACCGATATAGACAACCCGACCATCGGCTTGCTCATCTGCAAGGACAAAGACAATGTGGTGGCGAAATACGCCTTGGAATCATACAAGGAACCGATGGGAATATCAGAATATCAACTATCCAAACTCTTTCCGAAAGACTTTAAGTCTTCTATGCCGACTATAGAGGAATTGGAAAAGAGATTAAAAGATAATCAAGAATAGTTTTGATAAAAGAGAAATATTTCTTATTTTTGCATTATCTTTATAGGATTAAGAGGAAAGGACGAAAAATGGAAAAAGAAAACAACAGAATACAATTACCACTAGAAGAAATCAAGCTCGCCTTCGCAGCGTCATGTGTTGAGGGAGCCGCAAGAAAGCTCGGGGTGCCATATATCGAGATATACGAAAGAATGAGAAAGGTTGATTTAATCAACAAATTCATTCTGCCACACTATGATACGCTCCATACAGAAAGTAGAGAGTATCTTATAGAAGATGTCATAGAGTGTCTAACTAATTGGGAGAAGAAAGCTTCTCATCAATAAATACTTAGTTTATAATGGAACAGAAAAAATATAAACAGATCAACACCAAGACGCCTGAGATTCAAGAAATGATTCTCAGCTATCAGATAGGAGGCGTAGCATACGAACTATCACAGCGCCTCGAGATTTCGCCAGCCCTGGCTCTTGATCTCTTCTATCGCAGCAAGACCTGTGCACAGCTCCACGATAAGCGCACCGGCTTGTATCTTATGAGCAATGGCTACATCGCCGATGATTTCATTTACGAGAAACAGAGAGGGTACTAAGCAGTAGTTTATACCAGAGCCATCTTACCCCCACACGCCCTGAAAGGGAAAAGCATTCTAAAAACAAGAAAACTAAAATGAAGACAAGGGAAGAATACATAGCTCTCATCGCTTCTCATGCCGAAGAACTGCAGAACACCTTCGGCATCACCTCCTTGCGTCTCTTTGGCTCAGTTGCAAGAAACGAGCACCACGAAGGAAGCGATGTAGATGTCTTTGTAGAAATGCCACCCAAGTTTTTTCTAGTAGTACGTCTGAAGGCATACTTGGAAGAACTTCTAGACAATCCTGTTGATATTATCCGGAAGCATCAGCACCTCAATCCCTTCCTACTCAAGGAAATTGAGAAAGATGGGATTGAAGTGATAGCGGAACGATAGATGGGGGACACCAATAGACAGACATCTTACTCAATCTTTAAAAGGATTTCTTCAATCCATCCACTATTTTCATCCGTAAATGAATCTTTTCTCACGAAAACACAAAAGAAAAAGACCAAAAACTTGCACAAAAGAGAAATATTTCTTATTTTTGCAGCAAAATAAACTGTAGAAATATGACAACAGAAGAACAATATAAAAATTTCATTAAGAATTGCACTACCTCACCAAAAAGTGTCAACAACTATAGTGACTTTAAGCGCATCAATGAAACTGTAGCCAAAATCAAAGGAGTTGATTCCTTTGATATCTACTCTTGTGTACATACCAAAGAACTACAAGATATAATTGATTCACTTAACAACAATGAAGAATTCAAGCAGTATGAGAAAACTGGCAGTAACCAGTATTCTAACGCCCTAAAGACATACATGCGATTTCTTTACGCTAAAGAAATTTTCCAGAATGAAGCTAAAAAGATAAAGGCTCCTTCAAATCTTACTCTTCAACAGATTTACTATGGCGCTCCTGGTACAGGTAAATCAAAGACCATCAAGGATTTGACTTTTGGTGAAGATGTTATTCGTACCACATTCCATCCAGACTCTGATTACGCCTCTTTTGTAGGTACTTATAAACCTATTACAGAAGAAGTTGTACTCCGAGATTGTAATGGCAAAAAGGTTATTGATGAGGAAACCGGAAAGGTTGTAAAGGAAGACAGAATTGCCTACAAGTTCATTCCTCAGGCTTTTCTCGAAGCCTATGTTGAAGCGTGGAAGAAACTTGGATCCGGCAAAAAGCAATATCTTATCATCGAAGAAATAAACAGAGGAAATTGTGCCCAGATCTTTGGTGACCTGTTCCAATTGCTCGATCGCAACGAATATGGTTTTTCTGATTATCCTATCGTTGCAGATAAGGATATGCAGAAATATCTTAAAAAGGAATTTGAAGGATGGGAGATTACGAATAAAGACAAAATCAATCAGCTCTATGGCGAAGCCAATATGATAGGCCTCATCATGAAGGGAGAACGACTTGTTTTGCCTTCAAACCTCTATATTTGGGCAACAATGAATACCAGCGACCAGAGCCTCTTCCCTATTGACTCTGCCTTTAAACGTCGTTGGGATTGGAAGTATGTGCCTATTCGTGAAGGACGTGACAAAGAAACCAACGCTAAACTCAACTGGTATATCAACACGGGTGATAGGCAATACGACTGGTGGTCATTCGTCAGCCAGGTCAACAAGTTGATAGGTTCACTTACCAATTCTGAAGACAAGAAACTCGGCTATTTCTTCTGCAAGGCAAAAGATGGTGAAATCGATGCCGATTTATTCGTAAGTAAGGTTATCTTCTATCTCTGGAATGATGTGTTTAAAGACTATGGTTTCGATGACAAGGACTTTCAGGATGAAGAAGGCAAGATTCTGTCTTTCGACCGATTCTACGAGGATAAGAACGGCAAGACTAACGTTGATATAGCTATCGTTAAGCAGTTCTTGGAGAATTTGGGAGTGGAGGAATACATTTCAGAAGAAGAGGATTCTGATGATTCATACGAAAACGAATCAGATTTGGAACTTAACAATAATACCAATAGCAATCAGCGTTCATACGACAAGACGAAATATCGAGTTAATGGAAGCAGCGAACTCCTAAATAAGGGAGAAACGGCTCTTGCCATAATAGAATATCTGGTTAATAATAAGAAAGAGACATATTCTGAAATTTTAGCAGATATAACCAGATTTATCAATCCGAAGAAGACTGATAGAATAGTTATAAAGGTAGAGGACTATCCTCAATGGAAAGAGAAACATAAAAATGACAAAGGTAAACGTTGGTACGACGATAATCCTTTAACAACAATAGATAACGTCAAATTTTATTTTACAACACAATGGGGCATAGATAATATCGATCTTATTATTGAATTAGCAAAATCAAAAGGATGTACTGTTGAATCCGTAAAATAACATAACATGAGAATCCTCATAGAAGAACATCAGTATCAGGCTGAACAGATCAGGGATGTCCTGCACGGCATTGACGCCATGCAGGACATTGATGGCAACGTCAGCGTTAACTATGTTGGGTATTACTACAATACCCAACTGAACGATTGCGTCTTTATTTTACCAAAGGTACTGCTGGAAGACACTCCAGAAGGCGAAAGAGTTTTTGGCAAATACGCCCCAGAAAACATCGTCAACCTGAACCAGAACAACCCTCTTTCTCAACACGAGAAAGACTTCATCTACGAGTTCTCTGTCTGGATTTACCGCACCATCGAGGTTTACAACAATACCACCAGAAACGGTATTGTATATCACCAGAAAATAGCATGTCTCGGAAAAAGTACCAGACAAATCAACAACACATTCCTCGATATTCTGCTGGCTCTCATCGACTTCAACAAGCATAACCAGGATTTCATCTTCTTCATCCTGAAGAACATCCATTCCGGTTACAACCGCATTCATTGGTCAAAGACCATAGCCACCACGAGTGCCATCATCAGCAAAAACAGCCCTGTTTATACCCATCCTGTCAACAGGAAGAAGCAGATCAACTTCGATGAAGAGTTACTGATTATTTTCTATTCTATCCTGAACTATATCAGCGAAAGATATGGTTTCACCAATCATATCAACTGCAATTTCCAGTTGATCAAAGGTTATCGCTTCAATACATATCTTGATGGATTAGGAAAGACCAGACTCCTCCAGATTAAATACAAGTACTTTTCGGATAAAGCATTATATCTCTGGCAGTTATGCTATGACTTCTTTGACAACGCCAAGCGCATGAACATCCAGAAGGAACGTAAAGAGTATCTTCTGGTTAAGAGTTTCAATATCGTTTTCGAAGCCATTATTGATGAACTTCTGGGAGAAAAGAACATCCCAGCTGGTCTGAAAGAACAAGCTGATGGCAAACGCATAGACCATTTGTACACCTACCAGAACCTCATTACAAGCAGAGACCCAGAGCCTGTTTATTACATCGGTGACAGCAAATATTACAAGCTGGGCCATGCCATCGGAAAAGAATCTGTATATAAGCAGTTTACGTACGCCAGAAACATCATCCAGTGGAACCTGAACCTCTTTATGAACGACGATAAGGACGATGAAGAACTGCAATACGACAAGCGTAACTTTGGCTACGTACCCAAGCTTCGCGATGACCTGACGGAAGGCTACAACATCATTCCGAACTTCTTCATCAGCGCAAAGATGGCAGAGAATCTCTCTTTCTCAGACCAGATTTCGTCAACCGACAGGGAAAAGAAGTGCTTCAACACCCAGCATTTCAACGACCGCCTGTTCGATCGAGACACCCTCCTAGTCTTCCATTACGATGTAAACTTTCTCTATGTCGTATCTCTGTATGCCCGTCATAATGAGCACCAGAAATTCTCGTGGAAAAACAGAGTTCGCAAGATGTTCCGGGATGAAATCCAGAAAATGCTGGATGAAAGATATGAGTTCTATCGCCTCACGCCAAAAGAAGGTACTCAAGTAGAAGAATTTGTCAGCAGGCATTTCAGAATGCTTATCGGCAAAATCTTTTCTCCTTCAAAAGACAATGATTATCTGATACTTGCACTCGAAAAGAACAATTCTGATGAGAAGCTAAAAGAAGAGATAATAGAGGCTGCCAAGGAGAAATTCCATCTAGAGGAATTTGCCTTATCAACTAACGGCAAGATTGACTAGCCTATTATAAGATACTTTCCACTACCCCAACATCCGCTGCAGCCCAGTCGAGATTTTTCAACTCTACAGGGCTGCACCACTTGCTATCAGCATGCTCCCTTCTCTTGAACCCATCAGCCTCAGCTTTTGGAGTACACAGATAAGCAGTCATGGTTATTGAGAAATCAGGATACTCGTGATTCACGGTCACCAGCTCCTCTCCTACTTCAACAGGATACTCCATCTCCTCCATCAGCTCACGAGCCAGCGCCTGCTGAGGAGTTTCACCAGGTTCTATCTTGCCACCAGGAAACTCCCATTTATAGCTGGTATATTCAAACTTCGTCTTGCCTTTCTGCATGCAGAGGTACTTGCCATCATGGCAAACCACGGCTGCTACTACATTATAATGTTTCATTGTCTATTCTCCTAAAATATAATTTACTCCATCCACTGGAAATCCTCCTGCAATTCTTGCGGCAACGGATTGTCCATGTGAATATCATACAATATGGAACCATTCGTCGTTGCTTCCTTTCTTGGATTCTCCAAATGCCCTGTTCCGATATAGGTATATGGCAGAGTGATACCATTCTCGGCACTCACCTTTCTCACAAATACTAATACCCTTTTGGCAGCCCGCTGCAAAGCCTCATCCTTGGCAGAAATATGGGCAATACTTTCCCACTGAAAAATATCCGGAGCCAAGAACTTGTCATTATACTTCAGATGATCATCCAGGGAAGCATCCTTCTTCAAACCAGCAAAAACATACATATTGCCATTCTTATAGTAAGTGCCATACTGATTGTGCTTCGGATTCTCCAATATCTTCAAGAGCACCTGGTCCTGGCGATAATCCTGCCATAACAGGAAATCTTCTTTCGTGTCAGCATACCTTGCCTCATATTGCGTCAGCCCATAGTTGAGCAAATCTTGCAGATATGCCTCATATTCCTGTTCTCTTTCACCACACAAATGCACTTCACTCTCTTTTATCTTCACCGCATTTCCATCTTCCAGGAATCGCAAAGCGTGCTCCAGTTGCTCATACTTGAAACCTGGGATCTCCTCCTGGATATTGGCTTCTATATGCGATAACGTAGTCTCTCCGTTCAGTAAATTCCTGATTATCAAATACTCGTGTTCTCTTACCAAAGGCAAAAGACTTGAAAGATAGTTGATGCAAGCTATCTGCTCTTCTGAGAATACAGGCAAATCCTCTTCCTCTATACCCTTCAAGAAGCCATAATAAGAATTGGTTTTCTTGGAACCAATCTTTATCTTCATGAATTTCAAGAGATTAGGAGCATAATCACTATTCATATAATCCATGTGCGATGGATAAGACGGAGTCTTCAGATATGCCTTGAAATTCTGATAATCCATCTTCAGATAGTTGATGCGATTGAAATTCTCGCTCTCTATCTTGTCAATGATTTCTTCTTTAGAAAGATCGTCGATATGTATCTCAACACCATAATCATCCAAGCCCAAACTTTTGAAATCATTCCTTACCATAAACTTCAAGAGTTTCTTTTCCAAGATGGAATTGCGGGAAAGACTACCAAGTGCCAAGGCTATATGAACGCTACGCTTATAGCTATTGCCGATGAAATCGAGTATCGTAACATAAGGCTTGTTGGCATACTTACGAAGTCCTCGACCCAATTGCTGTAAGAAGATGGTACTCGATTCCGTTGGGCGCAGGAAAAGCACCATGTTGACACCAGGAATATCCACACCCTCGTTCAGGATATCTACAGCAAACAGGATTTCCAAATCCCGGTTTTCATCTTGCAAATCATTATAAGCACGAATACGTTCACCGGTCTTGTTCTTACCACTCAAGAAAGCAGTATGATAATAATCACCCAGATTATCAGCCATCATTCTAGCATGCTGGATGTTTCTACAGAAAGCCAGAGCCTTCAGTTTCTGTCCTTCCATACGATGTTTTTCAATCTGTTTATGGATAAACTCACAGTTTTCCGGTGTAGAAATCTGCGAAATCAAACGGCGTTCTCCTGAAGCTGTCAAGCCATAATCAACCAGTTCGTCACGAATGCCGAAATAATGGAATGGCACAATCAGATCATTGATGATGGCATCACGAAGTCGCAACTCGTATGGGATATTATTGCCGAAAATCTCTACTACATCCTGATTATCCATACGGTTCTCGGTAGCTGTCAAACCCAGCAGGAACTCTGGCTCAAAATAGTCGATGATTTTCCGATAACTGTCCGCAACAGCATGATGACACTCATCGATGATGATATAATCGAATTCCTTCTTATCAAAGAGTTCGAGTGAGCGACACATAGATACATTGGTAGAAAACAGAAAATCTTCTTCTGTTTCCTTTGCTTCCGCATTATACAAGCCGCAAGTTTTAGAGCCACCAAATACCTTTTGGAATGTCTCTAAAGATTTCTTCAAGATAGAGCCCTCGTGCACAATATAGAGTAATCTGTCTGGGTTGAAATTGAGCGCATCAAATGCTGCCAGATATGTTTTTCCGGAACCTGTAGCAGAAATCACCAAAGCCCTCTCCTGTCCGATGGCACGGTAACGATTCAATTCACGAAGTGCTTTACGCTGCATATAGTTAGGCTTGATATCGGAATTCGCCATATCGTAATCCATATCCCAACGCTCTATCGCAAAACTGAGTTTTGTAGAGTAATCCTTGATTCTATCCTGTGATAATTCATAAGTCTGGTTCCAAAGATTTTCAAACTCATTCATTGCATCAAGATAAGCCTCGGTATCACGGTCGCAGTTTACAACCAAATCCCACTCTATGTTTTTCAACAAAGCATAGCGGGTGATATTAGATGACCCAACAATCATCTCGATTCCATCTTCCATCTCGAAGAGATAGCCCTTGGAGTGGAATCCATTGGTAGAATAGTTTTTCTCATCGTGGAAGCATTCGTCATCCAGATGGCATTCAAAATTGGGATATCGGGTCAGGCTCATGAAAAAGTTCAAAGATTCCACATCCGTGAAGTTCTGATAGGTAGAAGTGATGATTCTTCCTTTGGCTCCACGTTCTACAGCAGCCTTGATGTCCTTAGACAGGAGTACCAAGCCGGCTTTCTTGATAAAGCTGACCGAGAAATCAAATGCCTTGCAGCGACGCAAGTTCATCTGAATGGTTGACAAGAAGGTTGTCTCTGTATAATTTGTTAAGAATCTCGATTTCATAAGCCTTGTATTTTATTTCAAATGCAAAAGTACAAAAAAGATTCCACTTACGTTACTTTTCTCATACTTTTTTTTCAGAATATTGGCTATACACAGCTATTAGGAATGCTAACATATATTGTTATAGGAGGCCAAAATAAAACTGTCACAACTGTAATGTAACGTTTTTAGTACAAGTAAATCCTAACGATTAAAAGTATATATTACTGGCTATCAATACTTTAAATCTAGTGACCCTGCGTTTTACAGGGTCACTAGAATAGGTAGGTCTGGCTAATTTACTGTATCTACCAGTTGGCTGTCTCTACCCATACGCAGCGTTTCGCTGCATCATGTGGATTAACACTCTGGTTTACAGCTATATACTCTTTTTTAGTCCTATGCATCAAATGCTTGATTATGCTTGTCACGATTAGCTGTGGCTTGAGAATAATGATAGCAGCGAAAAAACAAAAAAAGTCAGGTCTAGCGACGCTGCGAAACGCAGCATTGCTAAACCTAACCTAACTCTTTTGCTTGCTTTCATTACTTTTCCTTAACTCACATGCAGTTCATTACTCCGAGCGACGTACCAATGGCTGTAGTCAATACAAAAGTTACTTACCTGCGTTCTTACCATTCCGTGGAGTGCACTTTACTTTACGATACTTAATGTTCCCTGTCCATTTTTTTAGTGAGTAGTGAGTAGCGAGCAATGAAGGAATGGTAAGTAACTCTTGGCTTTCTAAAAAATCAGAGGGGGACGATTTCTCTGAATGACGGTGCAAAGGTACAACTTTTCTCGGATACCACCAAAAAACACCCTGCACAGTTCTGTTAAACGGAATTAACATTTGCGACGGATTCAGTTAAAAATAAAAACTCATAGATCTTTGGGTGAGAAAACTATGAGATGATACCAGGAACTCTATGAGATGATATCTGGAAAAGCTTAGTGCGTTTTTGCTCTCATTTTACTCAAAAACGTTACAGTTACAGTTGTGACAGTTTTTTTTCGAAGGGGGTACCCCGTTTTTTGCAAGTTTCAATCTGTAAGTAGTATATAATAACTTATATATATAATATATAAGTTCCTTCTATATAACGAAAGAAAGAGGGGTGCGAGAAAAACTGTCACAACCGTAACGTAACGCTTTTTGCCTCACCAAGCGTTCATCGAGAAATCGCACAGAGGGCAACAGAATGTCTATTTATTTCACACAAAGATAGTCGTACAACTAAAGGGTATACAGTCGTACAACTAAAGGGTATACACTCGTACGACTAAAGGGTATACAGTCGTACGACTAAGAGGTGTATACTCGTACGACTATTCAGGTTGTAGTTGTACGCTTTAAAGGTGTTGCCACTAGGCTCAGCAGACGTGCTGACTGCAGTCAGCAGACCTGGCTACTAGGCTCAGCAGGTCTGCTGAGCCTAGTAGCAACAGTCAAGAAGATACCTTCCCGAACCCCGAAAGAGACCTTTTTGAACCCCGAAAGAGATATACTTGAGCCCTAAAAGAGACGTACTTGCAACCACGAAGAGACGTTCTTGCAACCAAGAAGCCCTACGCTTTATCAAGGAAAAAACAACTCATAATTGGTGCTTCTGCCACCCTCTCCTGTGGGTCTCAATATACCCTTGGCTATCAAATCCTTGATGTCACGATTGGCCGTGTCCTGAGAACAATGATTTATCTTATACCATTTGGAGGAATTCAACTTGCCTTCAAAACCATCAAAAAGCATGTTGAGAACCTTACGCTGACGCTCGTTGATGGAAACCGTGCGATGCGCATCCCAAAACCTGGACTTGCGCAATACTCCTTCTGTTTTTGCAAAAGCAGCTTCCAGCGCTAACTTCAATGTCTGCAAAAACCACTGAATCCAAGGCGTCACATCAAGAGCACCCTTCTGAGCCTGCTCCAGATATTGATAATAATCTTTACGATGATTCAGAATCTCAGAAGAAAGACTATAGTAATGCTGGGAGGTATAATCGGCACGAGACAACGAACCTCTGTCTTACAAGAACGCAATGGTCAAACCCGCCATCACGATGCTTACCATCGACATCAGTTTTATCAAAATATTTAACGATGGACCCGATGTATCCTTAAACGGATCGCCCACCGTATCGCCCACTATCGTGGCCTTGTGGTTCTCGCTACCCTTGCCGCCAAAACTGCCCTCTTCTATCATCTTCTTCGCATTATCCCATGCGCCTCCAGAATTTGACATGAATACGGCTAGCGTGAATCCGGCAGCCAGACCGCCCGTAAGAAGTCCCAATACGCCGGCTACACCCAAAACCAAACCTACTACAATAGGAATAATAATGGCCAGCAACGATGGGACAATCATCTCGCGCTGAGCACTACGGGTACTAATCTCCACACATCTTCCGTAATCAGGCACAGCCTGCCCCTCAAGGATTCCCTTGATTTCCCTGAACTGGCGGCGAACCTCCCGAACCATGGATTCAGCAGCTCTGCCCACGGCTCCCATCGTCAATCCGCAGAAAAGGAAGGCAGCCATCGCTCCCAGGAAGGCACCTACCAATACCTTCGGATTAATGAGATTCACCTGGAAGAAATTGATGAAATCGATGGTGGTGGCACTCGTAGGATCAAAGAGATTTCCGGCAGCATCCATATACTGCTTGCCATTCTCCACGGCTCGAATCATAGCTATCTTAATCTCCTCGATATAAGAGGCAAGAAGTGCCAATGCCGTGAGAGCGGCTGAACCGATGGCAAAGCCCTTGCCGGTGGCTGCCGTAGTGTTGCCCAAGGCATCGAGGGCATCGGTGCGCTCACGAACTTCCTTGCCCAATCCGCTCATCTCGGCATTACCTCCGGCGTTATCGGCGATAGGACCGTAGGCATCCGTAGCAAGGGTGATACCGAGCGTTGACAGCATACCTACGGCCGCGATGCCAATGCCGTAAAGTCCTGTACTGATAAGATGCCGATGAGCGAAAGGAAGATGCCGATAGCGGCGATAATCATAGGGGCTATAACGGCACGAAGCTGCATATCGCTGTTCATGGCAAAGGCAGTGGTGCCGAAGCGTAGGTGGCTGTCTTCATGCCGAAGAAGCCTGCCAAGCCCGAAATTTCTCTCATTCTGTCGGTTCCTTCGTCTTCATTCATCATGGAGCGGAAGAAATACCATGCCATTCCCAATGCCACGATGCTGGCTATCGGGATGAGCCAAAAAACTAATGGAATGTTGTTCATAACGGTATAATTTATTTTGATTAATACATCACCTTGCGGGTGATTACCTTGCCCTTTGCATCAATCTGCTTCACGATATTAGCGCCCTGACGCTTACCATCTTGCAAAGCTCCATTCAAGGAATAGATTTGCTGCTGAATGATGGCTGCAGAAGAGGATGAAGAAGAGGAAGGAGAAGTGGCTTCGATGCCCTGGATGCCTGTGATTGGCTCGCCCTGATACCAGTGGGCGATGTCTTCAGCAGACAGGGCATAGTTGTAGATACGGAGGTCGTCGATGTTGCCCTTGAACAGTGGGTCGGCACTAAACTGGCTCTTTCCTACATAGCAGCGACTCAGGTTCAGCATGGCTGGCGTGCAGGTCATCTGCTTGCTGCCCTTCTGCTTGCCATCCACATAAAGCACTGCCTGCATGCTCTCATCAAGGCTGACTACCACATGATGCCAACCGGTCTGCAGACGAGATGCCGAAAGTATCTGCTCTTCTCCATTCTGCTTGATAACAAAGCGCATCTGGCTGCCATTGCTTGGCGTGAGGAACATATATTCGTCGGTGCCATTGCCGAAATCGAAGATGCGGGTCCACTGTGCACCAGTGTTCTTCCAATAAACCCAGGCTCCGATGGTGAAGCAAGTCTGATTAGCCACCTGGGCTGGCAACTGCAGGAAGGCATCCTGACCATTGAGCACGAGGCTCTGGGTGCCCTCTTTCTTGGATGAAGAAGCGTAAGAGATGGTTCCTGCCGACACGGCATCCATCAGATTAATGGTGGTATCGCGCAGACTGCCCTCCATGCTGTAAGAAGCCACCAGGGCAGCCATTTCAGGCAATTCCACCTGCACCTCATCGCCAGCCTTCGACATGTTGCTGGAGTGGTCGATGGCCTTCAGCTTATATAAATAGGTATGGCCCGGCTCGCAAGTGTTATCTACGAAAGCGGTATCCTTCACCTGTCGGCCTATCACCTGCCACTGGGCATCTTCTGCATCGGCATTGCCACGAAGCACCATGTAGCCCTCCAGATCCTTGTCTGTATTGGCATTCCAGGAAAGGAGCACGGAAGCCGTCTGAGCCTCTGCCGTTAATCCCTGCGGTACCTTAGGAGCCACGGTTTCGCAAGCCGCACCATAAGGCAGGATGCGCCAGCGCTGCTCCGCATTGCCTTTAAAGGCATGCTGCTGCACGTTGGTGCCATCGGTGGTGTTCATCACCTGAAGATACAAGCCTGAATGGCGGGAACGGATGTAATAATCGCCATTGTCGGCATATTCAAACGACCACTGCTCGTTGCTGCCCACGGTGCCATTATAAGCTATCAGCGTACCGCCCGTTACAGTTGACCAGTTGAGCACATCGGCATATATTTCCTTATTATTGGCACACTGCAGGGTGAAATATCCAAAGTCGCCACCGATGCGGGAATCCACGGCATTGACCACCCATTTCTGGAAAGACTTCGACTTGGAATAGGTGCCCTGGGTAAGGTTGGTGCCCGCCTGTACAGGATTGCCCGCTGCTTGGAGCACCTTTCTTGATTTCTTGTTCATGAGCACGTAATCGCCATTGGTGATAGGATATGGAGGAACATCCTCGCCGCTGGTGATGCGCACCATGCGCTCGGCATTGGTCTGTCCCTTCTGATAGCCCGTGCCGCCTGGCATGGTGATGGAGAAGGCACGCATCGGTCCGTAGCCATCGAAATAGACATCACGGCCCTTGGATACGAAATCATAGGAATGGGTAGTTGCCTGGCGCTCGGAAGAGCCGATGAAGCCCTCAACCTTGCCATCAGGCAGGCGATAAACGGCGGCTGAGGTCCAACTGCCACGGTCCTCGGCATAACCCAACCGGCTGCCTCCTGCAGTGTTTGCCTTGCAGAATTCGCCTCTTGCCACGCCATCGAAGCTCCACCAGATACCATTCTCCATGCCATATTCCACGCCTACGATGGCCTCACCCACATTGTGAAGCTCATCAGCCGTAGCCACCTTGCCATCGTTCTTCACGGTCTGGAAGAAAAGGGCATAGTTATCGAAGGAACCTGCCAACTGATGGGTGTTTCCCTCGTCGAGATAATCCTTGAGTGCATTGTACCAAGGCAAAGCCTCATCACAATTAAGCGTATTGCCGCCACAGATGCGGATTCCGGCGAAATCGGCATCCGCCTTGATGAGTTTGCAGATGTTCAGGAAATCGGCCTTTGTGCCTTCGTTCCATGCCGTATAATCAGGCTCATTGAATGGTGCCACACTCTCTACAATGAGTCCTTTCTGCTGGGCATATTTCACGGTGGCCTTGATAACGCGGAACCACTGCTCAGGCTTGCCCTTGTAGTTGGCAGCATTGAGCGCCTCGTGGTCGCAGTTGATTTCCACCGAAGTGGCTCCCGAAAGCTTGATATGGGCGATGCGGGAATTGAGGGCAGTTTTCTGGGCAGCAGAAAGCTCGCCATCCTCCCCCACCAGGTCGCTAGGCTGGAAAGAAATTCTACCCGTAGAAATCAGATTTTTGCCGATATGGTTGGTTCCTCGGCGCACGTTACCCTCGTCGTCCCAAGCGGTATCCATGCCCCAGCGCACAACAAATTCTCTGCCTACATCGTTCCAATCGAAAGGAACGGTGGTGGAACCTACGTTTGGCTGCAAATACATTGAAGCGTGCGATGGTCGGAAATCTGCGGTCTGAGCCTGGGTATTCTGTGCATACTGTGAGAATGCTGCCAATCCCAAAGCAATGAATAATGTCGTTTTCTCCATTTAGTTGAAATGTTTTTTACGTTTATAATATGTTAGTTTGTACTAAGTTGCTGCAAATATACAATAAAATATTGGTTCTGAAAAATATCTAGCCATTCTTTCGTGAATTTTTGAAGAATATTTTGTTTTCTCATAAAAAAGCAGTAACTTTGCCGATTCAAGGACAAAAGAGAAATCATAATTATATAATAATATCATTAAAAAGTAAAATAAACAACCAAGTAATGAAGACTCATACTACATCAATTACAAGTCACAATAAACATCACTACAGGGAACTGCTTTCCATCGGTATTCCTATCATCATCGGACAGCTGGGTACCATCATCCTGGGATTCGCCGACACGCTGATGATTGGCCATCACAGTACGCCCGAACTGGCGGCAGCCGGACTGGTGAACAATATCTTCGGTCTCGTATTCGTATCCTACATGGGATTCACCTACGGACTCACCCCTATCATCGGCAGGCTTTACGGAGAGGAACGCACAGACTGCATCGGACAGAAGGTGCGCAATTCCTTTTTTGCCAACATGATTACGGGCATTCTCTTCACCCTGGTCCTCATCCTGCTCTATTTCAACCTGGGGCGCATTGGACAACCGGAGGAACTGCTCACACTCATCCGCCCCTACTTCCTGGTAAACCTGGCATCGGTGCTCTTTATGGGCATCTTCTTCACGATGAAGCAATTCCTGGATGGTATCGGACAGACCAAGGTGGCGATGTGGGCGATGATTGGCGGAAACGTGGTCAACATCCTGGGCAACTGGGTATTGATTTACGGTGTTGCGGGATTCCCGGAGCTGGGTTTGCTCGGAGCGGGCATCTCTACCCTGGTAAGCCGCATCCTCATGGCTACGGCGATGGTGGGCATGGTGATGGTGTGCAGGAAATTTGCCGATTACAGGCACAATATTATTCATAGTGAAATCAACAAGGTGGATTTCAAGGAGATGAACCGGTTGGGATGGCCTGTGGCATTGCAATTGGGTATGGAATCGGCTGCCTTTACGCTGAGTTGCGTGATGGTGGGCTGGCTGGGCACTATTCCGCTGGCGGCTCACCAGGTGATGATTACCATTTCGCAGTTGTTCTATCTGGTACTTTCGGGTATGGCGGCAGCGATGGCTATCCGCGTGAGCCACTTTATGGGACAGAAGGACTATGCTGCAGTGCGCCGCAATGCCTACGACGGATTCCGATTGAACCTGCTGTTCTCGCTGTGTATGGGTTTGCCGGTGCTTCTGCTCCGCCACCAGATAGGCGGTTGGTTTAACGACAATGCTGAGGTTCAGGCTTATGTGGCGGTATTGATTATCCTGATGATGGTATATCAGTTTGGCGACGGCCTGCAATATACCTTTGCCAATGCGCTGCGAGGCATCGCCTGCGTAAAGCCGATGGTGCTCTATGCCTTCATCGCCTATTTCGTCATTTCATTGCCTTTGGGCTATACCCTCGGTTTTCCATGCGGCATGGGCTTGCTGGGCATCTGGATAGCCTTCCCGTTTGGTTTGACCATAGCGGGCGAAATGTATCGCAGAAGATTTGAGAAGGAATTGAAAAAGATAGAAAAGGAATAAGAATCGAAAAGAGGGTGTGCCATGGATTTATGACACACCCTCTTTTTATATTTTAACTGATCAATGATTCTTACTCAGCAACCTGCTCAGCACGATCATCTACGTTCTCACCCTCTGTAGGAGCGAGAGTAGCCTTGAAATCGGTGATGCCGTACTTGGCAAGAATGTTGTACCACTGGAGGAGCTTCTTGATATCGCTGTCGTGTACACGGTCACGGTCGTAGTTAGGAAGAACCTCTGCGAAGTAATCGTGGAGCTCAGCAGCTGAAGCCTTCTTGTAGTTGAAGGTGCTAGGCTTGCCCTCTTCCTTCTTGCTTACGCTGTCGAGAACCTCCCACAATGGAACCTCGTCAGCATCAGTATACATAGCGATGTCGCCAAGACTTGTAACGCGGTCTGTTGCGAAAGCTGGCACACGCTTGTGAGTCTCGTCGAGAGTCTCAACGATAAGAGTTCTGTTACCTCTTGAAACCAGTTTATAAAGGCCTGGCTTGCCTGCAATTGAAAGGATTGTTTCCATTTTCTTATTTTTCTATTTTTTATATGATTTCTTTTATTTCAAATGAATTTCCAGATGATTCAGCAGATTCACTACCTGCTCTTCCACATTCCTCACCCCATCATTCACGATTTCAAAATCAGAACGGGCTTTGAGTTCTTCCTGCGGCATCACGGCATCTATCCATTGCTGTGCCTTCTGCTGCGAGATATGATCACGCTTCATGATGCGTTCGATACGCACGGGGATGGGAGCTGTGACACAGACCACGAAATCGAAGTGGGTGCGACGATAGAAACCGCTATCAAAGAGGATGGCACTCTCCAACCAGCTGCAATCGCTCTTTTCGAAATCGCGTGCCACGGCTGGATGCACCACATCATTCACTGCCTGCTTGTTAGCCTCGCCGGTGAGGATAAACTGGGCAAGCACGGGCTTCTGCAAGATGCCATCGGCACTATACACCTCCTCGCCCACCAACTTCTTCAAGTCGGTCTGCAAGTCAGCATCCTGCCTCATCAACCGCTTAGCCCCGGCATCGCAGTCGTAAACCCTGATGCCGTGCTTCTCCAAGATTCTGCACACATAGCTCTTTCCGCTACCTATGCCCCCCGTTATAGCTATCTTCATCATAGTAGAAAAACTATCAACTATAAACTATCAATTATCAACTATAAACTATAAACCATCACTGCTGTTCCAGCAGATAATCCACCCTATCTATTTCGAGCGATGCCTTGCTCACTGAGCGTGGCACACTGCGAAGCTGCAAGGTGCATTTATCCGACGGATTGGCTGCTAACTCTTCGTAATCTACCACCACCTTAAACAGGTTTGGCTTGATGGTACGGAAGAGACTGGCTCCGATGGTAAACCTCACTGTCACCTTGGAAGGGAAGGTTCTGAGCACCATGCCCGGAGGCATATTGATGGCAGTAATCGGCACTTCGATAGCTTCTTCGGTCAGCACATCAGGATATACCGACAATCTAACCGTAGACGGAACGATTTTAACGCCACGAATCTTCCTGATCTTCACCGCCTGGCGGATGGTATCCTGAAGATTGCGGTAATTGAAAGGTTCTATCTCTACCGTCTGAAGCTTGTCAAGCTGCTGCTTGTTGGCATACACGGTGACTATAGACGGATAGAATTCCGTATGAGCCAGATAATAACTCTTGCTGGTCGTAATCTTACCCCTGAACACCACCGGCACCTTCTTGGAAGTTCCATAGGTGAAATAGAAGTCGAATGCACCCGGTTTTACCTGCAGCAGTTTACTGGAACCATACATCTGCGAGAGCACCTGTTTCTGCACATCCGTCAGCGGTATCACTCCCTTGCCTTCATCCTCATCAGCATAGTTGCTGAATCGGAAGACGAGAGGACGGAAATCGTAGGTAACGAGCGTGAATCCCTTATCCCTCACCGTAACGCGCACGGTATCAGGCAGTTCACCCGTTATCACGGCATTTCCAGGCACGCCGGTCAAGCGCATAGGAATCTTGAATTCTCTCTCCATGGTCTCATTGAGCGTCATCAACAACCAGAAGGCGCCGCTGAGAGCGAGAAAGAACAAAAAAATCAGAAACTCCTTATTCAGGCCACTGAACAGGAAGTTTCTGACAGCTTTCAATATGTTCCGAACACTACGCATGAGAGTTCCTAGTGAATCCTATTTATGCGTTAGGAGTCTGGCTGGCAGCATCGGCAAATACATAGCCCTTGGCTACAGTGATGACCACGCCACGTGCAATCTCCACATCAACAGTGTTCTGCTCAAGGTTTACATGCTTTACGGTGCCATAAACACCACCACCAGTAACCACCTTAGATCCCTCGGCGAGAGAGTTCTGGAACTTGCGTATCTCTTTCTGCTTCTTCTGCTGAGGACGAATCATGAAGAACCACATGATAGCGAAGATGGCTACCATCATAATGAGGAAACTCATGCTGCTACCACCAGCAGCTGCTTGCAATACCAAATTTGTCATGTCTTTATGCTATTATTTTGTTGAATTATCTATTTATCTATCTATTCACTCTATCATACTCGGCATTATGCCATTTATAATGTACGCGTACATTATAATATATATTACTTATCGTAATGTGGGCGATGTGGATGGTTTGAGTGATTAGGATGCTGACCGCCTTTGTTGTTCTTGCGCTCAGGCATTTCCTTCTGGATGAGTCCGCGAGAGTTGAGGAAACGGGCGATGCTATCAAGCATACCATTCACATAACCACCGCTTCGAGGAGTGCTGTATACCTTGGCAAGATCCACATACTCGTTGATAGTAACGATGGCCGGGATGCCAGGGAAAGTCATCATCTCGGCGATGGCAATCTGCATGACTACCACATCCATGTAAGCCAGGCGTCCGAAATCCCAGTTGCGGCAGGCATCGCTGATGTAGCGCTGGTAGGATTCGCAATTGAGCAGGGTGGCACGGAAGAGCTTGCGGGCAAAGTCGCGGTCTTCTGCATCCTTATACTCAGGGAGCAACTCCTGGTTTGCCTTGTTGGCTGGGTCGAAGCGCTTGATGGTCTTCAGCACGAAGGTATCTACGATGTCCTTATCGTCATTCCAGTAGAGGCTCTTCTCTTCGAGCATGGCATCGAGTTCATCATTGTTCTGGATGAAAGCCTTGTAGGCACGGCGCCAGAACTCACGGTCGTATGCATAGTCATCGAGTTCCCCCTCTTCGTGATCCTTCGTCATGGAACCATCAATATAGCTGGTATAGAGATCGCTAGAGACAATGGCAGTATAGAGCTTGCGAACCACTTCGATATCCTCTTCCCACGAAGACTTCTTGATATCAATCCACTCTACGAGCATCTTGTTCTCCTCCAACTGCGTAGCGAAGCGGTTGAAAGCCATTCTTGAAGAAGGCTCTGGTGTACCCTCACGCTGAGCTCGTGCCACCTCAACGTCATAACGCTTGCGAGCCTCCTGGGTGATAGCCACCATGAGCTGCAACATGTAGTTGTACAAATCATACGACTTTGAGAGAGCAAACATGAGCTCCTTTTCAGCATTATCAATATTATGATTGCCGTTCTGATAGTATGCGTAGGTTAACTGCACAATCTTACGTCTAATCAAATCCCTATTAATCATTCTCTAATAATTTAAAAGATTTATTTATATATTTACCTAAAACACTGCAAATTTACATATTTAATATATAATATGCAAGAAAACGGGTAATCTTTTCTATTTTTTTAAGGTTAGAAGAGCGTTTTTAAATATTTAACGCATCTAAAGGAAGAAAAAACGGGCTAAAACTTGCGTAATTCAAATAAAAGTAGTAATTTTGCACCCGCTTTGCGAGAAAACCTCGCGGGGCATGCTTAAAACAAAGCTAATCCGTGTGATGGCGAGTTAAGGCAAAATTATTATTCACAACTTAATTTAGAGTAACACAAATGAAAGAGATTAATGTAACAGGTCAGAAGCGTACAGACCTTGGCAAGAAAGCTTCTAAGGCATTGCGTAAGGAAGGTTTTATCCCATGTAACCTTTATGGTGAGAAGAAGGATGCTAACGGTGCTCCTGAGGCTTTGTCATTCGCAGTTCCATTCACAGAGTTGCGTAAGATTATCTACACTCCTCATGTATATGTTATCAACCTCATCATCGATGGTGAGAGCCGTACAGCTATCATGAAGGAGATTCAGTTCCACCCAACAACAGACGCTCCTCTGCACGTTGACTTCTACGAGGTGAACGACCAGAAGCCTATCACTATCGGTATTCCAGTGAAGTTGGTAGGTCTTGCACAGGGTGTACGTGATGGTGGTCGTATGAACCTCTCTATCCGTAAGATCAACGTTACTGCTCCATACCAGCAGATTCCTGAGCACCTCGATGTAGATGTTACAGAGTTGAAGATTGGTAAGAGCATCAAGGTAGGTGACCTCTCATTCGAGGGTCTCGAGTTGGCTACAAGCAAGGCTGTCGTAGTTTGCTCTATCAAGATGACACGTAACGCTCAGCTCGCTGCACAGGCTGCTGCTGAGGAGGCTTAATCGATAGTCATCAAAGATTTTACGAACCTGAGTAAAGCATTATCAAACATTGGATAAATATTTGATTTGTGGGCTTGGTAATCCTGGCGACGAATACGCTGATACCAGGCACAACACAGGATTTATGGTATTGGACGCTTTTGCTAAAGCGTCCAATATTCATTTTGAGGATAAGCGATATGGCTTCGTTGCCGAGACCACGCTCAAGGGAAGAAAGATTATCCTGCTGAAGCCTACCACCTTCATGAACCTGAGTGGTAATGCCGTGAGATATTGGCTGAATCAGGAAAAGATTGACCAGAGCCGACTCCTGGTAATCAGCGATGAGCTTGCCCTGCCTCTCGGAGCTTTCCGCCTGAAGGCTAACGGAAGCAATGGTGGTCACAACGGATTGGGTCATATCCAGCAGCTTATCGGCCAGAATTACGCCCGCCTGCGCATGGGTATCGGCAACGATTATCCACGTGGCGGACAGATAGACTGGGTGCTGGGTAAATACACTGAGGAAGACATGAAGCAGCTTCAGCCTGCCATCAACCTGGGTGTGGAGATTATCAAGAGCTTCGTATTGGCTGGTATCGACATCACCATGAACCAATACAATAAGCTAGGAAAGAAATAATCATGAAAGAATCAGCACGAATAGACAAGTGGCTTTGGGCTGCCCGCATTTACAAGACCCGCAGCATTGCTGCCGATGCCTGTAAGAATGGCCGCGTCATGGTGGGAGGCGTAACGAGAAAGCCTTCCTTCATCATCAAGCGTGGCGATGTGGTGAGCGTAAAGAAAGCCCCTATCACCTACTCTTTCGAGGTGCTTGATTGCATAGAGCAGCGTGTAGGAGCCAAAATGCTCTTCGGAGTCTATAAGAACGTGACGGATCCTAAGCAATATGAATTGCTGGAGATGAGTCGCATCAGCGGATTCGTAGATAGAGCAAGAGGCACTGGTCGCCCAACCAAGAAGGAACGCCGAGCCCTGGACGCCTTCGTAGATCCAGCCATGTTTGGATTTGACGAAGAAGGTTGGGACGAGGATGAAGAATAAAAGAATCCCCTATACATTTTTTATACTGTATAGGGGATTTTTTTATTCCCATTGAGCATTCTTCTTTAGCTGGCTTTTTTCGTGAATAATCAACCCGACAGCAAAAAGACAAATCAGGATGAGTGCTCCACAAATCATTGCGAAATTAATTTCTTGTGTAGTCATAATTATTTTCCTTTAAGCCGAAAGGCTTTTTTCTTTCTTTTGCTTCTTTGTATCATAGATACCTATTCCTAATCCTACCAAACAAAGTAAGAAAAGGGTTCCTAATATAAGCCAAGTATTAAGTTCATGAGCATCCATATTTATTTTCCTTTCTTTTTTACTTTGCAAAGATACTACTTTTTATCAAACAATGCAAGAAAACGGGGATAAAAAAAATCTAAAAATATTCTATATGGTAACAATTTCGTATTTTTTCGCCCGATTTAAGCAAATAATCATTAATTTGTTTGGACTCTATTGTAAAAACCTATATCTTTGCACCCGAAAGATGAAGGTAAGGCATGATAAATGACTACCTCATTTCAGCTTTATAGTAACATACTATTTCAAAAGCTACGTGAATATTAACAGTTTTAAATTTATAATTTGAAAGAGTTATGAAGAAATTATTTGTTATGGCAGCTATGGCGCTGTCTTCAGTAGGTGCTTTCGCACAGCAGGCTGCAGGTACAACAACTCTCCAGCCTAAGGTAGGTTTGAACGTTGCTACAATCGGTGATAACGACTGGAAGGCTGGTTTCGCAGCTGGTGCTGAATTGCAGTATCAGGCATCAAGTAACTTAGGTGTTGCTGTTGGTGCTCTCTATTCTGTGCAGGGCTTCAAGGCCAAGGATGTAAAAGTTGCAGGTATGACTTTTGAAGGTGGTAAATGGAACCCAGGCTATATCAATGTGCCTATCACTTTGAACTACTATCCTGTATCTGGTCTCGCTCTCAAGGCAGGTTTGCAGCCAGGTTTCTTGGTAAATAAGGATGATGCAGAAAATGCTAAGACTGTAGATCTCTCTATCCCAGTAGGTCTCTCTTACGAGTATCAGGGCATCGTATTCGATGCTCGTTACAACATCGGTGTAACTAAGGTTGCAGACAACTGGGATCACTACAACAACGTGATTCAGATTACTGTAGGTTACAAGTTCGCTCTCTAATCAATGAACTTTTAGTAATCCCAAATAAAACAATCCCCGTTCTTCATTACGAAGAGCGGGGATTTCTTTTTTCTCGTCATACCTATTTGAAATAAGCCTCGCATAAACATTGAGTGAGGCTTACTATCGTTTTAAATGAAGCTTACTTCATTTTCTTTTTAGAACATCCTTCCGCCTGGATGACCGCCACCGAACGGACGACCACGGAAATCAGGACGACCGCCAGGACCATAACCAGGACCACCAGGACCACCAGGACCACCCTGACGAGCCTGCTTGCCTCCGAAGAGATTCAAGCGATATACCACATGAAGCATCGCATAGCTGTTGATGGCATTATACTCCGTATCCGTACGGGATGTAGCAGAAATGGCACGGGAGAAAGTGCTCTGCTGACGAAGAATATCGTAGAACTGGAGCATGATGGTCAATGGCTTGCCCTTCAGGAAGCTCTGGGAGAGCTGAGCATTCCATACATACTCATCAGTATTCATGCTGCTGTCGTTATAGCCACGGCGACTGCTGATAGAGAGGCTTGAGTTCAAGCTGGTTCCCCAAGGGGCTGTAAGCGTCATGCTAGGACCATAAGAGAACTGCCAGGTATCGAGGTTGCTGTTAGGCTGCAACTTGTTCTTGGCATGGTTATAATTCAATGTTCCATCAAGCGAAAGCTCCAGCCAGTCGTTGCGATAGCTGAACGAGAGACGTTCTCTCCAAGTAGTACTTCTGGTGGTATTCTTCTGGGAATCAGACTGCTTGTCGAGACTCAGATAGCTCACGTAGTTATTGTAACCCAAGTTGGTGTCGGTATTCACGTTCCATACACCGACACTGTCGATAGAGCAGTTGAACATGAAGGCTCCCATCACATTCCAATTACCATTGATATTCTCCGGACGGGTGATTCTTCCACCAGTCGTCTCATCGTAGGTCACCTTGTTGCTGATGCTATTGTTGGTGGTAGAGAAGTTGATGAAGGTCATGACACCCTTGTTGTGGTTCTGCACGAAGTTGTTGTAGAACAATCGGAAGTTCTGGGTGAACGATGGCTTCAAGCCAGGGTTACCCTTCGAGATGTTCAGTGGGTCGCTGTTATCTGTGATATCAAGCAACTGCGAGATGCTTGGCTGAGAAGTAGTACCACGATAGTTCACACGCAGGTTGCTCATCTTTGAGAAGCGATAACGGAAATCGAGGGTTGGACTGATATTCGTCACGTTGCGAACGGTATCTACATGCACGCCCTGATAATCCTGGATATACTTCGACTGCTGAGGCTGAACCATCACACCGAAGTTCAGATTATACTTCTTACGGATGAATCGCATCATCACCTGGATATCATGGTTATAGTTGCGATACTCAGAGAAACGGCTCAACTCATTATCCCTATAGTCATTGAGTTGACCGGCAAACGGATTCAGATAACTATCCCAACCACGATACTCATGATCTCCTGTCATCGTATACTTGCTGAAATCGTAGGTGTTGCGGTCGCTCTTGGAGTAGCTGTAAGTAAACTTATAGCTGAACTGCAGGAAGGTGGCCTTCCAGAGTGGCTCACTATAGGTCAACTGACCCGCATAACTGTAATTCTTTGAAGGAGTCAGATTATAGCGGTTGGTCTGATAGGTAGAATCCTTACCCTCCGCTGTCTGCACGAGATAGAGCTTGGCATTGTTGAGCGAGATGCTCTTGCTGTCCTTATCCGTATATTTGGCATCCATACGCAAGGTGATGTTGCGTCCCTTGTTGCCCAACTTGCGGTTGATCTGCAACATGCCACGGATATTGTTGTTATCAGAATAGCTGATTCCCTGAGAAAGCTGTCTGTTCACCATAGCCTCAGCCTTGTCCAACTCCTCAATACCTTCCTCAGAAAGAGGGTCTTTGGTGGTGATGGTGTAAGGATCCTTGTTGTAAGATGCCGACTGGCTGCCGCTTAAACCATCGCTGATGCTCCAGGAGATGGAAGGACGGAAGAGGATGTTGGTCATCGTATCAGGCATCCACTCCAATCGGATGTTACCATTCCAACTGTTGCTGCGGGAGAAACTCTGGCTCAGGCTATTGCTGAAAGAGCTGCTGCTACCCATGAAGTTCTCACTGGAACGCCTGCTCCATACATCGCCATCGCTGTGATTCCAGCGAAGGGAAGTATTAAACTTGAACTTGTTCTTTAACTCATAGTTATAGTTGGCTCCAATCATCTTGCTGGCATTCAATCCGTTGGCACCGCCCCAGAATCCTCTGCCAGGACCACCGCCGAATCCACGGTCGCTGGTATTGTTGGCATTGGCAAAGAGCATGAATCGGTTGTTATCATTGAAATAAGCGCCCATGCCACGCATATTGTAGCGGCTCTTGTTGCCCACACCCAGGTCGATATTGGAAATCATACCCTTGTTCATACCCTTCTTCACACCGAAGTCGAGCACGGTCTGCTCCTCGCCATCATCAATGCCGGTTACCTTAGAAAGATCACTCTTCTCATCGTAGGCCTTGATCTTGTCGATGATGCTGGTAGGCAGGTTCTTCAGGGCAGTCTTGGTATCGCCCGTCATAAACTCCTTGCCATCCACGAGAATCTTCTTCACTTCCTTACCATTGATCTTGATGGTACCGTCGTCGCTGACCTCAGCACCCGGCAGGCGCTTCACCAGCTCCTCAACCACCGAACCTTCCGGTGTGCGGTAAGCCGCCGAGTTATAGACGAAGGTATCCTCCTTCAGGTTCACCTTCTGCGCCATGGCAGTAACCACGGCACCCTTCAGCATGATGGCATCTGCACCGAGAACCACATTGCCCATTGCCAGATTCTTATCGTCGGCAATCTGCACACGCTTCACGGTAGTCTTGTAACCCACACTCGAAATCTTTAGTAAATACTTGCCATTGGCAGGTGCATTGAGATGGAAGAGTCCCTTCTCGTTGCTAATGGCACCCGACACATAGGTGCTGTCGGCCTTAAGTAGCTGAATCGTTACTTGCTCCACGGGATCCTTAGTATCGCGGTCGATAATCGCACCGCTTATCAGGCGTTCCTGAGCAAAGGATGCCATGGCGAAGATAGCCAGGAGCATCGTCAGAATTGTTCGTTTCATTATTTATTTAATGTTATTATTTATTCTATGTAGTTTATAACTGCCTATTTTGACGCACGAAATATAACAAGGTTTAAACTTTTATCGTTAAAAAATTGCTTTTTTATTTTGTTTTGTCTCTTATTTAACGTACCTTTGCAACATAATTTCAGATGAGCCAGCCAAAGATGGCTCATAAATAATGACCTTTAAAATGTTTATATGTTATGAATCAGAGAGTTATCATATCAACCCATCTAGAAGGCGAACTGGTGAGCGCCCTTGCCGAATGTGAGCACGACAAGCTGTTTGTTCTTACTGATACCACTACCCAGAAAGAGTGCCTCCCGCTGCTGAAGAAATTCTACTGCATGAAGGAAGCACAGGTGATTACGATTCCGGCAACCGACAGTCACAAGGACATCGAGAGCCTCATGATGGTTTGGAAAGGATTGCAGGAGGGTGGCGCTTCTCGTCACTCTTGCATGATCAACCTGGGAGGCGGCATGGTGACCGACCTGGGAGGTTTCGCTGCCAGCACCTTTAAGCGTGGCATCAACTTCATCAATATCCCAACCACCCTGCTTGCCATGGTGGATGCTTCGGTGGGCGGAAAGACCGGTATCAACTTCGGCGGACTGAAGAACGAAGTGGGCGTTTTCAACGACTCCAAGTTCGTGATTCTCGACACCGAGTTCCTGAAGACCCTGGATGCCGAGAACATCTGTTCGGGCTATGCCGAGATGCTGAAGCACGGTTTGATTTCTACCGAGGCGATGTGGGAAGAACTGGTGAGCTTCGACCTTGCCAACCCCGACCTGAAGCAGTTGCAGCGTATGGTGGGCGACAGCGTGAAGGTGAAGGAGCGCATCGTGGAGCAGGACCCTCATGAGAAGGGCATCCGCAAGGCACTGAACCTAGGTCACACCTTCGGTCATGCCTTCGAGAGTTGGGCTTTGAAGCGCAAGCCTATCCTCCATGGCTACGCCGTGGCATTCGGTTTGATTCCAGAACTTTACCTCAGTGTCATCAAAACGGGATTCCCTACAGAGAAGATGCGCCAGACCGTGAACTTCATCAAGGAGAACTACGGTACGCTGAACATCACCTGCGATGACTACGACGAGCTGATTGAGCTGATGCATCACGACAAGAAGAACCAGAATGGCATCATCAACTTCACCATGATGGGAGGCATCGGAGATATCCGCATCAACCAGACGGCTACCGCTGAGGAAATCAAGGAAGCACTCGATTTCTTCAGAGAAGGATAGATCGCTTCGGCTTTCCGGTTTCGGTAAGCGGAAGATGCTCTACATATCGGAATTCCCTTGGAATCCAATATTTATGATCTGATAAGAGGCGGCGGATAGTCGCCTCTACTTTTTTGAGATCCTCATCCTCTGTCAGGAGAACGGCGATTTCTCCAAACTTCTCATCTTTCTTCTTGGCTATCATGAAAGGCTTTTCAAGATGAGGCTTCAAGAGAGCCTCCACTTCTTCTATCTGAATCTTGATACCACCGCTGCAGATTACATTATCCTTTCTGCCCTTGATTCGGAAACGAAGTTTTTCCACCTTATCATGTTTTTCCTCCTTATCATGTTTTTCCACCTTATTATATATATAGGGTTCTATTTCCACAATATCATTCGTTACCAGGGTTTCGGCACAAACCAGAGGAGCATCGATGACGAGACAACCTTCATCAGTCTGACTGATTTTCACGCTATCGAAAGGCTGATACCATTCGCTAGCCTCATCGCCATTGATTCTTCGCAAGGCGATATGAGATAAGGTTTCGGTCATGCCGTAAGTGCTCCAGATGGCAATATTGCCAGGAAGCGAACGGAGTTCTTTTTCTAAAGATGCATCGATGGCTCCACCTCCGATAATCAGATGGCGTACATGAGTAAGTCGCTCCCGCTCCTCAGGAACCTGCAGGGTGTTATACACCTGCATCGGAACCATGGCAGCAAAAGTAATTTCCCCGTTTACATCTTTTCCATTTGCATCTTTCAAATTGATATCCTTCAGCGGATGACCACTGGGAGAAACAGAAATAAGATGGAGATGGCGCTCGATACTGCGCACCACCACCATCTTACCTGCGATATAATCAAGCGACATACAGAGCAGAGCACTATCACCCGGCTTCAAACCCAGGAAATCACAAGTAATGCGGGCGGAGTTGAGCATTCGCTTCTTCTCCACCATCATCGGCTTGGGCTTTCCCGTGGAGCCACTGGTATGCACCAGCACCGTGTCGCTATCGTTATTCCATTCAGAAAGGAAATCTTCTAAAGTCATTTTACAACAAATAATTTATCACCACGGATTTCCAATGGCATCGGGATGTTATCCGTAAAGAGCTGACCGGTGCCCAAACCCTGCGGAATCTCGACATTCGGACCATATACCTTGGCAGCATAATGAGCAATGGCATGAAGACCGATGTTGCTCTCCAATGCAGAGGTAATCCAACTGCCGATGCCTCGCTGGCTGGCCAACTGAATCCACTCGTTGCAACCATAGATACCCCCATGAAGCGAAGGCTTCAAGATGATATATTGTGGACGAATGGTATCGAGCAGAGCCTCTTTCATGCTTCTCACATTCACCCCAATCAACTCCTCATCCAGGGCGATAGGGAGCGGAGTTTCCATACAGAGCTGAGCCATCTTAGGCCACTGATGCTGCTTGATAGGCTGCTCGATGGAATGGATATCATACTTGGCCAAAGCCTCCAACTGGCTCATGGCATTCTCTGGCAGAAAACCGCCATTGGCATCCACTCGCAACTCCACCTGCTCCTGGGTATAGACATCACGAATGCGCTTGACGAGGTCAAGTTCCTTGAAGAAATCGATGGCACCAATCTTCAGTTTCACGCAATGGAAACCCGCCTGGAGTTTCTCCTCCAGCCGTGCCAGCATTTCCTCGTAAGTACCCATCCACACCAGTCCGTTGATGGTGATGCCCTCTTCTCCCCTACCGAAAGGAGAGTCGAAAAGATCTGTCAGGTTCTCCATTCCTGCTGGAACAGAGACACTTAAGTTCTGCTTCTTCGCTGCATCGAAGAACGAAGCGAAGGCTGTTTCCAAACCGAAGGTGATGCTAGGGTAAGCACGAATCATATCGTATGGAATGCGTCCCATCTGCTCCACCATCTGGCACACCTGCCGAAGGGTGACAGCATATTCCGGTTTGGCATCGCAACTGAGATCTGGGAGCGTAGCACACTCACCCACTCCCTCTACTCCCGGCAATTCATCCGATGTAAGGGTGAGATAATAACTGTGTCTCGTGGTATATACGCCACGAGACGTGCCTGCCGGCTGCTTGAAGTGGAGCGTGCGCTCCGAGATGTCTATCTTATACATTATTTATATCTATATATCAATACAATTGAATTCTTCACTCTTCGTTCTTCACTCTTCACTAAAAGAAAGTGCTCTTCACTTAACTTACTTCTTCTGCTTCAAGTCATAAAGATCCTTGCGGCGATCGCGAAGATTTCTTACAGCACCATAGGTATGAAGCTCGTTCAGAAGGTTCAAATCAACATCCGAAACGAGAATCATCTCGGTATTCGGTGTTGCCTCCGAACGCTTGCCGTCGTTAGGGAAGGCGAAGTCGCAAGGAGTGAATACGGCACTC
Source organism: Segatella copri (assembly GCF_019249655.2). Classification (NCBI taxonomy): domain Bacteria; kingdom Pseudomonadati; phylum Bacteroidota; class Bacteroidia; order Bacteroidales; family Prevotellaceae; genus Segatella; species Segatella copri. Next base: position 3,002,706 of record NZ_CP137557.1, read on the forward strand.
TGGGCATACTGGATATCCATGTTGTGAACACGAGGCAAGTTGCCCACACTACCCGCAATGGCTACATAGCACTCATTCTCGATGGCACGCGCCTGGGCACAGACTCTTACTCGGGAGTAAGCATTCTGCGTATCGGTCATGAACGGAACGAAGAGAATCTGCATGCCATCCTCTGCCATTAATCTTGACAACTCAGGGAACTCCACGTCATAGCAGATCACGATACCAATCTTACCGCAATCGGTGTCGAAAGTCTGGATATGGCTACCGCCGCTCAATCCCCAGCACTTCTGCTCATCTGGCGTTACGTGAATCTTCTCATACATATCCACGCTACCATCTCTACGGCACAGGAAGCCCACGTTATAGAGGGAGTCATCCTTGAGATAAGGCATACTACCCGTGATGATGTTGATGTTGTAACTGATGGCCAACTCTCGGAATCGGTCACGAATCTCATCGGTATATTGAGCCATCATGCGGATGCTCTGTGCCTCACCCAAATCGTTGAATCTCGCCATCAATGGCGCATTGAAATACTCTGGGAAGAGGATGAAATCGCTCTTGTAATCGCTCACGGAATCCACGAAGAACTCCACCTGCTCAAAGAGGTCGTCCACCGAAGCGTATGGACGCATCTGCCACTGTACCAGACCGATTCTCACGGTTGGTTTTCTATCTACATAAGAATCCGTAGGTGGCTGATAGTAGATGTTATCCCACTGCAGCAGGGTGGCGCAGTGTTCGCTCTCCTCATCACTAGGAAGATAGTTGCGGATGACGCGACGCACGTGGAAATCGTTAGAGAGCTGGAAGGTAAGAACCGGATCATAGATTTCACGGTTTCTTACGTGCTCGATATACTCCTTAGGGCGCATCTTGTCGGCATACTTATGATAGTTTGGAATACGACCTCCAAACATGATAGCCTTCAGGTTGAGCTTCTCGCAGAGTTCCTTGCGATACTCATACATACGGCGCGCCAATCGCAAGCCACGATAGTCTGGGTGGATAAACACCTCAATGCCGTAAAGGATATTTCCATGAGGATTGTGGGTATTGAAGGTTTCATTACCCGTAACCTGAGCATAGGTATGGTCGCCTTTCACCATATCATAGTTAACGATGATAGAGAGGGCACAGCCCACAATCTTATCATCCACGATGATAACCACCTGTCCCTCAGGGAAGATAGTAATGAGTTTCTTAATCTGTTCTTTTGTCCAGAATACATCTGAGTCAGCGTAAATACGCTTAAACGACTTGGCGAGCTGGTCGTAATCCTCCATGCGGAGGTTGCGCATACCCACCTTTTCTATTTTTCGAGTTGGTTCCATAACAACTGTATTTTTATTATTATCTAAATCCGGGTGCAAAGATACAGCAAATTATAGATACGACAAAGAGTTTTCGCAAATAATTGATATTTACGAAAACTCTTTTCATGAATTTTACATCAGGAAAGCCTTTTCATTGTCATTTAAATACTAAAACTTGGCATCCTCCTGCGGAATCGCCTCATCATGATCATCCAGATAAAGCAACCTGGCAGGATGATACTTCCCGCTTGCCACCGAGTATTCATCCAGGCGATAAGGAGTTCGGATGCCGCCGATACCCAGCATGGTATGGAAAGCAGAAAGACTCGTCTGCACCTGTTTCGTGCGATTTTCTTCCAATGCCTTCCATGCGCCTGGATATTGCTTTCCGAAACCTTCGGAGGTCCAGATGATGAAAGGCACATGCAGTTCGTAATCAGATGCCTTCGGGGCAGCATGCAGGAAGAGGCGACGGTCGTCATCAAAGACATTCTCGCCATGGTCGCTGGTATAGAGCATTGCCGATGTAGGCTGGCAGGTTGCCCCATCCGTCTTTGCCTGAAGCTTTGCCTGAGTCTTAGCTAGAGCCTTAGTTTGAAGCTTCTCCCATTTCTGCAGACGTTCTACGATACCATGCAGAATATAATCGGTATATCGGATGGTATTATCGTAGGCATTCAACAAATCCTGTCGATTCTCCGGCTTCGCTTCACTCCTGCTATCGGGCTTGAAGTAAGCAAAACTCCTAGGATAGCGCTCCTGATAATTGAAGTGCGAACCATAGGTATGAAGCACCACGAAGAGCTTGCGATAGCGGTAATGGGAAGACGAGGAAGCATCAGCCAATGGCAATATCTCATCCAGTTTCTGCAACAGATCCTCATCATAATGGTTGCCTTGTGAAGCATCCTCTGTCTTCAGGAAATAATGCTCATCAGCCTGTTCTCCCAGAAAATCGATAAACGAATGGTTGGGCTGTTGGTTACTGATAAACACGGTATGGAATCCGGCTTCCTTGAATGCCGCCAGGATGCCTTTCTCATGAAAGAGCCGCTCAAAATCCTCTGCCGATGCTGCCGAAAGGAGCATCGGTACACTCTTGTGGGTGGTGTTACTCTGCGTCATGGCATCAGGAAAGGCGATGATACCCGGTGTCTTCGAAAGCAACGGGTTGGTATCCCGCGGATAGCCATAGAGACTGAAGTTATGGGCTCTCGCCGTCTCACCCACCACCATCACATACACCTCTGGAGCCTCAGCATCGTGCTCGCTCCTGGCATCAAACTTGAAGTCCCTGCTTGCCTCCCTGTAATTTTCCGATGCCGCATTGCGCTCGAAAGCCAGATAGAGATTGTAACAGACGTTGACAGGATAGAGCTGGTTGCGCATGCAGTAATCATCCACCGCCACATAGCATGCCAGCAGACAGAAGAGGCCGATACCTCCCACCTCCATCACCCATTTTCGAACGTGATGCTGAAATGCAGCCGATATCTGATGTTTCTTCCTGATATGGATAATGCCCAGAACCAGCAGTGGCAGATAGATGACGAAGACACCCACCACGGCAGGAGCCAGATTATCCAGGAGTTCCATCGCTTCACCCGCATTGGTGGTTACGAGATTCAGAAACATATCCACCGCTATCACTCCCGTACCGAAGAGATAGAGCAGCACCAGCTGGAAGGCTGCGAAAAAGATGAAGATGAACGCCCACCATACCATCTTTCCCGGACATTTGGCGACGGAAAAGAACCACATATACAGTGCCAAAGGCAGCAGCACGTTGACACCACAAGCCCAGAAAGATAATCTTTCGGTAAAGCACAGGGCTATATTAGGCAGCAGCAGCGCCACCACCGCATAACCATAAAGAAAGGCTCCCGAAGACACCTTATTATATATAGTATTACATATCGTTTTACATATAGAATTATTCATAGCCTACACCTTATTATATATAGAGCATATCATGAAAAAGCCTCATCAAAATGCTTCGTTGATATTGAAGAGGAAACCGGATTGTCCCGACTTTCCAAAACCATAATCCAATCTTACATTCACATCCTTCTTGAATTCCCAGCGATAGCCCACACCGGCATTCGGCAGAATCTGCCGGCTTCTCATGGCAGAGAACTTAGGAAAAACGGTGCCGGCTCCTGCCCAAACCACAATGCCGTTGCGCTTCCACACATGCTGGCGCAGCTCCACCGTAGCCTCCAGTGAATGCTTGTCACGATAGCGCCCCTCGTAGTAGCCACGCATCGAACTGGTTCCGCCCAACTCCGCCATCATGCCCCACGAAGGATTTCCGAAATTAAAATTGGCTCCGAAATCCTCAGCAAGTATCGTTCCCTTACCCAGCCGCTGATAAGCATCAAAGCGGAATTTCGTACTGCTGAAGGCATAGTCATTGCCCATGAACTTAGGCCGGAACATCTGCTTGATATTCAGATAGATGCCCCGATGTGGATTGGTCAGGTTATCTCGATTATCATAAACCAGCGATACACCCGCTCCCACATTCCAGGTATGCTTATCCATGCCCTGCAACAGTTCCGGACGTTCTATCTGCTTTCCGATTACATAATCATAAGCCGCCATCGGTCCTACATAGAAGTTATCAGCCACCTTGATGAGGAAGCTTGCCTCCACCTGAGCCTGCCATCGTTTCATATCGCTCTTGTTGTCGTCGTTATCGCCCATCTCAAAACCCATTCCCCAGAAATCAGAAGGGAATGAATAGAAATAAAGGTGATAGTCTATGCGATAGCGCCCCTGGGGTGCGAGGTGGTTACCCCTAACACCCAACATATAGAACCCCACCGTGCTCACATCGCCAAAGAGCGATACATTGGAAGGAGGAAGAATGCTGTCATTCACATCTGTACGATAGAGACCCGCCGCCACCATGCCCAAGCCAAACTTGGTATCGGATGCATAGTGCGGACCACCTATCACACTGAAGTCAAAACGCTTATGCTTCTTGTTCTTATTGGCATCATTGAAGTAATCCAGAAAGCGCGTCATCCACGATTTCCTGGTTTGAAGAGTTGAATCCGGCTCCGAGGCATAGCTGCCCAATGCCAACATCATAACAAGTATTGTCAGGATATGCTTCATAAAGTCAATATTTAAATGATTAATACACCATTGCCACATTATCAATCCACAGGGTATTGCCCGGCGTACCGATATAGGCTCCGCCATGCGAAGAAGAGAACTGCAGGATGAGATGGCTCGGCGTATCGCCAGCACTCGCCCATCCCACTTCCTTCACAGGCACACGCTTTCCCTTGCTGTTGCGGGCGTAATCGGTAGAACGGAGACCCATCGTGGCTGCATCGTAACCGGCCATGTGGCGGATGTCACCATAATGAATGGTATAGGTGGCATTCTCCACCCATCCATTGGTACTCTTGCCATACTTCACCACCATCGTTCCCACACGCTTGGCCGTGATGTTGCCCTGGGCATCCTCATGACGCTTTTGCAGATAGAGCACGGCGATGGCATAGTCGCGACCCGCCACGGTGGATGCACTGCTGAATCCGGTCTGCTTGATGCGATGAGCCACATTCGGCATGTAGGTCTTGTAGTCGAATCTCACAGCCTTAGGACGTGCCGTAAACGGGATGCCCCAGTTGATAGCCTTCGGACCATCCTTGGTACTGGTAATCGGTTCGCGCACATCGCCCAGAAAGAGGGAGCCGGCAGCCAGCACCTTGATGTTGATGAGTCCGAGCACCTTCACCTTTTCTATATGGGTAACCAGTTTGGCACAATATCCCCCCTCGTGTTTGTCGCGATACACCGAGTTGTTGGTTTTATAGATGCCTGATACATGTGCCAGCACATTGGATGATCCCCATGGCGAACCGCCCTTGTTGGTATAAGGCGTATTTCCGTTGAGGGTCATATTCGGTCCCACGGCATAGATGGTTTTCTGATTACCGCCGATGATAGCCGATTCCTTGATATTTCTTACTACCCAGTGGTCCATGTTTCCATATTTCAATGGAACCACCTTTTCCTGTCCCTTTATAGGGAGGCACGACAAGGCGGCAACCGCCATTGCTATGCCGAATACATTATGCTTCTTCATCTCAATACCTTTTATTATTCCTTAATTCATTCTAGGATATTCTTGTTACTATTCTAGGATATTCCTTATCATTATCTAACTTGAAACTGCAAAGATAAAAAAATATTTTCTACTTTTGAGTTTTCCTTGAAACAAACATGAAAATATTAAGAATTTATAATAGATTTATAGGTTTTTAATCGATGAAAAGCAAAAAAGCCCTGCATTTGCGCTAACAAATGCAGGGCTTCTATATGATAGGATGTACTACTATCGGTTAGAATACATGTTGTCGTAGTACTTCTGGTAATCACCAGAGGTTACGTTGTCCATCCATTCCTGGTTCTCGAGATACCATTTTACGGTTTCCTCGATACCCTCCTCAAACTGGAGAGATGGCTCCCAACCCAATTCCTTCTGCAACTTTCTAGAGTCAATGGCGTAACGCATATCGTGACCCTTTCGGTCGGTTACATAAGTGATGAGATCCATATCCTCGCCTTCCTTTCTGCCGAGCAGACGGTCTACTGTCTTGATGACTACCTTGATAATATCGATGTTCTTCCACTCGTTGAAACCGCCGATGTTGTAAGTCTCGGCAATCTTACCCTTGTGGAAAATCATATCGATGGCACGGGCATGATCCACTACATACAACCAGTCGCGCACGTTCTCACCCTTACCGTAAACAGGCAATGGCTTGCGATGACGGATGTTGTTGATGAACAGCGGAATCAACTTCTCTGGGAACTGGTATGGACCGTAGTTGTTAGAGCAGTTGGTTACGATGGTTGGCATACCGTATGTATCGTGGAAAGCACGAACGAAGTGGTCTGAGCTTGCCTTGGATGCTGAGTATGGAGAGTGAGGATTGTACTTGGTAGTCTCTACGAAGAACTCCTCGCCGTAAGCCTCGTGGTTCTTACCGCTGGATGCCTTGGTAGTGAAAGGAGCAGGAACGCCCTCAGGGTGAGTCATCTGCAATGCACCGTAAACCTCATCAGTAGAGATGTGGTAGAAACGCTTGCCCTCGTAACCCTCAGGAAGACTCTCCCAGTAGATCTTTGCCGCCTGGAGCAGAGACAGGGTACCCATCACGTTGGTATGAGCGAAAGTGAATGGATCCTTGATACTTCTATCTACGTGGCTCTCGGCAGCGAGATGGATGATGCCATCCACCTTGTAGTCCTGCATCAGCTTCAACATCAGGTCGAAATCGCAGATGTCGCCCTTAACGAAAGTATAGTTAGGCTTGTCCTCAATGTCCTTGAGGTTAGCCAGGTTGCCTGCGTATGTCAACTTATCGAGGTTGATGATGTGATACTCAGGATATTTGTTCACGAAAAGTCTTACTACGTGTGAGCCGATGAAACCAGCACCGCCCGTGATAATGATATTCTTCATTTCAATTAATAATTTACAATTAATAATTAATAATTATTTTGCTTCCGCCAATTCGGCGATGCACTTCTTCAAACTGTCAGTCCAGTATGGCACCTTGAAACCGAAGGTCTGCTTCAGCTTACTCTTGTCGAGCACAGAGAAGTGAGGACGCTTCACTGGGCTTGGGAACTCCTCGCTGTAGCAAGGCTGGATATCGCAGGTATTGCCGCTGAGTTCGCAGATAATCTTAGCAAAGTCGAACCAGGAACATACACCCTCGTTAGAAAAGTGGTAGATACCGGTCTTGTCGAGCTGGTTGGTCTCGATGATGTGAGAGATGACGGCAGCCAGGTCGCCAGCGTAAGTAGGAGTACCCACCTGGTCGAATACCACCTTCAGGGTGTCGTGACTAGCCGTGAGGCTCTGCATCGTCTTCACGAAGTTCTTACCCCACTGCGAGTAGAGCCATGCTGTGCGGATGATGATGTGCTTGCAGCCTGTAGCCTCGATGCTCTTTTCTCCTGCGAGCTTGGTCTTGCCGTATACACCGAGGGGGTTGGTTTCCCAGTCTTCCTTGCAAGGGATGTTCTTGTCGCCCTGGAACACATAGTCTGTGCTCACATGAATCAGGGTTCCATCGACTTCCTTCATCGCTTGCGCCAGGTTGCCTGCCGCCGTATTGTTGAGCAGGTTAGCGAGGTCGAAGTCGCTCTCTGCCTTATCCACGTTGGTATAGGCAGCGCAGTTAACGATAACCTGGATATCATTTTCCTTCACCTTTTCGCGGATAGCGTCGAGGTTAGTGATGTCCAATTTCTCATAGCCTTCAGCCACATCGGTGAAGACAAACTTGTGATTGCTGTTTTTGGCGCAAATCTGCATTTCATGGCCGAGCTGACCATTAGCGCCTGTTACTAATATATTCATTGAATTATATTTTTTATTCAACTTATTACCTAATTCCTGCCATATATATAAAGCCATATATATAAATATGTGGCAAAGGTACGTAATAAATCTGATATACGCAAGTTTTCGGTGAACAAAGTGAGGATAAAGAGGGAGATAGTAACAAAAATTAAAGATTAGGCTTTGAAAGTATAGAGCATAGATATGAAAGTTTAGGGCATAAAAAAGCCCATCACCTTCTTTCACAAGAAAATGATGGGTCTTTCCTAAACATAATAGAAAAGCATTTCTGCTTTTTTGAAAGCAATACTGATTCAATCAAGCAGGCTTCCTATTCAATCAATCCTTTTCCCTAAAAAACTAATACTGTCCTTATTTAAATCAACATACTAAATCAACAAAAGGAATATTTTATACCTTTAAAACTAACTTTTAAGAAGACTTGAAGTGGTAATAAAACCTTTGTCTTAATTATACTGCTTTTTTGAATTCCGATGCAAAAGTAGGCATAATTTCTCAAAGTTGTATACCCTAGTAGGAACTTAGTAAACTTTTAAAAAGCAAAAACTCCATAACCACCTGATAATCAATACAGGTTAAATCTTAACTATTTTTATCAAAGTAAATGATATTATATGAAAAGAAATTTGTATCTTTGCACCACAAAATCGACAAATAGACTATTTTGTCACCCTTTTGAGACTATTTTGTCCCATTTGGAGACAATTTTATCATTAACAAATTACTAATAAAAGATGAAGCAATTGTTATTTTTACTTCTTATGCTTATGATGCCACTGCTCACCCAAGGCAAAACCGATGAGAAGAAGCTTCTGGAGCGTATAGATTACATGATTGATAACGACCAGTATTATCAAGATATCAAGGAAAAAGAGCTGAAACAGCTGAAACTGCAAGCCATTGAGGCAGAAGACAGCAAGACCCGACTGCTTTTCCTTGACAGCATATACCATGCCTACAGTGCCTACCGCTACGACTCGGCTTACGCCTACATGCAGCGTGGACTGGAGTTGGCCCAGAAGGTCAACGACACCTATTATATAACACTCAACCAGATCAACCAAGCGTCCATACTCTCGGTTAGGGGATTCTATGGCATGGCCAAAAACAAGCTCGAATCGCTCAACCCCGACGAGATGCCCCACAAGCAGAAGCTGTACTACTACTTCACGTATGCCTGGTTGTATAATTACTTGGAATCCTACGCCAAGGGATCTAATTACGCCGAGGAATTCCGCAGCCAGAAGAAGCATTACATGAACCTCCTGATTCTGAATTTTAACGAAGAGGACAAACATAGTGCGTACTATCATTATCTCATGGGCGAATACATCTATCTCGACAATCCTACCAGTAAGGAAGGACTCAACCATTACCAGAAGGCACTGAAAATGTCTCCAGCCAAATCACGCATCCATGCCATGTCGGCATACGCTGTCGCCAGATATTACAAGCTTACAGGCAACTTCGATCTATACGAGGAATATCTCGTGGAAGCATCCGTGAGCGACGGCCTATGCCAGCTCAAGGAAACGGTAGCCCTGCAGAAACTTGCCTACTTCCTCTTTAAAAAGGATGAAAACAACAGCAAGAGAGCGGCTAAATACATCCAGCACACCATGGAAGATGCCCAGTTCTTCAACAACCGACTGCGCATGATGGAGATTTCAAACATCCTGCCAGTCATCGCAGCTGCCAACCAGCAGGCTGCCGAGCGTTCACGTGCCCGCATCCTTACGGGCTTCATCGCAGTAAGCGCAGCACTGATCATCATCATCATCCTTGCCTTCGTGAACAACAGGCAGAAGAACAAACTGAAGAAAAACAAGCAGAAGATTGAAGAGCAGAACAAGAAACAGATAGAGATGAACGGCCAGCTTTCAGAGATGAACAATCAGCTCACCGAACTGAACCAGCAGCTCATAGAAACCAACATCAAGCGCGAAACATACTTGCGCCTCTTTATGGACATCAGCGCTGCATACATCAGTAAGCTCGCTGATTATCGCAAACTGGTAAGCCGAAAAATCAAGGCAAACCAGGCTGCCGACCTGCTGAAGAGTCTCAACACCCACAAGTTGGAAGAGGAAGAGACACAGATGTTCTACAACCGTTTCGACAAGGCGTTCATGGAACTGTATCCAGGTTTTGTTACGGAGTTGAACAAGCTCCTGCTGCCAGAAAGCCAGCTGGAGGTGCCAACTACCCACACGCTGACCACGGAAATCCGCATCTATGCCTTGATGCGACTGGGCGTAACCGACAGTCAGGAAATAGCCACCCTGCTGCATTACTCCACCCAGACCATCTACAACTACAAATCGGGCATGAGAGCAAAGGCGATCAACCGCGATACGTTCGAATCGGATGTCAATCGCCTCTGCCACATTATTGCATAGTTAAAAGTTGATAGTTGATAGTTTATAGCAAGATTGCCTATAAACTATCAACTATCAACTATAAACTAGTCTCTGTGTATCACGGTTCCGTTGGCCTGATGCGTAGCCAAAACCAGAACTTCGGCTATCTGCACATGCTCTGGGGCACTGGCAGCATAGAAGGCTACGTCTGCCACATCATCACCATTCAATGGTTCGATGCCACGATACACATTGTCGGCACGGCGGGCATCGCCATGGAAACGGACGTTAGAGAAGTTGGTCTCCACCAATCCCGGCTTCACGTTGGTAACACGCACCTTGGTGTGAGCCACGTCAATACGCAGTCCATCGGTGATAGCCTTCACAGCCGCCTTGGTAGCACAATACACGTTGCCACCCGCATAGGCAGCATCGCCAGCCACACTACCAATGTTGATGACATGACCATGGTTTCTTCTCACCATCCCCGGCACAATGAGACGGGTCATGGTGAGCAGGCCCTTGATATTGGTATCAATCATCTGATCCCAATCATCAAAATCTCCCTCATACTCAGGTTCCAGACCACGAGCCAATCCGGCATTGTTGATGAGCACATCAATCTTTCGCCAATCCAGCGGGATGTAATCCACCGCCTTCTTGGCAGCATCACGGTTGCGCACATCGAAGGCAAGTGCCAGCACCTGGATGCCAGTACCTTCCAACTGTTTCTTCAAGATTTCCAACTTACCGGTGTTTCTACCCGTAAGAATCAGATTGTAGCCGCCTTGAGCAAAGCGACGTGCGCAAGCCTCGCCTATTCCGCTGGTTGCGCCAGTAATAAGAGCAATTTTATTCATGTATTTTGTTACTTTGAACTTTATGATTAGTCTTTGTTTTTAAAGGGTTCTTCCATCTTAAAGTATCAGAACTCTCACTTCAGCATTCGCCATTTTTTCTATCTGGTTCATCGGGCGCTTGTAGTAAACACTCTGAATCGCCTTGTTGATGATGCCGTGGCCCACGGCAAGAATCGTCTTGTCGGGATACGCCACCTTGAGCCAGGTAAGGAAGTTCTGGGCTCTCGACTTCATCTTTTCCAATCCCTCGATGTTATCAGGCCAATCCTTCGGGTCCTTGGGAAGAGAAGGGATGAATTTCCCCGTAAAATCTCCCCAGTCACGCTCACGAATCAGAGGAGTCGTCACGATATGCTGAAGAATTTCGTCTTCAGACAAAACATGGCGAGAGCCTGCAGGTTCACATTCCAGATGAGGACGGGCGATGATGGCACAGGTCTGCATGCTGCGGTAAAGGTCGCTCGAAACGAAGACATCGATGTGGTCGTTTGCCATCTTCCGGGCTACTTCCTCAGCCTGCTCAATACCCCTTTCATTCAGTCTTCCAGGCGTTTGTCCCTGCATAATTTGTGCGGCATTGTCAACGGTCTCTCCGTGACGCACCAGATACAATGTTGTCATATTTTGTTTTTGCTTACAAAATTACTGATATTTATTGAGAATAAGGAATAAATTGCGTTAAATAAGATATAAAAGGTGTAGAAAACACGGGTTATATGAAATTTCTTTTGTATTTTTGCAGTAGGAAATATATCCTGAAACGAGATATAAGATGACGGATATGACAAAAGGAAGAAAACAAGATTGCAAACGAATAAAATATTAACAAAAAATGAAAGTGATACATAGTTCATTATTCCGCGCCGTTTGCGCTATCATCGTGGGCGGACTGCTCATTCAATACCGCGAGCAGACCGTAACCTGGATTACCATAGCCATCGGCATACTGTTTTTCCTCTCGGGTGTCATCTCGCTGCTCACCTACCTGAGTGCCAAGCGAAATTCCGAGAAGATGAAGGGACAGTATCTATATGATGCCCAGGGTAACCACATCGTGGGCATGCGTCCCAACTTCCCGCTGGTGGGAATGGGTTCGCTGATTCTGGGACTGATCCTGGCGCTGATGCCAAACGTGTTTATCTCCTGGCTGATGTTCATCCTTTCGGCATTGCTGATTATGGGAGCGCTCAGTCAGATGGCGAATCTGGTGGCAGCTGCCAAGATGGGAAGAGTGGGAATCGTGTATTGGCTGATGCCTACAGCACTCCTCCTGCTCGGTCTCCTTGCCCTCTTCCGTCCTAGCTCCATCGCCTCTGCCCCACTCCTGGTCATAGGATGGGCGATGCTGGTATATGGAGTGGTAGAAGCCATGAATGCCTTCAAGGTTTCCAACAACCGGAGAAAATGGAAGAAGATGCAGGAAATCAAGACATCCGCCTCTTCTTCTGATAAGGTTTTCGAGGATGCCACATTCATTGAAGAGAAATAAAAGACTACTGCCGTCCCCAAAGGGGGCGAACTCTCAATAACCGCTGGTGGAATGACCGAAGGGAATGGAACCTGCGGATAGTGGCATAGAAAAAAGTAAGCGTCCCCGAAGGGGGCGAACAGGAATCAGATTGGATGCTGTTCGCCCCCTTCGGGGACGTTTGTTGAGTAGCGATTTTATCCGCAGGTTCCATTCCCTTCGGTCATTCCACCTGCGGTTATTCACATTCGCCCCCTTCGGGGACGGATGGAGAGAAAGTCAACACCGAGACGCCTAACGGAATCTTTCAACCTCTTATGATTGCAAATCCGCCGAGACGCCTAACGACAGATGCTAATCTACGATTAATCCACCAAGCCCTCCACATATTTACATAGAATACCGATGCCGGTGGCATTCTCGCCGCCTTGCGGGATGATGATGTCGGCATAGCGCTTGGTTGGTTCGATAAACTGCTCGTGCATAGGCTTGAGCACCTTGAGATAGCGGTCTACCACCATCGAAACCGTTCTTCCACGGTCGATGGTATCACGCTGGATATTGCGGATCAGGCGCTCATCGGCATCCGTATCCACGAAAACCTTCAGATCCATCAGGTCGCGCAATCGTTTGTCTACCAGCGTCATGATACCCTCGATGATAACCACGGGCTTCGGATCCACATGCACCGTTTCCTTCTCACGGTTGCATTTGATGTAGCTATAGGTAGGCTGCTCGATGGCACGGCCCGCTCTCAGATCCGCCAACTGCTCGTGCAGCAGTTTCCAGTCGAAAGCATCAGGATGATCGAAGTTGATCTGATGACGCTCCTCCTCGGTCATCTCCGAGGTATCATTGTAATAGGAATCCAATGGCACCACAGCCACGAAATGAGGCGGTAAAGCCTCTACCAGTCGCTTCACCACCGTGGTCTTGCCAGAACCCGTTCCGCCGGCAATACCAATTACAGTTACTTTATCTAGATTTTCCATTTATTCTATTCTATTTTTCTATAAGATATTCAAGTTTCGCAAGTAACCTCCGGTCCCCGAAGGGGGCCAACTTTCAATAACCGCTGGTGGAATGACCAAAGGTCATGGAACCTGCGGACAACCAATAGTAGGGAGAAAGCGTCCCCAAAGGGGGCGAACCACATCCAGCCTTGCTCCTGTTCGCCCCCTTCGGGGACGATAAGAGAGTATCTGTAACTATCCGCAGGTTCCATTCCCTTCGGGCATTCCACCCGCGGTTATTCACATTCGCCCCCTTCGGGGACGGTAGAATGCTACTTGCGAAACTTCTATAAGATATATTTTACTATAACAAGATATCCTCAAACATCTTGCGATAGAACTCAGCCTTCTTCTCCACCGCCATCGGATACGCCCTCGAACTCGATGGCATGCGATAGAGACGAAGCTTGCGGGAAGATGAACCCGAAGAAGAACCAGCAGATGCTCCTTCATGGTCTTCAAACTCAAACTCCACGAATCCTCCCATTTCCGGCTTTTCCTTAATCCCGAAATGTTCTGAAAAGATCTTGGTGGCTAGCTGACCGGCTGTCAGCACCGCCCTGCATTCGGGCAGCTGCCTCAGCATGCCATCCAAATCAGAAGGTTCAACCACCTGCAGGTCCTTATCCGATGCCGTGTTCTTGGTACGGATCACCTGCTGGGCAGTATCGTATATCGCCACGCCCTTCTCCTTCAGGAACTCCTTGATGGCATCCAGGCGATACGTCTTGTTCTCCACATCCACGAAGTGCAGCTTATCCGCGAAGTAGATGATGCCGAAGATTCGCCACATATCATTCTGAAAGTTAGGATAATACCAAGGCATGCACCATCGCTTCTCCGAAGGTGGAAACGTGCCGAGCATCAGCAACTTGGCATTGCCCGGCAACCAAGGCTCAAAAGGATGAATCTCAACCATTACACTTTGAACTTTCAACTTTGAACTTTGAACTTTACACTTTGAACTTTATGATTAGCTTAGCTATAAATTTTAGAACTTAACAAAGTCCTATAAACTATAAACTATCAACTATCAACTATTAATTATTAACTCTTAACTATTAACTAAATCATTTCTTTTCCTTCACCAGATACAATACCACTGGCAGGTGGTCGCTGTAGCCATTGAGCCATCTGCCACCAGCCTTGGTTCTCAGAGGCGAACCCTTATACTGGCCCTCCTGCTGGATGAGGTAGTCTCTGCGGAACACGTGGTTCTTCCAGAACTTCAGGCTAGAGTAATCCTTCTTCTTCGCATCCTTGTTCAGCAGGTTAGGAGTCATCACAATCTGGTCGAAGAGGTTCCAGCTGCCATTATAGAACAAGGTACCCTTGCCCTCCTTAGCCAGAATATTATACCAAGGATTATACATGTCGCCCTCGCCCACCTGCGAAATCTCAGGCTTCGCACGGAGCACCTCATGCATACTCTTATCCGTAGGGTCATCGTTCATATCACCCATCACGAAAACCTTCATGTCCGGATTCACTCTGAGCAGACTGTCCTTCACCACCTTGGTCTGGCGCGCACCGCTCTCACGATAGAACGAAACCGAGAAACGGCTTGGCCAGTGGCACACAATCACAGCCACATCTTCGCCCGCCATTTCGCCACGCACCGTCAGGAAACCGCGGGTCTTGAAGGCAGAATCCTTCGCCAGTTCCTGCACGTAAGGCACCAGCTTCACGTTCTTCACCCTGAAGAGTGCAGGGTTATAGAGCAGCGCACAGTCGATGCCGCGCTTATCCGGACCCTCGATGTGGCAGAACTGCATGTTGCGCGCCTTCAGCGGAGGCTGAGCCGTAAGATCCTTCAGCACATTGGCATTCTCCACCTCGGCAAGACCGATGAAGGCACAGCCCACGTTAGGGAGCACATCCGTACCCATATCAGCCAGGGCACGCGACATGTTCTTCAGCTTACTCGTATATTTCATTCCGTTCCAGCCCTTGGCAGGCAGATACTCATAGTCGTTCTTACCCGCATCGTGGCAAGTATCGAAAAGATTCTCCTGATTATAAAAACCCACTGCATACACCTGAAACTGTTTCCCTCCGGCTGCAGCCGTCTTTTTCTTCTGAGCGGAAGCACCCAAGCCAATAATCATCAGCAGGGCAGCCAAAAACCATACTTGTCTTCTCATAACTTTTGATTCTTTATTATTGATTCTTTCTCGTTATTATTGATTCTATCTCGTTATTATTGATTCTATCTCGTTCAATATTACTCGTATTTAACAGAAGTTTCGCATGTAACTTTCTACCGTCCCCGAAGGGGGCGAACAGGAGCAAGACTGGATGTGGTTCGCCCCCTTCGGGGACGCTTTCTCCCGCCTGTTTGTTGTCCGCAGGTTCCATTCCCTTCGGTCATTCCACCAGCGGTTATTGAAAGTTGGCCCCCTTCGGGGACCGGAGATTACTTGCAAAACTTGAACTGAAGTTTCGCAAGTAGCATTCTACCGTCCCCGAAGGGGGCGAATGTGAATAACCGCGGGTGGAATGACCGAAGGTCATGGAACCTGCGGATAACAGACATACTCTCTACCGTCCCCGAAGGGGGCGAACAGGAGCAAGACTGGATGTGATTCGCCCCCTTCGGGGACGCTTTCTCCCGCCTGTTTGTTGTCCGCAGGTTCCATTCCCTTCGGTCATTCCACCAGCGGTTATTGAAAGTTGGCCCCCTTCGGGGACCGGAGATTACTTGCAAAACTTGAATATTTAATTCAATCTAGATTCAATCTAGACCGCAAAGATAGCATAAATATCGCAAAAAACGCTGCAAAAATGGAGAAAAAATCATTTTTAGCAAATTTTTAACTAAAATGTCTTTCTATATTCAAAAAAAATGTGTTACTTTGCACTTGTACATTTTATTATTAACTTATACAGACTATGCAAAAGAAAATAAAATTAGCGACGTTCGCACTCTGCTCCAGCGCTCTGGCCCTCAATTCCATGCAGGCCATGGCAGCGCAGGCGATGACAGCCGCTCCAGATAACGGAGCCAAGGCCGCTCATGCCGACATGCTCAGCGTGCAGCAGAACAAGAGCATCAAGGGCGTAGTGGTCGACAAGGATGGCACTCCTATCATCGGAGCCAACATCCAGGCAGTCGGCAACGGAGCCACTCAGAGCACAGTTACCGATATGGAAGGCAATTTCATCATCGATGTAAAGCCTGGAACAAATCTCAGAATCAGTTATATCGGATTCATATCCGCAACGGTCAAGGCAAAGAACAAGATGCAGGTCAAACTCCAGAATGACCGCAGCTTCGACAACAGTCTGATGGCTGGCTCCCTCGACGAGAATGCTTTCACCTTCTCTGAAGCACAGTTGGGCGAGGACGATGACATGTCATCCAATGTCACCATCCTCAACTCTTCATCCAACGTATATGCCAAGGATGCAGGTTACCTCTTCTCGCCTGTAAGATTCCGCTATCGTGCCTTCAACCAGAAATATAACGATGTGTATATCAATGGTGCGGCAATGAACGATATGGAGACCGGACAGTTCAGATTCTCCAACATCGGAGGATTGAACCGATTCTCACGCAACGTGGATTTCGCGCTGCCGTTCGAGGCCAACGGCTATTCCATGACCGGAATGGCGGGTTCCAACAACTATGATTTCCGTGCCGGAAGCATGCAGGAAGGACAGTATGCCAGCGTGGCTGCTGCCAACCGCAACTACACCCTGCGCGGACTCTACACCTACTCCAGCGGATTCAACGCCAAGGGATGGGCCGTCACAGCCGGACTCACCTACCGCTGGGCCAACCGCGGATACGTGGAGGGCACCTACTACAACGCCCTCTCCTATTTCTTCGGCGTGCAGAAGAAGTGGATGAACGGCCACTCGCTGAGCCTCTCCACCTGGGGCAACCCTACCGAGCGAAGCACCCAGGGCGCTTCTACCGACGAGGCCTACTGGCTTGCCAACGACTACTACTACAACCCATACTGGGGATACCAGAACGGACACAAGCGTAACTCGAGAGTAGTGAACGACTTCGCCCCTTCTGCCATCGCCACATGGGACTGGGATATCAACGAAGGCATGAAGCTCACCACATCCCTCTTCGGAAAATACTCCATGTACAAGAGCACCAAGCTCAACTACAACAACGCCGAGAATCCGCAGCCAGACTACTGGAAGAACATGCCATCTGCCAACTACTACGTATGGGGCGACTTCCAGAACGGAAACAACATCTACAACTGGGATAGCTGGAACAACGCCGTGAACTACTGGCAGGCTAGCAAGCAGAACCGCCAGATAGACTGGGACCGCCTCTACTACTCCAACCAGCAGGCTGCCAAGAACGGACAGGAGACCATGTACTACTTGCAGGCCAAGCACAACGACAACCTCAACCTCGTGCTCTCCTCTACCCTCAACACCAAGCTCAACAACAAGTCGAGCCTGGCTTCGGGCTTCATGCTCGGCGTAAACCAGAACCGCCATTACCAGACCATGGAGGATATGCTGGGAGGAAAAATCTTCCACAACATCAACTCCTATGCCATCGGCGAATACTCCATCTCCGACCCACGCGTGCAGTACGACCTGAACACCGCCGGACCTAACAACACCGGCAAACTGGTGTACGAGGGCGACAAGTTCGGCTACGACTACCGCATCGACGTGCAGAAGGCAGGCGCCTGGAGCACCTACAAGACCCAGATTTCACGCTTCGAGGCCATGGTGAGCGGCCGCATCGGCTACACCGGCATGAAGCGCAAGGGATACATGCGCAACGGTATGGCTGCCGACAACAGCTATGGCAACAGCGGCACAGCCCACTTCCTCGACGGAGGCGGCAAGCTGAGCGTGAACTATGATGCAGGCCGCGGTCATGCCTTCCGCATCGGAGCCGGCTACGAGTGGCGTGCGCCTATGGCAAGCACCGCCTTCATCGCGCCTGAAATCAACAACGATTTCGTTACCAACCTCAAGAACGAGCGCATCTTCAGCTCAGAGGTAAGCTACCAGTATCAGAACGCATGGATGCATGCCAACCTGAGCGGTTACTACAGCCGAATGGAGAATGTAACCGAGTGGCAGAACTTCTACAACGACGATGAGAACTCGTTCACCTACGTGAGCATGACGGGATTGAAGAAGGAATACTACGGTCTGGAGGCTGGCTTGAAGTTCAAGCTCACTTCATGGCTCGACTTCAAGACCCTGGGCACCATCAGCGAGGCAAAGAACATCAACAACGTTACTGCCAACTACATGCTCTCGAAGAGTGCCGAGGTATATACCGACAAGGCATACGTGATAGATATGCGCGAGAGCGGTACGCCGCTCACCGTGGGAAGCATCGGTCTCGACCTCCATACCAACGGATGGTTCGTGAATCTGAATGCCAACTACTACGACCGCATCTACCTCTCCTATTCTCCAAGCTATCGCTACGAGAAGGTGCTCAAGAACCGCCAGAGTGCCCACCAGAAGTATCCGGAGATCTTCCCATCTGTGGTTACAGAAGATGGAAACAGCTGGCTGCCTGAGGCTGTGGCACAGGCGAAGGGTCACGGAGGATGGATGGTTGACATGAGCATCGGCAAGAGCATCCGATTGAAGAAGGGTTCGCTCAACTTCAACCTGATGATTACCAACCTGCTGAACAACCAGAAGCTGGTAACGGGCGGATATGAGCAGAACTCACGTTCGGGCTACACCCTCACCACAGGCGGCGAGGTGAACAACGTACGCGTTTATCAGTTCTCAAAGAATCCAAAGAAGTATTACGCATTCGGCACCAACGGCATGTTCCAGATTGGCTACCGATTCTAAAACGATGTATCATCGATTCTAGAATGACATAAAATAGATTCTAAAACGACACGACAATGAAAAAGATAAAATTCATAGCAATGGCCATGATGGCGATGGCGGGAATGATGCTGGCATCATGCATGGGCGACAGTTATGCCGACCCGGAGATGGTAGAGACCATCCCTGCTCCTCCTTACGGCAACAACCTGCTCAGAGAGAAGAACGTGGTTACCATTGCACAGCTCAAGAGCGACTACAAGACCACCATCACCGGCGGCGGATACAAGCTCATCGACAAGCCGATGATGATCAAGGGTTACATCACGGGCAACGATATCAGCGGCAACCTCTACCAGCAGGTGGCGCTGCAGGATGCCACGGGTGCTATCCTCGTAGATATCAACGGCGGCGGACTCTACGGCTATCTGCCAGTGGGTCAGGAGATTCTCATCGACCTCAACGGCCTCTACATCGGCGGCTACGGCAAGCAGGCACAGATAGGCGGCATCTACACCAACCTGAAGAAGGGAACCACATCCGTGGGAAAGATGGATCGACCAACCTGGCAGAAGCACTTCAAGCTTCTTGATGAAGCAGATGCCAGCAACGTAGAGGCAGAAGAGTTCGACCTGAGCAAGGCTGCCGATGCCAACTATCTGGAAGAGAATGCAGGCAAACTGATGACCATCAGGAAAGTGAAGTTCAACAGCGCCAACGGCAAAAACGTATGGGCAGCCAACGATGAGACCACCAACCAGAGCCTGAAGGATGCCGTTACCGGCCAGTGGATCAGCAGCAACACCGTGGTAGTGAGAACATCGGGCTATGCCCGCTTTGCCAATGCCATCCTGCCAGACGGAGCCTATGACATCACGGGTATCTTTACAAGATATAATAATGTATGGCAGATCATCATCCGCAACACCGACGATCTCTCTCCTTCTGTGCTCTCCATCTTCAAGGAGGCTTTCGATGAAAGCCAGGGTGAATTCACCACAGAAAACATCAAACTGGCCGAAGGCGTAAGCTATGCATGGAAATGGGCTTCGGCTGCATACGGCATGAAGGCATCAGGCTATGTGAACGGAGCCAATGTTGAACTCCAGTCACGACTCAAGTCACCTGCCATCAACCTGTCATCTGTCAAGAGTGCTACACTCAAGTTCGACCAGGCCATCAATTTCTCTTCCGACATGACCAAGGAATGCAAGGTTCAGGTTTCTACTGACGGAAAGACATGGACTGATTTGAAAGTTGCGGGTTATCCAACAAAGAATGGTTGGGATTTCGTTACCTCTACTGCAGATTTAACCAAGTATTGTGGCAAGACCATATACATCGGTTTCCTCTATAGCAGTTCCACATCAGCGGCCCCAACATGGGAAGTCAAGAACTTCGTGATAGATTAACAGAAATCACTTCTATACATCTGAAGTTTCGCAAGTAGCATTCTACCGTCCCCGAAGGGGGCGAATGTGAATAACCGCGGGTGGAATGACCGAAGGGAATGGAACCTGCGGATAGTCACAGATACTCTCTTATCGTCCCCGAAGGGGGCGAACAGGAGCAAGACTGGATGTGGTTCGCCCCCTTTGGGGACGCTTTCTCCCTACTATTAGTTTGTCCGCAGGTTCCATGACCTTCGGTCATTCCACCAGCGGTTATTGAAAGTTGGCCCCCTTCGGGGACCGGAGGTTACTTGTGAAACTTGAATATACATTATTATATATAGTAACATCAATAAAAAAGACAACAATATGAAAAAGTATATATTTTCAGTTTTGATGGCGGCAATGGCTGCCTTCACATTCAGCAGCTGCGAGGATGTGCCAGAACCTTACACCCTGCCTACCAAGCCAGAAGCCGGTGGCACCACTCAGGGCGAGCCAAAGGGTACAGGTACTGCTGCCGACCCATTCAACAGCATTGCAGCTATCAACTATTGCAAGACCCTGGAGGCAGGCGTGGAGTCTGACAAGGAGGTCTATATCAAGGGCAAGGTAGTGAGCATCAAGGAGCAGTTCTCTACCAGCTTCGGCAACGGATCGTTCTACATCGCCGATGACGAGACCAGCGAGAAGTTCTACATCTTCCGTTCCCTCTATCTGGGCAACAAGAAGTGGACAGCCAGCGACCCTGAGCTGAAAGAAGGCGACGAGGTGGTAGTTTGCGCCAAGGTGATGAACTACATGGGCAACACCCCAGAGACCGTAGCCAACAAAACCTATCTGGTTTCCCTGAACGGCAAGACAGCCGGTGGCTCAGGCAGTGGTGATGTCACTGGCACGGCAAAGGGCGATGGTTCCGCAGCCAACCCATTCAACAGTGTGGCAGCGCAGAAGTACACCGCAGCCCTGGCATCGGGCGCAGTTTCAGACAAGGAGTTCTACATCAAGGGTAAGGTACAGAGCATCAAGGAGCAGTTCTCTGCATCCTTCGGCAACGGATCATTCTATATTGCCGATGATGCCAACAGCACCCAGTTCTATATCTTCCGCATCTACTACTTCGGTGGCGAGAAGTGGAAGGAGGGCGATATGACGCTGAAGGAAGGCGATGAGATTGTGGTTTGCGCCAAGCTCATCAACTACATGGGCAACACTCCAGAGACCAACCAGGGCGGTAAGCTCATCTCCGTGAACGGCAAGACCAGCGGCGAAGGCGGCTCCGAGACTCCAGATACCCCATCCAAGCCAGATACTCCAGCCACAGGCGAGGGCTTGACCATCGATGGCACCACCGTTACACTGAGCAATGCGGCAGCCACAACCGCAGGTGCCAGCGTAGAGCTGAATCTCAACGCAGCAGGTTTGGCCAACCAGGCAGCCGTAGAAACCGTGAAGTTCTCAGATGGTTCCACCGTTACCTTCGATGCCAACGGTCAGGAGAATGGTCCTAAGTTCTACACCAACACCAAGGGCGTTCGCGTATATGCCAACAACAAGCTCATCTTCAAGGGCATCAAGAAGATTAAGCAGATTGTGATGACTTGCGACAGCTACAACGGCATCAACTACGTGGGCAATGCCACAGCCACCATCGAGTTTTCAGGCACCACAGCCACCTACACCAACCTCTTTACAGAGGCAACAGGCGGCGGTGTTCAGCTTCGCGTGAAGACTATCAAGATTGTTTATGCGGAGTAAGATATTTCTCCTCTACCGTCCCCGAAGGGGGCGAATGTGAATAACCGCTGGTGGAATGACCGAAGGGAATGGAACCTGCGGATGGCAGACATACACCCTCTACCGTCCCCGAAGGGGGCGAACAGGAGCAAGACTAGGTGTTGTTCGCCCCCTTTGGGGACGCTTTCTCCCTACTATTGGTTGTCCGCAGGTTCCATGACCTTTGGTCATTCCACCAGCGGTTATTGAAAGTTGGCCCCCTTCGGGGACCGGAGATTTGAAATGAGGATGCTTAATCCAACCCCAGTTTCTCAAGAAAGAAAAGAACAGATCATGCGTGACTACGAATTTCTTCGTGGTAAAGGCGTTAACTGTAGTTTCTAGAGTCAAGAATAAGAGGAAGTTATCCTATTTCCAAAATATTTCTTAAAAAGAAGAAGAAAAATTTGGTGGTTTCAGGAAAAAAGCGTAACTTTGCACCCTGAAATTGTTAACAGGCTATAATGGGCATGCCCCGATGAGGGACATGAAATGAGGAGAAAGCTTCCCCATGACGTCTATTTTTTAATCATCAAATAATAAATAAAAGAAAAAATGAAAAAAGGTATTCATCCAGAGAACTATCGTCCTGTAGTATTTAAGGATATGTCTAACGGCGATATGTTCCTCACTCAGTCAACATGCAAGACTAACGACACTGTAGAGTTCGAGGGCGAGACTTATCCAGTAGTTAAGATTGAAATCTCTAGCACATCTCACCCATTCTACACAGGTAAGAGCAAGCTCGTTGATACTGCTGGTCGCGTTGACCGCTTCATGAACCGTTACGGCAAGTTGAAGAAGTAATATACCTTTTTAATTAAAGATATATTATCAGCGAAAGATAGGAAGTGTGTTCCGTCGTAGTTGCATATACGTCGGAATGCACTTTTTTTCTTTTATAACTTAAAACATTAACAAGAATTACGAAAATTATGAAATATACCAAACTACTCATCCTCACGCTTTTGACAGCCATGACGTTCTCTGCCTGCGGCACCGACGACTCCCTGCAGTTCAGATTCCCTGACCAGGAAAACAAGGGTGACAATACTGGTGGCGGCACCGGAGAATCAACCGACAAGAGCAATGCCAACAAGAATGTGGCTACAGCCAATATGCCTGCCGTGGTGAAGAACGCCATCAACGGTCTGGAGTTCCCGAAACTCAAGAACAACGGCAGCAGCTACGCCATCGTGCACATGGATAACACCACGGGCATGGTGAACTTCTCTACCGAATGGGACGACGACATGAAGAGCCAGCGATGGAGCTGCTATACCTTCCACACCGGAAACACAGCATCTAACGTAGATAGATGGAAACCTGCTCAGGGCGAGCGCCAGTATCCATGGGATACCGACCTGCAGGAGCAGTGGGGCATCACCGATTTCACCGAAGACCCTACCCCAACCAAGCAGGGATTCGACCACGGTCATATCTGTCCTTCTGCCGACCGCAAGCTGAACCTTACCCAGCAGAAGCAGACTTTCTTCATGACCAATATGCAGCCACAGTATAGCAACTTCAACCAGCGTGGCACCTGGTATAAGATGGAGGATGAACTGCGCAAGCTGGCTCCGAAGATTGACACCGATACCCTCTTCATCGTGAAGGGCGGTACCATCGACCCGGTGGGCAGCGAGAGCAACATCCTGGGATGGAAGAAGCAGGGTGCATCAAGCGACGTGAAGCTGCCGGGCTACATCCCTGTGCCAAAGTATTTCTTCGTTGCCGTACTGAAGAAGGAGTATAACCAGAAGACCAAGCAGTATAGCTACAGTGCCTTCGGCTACTGGTTCCTGCACGAGAACAAGGCGTTCGACAAGAGCGACCTGCTGGGCAACTACGTGGTGAACATCAAGACGCTGGAAGACAAAACCGGCATCGACTTCTTCTGCAATCTGCCAGATGATATCGAGAAGAAGGTAGAGACCCAGGATGTGGAGGCTATCAAGAACCTCTGGGGATTCAAGTCATCGAAATAAAACAGCATTCATGCTATCAGATAACAGCATAAGAAAAAGGGTGTGTCATGTACTTATGACACACCCTCTTTTTTTTAATACTTCATCAAATAACCCGAAGGTTAGATGACAACGTCGGAGCTGTCACCATCCGAGCCCGTGTCCTTTCCGCCTCCCTGCGAACCGGAACCGGTGGTGCCGGAGTCAGAACCCGTGCCGCCCGTGGTGCCGCTGCCACCGGCGCTAGAGCCGCCAGGATTAGAACTTCCGCCAGCGTTAGAGCCGCCCGATGGAGAGTTGCCGGCGGAATCGTTCAAGCCCTTGTACTCCACAAGCTCCTCCACCTTCACGTCCTTGAGCAGAGTCTTCACACGCTTGCCCTGCTGCATCTCGATGGCCGACTGGAAAATGACGTGCATGCCCACGATATTGGCAGAGGTAAACTTCTTGGCGGTGTCGGCAGGCGAAGTGTTGAGACCCACCTTGAACGATCCGAAACCATCCAGCACCACGCGGTTGCCCAAGGCAAGCTGGGTAGTCACCTCGGTGACCAGGGCGCTGACCACAGCCACCACATCAGGCTCGGTAAGAGTACAGCGGTCGCGGATGTTCTGACACAGCTTCTTGGTGTAGATGGTGTCACTCACTACGGCACGGCCATAGATCTTACCCTGGGTCTTGGAACCCTTACGATTGTTCACTACTTTTCTGTATTTTACACTCATAATCAAAAAAATTAAAGGTTCTCAAGTAACCTCCGGTCCCCGAAGGGGGCCAACTTTCAATAACCGCTGGTGGAATGACCGAAGGTCATGGAACCTGCGGATAACCAATAGTAGGGAGAAAGCGTCCCCAAAGGGGGCGAACCGCATCCAGTCTTGCTCCTGTTCGCCCCCTTCGGGGACGATAAGAGAGTATCTGTCAATATCCGCAGGTTCCATTCCCTTCGGTCATTCCACCCGCGGTTATTCACATTCGCCCCCTTCGGGGACGGTAGAATGCTACTTGCGAAACTTCAGTAAAAAATTAAAGGTTAAACAAAAAATTAAAAACTAAAACTCAATCAAATAATCCAAGTCAAAAACCTGAATCAAAAACACAAATCAAACAATTCATTCTTAGTTCCCCACGCTCATGCAGGAGCTAACCCCCATCGAGGTTAAAACCGCCGTGAGCACGGAAATCAAAACCTGAATCAAAGCTTTCCATGTCTCTTTTTTCATCGTATTAAACTATTAAACTTTAAAATATCATTCATCGTAGAAATAATCAATCAACGCATTCACATCATTCGAATCACTCACATCAGAATCTGATGCCGGTTCCTGCGGCGCAGCGTATAGCTCACATGCAGCCAACGTCGGTGCTCCGAGCCCTGGGGTTCCAGAATCATCTGGTCGAACTCGCAATGGTCGCGGATAAAGGAAGAGAACTTCTCCAGCTGCTCCTTGTTGGAGATGAAGATGTCGGCAGCCTCGCCCAGCGTGTGCTGACTGCCCGGCACGCCGTGAACAGCGAGGTTCAACTGCGGACAGCGATATCCACTGGTAATCACCACCACGCCGCAATGCTGGCGCAGGGGTTCAAGTACGCACTCGCAGAGCAGCATCAATCGAGAAATCACGATGGCGTGCTGCGGCGTGTTGTCGATGCCATACTTGATGGCGGTGCCCGAACGTAAAAACTCCCCAAGGGCAAAATGGGGGGAGAGGAGCATCTGATGCATCCTCTCCACTTCCAAACTGGTGTATTCCATAGACATTAAATTTTGCAGGTCTCAAAGTCTGTTACCTAAACACTGATTCCTACTATTACTACAACTAACTTGTTCAAGTTTCGCAAGTAACCTCCGGTCCCCGAAGGGGGCCAACTTTCAATAACCGCTGGTGGAATGACCGAAGGTCATGGAACCTGCGGACAAGCATCAGAGGGGAGAAAGCGTCCCCAAAGGGGGCGAACCGCATCCAGTCTTGCTCCTGTTCGCCCCCTTCGGGGACGATAGAGAGTATGTCTGCTATCCGCAGGTTCCATTCCCTTCGGTCATTCCACCAGCGGTTATTCACATTCGCCCCCTTCGGGGACGGCAGGATGCTACTTGCAAAACTTCAGTAACTTATCTTTAAAAACAGATTTGCTTCTGAATTCTGGTGCAAAGATACAAAAAAAATCGCTTCCTGTCAAGAGTTTGAGGGCAGCTTTGAGGGCAGCTTTTAGGGCAGCCTCGCCAAACAAGCCTATTCTAACCGCAAAGAAGCGTTACGTAAAGTTTACACAATGCTTCAACCAACCTCAAATAAGCCTTACATCAATTCTTAATGATGCACCACCCGGCTTCAAACAAGCCTGATGAGCCGCTCGATAATCCTACACTCCTCCACCCCATCCAGAAGATTCATGTAAAACAGCGTGATGGTATCAGGCTTGATACCCTGACGCTGCTCCCTGGCACGCAACTTGCTCAGCGCCGACGAAGGATGAAGAGGAGCCTCCATCCCCAACGCCTCGAAACACTCCTGGTAAAGCCTCAAAAACGTCTTGGGCTGCATCAACTCATCATACATCCCCTGATGCTGATGAAGCCCGTCACCCTCCATCATCGGTGCTATATAATAGCCCACATCGTTCACCCACTCCAGCAGCAGACACTTGCTCCTCGCCCACTTATACAGACCCTTCTGCGAAAGCAACCACTCGTAATCCGAAAGCATCAGTGCCTGAGCCCTCGACTTACGCTCATTATATACTTTCCTATCCATCTAATCTTAGTTTATAGTTTATAGTTTAAAGTTTATAGGGCGGTTTTCAGCCACGAACCCATGTCGTGCTCGGGGAATACCTCCTTGCGGCACTCCGCCTCGCACTCCTGCTGCGACGCACGCTCCTCATATCTGCCACACTCGCGGCGCGTGTAATATACCTCACCCAGACTGCTCAGCTGCTGGTCTCTCACCTTCATCATCTTCATCACCGTGTAGTTCACCGCCAACGGCGAATTCGGATTCGGATCAATCACACGTCTCACCGAGAAGAGGAAATCAGCCAGGTTCACCCAGTTGGCACTGCCCGCAATCTCATAGAAATCCAGGTCGCCCTGCGTGCCGTCCTTGTGCTGGATTCTAGGGTGCGCCACCACAAACGTCCACACGCCGTGCTTGCGGCTCCACGACTGCACCTTGGTCAGGAACTCCTTCACCTGCTGCGTCTCCGTGAGCCGCTCCTTGCCCTCGTCTATCGCCACGAACATGTAGGGGTCTATCACCAGGAAATCCAACCCGTGCTTGCGGCGCAGGCGCTCGCCCATCCTCACGATATACGAAGGCGTAGGCAGCTCGCTCTGAGCCGTGAAATCCACCATGTGGTCGCCCAGATAGGAAATCAGAGGGTCCAGACGGGTGCGCTCCAGCTCGGGATCCAACTCTCGGGTGCGCACGTTCTGCACCCATTTCTGCAAACTGGTAACCCCCACACCCACCTGGGCCACGTTGGTGAAATGCTTCGCCTTGTCGGGCAACTCGAACGAGAAGAAGCCCACGCGCTTGTGGCAGTGGAAGATGAGATGCGCCATCATGCAGTTCAGGAAATCCGTCTTTCCCGAGTTAGGGATGCCCGTCACCACCACCAGTCCGCCAGAGGAAGTGAGATGGAACACGCGGTCGGTCAGCGGCCCCATGCCGATGCTGTAGCCGTGGTCATACTGTCCCAGCATCACGCGCTTGATGTCGTCGGCATGCTGTTCGGCGGCATACACATCCTCCATGCCCAGCTCCTTGGCTCCGAGGATAATCTTCCTCACGGTTTCGGCGCCATAGCGGGCATACACCTCGCTGATGTCCTTGCAGCGGCCGGGCAGTTCGGCAAGGGTAGCCTGGTCGGCGTAGAACTTAAGCAGTCGCTTCACCAGTCCCCTGCCGGGGCGGTCGGAGTCGCCACACACCACGATTTCCTCCGCCTGAGCAATCCATTCGGCAAATGCCTCGTGGCTCTTTCTGATATCCGTCTTGCATCCGCTTGCCACGCTGATAACGTAGGGGAATCCGCACTGCATCAGGGTGAGCCGGTCTTTTTCGCCCTCGGTGATGATGAGCCGGTCGATGGGTTCAGCATTGATTCTCAGCGGGTTGATGCAGTCGATTCCGTAAGGGGCGCAGGGCTGCGTGG
The DNA here is from genome assembly GCF_019249655.2 of Segatella copri. Lineage (NCBI taxonomy): Bacteria > Pseudomonadati > Bacteroidota > Bacteroidia > Bacteroidales > Prevotellaceae > Segatella > Segatella copri. Next base: position 3,031,202 of record NZ_CP137557.1, read on the forward strand.
GCGATTTCTGCCAGAAATCCTTGATGTATCCGCCGTGGGGATCCTTGGCCACGCTTCTCATCTTCACGTTCACGATGCGGCCGCACACACGGTTGCAGTAGGCGATGGCGGCCACCTGCTCGTATCCCTGGGGGTCGTGGTTCTGGGCATCATCCACCTTGTGCGACATGTATCCGCAACATACGCCCGCCTTCATCGCCGTCTCCACCGAAATGCCCATATCCTTGAGATACTGCTTCACCATGTATCGGGCGGAGATGACAGACTGGGCAACAGTTTTTCCCTCTTCTTCGTCTTCTAGTGGGAAAATCATGCTTCTGGTTTTCTCGTCAATTTCTTCATAGTCATCGTCAACCATAGGCGTATAGTCAGGTTCGGCCTTGTGCTTGGCGTCGGCGTTGGCACGCAGGTAATATCCGGCATCGATGCTGCTGCCCTCCGAGTGCTTCAGTTTGGCGAGTTCATGCAGCTGTCCCTTGAACTGCGCCCCCTGGTCGCAGCTCCAGCATAGGAAGAGTCCGTTCTCCACCTTGATGCAGCATGCATTCTTGCCGCATTTAGGGCATCTCACCTTGATGTTCTGCTCCGATCTGTGCTGCAACTGCTTGAGCAGCGTGATGGTAAGCGAGCGCATCTTCTGCATATCCTTACCCTCCTTGTAAATCTCCATTTCCTCAGGAGTCATCTTGTCGCGCAAGGCCTCAAAGTCATAGGCGGTGTACCAAGGTTTCTCCTGGAATTCATAGTCTGGTTGAACTCCATCCGATGATTGGAATCCATTCGATGATTGTTTATTCATAATTCTTTTTATTAACTGAAGTTTCACATGTGGCATCCACCCGTCCCCGAAGGGGGCGAACTTCCAATAACCGCTGGTGGAATGACCGAAGGTCATGGAACCTGCGGATAGCAGATACACTCTCTAATCGTCCCCAAAGGGGGCGAACAGGAGCAAGACTGGATGTAATTCGCCCCCTTCGGGGACGATTCCTCCCTCCTGAGGCTTGTCCGCAGGTTCCATGACCTTCGGTCATTACACCAGCGGTTATTGAAAATTGGCCCCCTTCGGGGACCGGAGGTTACTTGCGAAACCTGCAAAACTTGATTGATTAAGATAAAAAAAACTCTGGTTAAAAACCTTTTAGGTTAAAAACTCTCTAGTAAAAATATACTCTCTGTTGTTCGGTTGTGTGTTTTCACGGCACAATCTATTCCTCCACCCATTGCTGGTAGTCGTTGTCCCACTCAGCATGAGCCGAAGGTCTTGGCGGTGCATCCTTCGGGATATACTTGCCCACGCTCTCCTTCGAGGCATCGGGCAGGATGTTTCCCTGGGCATCCAGCGCCTCGAAGGAATCGTAGAGGCGCTGGCCCGAAGAGGGCTGCTGATACTCAAACGGGCAGAGGGGGCGGTTCTCTCGGATGATATTAAAGCCATCGGCAGCCACCTCTCTTCGAATATCCAGCGCCGCTTTCCTGACATTATCTTTCATGAAGGGGAAATTCCTCACACGGAAGAGCCAGATTTTATTCCCCTCATCGCTATTTCTTAAAAACGTTTCCTTCTTGCCCGCCATGTAATTCTTAACATATACCTCAAGGTATCGCATGGTGGCAAGACTTACGGAATGCTCCCCGAAAGGAACCTTCATCATCAGCAGGTCCTGGTCCTCATTCTCCTTCTTGTCCTTGTCTTCCAGATAACTCATACACTTCTCATCCAAATCCTTGATGATACTCTCCCATGCGCCCGAATCCGACTTGAGGAAGAACATGAAGTGGGTGAAAGCCAGGTCGTAAGAGGTGGATTTTGCATCGCACTCCTCAAATTGCGATTTCTGGCGATATTTATTATTATATTTATTATTAATATTAATACATTAGTGTCCAATAAAAATTGGACACGTTAATTAATTAATCAAATAGTCCCTTAAAAAGGGGATAATCGAGTTCTTTGACATCGTTGAAAATAGTCTTATCAAATAGATCTCTTAGACGGGTTTTGTCCGTCAATGAAATGCTTAGAATCTGCAAAACTTCATATGTCGAGCGTTTCAATTGCATATCATGGTGCACAATAGCCACGAGACAATAAGTGATAATGGAAACACTAATCTGTATGCGTACAGCATTCTTCGTTGTGCCCCAGAATCTCTTTATCTTAAGATGCTGCTTTAGCCATTTGAAAAATAGTTCAACCAACCATCTTTTTTTATATAGATTCGCGACATCCAACGCAGAAAGATGCTTTGCATTCGTCAGAAAAGTAAACTCACGATCATCTTCTTCATCGTAGTATCGAATGAATCTGAATGATTCAGGATACTTCTTTTCGGAAAGATATCCTGTTAGTTTTACTTCTGCATCAGTTAGTACATTCTTTGGCATTCTTCGCTTCCATTTTACCATTTTGTACTTCAAGTTCGTTTTGGCTCTGACTACATAGTAGGAACCTGTAAGATGAATCTTATAAAGTTCCTTGAAAGTATCATAAGCCCTATCGAAAATGTAGTAACTATTTGGTTCATACGTAATTGAAGACATTGCTGTAGAATCATGCTTTGATGCTGTGGTCACAGTATAGAAAGCTGGAACTTGTGCTTCTACGTCATATAAGACATGTGCTTTGACTCCTCCTTTCTTACTTCTGAACTTTGCCCATGGAAAAGTTGCAAGACACAACGGAATAGTTGTCGAATCAAAAGCATACTTCTTTCCTGGTATATTCAAAATGTTGGTTTCTCGCTTTTTGCAAGCTTCCTTCATCATATAGAATGCAAAGTCTTCGAAAATCCTGTAATCACGAGTCTGATTGGCATAAGCAAGAGTTGCTTTTACGATAGTATTACGTCCAAGCCGCAGATGATATTGCTTAGCTCGATGAGCTTCCAACGCAACTATCAAGTCACGTAAACTCTCACGATTGCTCAGTTGCCCAAACATCATTGCAAGAAGCTGGTTCCAGCAAGTGAAGTGTTTCACGTATCGGTTGCCATCATACTTGCGTACGTAGTTGTTGAACTGAGTTCTATTCAGAAATGCAGTAAGTTGAGCGAAAACATATTTGTCTTGAAACATAGTAGCCAATTCTTTTTGGCTGCAAAGTTACAAAATCAAGTCCGTTTCATTGCAAAATACTGCATAAAAGACTATAATTCAACTGTTTCAAAGATCGAATTGCCCTTTTTTATTGGACAGTAGTGATATTAATATTATTATTAACATCGCCTAAAACCTCGATTTGAGGAGTATCGGAAAATACCTCATCGTTTTCTGCCGCATCAGCCTGATGCCACAACTCTGAAAAGAAGAATTTCAGATGCTGCACATCCTGAATCTCTCCGTAATAAATGAATCCGAACCCTGCACTATGGCGGATGCATTTATAGAGCGAAGGCACGGAATCAAACTTCATCCCCTTGGCTATCTGAAAGAGATTGCTGTTAGGATATCTGCCGTCGGCATCCATCCAGTCGCTCTCTCCCAGATAGAGTCGCAGCAACTTATAAAGCTGAGAGGGTGTAACCCCCGCCTGTTTCCAGCTGCCCATCAGCTTGCGTAAGTCGTAGATATTCACGCAGTTGCTGACGGGTTGCAGCTTCTTTCTTTTTGCAGGAAGGTTCCCATTGGGGACACCATTTCCATCCATCATTTGGTTCCCATTGGGGACACCATTCATTAAATTATTACTTTCCATTAGCGTTATTTTTTAAAATTCTATACTTATTTTTTCCTCTAGGAGTTTGAATATAGAGAGAATAGAGCTGAGCCTTGATCAAGACTTTGGCATCACACTCCTTATGCCACTTCTCGGAAGTGATAATCTTTACGGCATTCTGACCGGCGATACCGAAGAGAGCAACAAACTGCTGTTGCAATTTTTCTTCAGCCACTTGCCTGCGGAGAGGATTATTCAACTCAGTAACCAGTCCCTTATCTATCAACAATTTCTTTTCATCCTGCCAAAAGATATCTTCCAGGATTTCCCAGAAGAAGGCGAGTCCATAAGCGATGCGCTTGATGGCCAAAGGGCTAGGATGAGCAGTATGATTAAGATAGTTACCCACATTTTTCTTGTCGATATAGGTGAGCTCAGCAAATTCCTGTTCTGTAACGGGATTGCCTACCCCTACCACCTTCTTCAGCAGGTGCAGGATATCACGTTCACGCTGGTCTTTCAAGTCAGTCATCAGATGGTTGAGAATCTGCATCTCATGGTCTGAAGGTGTACCTACCATTACTCTCTTTAGTTGTTGTTTAATTTCACTTTTCATAATTTTGTTATTAAATTTCAGCAAAATAACAACTTTTTACTGAGATAAGCACTAGAAATGGGGTTTCTTAATAACCGAAACTTTTTATTTCATTAACAGAACCGAGAATATTTCATTGAGCATTTAACGTAAATATACTTTTCAATAAGACTCAAGCATTTAGAAAGTAAATTAATAGAACCTCCTCAAAGCAGCATCCAGCCTCCTCAAAGCAGCATCCAGCCTCCTCAAAGCAGCATCCAGCCCTCCTCAAAGCAGCATCCAGCCCTCCCGTCCCCGAAGGGGGCGAACTCTCAATAACCGCGGGTGGAATGACCGGAGGGAATGGAACCTACGGAAAGCAGAACACTACACACACTACCGTCCCCGAAGGGGGCGAACTCTCAATAACCGCGGGTGGAATGACCGAAGGGAATGGAACCTGCGGAAAGCAGAAAACCACACACACTACCGTCCCCGAAGGGGGCGAACAGGAGAAAGAGGGGATGCGGTTCGCCCCCTTCGGGGACGATGGGGAGAGAGCACCAGCTGATCCGCAGGTTACATAACCTACGGTCATTCCACCAGCGGTTATTAGGAGTTCGCCCCCTTCGGGGACGGTTGAAGGGAAACCGGCAGGAAGAAAAAAATGGCGGGAAAAAGAAAACCGATGGAACAATCCATATATTAGAGATATTTAATTGAATTTTAACACATAATTTATAGACCCTATCGCTTTTTTTTGTATCTTTGCAGCAGAAATGACTAAGAAATCATTCTATAACATTATTAACAATTAAAAAATTAGCTTATGAAAAAGTTACTACGCTATTCATTAACACTGGTTTTCGCGCTCGTAGCGAGCGTTAGCTTCGCAGCAACCTACACCTACAGTTTTACTGAAAAAGCATTTGGAAAATCTGGTGAAACCGCAGATTTGGGCGGTATTGAGTGGACTGCTACTACAGATGCAGGTTACTTCGGATTCGATGAAAACTACGGAAAAGGTCAGCAGTTTGGTAGCAAGAAAAAGCCAGCTACTACTTTGACTCTCTCAACTGCTGCTTTCAAGGACAAAATCACTGCTATTACAGTTGAAACTGCAGGTGCCGGCGGCATCAAGGCTACACTCGATGTTACTGTAGGAGGTAAGGCTTTCGGTAAGCAATATACCGTAACTACAACAAAGACCGAGGCTGAATTCAAGGGCGAGGAAGCTGGCGAAATCGTTTTGTCATACAAGAACTCAGCTCAGGCTGCTCTCTACATCTCTGCTATCACAGTAACAACTCTCGGCGAAGGTGAAACTCCTCAGCCACCAGTAGAGATTACCTACACCGACGTGGCAAGCGTGAAAGATCTCTTGGCTAACTACAAAGAGGATACCAAGAACCTCAACCTCACTCTTACCAACGCTAAGGTTACTTTCGTTAACGAGTACAAGGGAACCATCAATACTTATGTTCGCGAGGGCGATACAGCCATCGAGCTTCGTACACTCGGCTTCAACATGCCAGTGAACAGCATCCTTACAGGTAAGGTAAAGGTAGATTTGAAGTACAACTATGGCGTTCCTTACCTCACAGCCAATGCAGGTACAGACGATGAGAGCATCACCGTTACCGAGAGCGAAGAAGCTGCTCAGCCTATCGAGGCTACCATCGCCGACCTCATCGCCAACAAGTACTTGAACGACCTCGTTACCATCAAGAACTTCACTTTCAGCAAGGAAGAGTATCAGGAAGGCAAGTTCAACTACTACGCTAACGACGGCGAGCAGAAGATTATGATTTACGACAAGTTCAACAAGGTGGGCGGCGTTGCAGAACTCACAGAGGGTGAAACTTACACCGCAACAGGTCTCTATGGCGCTATCTTCAAGGGTATTCCAGAGATTCTCCCTACCCAGAAAGTTGTACCTGGCACTTCTACCGGCATCACCAACATCACAACATCTGCTGCTGACAATGCTCCTATCTTCAACCTCGCAGGTCAGAAGGTAAGCAAGAGCTACAAGGGTGTAGTGATCAAGGCTGGCAAGAAGATGATTCAGTAAGATTACAAATCTTTCTGTAAGATTCAGAAACATTCCGGTTATCAAAGGATAACCAATAAAAAATCCGCTTCCACGACTATCATGCGTGAAAGCGGATTTCTTTTTATCTTCTATCATTCAATCTCTTTTCTGCTCCCGTCATTTTCTTGATGCCCGAAGCCTTGCCGAAGGTATTCACTGATGCTGCTGCCGCAGAAGCTCTGGTAGCCTTCTTTGCCAATCCCGTATACTGCTCCTCCAAATTGAAGGTGATGACGTCGCCCTTGGCTGAACCCACGCCTATCATATAACCATAGAAGGTGTAGCGGTCTCTGCCCTGCTCTTCGCCCAGATGGAAACCCGTCTGGCTGGCACCGGCATCCAATACGAAGGTGGCTCCACTCTTGGCATACCTTATATAGATATCACCATTGTTGTCGATATACCAGGTGAACTCCAAGGTCTGCGAATCCTCTACCTCGCCCTTCCCATCATACACCTCGTCAATCTCAACACCACTTCCGCTCAGCGCATTCTTCCTGTTGCCACTCTGGTAGAATATCATGGTGGCATAGAATTCATCCTTGCCGCGGGATACGCCATCATCGTTGATGTAACTGTAGGTCACCGGGCCATACCATTTGCCCACCAGCGTCTGGGCCTCTTCTATGAGCTGGCTGTTCTGCGAACCGCCTGAACCCTGGTTCCAGTCACCCTGGTTCCAACCCCAGCCACCCTGGTTGTAATCCTCGTACCAGCCATAGTCGTCGTGCCAATAATGACCATCATCCCATGGATCGTCGTCACAACTCGTAAATGTGAATGATGCCGCAGCTATCGCCATCAACATCAAGATTGATTTCATCTTCTTCATTATCTTATATCCTTTCTTATATACTTATTTATATACTTATTTTTTATATACCCTCAAATCCGCAACCGCCCTCATAAGATGACACAGAGGTCAAAAAGGTAGCGACACTGTGGCAAAAGAGGGTGCAACGCAGCAAAAATCGCCACAAAGACGCATTAAATCCCCTTACCCCACCATGCGACTTGAGGCAATACGCAAAATCACGACCATAAGTTGTCGGTGTCATCCAAAGTCATTCTGGAACACATCAGCATAAGCGTTGTTGCATGAATAGATATTCAGCACATACTGCCTTGATGTCCTGACCCATTTGGCTGGCACAGAGATGAACTTGAAGACAAACGCCTTGATGCGGCTTGTTGCTTTGAGTCCGAACCTCTTCACGTCAAGCCTCGCCATGATGAATTTATAGAAGTTGCGTATGAGTGCCGTAAGCAGAAGAAACACCGTGTTTTCTCCCATGAAGGATTTTGGAAGCCTGTTCCAGCCGAATCCGTTATTCATTTCATCGAAGATGCGTTCCTTCCCTCCACGGAGGTTATAGAATTTGACAATCTCTTTCTCGGAAGACTCGTAGTCATTTGTAAGGATGCAGCGGTAGGTGTATTCGCCTTCCCACAGGTCAATCTCACCGTCAATTCGCTTCTGCCTTTGGATTACAAGACGGTATGCCCTCCCTTTCCATTTCTCAACAAGAATGGAGTTCAGTTCAAACTCAATGCCGCCCAGTTCCTCTCTCTTCCACCCTCTGAGTGCAAAGATGTCATCGTAGAGCGAACCGCAGCGGTTGGCGCGGATATAGAAAGTCATGCAATGCTTTCCGACCTCTTCCACAATTTCCTCTGAGCAGGATCCGCAATCTGCCCTGAAACGATTGACTGTCAATCCTTTCTGTTCAATCCTCTCAAAGAATCTCCTCAACGTGTCCTTCTGGTGGAAACGAACGTTAGTGTTGCCGTCGCTGTTCTCTATGCCGACAATCATGTCGCCAATGACAGCCACACCTGGACGGTACCCGAGAAACTTCTTGTATGTGGGTTTCGCATCAAACTTCTCAGCCTCTATGAACTGGTGGTCGAAGTCAACGTCATACCCCTCGCCCTCTTTCAGCTGCCCTGTGGACAATAGGCAATTGAGGAGCAGTGTATTCAGCATGTCTGCCGTGTTGAAGTCGTAGGTCTTGCCAGTGTCGGATGTGTAGGAAATGTTATCCTGGGTCAGTTCCTTTATGGCTCTGAGAATCGTGTCGGCACTGCATGTGCGAAGTGTCGGATGAAGCGAGAGGTGATACATCAGATGAGTGGTGACATCCTCTATGCATGAGCCGCCACAGAAATAAACGCTCATAAGCGAACGGATGATTTCGCTGTATTGATAACCATACAGCCTACATCTCATACCGAGGGTTGAGTCGATTACAGATGAGAGATTGGAGTCAAATTGCTCCATTATTGAAAAAATTCCTCCAAAAGGAGAGAGTTTCTCAGATTTTATTGCTACCTTTGCCATGTCTGTCGGGTTTGATACATATTTTGATTTGCAACACTAAGATAGGTGAAAAATCTGACATGGCAAAATCCTGAGCAACTTTTTGTTGCTCAGGTACTTATAAAATAAGTTAAACTAAAATGCTGCGGAATTTAGGTATACTTATCAATTCAAGTTTCGCAAGTAACCTCCGGTCCCCGAAGGGGGCCAACTTTCAATAACCGCTGGTGGAATGACCGAAGGTCATGGAACCTGCGGACAACCAATAGTAGGGAGAAAGCGTCCCCAAAGGGGGCGAACCACATCCAGCCTTGCTCCTGTTCGCCCCCTTCGGGGACGATAAGAGAGTATCTGTCACTATCCGCAGGTTCCATTCCCTTCGGTCATTCCACCAGCGGTTATTCACATTCGCCCCCTTCGGGGACGGTAGAATGCTACTTGTGAAACTTCAGTTATCAATACTTATATGTTCTTTCTTGAATTCTGATGCAAAGATATACCAAAAATTACACCCTGCAAAGGGAAAAGTGGAAAAAATTAGGGGAATTTCCCTATTCTGCAACAGTTTTTCCCTACTATCTCTTGCTTTTCTCAAAAAAATACACTACCTTTGTGCCAATTATCAAACAAAACTATGCATCGAAACAAAACAATGCATCAAAACAATGACAAAGTATGAATAAAAGATATTTTCTCTCTATCATCGTAACTATCATCGCCATCATGTCCAATACCCTAAGCATGACGGCTGTGCCTTACTGCGACGTAAGAAAATTCTCTATCGTTGACGGACTCGCCGCCAACACCATTTCTGACATGAAGCAGGCATCCGACCGACTGATGTGGTTCGGCACCTGGAACGGACTCTCCTACTACGACGGATACTCTTTCTATACCTTCCGAGATGAACCCGGCGGAGAAGATGTGCTCTCATCCAACCGAATCATCGCCATCTATCCCACCGCAAGAAACAACGTATGGTGCGTTACTTCGGATAGAAAATTCTATTTGTACAGCACCCACTACTGCAGATTCCGCAACACCGAAAAGAGCATCAACGAGCAGTTTGGCATCAAACTGAAGGTGGATCAACTGTATCCTATCAAAAACGGCAGCACCTGGATTACCACCCAGGACGGAAACTATATCATCAGAGCCATCTTATCGCAACAGGAGGAAGTCAGCCGAGAACTCATCAAGGTGGGAGAACATGGTCTGCGAAGCGGAAGAGTATGGCATATCTGGAGCGACGGGAAAGGACGTGAGTGGATTCTCACCGAAAAGGGAACCACCATCTACAATCACCACTTCAGTACACCCCTCCCATTCAAATGGATCAGAGAGGTGGGTGGAAACATCTTCCTGGCTACACCCGACGGCAAACTCGCCGCTTTCGATGAGAGAGAAAAACTCATCATGATTCCGATGCCAGAAGGCGTTACACGCATCAACCAGCTCAAGAACACCGGCTACCAGCTGCTCATAGCCACCAACCTGGGGCTGGTAATCTACAACCCGCGCAACTTTAAAACCCAACTCATCAACGTGCAGAGCCCAAGCCAGCCTATGGCAGAGGTGAAGAACATCTATACCGACGACTTCGGCATGGTTTGGGTGTTTACCGACGGCATGGGCGTAACCCTGGTGAACCCGAAAACGGGCGGAAAGGCGTGGCTCTTCGCCGACCAGCCCGACCCTGCCGACCGCACGGAATCGGATAAATTCTTCATCACCCAAGATGAAAACCATACCCTCTGGCTCGTGCCCAATGGCGGAACCTTCAGCTATTTCGACCGTAAGGCAGGAAAACTGGTACCTTATCTGCTGCGAAGCAACTCTTCGGGCAACTTCCGTGTGCCTACAATCAAGAAATATTGCCTCTCAGACCAGGGCATCCTCTGGATAAGCGGTACGCACGACCTTACACAGGTGGCCTTTAAAGACCACCAATACCACCTCAACGGGCTGGACCAGGGAGAATCTGACGTACGCTCGCTCTGCAACACCCCCGAAGGTTACCACTGGACGGGATATTACAACGGCATCATCCAGGTGAGCAACAGCAGATATGAAAAGGTGGGATACCTGGCACCTAACGGACAGGTGGTGCCACAGCAGGTGAAGTTCTGCCAGTCGCCTATCTTCGCGCTCTTCTTCGACACCGAGGGAAAGATGTGGATAGGCACCAGGAACGACGGTCTCTTTGTGCGGACCAGCCAGGGCATGGCCCACTACACGATGAACCCTGCCGACCGGAACTCGCTGCCCGACAACAACATATTTGACGTAGCAGTCGACCGCCACGGCAGAATATGGCTGGCTACCTATGGCGGCGGACTCGTGCTGGCGAAGCAGAGCGCCACGGGTCAGATATCGTTTGTAAGCAAGAACAACGGAATGCCTTGGCCCAAGAAGCAATTCCAGAAGGTGAGACGCATCTTCTGCTCCCCTACGGGAGAGATTCTGGTGGGAACCACCGAAGGACTGATTACCTTCGGCGACAATTTCAGCACACCAGGCAAGATGAAGTTCTTTACCAGCCAGCACATAGAAAACGACTCCAACTCGATATCAGCCAGCGACATATACTTCATCATGCGCCACAGCAACGGGCAGACCCTGATATCGCAGCTGGGCGGAGCACTGGAGAACATCAGCAGCACAAACCTGCTGCAGAACAACCTGCAGACCCGTATCAACAGACACATCAGCTACGACGAGGGCATCGTGCAGAGCATGGTGGAAGACAACCAGGGAAACCTCTGGGTGGTACGCGAATCGAGTATCGACCTCTATAACCCGAAGACGGGAACGACGGAAGTGTTCGGCCCTAACGATTTCGACTTCAACATGTCGTTTACCGAGGCACGCCCTGTCCACGACCCAGGCACCAACGATATAACCGTGGGCACGCCGATGGGCAGCCTTACCTTCAACCCTGCCAAGATGAAGAAGAGCCCATACCAGGCACGCATTATCTTTACCATGCTGCACTATACGGGCGAAAGCGCATCGGAACCTATCCTGCATAAAGAAAAGGTGGAGATTCCTGCCAACAAGCGAAACCTGAGCATCAGCTTCGCATCGCTCGACTACTCACGCAAATACAACACGAAATACCGCTATCGCATTGACGGGCATACCCCTGAGGGCAAGTGGATAGACCTGGGAAAGAGAAACTACATCGCCTTCAACCGCATCGCCAGCGGCAACTACGTGCTCAAGGTGATGGCCACCAATTCGCACGGCGTATGGAGCAAATACGTAGCCGAGCTGCCTATCGAGGTAAGACCTACCTTCTGGGAGAGTATCTGGGGAAAAATACTGATGGTGATCCTGCTGATGTGCATCGTGGGCAGCATCTTCTACATCTACAACCGCAACCAGCGCGAGAAGATGAGCCACGAGATGAGCCTGATGAAGAACGACTTCTTCAGCGACGCCAGCCACAAGCTGCGCACGCCGCTCACCCTGATAGGAGGACCGCTGAAGGAAGTGCTCGACACGGAACACGGCATCACCCGAAAGGGAAGGGAGATGCTTACCATCGCCCTGAAGAATTCGTACGAGATGCTCGACATGCTCAACAAGATTCTGAGATACGACAACTCTACCCTGATGAACAGGGACGGAAGTCAGACAAGCGGCGACACCCTGGTGAACACCGGCGGCGTAAGCTACATGGACTCTACCGAGAATGAAGAGGACGAGATTTCAGGACAGATCAACGACGAGAACGTGGCAAGATTCCTGGCAGAAGCCGAAAAGGCTGAGAAGGAACTGGAAGAGAACATGACCGAAGAGGAAAAAATGGCAAGGGAGGAGCAGAGCAAGGAGCACACCGTATTGGTGGTGGAAGACAACAAAGACCTGCGCAAGTACCTCTACACCATCCTCTCTGAACACTACAACGTGCTGCTTGCCGAAAACGGAAAGGCGGGACTGCTGATGACGCGCACCGAACTGCCAGACTTCATCATCACCGACGTAACCATGCCGGTGATGGACGGCATCACCATGGTTGGCGAAATCAAGCAGGATCACGAACTCTCGCAGATTCCTATCATCATCCTCTCGGCAAAGGCGAGCGTGCAAGACCGACTCAAGGGATTCGAGATGGGTGTGGATGCCTACATGACCAAGCCGTTCTCTACAGAATACCTGCTGGGTAGAATCAGCGCCGTGCTCAAGCAGCGCCACAACCTGCAGAAGGAAATGATCCAGAAACTGGAGCATACGGGCAATCTGATAGGCAAAGCCATGAGCGGCGGCATCAGCAGCGGTATAAACGGCAGCAAGAACAATGCCCTGAACAACGGTTTGAACAATGCTCTGAACAACGGTTTGAACAATGCCCTGAACGATGGTCAGAACGGCGGCTTGATAGCTTCTTCTGCCAATGAACCGGAGAAGACGCTGAGCCAGATAACCAGAGAAATCACGGAGAAGGAACGTGAGAAGGAGGAGAAGACAAGGCTGAAGCGCGAACAGAGCGACTTTGCCTTCATGGCAAGTCAGATCAACGATGCTACGACGGCAAGGATTCTGAAGTACGTGACGGAGCATATAGACTCGCCAGACCTGAAGATTGATGACATCGCCGACGCGATGGGCATGAGCCGAAGCGTGCTCTACCTCAAGATCAAGCAGCAGCTGGGCATGACGCCTATCGATTTCGTAAGGCATGTGAGAATCATGAGAGCCTGCGAGCTGCTGAAGGATACCGACGAGGCGCTCTCGTCTGTGGCATTCGCCGTGGGCTTCAGCGATCCGAAGTACTTCTCCAAGGTGTTCAAGCGGGAAACGGGCATCGTTCCTACGGAATATCGTGAACGTACCAGATAACGGATAAGGAAGTCTGTACTTTGGAGTTTTAAGGCACGGATTACACGGATTACACGGATTTTTTATGAGAAGACAATCGCTTAACTTACATGAGCGCCCTCAATCCGTGTAATCCGTGAAATCCGTGCCTTATCTATATATTTTCAAGTTTCGCAAGTAGCATTCTACCGTCCCCGAAGGGGGCGAATGTGAATAACCGCGGGTGGAATGACCGAAGGGAATGGAACCTGCGGATATTGACAGATACTCTCTTATCGTCCCCGAAGGGGGCGAACAGGAGCAAGACTGGATGTGGTTCGCCCCCTTCGGGGACGCTTTCTCCCTCCTGTTGGTTGTCCGCAGGTTCCATGACCTTCGGTCATTCCACCAGCGGTTATTGAAAGTTGGCCCCCTTCGGGGACCGGAGATTACTTGCGAAACTTGAATCTATATATTGTTTATGTGGTCGTAAACAGGGTTTAAACGGATTGAAATGGGGCTTAGAAATGCAGAAAAAGGGTATAAAAGTACCTGAAAAGGGTCTAAAGTGCATACAAAAAGGGTAATTAAGGCTTTTTAACTACAATTTTAGGAAAATTTTAGTTGTAAATGATACATTATTCAAAAAAAGTTTGTACCTTTGCACAAGTTCTTAGAAAAGTTAAATGATAGATTAATCGTAACTTCCCCTAACGTTCTTTTTTTCTAGGGGAAGGGAAGGGCTCCGGGGATTGTGAAATTGCCGGAGCCTTTTTTGTTTCTATTTTTTTAGAAATTTTATACCAATGTATGATGATTTCTGAAAGAAAAGTATTACCTTTGCAGTTAGTTTTTAAAACTGCCCTGCAAATGGGCTTTAAGAAGTAACATAAAATTAGAATATATAAATAAGAAATGAGAACCGTTTACGAATTCTCCGTTAAGGACAGAAAGGGAAAGGATGTTTCCCTGAAAGAGTACGCCAACGAGGTGCTGCTCATCGTTAACACAGCTACCAAGTGTGGCTTCACCCCTCAGTATGAGAAGTTGGAAAAGCTCTATGAGACATACCACCAGCAGGGTTTCGAGATTCTCGACTTCCCTTGCAACCAGTTTGGACAGCAGGCACCAGGTACTGACGAAAGCATTCATCAGTTCTGCAAGCTTACATACGGCACGGAATTCCAGCGCTACAAGAAGATTAAGGTGAATGGCGACGATGCCGCTCCCCTCTTCAAGTTCCTCAAGGAATGCAAAGGTTTCGCTGGATGGGACGAGAGCCATCCGCTCTACCCTGTGCTCGACAAGATGCTCTCTGAAGAAGACCCTAACTATAAGGAGAGCGCTGACATTAAGTGGAACTTCACCAAGTTCCTGGTCAACAAGAAGGGTCAGGTTGTAGCCCGCTTCGAGCCAACAACCAGTTTCGACGTAATTGCCAAGGCCATCGAAGAGTGGCTGAATGCATAAAAGTATTTTAGATTGTTAAGTCAAAAAGATTGTTAGTTCAATTTTATTGCTAATAAAATTAGCTTGAAAAATAAAAAAGCCAGCCTGCGTGAGCAGCCTGGCTTTTGCTTTTTAATCTACCTGAATTTAATCTACCTGAGGAACATTCTTGAGATATTTCTCAATCTCCTCGTCACTAACCTTATAATTCTGCAAATCTCCATTGAGATAGCTCTCGTAGGATGGCATATCAATCAAGCCATGACCTGAGAGACAGAACAGGAGAACCGGAGCGGTTCCCTCCTCCGTCGCCTTCTTTGCCTCGCGGATGGTAGCTGCGATGGCATGGCAACTCTCTGGAGCCGGAATAATGCCCTCGGCACGAGAGAAAAGCATACCTGCCTCGAACGCCTCAATCTGGGGGATGTCAACACCATGCATGTAGCCATCCTTGATAAGCTGCGAAATGATCATGCCCGCACCATGATAGCGCAAACCGCCGGCATGGATGTTGGCTGGCTTGAAGTCATGACCCAGGGTAAACATAGGCAGCAATGGAGTATATCCCGCTTCATCTCCGAAATCATACTCAAACTTACCACGTGTCAGCTTAGGACAGCTCTCCGGTTCGGCAGCGATAAACTCGGTGTGCTTCTTGCCACTCAGGTTATGACGCATGAATGGGAAAGCCAATCCGCCAAAGTTACTACCTCCACCGAAGCAGGCAATCACCTTATCAGGATATTCGCCAGCCATCGCCATCTGCTTCTCTGCCTCCAGTCCGATGACGGTCTGGTGCAAAGCCACATGGTTCAGAACGGAACCCAGGGTGTACTTACAGCCCGGAGTGGTAGTAGCCAGCTCCACTGCCTCGGAAATAGCCGTACCCAGAGAACCTGGATGGTGTGGGTCGCGGGTGATGATGTTCTTGCCCGCACGGGTACTCATGGATGGAGAACCCTCGACGGTGGCTCCGAAGGTGCGCATGATGCTGGAGCGGTATGGCTTCTGCTGCATGGTAATCTTCACCTGGTAAACGGCTGCCTCCAAACCGTAGAGCTTGGCTGCGTAAGAAAGGGCACAGCCCCACTGTCCGGCACCGGTCTCGGTGGTAACGTTGGTATCACCCTCCTGCTTGCAGTAGTAGCACTGAGGCAGTGCCGAATTGATTTTATGTGAACCTAATGGAGTAGCACTCTCGTTCTTGAAGTAGATGTGTGCCGAGGTACCCAGCGCCTCTTCCAGTCCGTAGGCACGAACCAGCGGTGTGGAACGGTAGTAGGCATACTTCTCTCGCACATCCTCTGGGATGTCGATCCATGCATGCTCTGTATCGAGCTCCTGCTTGGAGCACTCTTTATTAAAGATGTGTGACAAGTCGTCGGCTGTGAGCGGCTTGTGGGTCTGTGGATTCAAAGGTGGCAATGGCTTGTTAGGCATGTCAGCTTGAATGTTGTACCACTGAGTAGGAAGTTCCTGCTCCTGAAGGATAAACTTTTTCTGTCTCATGATTGTTATTATTTGATTATTTCTATAATTCTACCTACATTCGTTTACAGATTGCACGGATTTACGAAAGATTCCCTTTCAATCTGTCAGAACTTGGGCGCAAAGATACAAAGAATTTTCGATATAGGCAAAAGAAATGCTGATTTTATTTATAAAATATTTTAGAAAGTACTCCAAAGGGGTGGACAATGGGTGAAAATTATCCTACTCGGTGTTATTTTAGTCCAAAAAGCATATATAAAACAGTTTTTACTCCTATAAACAACAAAATTTACCCCATCATTTACAGAAAACTTCGTATCTTTGCAACAGTTAAAACAAACGGCGTTGGGAAACGCTAAATCATCATCTTTTACTTATACAAATAAACAAGCAATGGTTTCGATAAGAGTATCGAAACCATTGCTATTTTTATATATATCCAACTAAAAGCTATCTTTAGTCCACCTGGTTTTATGATGAGAAAACCTGATGGCACTTATTCATCCACCTGAATCCCGGAAATCATATCCAGCAGACTTCTGGCTTGCTCCACGCTCTTTACATGACTGATGCGGAGGATACGCTTGTTGTTCTTTTCCTTCAGGGCACAATCCTGAATATGACTGGTGGCATAAGCTATCACTCGCGAGAACATTTTACTGCGATAGAACGGACTATCCACATTGCTTACAAACTGCAGCTGCATGGCTCCACCCTTGAGCAGAATCTTCTCGCAACCCAGCAGCTTGCCCACACGGCGAAGACCTACCACATGAATCAGCTCATCACCTTCCTGAGGTATCGGACCGAAGCGGTCGATCATGCGCTGGCGGAATGCCTCCACTTCCTCATCCCTATCCAGATGGTCGAGTTCACGATAGAGCAGCATTCGCTCGGCACTGCCGGGAACATAGGAATCAGGGAAATACATCTCCAGGTCGCTGTCTACGGCGCAATCGTCTACGAAGTCATCGCCCGTAAGCTGCTCGCCCTCTTTCATCTCTTCCTGATAGAGGTCGCTGAACTCCTCGTTCTTCAGTTCGGTTACTGCCTGCGAGAGAATCTTCTGGTAGGTTTCGTAACCCAGGTCTTCCATGAATCCGCTCTGTTCGGAACCCAGCAGGTTGCCGGCACCACGGATATCCAGGTCTTGCATGGCAAGGTTGAAACCGCTGCCCAGGTCGCTGAAGGTTTCCAGGGCTTCCAGTCGGCGGCGTGCATCGAAGGTGAGCGCAGCCTTAGGCGGAGCTATCAG
Source organism: Segatella copri (assembly GCF_019249655.2). NCBI lineage: Bacteria > Pseudomonadati > Bacteroidota > Bacteroidia > Bacteroidales > Prevotellaceae > Segatella > Segatella copri. Next base: position 3,048,850 of record NZ_CP137557.1, read on the forward strand.
ATAGCAGAATGCCTTCTTGTTGCTACGCCCCACTCTGCCTCGCATCTGGTGCAGGTCGCTCAGTCCGAAGTGGTGGGCATCCATCACGATGATGGTGTTGGCATTGGAGATGTCGATTCCGTTCTCCACGATGGTGGTGGAGAGCAGCACGTCGAAGTCGTAGTTGATGAATCCCATGATGATCTTTTCCAGTTCCTCGGGCTTCATCTGTCCATGTCCGATGGCTACGCGGCAATCGGGCACCTTCTTCTCTATCAGCATCTTCAGTTCGGGGAGCTTGGCTATCCTGTCGCACACGAAATACACCTGTCCGTTGCGGCTCATCTCGAAGTTGATGGCATCGGATATGGTTTCCGCATTGAAGGTAACCACCTCTGTATGAATAGGAAAGCGGTTTGGTGGCGGAGTGCGCATGATGCTCATGTCGCGGGCACCCATTAGCGAAAACTGCAGGGTGCGCGGGATAGGCGTGGCACTCATGGTGAGGGTATCCACGTTCACCTTCAGCTGGCGCAGCTTCTCCTTGGTGGAAACGCCGAACTTCTGCTCCTCGTCGATGATGAGCAGGCCCAGGTCGTGCCAATGCACGGTTTTGGAAATGAGCTTGTGGGTTCCGATGAGGATATCTATCTTGCCTTCTTCCAGGCTCTGAAGAATCTGTCGGGTATCCTTGGCAGTACGGGCACGGCTCAGATAATCCACGGTGACGGGCAACTGCTCCAGGCGATGCATGAAGGTTTGGTAGTGCTGGTAGGCGAGCACCGTGGTAGGCACGAGCACTGCCACCTGCTTGCCGTCGCACGCTGCCTTGAAGGCTGCACGGATGGCCACCTCGGTCTTGCCGAAGCCCACGTCGCCACACACCAGTCGGTCCATCGGACGCTTGCTCTCCATATCCTTCTTCACATCGGCTGTGGCCTTGCTCTGGTCGGGGGTATCCTCGTAGAGGAACGAAGCCTCCAGCTCGTGTTGCAGATAACTGTCTGGACTGTAGGCGAATCCCTTCTCCTTGCGACGCTTGGCATAGAGCTTGATCAGGTCGCGGGCTATATCCTTGATGCGCTTCTTGGCCTTGTTCTTCAGCTTATCCCAGGCGCCCGAACCCAGGATGGAGAGGCGCGGCGGTTCGCCGGTATCTCCACGGCGATACTTGCTGATTTTATACTGCGAGTGGATGGAGACGTCTACGATGTCGTGGTTGGCATAGAAGATGCGGATCATCTCCTGGTAACTGTCGCCCGTAGGCACACGTACCAGTCCGCCAAATCTTCCGATACCGAAATCCACGTGTACGATGAAATCGCCCGGTGCCATCTCCTGCAACTCCTTCATGGTGAGCGCCATCTTGCCCGCACGGGCAGAGTCGGAACGCAGGTTGTACTTGTGGTAACGGTCGAAAATCTGATGGTCGGTGAAGAAGCATGCCTTCTTCTCGTGGTCAACGAATCCCTCGTGGATAGTCTTGTCAACGGGCTTGAACTGTATCTGATATTTCTCCAGTTCCTCGCTGGCGAAGATGTCCTTGAGTCGCTGCTGCTGCTTCTGGCTATCGGCCAATATATATAAGGTGTAGCCCTTGAGCTGGTAATCCTCCAGGGTCTGTGCCAGGAGCTGGAAGTTTTTGTGGAAGAGCGGCTGCGGTGCCATATCGAAACTGATCACGGCATTGGAATGGCCCTTGGCTTCGGCAAACTGATCCTGCTTGCGGGCTATTGCGCCATCTGCCATCTTGCCGAATTCCACGCGCACGTGTTCGCACAGGGCATGCTGGAAGTCGGTGGCACTCACCAGGTTGAGTTCCTTCTTCATCTCCTGGCGGATGCGTTCTGCCTCCATCTCGGTGGCTCCTTCCAGCTGCTCGGTAAGGCTCTGGGTGGAGAATCCGTCGTTGTAAATCTTCTCGATGCAGTCGTGCAGATAGGTGTAATCCTTCATCACCACGAGCGCAGAAGGTTCGAGGAATTGGAGGAAGCACTGCTTCACGGTCTGTCCGGTGGCGAGTTCCGGCACCACCTCGATGCTCTCGCGCTTGTCCTTGGAGAGCTGGTCTTCGATGCTGAAGGTGCGGATGGTATCGATTTCATCTCCGAAGAAATCGATGCGGAACGGAAATTCACAACTGTAGGAATAGACATCGATGATGCTTCCACGCACGGCAAACTGGCCAGGCTCGTAGACATAGTCCACCTCCTGGAGCTTGAAATCGCGCAACTGATGCACCACATCTACCTGTGGAATCTGCTGACCGACAGAAAGTTTCAGAATCTTCTCATCCAGATGCTGTTTAGACACCACGAGTTCGGCAAGGGCATCGGGATAGGAAACGATAAAAATGGGGTTGCCTGCCGACAATCGGGCAAGCACTTCGGTTCGGAGTATCTCGTTGGCGGCATCGCGCTGGCCATACTTCACGGCACGGCGATAGCTGGAGGGGAAGAAGAAGACGCTCTCCTGCCCCAGCATCTGAGTGAGGTCGTGGTAGAAATATCCCGCCTCGTCGGCATCATCGAGCACGAAAAGCACCGACCGCTTCAACCTCGCCTTCATCGAACCGAAAAACATGGAGGCTGAAGAGCACACCAATCCCTGAAGAAAAAGTGAATGCACCGACTTCTTCTTCAGTAAATCAACGAGGGCATTCGCCTGGGGCGAACGCCCGTAAAGTTTTGCTATATCCTGTAATGTCACTTCTAATTACTACTAATTACTAATTCAAGTTTCGGAAGTAACCTCCGGTCCCCGAAGGGGGCCAACTTTCAATAACCGCTGGTGGAATGACCGAAGGTCATGGAACCTGCGGACAATCAACAGGAGGAAGAAAGCGTCCCCAAAGGGGGCGAACCACCTCCTGTCTTGCTACTGTTCGCCCCCTTCGGGGACGATTAGAGAGTGTGTCAGCTATCCGCAGGTTCCATGACCTTCGGTCATTCCACCAGCGGTTATTCACATTCGCCCCCTTCGGGGACGTTTGCGAGAGTCGACTATTCTAAGGCAGCAGGATGTCACTTGCAAAAGTCCTGTTACTAACTTATTTTTGGGTATTTCCTGAACCAGCCATCGAGTCGCAATCTCATCACTCCGAAGAATGCTTCGCCAAAGATACCGCCACTCATCTTGCTGGTTCCCTCGCGGCGATTCACGAAGATAACCGGCACTTCCTTGATCTTGAAACCAATCTTATAAGAGGTGTACTTCATCTCTATCTGGAAACCGTAGCCCTTGAAGCGGATGGCATCCAAATCGATGGTTTCCAACACCTTGCGACGGTAGCACACGAATCCGGCTGTGGTATCGTGTACCTGGAAGCCCGTGACGATGCGCACGTACTTGGAAGCGAAATAGCTCATCAGCACGCGACCGATAGGCCAGTTGACCACGTTGACTCCCGATACATAGCGGGAACCTACGGCTACATCGAAACCCTCGTCGTGGGTGGCGGCGTAGAGGCGTGGCAGATCGTTAGGGTCATGACTGAAGTCGGCATCCATCTCGAAGATGAAGTCGTAGCCATGCTCCAATGACCACTTGAAGCCCTTGATGTAGGCGGTGCCGAGACCCAGCTTGCCCTTACGCTCCAGGATGTGGAGGCGATTGGCAAACTCGCCGGCAATGAGATTCTTGACGATGGCAGCCGTGCCATCCGGACTTCCGTCGTCGATGACAAGGATGTCGAATTCCTTCTCCAGACCGAAGACGGCACGGATGATTTTCTCTATGTTTTCCTTCTCGTTGTATGTAGGAATGATTACAATGCTATCACTCATATTCTTTTGTTTTATAGTTACAAGTGCAAAAGTACAACTTTTATCTGAAATAAGCGAATTTATTGGTCGGGATTTTCAACAAAGCCCTGATATTCCTTATCAAGCCCCTGCATGATGGCGTCGTAGCTCTTGGTCATCTGGTTCTTGATGTTCTCCGGTCCCTTGCCTATCGGCTGGATTGGCTCGTGGATGGTGAGCCTGATAGGATGCCAGAATACCCAATAGATGTCCTTCATGCGTGGCTTGACATCGAAACTGCCGTTGATGGTAAGCGGACAAACCGGCAACTGCAACTCGTCGGCAAGCATGAAGGCTCCACGGCGGAACACGCCCATGTGGCCGGTGAAGGTGCGGGCACCCTCTGGGAACACCACGAGCGACATGCCTTCCTTCAACACCTCGCGCGCCTTATCGTAAGAGGCACGGATCTTGGAAGGACCGCTCTTGTCTACGAAGATGTGGTGGGCATAGACGCAGGCAAGACCCACGAGCGGGATGTTGCGGATGCCTTTCTTCATCATCCACTTGAAGTTACGGCCCAGGAAGCCATAGATGAGGAAGATGTCGAAGGCACCCTGATGATTCGCCACGAACACATAGCTCTGGCCTTTCTTCAGGTGCTCCCTACCCTCTACCTTGACGGGCAGGAAGAGGATTCTGATCCACAACTGTGACCACAACTTGCCTGGATAATATCCCCAGAAGTGGCCATTGCCCAGCATGCAGCCTATCACTGTAGTCAGGCTGGTAAGGATGCTTGCCACAATGAGTATGGGCAAGCAAATGACTAATTGGTATAATCTATATATGTACTTCATCTTGTTTATTTTCTCTTTAAAGTTATAACTGCGATTTCCGGGGTGGCTCCGATGCGGATAGGCACGGTGCCGCCGAGTCCGGCTGTGGTATAGAGCTGGCAGCCCTCACGCTCGTAGAGTCCGTAATCGTAAGAAGCTAACATGGTCGGACGCAGACCAAGCACGGAAACCTGTCCGGCATGGGTGTGACCGCTGAGGGTGAACTGCGGAGCCACGAGCACGGAGTCTCTGGAGCCGTGCATCTCGTTGATGGTAGACGGCAGCATTTCCTCCCACTGCGTTGGGATGTGCTGGAGCATCAGCACAAACTGTCCCGGCCTGATGCCATAGAGTGCCTGCGCCACCTGCGTGCGCTTAGGCTTGTCGTAGTTTTCCGTGCCAGCCACATAGATGGAATCCTTGCCCCGATGCAGCACGATGTGCTCATTCATCAGCAGTCGCCATCCGCAGGATCGCTCGAAATTCTGCACCCTGAGCTCCATCTCCTTCTTGGCAAGCTGGTCGTTGTCATCGATGTGCATATAATAGGTGTAATCGTGGTTTCCCAACACGCTCACCACGCCATCCTTGGCATTCAGCGAACTGAGCAATTCGTGATAAGGCGTTAATTCAGAAGGCTTTACATTCTGAATATCGCCCGTAAAGCAGATGAGATCGGCACGCTGGGCGTTGATGCTGTCGATGTCGCGCTGCGGCAAATCGCGTCGCCATCCGTAGAAGGAACCCAGGTGGATATCGCTGAAATGTACGATGCGGTAGCCATCAAACTCCTTCGGCAGATCTGGGACATAGACGGTGATATGCTTGACCTCAAACTGCCTGATGCCCTTAGTGAAGCCATAGATGAAGCAGAAGAATGCCACGACGGCAAGCACGCCACCCACCAGTTTGCCCCAGTTGCGTGAAGCATGCCGGCTAGGCGTATTGCGGTGGTGCTTGAATCGGCGTGAAAGGCGCATGCACTCCCAGCCCACGAAGCTGCAGAGGGCGAAGACAAACTGCGGCACGGCAAGTACCGCCATCATTCCGAACCAGATGTCGATGAGCATCGGGTCGTCGGGCATGAAGTCGGCACCCAGCGCCAGATAGGAACTGTATCCTATCACGATGGCCACAGGCAGCCAATATAAAATCTTTCTCCATCCCTTGCGCACGTGCAGATACTGCCTATCTATCCAGAGATAAGGCAACACAGAGAACAGCACGATGGGAATTAGAATTCTTGCTATCATATCATTATGATTATATTATTATATCTTATCGTATTATCGTTTAATATGCCCAGCTATAAACTATAAATTATAAACTATAAACTGCCAAAAACCTTCTCATCAGTTCTACGGGCACGCCACGGCGGCGGGCGTAATCGCGAAGCTGGTCATCGCCTATCTTTCCCAATTCGAAGTAGTGCGACTTGGGATGTGCGAACATGAATCCCGAGACGCTGGCATGAGGCGTCATCATTCCCGTTTCGGTGAGTCGAATGCCTGCCTGCTTCATGTCGATGAGCTGGTCGATGAGGAAATTGGCACTGGTATCGGGCAGCGACGGATAGCCGATGGCTGGCCTGATGCCCTGGTATTCCTCGCGATGCTGCTGCTCGATGGTGAGGTTTTCATCGGGTGCATAGCCCCAATACGCTCTATCTTTTCTCACCTCTTCGTGGAGTTTCTCTGCCGTAGCCTCAGCGAGTCGGTCGGACAGGGTTTGTGCCATCATGTTGAGATAGTCGTCATGGCTATACTCGTCGATGATGGTTCCATCCACCGATGTGCAGAACACTCCTATCTGGTCTCTGATGCCCTGGGAAAGAGGACGGATGAAGTCGGCAAGGCAGAGATTGGGTTCGCCTGGTGCCGAAGGATGCTGCTGGCGGAGCATCGGAAAACGGAAGCGTGTTCCAGGAAGGAAGAAAATTAAATCATCCCCTTCGCTGCAGACTTCAAAGAGCCGGAAGATGGCACGGGTATGGTATTTCTCCTCCCAGGAGGCAAGCATCTGCAATGCCTCTTGCTTCATCTTCTCCTTGTCTTCCCTTGGCTTTCCGCTCAGTCCCCAGGCATGATAGAAATAGAGCCAGTTGATGTACGGGGTCAATTCTGATATGCTATAAGTCTTATTCATTAACTTCTGAAATTCAATTCCTCTCCACGATAGTCGGCATCAAAGGCTCCCTTATTATATATAAGGTGGCCGTTGCAGAAGGTCTGCTCCACCTGCCACTGGTATTCGTGTCCCTCCATCGGGCTCCACTGGCACTTGCTCTGAATCACCTCCTTGGTCACCTTCCATGGCGACTGCGGTCTGACGATGACGATATCTGCCTGGTATCCCTTGCGAAGGAATCCTCGCTGACTTACCTGGAAGAGCTGGGCTGGCTGATGTGCCATCAGCTCTACCATCCTTTCGATGGTGAGCACGCCTTCGTCCACCAGTTGGAGCATAGAAACGAGGGAGAACTGAACCATCGGCATGCCTGATGCTGCCTTGGCACACCCACCCTGCTTATCCTTCAACTCATGTGGGGCATGGTCGGTGCCGATGGTGGCAATGCGCCCGTCGTTCAGGGCACGGCGAAGGGCATCGCGGTCGGCAAGCGTCTTGATGGCAGGATTGCACTTGATGAGTGCCTTCTTTGTTGCGTAATCGGCATCGGAGAAGACGAGATGGGCTATCACGGCTTCGCCGGTTATCTGAGGAAGATTCACTGAATCTGTGTTCTGAAGATTCTCTTTCGGAAGATTCTCTTCCTGATTATCAAAGAGTTCCAATTCCTTGGCGGTGGTAACGTGGGCGATATGAAGGCGGGTACCAAACTGCTTGGCGAGTTCTACCGCCAGTTTGCTGCTCTCGTAGCATGCCTCCACGCTGCGAATCTCAGGATGGTGCTCCACGGCAGGGTCTTCACCATACTTCGCCTTTGCCTCCGCCATATTGCGATTGATGATGTCGGTATCCTCGCAATGGGTCATTACGGGCAGATCGAGCTGCTGGGCTGTGCTGAACACGCGCTGCAACGACTCCATCTTATCCACCAGCATATTGCCAGTGCTGGAGCCCATGAAGAGCTTGATGCCCGGAACGTGATGCACATCGAGCTGGGCAAAGGAATCCACATTGTCGTTGGTGGCTCCATAGAAGAAACTGTAGTTTACATGACTCTTCTGTGCACCCAGCTTTCGCTTCTCCTGCCACGCCTCAAGGGTGGTAGTCTGCGGCACCGTGTTCGGCATCTCGAAATAAGAGGTGACGCCACCATAGGCAGCCGCACGGCTCTCGCTCTCGATGTCCGCCTTGCGGGTTAATCCCGGTTCACGGAAGTGGACATGGTCATCTATCACTCCAGGCAAAACAAAACACCCCGAAGCATCCACTACTTCGTCGTAGATGCCACGGGGTGCCATGCCTTCATATATCTCAGAAATAACTTCACCATCAACAAGAAGATCGCCCTTGAAGGAGCGACCCTCGTTGACTATAGTTCCGTTTTGAATTAATACTTTAGACATAATATAATGTTATCTTTTATTTTGCAGCCGGAATAGTTGGCTTTGCTAAATCATTAGGGGTTGGAGTCGCTGCTGGGGCTGTCGCCGCACTAGGGTCTCCCTGAGGTGCTGCCATCTGCTCCATTTCCGGAGTCACGCCGCCTGTAGATTCATGCGTACCATTCATGATGGCCTGGTTTTCCTGCGCCTTCTGATAGTAATCCTTCACGTAGGCATCGTTCTTGAAATGGTCGGTGGCCTTGCTCATGATGTCCTCAATCCATGGTGAAAGCATCGGATACTGATTGCCCATGGTGACGAGAAAGAAGACGCCCGGACCCAACACGTTATCGAAATTATCGGTGACGAAGGATGTGATCAGCTTATCCTCCTGGTCAGAGAGTCGCATCGCCTCCTCGTTGAGTTTCGCCGTAACCACCTGCATATCGCTACCGTTCATGATAGCCTGGTCGTGCTTATGAACCAACTCACGCTGCTGATTCTGCAACTGCTGGTATTTCTTGAAGAACCCGAAGAGCTTGTCGTTGAGCGGCGTGCCACTCACCACCTGCTGGGTATCATCAAGCTTCACCGTGATGCATCCGCTCTCCAGAACGAGTGGCAGCACGGGTTCATCATCCATGAAGATGTTGGCCATCTTGGCAGAATCCACACTTCCCTGGAAGTGGAACTGCCCATGGACTACATCACATGAATCAATTTTCTTAAATTCATTGTCTTTCAAGATTTGAAGATACAGCATACGACCATCTAAGGTGCTTACGTTAGAAGTACCTGAGATATCGTAACTGGCGGCGCATGATGTAAGCGCCATTAAGGTGATCAGTGCGTAAAATATCTTATTCATAAGCTTTGTAATTCACAATTCAGTGAACAAAAGTACAATCAATTATTGAAGTAGCGAAATAAATTCAAGCAATTTAATTGAATATTACATCTATTTATGTTTTATTTGCATTTTAGCTCGTGCGAAATGCGATGCGTGGTGTAGAGTTCGAGCAAGGCTGCGATGAGCAGGAACACCACCCACTTGTTGTAGAAATACGTGATGTAAGTCTCCTGATTGGCAAACCAATGGCGGAAGAAGGCGTACACCGTATCTACCATCGAGATACCCGACAGCACGAAGAAAATATCGGCAATATACTGCATGCGCTTCAGACGGTGGATGACCTGCGAATCGCCCTCGTAGAACTGCATCGCCTGCACCAGGGAGAAAAGCACGGTGCCCAACAGGAACATCCAGCAGGTGTAAAGCAACATATTAGGATAAATAAAGCCAAATGCAAAGCAGCCCGCACCGACAACCATCAGTACGCCGCCAAGCAGAAAAATAGCACTCTGTATCTTACTTAACTGTTTCATCGTTATGATATAAATAGGGTTTAACAATATTACTCAACACTCTCAGTCTGCGGTTCGTCAGCATCATCCGGCGGCACCACCTCATCCGGCAGATCGGTGCTCAGCACGAAGATGTCTTCATCGTCCGACTTCATGAAGTAACGCTCACGGGCTATCTTGCCAAAGACATCGGGTCCCTGGCGCATCTCCTTGAGCTGACGGGAGTCTTTTTCATACTGTTCACGGTATTTTCCGATCTCTTCACGCAAAGTTGCTATCTGCAACTGATACTTGATGTGCTGGCGGATGCTGTTATCATCAACAACGCCCACAATCAAAACACCCGCTATAATGACTATAAGATACTTATAGTGAGCGAGATAGTTCCATATAATACTTAGTTTCTGACTCATTAATTTCTATAATTTGACTTTATTTGTCTGAATTTGTTTGCAAAGATAATATTTTTTTGTTATCTTTGCATCACAATTAAGAAAAAATAATGCAAGACAACAAAGTTTCAAGCAAAAAGTAATGGAAGAATACATCGTTTCTGCAAGAAAATACCGTCCGATGACCTTCGATTCGGTTGTTGGACAGAGTGCATTGACCACCACTCTGAAGAACGCGGTGAAGAGCGGCAAGCTGGCGCACGCCTACCTCTTCTGCGGTCCTCGAGGCGTGGGCAAGACCACTTGTGCCCGCATCTTTGCCAAGGCAATCAACTGCGAGCATCCCCGCGAAGACGGCGAGGCATGCAACGAGTGCGAGAGCTGCAAGGCTTTCAACGAACAGCGTTCGTACAACATCTTTGAGCTGGACGCCGCCAGCAACAATGGCGTTGACCAGATCAAGACCCTGATGGAGCAGACCCGCATCCCGCCTCAGGTGGGTAAGTACAAGGTGTTCATCATCGACGAGGTGCACATGCTGAGTGCACAGGCCTTCAACGCCTTCCTCAAGACACTGGAGGAACCGCCATCGCACGTAATCTTCATCCTCGCCACCACCGAGAAGCACAAGATTCTGCCTACCATCCTGAGCCGATGCCAGATTTACGACTTCGAGCGCATGACCGTGGCCAACACCATCGCCCACCTGAAGATGGTGGCTGAGAAGGAAGGCGTGAAATACGAGGACCAGGCACTCGCCGTCATCGCAGAGAAAGCAGACGGCGGTATGCGCGATGCCCTCTCCATCTTCGACCAGGCGGCAAGCTTCTGCCAGGGCGACATTACCTATCAGAAGGTGATAGAAGACCTGAACGTGCTCGACAGCGACAACTACTTCAAGCTGGTAGACCTCGCCATAGAGAACAAGATAAGCCAGATGATGGTGGTGCTCGACGGTATCCTGAACAAGGGATTCGACGGCGGCAACATGATTCAGGGACTCGCCAAGCACGTGAGAAACGTGATGATGGCAAAAGACCCTCAGACCCTGCCCCTGCTGGAAGTAAGCGACGAGCAGAAGGCTAAGTATGCCGAACAGGCCAAGAAGGCACCTACACCTTTCTTATATAAGGCACTGAAACTGATGAACGAATGCGATGTGCACTATCGCCAGAGTTCGAACAAGCGCCTGCTGGTAGAGCTTACCCTGATACAGATAGGACAGATTACACAACCGGAAGACCAGGACGTGCCTAGTGCGGGGCGTACGCCCCATAGACTAAAATCCCTGTTTCAGAAAATCATTGCCCAGCTTAAGCCTGCTGCTCAGGGTGCAGGTGCCGGGCAAGAGAGCGGAAGCACAGCCTCATCCCCAGAGGGAGAAGCTGCGACTGTCGCTGCGGCTACTGCTGCGCCAAAAGCAGCTACAAAAGCAGCTCCTGCGAAGAAGAAGATAAGCCAGGTGAAACTGAGCGGCATAGGCATGAGTTTTGCCAACCTGAAGAAAACGGAAGAGGCTAACCGACGCACGTATAATCCTATCGACCAGTTGAAGGACGACCCGAACGCCCAGGCTGCCCATACAGATACGGCTACGGATATCGAATTTACCCAGGAACAGGTGGAAGGACAATGGATAGGCATGTGTCTGAGAATGCAGAACGTGAAGGATTTCATTGGTCTTGCCAACCGCATGAAAGCGGTGGTTCCGAAGATTACACAATACCCGAACATTGAAGTGGTGGTAGACAACCAACTGCTGCTCAACGACATTCAGAGCATCAAGGGAAGAATACTGCAAACCTTCAAGATAGGACTGGGCAACCAATCTGTAACCATCGACTATCGACTGGCAGAAGCCAACGAGGTGACCAAGATTCTCTCGAAACGGGAATTGCTGGACAACCTGATGAAGGAGAACCCAGCCATCGCCAAACTCACCCAGGAGCTGAAGCTAGTCATGGCATAAACCTATATTTTAAAGAAAACAATGGCAAGAAGATTAAGAAAGAAACGCATCGCTATCATACTGATTACGTTCACCGCTATCATAGGATGGACTACGCACAGCTGCGTATCCCGCTGTTCATCATCTGACGAGAAGGCTAAAGCGGATACCCTGCCCAAGGCGCACATCAACGACTCCATCTCGAACGCACTGACCGAGGGAAAGGAATACCACGAGATTGACTCCGTGGTAGAGAGATACCTGAAACGTTGGGAAATCAACGGTGCCCAGCTCGTCATCACCCGCAACGACTCCCTACTCTACGCCCGCGGATTCGGATGGGCTGACAAGGAAAAGGGCATCAAGATGGAGCCTAACATGCTGATGCGATTTGCCTCGGTATCGAAGCTCATCACGGCTGTGGGCATCATGAAACTGCAGGAGATGAAGAAACTGAAGCTGAACGAGAAGGTGTTCGGACCGAAGGGAATCCTCAACGATACCACCTATAATAATGGCATCAAGGACCAGCGATATTACGACATCACCGTGGAGCAGCTGCTTCGCCATCAGGCGGGTTTCAACAACTACGCCGGCGACCCGGTATCCTCCACCCGATACATCATGATGCAAAACCGCCTCACTACTCCTCCCGACCACAAGACACTGCTCAGGATTCTGCTGAAGCGCCATCTGGGTTATACGCCGGGTCAGGGCAAATGCTACAGCAACCTGGGCTACATGATCCTTTCGATGATTATCGAGAAGAAGAGCGGCATGAAATACGAGAACTTCATGCAGAAGTATGTGCTCCAGCCTGCCGGATGCTACGACATGCACATTGCCGGCACTTACTTAAAGGACCGCCGCCCCAACGAGACGAAGTACTACATGCACCAGGGCAGCATCCCTGTGTATGAATACAACAACAGTGGACGACTGGTGGAAAAATGCTATGGTGACACCGACCTTCCCCGCCTGTCGGGCGCAGGAGCCTGGTGTGGTTCGGCTGCCGAGCTGAGCCGTTTCATAGCCAGCATCGACGGAATGCCTCATGTGAAGGATATCCTGAGCAAGAAGAGCATCCAGTTTATGACCACCGAGCAGCCCGACCATCAGTATTCCATCGGCTGGAACTACACGCCGAAGAGCAATCGCCCATGGATTCGCACGGGTTCACTGGCCGGCACATCGGCTCTGGTTCTGAAGTATCCCGACGGTCAGTGCTGGATTCTCATCACGAACACATCCACCTGGAAGGGTCACGGCTTCTCAAACGACAGCATGGCTTTCTTTGAAAAACTAAGACAGAAATACATGCCGGGCATGCCTAAGAAGGATTTGTTCATCTAAAGGAAAGCTGATTCCTCATAAAGGATAGATTTATATAGCCTGAAGAGGAAATATAATTAGCCTTAAGGAGAAATATATTTAGCCTTAAGGGAAAATATAATTAGCCTTAAGGGAAAATATAATTAGCCTTAAGGGAAAATATTTTTTGCCTTAAGGATAGATATTTTTAGCTTTGAGGATAGGCATTTTTAGCTTTGAATATAGATAGACATAGATGAAAAGAAACAAAATAAAAGTCCCTGGAGAATGGAAACATCTCCAGGGACTTTTATTTTACTTTATTATCTTATCTGTTTTTACTTCCAAATGAAATATGCTTTTTTTAGAAAGTATACTTCAAACCAATCTGACCACGCCAGCGGCTGTAGTAATCGCTATAGCTCTTGTAAGCATAAGCACCGGTAAACTGGTAAACACCACCACCCTGATAGTTAACAGGAGAATAGTAGGTGCCGAAGCCATCACCATAGGTATGACCCCAATCCTTGTTCAAGAGGTTGCCCACGTTGAGGATATCGAAGGTCAACTCGATGGAGTTAATCTGACCAGCTACCTTGAAGCTGTACTTCTGACCGAAGTGAACATCGAAATGATGCTCGAATGGCAGGTTATCTGCATAACGCTCGTAGTACTCGCCACGGTGCTTGCTGAGGTAAGAATCCTCTGCAATCCACTTCTTCAACATCTCACGCTGCATCTCTTCGGTGAGCTTATCGCCATGATTATCGCCAAACATGCGCTTGGTGAAGGTATTGTTGTTATACTTGGTTTCCTCGAAACGCATCTTGTCAATCTGTGCATCGGTTGGGATGAAGAACAGGTCATTACCCTTGGAACCATCCTCGTTCACATCACCATAATAATAATAGGTGTAAGGTGAACCGCTCTTAGCCTGGTAGATGACACCCAGGGTTGTCTTCCACTGCTTCTGATGACCATAGTCGATGTGGTAGTAAGCAGATGCCTGGATGCGGTGAGGCACGTTGTAGGCAGAGTTACCCACCTCCAAGTCGTTGCAGTCGCGATGAGTATACTGGTAAGTCCATGAACTCTTAGCCACAGAAGAACCGCCATTGGCAGCACTGCGTGAACGGGTCCAGGTGTAACTTGCCATCAGGTCGAGACCGAAGTCGAAATGCTTCTCCGCCTTCAGAGAGAGGTTGATGGTATGACCCTTCGATGTATTGCCCAGGGCATAGACACCTGCGATAGGAGTACCCTTCACTACACTCTGATAGAGCGGACGGTTGTCCCACTCGTAACCATACTTCTGAGAGAAGGTTTCACCACTCTGCTCCTGAGCCAGGTTCTTATAGAGAATATCATTCAATGTCTTTGAGTAGATGGCCTCAGCGGTCCAGTCGATGCCCAACAGTTCAAAATCGAAACCGAGGTTAAGACGGAGGTTCTGGGCAAACTTAAAGTTCTTGCTGCAAACGGCAATATCCTGGTTACCGGCGCTCACCTTCATCTTATCGGCATTGGCATTCTGCTTGCTTGGGTCGAGGATGAGCTCCAAGCCCTTGGTAGAAGAGTTGTTGCTATCGTATGAAGAAAGCTGCAGACCTGTGCCTGAGAAGTTGTTGCTTACCCAAACAAATGGGATGCGACCGGTGAAGACACCTGCACCACCACGGAGGATGAACTTACGGTCGTTGTTGATATCCCAACGGAATCCCACACGAGGAGAGAGCATTGGAGAGAACTTGAGCTTATCATTGGTCTTCATGCCCCAACCCATCTTCTCAGACAAGGCGTTGAACTCGGCATTCTCCATCGGAGTGTCGAAGAACACAGGAATATCCAGACGGAGACCATAGGTAAGAGTGAAATTGTTGCTGGCATTCCACTTATCCTGCGCATAGAAACCAAACTGACCTGATGAGAACTCAGAAGCCCAGTTAGGGTCGCCGGTTACACTTGTATTAGCCTGTCCGTAACGATACTGGTTCATGTAAACCTTGTTAGGATCCAGCTTATCATTCATATAGTCATCATAATAAGCCTTGAAGTTGTCGTATCCCTTGAAGGTATAAGAACCGAACTTATCAGAGATGAACATGTTCTTGAAATGGTAAAACTCGTTGTGGGTACCGAAGATGAAGGTATGGTTGCCACGGAGCCATGTCAGGTTGTCCTCAATGGTCCAGATATCCTGGTTCAGGTAGTTAGCCTGAGAGTTACGCTCTGTACCGATGTTCACCGTACCGCTACCCACACCTGTGATGGAAATCATAGGGAGGTTGGCCTTGATATCACGGCTATCGCGTACTCTTACGAAGCTGACACGGGCCTCATTGCTCACGTTTGGAGAGATACGGCTCTGAAGCTCAGCGATGAAAGAGTTGGTATTGCTCTTGAAAGGATAGCTGTAGGCATAGGTGTTCAGGCTGGAAGCACTGCCGCCGCCACTCAACTGCTCTGCCTTGACCAGACTCCAGCGGATGGCAAACTTATTGAACTCGTTGATGTTCCAGTCGAGTTTCAAGCCCGCCTTATCGCTCTTGGTGTAGATATCCTGGTTGCTGAAGTAGTCATTGAATGCTACGCCCTGCTTCTCAGCCATCTTCTGCAACATATTCATGATGTCCTTCGCCTGATCGGTATTCACCTTCGAGTTACCGGAATCCACACCATAGAGGTTAGGATATTCCTTGTTGGTACGCTCGTAGTTGGCGAAGAAGAAGAGTTTGTTCTTGATGATAGGTCCACCCAGGGTAACACCCATGTTATACTGAGTCTGCTTCTGATACTTAGGCGCATAACCCGTGCCATCCAGATAAGGATACTTGGTACCGATGAGGTCCTGGTTGTAGCCATAGTAATAGGCAGAACCGTGGAACTTGTTGGTACCGCTCTTGGTGATGGCATTGATGGCACCACCGGTGAAACCGCTCTGTCGCACATCGAAAGGAGCTACAGACACCTGAATCTGCTCGATGGTCTCCATAGATACAGGCTGAGCACCCGCCTGACCGCCGTTATTACCGCTGGAAGCCAGACCGAACACGTCGTTGTTGGCCGCACCATCAATCATGAAGTTGTTGTATCGGTTGTTGGTACCGGCAAACGACATGTTACCCGAATTGGTAACCGTGAGCTGAGGGTTCAAGCGAGCCACATCGGCAATGCCGTGGGTGATACTAGGCATATTGTTGATCTGCTCGGCATTCATACTGGTGGCAGCACCTGTACGAGAAGCAGCGAGACCCGCCTTGCCAGCTACCACCACTTCCTGGAGCTGATGCGCATCCTCCTTCAAGGAGAAGGTGAGGTTGGTAGTCTCACCCAAGCTCAGGTTTACATTGTTGACACTCTTGTCCTTGTATCCGATGTAAGATACTTCAACCTTGTATGGTCCACCCGGACGCATACCCTGGATGGTGTAACGGCCATCGATATTCGTCACGGCACGATACACCGTACCTGAAGGCTGGTGAATGGCAGTAACGGTAGCACCGATGACACTCTCATCGTCGGATGTTACCTTACCGCTGATGCCAGATGTGGTAATCTGCGCCATTGCCGTAGAGACAACAAAGGCTAGCAAAACCACTAGTAAATGCAATCTTTTCTGCATAGAATTTCAGATAAATTGGTTAATAATAACAGGATTTCATCTTCCCAGAAGACTTACTTAATCCTTTTTATACTTCTTAGCTGCAAATTTAAACAAAATTTTTGAAATAACAAGTTTTTAGAGGAAGAAAATTCGATTAAAATTGGAAAAAGACCCCGAAATAGGTGTTTTGGGATATAAACAGCTGACTATAACTGCCGAACACGCAGACAAAAAAAGATGCACTCCCCTATTACTAGAGAAGTGCATCCATTTATTTTATGGCTTATCTATTCTGTACCACTCCTATCCATTAGTTGAAGATGTAACGGATAGAGAACTGGATAGAATAGGTAGAGTTGAAGCTTGTGTTGTTGGTGTATGTCTTAGACAATACTTCCTTACCATTCTTCTGGAACTGGAATGAACCCTGAGCACCATTCTTGCCAGCTGTATATTTCAACAACTTGGTGTTGTTAACGGTCTTGTAGAGACCCCAGCTGTTGTTCAACAGGTTAGCCAAGTTCTTGATATCAACACCAAACTGGAGAGTATTCTTCTGACCAGCTACGTTGAGATAGAAGTTCTGGTTGAACTTGAAGTCCAACTGATGATGCCAAGGCATCACAGCACCACCACGCTCAGCATACTCACCCTTGTGATTCTTCAGGTAATCATCCTGGTTGATGTAAGCCCAGAAGTCATCCTTCTGCTGCTCAGCTGTATATTTACCATTGTCCTTGAAGTTCCACTTATCCAAAGCCTCGCGGGAAGCTGGGATGTAAACCAAACCGTTAGAACCGTAGTCGTTAACTACATTGCCAGTCAACTGGTAAGTGTAACGTGTGCAGCTGTAACCGTCAGCATAACCCATATTCATACCCTCGTAGATCAAGCCAACCTCAGAACCGAAGTTCTTACCGTAGTCCTTCTTGTAAGAAGCAGAGATGAGCAAGCGGTTAGGAGCCACGTAGGTACCATAACCCAACTCCTTATCGTTGTTACCGTTTACAGAGTAACGGTTGTTGTAGTAGGCAGAAGAAACCTGGTCGCCTACACCATCACCGTAAGACTTAGCCTTTGAATAGGTGTAAGATGCAGAGAGGTTCAAACCGAATGCAAACTTCTTAGCCAAAGATGCAGTGATTGAGTAGTAGTATGCCTTATGACCAGCGTTTGTAATCATATAAGGGTTGATAGATGAGTTGCGTGAATACCACTTACGCTTGTCACCAGGAGCCAACTCTATGTATGAATTACCATCCCAGTAGCGGTCGAGGTTGATAACAGTAGCTGGATTGAACTCACGGCTATAGATACCCTCCAGAGAGAAGTCAATATCGTAAGGCAACTTGGCATCCAATGCCAGAGAAGTCTTCCAGGTAGCATTCATCTTCAAGTCCTTGTCGATGATGGTAGGAGAAGAAGGAGCTGCTGCATCATCACGGTTAACAGCCAAGCCCTGCTGCTTCAATACATTTACCTGCTCATCACGGCTAGCATAGAACTTATCCATCAAATATTTAGCACCCTTGTCAGATGGAGTATTATAATAATAGGTGTACTGACCGCAACCAGCGTTACCTACAGCAGATACGAGCCAGACGAAAGGCAGACGACCGATGAAGTAACCTGTACCACCACGGAGCACCAACTTGTGGTTGCCGAGGATATCCCAGTTGAAACCTACACGAGGAGAAACTGTCAAAGGAGCATCAGGAAGCTGATCGGTAGTGTACTGAGACTCTACACCAGCATCGTTCTTCCACTTCATGGCTGCGAAGGCCTTGTTGTAGTTGTTCTTCAGCTCTGGATAGATAGGCAACTCGAAACGCAAACCTGCTGTAAGGCGGAAACGGTCTGAGAAGTTAACCTGATCCTGAACATAAGCAGAGAACTGGTTGTACTTCATGGTAGCGTTAAACTGGCTTGAACCATCCATAGGGAAGGTAACACCATAGCTTCTAGGAGCCTTGCCGTTCATGAAATCGTCCATAGACTCGAACACATAGTAACCTGCAGAAGCAGCACCGAAGCCGTTGGTAGCCTCGTTGGTCTCAAACTGGAGACCAGCGGTGAAGTTCTGGATACCCATGGCCCATGAAGCCTCATCTGTAGCAACGAAAGTCTTCACCTGTCGCAGGTTACCCTGAGTAAACGGATCAGGACCGAAGCCCATGTAGTAAGAACCATTCTTCAGAATATCTACAGTTGGGAACATACCACCTACATAAGTACGTGGCTCATCCTGATAGGAGTAAGTAGCACGGAGTACATTGCTTACACCACCCCACTTAGAGTTCCACTCAGCAGCGAAAGAAGTAAAGTTCTTCTCCTGATAATAGCGTGCACTCTCGAAGTAGAGACCTGCATTAGCTGTACGACCCGACTGAGACTTACCACCTGTAGCATCCTCACCACCAGGATAAATGACAGAATCCTTGAATGGAGTGGTTGAGCTAGATGGAGCTGAAGAATCCTTGTCGTGACTCTTAGAGAAACGGATGTTCAACTTGTTGTTCTCGTTGATGTTCCAGTCGATACGAGCCAGGAACTTGTATGATGGTGTATCAAGAGAATATCCCTGATAACGACCTGGGTTGTAACCATAGGTCTTGTTGAGGAAGCTGAGCATATTGTCCATATCGCTCTGCAATGGGCGGTGAACGGTACCAGATGATGGAGACCAATCATCAGAAGCATTTACACGAGCCGTACCAGAAGGACCAGCAGAGATGTTGCTCTGATATTCACCGTTGGCGAAGAAGAACAACTTATCCTTGATGATAGGACCACCGAAGCTGGCACCCCATGTAGTAGAATGAGACTGGAGACGATTCAACTCGTAATCGCTCACCTTGTTACCACGCAAGTGAGAGTTGGTAGTGTACATATAAGCTGTACCCTTGAAATCATTGGTACCGCTCTTGGTTACGGCACTGATAGCACCACCTGTAAATCCACTCAAACGAACATCGTATGGAGATGAAGATACTGAAATCTGATCCAAAGCATCGAGTGAAATTGGTGATCCGTTGCCTGGCAGGTTACCACCAATACCGAAGGCGTTGTTGAACGCAGCACCATCCACAGTAACGTAAGACTGACGGTAGTTACCACCACCTACAGCAAAACCGCTACCTACGTTGGCACCCTGAGGAGTCAACTTCAAGAGGTCGTTCATGCTACGAGATACGGTAGGAACAGCCTCAATCTGGTCGGCATTAATACTTGTTGTAGCACCAGCACGGTCGGTGCGCATGTTGTTGTTGCGATCAGCCACAACCACTACGTCTTCCAACTGAGCAGCATCCTCAGCCAAAGTCTCGTTCAAGACTGTGTTCTGACCAAGAGAAAGAGAAATGCCCTTTACCTGCTTGTTCTTGTAACCCACGTAGGTTACTTCCAGAACATAAGGTCCACCTGGGCGCATACCCTGAATAGAATAACGACCATCCATGTTGGTCACTGCACGATAGACTGTACCAGAAGGTTGGTGAACAGCCTTGATTGTTGCGCCAATGACATCTTCGCCATTAGCTGTAATTTTACCACTAACGCTAGATGTTGTTATCTGCGCCATTGCTGTGGTTACCATAAAGGCCAGCAAAGCCACTAATAAATGCAATCTTTTCTGCATACCTTTTATTATAAAAATTTAATTAATTGTTTGGGAAATATTCCCTCTTATATCGTTATCGAGTGCAAAATTAAACAAAAAATCCAATATAAGTGTTACAAAAGGGTGAATTTTATGCTTTTAAACATAAAAAAAAATCTGCGTTAAGCAAATAACGCAGATTTTCTTTAAATTATTATTTATTTATGGATTTTGCTTATAATATTTTTCACTCCTTTCTCTGCCAGATGCTCATCACCTTGCGGCGGATAGCAACGATGTTCAGGATGGAGACTATCAGGAACAGAACCAAGCCCAGGCAGATGGCAGGGAGCATCGTTCCCTCGTCGAGATCAGGGAAGATGGCTTCGATGAAGTCCATGTAGTAGCCACGAACGAAGAAAAGGATGACCCATGCAATGATGAGAACCACTACATTCAGCGAGATGGTGAGCACCTGGTATGGTTTCGCCACATCGTTAGGGCTGTAACCTATCAGCAGCAGATTCTCCAACTTGGATGAGTTCTTCTGTACCAGCAGATAGATGCTGAGCATCAGAATATAGAAGCTCAGGATAGAAATCACCAGTCCGATTATCATTACCAGCGATACCATCATGCGCAGGAAATAGGTGGTCTTCTCGGCATCCAGCTTGTCGGTCTCCACCTCGTAGCCGTTGTCATCCAAATATTTGGTGATGCTCTCGTCGCCCGGATTTCCTACTTCCACAATCAGGCGGTTAGGATCGCTTTTCTGGTTAGGTGCGAACTCCTGGTTGCTCCAATCCATGAACGCCTGTGGCACGAGGATGGTGTTAAGGCGTGAAGAGAAACCGATCACCTTTCCTCTAAACTGCTCCTTCTTGCCGCCCGCCTGAATCTGGATGTTGAAATCTATCATTCCCATCAGACCATCGCTTATCTTTGGCAGCGAGTGACTCTGGGCAAATCCGAAGTTATACATATTAATATAGGTACGCGGAAGGATGATAGGCACTTCCTTGGCTCCAGGAGTATATTTCCAGTCCTTGAGCGGCACATCCACGAAACCATCGGGAACACTCTCGAAGAAGAGTTCGCTGTTGAGTACATTCACGCCGTTTACGCCCATCTGGGCATCTACCTTGTATTCGGTGGAGGTAAACTTGCCCACCTTCTTCACGAACTTCTGATCACCTACATCATCTATCTCGGCACCAGAGAAGGTATTTGAGCGACCGCTGATGGTATTTCCCATACCTATCTTCTTGCTCATGATGAGATAGTCGGCTTTCATAAAACTGTCTTCCTGGGTGAAGACAGGCAGCACATCCTTATAAAACTGGAAGCCGAAAAGGACGATGAGCATACCGAAGAGATTGGCAAAGGCAAAGCCGGCAAACTGGGGTATGCTGATATGCTGACGAAGTAATTTCCAAACCAAATTCATAATCTAAATATATGTTCATAGTTTAAGTCCATGTGCTTGCCGATGCTGGTTACGATGACGCCAGCCCCCTGCTCCTTCGCCTCTGCCATCATGATTTCACCCATGATGCGGGAGTTGTTGTCGTCAAGGTGACTGATCGGTTCATCGGCGAGTATGAAGTCGAAAGGCTGACAGAGGGCGCGCATCATGGCCACGCGCTGCTGCTGTCCGAACGACATTCTGCCTATCTTGGCATCCACCTTGTCGGCAATGCCGAGCATATCAAACCACTTGAGAATCTGCTCACGGGTCTTGAAGCCCGTAAGCTTATTCTTGATTTCCACGTTCTCCATCGCCGTAAGCTCAGGGAAGAGACGGAGTTCCTGAAAGAGATGACTGATGTGACGCTTTCGCATCTCTACCCAATCAGAAACCTTATAGTTGGCGGTAACATCATGATCAAACATCACGCTTCCGCTGTAGTCGTGACGATAGCCGAGCACATAGCTGCAGAAAGTACTCTTTCCGCTGCCACTCTCCGCTTCTACAAGATAAAGATGTCCCTTCTCGAAGGTAACATCCTGCTTCCATATCTCCGAATTCAGGTCGTCACGCTGGGCGAAGACCTGCGGGAGAACGGAATGAAGCTGAATCTTTTCCACCTTATATTATTTAATGAATAATGTATAATTAATAATGTATCATGTTTAATTGCAGAAGCAACCTTACATGAACCCATTTTTACGTTTTTACTTTTTTACCCTTTTACCTTTAAAGTATAGACCACGGAAGTGAGATTTCCGAAGATTGGGGTGAGCAGACCGGTTACGGTAGAGATAGCATCGCCCTTGCCAGAGCCATCACCATTGGAACTCTTGGCTAGATTGATGACCATCGCCAGTTTCTGTCCCACGATGAGCTTCTGAATCTTCGCATCTATCGGATGATTGCTTGACTTCACGGCATATTGGGCAGAGAGTTCGTCGCTACCGCTGAAGAACTGCTTGTCGTCGGTTACTCCGAAGTAGAAAGAAGTCTTGCCATCGGTATAGAAATAGGCATTCTTGCCCCAGTTGGCAATCTTGGCACCCGGAGGACAGGAAGTCTTCCAGTAATCCACATCACCCAACCATTTGCTATGCGCCAACTTAGCAGCCATCATCATCTTCATGCTTGCATCGCCCAGGGTTGGCATCATGATAGCCATGTCGCCATCCACACTACGCATGATATTATCCATATCCACCGCCTGGTTGATGCCCATCAGGAGAGTCTGCAGACTGCGGTTGCTCTGCATCATCGGCAGGAACTGTTCACCCTTCACATTCATGAAGATACCCGCCAAGGCATCAGCAGGCATCGACTTCACGTAATTGCCCTTGATGGGGCGATAGTTCTGAAGAGCCTTCTGAAGAGCCTCATCGATAGACTTATTAAAGGAGAAAGTCTCGCCCTGAATCTGCAGGATGCCCTCCTTCACGTTCATCTCGGCAGCAATAACCACCTGTGAAGGATCGGTATCCTTAGGAGCACCCAGAGTGAATGGAGCCACAAACTTTTCCGGCAGAGCCTGCGCCTGCGCCACCATCGCCATCGGAGACGAAATACCCGAAAGACGATCGAACATAGGAGAAGCCGTAATGCCATCCTCTTCATCAGCCTTGAGATATTTCACCATCTGCTGCTGCAGCTGAGCCTGGGCATCAGCCACCACAGGACCCATCACGAGGAGAGCCTCATCAGAATATCCTACGAGCCAGGAATTCTTCAACACCGAGAAATGGAAGCCTTTTCGTTCCGTTACTTCGGTGGCAATATGCTTTTTGGCGAGAGTTGCGAGCCAATCAGAAACGCCATCCTCGCTACTCACCTTGGCACAGAGTCCCAGGTTGCCATCGGCCGTTTCGAAGAGATACAACTTCTCGCTTACATCGATGCCGCAATTATCTACGTCATCTACATGGAGCAAAGTTTTCAGCATGCCCGCCTTATCCTCGTCGCTTTTATCAGCAGTCATCTGCTTCATGTCCACAGAGATAAGGGCAGTACTTTTCTTAGGAATGGCATTGAGATAATCACTGCCAGAACAGGAGCTTAGCAATAAGAAAGTTATTGCTAAGCCCATAAAAACTAAGTTCTTATACAATCTTTTCATCACAAAAACTAACACTTATGTATTTTTTCTTATATCATCTTTGTTATAGTCTTCTTGCGATATGCGCCATGTGAACCGCCACCAGACCCGCCGTTTCCGTGCGAAGTCGGCTGGTTCCCAAAGATACGCTCTCGTAGCCATTCTCCAGGGCAAGACGGACCTCATCGATGGAGAAATCGCCTTCCGGCCCTACCAATACCGTAATATCAGCAGAGGATGATGCATCCTTGCCATCAGCAGCATTCGATAAGGAAGAGATTTCCTGGAAGAAGTCTTTCTTCTCTATCTCCTCGTAGCAATGGCAGATGAACTTTCTGCCCGGACGAGGCATCTGGATGAACTCCTTGAAACTCTCCAGTTCATTGACCACCGGTTTCCAAGCCTTATGACTCTGCTTCACGGCAGAAATCACAATCTTGTCAATTCTTGGCGTCTTCACCACCTTGCGCTCAGAAAACTGGCAGTTAAGGAAAGAGAGTTCATCGAACCCGATTTCCGTAGCCTTCTCCGCCATCCACTCGATGCGCTCCATCATCTTGGTAGGAGCAATCGCCAGATGGATATGGCCCTTCCAGGCACGCTTCTGCGGCATCGTTTCCTTGATTTCATAGAGACAGCGCTTGCTGGAAGCCGCAGTCACCTCGGCACGATAGAACGAACCTTCCCCATCCATGAGGAAAATCTCGTCACCGCCCTTCAATCTCAGCACACGGAGCGCATGGGTAGCCTCCTCGGCAGGCAATTCCACCTGGGTTGCTGCCTCAGGCACATAGAAATATCTAACCTCTTTCATAGAAATATCTAATCTCTTTCTTTGAAATATCTTATTTCTTTCTTGAAATATCTAATTTCTTTATGTTACTTCTTATTTTTTTCCTCACGGCGCTTCATCTCATCGCGGATGAAGGAAGCACCCTCGTAGTTTTCTTCCTCCACAGCCTTATCCAACGCCTTCTGCAGCAGAGAATCAGGCAAACTCATGATAGGGAGAGCCACACTCATCACTTCCTTATTAAAAGGTGTAGAGAACTTCTGAAGCACCTCCAGAGGGGCGCACATCTCATAACCACTTGTCAACGAAAGCAACACGGCTGTTTCCGGAAGAAGTTCATAGCCCTTGCCGGTTATCGTATTTACCAGTTTTGCCTTGAAGCCACGATCTTGAATACCCTCGAACTCAATGCGGTAATGGGTTATTTCCTCATCTTTCATCACCTGTGTAAACACATCAACCAGATGATTTCGGGTTTCTTCAGCCTTATGCTCATGCCGTTTGATTTCGCTCGCCATCTCCTTAGCCAACACAATAGAGAGCGCACGGGTCTCCGCCATGTCGGTAAGCGTGATTACGCAGGCATCATCTGCCTCTGGAATAGAAAAAGTCCCTTTATAAATTAATTTATACATCATTGTTTTGTCTCCTTCTTTGGTCTGAACAATACGGCGAAGGCAACTCCGACCACAAGAGCATAACCTGCGAAGATAAACCAGCAAGTCTGCCAATCGCCCATCAAATATCCATTTTCCCAGTGACAGTAATGGTTAATCACCTGTCCTGCAAGAATTGTGCCAATAGATGCACCCAAGCCATTGGTCATCAGCATGAACAAGCCCTGAGCAGATGCTCTGATCTTAGGCTCGCACTTCTGGTCTACGAAGAGGCCACCCGACACGTTGAAGAAGTCGAAAGCCACACCATAGACGATGCAGGAGAGCACGAAGAGAATGACACCAGGGAATGCAGGGTTGCCCAATCCGAAGAATCCGAAACGGAACACCCATGCAAACATGGCGATGAGCATCACTACCTTGATGCCATAACGCTTCAGGAAGTATGGAATCAGGAGGATGCAGAGTGCCTCTGCCACCTGAGAGATTGATACCAGGAGGGTGGCATTGTTGGCTGCAAATGTATCTAACATACTAGGATCACCCTTGAAACTGGTGATAAATGGAGTAGCATAACCATTGGTTACCTGCAAACTCATTCCGAGCATACATGAGAAGATGAAGAACAGCGCCATCTCACGACTCTTGAAGAGCTTGAAGGAATCGAAGCCCCAGGTCTCCACCCAACTGCGAGCTTCCTTCTTGACCAGCGGACACTGAGGCAGGCTGAAGCAATAAAGGAAGAGCACGATGCTCAACGCACCAGAAACGAGGAACTGGAGGTGGGTATACTGGAACTTATAAGCATTTTCCGAAAAGAGGAACATGAACGAGCCATGATCCCAGGTAGCACAGTTGACAATCCACATGGTGGCAATGAAGCCCACGGTGCCGAAGACTCGGATAGGCGGGAAGTCCTTGATGGTATCCAGCCCATGATTTTTCAGGATAGTGAACGCCGAAGTATTCGACAGTGCCAGCGTAGGCATATAGAAAGCGACGCTGAAGGTATAAACCGTCATGAAGAGAGCCTCATCAGGCATGGCACTCACCTCTCCCATCAGGAACAGCCCTATCATCGAGAGACCCGCCAGCAGATGGCAATAGCCCAGGAGTCTCTGCGGCTGGATATACTTATCCGCCACAATACCCATCAAAGTAGGCATGAAGATAGATACTATACCCTGAATGGTATAGAACCAGGAGATATCTGCACCCATTCCGGCCTTGCCGAGATAGTTGCCCATAGAAGTGAGATAGGCTCCCCAAACAGCGAACTCCAGGAAGTTCATCACTGCCAAACGTACTTTTAGATTCATATCCTTAAATTCTTTTTCTTTGGTTTAAATTTATTTTTCTGCAGATTGCATCCTTTCGTTATCAACTGGATTGCTTTGCAGATTATATCTTGCAAAGATACACAAATTATCTTAAAGAACACAGATTTTTGAAGATTTTCCTTCGGAAAGCTAGCTTATTTAACAAATAATATGTAATTTTGCACCCGAAATCAAAATATAAAAGAGATAATGTTAGTAAAGTTTTTCCTTACGTGTAACAAGATTGGTGCCTTTACCCTGGGTGGAGGCTACGCTATGATTCCCATCATGGAACAAGAATTCGTGGATAAGAACAAATGGATGGACAAACAGGAATTCATGGACATCATGGTGGTGGCTCAAACCACTCCAGGCATCTTTGCTATCGATATGGCTAGCCACATCGGTTACAAGCTGAAGGGGGTATGGGGCGGCATCGTGGGTGCTATCGGCATTGCCCTTCCTTCCATCATCGCCATCCTCATCATCGCCATGTTCTTCCAGCAGTTCAAGGACAATTACTGGGTGGGCAAGTTCTTTGCAGGAGTTCGTCCTGCCGTGGTAGCGCTGATTGCAGCTCCCTGCTTCAAGATGGCAAAGACGGCAAACATCAACCGCTACAACATCTGGATACCAGTAGTTTGCTGCCTGCTGATTGCCGCATTCGGCATCTCGCCTATCTATATTATCATTGCAGCCGGCGTGCTGGGATGGCTTTATGGAAAGTTTATAGTTAAAAGTTAATAGTTTATAGTTTTATAGTTAGAAAATGCTATTTTTAAAGTTATTCCTGATATTTACCAAAATTGGTACATTTAATTTTGGTGGAGGATATGCGATGCTTTCGCTCATCCACAACGAAACCGTAGTGAAGAACCACTGGCTCACCAATGCCGAGTTTACGGATATTGTGGCTATCAGCCAGTCAACTCCGGGACCTATCGGCATCAACTGTGCCACCTACGTGGGCTATACCGCCTGCCTTCATGCCGGTTATCCTACCTGGGCAGCCTGTTTGGGTTCCTTCCTTGCCTCCCTCTCCATCATGTGGTTGCCATTCATTATCATGATTCTCATCAGCCGTTATCTGATGACCCATAAGGATTCCAAGATTGTGAAGGATATCTTTGCCGGACTTCGTCCTGCCATCATCGGACTGATAGCTGCTGCTGCCATACTTCTGATGAATAAAGAGAATTTCGGATCGCCAACCGACAATCCATTTGCTTTCGGAGCCAGCGTAGCACTCTTTCTGGGTGCATTCTATTTCACCAAAGCCAAGAAAGCAAATCCGATTTTGCTGCTTTTCATCTGTGGAATCATTGGATTGTTTATCTTCTAAACAACCCAAACACCTTCAAATAGGCACAAAAAAAAATTGATTGTCTCACGACAACCAATCTTTTATTAACCTTAATAATCTAATACCATGAAAAACACGATGCAAAGTTACAAATAATCTCGTAACCTGCAATAATTTATTGTAAAAAACTTCAAGTATTTAACTCTCCTTAAAGCTTTTACCATTCCAATTAAACTTTCTTTGCAATTTTATGACATTTACCGTCTTTTTGTCATCTGCCGAAAGCAATGGCGAAGCCAATCGAACCACCAGTGCATTCTCGTTCTGCAAGAGCAAAGCACTCACCATCTTAGGCTCAATCATCGCCTTTAAATCAGCAAAGCGACTTTCGCTCATCGTATCGGGTTTCTGAACGAGCGTTTCCGCCAAGTCTTCCATGCGCTTGCCACCCAAGAACGGGCTTGCATCAAGCACTTTCCATTCTTGATTAAAGAAATAGAGTTCACTCTCCTTCTCTGGTCCGGCAAACGATTTGACCACACAGAGCACCGAGTCGCCATTTTCCATTGGCAACTTCTTCATCTGCAAAGTAGAAACCTTGCTCATACGTACCTGCACGAAGTCCTGAGTGAGCGTATCCATCACGCTCACCTCACCCAAGAGGTTCTTCACCTCAGCCTTCACGCCCATCTCCTGCAACTCGGCAAATTCCTGTCGCATATTGCTGTTGAGTGTAGGCATCATCGAATCCGGCATCGATACCAGCAAGTCTTTCATCGACTTAGCTTCGATGCCCAAGCTTGCCATCATCATGCAAGCGCATAATATATATTTTATCTTCTTCATCACTATAATTCCTTAGACCATTTCTTTCCCCAAGGGGTAAAGAGCCAAATCAAAAATGCCGTAGCCGGAACTAAGCATATTGCGAAAGTTAAAGCCAATGTATTCATAAATTTAACGTTTAGAAATTATATAACCAATAACAGATAAGACTGTAGATAATACTACACCTAATAAAATGGCACTTATTGTACCACCCTCATCTGTTTTAACAATGCCAAACAAAGCAGCCAATCCACCTAAAACCATTATGGTATAAGTCGATTTACTCATATCAAAGAAATACTTTACTACTGTTTCTTTGGTAAATTTTTCTTTTTCCCTATCTTCTCTTGCAGTCATATTTCTCTATTTTCCGACAAAAGTACAGAAAATAATTGTAATCTGCAAGTTTTTTCGTGTTTTTCTATCCAACAATCGCTAAAAAAGCGAAAAAGAGGAAAGTGTTCTCTCATTGAAACACTTTCCTCTCAAATTATCTAATTCATTAATCGTACTATCTTAACGATAGAGGGATTTACTCCTCTACAGCAGCCTGCGCCGCAGCAATAAATCACGTAGGAAAGCCTCATTTCAGCGATTGCTCTAAACATTGTTTTAACAACTTATGCTTTTTTGTCAACAATTTCTTTTCCATATACCTTATTATATACACGTACCTTATTATATATATTACTTTTTCTGAAAGTCATGTTTAATAATTAGGCATGTTTTTTCTGATAGGCCACACTTTGATCAACAGTTTGACCAACAGTTTGAGCCATATTCAGCAACTTCTCATTTATTTTTTCCAATACCTTAATTTGTCCTCTAAGATAACTTATTTCCTTGTCTTTATCATTATCAGACATTTCTTCAGTAGGTTGTTCATCCTGATGGTTCAAGCCTGGGGAATTGTCCGAGCTAGAACTATCATTCAAGTATTTGGTTCCTTCATAAAAGAAGTCCATCTTCACATCCAAAGCGTCACATATCCGTTCAAGAACACCAGATTTAACGTCTTGTACATTGAACTGATTGCTGAGGTTAGGCTGAGACATATGAAGTTTCTCAGCCAACTCACTTATACTAATTTTTCTTTTCGTCAAGATCTGACGAAGTTCAGAACCATTCATAAAACAATTATATTGTAGTTAAACATTCTTAAAATATCACTGATTATTTATATTTTTATCAGTTTTTGCTTATCTTTGCAGATAAATATCACGAAAGCGTTACGCAATACTTGCGTATTTCGTATGCAAATATACAAAATAATTATAATATGACCAAGAATAACGAAGATATTTTGAATAAAATTTATTCAGGAACAAAGAAAGGTGAACTGATAAAGAAGAAGAAACAGCTGGTAGAGTCTTACTTGTACAAGTACGGAAATCTCATTCTTGAATGCAAGCTAAAGCCAACACCAGTGATAGAAAATCTCGCAAAAGAGTTTGGTTTAACCAGAGCAGGAGTAACCAATATTCTTCGACGAGAAGGTGTTTATGCAGGACGATTTAATCCTGTAATATTTCCAAAGAAATAAGTATTATGAGTGAGAGAGTTATTTTTGAAAACAAGAATGTTTCTTATGAGACTTTCTTGAACGACCTAGCATCCTTCCTGGCTCCTAAAATAGCCCTGATGATTAAGAACCCTCCTAAGGAGTTTTATAGTCAAAGGGAGTCCATGAAAGTCTTCGGGGTAGGAAACGTAAGAAGATGGTTAAAGGAAGGTAAACTTAAACCGTTTTCAAAGCGTAAAGGTAAAATTGAATATAAGGTTAGCGATCTCCAGGAGCTTCACCGGAGAGAGCAAGATTACTTTTAGAAACAGGTGATATGTACAAAATAAAAAGAAGATATCAAGTTGTAAAGAAACAACCTTGGGTTGTGGATTTGCTTCTAAAGATAAATCCTAAGCATTTCGCTCTCTATGAGGCTAAAGATGACTGTCGAAAAAGTCTCATGGAAATCAATAAGACCATACGGTCTTTACCAGTACGATGGAGACGTGGTTCTTTCTCGCTATCCCATATACGAACCATACTCTTATTAGATGATAAAATAGAGGTAAAGTACAAGTCCGGAAAGGAATGTATGGCTTTTTATATAGAAGAATTAAACTGATACGATATGAATACTGATAACAGCTGGATAAAACTTCCACGAATGTTCATGAATTGGCAGTGGTATCAAAATACCAACATGGTTCATCTGTATCTCTATCTGTTGCTCAATGCTAATATAGAAAATAAGCTCTACTTTGGAATATCCATACAGAGAGGCGAATGTCTGGTATCTCTATCTACTCTTTCAAGAGATACAGGAATATCACGAGATTCCGTTAAGAGATACCTGAAAAAGCTCAAGGATACCAAAGATATCAGCTACAAAAAATTAAGCAAAGGACGTATTATTGTCCTTCTCGACTTTGATAAGTTTCAGCCTGTAGGAATCGACGAGCCTGCGCCTAATTGGATTAAACTTTACAGGAAAATATGTGACTGGCAGTGGTATCAAGATGCCAAGATGGTTCATCTGTTCGTGCATTTGATGTTGAAGGCAAGTATTATGAAAGGAAGTGATTTGTCTGATTCCTGGCAGCTGTGTACTAGTTTGAGAATATTAAGCAAGGAAACTGGGCTTAGCTTGCAAAACATCAGAACCTGTATCGGTAAGTTACAAAGAACTGGAGAAATAACGTTTAGAACTTTACCAACACACCTACAAAGCATCATAACCATCTGCAACTCTGGTAGTTACCAAACATCAAAGCGACAAATCGCCCCGATGTCGCCCCAATGCCGCCCCGATGTCGCCCCGATTGAAGAATGTACTGTGTTAAAAATAGAAAACAATGAAATTTCAACACAGCAAAACTGCAACGTAAGTAACAGAATAACAGAGGTTTACAACGACACAAAACGACAAGCCGCCCCGATGTCGCCCCAATTGCGCCCCAATTGCGCCCCGATGTCGCCCCGATGTCGCCCCAATGCCGCCCCAATGCCGCCCCTACCTAAAGAATATAAGAATATAAGAAATAAAGAAAGTAAGAAAATCAACACCAACAACGCGCGCACGCACGAAGAAGATTTCGTTGATTTTTCAGAAAAAGAAACATCAAAAGAAAACCAACAAAAGAAAGGTGAGAAAGAAAGTTTTCTTTCGCTTTCTCTTCACGATGATGTTTGGTTGGGTGCAATAAAGAAGAAGTTTGCTTTCAAAAGCATTGAAGAAGTGAAAGACAAAGTGGAGAACTTTGATTTGGATCATATCTGTAGAGGCAATAAGGAGCACAAAGATATAGTTGATTACAAAAGCCATTTTTGCGATTGGCTTAAGTTTAACCTGATGGAGCAATCTCCACGCAAACGCAAATGCACTCCTAATGCAGAACGTTGGGAAGGAGAGAAATTTGTTCCTAAAAGCTCGGAAGGAGGTATATACAATGGTCCTTTCTGATTTCAATTACGATACTGATTACTGCTACAGATGGCTGACGTTTCTGTTTAGCGAAGAAGTAAAACTGAGATATAGAGAATACAAAGTTCACAAGCAACAACAAGAAGCAATACACAAGGTAGCAGACTGGATGGCAACATCAAAGTCTAGATTTGGGCTTGTCCTTAATGGTATTACCGGTAACGGAAAGACCACTCTGGTAAAAGCCATGCAGAACTTTTATAATATTTGCAAGTTCAAGAATCCTCTGAATGAAGAAGAGGCAGTCTTCTATACACATGCAAGTATTACGTTTCTGACATCGAAAGAACTGTATCATCTGTATGCCTCAGATAAAAAGAGATTTGATAGATGTATGAATACGTTCATCCTCGCTGTCGATGACTTGGGCACAGAAGAGAGTGATTTCTGTCAGTATGGGAACAGATATAAACCGCTAGAGGAGTTGTTGTCTTATCGGTATGAAAGAATGCTACCAACGATAGTGACAACCAATCTCAGCGGTAAGGCTATCCGTGAGAAATATGGCGATCGCCTTGCAGACCGTTTCAACGAAATGATGCAAGTTGTGACCATGCCTGACATAAACTTCAGGAACCCATAGATCGAATAAGCGAGCACAGAAGCGTCAAAAAGAGGAAAGACTGTAAGATGCACAACTGGTGCGAGAAAACGTCTAGAAGCGCGAAGAAAACGGCAAAAACGATAATTAATATGAAAATTTACGAAGAAGTTCTTAGAAAAACCAATAGTGGGCTTGAAATATTCATCTACTATTTGGGAAAGGAATGTCTTAATAAGAAATTTAAGAGTCCGTTTCGAAGTGATGACAAGCGACCGTCTTGCCATCTGTATGAGAACAAGAATAAAAATGGTGAGACAACCTACTATTTGCAAGATTTTGGAGACAGTAGATGTTGCGGAAACTGTTTTGAAATCGCAGCAAAGGTTCTGAACATAAATATCAATACGGATTTCTATGAACTACTGAAGAGGATTGACCAGGATTTGTGCCTCAATATCATAGAGCCTAGTAATCCAAACGTAGAGAAACGTCCGCTGGTTGATATTGTTCAGATAAAGAAGGAAATTACTAAAGGGCGTACATCTAGTATAAAGTCTTTCACACCAGTGATACAGGATTTCCAACCTTCAGAAAAGGAATATTGGGGGAAATATGGTATAGATGAAGATACGCTGCTGAGATACAATGTTCATAGTTTGAAAAGTGTTTCCTTCACAAAAAGTGAAGGTAAAGATTTTAATGTATATGGAAGCAAAACTATCCCAGCATTCGGATATTTCTTCAATGAAATGACAGGGCTTAAGGTGTACCGCCCCAAAGCCGAGAACAGATTCCTTTATGCCGGGAACTTACCTTCTCCTTATGTCTTCGGTTGGAAACAGCTTCCTGCCAAGGGGGAGTTTGTCTTCATCACCGGTGGAGAAAAGGATGTTCTTTCTCTTGCGGCGCACGGATATAGTGCCATCGCTTTTAATAGTGAAACAGCAAAGATACCAGAAGATAAGCTTCTAGAACTTTCTGAAAGATTTCATAAAATAATATTTCTTTACGATACAGATACTACAGGAGTTAAGGAATCGAGTTTAAGAGTAGAGGAATACAAGAATAAATATAATGTAAGAAGAGTGCAGCTACCTCTTGCCGGAACAAAGGCAGAGAAGGATATAAGCGATTATTTTGCTCTAGGAAATAGTTCTGAGGATTTCTCTAGTCTGATAACGAATATAGTATAAAAGGTAAATAATAAGAATATGAAACAAGCAATTGGTTTTCTACAATACTCATCTGAGTATATATGCTTTTCCGCTATATCAGAAAGCGATAAAGAAAAGCTTTTGGAAGAAGGGTATTTAGCATCCTTTTTCCCTAGTTGCGTCTATGCTATAGACTGCAAGATTTTTAACCATCCTCATCATGGTATTGGCATCAGAAATATTAATGGTGGCGTTGAATTTCTGAATTTTAATGACATGAAGGATCCTATTTCTCTTCACAAAAGAGGCATTTCCATTATTCCATCGAATAATGAAAGCAAGAATAGATGCATTCTGTTTCTTACCATTACGGATTATCTGGCATACAAAGCTCTTGTGAATTTGCCAGTCATATTCTATGATGATAACTGTGACTGTATTATTCTTAATAATCA
This sequence comes from Segatella copri, assembly GCF_019249655.2. Lineage (NCBI taxonomy): Bacteria > Pseudomonadati > Bacteroidota > Bacteroidia > Bacteroidales > Prevotellaceae > Segatella > Segatella copri. The sequence goes on from NZ_CP137557.1 coordinate 3,083,196, forward strand.
TAAGAATCTTGGCTACTTCCTCGTAGAAAGCGAGGATTACAATATTATAGATATGTTTTTGCCCAATACAGAAACAGGTAAAACCCTCACAAAGACTATATTAGACAGAAACGCTGCTGCTAGAGACTGGGCATATACATACAAAGATTATACTAGCTTGCAGACATTTTTACAATCATATATTAAAGAAAATAAAATATGAACACAATTGTAATAGTATTTATTGTAGTTGTACTAGCATTAGTTCTAGCTTACATCTACGAAATTAAGTATACCTACAGAGACGGAGGGTTATGGAAGAAATAACGAAACAGCAAACAGTTAATTCAGAGAACACTATATAGAAGAATAATATGGAAAATGATATTCTAAAAATTGAGGTTGCCAAACAGGATCTAAAAGAAACTCCTGAATATTGGGCTTCGGAAAGTTACGAAACCATGATAGGTAAACTGCAAAAGCTTGTTGAAGCGAAAACCGGATATCCGCCATTTCGCAACACCAAAGTCATAAGAGAAGTCAGCTTCAAAATAACATCACGTACAACCCTAGAGCAAATTAGGGAACTACTGAACGACATTGAGAATGATTATAACATATCCTGTTTTCAAATTGCTATTGATAGGGGAAATAATACAGCCCATCTGCTATTTACTTGGATTCATCCGAAAACAGCATTACCTGTAAGGTTTAACAACAAGACTAGGTTCAAGCTGCTATCAGCTTACTTTGTGAGACGTTTACATCTGGAATATCCGAAAGATATGACAGAATGGGTCAGATATTTCATCATGGATGCATATATTGAAGATAAGTCTGTATTTAGTAAGGCACTTGCAAGTTTGTCGAAGAAAGAAGACTCAACAGATAAAACGATTTTGGTTGAGTCTCTTCTGTATGCCCAGTACATGAGTGAAGGAAAAGTTAAATAGATAAAGAAAATGGATTTGTTAAGTTACCAAAAAGGAGATATCTTGTTTAGTAACTGTCAGACCCTTGTAAACCCAGTATCTTGTGATGGAACCATTGATAGTTACCTGTCAAAGAGGTTCTTCACGAGATACCCAGACATGTACGCCAAGTATTTGTATTTCTGTAAAGAATATGCTGCTTACCATCCCCACTCTCACAAATTTACAAGAGAGCTGCTTCGTTCATATTAAAGAAGTTCTCTATGATAAGCACCACCGTATCACGCATTTCCAAGTCTCGTGGAGAAGGTATTTTATTTACATTGATGATAGAGAAGACATATGATTCTGCATTTTCAATTATGTCATCATTATCAAAGCCAATAGCAAGTACCACACCAATATCACTTTTAAAGCGATAAGTTCGAGACTTTTCATGCCAATAAACCTCATAAGGAGCAGAAGCATTAATTATATCCAAAGAAAGGGGTTTCATTACCAAACATTTATATATTTAGGATATACACCCGTTCGTTCCTTATATTCCTCACAAAGACTCTTAGTAATTTCAGCTACACGAGCCTTTTTGCGTTCTTTTGCCGCCATAAATCTTTTCATAGCAGCTTCACGTTTTTCCCAAAATTCTTTATCCAATGTATCCATAATAGTTCTCCTTTTAAATTCTTTGATTGCAATCTGCCGCCAAAACTACTCTTTTTTCTTGAAACCACCAAGAAAATCACAAGAAATCTGCAAGTTATCTGAAAATTACTACAAAAAAACGGGGCATCTGCATAGTTCCGTGGATAAAAAAGGGAGCACCTGCCTAAACAGAGGTTTATGCAGGTGCCCCAAAAAGTGATAACAGAAAGGTTTTGTTTTGAAATATAATATCCCCCGATTCTCGCGAACCGGGGAACCTAAATGCGAACCTTTTAAATTTATTTAGATGATGAACTTATAGCTTATGAATGATCATGCAGCCATGCCTTCTGCTCATAGCTGAAACGATCCCAGTTGGTTCTCTTCTTTCTTCTCTTTCCGCCACCTACAACAGCCTTTGTTGTACCCTTAGCCAAGGCACCAACAAACAATATCATTAATAATGTCTCCATAATCTTGTAATTTTACTTTGTTATACTAAATGTTCCAAAAGGAATCTCCTGTGCAGAAGCTACAGCCATATAGATGATTCCATACTCTCCTGGTTCAAGCTCTGAAGCTGGGATGGTGAGCAGATAACTTTGACTGCCATACTTATGTCCAGAGAAGGAGAGATAACCCTTTTTCTGTGCATCAGAACTTCCGAGCACCGCAGGTTGGAGTGTCAGCCACTGTATTCTTCTGTCCTTCTTAGAAGCCTTGAAACGCACGATGCGGTAGATACCCATCGGGTCATAATCATTCTTCTCAGCCTTGATTAGTAATTGTATATCCTTTCCGTCATTTTTGATAGAATGAGCAGACTTACCTCCGGCAAAAGCAATATCCATTCCTTCCACTCCAGCCAAAGTGTTCACTGCATCGGCAGCAAGCCCTACACCGGCAGCTGTACCCATCACTCTTACACCGGTCTCCAGTCCAGCCATGCTACCTGTGCTTAGTCCTACCATGCCACCTGCAAAACCGAGGTCACATACAGCACCTGCAATCTTTGAGAACTTAGAGAACTTGTTCTGGTGTTTTTCTACCTTGCCATTTTCCTTTGGAAGAACGACATATGTAGAATCGCTAGTAAGCATACAATAGCTACCAATGAACTCAGGCTCTGGAGCCGTTACCTGTTGTGCAAAACCAACTACTGAGGCAGACAACAATACTAAAGAGATAAATAACTTCTTCATATTATTAACACTTTATGTTATATTTCTAATGCAAAGGTACAAAAAAAACATTATATATACAAATATTTATATATTTATTTGGTAATATAAACAATTATTTATATCTTTGCAGCATAAAATAAATATATAGTTATTTTTCTACATAAGATTATAATTATATATGTATATAATAAAATAATAAAAGGATTAAAGAATATGGCTAAACAAGCAAAGATTATCGCCTTCGCCAACCATAAAGGTGGTGTCGGTAAGACAACAACAACAGCAAGTATGGGTTCTATCTTAGCCGCAAAGGGATATAAGGTTCTTCTTATAGATCTTGACGCTCAGGCAAACCTTACAAGTTCGCTCCTCAAAGGAAATGTCGAGAATACCATCTACGATGGATTAAAAGAACAGTCTTCCAAATCCCTTATTATATATAAGGTAAGAGAAGACGTTAAATTGGATATCATTCCTGCTGACCTCAACCTTGCCCAGGCTGATTTGGAACTGGCAGGTAAAATGGCTCGTGAAAGAATCCTTTCCGATCTTCTTGAAGACTACAAGGAGCAGTATGATTACATCTTCATTGATTGTCCTCCGTCACTCGGTCTGCTGACGTTAAATGCTCTTACTGCATCAGATTATGCCATAATACCACTTGTCGCGGAAGTATTGCCATTCAATGGATTGAAGATGATTTTTGACTTCATAAATAAGATTAAGAAAGTTCTCAATCCAAGAATCAATATATTTGGTATTGTAATTACCAGATGGGAACAGACAAAGTTAAGTAAGAATATTGAGGAAGGTCTTCGTACTCAACTCCACGAAATGGTATTTTCAACGAAAATACGCAAGAATGTGACTATTGCGCAAGCCCCATTGGAAGCTGTCAATATTGTCGATTATGACAAGAAAAGTAATGGTGCTATTGACTACATGTCACTTGTTGATGAGTTTTTGGAGAGAATGAAATAGTTTTTTCTATTAATGAGGTTTTATAAATAAATTATATATTATGGCAAAGGATATCAATTCAGATGCTATGAGCAATCTGCTCCAAGGTCTTACTTCGGATAATGAAACCGCCACCACTTCATCTTCATCGAAGAAAGATAACAACATGAAGTCTGCCGAAAGAAAGAAGCCGTCCGGTAAAGTAAGAAGCGAAACCATTTCTACTTTGGTAGATTGTGACAAAATGGCAAAGATTCGTTCTATTGCAACCATAGAAGGTTTATCTATTCGAGATGTGATAGGAGTAGGAATAAACATGGTTATAGAAAAATATGAGAAAAGTCATGGTGCTATTCATGTAAAAAAGAAGCAAAAAGGCAATATTGATGAAATATTTAAGTAGTATCTCACCCACCCCTCAGTAAACAAGGACATAACAATCTATACCCTTGAAAATACCGAGGGGTGTTAGGGGGCGAGCAGACCCTTATATCTTTACTCACAACTTAATTAAAAAAAGATGACAGAATATGAACGTAAATTCATTGTTAATCCTTTTTTGAAGGAAAACTGTGAAACTGAAAGAAAAAGATGGTATAATCTTTTTGATAAACCCGTTGAATTATTACAAAGGTTTAATTATGAGCTACACTATTTACTAAGTTGGATAAAAAATCTTGAAAAAGACCAATCAACTAAAGATGCTCTAGAAGACCGCTTAATTATAGCTAATTATACTTTTTCAGATATAGATTTTCTGAAAAAAATAGCAAACCTGCTTATTAGTTGCGGAAAAAGTGATATCGCAAAGACTTTTGACCATGTTCGTTGGATGCGAGAGGAAATTAGCTATGCAATTTCATACTACAGAGAGCATTTTTCAGCTATACATCATAAGGAAGTCATAAGACCATTCATTTACATGTATGTAAGACTGAACTTTCTCTATTCATCCGCTTTCGTCGATATCATGCAGAAAGAGCCTGGCAAGGAGTGTGAGTTTGAAAATCTGGCAATTGGGTTAAATATCCTAAGCGATGGGAAGTCAGATATCGTTCATTTGTAAGGGAAAACATAGATAAATTAAAATAAATATACAAAACAGGAAATGTAAATATGAACAATTTGTTTTTTGCACAACTCAAAAAGGAGTTGTTTGTTGCTATTACAGAAAGAGAAAGTGTAACCGGTAAGTGCGAAACGTTAAATAACCTGCTTTGTGAAAAAATCGCAGCAGAACTGAGTGAAAAGTATTATGATTTGAAAATTTATCACTCTGAGTTTGGACTCTGCCGCTCTTTCTGGAATGCCAAATATGAGTGGATAGAACAGGAAGACAGTATCATGTTGTACCTGACGACCCAACCGCTTCATCTTGATCCGGCAAACTTTCGTAAGGAAGAAGAAGCCATAATAGATGCCTATAACAAAAGCTCTAAAATGCCAAATATTCCGCTTCTTAATATTCTCGAAAAATTCAACTCATCTAGAAAACTTAAAGGAATATGGAGTTGGGAACTGCCACTCGAAAAGATAGAAGACACTATAGAGGGTGATTTTCTCAATTTGGAAATTATAAAATCACCTTGGACATTTGAACTATAAAAGCTACCCTTTTCGGGTAGCTTTCTTTCAAGGGAGTTGCAGTATTGAATTTTCTGTCTTCTTAATCCCTAAAGGTGTACCATCCATGAACCAGAAATATTTTAATGCCTCACTATAAGTATAATTGCCCGAAATAACAGAATTATCTTGTACATTACCCTCATGAGTTGCTTTCAAATATGGAGCCAGACTGATAAAATCTTCCCCTACATTTACAATACATTGCGCAGCTGCATACTCTGAATGTATTATACCATTCACCGGTTCTACATCAATTATCCATCCAAAAGGTTGATGCTTAAGCATCTCCTCCCAACATTCCTTAATATTTTCAAAAGGACGATACTCTGATTCAGTATTTTCCTTTACTCTATAATCATATAGGTAAAAGTCAAAGCTAGGAGAAGGTTCATCCTTCCATGCATTCTCATCCTGTACACCGAGGAATCTTGTCTGTATTTCTTTGCCTTGCGTAAAAGCCAGCATGACTTTTGCAAGATTTTTAATCTGTTCTACTGTCATATTCGTTACTTTAGTTAGTTAAAAACCATATTCTTTCTTCAATGCGATATCAAGCATGCTATTGTTTATGAGTTTAATAAATTGCTTGCAGCATACATATTTGTATTCTCCCTTCAAGCCGTGCTTGTTGAGAACTTTTTCCACCACCTTGACATCCTCAGAATTAAGTATACCAAGTAAGCATCCCATGCTTACGAAAGCAATAGCTTGCTCTTTGGTAGTAGGAAAAACCTTACCTTGTAACATCTGTTTTTTGTAGGGCTTACCTGATGGATAAGCATTTGCACTAAAATTGAGAATACTAATCTCTTTCCATATTATTTCTTTCTGTTTCATACCTATCAGCTTAAATAAATTCACGAAACTATTCAAATTTGCACTTTTGGGAGCCAAAAATAAACATTCGATACTTACTATTCTGTATTATAAAAAAGAGTAAAGGAGAGTTTTATCTCTTCAATACCTATTATTCTGAGACATCATGGATGAATGCCTCATTTCTGACGAAAAGGACAATTATACCAACTGATAAAACTATCAACCCGGCAATCATCAACCAAATAGCCATAAGTTCACCAAAGAACCGCAAATAGCCACCCATAAAGCCAAACGTCAGCAAGGAGAAGCCAAACATACTAAAGATGAATAAAGCATCTTCAACACTCATTTTCTTCCAATACTTAACAATAAGATGTTTCATACTCTAAAATTTTAAATGGTTCAACATAAATTATTCTGGATTTGAGGATTCATTGCCTTTTTAAGGTTTTGAAGTTCCTTTCGATCCGATATTTTTTTTATCATTCCGTCATCTCGTCATCATATAGCCTTTTTACGTGCATTAAGAAATGGTGGTTCCAAGAGTCAGAACACCAAACAATTCGGTAGAAAGTTTTTTGGAAAACCCAAATGTGCAACATTTGTGGAAGGCATTCCGGAAAAGTTTTAGCCGAATAAGGTATCGCCTGGTGTTTGGTATCTGACAGAACCGCCATACCTTTGCACCGTAAAAAGCCAAATGATAAAGAGACGGTAACCACTATCATAAAAAATAGAGGTCGAAGTAAGGAACAAAAATAAAATATAGATATAAAGAAAGTAATACCCCATGCTGTAAGCATGCAATAAAGCACTAGGCAAATAACGTTATATCTATATAGGTATATAACAATATAACACAATAGCAATATATAAATAGATATAACCAAGCAGAAGAACCCTCATCAAACCCTCCGTTCTTTCCACACTGCACGTGTGCCGTGGAAAGAAGACCTCTCTCCCCTGCCCAGTAGTCACCCTCGGTTTGGCAGCTGGGCAATGCAACATGCGCCAGCATACTTGCATTGGGGCTAGAGAAGAAGAGACTTGTAGGAAGAGTGCCATAGGCACGTGTCAGAAAGAATGGCCAAGGATGGCTCCCCTGGTGGAGATGAGCGTAGTTCATCTTCGCTGAAAAGGGTGCATCCCTGCCCATTCTGCGGACCTTCCTATATGTCTCTTCTTCGAAAAGGGGTGTGGTGGCGGCAAGCCCCACATGAAGGTTCGACCTCTCTCCCGAAGCTGCTCTAAGGTGATGCAAGCATCGCATTAGTGCAGTTTCCCTGTTTTCTCTGGAAGAATCACCAACGTTGTTCCTGGAAGAGAAAGCAGGGAAAGGGCTTAAACGGCGAAGATGTAGATACAAAGAATAGCCTACCATATAGCAGCTATATGGTATAAAAGCAAAGCAAACTAACAAAATTGCCACTATTTGCGCCCAACAACAACCCATCGGAGATACCTCTTGCACCGGTGAAGCTGAATGGTTCAACCGGATGGCTGCGACCGATGAGGGAGCAGCCCGACGTATAAAAGGGATAACAAGTTTACCTGCTATCCCTTAGCCCATGCAACAATATTACCATTGCAAGCTTGTCTACATATTTTTGAATGGACTCTTTCTGCTATTATATAACTTGTTCTTTCTCCAATCGCAATATCTTGTTTATGACAGCGATAACTTGCTCTTGTATATAGGCTTTGAACATCGTATCATCCTTAATAGCAAAGTCCAACTGCTCATATACTACAATATTGACAGAATTTCTGAGTTGTTTTAACTTGTCATTTACTGGTATCTGTCGATAGGCTTGCCAATAAAGCGTAACTTCATCTTGCACTATCGCTTTCAACACCATTTTCTGTTCACGGTTGAGTTTCTTGAAAGTCTTGGTTTCTCGTTCTTCGTTGTTGCCATATAAAATAGTATCGATATATTCATCGGCATCAACCATCTCAAATTCATTGTCCCCGAAAGGCAAGTCCAAAATCTTCTTGTTGCCTTTCTTCATCTCACCCATGCACTCCTTACAGATGTGTAGGGCATGACCTTTACCCGAAAATGACTCGTTCGACTTGTATTCACCACAAATCTTACAGTAATGTCCTTTATGCTTCTTTGCCATGACCGTTTATTTTGGCAAATACGAAATCAACTGCTCCATGCTATTTTCGATATTCTCAATAGTCGGTATATCTTTGTAGGCAAGGTCAGGAAGTTCTTTTGCATAGACGTTGCTTAACACTGACCATACATTATGCAGGTCACTGATGATTGGAGAATCCATAATGTCTTTGTTTTGCCATCCTTCGGGCTTGTCAAATCTTTGTTGGTCTTGTGCAAACAAGTTGCTGAAGTCCAATTTGAAAGCGTCACTTTTCAAATAGTCCTGTGTCTCAGCATCATTCAAGAGAAAATGCAAATCATAGAAATGACGTATCTTGGCTGTCAACTCCGATATGTAGTTGTCGGCCAAGGAACACCGAAGTAATGACACCAATTTTTCAGTCAATGTCCTACGCCTGTCGAGAACATTCACCTCGAAAGGTTGCATATCATATTCCTCTATCAAGTTCTCGTTGCCTGTCTTTTGCAAGAACTCGGTCAAGAAGCTTTGCAGTTTACATTTCTGAAAAGGATATGGATTGGCAAATGAATTGATTTCGACAAGCAACTGTCCTGCTTTGATAGCACCTACTTGTAATGTATCAATGGCTCGTGGATAAGAATAGTATGCCTTGTGATAATGAGAACCCTTGCTCGTAAAACCAGGCATATCCATTTCCTGCAGACCTTCCGTCATGCTTTTGGCAGTTCTCTTGATCAGCATCTTCAATTGGTTGCCGCTGAGCGTCCATGCCTCAGAGATAGCAATATCTATGTCTTCTGAGAATCTACTACCGATACCATATGCTTTTGTAAGACTTGTTCCTCCTTTGAAAATGGCACGGTTATCCTTGTCGTTCGCAGCCATCAAAGACAACGATCGACAAATCCAATAGTCCTTCTCGATGAAGATGCTCTTAATGCCGAGTCCTCCATCTTCTATAGGTTGCGATGCTGCTTGCAATGCATCAGAGAACAAATCCCTGTTTTCATGTAATCTCATATGATGTTCCAGTTTTTTTTGTTTGATAATACTTTGTCGGAGACTGGCAACTTGTAGCTGGTCACTCCATTCAATGTTTTACTGATGGTTTCCGTTTCAAGCCCCATGTTCTCGTAGATGGCTCCAAGCAAAGCTCTTACATAAGGTGTGTATGCCAAGGATAGTTCTGCCAATTCCTGCTTCTGTTCCATTGAAAGAGCATTGATTGCTTTGCAAATATTCGTCACACATTCATCTGGTGAAGTGGCAGGAATGTCCTTTATAAGGCGCAGAGCATCCAATATTCTAAGTAGTGGAATATTGCTTGAAGTTATGGCGTTCTCTTGTAACAAGAAAGATATTTTCACGCCATTCCTTGTGATAGGTCTCCGATATTTATTTGTGCCGACAAGGATGGATGAGCTTATCTGTGTAGTTAACCCCATGGATGCAAATGCGGCAGTTCCGGTAATGTAGCCTACAATCTTGCCATTTTGCTCCAGAAAGTCTTTTACAAGTTCAGAATCTGCAGGTTTCAGATTTCCAAAAATGGTCTTCTTCGGAATATAGTATTTCCCCTTTGCTATCTTTTGCAGTTCGCCTTGGAGCACAAGACGGTTGAGAGCTTTGGCAAGTGCCGGCTGATACCGCATCTCCACCCCAAAATCTCTTGTTGTCAATACGACCCCTGCAGGGGTCGATGACAATTTTTCCTTTATCAGACTTGCTATAACCATGTTTATCTCCTATTTTCGAGTGCAAAGTTAACAAAAGTCTTGTTTTTTACGCAATAAACTTGACTTTTATATATTTCTTTAACTATTTTCATGCTATAATCCATTCCATACCCCTTCATCCTCCCTTGTTTTTCCTTAGCAAATTTAGTTCAGCCCACCAAACCGTCAAGTACCGCCTTGCTATTGACTGCTTGTTTCATCAGCTGCCTTTCGTCAATCACAGATTGGGGTATTTTGAAGAAATGACCTCCCAATTTCTTGCCTTGTCAGCCTCCATGCCCGAACTCTTGATTGCACATAAAATCAAATTCCTCGATGAAGTCATAAAGGCTTCGAGAATAGGGAAGAAAAAGAAGTTTCACAATTTAATCCGAACAGATATGAACAATATGGTTAACGAAAGAGACAAGGAGTTTGCCAATGACCATCGCTTTCTTGAAAACGAGAAGTTCAAGGTGATGATGGCTTTCATGGAGCAGTTGGCAGTAAACTATCAGAAGGTCCATTATGACCCTCACAATGAATGGGATTGCACCTTGACACATGCATCCACCGCATTTTTTCTTTCACTATGATATAATCTTATAGTTCATAACTTATGATATTGAGGAGAGGTGGTTAGCCTCTCCGTTCCCTATTTATGTTACAATTTACCTCTATCATGGTAAGAATAATAACTTCCATCAGAAATGATAATGTGGTCCATAAAGAAGATGCGCATGATTTCACAAGCTGCTTTGAGATTTTTGGTAATGATATCATCTGCCTTGCTTGGATGAGGGTTGTTGGATGGATGGTTATGGGCTACAGCCAGAATAGTAGCATTGTTCATAACAACCTCTCTCATGATTCTTCTGACATCCATAGAAGTTTCGGTTATTCCACCATGACTTAATGGAACATGCTTTATGAGCTGGAAGTTCTGATTCATCAAGAGCAAATGACACTCTTCTACATCCAAATCACGAACTAGCGGATGAAGATAATTGTATATTGCAATACTACTACCTAAATCGGGACGTTCTGCTGTCTTTTCTGCATTATAACGCTTACCCAACTCAATAGCTGCCTGAAGAGCTATCGCTTTAGAGTCACCTATACCCTGCACTACCTGCAAATCCTCCACTCTAGCCTTAGCGATGTTACGCAAGCTTTCCTTCATTACATTGAAAAGCTGACGGGCTTGCTCAACGTTTTTCTTGGTTCCTGTACCAATTATCAGTGAAATCAACTCAACTGAGGTCAAGTTTTCAAGCCCATTGTTAAAAGCCTTATACTGAGGAAATTCCTCCATGCAAAAACCATTGTAATTCATCTGTTTCATTCTAACATTTTTAAAGGGTTCAACATAAAAATTATTCTGGATTCGAGGATTCATTGCCTTGTTAAGGTTTTGAAGTTCCTTTCGATCCGATATTTTTTTTATCATTCCGTCATCTCGTCATCATATAGCCTTTTTACGTGCATCAGGAGATGGTGGTTCCTAGGAGTCAGAACACCAAACAATTCGGTAGAAAGTTTTTTGGAAAACCCAAATGTGCAACATTTGTGGAAGGCATTCCGGAAAAGTTTTAGCAGAATAAGGCATCGCCTGGTGTTTGGTATCTGACAGAACCGCCATACCTTTGCACCGTAAAAAGCTAGATGATTGAGAGACGGCAACCACAATAATAAAAAATAGAGGTCGAAGTAAGGAACAAAAATAGAATATAGATATAAACAAAGCAATACCTATATAGATATATAAGCCTATAAGAATATATAGATATGAAGATTTAAGCCCCCAGGGAAGCATCTCTTCCCAAAGGACAAGACCTTTTGCAATTGTTAATTTCAAAGGTATATCGCATTTATAGATAAGGAGCAGCAAAAAAGCATTACTTTTGTACTCGCAACATTAAATATAGATATAAAAACAATAAACATATATGAAAAAGAGGCTTTTCATTTTCGGTGTCTGCCTGTGTGTTGCAGGAAGACTGATAGCACAGGATGTACATTTCATGATGCAACATGAGAAAACAGCTATGAAATCGTCTGTGCATGGCAGTAAGGGTATACCATTGAAGTTGAAAACCAACCTGCTCTATGATGCTTTGCATGTCCCTAACCTATCAGCAGAGTTGGGGCTAGGAAAGAATATGTCCATAGGACTGGATTACTGGTATACCTGGTTTGACAGCAATCCGACACACAACTACTGGAGAAGTTATGGTGGCGGTATAGGTATAAAGAGATATTTCAGTGGGCAGAGCTACAGGCAATCATTGACTGGGCACCACATTGGCATAGTCAGTCAGATGGGTATGTATGATGTGGAATATGGAAAAAGAGGCAATATGTCCGACTTTTCCTATACGCTGGGAACCGAATATGGCTATGTCTTTCCGCTGAGTTCAAGATTCTGTCTGCATCTGTTTCCGGTTTGGCAGCTGGCATCCGCCTTTCAGATGGAGCAAAAACAACAGAAAAGGTCATAGTCCCATTCTCTATGTCGTTGACTGGTGATATGGAACTGAAAGGAAACTTCCGATGCTTTGGCAAGATTCCAGATGCAAACATATCTAACAAACTGGTTATCTATGCAATCCTTAAAGACGGAAGCAAATGGTGTTATGTCTATGATATAATAAACCAGATAGATGCAGCTTCCGATTCTTTCAAGGTAACCGTAGTTTTAGATAAATTACCTATTCCAAACAAGATTGAAAATAATAGCGGCTTAACCCCAGGAGTCAGCGACTGGAATGCTGTAGATATTCCAATAAAAATGTAAAATAAGAAATTGTAGTTAAATCATTTGTAGTAAATGATGTCCATATTTTGCTCTGTGAAGAGCGGAATATGGATTTCTTTTAAAGAAAAATAGATGATAACAATAACCTACCATATAGGTATTATATGGTACAAAAATAGAATAGATATGAGCAAAACCATAAAAATCATTCACGTCCACTTCATAAGCGGTCATCATAATTACTATTTCGGAAGCGTGAGAGCCATCTATAAGATGTTCTCGCCAGAAGAGTTGGGTTGTAGCGAAATCTATCTTCGCCACCAGCTTACACAGACCGGTAATCACTTTTTAAACGACAGAGTGTTAATCATTCGCTCTACGCTGATTAGATAGAAAAAATGCTTCATTCTTTCATCCCGAAAATGGAAGAATGAAGCCGCCCGTTTGTAGTCTAAACCAAAATATCTTGACAACAAGAGAGCGTTACCCCATCAGATAACGCCCTCAGTCTTAATCTTCAAGAGTCAAGTACACCGCAGTGTATACACTATCAATGGTAGCAGAAACTACGTCATCTTCTACTGCCATGGTCTGCCAATCCTCATCCACTTCGCCATTTTCTTTGCCCTTGTAAAACAGAACGCTATTTTCTACTTTTACGGCAACAACCTGCACTTCAGTAATTTCATTACTCCAATCGTGAACTCTGATGAGCCAAGCTGCCCCGATTTCTTCTTTTTTTTCCAAAAGGTTAACTTCCTCTTTACCATGTTTGTCCATCACCTCAATGATAGATTTAACGATTTCCTTATGGAGATTAATTCTTTGTCCGATGTAATCAATATATTTCATTTTCTGATGTTTTTGTGGAGAGGCGGTTAACCTCTCCGTTACCTTTTATGCTACAATTTCGTATTCGTGAAGACTGATGTAATCGTCGTCTAGTTCGTGTTCCTCATTCCACTCTTTTATCTCTTCAACTGAAATGGAGTTACGATTCAATCTGCCTGCAATATACTGTAGTGCTTCGGCTTCAGTCTTAAAGTATTCAAATTCATCTTCGCCTTCAACGCAGGAGTCAACGGCAAAACGATATGAAAAGTACTTTCCTTCAACGTCATTTGTTGCATACACTTCACATCCCTCCTCTTCCACGATATAGTATACTTTCATATCTTCGTAGTGACCTTCAAGAAGATGTCTGAAATCCGTAGCTCCCCAAGCTTCACTGGCTTCAATGCATAAAACTCCATCTTCAAGTTCGCATTCCTGTATGAAACCTCTCAAATAGCTAGACCCCTTGTCTATACCGAGAGCCAAGATGATGTTTCCTTCCCACTCCTCTGATGCTCCTTCTTCCATTACAGGGCGTTCTTTGCTCAAAAACGCCTTGCAAAGGTCATTTAACTCCTGAAGGTCTTCTGAGTTACCTTCGATTCTATAACTTGTCTGTGCCCAATTAGCCATATCTGTAAAACTAAAACATTGTATAATAAAGTTCCTTCTCTCTAAGGTGCTCGATAGCTTCGTTAGCCAACTGGCACGCCCATTCATCACGAGGGTCGTAACACCCCTGCTTGTAGTTCTCAGCCAATTGCTCCATGAAAGCCATTACAACCTTGAACTTTTCATTCACCAAGAAACGATGGTCATTAGCCCATTCTTTGCCGGTTTTGGCTGCGCTACCCATCTTGCCATTCACAAAACGAGAAAACTCGTCTGCAAACTGCTTGTCATTTTCACTAATTGAATCGTTATACATACTCTAACTATTTTAAATGGTTCAACATAAATTATTCTGGATTTGAGGATTCATTGCCTTTTACGTTTTTTTGTTCCTTTCGATCCGATATTTTTTTTATTATTCCGTCATCTCGTCATCATATAGCCTTTTTACGTGCATTAAGAAATGGTGGTTCCAAGAGTCAGAACACCAAACAATTCGGTAGAAAGTTTTTTGGAAAACCCAAATGTGCAACATTTGTGGAAGGCATTCCGGAAAAGTTTTAGCCGAATAAGGCATCGCCTGGTGTTTGGTATCTGACAGAACCGCCATAACTTTGCACCGTAAAAAGCCAAATGATAGAGAGACGGCAACCCCAAGTATAAAAAATAGAGGTCGAAGTAAGGAACAAAAATAAAATATAGATATAAAGAAAGTAATACCCCCATGCTGCAAGCTTGCAATAAAGCAATAGATAAATAACGCAATACCTATATAGATATATAAGGCTATAATAATATAAGCCTATAACACCATATAGATATGAACTATATGCCCCATGGAAGTGTCTTTTCCCGAAAGGCTATACCTTTTGCAATTGTTAATTTCAAAGGTATTTCGTATTTACGCCTAGAATTTGAAAAAAAAGCATTTTCTTTGCAGCCAAAAACAAATAAAATAGTAAAAACATGGGTGCATTTGGAATTTATGTAGCGATATTAACTTTCATTTATATCGTATACTATGCCGCCATGATCGGCATGGATGTCGTTGGCAGCAACGGCAAGAAGAAAGCAGAAGTTGAAGAGTTTGCTGTTGGCAATGCTCCCAACGAAGACTTTGAAGAAGAGCCTACTATGGTGAGTGAAGACGACGATACTCCTGCTGTAAAGACTGGTGAGACAGAAGTTCCTTCACAACCTTCAACTGGTGAGAACGCGCTAATGGCGACCTCAGGTAAGAGTGGAGAGCAGTTGGCAGCAGAGATTCTTGCAGCAGATGACAACGCTCTTTATAATCAGTCAATGGCTGTCAAGAAGAAAATGGTCAAGTTCTGTGCAGAGAGTGAGGATGAGAAAACTGCTCGTGAATATGAACGTTCTATCTTGGAGTCTATGGAACAAGCTGTAGAATTAGGCGGAAACAATATGGATGATTTAGACGTATGAAAAAGATGATAGATCCAAGATACCTGATGGTATTGTTACTTGTTGCCGTTTCTCTTTCTGCATCTGCTGATTGTGGTAGTACGGATTATAGTGGCAGTATGGGCAGATTATATGATATGGTAGTATATGTGCTGAACATGTGTGTCTTCACCATGCGCCTGATGTATGCCGTAGCATCTGTTCTTGCCATCTACAGTGCCACCAGTATCTATATCAAACTCCAAGCAGGAGAAGAAGGTTTCACGAAAAGTGTACTCGTCTTGGTGGGAAGTTGTTTATTCCTTATAGGAGCAACAATCGTAATGCCGGCTTTCTTCGGTTTCAGTTATGGCAATACGTCTACGTTAAAATTTTGGTAGAAAGTTTTTTTATAATTAATATAGTTTAAATTTATGAACAGAATGATTTTTAGTACGTTGGCTTGTGCCACAAAAAGTTGTGCTTCGGCTTCTGCCAAGCAGATTAAGACATTGGTGAAGAACCCACGCTTCGGCATGGTGATGATGCTTCTTTTCGTATTTACAATTGGCGTGTTCGCCCAGGATGCAGCTGGAAACTTCTCGGCAGGTACGAAGGCGTTGACTACAGCAACCGAGGAAATAGCCAAGTATGTACCTATCGTTGTGAAGCTTTGCTATGCCATCGCAGGTGTTGTTGCCGTTGTAGGTGCGATCACAGTTTATATTGCGATGAACAACGAGGAGAACGACATCAAGAAGAAGATTATGATGACCGTAGGTGCATGTATCTTCCTCATTGCAGCTGCTCAGGCATTGCCATTGTTCTTTGGTGTAACCAACGTTTAAGTTTTTGAGTTATGGCAAGTGATAATCAAGGGCAATATCCTGATTATCCGGTTTTCAAGGGGCTTCAGAAGCCCCTTGAATTTCTGGGTTTGCAAGGAAGGTATATCTATTGGGCAGCCGGCGCAGTTGGTGGTGGCATTCTAGGCTTTTTGATATTCTACATGTGGATTGGTTTCATTGTAGGACTTGTCTATCTCACCATCGTAATAGGTTTTGGTGGAGCGATGATATTCATCAAGCAGCATAAGGGATTGCATTCCAAGAAACATAGTAAAGGCGTATATGTACTTGCCCACCTGCAACAGTATAGAAGCAGATGAGCAAGTTTTTTTATTTCTAAAAACTATCAGTATGATTTCAATTTTTGTTATTGTCGTATTTATCTCCATCCTGGTGGGTATGGCTATTTCCGTGAGTGCGTTTGGTACTGGCGGTAAGCGAGCCAAGATGTTTGAAAATATCTATTTCAGTGTAGAGGATGTGGATGGAATTGGCGTGGTGTATACAAAGAAGGGTGATTATTCTGCCATTCTCAAAATGGAGAATCCTGTAAGAAAATATTCAGCAGATATAGATAACTATTACGACTTCACCGCCCTGATGGCATCTGTAATGCAATTGTTGGGAGACGGATATGCCATCCATAAGCAGGATATCTTTGTCCGTAAGAAATTTGATATGAACATGATATCTTCTGAGAACAAAGATAGCAAGAAGCGTTTCCTTTCAGACGCATATTTCCGTTTCTTCAATGGTAGAACCTATACAGAGAGCACTACTTATCTCACTATTACACAGCGAGGCAAGAGTGGTGGTCTCAAAACCTACGACTCTAACAAATGGAGAGATTTTCTCGTGAAGATACGTAAAGTGGAAGACCGTTTGAAGAGTGGCGAGATAAGCTGCAAGTTCCTCACATCCAAGGAATGCCAGGAGTTTGCAGATCGTTTCTTTGCGGTTGATTTCACAAATGAGAAAGTAAGCATGTCCAATTTCAAGGTAGACAGTGAAGAAATCGGCATGGGCAATTTCCACGTGAAAGTGTACAGTCTCCTAGATATAGACAATGTAGGATTACCGAGCAATCTCCGTCCCTATAGTGAAACAACAGTCAACAATGCCGTTCTTCCAGAGGATTTGCTCTCAGAGATAGACCATATCCCTGGTGTAGATACCGTTATTTATAATCAGATTCTCTTCCTTCCTAACCAGAAGAGAGAGATGGCAAAGCTGGATAAGAAGAAAAACCGCCATGCTTCTATCCCGAATCCATCCAATCTGATAGCAGTAGAAGATATCAAGGCTGTTCAGAACGAAATTGCAAGAAATAGCAAAACCCTTGTATATGCACACTTTAATCTCGTCATAAAGATTGACGCAGACAAGGATTTTCAGAAGATTACCAACAATTTGGAAAACATCTTCTCCAAATACAGCATCAATATCTCCAAGCGTGCCTATAACCAGTTGGAACTGTTCGTGGCAAGCTTTCCTGGCAACTGTTTCCGTCTCAACCAGGACTATGATCAGTTCCTTACGTTGTCAGAGGCAGCTCTGTGTCTGATGTATAAGGAGCATCAAGCCAAGGGAGACCAGTCTTCCCTGAAATGCTACTATACAGACCGCCAGGGTGTTCCGATGCCTATAGATACCACCGGTAAGGAAGGAAAGGTGAAGTATACCAACAACTCCAATTTCTTCGTATTGGGACCCTCCGGAAGCGGAAAGAGCTTCTTCATGAACACGGTGATGCGACAATATTATGAGCAGGACACAGATGTTGTGATTGTAGATACCGGTGACAGCTATGAGGGAATCTGCAGCTACTTCGGGGGAACCTACATTTCCTACACCAAGGAAAAGCCTATCTCCATGAATCCGTTCAAGATAACCAAGATGGAGTATGAGCAGAACTTCGGAGAGAAGAAAAACTTCCTGAAGAACCTTATCTTCCAGATATATAAGGGAGCCAGCCAACCATCGATGCTGGAAGAGACCATCATCAACCAGACCATCGTGGAGTATTATGAAGCCTACTTCCAACCTTTCGAAGGTTTTACGGACGAAGAGCGTGAAAAAATGAAAGATGCCATCCTGCTTCAGGATAAGGCCAACGGCAAGTATGAAGAGTATGAGCAGAAAATGGAAGAGCGTTATGGCGAGGAGTTTAACCTGGAACTTACTGAAAATAGGGAGCTTTCTGAAAAAGATAAGCGCAGGGTACCGAAGCTCAAAGCCATCATCGATGACAGCGCAGCTACCGAGGGCGAGAAGGAACAGGCAAAGAAAGCCCTTCAGCGACTCACCCCGGAAGTTATTGAAAATAACTATCTTATGCGTATTGAAAGAAAACTGGAGAAGGTGGAGCGACAGAAGAAGAAGTTGAAGGTAACAGATCTGTCATTCAACACCTACTATGAGTTTGTCCTAGAGCGTATTCCGCAGATTATGAAACAGCAGAACATCAGTTTCGATATCCATAATTTTGCAACGATTCTCAAACCTTTCTATAAAGGTGGAGAGAAGGAATACATTCTTAACAACGATTTGGATGCTTCTCTCTTTGATGAGAAGTTCATCGTCTTCGAGATTGATAAGGTGAAGGATGACAAAGTCCTCTTCCCTATCATCGTGCTCATCATCATGGACGTGTTCACCCAAAAGATGCGTATCAAGAAGGGCAGAAAATGCCTGGTTATCGAGGAAGCCTGGAAAGCCATAGCCACACCGACGATGGCAGAATATATCAAGTATCTCTATAAGACCGCCCGTAAGCACTGGGCAATGGTGGGTGTTGTGACCCAGGAGATACAGGATATAACCTCCTCCCCTATCGTGAAGGAAGCCATCATCAACAATTCCGATGTGTTCATGCTTCTCGACCAGAGTAAGTTTAAGGATAAGTTTGATGAGATCAAGGCAACCCTTGCACTCACCGATAATGACTGCAAGAAGATTTTCACCATCAACCGTCTTGACAACAAGGACGGACGAACCTATTTCAAGGAAGTCTTTCTGAAAAGGGGTCAGTCTGGTGAAGTATTGGGTGTAGAGGAACCGCCAGAGTGTTATATGGCGTATACTACTGAGAAAGCAGAAAAGGAAGCCTTGAAGCTCTATCTCAAACTTATGCAGACAGACTACCAGCATGCCATTGAGCAGTTTGTAAGCGACTGGCACAACAGCGGTATCGGCAAATGTCTGGAGTTCTCTCAGAAAGTATTGAAAGAGAAGAAAGTCTTTTTTTACAAGAAAAAAAATGGATAAGCAATGAAAAGAATCAATACCCTATTACTATTGATGCTGTTTTCCTACAAGATGATGGCTGTGGTTTGGCACAACGTCAACATCGACAAGAAAACAGCTGCTGCCATGACTGCCGCTTATGAGGTGGAAATAGCAATGGAGACAATGGCAAACGGGCACCTGCAAAATATTCTCAATCACTACAGGTCAGCTTCCGTAGCCACTGCCGGAATTTTAGTGTCCAAAAAGAAAGACCGGGCTGCCATGCGCAACCCTGGTCTTTTTGCGTCAGAGGAAAACTACTACTACACTAGAATCCTGGATCTGGTGAAAAACCGGATTATGCCGAAGTTCATCACGGTGTCATCCCTGATGGTCAAACAGCCAGAGAATGCCATCTATTGGGGTCCTTACCTTCTGAAAACCACCACCAATGTGGAACAGCTCTGTAAGCAGTTTGAACTGGTGTGTACCAATGGCAGACGTTCCTTCAAGGATGTCCAGTTCCTTCTCGTCAATGACAAGCTGCAGGCTGTATTTGACTTAGCCAGAATGGGCGGTGAGGTCAACTGGAAAGAGCTGCTGGATCATCTGGGAGATTTTGGTAAGGAGTTGTCAGCAGATGATTTTGTTGAAGATTTCAAGAATCTCGGAGGCAAGCTGGCTTCCATCGGACAGAATACAGCCGACAGTAATTGGGCTGAGATATCCAAGATTGGAGAGATTTTTCATTCCAAGCCGAAGGAAATCTACAACATGTTCAAGAGCTTCAAAAGTCAGTATGAAAACTATAAGAATGCCGGTAATGTAAAGAATATCCTGATGAGCGTCATCAAAACTGCAGATGCAGAGGGTGTTGCCAACCTCTTCAAGATAGACGATTACAATGTGAGCGGCTATATCAGCAACTATGTAAAAGAACTCCAAGGAGAATACTATACCCAAAGATGGTATATCTATACAGTAGACAGTGGCAAAAAAGAAATTGCCTCATATTGTCCGTCTGCTCCTGCCAGCACAAATAACGAGGACTCTTGGACTGGTTGGATTTACAAATGTAATTATATGAAAACTTCTACTCCTCCATTTCCAACTCTTACCACATCTGAGTATAATCAGCTAAAGACAGCTGCGGAAAATTCCACCGATTGGAATGCCAGCAAAAAGAAGGAATATGAAAAGAATAATCCAGGGCATACTATAAGTCTGAATTACGAACAACGTTCTTACAATTATGTGCGTGATAAAAGTGGTGGTATTGGGGCACATTCGAAGCATTGGCGAGGCAGACACTTTTCTGTATATATGACTGTAACAGACTCATGGTACATCAAACAAGAAGTTTATGAGGAAATCTTTGACTCCCAGACGATGGATCTGAAAACCTTCAAGGAAAAAATGAAGATCCGTCTCCAGGGCTATCAAGATGAGACATCCGATCAAGATGAGAGCATAATCTACCATCTTGAATGTGATGACCCTCACTATTACACAATGGCAGATGAGAAGAAGATGGAAGGCTGTAGTTCTGTAAGTTTCGTGGCAAACTGTAAGGGTGGAGCCAAGTTAGGAGAAGGCAGTTTCAACTGGAAGGAGAACGGCAAACAGGGTAATCATCTCAACGAAGCATCCAAAGGCTTTGCAAAGGAGCCTACGCCGGATTCGGAAGGAGAAGGTATCAACACGCTGCTTGATAAGCAAAAGGAATATGAAAATCAGATTGCATCCTTGAAGAAACAGATTTCCGACAATGACAAAAGGATGCAATCTCTCCTACAACAGAAAAGCCAAGCTCTTTTCATGGGTAACAAGACCCAGGCAAATGCCTTGCAGAAGCAGTATGACGAACTTTCTGATGCTAATGCAGCCCTGAAACAGCAGTTGAATACTACTCAAAAACAGCTCAATCAACTTAACAATGGTATTGATGAGTATTATAAAGACCTTGCAGATAACAGGGATGGAAAGTATAGAATCAATGACAACATGGCTGAGCTGGAAGGAATGTATCAGATACAGTGGTCCGACCAGGGCGAATGGGTAGATGGTAACAACCAGTATATCTTCATCCGTCACGGCTACTGCCCTACTGTCAAGAGTCTGGTAACTTATACAGCTACCCTCACCCTTGCCCAGAAACCGAAATATCTCCTGGGTGTAAGAATCCACCGAGCCATCCTGTCGGTAGATTTCAAACTCACCAGTGAGTATGCTGCCGACAATGTGGTTGCCGTGATGCAGCTCGACATGAAAAAGAGTGAGAAAGATCGTGCAGAAGAGGTAAATGCCAAGTTGAAGGAACTCATTGAAGACCTTCCGGACTGCAACATCAGCATCAAATACAACTATGCAGGTTTTTCTGAAGAGGAAGATGATGCTGATGCCATTCACCTGCTCTGGGCTTGTGACCGCCTGGATGTAGCCAGAGAGATAGACTTCCAGCTGGTATCTATCTACAACCAGCTCGTTCTCCTCGAAAAGGTCATGGACAGCCGGACAACCATCCTGGATTTCCTGAAGCACAAGATTTTCGATGCTGTGGGCAGAGCCTCGCGTGGAGCCATCGCTGACTATGCCCTCTCCAGGTGGCAGGACGCATCTGCCAGGGCAGCTCAGAAAGCCTCTTTGAAGGGTTCGGTGAGTGGAGACAATGAAACTGATAAAAATAACAACAGTAAATCAAGACAACAATGAAAAAACAGGGTTTGGTATTTGTAATTATGGCAATGCTTTTCGTCTTCCCGGCGAAGAGCTTTGCCATATTGGACTATGATGCTGGCTCACTGGAGACCATGATCAGCAACCATAAGAAGGTGAGAACCGTACTTGGCATACGAGCAGCAGCAGAGATGGGAGTGTTGGAAGCCCATAAAGCCTTTTCCCAATCTTCCACTAGCTTCGAGGAGACCAGCAAGGCTATCGACCGCTATAAAAGATGCTTCGACATCATCGACCTGATACTCAATGGTACTGCCACTGCATTCCATGGCGTGAATACCTACAGGAGTGTAAAGAGTAATGTAGAACTGTATCTTAAACTCCTGGATGATTATAAGACAAACTTCCTTCTGAAGGGAAACGTCAAAAATTCCGATGCCGTTATCTATACCACCAGTGCAGAAGCCATTAACCAGATAAAGACCTCTGCCATATCCATGTATGACTCCTATATAGATTTGGCAGCCTACCTTACTGGAGCAGCAGAGTTTGATGCCCAGTCAATGATGATTTGTCTTCAATGCATCAATGACAACATGGACGATATCGATTCCGCAGTAAAGAATGCCTATTTCACCTTATACAGCTATATGGTTATGCGAAAAGGCTTCTGGAAGGATGGACTCTACCGTGGCAAGACCATTGAGAACCTAGCTATGGAAGCCTATGATTCATGGAAGAAGGCACAGTATATAGCCAAACTGAAGAACTCACGTGCCGGTGGCAGCAGTGAGTCGGAGAAACGAGCACCCCTCGGAGGCGGATCACTTCTCGGTAACAAGCGGTTGAGTGAAGAAGAAATTTGAAAGAACATATAAAACAACAGAAAACAAGATACAATGAAAAGTTTAATCAAAGGCAATATTGCAGCATTCCTACTAGTGCTGAGCAGCAGTCCGTTGTCAGCCCAGACATATAATCATGAGTCAGCCATCATGAACCAGTTTACGGTGATGGAGATTGGAGCCGGGAGCCTTACTCCTAGAGAATATTATAATCTCACGCATAAAAACTACCAGAAGTCAGCCACCCTTACCAACAAGCAGAGTTTCCGTACCAAGACGCAGCAGAATATGATGAAGGAAATCTCCCTTGCAGAAAATGTAGATTCAGTCTTGTCCAGAAGAGCTAAGGTCGAAGCACTGAATATCGCCAACCGTACTCCAGGAGCTGCCGATGTGGCCTGGCAGATGGAAAAGGGAAAGATAGAAGGAGCCATGAGCAACTTCCAGCAGAACATCAACAAGATAACCCTATATGGTGGAACTTCTGACGATTACAAAGACTGGAGTAATGTGTATCATAGTCTCGCTTTTGCTATCAAGGTAACAAGAGAGTCCTATATGGATCTGGGAAGCAGAAAGCGAGAATATCTTACCATCTACCGTGACATCGTAAAAAAGAACCTTACTCTGACTAAACAGCTTCGCACATTGAAAGCTGTAAAGACAATGAAGGAAGTCAGCAGTAAGGCAACGAAGGTAGACCGGGTAACGAGTAATGCTACGGTAGCCACAGATGCCTTGGGAAGGTGGCAACATTCACTAGCCGTAAACGGTTTCCATAAAAAGAACTAGACTCCCTATATATAATAAGGTGTAAGCCCCTTGTATGATAAGAGCCTTATGAAGACAACGGCAAGAAGTGATAGCTTTTGCAATTGTTAATTTCAAAGGTATATCATATTCATACAGGGTATTTATGAAAATTGCATTATTTTTGCGCAAAAATAAAAAACAACAGGAAATGGCATTTAGTACATTATTTTTGGATTCTGCAAGTGGTGGAACACTTGGCGGAATAAAAGATATGGTAAGCGATCTTTCGCAAACCATTGGCGTTGATTTGTTTGAGGAAGACATTGACAACGTGGTCTTCCAGACAAATGAGTTTCTGTGTAACCAGGATTTTATAGGTTCAGACGGTCCCTTCTGGTGGATCTTGCAGATGAGCATGGCTTTGGGCGCACTCTTCAGTATCGTCGTAGCAGGAGGTATCGCCTATAAGATGATGGTAAAGAACGAGCCTATCGATGTTTTAAAAATCATGAAGATCCTGGGTATAGCTCTGGTGATGTGTCTCTGGTACCCACCTAGCAAGAGTGGTATCGGAGCCGGTTCCAATGCATGTATCTTGGATGCCCTCGCCTACATACCTAACTGTATCGGTTCCTACACGCACGACCTCTATGAAGCCGAGGCAGTACAGGTGAGCGACAAATACAATGAGCTGTTGCCGCTGATACACAAGCGTGATTCCGTGTGTGGAGATGTGAAAGAAAATCTGGATGCAGCAGCCACGAACATCGCAAATAGCCAAAGTAAGGAAACACTTGCAGAAAGTGCAGGAACTGCTGATGCGGTAGAGGTAGCCAAACAGGCAGCAAAGGCTGAAAACAATTCCACCTTTGTGGGACTGATGATAGGACTGGACAAAATAGTTATGTTCCTCTCCCTGGTCATCTTCCGAATAGGCTGGTGGAGTACCATCTTCTGCCAACAGATTCTGCTGGGCATGCTCACGATATTCGGACCGATTCAGTGGGCTTTCAGTGTTTTGCCTAAATGGGAAGGAGTCTGGTCAAAATGGATTACCCGATATCTTACGGTACATTTCTATGGAGCCATGCTCTACTTCGTAGGCTTCTATGTCCTATTACTGTTTGATATCGTATTGAGCGTACAGGTAGAAAACCTGACGGCTATCACCCAGAGTGAAGGGTCAGCTTCAGCCTATATCCAGAACGCCTTTATGACCTGTGGCTATTTGCTGGCAGCTTCAGTGGTAGCCTTAAAGTGTCTCAACCTCGTTCCAGACCTTGCAGCCTGGATGATACCGGAAGGCGATACAGCGTTCTCAACCCGTAACTTCGGTGAGGGTGTTTCCTCAGAGGTGAAGAGAGGCGCATCATCCGTTATGAATTTTAAAATCGTATAGATATGGCAGTATTAAAGAATGTAGAGAATAAGATCAAACTTGTGATGGTAGTGAGCAGCCTGTTTCTGATAGGCTGCATCATCGTGAGTTTAGGCAGTTTCTTCATTGCAAGGGGCATGGTTGACGATGCCCATAAGAAAGTGTATGTGTTGGACGGCAACGTCCCCATCCTGGTGAAACAAACCACGATGGATGAAACCTTCGACGTAGAGGCAAAGAGTGATATAGAAATGTTCCACCAGTTCTTCTTCACTCTCGCACCGGATGACAAGTATATCCAATATACGATGCGCAAGGCAATGTATCTCGTTGACGAGACCGGTCTGGCACAGTATAATGCTTTGAAAGAAAAGGGCTTCTATAACAACATCATCGGTACGAGTACCATCTGCAGCATCTATTGTGACAGCATCAAGCTGAATACCGACTCCCTCACCTTCGTCTACTACGGCAGACAGCGAATAGAGCGCAGAACCAGCATTCTGATGCGCCAACTTGTAACGGCAGGAAACTTGAAGAGAGTACCAAGAACAGAGAACAACCCTCATGGAATCCTCATCACCAACTGGCGAACCTTGAAAAACAAGGATCTGGAAGAAACCAAGAAGTCAGATTATTAATACATACACCTATATATAATATGGATATAAAGAAAATACTTGCGGGAGAAAAAATGCCGGATAAGAATGATCCTCGTTATAAGGAGCAATATGAGCGAGAGGTAGAAGCCGGCAGGAAATTTGCCAACAAAACCAAGCTCACGCTCCTGGTAATGAAAATTCAATCCTGGGCAAATGTCCATCGAGTAGGATTTCTGGTGATTGTCTTCGGATTTGTCATCAGTCTTTTCGCCCTTAACATCATCAACATGATCAGATATTATAAGGCAAGCCAGAACGTACCACACCGTACAGCTGTAGAGCAGGTGGACCAGGCTTTGCACCAGCAGCGTGAACTTAAAAAAGCGAGATAACTATGGATATAAAGAAAATTAACTTCAAGCAGCCCAAGTATCTGTTGCCGGCTATCATCTATCTGCCACTTCTGTTTGTTGGTTATTTCATCATTGACATGTTCAACGTTGAAGTCTCAGATACTACCAACAAGAAGTTGAAGACAACGGATTATCTGTCGAGTGAGTTGCCGGAGGCATATACCGATAGCATCCTGGGAGACAAGATGACCAATACGGAAAATCAGTTTGGTAGAATCTCAGACCTTTCCGGAGTGCAGAATGTAGAGAACGACAATGACTCTGTCAATCAGAAAAAGGATTTTGAATCTAAGTACAGCGAGGATGAAGCCAGGAAAGTTCGCATGCAGCAAGCCGAGGAAAAGCGAAAACTTGCAGAAATGCAAGAACGTGTGAGAGCCAACCGCAGCGATGCCAACAAGGACGATTTCGTAGATCCTCTGAAAGACTCTGAAATCGCTTCTGCCCAACGCCGGAGAAGACAGAGAAGCTGGGAAGAGATGAATAAGACTCTCTCTGGTAGCGACAGCTATATGACAAGTAATGACGAAACAGTCTCAGAAGGTGGACCCCATGAAAATAGCAACATTGTAAGTGGAACTCCTTCCACTGGAAGTACAGCCTCTTACAACAGCCATTCAGATAATGCTTCTTATGACAACAGCAGAACCGCTGACAGTGAAGACGAACCAGAAAAAGTAGTGAAGAAGACCAAACAGGTATCAGAATACTTCAATACTTTAGGTGCAGCCGATGGCAAGAACAAACTCATTTCAGCCATCATTGATGAAGAGGTGAAAGCTGTAGATGGTAGCCGGGTGAGACTCCGTCTGCTGGACGATATAGAGATTGGAGACGAAACCATCAGGAAGGGAACCTATCTGTATGCCACCATGAGCGGCTTCGGCAAACAGCGTGTGCAGGGTAAGGTAGAAAGCATCTTCTATGATGAAGATATCATCAAGGTAAGCCTCAGTATTTATGATACCGATGGTATGGAGGGCTTGTATGTTCCACTGAGCAGTTTCAGGGAAGCCACCAAGGATATAGCCAGTTCAGCCATGCAGGGCGGTTCCATGCTTGACAATTCAACCACGTCATCTTCCGGTATTCGCAGCTGGGCAAACCAGGCTGCCCAGAATGCCACCCAGAAGGTCATGAACGCCTTCGGTACTGCCGTGAAGAAGAATAAGGTACGATTGAAGTATGGCACTAAGGTTTATCTTATGGATGAAAGCCAGAAAGACAAAGAGAAAAGAAAGTAAAACAAAAAGAAAGTAACAATATGAAGAATATAAAAAAGAGAGCCTTTACACTGTTTTTCATGTGTTTGGGTGTAGCTTTAGGAACATTTGCCCAAAAGGGCTTCAACAATATGGAACAGCTCACCATCAATGAGCATGTTTCCACCGTTATTACAGCATCAGAACCCATCCGTCTGGTGGATATCTCAACCGACAGTATTGTGGGCGACAAGCCGTTGGATAATGTCATCCGCCTCAAACCGGTTACAGGTAATCATAAGGATGGCGAAGTGATGGGTATCGTTACCATTATCACGGAGCGTTACAGAGTACAGTATGCCCTACTCTATACCAGCAGGATAGAAGAGGCGGTTACCGATAAGGAAGTGGAGCTTATCGAGCGCAATGCCTTCCACAATCCCGATGTAAGTATGTCAACGGTAGATATGGTAAGCTATGCCATGAAGGTATGGCAAAGTTCTGCCAAGTACAGAAGTACCTTCACCACCCACAACAAGATGACTATGCGACTGAACAACATCTATGTGGTAGGAGAATATTTCTTCATCGACTTCTCGGTATCAAACAAGACCAATCTTCCTTTCGATATTGACGAGTTGAGAGTGAAGCTCCAGGACAAGAAACAGCAGAAGGCTACCAACATCCAGACCATCGAGTTGAAACCTGCCCTGGTACTGGACCGTTCCGTAAGGTTCAAGAGCGGCTATCGGAACATCATCGTTCTGAAGAAGATGACCTTCCCTAACGATAAGGTGCTCACCATCGAGTTGTCGGAAAAGCAGATTTCCGGACGAACCATTTCCATGAACCTCGACTACGAGGATGTGTTGGCAGCAGATGCCTTCGATACACTTCTTCTCAGAGAACAATAAAGCAAAGAATATATGAAAAAGATACTATCTGTTATGTTCGCCCTATTCTCGGCAACAGCAATGTATGCCCAGAGTCATGGCAACCATTTGATGTTAGGTGTCGGTGGCAGCTACCCCCAGGGGGTAGAAACCACCCTCTCCTACGAACATGAAACCGACTATCACAATGCCTGGGAGTATTTCGGAACCATGTATCTGAAATATAAGAAAGACGAGGAAGCCGGTCATATCACCAGTGATTCCTTCTGGCGCAACTATCGTGCGTGGGCTGTGGGCTTTGCCTACAAGCCATGCGTGAACCGAGGCAGGAACCATCATGGAAACGTAAGAGTAGGTGTCAGCTGTGGTAGTGACCTCGATAAGGTGATTACCGCCGGTCATATTGGCTATGAGCACACCTATAATCTCTATAATGGTTGGAGTGTGTTCTTCCTAGTCAAGGAAGATATTGTCATAAGAGGCGAAGATACCTTCAGAACAGGTGCAGCCTTCGGTGTAAAAATCCCATTGTAAAAAGTAAGAACTATGAAATTAGTAATAAAAGGTATCACCCATCCGGTTCTGGGCATGGTACTGATGATGACCCTCATCACAATTCTCTGTACCTCGTGTGACAATCACGAACCCATTGACAGAAATATACATGTAGGCTATGTTCTCTGTAACGACCATAGCTGCATGGACACGGCTTCCTATTTCAACCAGACAAAAAGAAAGGCAGTAGGCGTTGTCTTTGCCGAGAAAACAGATGACCACCCTGCCCTGGCAGTCATGTTTGATGAACTCAATGAGGTGTTCTGTGATTCCGTGGGTATGGTAAATGGAACCAGTACAGATATAACATCATTCTGTGGTTTCAAGAATACCGTAGCCATGTATAACAGCTACAGCGCAGAAACAGGCAAGGGTTCTCCTTTAGCCATGGAAATGATCAACTTTCATGCCAATGGTCAGAGCGACTACCTTCCCAGTGTAGCCGAACAGCGTTTGCTTGCATCCTCAGCGAGAGTCATCAATCCAGTTCTGGAAAGACTGGGTGGCACACCTATAGCCTTGGAAGGAGACTGCTGGTATTGGACATCAACGGAAGTAGAGGATAATCCGGGAGTTCAAGCCTGGCTCTGTACCACAGATAATGGTAGGTTTCTCGCTACCAAAAAAACGCAGCGGCATAAAGCCAGAGCAATCGTAGAGATATATGATCCCGAGTAAACAAACTTAAAAATATAGAATTATGGCAACTTGGTCAGTATTATGTAAATCCCTTCTTAAAAATGCCGTAGAAGGCGGTAAAGCTGCAGCTCCTCATATTATGACGTTTTCCAAAATGGCATTTCCTTACGTTAAAAGTGGTGTTAAAGCAGTTGGCTCTGCCACTAAAAGTGGAGTAAAATTTGCAGTAGAGCATCCCAAATCTTCCGCAGCAATGACCGCAGTAGCTCTTCCTATTGTTGGTTATAAGAAAGGTCTTTTGACTTTTGCAAAGGAAAAAGCATTAGGAGAAGAAGGCACCAACAAGGGACTTGTTGATTCTGCCTCTACCCTTCTTCTCGGAAGTCATAAAGATGCTTATGGTAATGAAAAATCCGTAAGTGAAAAAACCGTTGACACCTTATTAGGCGAAGGTGCATATTCGTCTATTAAAACTGGGGTTGGCAATGTTGGTGCTGAAGGCGCAGATGTATATTATCACTTGAAGGACACAATAGGTAACGTTGGCACAGAAGGAGCCAATGTCTATAACCAACTGAAAGGTACGCTCGGTAACGTAGGTTCTGAAGCCGGAAATCTTTATTACGATGGAAAGGAATACGTAGGCGGTATGTTCAATGGCAATGGAATGGTAAATCATGGTAATGGTTATTATGACCCAACCACTGCCCAATATCCTAGCATGTCAGCAGTACAGGGCGTACAGGGGCAATCAGGAGTGGGCGGCGGTTTGATGAATAATCTCAATTCTGCCCTTGCTAACGTTACAGGTGGCAATATCAGTAAGATGAACCTTGCCAGTATGCTGTTGGCATCCTATATGATGTTCGGACGTTACGGATGGTTCAGTAAGATAGCAGGTCTAGCCTTGGGCGGTATGACCATGAAAAATGTAAACCTGCGTTCTGTTCATGTCCAGGAACAGCAGATGAACCGCCCAATGCAAGCTGCCGTAGCCCCTCAGGTAGCAGCAACACCTGCCCCTGAAGAAGACGCTTCCATGACCGTTCATCGTAGACGTTAATGTATTTCTCATAAAATCATGAGGTGAGGAGCTGTTTTCACCTCTTAAAATCAATAAAAATGAAACAGAATTATAAAGATATGCTTCTGGAAAGTGCCAGTGGTTATATGATGCCTTTCCCTCTGGAAGAAAAAGACAACATACAGGCTACCCTAGCCTTTGGCGAACAGAATCATCCCTTGACAGGAGAAAAGTTTTTCCACAAAGGAATTGATTTTCCTGCTAGTGATAAATCTCTCTATGCCATTGCCACAGGTATCATCATCGGTGCCGGACAGGATGCGGTTTACGACAACTATATTGTAGCCAAATACGGCAAGTATGAAATTACCTACGGTCACATAGCAGAAGCCTATACCCCTTACGGAACCCAGGTTGTTGCTGGTCAGGAAATCGCAAAGAGCGGACGATTCCTTCATATAGGGGTACGCTTTGATGATGCAGAGATCGATCCTGCCGAGTTTCTGAGTATGATATGGGCGAACATCGAACAGCTGGCAGCCATGGGAATCAGTCAATTGCCATCCATGGAAACACTGGGAGACAAGAAAGTAGAAAACAGTTTTGAACAAGACAAAGATGCCCTATTAATGATGATGCTCCGATGGCTTCCAAGCTATTGGAATGACCTCGTGAGCGGAGCATATACCTCTTCCAAAAGGGCAGATATGTCTTTACGCAACATATTCCGTCAGGCAGCCGAGAAGAATTACTTTTTTGAAAGCATGCCTTCAATAGGTAATCCTCTCGGACTCTCCGGAAGAAGCAGCATCCTTGCCGGTAAGGTGCAGGATGTCTTGATAGATGATTTCCTCAGCTATATGGCTTTGAATCATAACATCTATCTTCCTACCTGGGATGAAACTCAAAAAAAAAAACTTTTTGATGAAATTGCCAACGACGGAAAAACCATAGACCCTCTGCTTGACTTACAGATAGACGTACAGAGTTATGATATAGACAGGGAAGCTTCTGTGTATTTTGACAATTCTGGTACGAGATGCTGGACGAAAGCCTGGTTTAATGGTAGAGAAAAGGGAGAGAAAGCTATTGAAATTACACGCCAGCTGGCTTTAAAGTTCATCGAAGACCAGATTGGTCTTAATGAATGGCTTTCCCGGTATTATCCGAAACAGATGTCTGTTTACTATAAAGCCATAGAACAGGCTCGTCAGCAGATTTTAGGTTTTTAAAAACAGAATTATGGCAAAAGTAAATAACTATCAACCCTTCTCGCAGGTTGACTATTGCATCAGCCAGTATTACAGTAAATACATGGCTTCTACTCTGGTTCAAGAGAAAAAGAGAATAGAGAAAAACCAGACAAAGGAGTTCATGGAAGCCATAGACAAGGAGAGCGGCCGTTCCATTTGGGCACAGGCTGTTGACAGCAGACACGGTGTAACCCCAGCTTATCGTGCCAAAAAGCAAGTCGATGCCAATGGTAAATGGAATAAGATGTCTACAGACGATCTCATTGAAAGATGTAATCAGAGATGGAACAAAGACAAGAGATTGCAGAATGACTACAGTACATTCGTTTATGCTTTCTATGAGAATCTTGTGGTACAGAATGGCGGCAAGGAATCCAAGAAACTCTTTGAATATGCCCAGTCGTATGTGATGCACCGCTTTGAGATGCTTATGGTAGAGCAGCTGGCTAGGGAAAAGGTTCCGAGAAATACTGCAAGTTACATAGCGAGAAAAACTTTCTCAGACAGTCTGATAGCCTTTGTAATGCCTACCTGGGGATTAAAGAAAGGCGAATACGGTGAAAAGGTAGAAAACAAGGCAGAGGCGATGTACAACCCTTCTGTCTTATCTAAAGCTACCGGCTTTTTGGGTGCGAGTCTTATAGACACAGCTATGATGGGCGGTTTTGGCGGCGTTGCTTCCGGAAGTACGAAGGCTATAGCTAAAGCAGGATTTGGTGTAGGTTCAGATTTCGGTATCAGAGAATTTATTGGTCACAAATCATCCAAAGACTGGTCAAAAGAAGAATACGCCAAGGAGAGCAGTAAAGAAGTCTTTGGCGATGCAGATGCATTACAGAAGATACAGACAGGTTCTGCAAAGTATCGCAAGAGCGGTACTGAGTTCATTGACAACATCAACAGTGCATTAAGCAGAAAAATCAAGGTGGCTCCACTCTCAGTAAGTGACTCTGCCAAGAAAGCCAGCAACGCCCTGCTGGTTCAGCATAAGGGTAATTCTGCAAAGCTACTCAATACCATCAAGACCGATTTCTCCAAACAATGCATCGCCTATAAGGGTAACACTGAAATTCCCAGATGGATGTTGGCTAAAACAGCTAAACAGAACAGAGCCTTTGCTGCCACGTTCCATTCCCTTGCGATAGAAATGTCAAAGCAGGAGAAGGACTGGATCAAATGCGGTGGCAAGAAGATGTCTTTGAAAGAAGTAAGTCAACGAGCCTATGACTACGCCAGATCTGCTGACTATCTAGATAAGCATACCCCTTATCAGTCCCGAAAAGCAGCATCGGCAAAAGGGAAAGACCAGTGGGAAGTAGAAATGGAAAAGTTGAATGCTTCCATCAATGGTACAGTTCCTGAAAAGAAACACCGGCATTCATCCTCTCCTACTCCTACTCGTTCTTCAGCAAGTAGTACACGGCTTCCTTATGCTCAACAAAGCACACCAGCTTCGTCACAAACCATTCAGACACAACAGGCAGAATCCACTCAGCAAAACTCGCAGACAGGTAATAATAGTCAGCAATTTGCAGGATGGGGAAATATCCTGAAACAGATGGGACTGCATGATTTCAGTACTGTATCAAAGAATCTCGGCTATGTTCTTGCCATGCTTCCTGATATGCTTATCGGTATGTTTACAGGTAAAAACCCTAACATGAAGATGCAGGATAACCTGATGCCATTGGCTGCAATCGTAGGCAGTATGTTTATCAGAAACCCTCTGATAAAGATGCTGCTGATAGGTTTTGGTGGTGTCAACATCCTTAATAATGCCGGTCACGCATCCCTTAAGGAAGGTTTAAGTAGAAGCAGTTCGACTCTTAAAATGTATAAAAAATACGAAGATGAGAAGTTGAACCCACGTATTACAGATGTCACAATGAAAGGCGGTTCCATGATAGCAACCATTGATGGAAGCCCTTGCGTCATCAATATTTCAAACAGTGCTGCAGATGCCTATCAAAAAGGTGTAATACCACTAAATACCCTGGCAAATGCAGTACTAAAAAAGTATGATGAGAATCAGTCTTTGGCATCCCACAAGTACGAACAGATTAACAGACAGGAAAATTCCGTTCCACAACAAATAGGTATTAAATAGTAGTAAAATGCCAACTTAAAGAGTTGATTGTTCCTCCCGGTTCGTGAGAATCGGGAGGATTTTGTTAACTGTTAGAAAACACAAAACCTTGATACATCACGTACCAAGGGTTGAACTTAAAATAATATATCAAAACTATCAACGATTTTCAGATACTCTTATTCTTCCTTGATCTTCCAATCGCTGATAGTCCGCTGGGTACTATCATAATTCACACCTACCTTGTACAATCGCTTGCCATCGGCTGAATATGGAATGAGATAACCCTTGTCATCAATCTGCTTCAAGGCTTCCTCGGCAGAGCCATCGTATTTCAATTCGAACACATAGATGGCTTCAGGCAGATGGAGCACGGCATCAGCTCTGCCTATGGCACTATCCTCCTCCACTTTGATAAGGGCACCCATCAGGTTGAATATCAGATAGAAGACGGTCTGAAAATCACGTTCATTCTTATTGCTTAAACGGTTTGAGATACTGGAGAGATAGGCCTTCAGGCGGACCATTGCCTGTTCTATTTCTCCTTCATAAACCAGTTCCACAAATTCATTCACCAGTCCGTTATTATCTACAGAAACCGGCGAAAGATAATTGGGCGCAAGACTCTTCAGCATACCAATCTTCACCTCCTGGTTAGGATAGCCCAGCTTATAACTCTTGGTAAACGGTTTGTATTGCTTGATGGTAAGATAACCACTCTGATAGAGCAGAGGCAAAGCAGAGGTCATCTGCTCGGGCGACACATCAAAATCGTCAACACTCACGCTCTTCTGTTCGATGTTAGTCACATTTACATGAAACTTCTGCAAACTCTTAATGAGATAGCTTGGCGTACCGGAGCTAAACCAATAGGCGTCAATCTTCTGCCCCGACAAAGCCCTTATCAGGCTAAACGGATTGAACACATCTTCAGAATGTTCACTGAAATGATAGCCATCATAATATTGGCGCAATTCTTCTAGACATTCCTCGTAAGATACACCTAAAGCCTCCCCCAATGCTTCCACATCAGGTTTCATAGCTGTGGTCAGTTCTGTCTTGCTGATACCACAAATTGCAGAGTACTGGTCAAACATGCTGATATTGTCGAGGTTGTTGAGTTCGCTGAAGATGCTGAGCTGTGAAAACTTAGTAATTCCCGTGATGAAAATGAACTCCAGATATGGGTCGAGTTTTTTTAAAGGACTATAGAAGTTCTGCATGATAAGACGCAACTGCTTGAGTTCATCCTTCTCATGCACCACATCCAGCAATGGGGCATCATATTCATCAATGATAACCACCACCTTTTCGCCAGTTTGCTTGTAAGCTCGCCTTACGATTCCATCCAATCTTTCGTTAGGATAATTTTCACCTTCACCTTTACCATAAAGCTCTTCATAGGGTAAAAGCTGCAGATTCAGATAACTGTTCAAGGCATCAGCATCAAAGTGCTTGGCACCGCTCAGGTCGAAATGTAACACAGGATGCTTCACCCAATCTTTCTCATAATCAGCAATGGCCAATCCCTCGAAAAGTTCCTTTCTTCCCTCAAAATAAGCCTGAAGGGTAGAAGCAAAGAGCGACTTTCCGAATCGCCTTGGACGACTCAGAAATATATACGACATTTTCTTTTCCCTGAAATCCACAATGTATTGGGTCTTATCTATATAGAGATAGCCATTCTCGCGGATTTTTTCAAAGGTCTGTATTCCTACAGGATATTTATTTACTATTTTTGCCATATTCTACGCACTTTACGTTTTGCGCTGCTAAGGTACGAAGAAAATCTGAATATACCAAGTTTTCTCCCTATTTTTTCCTGCAACATTCCCGTTGCAAGTAAAATCATAGCTTTTATTCGTATCTTTTTTTTAATTATATGGAAGGCTTTTGGGTCTTCAGCCCGTTCTTGAACCACATGTGAAAGTTCAAGACTTAACACTTTCTTTTGAATTTAGACGAAAGGAGTCAGATACTTACGCAGTGCAAAGATACGAATAATATTGAAAATACGCAAATTTATTTCCATGAAATATACGAAAATACGCAAATTTATATTGCAAAATCCTTTAAAAATACGCAAATTTGGAAGTTTGAGCTGTAGCAGCTCCCCAAAGTGGACTGTTTTGCAATTGTTAATTTCAAAGGTATATCGCAAAAGCACCTCTTCAATGAAAAAAAATCAGTTACTTTGCCCTATAATTTTAATCATTATTCAAAATATTATGACAAGAGAAGAGTTAAATGCTGAAAAAAAGGAAAGGGCTGAAGCCAGAATCAATTCAGCTCTCCAAACATTTGCTGATATGATAATCGCCAGAATGGAGACTATTGAAGCGAGCAACTGGAAGAAAGGCTGGACAGATGGTGAAGCGATGATAGGACTACCTCAGAATGTTACAGGAAGAGTGTATACTGGCAGTAATGCTTTTTTGTGTCAGCTTCACACAATGAAAAAGAACTATAAGGTTCCTGTCTATTTTACCCATAAACAGATCAGAGATTTGGGAGCTCATCCGAAGAAAGGTGAGAAAAGTATACCTATTTTCAAGTGGGGACTCAGTATTTACAATCGTGAAAACGGCAAGAAAGCCACTTTGAAGGAATACGACAGCCTCCCAAAAGAAGAGCGGGATGAAAAATATAAGGTTATTCCTTATCTTAAAATCTTTAAAGAGTGGAATATTGACCAAACCAATCTGGAAGAGGTGAATAAGGAGAAATACGATGTCCTGCTTTCCAAGTTTGAGACCAAAGAGATCAAGGACGATAAAGGTATGTACTGTAATGCCGCTATCGACCAGATGCTGGCTTCCCAATCCTGGGTCTGCCACGTGGAATATAACCAACAGAACCCTAGTGCTCTTTATAACAAGAGCAAGGACTTGATTATAGTTCCTCGCAAAGACCAGTTTAAGATCAGTGATACGCCAGAAGAAATCTATAAGGATGGTGAAGAGTACTACTCCTCCCTTATTCATGAGATGGCACATTCCACAGGTCATGAAAGCCGTTTGAACCGCTTAAATCCAGACGGAAAATTTGGCGGTTCGGAATATGCAAAGGAAGAGCTGGTAGCCGAACTTACGGCAGCCATGGTAGGCAGTGCCCTGGGCTTTGACAGCAGAATCCGTGATAACAACACCGCCTACATTAAGAGTTGGATGAGTGCTCTGAAAAAGGAACC
Organism: Segatella copri; assembly: GCF_019249655.2. Taxonomy (NCBI): domain Bacteria; kingdom Pseudomonadati; phylum Bacteroidota; class Bacteroidia; order Bacteroidales; family Prevotellaceae; genus Segatella; species Segatella copri. Next base: position 3,120,336 of record NZ_CP137557.1, read on the forward strand.
GAAGTTTCTCCTGTCAGTCATGTCTGATGTCAATAAGGCTTCTGCTATGGTAATCGAGCACATTGACGAACAGCGCGTGAAACTGGGAGAAAAGGCTTTACTTGAAGGTAACTTAGACGGCGAGGAAGAGCGTGAAAAGAATGAAAAGGAGATGGAGAACCTTTCCAATGAGAATCAAGAGAATGCTCAGTTAGGCAATACACAGACTTTTGCACCTTCGCAAGTTGAAACCGCCCAAAATACAGAGGCGGAATCAACAGAAGAACAGGAGGAAGTAGAGTTGAGCCAACAGGAAAATTCCGAAGCCGAAGTAAAGGAATCAGCTATAAATGAAAATCCTGTAACTTCTGAAGAGAACGCTCTTTCCGGTAAGAAATACTTCACCATCCTGATGAACAGCTTCACCGATGGCGAGCATGAAGGTCATTCTGCCTTGGAAATCAAAAGCATCTCCGAGCTAAGAGATTACTTTAAGGATAATTCTTACGTTAGCGAGTGGATGAATAGCGCAAGTAATCGAGAACTCATCGAATCTGGAGCAGATAGACTTCCCAACATTCGGTATCCTCATCAGGAAGGCAGAACAATCCACGACATGAACAAAGCCTATGATCATCTCATTTCTCAATATGCAGCAGTCAAGTCAATGCGTACCAGGTTGCTATTCAGTACTGCTATTGCAAACAAAAAGGAAGAAATAGACATTCTAGATCATCGAATCAAGCAAATTACTCATCGTGTAGAACAGGCGCAAGCCATCATCTATGACTATCAAGCCAACATAAGCAGAGCTTATGGTAACAGATACTTTGAAGATGAGCATAAGTTTATTCCTAGAGCAGAATACACTGCAAGTATCTCTCTGGGGCAAGCAGCAACTTCTGAAAGACCAATTGATGAGAGCTACTATTACTCTTTTGCCCGATTCGAGTCTTCTGAGCGTACCAAGGCATTTGACAATCACCGTGAAAACGGCGAAAATGAAGCACTGCTTCATCTGGCAGAAATCATGGATGTGAACAACCTCATTGAATTGAATAAAGTGCGAAAGAATGCACCCAAAAATTCTGAGGACAAAGTTCTTGTTGAAAACAGTTCTTACGCTGTAACCTATAATCAGCAGAATAGTACATACGATCTTTTGCGCAAAATTGAAAAGGAAAAGGTTCTGGAACTTATTGGCGATATCAACGACAACGATGAAATCAAAGCATCTTCTGTTGACGTGCAGAAGTTGGCATACGAGGATGCAGCTCAGCAGATGGCAGAGTTTGCAGAGCATGAGCCACGTTTTCTAACCATGCCAAACAGAGAAGTACTTGACTTTCAGTATAACGAAGAAAGCAACCAGATAGAAGTTGGCAAGATGACCTCTGAAGGCATGAACGTACTGTATACATTCGACTACGATCTGTCGAGCAGTCCGGAGCATAACCTGTCCATTGCCCATGATGACCTTACTGGCCTGGATGATTTTCGGATGCTGAGCGAAGAAGAGGTTGAACAGAGAGAAAAGACAGCTCTCAAATGGCGAATCACAGACAATAAGCTGGAGATGCCGTCGGGAGATGTCCTTACGGTGGAGTATGACAAAGAGAAAGATACACTCAACGTTGCCTATACTACCGAGGACGGAAAGCCAGAAATTTATAGTACAAAGTATAATCACGAAGGAAGCACTACGAAGAATGTGGGCGACCTTTGGCAAAAATTTGCAAACATGAAGCAATATCAATCAACCAAAGAGGCTTCCCCTGAAAAAGAAAACAAGGAAAAAGCTTCTGTCACCCAGGAGAAGAAGGGTGATGTTTATTATTATTCATACGCCTACTTGCAATCAACAGATGATACGCAGGAATTTGACGATTTGCAGAAGAAGGGCGATTACAAGCAGATTCTCCAGCTTGCTCAAATGTATGACCAGGGCGATGCACTGGAGCAGAGTAAGACCTTCAAAAATGCCAAAAAGTATGGCAGTGATGATATCCTCGATGAGGATGACCATTATGCAGTGGTTTACAATAATGGAAATGGAGGAACCTATGAACTCATGCGTAAGGAGACAAAAGAAGAGGTTCTTGACAATATTGACCGCTATGGCTTGGACCAGGATGCTTCTGAGGATGTGAAAAAAGTAGCCTATGAGAGTGTTGCCAAGCAATTTTCCGGGATCAAGGCTCAGATACCAGCTTTCACCATGCCTAACAATGATGTCCTCTACTTCCAGTATAACCAGGAGAAAAATCAGGTAGAAGTGGGGCATGTTACCAATATAGGTTTGATGAAAGAACATACTTTCGACTATGATGTCAACCAGACCCTTGATGCCAATCTGGAAGCTGTCTATGAAAGCCTTCAGGAGAATGAGGAATACCAGGCTATAGAAGAAGACAAGGAAGAAGCCGAGTCTCTTGATGAAGACAACCAGGTAGAAGTTCCTCGTGAAGATAGCAATATCGAGACCGATGTTGCTGGCATGGCAAATCAGTTTGCAGCTGAAGGTATGCCGATGGAAGAGGCAGAACAGAAAGCCAAGTCCATTGCCGAGGAACAGCAGCACCAGGAGTATCACGATGAAGAGAAGCAAAAGGATGCCGAGCAGAAACTACAGCAGAAGAAGCAAGAGGAGCAGGCAAAGAAAGAAGAGGAGAAAAAGCCAGTAAGCCATGCTGCCCTGCTCTTTGCAGCCCTCGGTCTTGCTTCCGAGAAAAATGGAGTCTGGATGAACCGTGCCCAGCGTCAGCCGGCTGAGTTTATCCATTCCCATACCCCTGTTACAGCCTATAACAGCATCATGATGACTCTCAACACAGATGCCAACAAGTATAAGACCAACGTCTATACTTTCTATAAAACAGCAGCAGAAAATAATTTGCCAGTAAAAAGAAATGAGGAGAGTTTGAGATTTAATTGGGTAAACTGGGACTACCAGAACGTGATGAACCATGATGATATCATCACCCAGAAGAAATACGACACGCTCTCTGATGAAGAAAAGAGTTTCTATTCCAAACATGCATCAAGAGTGGTGGAACATATCTATAATGTCGACCAGACCATTATGAATGCTAAGGATCACGAAGCCTATGGCAACCTGGTGAAGACAAAGGGGGCTCCTTTCGTCAAGACAGAAGAGAAGACGGTATCTGTGCTGAAGCAGTATAACGACTATCAGAATAAATATCCTGACATGGTGATTCCGGTCAAGAGGAGAGATTCCTATGAAATCTATGGGGAAAAAGCCTCAGAAGTGGCTAAAATTCTCAACTTAGAAGTTGAAAAAAAGAAGATGGATGGAAAGGAAGTGGCTTTTATCTCCTTCCCTAGCCAGCATCTTGACACGTATCTTCCTAAAATTATCCGGGCAGGTAATCGCGTAGCCTTCTTTGATAGTCCGAAGGAAAAAAAGGTAAGCGTTCCTGTACAGGATCATACTGCCATTCTGAACAAAGCCTACTCCACCGCCAAGGCTGTTGCCGACCAGAGCGGCATGAAGTATGAGCGTATCATGGTTGTCCAGGATGCCAAATACGATAAGGAAGATGACAAAATCGTTGTCAGCGGTATGAGTGAGAAAACAGCCGATGAGAATCATGCCACACTGTATAAGGCAAATGATATCTACCGGGCTGTAGTTGCCGCTGTAGGCTCAGAAAACCGTCTTGACCGTTCCGGCAGAAACAGTTTCCTTCCGGAAGACGATGCCAAGCATGAGAAGTTGGTACAGGAGTTGGCTGCAGGTGTGCTGATGACACGCCAGGGACTTCCAGCCATCCTTTCCAAGGAAAGTGAAAAACTGGTTCCTTACTGGCAGCGAGAACTGACGGAAAACCCGAAGATGTTGGGAGTGCTGGAGCGTGATGTGAACAATGCAGTAGAAACCATCGACGGCATCCTTGCAAAACGAGAGGTGGACTATAAGAAAATCCGTGGACAAATACCGGGAAAAATCCTCACAGAGAATCCTGAGCGTTTCAGTATCAGTTTCTCTTTGGCAAAGCTTCCTTCCATAGAAACAAAGGAAATGGTTGTTGTATTGGACAAGAAGCACAAAACTGCAGATATAATCCTACCTGCTGGGGCTTCCCTTCAGGTAAACAATGAAGTACCGGGAATGAACAAGAAGAGAATCCTTACTGCCCTCGGTAAAATGGGAGTTAAGGAAGTGAGCTTCTATAATGCCGGTGGTGGATTGAGCCTTCATGAGTCAAACGACTATTACAAGGGTAAAGAGGTGACTGTCAGTAAACTGAAGCAATATGAATTGCTCACCCAACAAACCGTTGACTTGAAGGACAAGCTTGCCCCAAAGAAGGAAGTCAAGATTACCACTTTCGAGGCTTTGCCGGACGATATGGGACGCTATGCTTTCTTTATCAAGGCTGAAAACGAGCCGTCCTTTGCCGTATATCCGAATAAAGAGCATGTCAACCAGTTCTATTCCACCTTGAAGAGTGAGAACAGGGCAGTTGTTCACAACGCTCTGGCTAAGAAGTATTACGAGCTGGGAACCAAGCATCCGGATACCAGGGTGGATGTCATAACCCCTAGAAAGGTAGATATCGGCGATGCCAAGATTGAGCGCATCTGTATTACAGCTAAGCGCAACGATCCGAAGCAACACATTATCTTTGCTACCGTGAATGGAGAACGTATGCATGCCCCGGTTTCCAAGGCACAGTGGAACAAGATGTGGCTTTCAGAAGATATGAGTGACTACAAGCAACGCCTGGCGGCTGTCATCTTTGAGTCTTTCATCAAGAAAGAAGTGAAAAGTGATGTCCACCAACAAGCCTCTGTGAAAACAGAAGAAACTGTAAAGCAGGACTCCCCTGCCCCTGAACAGGAGCAGGAAGAACAGGTAGAGCAAACTTCCCATAGGGGACGAGGATTACATTAATTGATAAGAGTGCGCCTTTCGGCACACTCTTTAAACTCCAAAAAAGAATGTCACAACAGAACTTTTATGAGAAATATGCCCAGTTGGCAATAGACCAACAGATAAAATACGGCATTCCTGCCTCTATCACCCTGCAGCAGATGGCATTGGAAAGCGGTCATGGCAAATCCGACCTGGCAGCAAACTACAATAATTATTTCGGTGTGAAAGCCGGTAGCAGCTGGAAAGGTCCCACCGTTATGAAGGTGGATGACCACAGTTATCCGGAAGCATTCAGGGTTTATGGCAGTGTAGAGGAGAGCGTGGAGAACCATTCTAAAGTATTGATGGCTTCACGTTACAGAAAATGTTTCAACTACTCCTCTACCGACTATCAGAACTGGGCTATACAAATCAGGGCAGCCGGTTATGCCTCAGATAAGACCTATGCCCAGAAGCTCATCAAGCTTATCGGTGAGAACCAGTTATACAAATATGACCAGATGGCATTGGAGCAGGCTCGTCAGCAAGGCGTGGAGATTGGATATATGAGGAACGGCAAAGCCCCTTCCACTCCAGCCTCTACCCCTTCCAAGCAGTTACTGAATCCTCTTCAAGGAAATTGGGCATTGCCGATAGACCTAGCCCAAGTGAAGGTAACAGGACAGTTCCATGAATCACGTACTGGTCATCTGCATGGTGGACTGGATCTGTCAACCCAAGGAAAGTATTTCCCGGTGGCTGCAACGGAAGATAATGGAAAAGTGGTTGCCGTCCAACACAATAATGGTGCTGCCGGCAATATGGTAACGGTGGAATATAACCGACAGGATGGTACCAACATACGTGCCACCTATATGCATCTGAGCCAGATAGACGTGAAAAAGGGCGATATCGTGAATGCCGGTCAGCAATTGGGCATGTCGGGAAATTCAGGAAGAAGTAGCGGACCCCATCTGCATTTTGAAACCAGTGTCCAGAATCAGAATGGAGAGTGGGAGAAGTTCGATCCGAAGAACTATCTAGCAGAGATGGAGGTAAGAAGCGGCATCACCACTTCACTGGATAGAAACGGCAAAGACTATCTTGCAGAAGCACGTAACAGTATGGCATTGAATAACCAGCCTTCACAGCAGACGAACCAACAGCAAGACAGCAATATGGCACTTCTGGCTTCCATCACTAATTCCAACGACCCTACGGAATGGTTGAGCTATATGATGCAGCAGAATGGTGAAACGCTAGGTAGCGGTCAGGATATCATCTCCAGCCTGATTTCTTCCCTTTTCTCAGCCGCTCTCACTCTGGGCTTGAAGATAAGGAGCGAAGAACAAGCCGAAGCCGAAGAACTAGCTTTCAGCAAAGCGGCAAAGGTAGAAGAGACAGAAGAAAACAATGTAGTGAAAATGAGCCGAAGCGACGTACAGAAAATACAAGCAAATGCCAGTATGATGTTCGATGCAGAAAGTCCAGAGCAGGGTCAGCAGCAGAGCCAGCGTCTTGCTTAACAGAAAATTTATTAGATAACAAATAAACAAAAAATTATGATCAAGTGTAATGTAACAACCTGTGGAGTGATTACCAGTTCCGCAGAAGAGAAAACAAGTAAGGAAGGTGAAAAGTTCATTTCATTTTCCATGGTGGTACCTTTTGAAGGTAAGGATGGTACAGTAAAGGAGCAGTATATATCTGTTTCAGCACCAGGTGATGCACAAAGTGCAGCCAACTATTCTGCCGGAAGAAGAGTAACCGTTTCCGGTGTGCTTCATATCAGAAAGCACGACAGCAGCACCTATTTGAATCTCCGTACAGACACAAATATTGAGTTCAATGAGTCCACCACGCCAGACCGCCTTGTGGGCAGTATGGAGTTCAGAGGCAAGATTTCGAAGAAAGGTATCAAGGATTTCAACAGCAAGAAGGGTAAGCCTATGCAGTCATTCTCAGCTTTCTCTTCTGATAAGAATGGCGAGAACTATGAGTTTACCTGGGTAAGTTTCATCAATCTCTCCCCTATTCATGAAGAGTATCTGGCAGCAGATAAATATGTAGAGGTACATGGCGATCTCCAGCTAGACGTGTTCAAGGGAGAGTTGCAGCTGGAATGCAAGGTAAAGAGCATAGCACCTTGGGAACTGAATAAGACGGCAGAAGCAAATGCAGAGCAGCAGCCATCTTAAGCACTCCCTACTCCGTGTATTTTATGTGTTTGCAGTATTGGCAGTAGGTGTTTTAGGCATCTTGCATCTGCTGTTCAGGCATCACAAGTAATCATCCTAAGAGAGATAGCATGAAACTTTCAGGCTATTTCTCTTTACTTATGAAAATTATGGAAAAGGAAAAACAAAATATGATAAGCCGTTTCCTGCAGGGATGGGGACAGCTTTTTGGTGGCAGTAAAAATGCGCCGCAACCCAAACCATTCCCTGGAGACCGCTTCTTCTACCCAGAGGAATTAGCGTATCTTTCAAAGACAGGCGAGCCTCTTACCCAAATAGAAAAATGGGCGGTAGAAGCTGGTAAAAAGGCTTACATAGAAAGCTTTGGCTCTACAGCAAGACCCGGTTTCAATCATGTGCAGTGGCAAGGCGGCATCATGAGCAGCTATGTCAAGGGGCTTCCGGTTGCAGACAATGAAACCGAACAGGTAGCTAAATTGAAGGAGTTGAAGGCACAGAACTATATCCTGCCGGACAAACAGTTGGATATTATCAGAAAGTATGAGGCAAGAGACATTCTTGACAGACACTTCAAAACCAACAATGGAGATATCTACCATGTAGAAGGTTTAGAGACTGGCGACAAAGAAGAGCCAACACTCTCATTGATAAAATATACTCCAGACGATATCTCCGGGAAGAAAGAGAGCATCAACTTTGAAAAGTTCAAAAACGATATTCAGACTGTCTTTCATCTTTTATCCAGTAGAGAAGAAGCTGCTTTTAATGATAGACTTGCGGATGCCCGGGAAGCTAAAATACAGTATGAGATGATCGGACGTACCGTCTTGGATTCTCCAATAGCTATCACTGAAGGAAAAATACCTATTGAGCAGCAGAAGGCGTATGGTGTAGAGAATGGTATGTTTATACCAGAATCTTGGGGCATCATTCATGGTGGCACCCAAATAGCATTGAAGGGACACTCTGACAGAAATGAAGATAAAACCTTGGTTATTGACCATATGAATGCCTGCAACTATAAGGAATTACTGGATGTCATATATGATGGCGTTTACATACAGCGCGACAGCAAACTGTCTGCAGCTCTGGTTAAAACATTGGGAAACAAACTTCCCAATGGAGAAGCCTTCTACAAGATGCCTCGCAGTATTGCCCTATTCCATACAGACAAGGGTGTTGATATTGACAGCATACTGGTGGATAAGCAAGGTGAATTGTTTGCCCTGTCAAGCAATCATCATGTAGAACTCAGTCAGAATGATCTTCAGAAGATGAAGAATAGTCTCGTTATCAATGGTATCATTGAGCAAAAGGAATTAGAGAAGGATCTTATTGTTCCCTTGATGAAAGATTATGTGGAATCCCTGACCATAGCAGATGACATCCATTCCGGTGATATCGATAAACTTCCTGCCAATACAAGAATCAAGAGTCTTTGCAGACAAGAATGGCAGTTAGAACAGGCGTATAATCAATATGCAAATCATCCTGAAGATGAAGACTTTGCCAACCAGTATAAGGCTGAATGGAATGCTGCTTCTCTCATCTATACTCTTGAACTGAAACGTTTGGTGGATGCCTATAGAATCAATCCCGGAAAGGTTGATTTGGAGAAGAAGGCACGCTTTGACCGTTTGCATAAGCTTCTTCATTTTACCCCAAAGCCATTAAGAATGGAACAGAATCATTCCTTGGACGCTAGTAACAAGGTAGCTAAGGAAGAACAACGTCCTGCTAATGATGAACAGTTAAAAAGCAAGAAGGAAGTTGAAACACATATCCACCCTGCTGAGACTCCTGCTGCAGTTGCCGAAGAAAAGGTTAATATTGAAGACACAGAAGTTTCTGATTCAGAGGGATATGGTCGTTGGCATACTCCAGATATAAAGCAAAGAGAAGTCTATCTCCAATATGGTAAGCTGCTGGCAGAGAAACTGGCTTTGCAGCAAACCTACGAGAAGCTTCCTCTTACCAACAACAGAAGGAGTCTGCCAACCACCCTTGATAAAAAAGAGTATCAGGGAATCCATGCCTTTGTTCTTGCCCTCAACACGGAGAAGAACGGCTTCTTTATGCCGGTATACCTGACTGAAGAGGACTTGAAGAGTAAGAAGCTCCTTGTCAAAAAGGACGCCAGCAGTTTCCCTCTCATTGAAAAACGTGGAATCGTGAACGTCTATAACATAGAACAGACCAACTATGCCTTCCGCTATCCCCAGGAGTATGCTTCCCGGAAGAACGAGCTGCTTTCCGAGGAACAGGAGAATCAGAAGGAAAACCGGCTCCCTCGTCTGTTGCAGCCTGATAGATGGAGTTCTGCTATTGTCCAGGACGGCAAGCCAAACCTGGCATCCTACAACAGCAAAGAGGATGTCATTCATATTGGCAGCCAGGACCAGTATGATAAGGAAGATGATTTCTATAGAGATTTGGCAGAAGGACTCATCCGCAGTACAAGACAGAAAGAAGCCCGAAATACCAAATACAATGCATTGGTAAAGGAAGAGCTGATTTCCCTTGTAGGAGCCAATATGCTCGGACAGGAAAACCGTTTCAACGTTACCGTTCCACAGCAGAGTGCTATCTGGAAAAAGAGACTGCGCAATGACCCGGATTATGCAAGAGATGTTTTGGTCTCAGCAAGTATCTCACAGGCATTGGTAGAATCACGCATATCAGGTATAAAACCACAGCTAGGTAATGAGATCGATATGCGCTCAGCCACACCCATCAATATCGACTCCGATGGAAATGGAATAGTGGATAGCCAGGAAAATCTTGTTGCCGATCAGAAACAGGGCAGCAATGAAAACCAGGAACAGCAGGCTGAAGATTCCGTCAGCCACCATGTCAGGCATGGCAGACGATAAGTAAAAAGATAAGGTGGGGAAAATCCTCACCTTATGACAAAAATCACAAAACTATTTACCTAGTGGATTGTAAAGTCTAAAAGTTGCATAAAACAACATCCATTTTTGTTGATATTGAATGATGCAGTATATATATATTACCCAACTTTTAGACTTTACAGACTACTAGCCATTCCACATATTATTACCTCCATAATGGTTCCATTTCCCATCCCTGCGGAAAGCCGAGAGCTTTTAAGTCAATTTCAGGAAAACGAATGAACAACCATGTTAGTTTGGACTGCATATCATTATTGGGGGATATAACATTAAGAAAGTACTTGATGATGCACAGATCGAAGTAAGCACGCATGGAATCTGTTGGTAGCGTTATCCATTCTCTTTCAGGACTATTTGGAATCGCTGGCTGAATAGCATTCTGTTTGTTCCATACTCTTGAATGATGACCACAGGCATTTCGAGTAACAGCAATAACTGTAAGCCATGACTCAAACACATTGATAGGCAAACCAAAACGTTTAGCTATGCGTTTGCGTATGCGATTTTGTTTGATGTTACGATAAATAGCATTGACATTTCCAATAGTAAGCAGCTCGCCTAAAATCCACGATGGTGGATATGGCTCAGAATAGGTTCGCTTGAAATGAAGAACAAACTCCTCCTTGGATTTGCTGTATTCCTTGGATATAGCTCGCATTGTTTCATTAAACCTGGAACTATCCAAGAAATAAGAAGAGTCAGTAAGCCAAAAAGGATTGCCCGTCATATCTGCTGTTATTTGCATTACTGCCCGTCTGATAGCAATTTCAATCTTTTCTATCTCATTGAACATAAGTAGTCTCAGTTTCTTGTCAAAGCGATAAAGCATCATCACTTTTTTGAAGGTTGAACCTTCCTTGTACAAATGTGCTGTCTTGGGCATCTTCAACAAAGGATACATATAAGCAGACAATCTGTAGTAACCAATATTGTCAAGATACTGTATAGCTTTGTTTCTATCATAAATCTGTAAACCTCGTGATTCAAGCAAATTAACGAGATTTTCTGAAGATTCAAACCGTTTTGTAAAGGGTATAAGATTTGCCATGTTCAAATGTTTATAAACAAAAAACGCCTCGCACGATTTGAGCATTGTTAAGAGGCTTGGCGAGGACTGACGCTGCAAAGATACGAATAATTATTGAAAACACAAACTTTTTAACAAGAAAATTCACAAAAAAGTAGGTTTCTTTAATATATTTATATTTAAGAATGTTAAATCTCTCCTTAAAACATACTTTGCTACCCAAATAAAGTAAGGCTAGTCAATTAAAACATTAACATAACGTTCCCTTACCTCCAAGAGATAAGGGAACTCGAAATAAACATATATTATAATAAAAAGAGGATTACTACCCCAAAATATCTATCGTGGCATTGGAAATCAGCGTTTCCATGTTTTGTAATGTTGGTGAAGCCAGTTTGAAAGATGTGCCGCCGATGGATCCGCAGACGAAATCTATCGCCAACCACCATTTCTCAACAGTAGCGTCATCAGTATCTGTTTCTTCGGCACAAAGATGCCTGTCATCAGAAGTAGGATTATTGTATCTCCACAAAGCTATCTTAGCTGCAGTAGTATTGTCAGCAAGAAGAGAATTGGTCATTTCGACATCCTGCTTCCACTTTTCATAAACTTCTATCGAGCTTTGAGAAATAGCAGGAGTAGCCTCTTCTTCCATTTCATTCTCCTCTTCCATTTTCAACATCGCAATGCTATCATCTTCATCCAGGTATCTGGCGGCAGACTCTACGCTGTCTTCCAGACCATGGTCTTGAAGATAACTGTTGTAAGCATCCAACATTTCCTGAGAATTATCTGTTCTCAAATACTTCACACCTCTGTTGTGTGTGACTCTTATATATACGGCATAGAATCCGTCATTTCTCTGTTTCTGTACTACTACTTTAAATGTTGCCATATTCTTCTAAACACGTTCTAAACATCAATATAAATTTCTCAAAAACATTTCTAAACAAAGAGTATCATTTGTATCATTTTAGTGCTACTATTGATATAAACGAATTAAGAGGAAAGCCCTTAAAATAAGGACTTTCCTCTTAACCTATTGATTTACAACTATCTGTTGTTATTCCTCTACAGCAGCCTGCGCCGCAGCAAGTCTGGCGATAGGCACGCGGAATGGAGAGCATGAAGCATAGTTCATACCAACCTTAGCGCAGAACTTAACTGATGAAGGCTCACCACCATGCTCACCGCAGATACCTGTGCGGAGGTTAGGACGGGTAGCACGACCATTCTCTACTGCCATCTTGATGAGCTGACCAACACCCTCCTGGTCGAGAACCTGGAATGGGTCAACCTTCAAGATCTTCTTCTCCATGTATGCAGGGAGGAATGAAGCGATGTCGTCACGAGAGTAACCGAAGGTCATCTGTGTCAAGTCGTTAGTACCGAATGAGAAGTACTGAGCCTCCTCTGCAATCTGACCTGCAGTAAGGGCAGCACGTGGAATCTCAATCATAGTACCAATCTCGAACTCAACCTCTACGCCGTACTCAGCGAATACCTCCTTAGAAGTAGCGAGGATAATAGCCTTCTGCTGCTTGAGCTCCTGAACAGTACCGATGAGCGGAACCATAATCTCAGGACATGGATTATAACCCTCCTTCTTCAACTCGCAAGCAGCACCGAGGATGGCGCGAGTCTGCATAGCTGTAATCTCAGGGAATGTAATACCGAGACGACAACCACGGTGACCGAGCATTGGGTTGTTCTCTGCCAGAGAGTTCACACGCTTCTTGATTTCCTCAACGCTTACGCCCATCTCCTTAGCCATAGTCTCCTGACCAGCCTTATCGTGTGGTACGAACTCGTGGAGAGGTGGGTCGAGCAAGCGGATGTTCACGTGGCAGCCATCCATAGCCTTCAAGATGCCGTAGAAGTCAGCCTTCTGATATGGGAGGAGCTTAGCAAGAGCCTTCTCGCGACCCTCAACAGAGTCAGCCAGAATCATCTCACGCATAGCAACGATCTTCTGATCATCGAAGAACATGTGCTCTGTACGTGTCAAACCGATACCCTTGGCACCGAATGCACGAGCTACCTCAGCATCGTGTGGAGTATCTGCATTGGTACGGATTTCCATCTTTGTATATTTGTCGCAGAGGTCCATCAGCTCCTTGAAGTCGCCTGAAAGCTCTGCAGCCTTTGTCTCAATCTGTCCTGCGTAAACCTGACCAGTAGTACCGTTCAGAGAGATGTAATCACCCTCCTTGTAAACTACGCCCTCAATCTCAACAGTCTTAGTCTTGTAGTCAACGTTGATAGAGCCAGCACCAGATACGCAGCACTTACCCATACCACGAGCCACAACGGCAGCGTGAGAAGTCATACCACCACGAGCAGTAAGGATACCCTCAGCAGCCGACATACCAGCGAGGTCTTCAGGAGAAGTCTCGATACGAACCATGATTACTTTCTTGCCATCCTCGTGCCACTCCTGAGCATCGTCAGCGTGGAATACAATCTGACCGCAAGCAGCACCTGGAGAAGCAGGGAGACCCTGAGTGATGACCTTAGCTTTAGAGAGAGCCAGCTTATCGAATACTGGGTGCAAAAGCTCATCGAGCTTCTGTGGCTCACAGCGGAGGATAGCAGTCTTCTCGTCGATCATACCTTCGTGGAGGAGGTCCATAGCAATCTTCACCATAGCGGTACCTGTACGCTTACCATTACGTGTCTGGAGGAACCAGAGCTTACCTTCCTGTACGGTGAACTCCATGTCCTGCATATCGTGATAGTGGTGCTCCAGTTTATCCTGGAGAGCGTCGAGCTCCTTGTAGAGTTCAGGCATAGCCTCTTCCATAGAAGGATACTTAGCTACGCGCTCCTCCTCAGAGATGCCTGCACGCTCAGCCCAGCGCTGAGAACCAATCTTTGTAATCTGCTGTGGTGTACGGATACCAGCTACAACGTCCTCACCCTGTGCATTGATAAGATACTCACCATTGAAAAGGTTTTCACCATTACCAGCATCACGAGAGAAGCAAACACCTGTAGCAGAAGTCTCGCCCATGTTACCGAATACCATCGCCATCACAGAAACGGCAGTACCCCACTCATCAGGAATACCTTCCATCTTGCGATAGAGGATAGCACGCTCGTTCATCCAAGAACGGAACACGGCGCAGATAGCACCCCAAAGCTGCTCGATAGGATTGGTAGGGAAGTCCTGACCAGTCTGCTCCTTGATAGCTGCCTTGAAGAGCTCAACGAGTTTCTTGAGTGACTCAACAGAGAGGTCCTTATCGAGAACCACACCCTGCTCTTCCTTCACCTTTTCGATGATGGCCTCGAATGGGTCGATATCTTCCTTGTTCACAGGCTTCAGTCCCATAACGACGTCACCGTACATCTGTACGAAACGGCGATATGAGTCATATACGAAATGAGGATTACCGGTCTTCTTAACCAAGCCCTCAGCCACTTCATCATTCAAACCGAGGTTGAGGATCGTATCCATCATACCTGGCATAGAAGCACGTGCTCCTGAACGAACAGATACGAGAAGAGGATTCTCTACAGAACCGAACTTGCTGTTCATCAAAGCCTCCGTATGAGCTACTGCAGCCATTACCTCGTCCTGAAGGAGTTCCTTGATTTTCTCCTCACCCACCTCATAATACTCGTTACAGGTATCAGTTGTGATGGTGAAACCTGGAGGAACAGGAACACCAATAAGGTTCATCTCGGCGAGGTTTGCACCCTTACCGCCAAGTTCTTCACGCATCTTTGCATTTCCTTCGGCTTTTCCATTGCCGAACGTATAAACTCTTTTTTCGTTCATATTTTATAGGTTCAAAAATATTATATTATTTTGCTTATTACCAATTCTTAGTTGATGATGCAAATATACAACATTATTTTGAAACCACCAAACTTTTATACGCTTTTTTGCTATCCCGAGATTACATTTTAAACTGTTGTCGCACACACGGGGATATTTTTAACAATCCCCAAGAAAAAGTTGGAAATTGTGGGGAATTTAAAAGTGAGCCGAGATTGCGATTCAAATACTTTTAACAACATTTGGGATTCTCCTGATGCCCTGATTCCTACGTCGCGACGCGGGAAATATTACGTGGCGACGTAGGAATTGCTACGTCGCCACGTAGGAAGTCACATTTGGCAAAAGTGAAAAAGTGAAAGTGAAAAGGTGATTTTAGTGAATGGTAAAAGAGAAAAAGTGAATTTGGTGAATGGTGAATTTGGTGAATGCAATGAAAAGATATAAGATATAAGATATAAGATATAAGATATAAGATATAAATTACAAGATATGGATGACTGAAATTACAAGATAAGAAAGATAAAATCTTATATAATAATGTACGCGCGTAAGTACTACCTTATTATATATAATAACAAACTATACTATATACAATAGCAAAACATCTGTAACTCGTCTTTTAGAGAAAATTCACTTTTTCACTTTCACCTTTTCACTTTCTGCCTTTCCACTTTTCTGCCTTTTCCACCTTCACCATCCCAACATCCGGGACAAGACTAAAAATATTCGGGGCAAATCTTTCATTTCTCGCAAAAATGTAGTAACTTTGCAGCCATAAAGAAATACAAAACATTATTATGGCAAGAAAACGTAAACCATTACCGCTTTTGGAGAACATCACCATTGAGGCAGTAGCTGCCGAGGGTAAGTGCATCACTCGCGTAGATGACCAGGTCATCTTCGTGCCTTTCTGCGTACCTGGCGATGTGGTAGATTTGCAGGTAGTTAAGAAAAAACATAAGTATTGCGAGGCGAAGGTGGTTCGCTTCATCAAGAAGAGCGACGTAAGACAGGAGCCTATGTGCGAGCACTTTGGCATCTGTGGCGGTTGCAAGTGGCAGAATCTTCCTTACGAGGAGCAGATCAAGGCGAAGCAGAAGCAGGTGGAAGACCAGCTCACCCGCATCGGCAAGATTGAACTTCCTGAGTTCCGCCCTATCATGGGCAGCGTGAAGACCCAGGAGTATAGAAACAAGATTGAGTTCGGATGCAGTAACAAGCGCTGGTTCACCGCCGAGGAACTGGCCCAGCTGCCTCAGAAGGAAGAAGAAACCATCACTTCCCTCAAGGAGCGCCACGCCCAGAACGCCATCGGTTTCCATATCACCGGTGCCTTCGATAAGATTTACCCTATCAAGAAGTGCTGGCTGATGGACGACCTCTGCAACGAAATCCGCAACTTCGTTTTCGAATACGCTGATTCTCACGACTACACCTTCTACGACCTGCGTGAGCAGCATGGATTGCTCCGCAATATGATGATTCGTAATTCAAACACTGGCGAGTGGATGCTCGTGTTCCAGTTCCATTATGATGAGGAGGGTGATGAGCAGAGAGCATTGGAACTGATGCAGCAGGTGGCTGACAAGTTCCCTCAGATTTCATCGCTCATGTACGTGGACAACCAGAAGGGAAATGACACCATCAACGACCTGGATCTCATCCTCTTCAAGGGCAACGACCACATCTTCGAGCTGATGGAGGATTTGAAGTTCAAGGTGGGTCCAAAGAGTTTCTATCAGACTAACACCGAGCAGGCTTACCACCTTTATTGCGTGGCTCGCGAGTTTGCCAACCTCACCGGAAACGAGTTGGTCTACGACCTCTACACCGGCACGGGAACCATCGCCAACTTCGTGGCTCACAAGGCAAAGAAGGTAATCGGTATCGAGTACGTACCAGAGGCCATAGAGGACGCAAAGGTGAATTCTCAGGTGAACAACATCGAGAATACCCTCTTCTATGCAGGCGACATGAAGGATATTCTGACCAACGAATTCATCGCCCAGCACGGTCGCCCAGACGTAATCATCACCGACCCTCCACGTGCCGGAATGCATCCTGATGTAGTGAACGTAATCCTGAATGCGGCTCCTAACCGCATCGTGTATGTAAGTTGCAACCCTGCTACCCAGGCTCGCGACCTGCAGTTGATGGACGACCACTACAAGGTGGCTGCCGTTCAGCCGGTAGATATGTTCCCTCATACTCCTCACGTAGAGAACGTCGTTTTGCTCGAGAAGCGCAGCGATGCTGAAATCAAGCTGAAGAAGAAGGAGCGCAAAGAGCGTGAGAAGGCAATAGCTGAAGCCAAGGCGGCAAAGGAAGCTGAAAAGCTTGCATTGGAAGCTGCTAAAGCGGAAGACTTGACTGCAGAGGAACTTGCGGCAAAGAAATAAACCTAAAAACAAAATAGAAATAAGATGAAAAAAGGTATCTAAAGGGCACAGAACGAAGCGTATATAAATCCTTATGCCTAAATATCGGGTGAAGTCTTTGAAATATAGTTAGTTACGATAATCTCGCATGAATAACGACACAAAACGAAACGTTTACATGAGTTTAATTTTGGTTTAATTCTGTGGCCTTCTGGCTTGCGTTTGAGGGCGGTGGACTTGAATGAGGTTTACAAATGGCTTACATGAGGATGATGGGGCTTGTGCATGGGTGGCAATCGCTACCCTTTATTTTCGCCCTTTTATGATTATTTAAAATGCAAAATTATTCCATATAATGATTATTTGGTATATTTGCACCAAAATTTAAATGAATTGATATGGCAAAGGTTATACACGTCCATCTTATTGTGGGCAAACATAATGGTTTGAAAGACTTCTACTTTTCAAGCATATCGGCGGTTTATACCGTGCTGACCTCAGAAGAGGTCGGATGTACTAAGAGTTACTTGCTTCATGCTGGGCTGTCTGGGAATGGGTCTATAATCACGAAACGAGCTATTATAAAGCAATCTACGCTTATTTCGGGTGGTCGGCAAGGGTCTATGAAAGGAAGTGGTTAAAACGCCGTTAGAACGGCTTATTTACGGTATTCAAACCGAATATGAATGAGGGGGCTTTACGGCTCCCTTTTTTCGTGTTGAAAAGTGGCGATTTTGGGGTAAGGGTTACACTAAGGGTTACAGTTAAGGGTTACACTTTCGAGAATTAAGGGTTACAAAAGTGGGGTCGTTGGCATACAAAAAGCTGAATGAAGAAACTAACCACTTTTTGCGGTTAATTGTGAAGAAACTACCCCTTTGTGAGCAACGATTTTTGAAGTTTACACCTTATTATATATAATATAGGGCTTTTGAGGCGATAAAGAGGGGGTGACACCCCACTTGGAGTACCAAAGGGGGTGTCACTATGAGGTTAAAAGAACTTGCTGATGCTACCAATGACCTCAAAGATGTTCAATATCCTTGATTTGGGGTATTCTTGTTCATCGAAATCTTGCAAGTTGATTGGGATGAAACGGAGCTTGTCAGGATCATCAGACTTGCGCAATATCTTGATGGTTCGTATCGTGTCAAGCACAACAGCGTATATTTCGCCATACTGGACATCATCCAGCGTACATTGGCGAAGGGCAATGATGTCGCCATGGTTGATTTTTGGCTCCATTGAATGACCTGTAACATTGCACCACAAATCGGCCTTTTCAAAACCACGGATGACAATGTTGGTAGCAGGAACATTTACCTGAGAGTTGAATATTTCAGTGAAGCCTCCAATGAAATCAACATCATAGTATGGCTTACCAACATTTGGATCATCAGCGAGCTTTGGAGTGCAATATGTTAAAGAATCATTATATGGCGATTTTTCTTGTTTATTTTCTTGCATAGTGCGCAACATATCACCATTGCCAGTTATCAGCCACTCTACATTTACATCTGGAGCATAAGCGAGAAATCTTGCAATGTTATCTTCACTAATACCATTGTTTTGTTGCAATATACCACGTGTTACACCCGATTTTTTGTAAAATTCATAGGGTGTAACGTCCTTTTTGGACAAGTAAAGCAAGATATTTTGCTTTATAAGCGATTTTTCTTGTTTATTTTCTTGCATAATCGAGATATTTTGTTTATCTTTGCACCGTGTTACTAAAGGAACACCGCGCCAAAGATACAAAAAAGGCGTGAGAAAGACGAATTTTGCATCTTAAAAAGATAAAACAAGATTTGTATAACGATTAAAAATGGAAGCAATGAAAAAGTACATTGACGTAACAAGAGAAGTTCGCCAGGACATCATGGCAGCGTTCAACGTTACAGGGAAAATGGTTTATTATGCCCTGAACTTTGACGCAAAGCGTGGCGAAAGTGACAAGGCAAAGCGCATCCGTGTATATGCCAAGCAGAAAGGGGGCATTGTGATGATAGTTGCCCCAGAGGTTGAGACCATCCATGATGCAGATGGCTATATGCGCCAATACTTCCCCAATGGTGCAATGATTGAGTGCAACAAAGCCAATGGCAATGTGGATGTGTTCTACAAGGGCAAGATGATGAAGCAATACCAGGATGTGAAAATCAAGCAACTGGAAGAAATCCAAAGCATCTTTGCTGCATGGACACAGAGGGATGCCGACATCTTGACTACCCCAGAGCTTCGCAAGAAGTACGCAAGACCTGTTTGTGCCGAATAATCAAGGAGGTGAGAAATGGAGTATTACGGTAACACACTTTGCATTTCAGCACGTGAGCTTGTTGAAGGTGGCATAATGACTGCCTCGAACTACAAGCAGCTATCTGCCAGGAAGCGCATCAATGTGGTGCGTAGCGGTAAGGGGCAAGGACGTTATGCTCTGGTTGCCGTTGATAGCATTCCTACCATCTACCGCAAAATGGTGGATGAACTTTATCCTGGTGGTGACACTGTGAGACTGGAGGGTTGGATAACGTCCAACTATGAGACCGACCAAGCAGCCGTTGCTTTCTTCAACGACCGTGCCAAGACAGGGCTTGACCTCACACAAGAGAAAGTGAAGGAATATGTGGTGAACGCCTCAGTTCTGAACACTTGCATCAAGCTCTACAACCGTGCAAGCGCATCAAAGAAGCTGATGGGAGAAAAATACGACTGGGAAAAGATGGCAACCACCATCAAAACACTCAAAGATAAATTTGGCCATACGCTACCAGCTTCAACCATGCGATTCAGAAAGAAGGTAGCCGAATACAAGAAGTTTGGTTATGCCTGTCTGATAAGTGGCAAGTTCGGAAACCAAAGCGCACGCAAGGTTGACCACAAGACGGAACGCTTGATTTTAGGCTTGGCGGTACTTCCTAACAAGCCATTCAATACAAGTGTCTTGGAACTATACAATTCGTTTGTATGTGGTGAAATAGAGGTCTATGATCCAGAAACTGGAGAACTATTCAACCCCGATGATTTCACAGACAAGAGCGGTGAACCAAAGGTTTTGAGTGAATCGACAATCACCAACTACTTGAACCGACCGAAAAACAAGGTGCTAATTGAACATGAGCTTATGAGTTACACCACCTTCATGCACGAACAGATGCCGCACATGCACCGCCATGCAGGTGAGTTCTCTCTGAGCCAAATCACAATGGATGACGTGGACTTGACACGAAAGTTGAAAGACACCAAGCAGAGGGTTCACGCTTACTATGCTTATGATGTGGTCAGCCAATGTGTGATTGGCGCATCTTACGCAAGGAAAAAGGATGAAATCCTGGTGCTTGACTGCTTTAGGGATATGTTCCGACTGATAGAACGCAATGGTTGGGGTATGCCAGCAGGTATTGAGGTTGAGAATCACTTGATGTCGCAATACAAGGACGGATTTCTGCAAGCAGGTGTCGCATTCCCATTCGTTCATTTCTGTGCGCCTCAGAACTCGCAAGAGAAATATGCAGAGAACTTGAACGGAGCGAAGAAACGCAGCATCATCCACAAGAACCATGAGGGCATTGGCCGTTTCTATGGAAAAGGCAAGTGGCGAACGGAAAGCAAGAAAATCAGTGATGAAACCAATGAGCTGTATGAGGATAAGGAATATTTCAGCTATGATCAACTGATAGCTGATGACCGCCAAGACAACTATGAGTGGAATCACAGCTTGCACCCGAATCAAAAGAAGTACCCTGGCATGAGCAGATGGGACGTTCTTGTTAGCAACATCAATCCAACCCTTCAACCGCTTGACAAACTTACGCTTGCAAGATACATTGGTGAGAGAGTGGAAACAAGCATCAGAAGAAACTCCACCGTAAGAGTGGCATACGAAGATTGGTGGTTGAGCAAGACCGAAAAGCTGGAACGTCTGGAGCCAAACAACAATAAGGTGACGGCATACTACATTCCAGATGCAGACGGCAAGCCACAAGAGGTGTTCATCTTTCAAGGTGACAGATTCATTGACCAAGTGGAACGAGTGGAAACCTACAACCGTGTGATGGCAGAACAGACTGATGAAGACTTGGAGAAATACCAAGCGCAACAGAAGAAAGTTGCCTCATTCACGAAATACGTCAAGGACAATGCCATTGGCAAGGTTGGAGTAATGAAGTCGGATGTGCCAAAGGAAGAGGCAGAGGAAACCTTTGTACTTCCACCGCCAAAGATAGAAGACCCCGATGAAGCATATAAGCCAGACATGAGCATTGAGGAAAGGGCTTTGGCAGACATTTAGACACCGTTCAAACATCATTATAATAACAATTAAAGATTAAGAATATGACAATAGCAGAAGCAACAAAGAAAAAGATCCTGGCAGCGATAGCAGCCAACAGGTCAAACTATCCAAGTGACGCAAAGCACGCAACCGCCCTTGGACTTTCAACATCCATCTACAGTATGTTGAAGAACGGTCAGACAGAAAAGGCATTGAGTGATGCCAACTGGTTGAGCATTGCAAGAAAGCTGAATGTGGCCTTGCGCAACGAAATAGAATGGAACGCAGCCCCAACAGAGACCTTCAAGTATATCACCAAGCAAATAGAGTTCTGTCAAGGCTCAGGGCAAAGCAGCATCCTTTGCGACATACCCAACATTGGAAAGACCTTCACGGCACGCTATTATGTGCAAGGTCACAAGAATGCAGTTTATATCGACTGTTCACAAGTAAAGACCAAGTTGAAGTTGGTTCGCAAGATAGCATCTGAGTTTGGCGTGGATAGCAAAGGACATTATGCTGATGTGTATGAAGACTTGGTTTATTACCTTCGTTCCATCGAACACCCTCTTATCATCCTTGATGAAGCTGGTGATTTGCAGTATGAGGCATTCTTGGAACTCAAAGCCCTTTGGAATGCTACGGAACGCTGTTGTGCTTGGTACATGATGGGAGCGGACGGATTGAAGGAAAAAATCAACCGTTCCATTGAGTGCAAGAAAGTTGGTTACACGGAAATGTTGAGCCGTTACGGTGGCAGATATTCCAAGGTGACACCAGACGATGGCAAGGAGCGAGACAAGTTCTTGCGCCATCAGGCAGAAGTGGTGGCAAGGGCTAACGCTCCAAAGGATGCTGACATTGCAACCATCGTGAGAAAAACAAATGGTGGCTTGCGCCGTGTATATACTGAGATTGAGAAACTGAAACTTGCATAACGATGGCAAAGCGAGCATACAGCCCCAGGGATATTGCAGCAAAGACATACGTCACCATTCCCTGGGGTGAGAAATGGAGCAAGGTGTTTGGCTATCCAAGCATAACAGAGACATGGTTTGTGTCTGGATCGAGCGCAAGCGGAAAGAGCAGCTTTGTGATGCAGCTTGCCAAGGAACTTTGCTCGTATGGTGGCGTTCTTTACCTGAGTTATGAGGAAGGTGTGAGCAAGAGCTTTCAAGACCGCATCAACCGCTACAAGATGAATGAGGTGCAAGGCAAGTTTCGTGTGGCAACAGACGACACCCTTGACGATTTGATAGCAAGGCTTAAAAAACGCAAGAGTGCCAAGTTTGTCATCATTGATAGTTTCCAATATTCAAATTGGAGCTATGAGCAAGCCAAGACACTTGCAGATGACTTTCCTCGAAAGTGCTTCATATTCATCAGCCAGGAATACAAGGGACAACCGCTTGGCAAACCAGCAGCCCGATTGAAATATATGGCAGGTATGAAGGTGAGAGTGCAAGGATATAAGGCATATTGCCAAGGTCGTGCCATTGGTGAGGCTGGTGAGGCATTCACCGTATGGGAGGATGGAGTAATACAAACAAGCAACGAAACATAAGGCGTATGAACAAATACAAGGATGGTGATACCATTTTCATCTTGATGACGGCAGAGCAATGCAAGTCGGTTATGAGAGAATGGCTTGAACAGAAATACGAGTGCGACTTGAATGTAATGCGCTCACAGAAGAACAAAGGCAAGTTTGTACTGAAAACAAAAAGTCTGATGTGGGCAAACAGAATCATCCAGTGGCATGGATATGAAAAAGTAACTTATCAAATAATATAGCTTATGGAAGAAGTGATTGAAAGCCTGGTGGCAATCATCAAGGACAAGACAAAGGATTTTACCTACCTGGATCAAGAACAGATGTTCCGAGACTTGTCTGGCAGATTAAACGATATGTCGCTTGATGCCATGAAATGTGAGTATCTTGGTGAGAGAAAGGAGGTGGCAGACAATGAGTAAAGAACGAAGGGTGTTAGAACTGGTTCCACCATCATGCCAAATTACCCATGAGACAGTGATATGCCATGGGCATGAATGTGGATATTGCCACGGCAATGGCTACTTCTGGGGACGTGACGCCAATTGGGAAAGCGTGAAAGTTCCTTGCCCTATATGCCAAGGCAAGAAAGAAATGAAAGCCATCATTGAAATAACATGGCTACCAGACAATGAAAAGACAACTAAAAAATAAACGAATATGAGTAAAATCGGTAATTGGTTCCATGTCATGCGTGAGAACTACAAGAAAAAGGCAGAACAGAAACGTGCAGCGCAAGTGAGAGAAGAAGCCATGTCAAGACTACAGGCGAGAGAGTTCAATGGCAAGATATTCCTTTGCTTCGACAATGTGCCAATACTGGAGACGGAAGACTTGACCCTTGGCATGGCTGCAAGCGTGAAAGAGGCACGCCAGTATTTTATGACTTACAGAGGTGTCGGCCATGAAGCAGCAAATAACGAACTTTAGCCGTTTCTTTGCCTCATTCAACGAACTGCCTTGCTATTGTGGCAGCCGTGAAGAGTTCAAGAAGGAAATAGTCAGTCAATACACATTCGGACGCACAGAGAGCTTGAAGGAAATGACTTGGCAAGAGTACAATGATTGCTGTGACGGTCTGGAGAAACTGAGCGGTCGAAAAGAACGATTGAAACGCAATCGCAGCATCTGCCTAAAGCTGATACAAGAGATTGGCGTGGACACAACCGACTGGCAGCGCATCAATGAGTTCTGCAAGCATCCCCGAATTTGCGGAAAGGAGTTTGCCAGAATCCGACTTGACGAAATGGAAGATTTCCAAAGAAAACTCAGAGCAATCAAGAAGAAAGGCGGTTTGAAAGAGAAAGAAGACGTGAACAATCCTGGCAGGATGGTGATGTATATCCCTTTGGATGGAATCCCTCATGCCTAAAAATACAACCCATTTAAAACAATAAGACAATGGAAGAGAACAAGAAACAGACAGTGGAAATGACAGCGGAAGAGGCAGAAGCCTTCAAGCAGTTCCAAGAGAAGCAAGCCAAGGAAAAGGCTGCTAAGAAGCGCAAGGAAGACCGTGAGGCTTACGCCCAGTTGGTGGACAGCGAGATTGAGAGTGCCATCCCCGAACTTCGCAGCCTGTCAGAACAGATGCTTGCAGTGAAGAGCAAGGTTTATGAGAACTTTGCGGAAGTCATCAACATCAAGGCAAACGTGTTAAAGCTGACCAAGGACACCCAGCGCACACACACCTTCACCCATTCAAACGGAAAGATGCGCCTCACGCTTGGTTACAACTGCATTGATGACTACCGTGACACAGTGAATGACGGCATTGCCATCGTCAAGCAGTACATCGAGAGCCTTGCAACCGACACCAAAAGCAAGGAACTTGTGGCAACCATCCTACAGCTATTGAGCCGTGACGGAACTGGCAACTTGAAGGCAAGCCGTGTGTTGCAGCTTCGCAAACTGGCAGACAAGAGCGACAACGACCAATTCAAGGAAGGTGTGCAAATCATCGAAGAGGCTTATCAGCCATCGCTCACCAAGCAGTTCATCAGAGCTGAGTGGAAGGACGAACACAACAAGTGGCACATCATCCCTTTGAGTGTTACAGATGTAGAACCAACAGAAACTAAACAAGAAGGCAATGAAGACAACGACAACCAAGGCACCCAAGGTGGCACTGTGTAGAATGTGCCACGGCACTGGGAGAAAGGGCGAAGACATTTGCCCACAATGTGAAGGAAGTGGACGTGTGACAGTGAGCTGTGAAATGACACTTGACATCCGTCCTTATCATCCAAAGGTTAAACATTCAACAAACATTTAGCCCTATGGGAAAGCGACGCGGACTAAGTTATCAGAAACGTGTTGCTGACATCAACAGGATATATGACCAGCATATCAAGGACGGTGTTCCAAACCGTGAGATATGGCGCAGGTTCATATATCCTGAGTATGCTATCAGTGAGCGTCAATTTTACAATATATTGAAAGCGTCTGCTGAATCAAAGAATGTGATTCCAGCAGACGCTCAACCGTATCTTGATTTTTGGAATGATGAGCAAGGAAAAGACTATTATTAAGAGGATTCTGAATGACATCCGCGTTGACCTAAGTGACGAGTTTGACCAGAACTTTGAGCGAGAGGCATTTTTCAGCGAGGCATGGGAACGGCACAGAAGCCCCCTTCGACCAGGTGGGCATATTCTTGTTGATACAGGCACGCTGAGGAGAAGCGTCAGAAGCGAGATGAAGGAAACGAGCATCCGCTTCTTCACTGATTTGCCATACGCCGACATTCACAATGAAGGCGGTGAGATAGTGGTGACAAAACGAATGAAAGGCTATTTCTGGCACAAGTACATGGATGCAGCAGGTGCATTGACCTTTGCAAGGCGCAAGGACGGCACGCAGCGCAAGGACAAGAAGACACGGCATATCAGTGACGTGGCAGAGTTCTGGAAGTTCATGGCATTGAAGAAGGAAGGCACGACAATCAAGATACCTAAGAGGCAGTTTCTTGGTTTGTCACCAGAGGTGGAAAAGGCAGTTACGGACATCATCGAGGATAATTTGCAAGAATACCTCGGAAAGGAAATGGAACATTTTGAAAAACGATTGAAGAAATGAGAAAAGAGATTTACAAGATGCTTTGTGAACGTTTAGGCAATATACCAGAAATCAAGTATATTGATCTTTGGAACCACAACGTGGAGTTCATAGAGCAAGAAGATAACTGGGAACGTCCAGCGGTGTTTGTGGAACTTTGCCCAATCAACTGGGAAGCCACGGTGGTAGGTATGCGCTATGTGACAGAGGCGAAAGTGAACTTGCACGTGGTGACAGACTGGGTGGGCAGCAGTGCAGCCAACAGTGACCAAAGGGAAGAGAGCCTAACAGTGTTTGACCTCTTGGAAAAGATTCACACAGTTCTGGCAGATGTGAACGGTGAACATTTCAGAGAGTTCGACATCAGCAATTCGACAACCAACCACAACCATGAGGATATTTTGGAAAACATTGAGACTTATAGTTATGTGGGGTACAGAGAACTTGACCAGTCCAAGTAAATATGATTAAAGCATCCGATGGCTTGACAGCTTCGGATGCTTTTTTAATGTCATTCGGATGCCGTTTGAACCTTATTGATACAAGCTCAAATCAAAAGCATCCTTCTTCTTCCATCCCTCAGCCAAGGTGTTTTGTACATATTCGGTGGCTTTCAGATAAAAGTCGGCAAGTTCTTCAAGTGTGTCAAACGTATGGTATGACGGTTCATCCTCAGTTCCAAACTTGAACGTTACTGGCAGCGTCTTTCCTTCCGTTTGCACGGCAAGGTCATAAGCTGCCTTATAGTTGAACTGGTTTTCAGTGGAGAGCCACACAGCCTGACCCTTATATGTGAAGCCTGAAATGATGGCTTGGTCAGTCTGTTCGTTGTACCAGTCCAAGACGATTCGCTTGATGTCATCCACAGAAGGCTTGCCATTGGTAAACTCTGCCTCCATGTAGTTGGCCGAACCGTCCTCTTTAACTATGACATCCCAACGGATGCGCCATTTGTTCTTGACGGGGTTCACGCATTCAAGCAGTTTCACCACCGCACTTCCTTCTGTTCGTTTCATTAGCTAAATACGTATTTGGTTCTACCTTTGCCAAATGTCTCTGTTCTGATAGTTGTCTCAAAAGGCAAGCCATCTGGCAGTTCACTGATCTGTTGGAGAATATTCTTCATTTCCTCCGAATTGGTGAAAAACTTCTTTGCCTCACCGTTCTGTTCGATGGAGACAATGCAGCGGTCTTCGCCTTGCTCTGTCTTGATACCAAGCTCGAAGTCCTTCACGATAATTGGTAAGTTCACTAACTCCCTGATGCTTACCACTGACCCAGGGAAACGCTTCTTGCCATCTGCCGGCTTATAAGAAACGTTCAAATCTTTAAATGATTTCATTGTTTTGTCTGTTAATTTATTAAACAATCTATTACAGTCGGCGTGCTTTGCCATTCCGTAGAAACTGGCAATGAGTTCGCGCCTTCTTTTCCTCGATTTAACCTCGTGCATTTTTCGGGCAAACTTTTGTTTGATACGCTTGCGTATCGCTACATGGTCGGGATATATGACATACCCCAAGAAGTCAATGCCCTCATCCACTGGGAACACCCTTTCGTTTGGTTTGATTTCCAAATCGACTTGGTTCACCTGGTTGTGGATAATTTCACGAATCACCCATAATTCCGCTTTCGTTTTACCAAGCACAAGGCCGTCATCGCAATAGCGATAGAAATGAGCGACCCCACACTTATCTTTCAAATAGTGGTCTAAAAATACAGACAACAACAAGTTGCCAGTGGCTTGTGAGCTTCTTAGTCCAAAGCTGATGCCACTGTCCAGCATAGTAACAAAGGATTCCAACATAACAAGCAGCTTCTGGTCTTTGAACACACGGCGGTAGCACCACATGGCGAAGTCTTGACGAACATTCTCATAGAAATGTCTGATGTCAAACTTGTAGGCATATAGCGTGCCTTCTGGGTCGTGCTGCATATCTTGACGAATTACCTTCATAAGGTCGTGCGTGCCACGTTCCTTGATGGATGCTGCTGTTGTGCGTATGTAACGCCTTTGCAGATGTCTGTCCACCACGGACATTATAGCATGGACACCTATGCGGTCTTTCATCGAAAGAATCTGCAGGTTCCTTTCTTTGCCGTATTCGTGGATTGTGCGCTCACGGTAACCACTCACACGGAAAGAGCCATTGGCAATTTGCTCTGTTAGCTCCTTAATCACCTCTTCACGATGCGCAAGCAAGTAGCGTCCCTGACGTGAGCGTTTCCGCTTCTTGCCACGGAGAACTTCATCAAACGACTCTGACATATTGGAGTAGTCAATGATTTCTTCTATGATGTAACCTTCTCTACGCATTGTTAATAATTTAATGGCCTTTCGGCCTTCCTGTCTCTGGGTCTGACTTCTTCGAGCCATTGCTGGCCTACCAAACTCCACCCAACACTTGATGTTTCAGCTTTCCTATAATAGTAATTTGCTGAGGTTCGTTTCCCTCGGCACCATCTTAGGGAGCACGTCCCTTGTATGGTAGGCCGATTGATAATGTAATCAGTTTGTCCAGACGCGAGCCGACATTCGCATTCGCATTCGAGGCATCGTTATTCGCATTCGCATTCACGACACCGCCATTCGCATTCGCGTTGTTGTACCCACGATAAACCACACGGCTTATTGGGAAAGTCCACCTTTTGGGCTGCAAAGTTACGTATAAAACTCTGTAGCTATACATTTTATAACGAATAATCTTAAAAAATGTTGTCATTTAGTTGCTATATTAAGATTTATTACTATCTTTGCAGCGTGGAGAGCGAAGTACTGATAACCACTGAAAGCAGCGTGCGACGTTGCAGAACCTGAGGCCAACGGATTATTCCATTGGTCTCTTGTATTTTCTGAGCTTGCCATTGACATACCAAAAGATATAGTCATGGTGGTAATCTTTACTATCCCAAATAGCTTTGTTTCTATCTTGGATTTGTCTTTCTGTAATTGGCTTTCTAAAGCAATGATCAGTCAGACAAACGCAAGCGTGTTGTGCATCAGAAGCATGGTTCGCATTACGACAGCAGTTCATTACTTTCTCTGGTGATTTCACATCTATATATCCAAATTCGCCCACTTTTAAATCAGGGTTTGCTTTACTGTCTTCTGGAAGCATATCATAAACCTTTCTTCTTCCATTTGTTGCGGTGAATTGAATTTCAGGATTTAGTAAACAATCACCAAATTCATCAGCAAAAGCCTTGGCAACATCTAAAACTCGCTTATAGTCTTCTGCTGTAGAGCAAGCCAACTCATGTTGCAACACTTTTCCTTTAATGCCTATGTATTTGGTGAAATATTGTTCATCCAAAGGCTTTGCAAGTATCGCATCACGGTCTTCAACAGACAGATTTGTTTTTCCTGAATCAGTGTACGAATTGGCGCATTTATGTACCAAGCGGCAAGCAGCACAAAGTTCATTATCTGCAACAGGCTTTCTGTCAAGATCCAACTTACCTTTTGCAATATCACAGTCACGACATCGCTTGATGGTGTAAGGGTTGTAGTCAGGGACTGTCTTTTGCTCCTTGCCAGAATTGAAACGGAATATGCCCTTTTTATCAGTCTGCAAAGCATCCTCACCCAGTGACATGGCTTCATCATGTGGTGTTGGCTCGTATTTTCGTTTCAGAACTTGCACCACGGTACAGCGACAATTCCAACCATTTGGTGGGTAGTATGATTCCCAGAAGGAATCAGTTGGTGGAAGCGTTATACGATCGAGCGAAGCGTGTTCTGGGCGAACCTTATCATCATGCTGTGTTCGATACTGGAGATAATAATGATCACCATCCTCCATGAATTTTTCCCACTTAGCAGCCATTTCCGCTGATGCCTGAACAAAATTGTATTCAGCACGCAGATAGTTGGAATTGTATGTTTCATCTATCTTTCGGACATCGTTCAAAAAGCGTTCAAACGTCTTTTTATTGCCATTCTCATCAAGTAAGGACGGAAAAGTCTCATTCAACTCATGGAAAGTCTTCAAGCCACTAAATATATAGTTGGAGCGAGTAAGACGCTGACGCATGAGGTCGGACATTTCCAAGCGTTGCAAGTTGCGGTCAAGGACACCAGCATGAGCCTCTATCAAGTTCTGAACATTGCCATCTGCCATGATGTCAATAGAGAAAGAACTTCCCTTCTGATTGAAAATAGCCTTCATCGCATCCTTGAATCCCTTGCTAACCTCTTCGCTTGGAAGGCATACGCTATCACCAGAGCCTAAACTAAGCAAACGTTTGGCAAGAGGTGTGTCCACCTTATTCATGTGCGAGTATGAAAGCAATTCCTTTGGAAGCACTTTGCCCCTCATAATGGCAGCATTCAGTTCCGCCTCAAACTCAGCATAATCAGTGAGGGCATACGTGGAAAGATTCTTTTTTATAAGGGTTTCATCCACATTCTCCATTTTCCATGAGTGTTCGAGCTTTCTGTAATAGGTGGAATCATTGCAATAGTCTATGTAATGCCCCAATTCGTGCAAGATGGGATTGTCCTGAGCGAGCTGACCATAACGGACGGCATTTGCATGAGCCTCCTTCCAACCTCTGTAACCTCGTTTGTTCACACGGATAACGGAAGGCAGCTCATCGGTCAATCCAGCATGGAAAGACGCACGGATGCCATGATACTTGGTGATTCGACCCAAGTCTGCCTCACGCAGCTCTGGCAATTCCTTGATTCCATGCCTGAGTGCAATCCGTGCAGCCTCTTCCGCTTGCTCCCTTACGTACTTGTTGCTGATACCGCTTGCCCATTTCTTGGCAATAGCATCAAATTCCTCTTCCTTTTTGCTCAGACACAATGAGGTAACGGAAAGCTCTTCACCTAAGATTTCGGCGTACCGCTGGTGCAGCCCCACGTAATCGGTGGGGCTTAATCGAAAAAAGGATGTGCATTCTTTTGCGTCTTCTTGCCCTTATCATCCTTGTCCTCACCATCACCGTCTGGGTCAGGTGCAGGAAATTGATGTTGACGGCGTTCACCTACAGGCATATTGTACTTATCGGCAAAATACTTTGGATCGACCTCATAACGGTCGGCAATCATCTTTTCATAGCTGAATTGCTGTTCTGGAGTGTAGTCAACAGCATCATCCCAGGCAAAGCGCAAGCCCTGAATAGGGAAACCAAGCTTCACCATACGAGGAATCAGCTGATTGTTCACGAGGTCTGCCAACATATCCGCATCGCTTTCCACCAAGTTCTCAAACACTTCAAGGTGGGTTTGCGACTGTGAGAGGCTGCTGCCATCCTCAATGGTCATTGTTTGCCCGATGATGAGCTTTGAAAGTTCTGAGTTGGCACGGTCAACACGTTTGTCATACACATTGAAAGCGTCACCCTTGGAACTCTCAACCACCTCAATGTCGGTACCCTCTGGAAACAAAGCCCAAAACTCAGTACCCATGTTTGCCATCATGTCCTCCATTTTTGAAAGTTCCTTATCGTCACGGACAGTGGTGTGGCCGATGCGCATAGGCATACCGAAAATCTCACCGAACGTGTCCCAAAAGGCAAGCGTATTTTTCTTTGGAATGGTATGCGCTGCTGCCTTCAAGTACAAGCCCAGGTCATCGGGCTGACCAGCTTCAATGAGCCAATCAGTGAAAGGTGGCTGATGGTAGTCGATGCCAGTAGTCCAGTCCATGCCAAGGTCGGTGATAACACGGCCATACTCAGGAATGACATACTTACGGTTAATCAACTTCACACCACTGAAGCATGGGCAACCATCGCCATCAGTGGTAATGTCGCCAAGTTCAATGAGCGAATGTCCCCAATAGATAGAATCCAGGGCAAGGCGCAAGAGCTGCTTAAACCATGCCTGGTTGAAGTAGTGCAGCGCATCATCCTTCACATTGCCATTCTTGTCAACAATCTTGAAGGAGCGAGCCATGACAAAGCCCTTGCGCTGTTCGACACATCCCGAAAGGTGAGCATCAACATCAGCGTCACGGTAAATGTCATAGAGATGTTGACGGTTGGGACTTTCCACACTGATTGCCATCTGCCAGGCATTGCGCCAGTCCTTCATGTCGGAACGTGTAAGTGCCTCGGTGGTACGTTGAAGCTGTGCCACAATCTTTTGGACATTCCTACGTCCAGAAGACTTGGCAAGGTTGTAGTCACCATATTTCGTGTGCAAGACGTTCGGCTTGCCTGTAATGTTCTGTATTAAATTCTGAATAACTCCCATATCGTTTACCAGTTATGTCTTAGTTTAGGCTGACAGCCATAGACAATGGAACAGCCAACCATTTCACCATCCTCATCAAGCATCAAGGGAAGGTCAGGTACAATCTTTCCGGACTGAACACCCTCCAACCACTTGACGGCACGCTCATAGCGTTCCTTTCTGATGTCGGAACCCATTTTCTGAGGCATTGCCGAAACCATGTGGTAAAGGGCAATGTCGCAAGTGAACATCACAATCTGACGATTGCGCTTATCACCTTCCGCTGCAAATACAGCGTCACAATCATACTTAGGGCGCAAATAGCCCGAAATTTCCTCCTGTGCCTCACGCTCGGCGTTGGCACGATTCTCGGCAGAAGCCTGTGAAACCACCTTCATGGCGGTATCGCCGATAACCACCTTATAATCATCCTCTGTTATAAACATGATGCACCTCCTTACTTTGTAACAAACAAGGCACGCCGTTCGATGTCTTCAACCTTGGTGCCTTTTTTGAAACGGTGACGCTTCACAAGCGTCTTGATGGTCTGCTTTGGAACGACCTTAAAACCACCGTTCATATAAAGGACATAATATTTCAAACCACTACCCTGGGAGAGCAAAATGGCTTCCTTGACAGCACGCTTGTAACGCCAAGCGAAAATCAAATCTCTGAATAGTCTAATCATAATCTTACCAACTGTTTTTAGAGGTCGGACGCTTGCCAAACCTCGGTTTATACTTAACTTGCCTTGTGTTGCGCTGGAGCATCCAGATGGCACCCTCATCAGCATCGGGCGCATCATCATGCACGCGGCTGCCACGTTCAAGTGAAAGCGTCTGTTCAATGCCAACTTCCATGTCAGGAGAATCCTTCAACGCCTCATTGTAGAAGACAAAACCACGCTCCCACAATGGGGATATGGCCTCTATACGCTGCAACTTATCGGGCTTCTTGCGTTTGTCGCCTGTTATCGGCAACTGGTAGCCGCGCCGATTACCCTCTTCCGTGAACTCATCAAGGATGGTGTCCTGTAGAAAGTTTGCCTCCATGAAGAAGGAAACCGTCACATCCTCTGGCAATGATTCATAAAGATTGTATAGCCATCTGACCATACCGCCAACGGTATCTTGACGCACATAGCAATCAATCAAATGGAACTCTGTGCCAATCTTGCCCCAAAAGCGTGAAGCCTTGTAGTCGTTGGCTGTAGTCGATTTGAAAGAAGGGTCAGTGTAACAGATAAGCTGGTCGTACTTATTGAGAGGAAGAACCTTCTTATAATGGATCCAATCATGGCGAAAGATGGTGCCGTCCTTAATTGGGTTGTGCATCATTTCCTTGTTCCATGCTCGGAAGCCCACAAAATCGGCATAAGCCTTCGCCTCATCCTTTGTCCACTTTTCACGCCATACTGGTTCGCCATCAGAATCAACCGCCACAATCTTAGAAAGGAACACCCCCTTGGTATGTGCCAGGTTGAAAAGAACGGAAGTTTTTGAAATGAGGTTTCCAACCATAATGAAGCGACCACGACCTACATCAAGCGAACCGAAAAGGGCTTCTTTCACCCAGTCGGTGAGGTCATGCACACGCTTCTCGTTACGGCAAAGCTCATCATCATCGAGGTCATCAATGACAATGTAGTCTGGACGTGCCTCACGGTCACGCAAACCACGAGGAGATTGACCACGACCACAGGCAAGGAACTTCACGCCGTCCTTGGTCTTAAACTCACCTTCTTGCCAGTCGCCAGCGTTTTTTTGTGTGCCAAAGTCGGCAATGATGCGTTGGTTGTACTCCAATTCAGCCTGGATGTCGCCAAGCAAACGGATGGCACTATCCTCGGACTTGCCAACTACCACCATGAAGTTAATCAGACGCTTGGTCTGAAACATCAGCCACAAAGGAGTAAAAATGTCCATGTGGGTGGACTTGGCATGACCACGAGGCCACATAAAGACCGCTTTGAGGTTCGGCGTGTTCTTCACCTTCTGTGCAGCTTGATTGTGAAAAGGCGCATTGTGTATGGTTCGGATTACTTCGCCTGTAGTCTTATCTCTCAGCTGTAGGAAATGCGGAAAGTAATATTCGCAGAATGCAGCGTAATTGGATTGCAGCCTACGAATACGTTTTTCCTTTTCAAGGGGCGTTTCCTTACGCATAAGAGAGGTGTCGGTGAAAGCCTGAACTTGCTTGCACCGTTCCTTCCATTGCTCGTATGCGAGTTTCTTTTCTGCTGCTGTTGCCATACTCCTTAATTATTTAACACCCATCTGTTCCATGATAAACAAGTCTTGAAGATGATTGATTGCCTTCATCAACTCAGTTGTTATCGTAGGGTCAGACTTGGCACGGAACTCCAACCACTTGCTGAACTTCATGGACACTTCAATGATGTCAACCACGTTGGCCTTCTTGTCAAGTTTCTCTATGACA